>CAWFVS010000001.1:0-38809 GCA_963819255.1 uncultured Alphaproteobacteria bacterium
CGGCGGCGCGGCGGCCTTCGTCTCTCTGTCGGAGGGCGCAAAGGGAACGACGACGCTCGAGAGCGAGACGAAGTTCGTCGCGGGGGCGCCGTCCGGCTCGACGCTCGTCGGCCGCTGCGCTACCGTCCATCGCGGCCGGAGAACCCGAGGTCTGGCAGACGCGGGTCGAGACCGAGCACGGCAGGCTGATCGCGCTCGTGACGCAGACCCAGATGACCCTCTGAGCTGGCCCAGAGGCTTGCTTCGCCTAATGGTCCTTCGCGAGCGGGGCGGAAAGAGCGTCCGAGACCTCGGCGACCGAAAGCCTCTCGAAGCCGGCCGCCGCGTTCCCGAGTCCTTCCAGCGCCGACGGACGCTCAGGTCGACCGCTTTGGCGCGGCCCCGCTTGCCGGGAATGCTTCTTCGGATAGTCCTTGAGCCGGCGGACGTCGAAAGGCGGGTCCTGCCAGCCGTGCACTGCCTGTCGTAAGAACGCGCTGTCGCCCGCCGGCTGGCCCGCAGAACCCGGCGCCGGAACCAGATTTTCAAAATCAGATCGTCGATCGAACTCGAAGCAATCCGAGATCGCGCAACAGAGTTCGTCGACATCGCTCATCGCCATGCCGACCATCCTGAGCTCCGCCTGCCCATTCGTGCATTTCCTCGGCGATCCCTTGAAATACCCTTCCGCTCCCGTCGTCGGATCGCAATCGAAAAACGCATGGACTACGTCGTTGCGCGCGTCGCGGATCGCATCGAACAGAAGCCCGGTTTCAAAGCCCTGCTCCCAGAGAAGACGATCATCTCTTCTCTTCAGTTCCTGCCTTAGAAGATTGGTGAAGAGCACGACGAGCGAGACGTTTCCCATGCCGGCAACGACCAGTTCGCCGACCTCCTGCGACCAGCCAGCCGTGACCCAGACCAGGGAGGCGAATTTCCTTTCGAGCGCGTTCCAGCCGAAGTTGACAAATCCGATGCTGGCCAGGTGCTCGTCATCGAGCCCGGTCCATTGCCGTCGAGCCAAAGGCGTATTTTCGAACATGGCGCCCACTCTTCGCAAAGTCTTCGACGGTGACATCCAGGCGCAAACAACGCGACCCCGTCTCGCCTTGCGAGTACGCTTCTGGAGCCCGCCTCGGACCCTAGCACGGAAGTGACCGTCTGCTGAACGACCGGACGCCCCGGCTGCGCATTCCGCTTCAAACACCTTTCGGTGAACTTCGCTGTCCTCTCGGCGAACCGCGTGGCGCAGATCCATGTTGTCGCGACCGTTCGGCAGTGTGGGGCGTAACCGGAGCAATTTGTCGGGTGACTGGCCGATATTCTCGCCTAGCCCCGTGCGCCAGCAAATTGAAGGCTTCGCAGCCCGCCCCCAAAAGGGCCAGTTCTTGACGTCCATTAGTCTGACCTCGCCCGAAGCGCGAACTTTTCGGGCGCGACTGCCTGGATGACCGGATCGAGCCCTGCAATCAAGGGTCGCGGCGCCCGCAAATCCGCTCCAACTCCTTCGAAGCCAGGCGAGCCCCCCAACTCTTTGTAGTCGGGCATCACTATTTCCATTGAGGCGTGCATACTACGTATTGGTCCGTAATGGCTTCGTGATCGCCTTGCTTCTCGCGCTGGAAATATAGGTAGCATATGCTCAAGCTGCCGGTTCGATAATCAACTCGAAAGACTCCACCCTCTTGTTCATGGCGGGTGGCGATAAGGCCGTAATCTCCCGGATCTTGTTTTGTTGCCCCTTCTCCGCCGCGATAACAGCTCGTGACGCCAAACGCGCCAGGGCCGACGTCGGTTCGTCCCGGGTTGTGAGCGAATTGGCACGCTATTACATCTCCGGTGAGTTTATCTAGACGATATACTAGAGACAGGTTTATTTGTGGCGCTGCGAGGAATTCGTATTGCCCAGCGACACAATACGATGGTGTTGCGCAAATCCACGCCAGAGTCGCTCCGCCTACGACAGATCTGAAATTCACAGACACATCCTCCGCTATGACCAAATCGCCGCCGCCTTGTTCATCGATATCCAAAATCGAATCAGATCATGCGGCATTGTCGAACTTACCGGACCGGCGGCAGGGGCGCCCCTGCGCCCGACGATGCTCACCTGCATGGAACGGGAGAAGTCGTATGGCGCCCAATTCGTGCGGATCGCCGAGGTTCGTTGGCCTTGCAACCGACGGCTGCAGCGGTCGCCTCTCTCAGTCCGGATTGCCTCGCCTGCCGTAGTCCGGAGCCTGTGGATCCTGGTCCCAGAGCGTGACCTCATGTTCGCCGCGGGCGAAACTGTTCGCCCAGGCGCGACCGACGAAGCCCGACCCGATGACGGCGACCTTGCTCACGGCTCCCTCCGATCAGTTTTCGTGCCCTGCGGCGAATGCGTCACAGGGCCTCGACATTGCCGTCCACGCCAATCGACTGCCCGGAAATGTTTCGCCCGGCGGGCGAGAGGAGATAGGCGACAGTCGCGGCGACGTCTCCCGCCGTCACCATTCGGCGCAGAGAAACGCGGTCGAGATATGTTTTTTCCATCGCCTCGTAGGAGACGTTCATCTGTCTGGCTCGCGCCTCGATCACGCCCGTCATGCGCGGTCCTTCGACGATGCCCGGTAGGATGGCGTTCACCCGGATGTTGGCGGGGCCGAGCTCTTTGGCGAGGCTTTGTGTGAGGCCGATCACTCCCCATTTGGCTGCTGAATACGGCGTGCGGAATGCGTATCCGAAACGACCGGCCGCCGAAGACAGATTGACGATCGCGCCGCCGCCCGCGCTCTTGAGCATCGGAACGGCGTGATGGGCGCAGAGGAATTGCCCGGTCAGGCAGACGTCTATCGTGCGCCGCCAGTCCTCGGGCCGAATCTCCTCGACGCCGCCGGTCGGTCCGGCGACGCCGGCGTTGTTGACGAGAACGTCGAGGCCGCCGAGTGACGTCCTCACGTCGTTGAACAGTCGCGCCACGTCCGCTTCCGACGCGACGTCGGCCTTCGTTAAGCCCGAGTGAGGATGCGCGTCATGAAACTCGGCGAGAAAATCGTCGGATACGTCGCAGATGTGCACCCGCGCACCCCGCGCGATGAGGAGATCGGCGATCGCGCGACCGATCCCCGATGCCCCGGCCGTGACCAAAACCCGCAGCCCGTTGGGAAGGGAAAAGACGTCAGACGATGCGGCCATGACTGCTCCCATTACTCATTCCCCATTCAGGACGCCGCCAAGCCGGAGGCGAAGCGGCTGCCCCTGCGATGCGGGTGCTACCAATGGACCATCGGGAGACCCGCCACGGCGATCTGAAGTAGGGAATGCGAGCCGCGTGTGAAGTAGGGAATGCGAGCCGCGTGGAGATTTTCCACATCGACCGTTCTCACATCGGGTCCGCCGAAGGTCACGCTGGTGAACCGGCGAGCGATCGTTCCGCCGGTGGCCGAAATGAGCTCGGGCGTCACCTCGTCCCGGACGAAGGCGGCCATCAAAACGCGTCCCGCTTCGCTGTCGTGATCGTCGTCGAGAATAATGCGCAGATCGCCCGCGGCGGACAATCGGATTTTGATTTCGAGGGCATCGTGGCCCGGGCCCGCCTCGGGCAACACCCCGGCGGAGGACGCCGCGGAGGTTGGCGACTTGTCCGCGGTCTTCGCCCGCCCCGCCGTCGAATGCCTGTGCGGCGAGCTCTGACCTCATTCGAGGACCATCACCATGGATTTTCGGCTACACCATTCAAATGCAAAGCTCGCCGCCTGCAATCCAGGCGCCAACATGCTTGTCCGCTAAGTCGGTTTCGCTTTTGCCTATGGCGGGCTTCGACCAAGCGTCGTGGTCCTATCGAGTCCCCTTTTAATCTGGGCCAACGCGTAGAGAAGTCGGTTGGACGAGAGTTGGGTCATGGCGGACAAAGTCTTTGTCGGAACCGTCATCCTCCCCGACCGGATCATTGACAATGGGTCGGCCAGCGCGGCCTCGTAGCGGGCATTCACAACGAAAACGACGAAATGGTGCGCGCTTTCATGGCGGAGGTCGAGGCCGCAAACCTCAGCGACTATACGGCGCATGGCTGCTCGCGGCCTCCGATCACCGAAGCGCTCGCCATCGCCGAGGTCTACGAGCTTGGCGCCGGCGCAGGCTGTCCGGTCCATATCGTCCATTGCTCGATCGGCCGGGGCTACGAGCTGATGGCAGCCTATCGCGCGCAAGGATTCGATGCGACTATGGAGGCCTGCATCCATTACCTTACGCTGGACGAGGAGACCGACGTCAGGCGGCTCGGAGGGAAGGCCAAGATCAATCCGCCGATCCGGCCGCGAGCGGAATCGGAGTCGCTTTGGCGACATCTCGCCGCAGGAAACGTTACGATCGTATCGACGGATCACGTGAGCTGGTCGGAAGACCGCAAGACGGACCCGAATATGCTGAAGAACGCCTCGGGCGTCCCTGGTTTGGAAGCGCTCTATCCCCTGCTCCTGAAAGGACTCGACGAGCGCAGGCTGCCCTTCATTCACGCCGCGCGATTGCTCGCACACAATCCGGCGGCGCTTTTCCGCGTCGCGCACGTAAACGGCGCACTGGCCATCGGGCGCGACGCAGACATTGTGCTCGTTCGGCGCGATCCTTATCGCTACGATGCCGGGGCCAGTGGAAACAATTTTGTGTCGTGGAGCCCCTATCAGGGTGTGGAGCTTCCGTATCGCGTCGCCGAGACATGGCTGCGGGGCGAATGCGTCGCCGCAGATGGCCGCGTCCTGGCCGAGCCTGGAAACGGCCGCTTTGTGCGGCCGCGTGCCGCGGCCTAGGGTCGCTGCGCATGTCGTCCAAACTTTCGGTTGATGCCGATCGCTTGTGGGACGACATCATGGCGCTTGCCGCCATCACGGATCCGGAGAGCCCTTATACGCGTCGATCCTTTAGCGCTCTGTTCTTGAAGGGGCGTGACTGGCTGGCGCGTCGGTTCGGCGAGGCGGGGCTTGAGGTCAGAATTGATGCGGCTGGCAACCTCATCGGTCGGCGCGAAGGCGCTGAGCCGTGGCTGAAGCCCATCATGCTCGGCTCCCATTCCGACACGGTTCCTTCGGGGGGCCGGTTCGACGGGATTGCTGGCGTCATCGCCGCGCTCGAAACGGCCCGCTCGCTGAAAGACGCGGGCATCGCGCTGCGCCATCCCCTCGAAGTGGTGGACTTTCTTGCTGAGGAGCCGAGCGAATATGGCCTCTCGTGTATCGGCAGCCGTGGCATGGTCGGCGCGCTCGATGCGGAGTTGCTTGCGCTCAAGGGTCCGAACGGCGAGCCGCTCGCATCCGCGCTGCGCCGCGTCGGCGGCGATCCCGAGAAACTCGCGCAGGCGAAGCGCGAGGATATCGACGCCTTCCTTGAACTGCATATCGAGCAGGGCGTTGTGCTCGAGTCCGAGGGCGTCGATGTCGGCGTCGTGACATCGATCGTCGGCATCCGGCGCATTGAGATCGTATTCGATGGCGAGGCCGACCACGCTGGCACAACTCCCATGGGTCTCCGACGCGACGCCCTGGTCGCCGCTGCGCGTACCGTGGATTCGGTCAGGCGCGCCGCCGAAGCGCTGGCCGCCGAAGGCGGGGCTTACTTTGTGGCGACAGTCGGCGTTCTCGAGGTTTCGCCCTCGGCCTCCAATGTGGTGCCTGGCCGCTGCCGGCTCATCATCGACGCGCGCTCCACATCACCCGAAATGACGAGGCGCTTCGCCGAGCGGATCGACCGCGAGAGCGCGGACCACGCCGGAGAAGCGCTGGTGAAGCGAACGGGCTTCTCGATCCTTTCCGACGCGCCGCCGGCGGCCTGCGATCCGGGGCTGCGCGCAGAGCTCAGCCACGCCGCGCAGCGGCTCGCTTTGACCATTCGGGAACTCGCAAGCGGCGCCGGACACGATGCGGCCTTCATGACGCGCATCTGCCCCGCAGCCATGATCTTCACGCCCTGCCGCGCGGGCAAGAGCCACGCGCCCGAGGAATGGGCGGATCGCGACGCACTCGCCGCGGGCGCGTCAGTGATGTTCGAGACCGTGCGTGCGCTCGATCGAGCCGGATGAGAAAAAGAACGATGGGTCGAATTCTGAACATGGACGATGTCGAGGCCGCCATCCGCGGCGGCTCAACCTTCGCGTCCGGCGGGGGAGGCTGGGCGGACCATGGACGCATGCTCGGAACGGCCGCAGTCAACGCCGGCGAACCGGAGCTAATGACGATCGAGGAAGCGCCTGACGACGCCTTCATCGCAACCGCCGCGGCGATTGGCGCGCCCGCCGGAACGACCGAATGGCAAATGCTTGGCGTCGACTATGTAAGGGCTGTGCAGATGCTGCAGGACGCGCTCGGCGCGCCGGTGTGGGGGCTGATGATCGGGCAGAACGGCATGTCGAGCACGCTGAATGCCTGGCTTCCGTCTGCACTGCTTGGCACGAAAGTGGTGGATGCCGTCGGCGATATCCGGGCCCATCCGACCGGCGACATGGGTTCGATCGGCATGGCGGCCAGTCCCGAGGCGACCATCCAGACCGCGGTTGGCGGACACCGCGCCAGCCATTCCTATATCGAGCTTGTCGTCCGGGCGCGACCGCCAAAGTCTCGCCGATCCTGCGCAAGGCCGCCGACATGTCCGGCGGCTTCATAGCAAGCTGTCGCAATCCTCTGCGTGCATCGTACGTCCGGACGCACGCTGCGCTCGGCGGCATTTCGCGCGCGCTGGCGCTCGGCTGGGGATCGCGGTTGTGCCGGAGGGGGAAGACGTCGTGGACGCGATCTGCTCTGCAACTTAGGCGATATCGTGGAACTGGCCGAGTGACGCGGAAAAGCGTGGCTTACTCCGATGCTGACCGTGGACAGGGAGAATTTAACCAATTCGCTGCGGCGCTCACGATTCGTCCAGCATGCGATGAACGGGATCTCGCGATCGAGGACGGCGATGACGTCGCCTCGCCACGTTTCCGGACGTGATCGCCACGCTCAATTCGGAGGGCCCTCCTGTCAGCGTCGGGAAGCTCAGGGAGAGCGATGAATGGTTGGTATTCCATATCCCCAAGGCGCATCTGCCGCTAAGCGCATTGGTGAAGGATCCGTCGGTCTATCCCGTCTGCGAAGCCGCCCTCGGCATCGAGATCACCAAGTACGCGCTCGAGTAATTCGCGATGACGCGACGCTTTCCCGTTCCTTCCGGCTCGAACCTGCGATGTCGCGGCTGGAGACAGGAAAGGCTGCTGCGCCTGCTCGAAAACGTGCTCGCCGTCGGTGAGGATCCGACCAATCTCGTCGTCTACGCCGCGCTTGGAAAAGCCACACGCGACTGGCGATCGCACGACAAGATTGTGGAGACGCTGCACACGATGGGTGAGGACGAGACGCTGATCGTTCAGTCCGGCAAGCCGATCGGTCTCATCCGTACGCACGAGCGGGCGCCTATCGTGATCATGGCGAACTGCAACATGGTCGGCCAGTGGGCGAAGGCGGAGAACTTCTATGGCTTGCAAAAGAAGGGGCTGATCTGCTGGGGAGGCCTGACCGCCGGCGATTGGCAATATATGGGCTCGCAGGGCGTCATCCAGGGCACCTACGAAATCTTCGCGCGCACCGGCGAGCGCCAAATCGCCAGTTCTCTTGCGGGTCGCTCATCCTGACCGCGGGCCTAGGCAGCATGGGCTGGCGATCAGCCGCTTGCGGGACGTATGGCGGCGCACGCGGCTTCTTGTTGGTCGATGAATCGATCCGCAGCGCATCGAGAAGCGCCTTGCGAACGGATTGCTCGATAAATGCGTTGTTAATCTCGAAGAGGCGCTGGCCCTCATCGACGAGGCAAGTCATGAGGGGAGGGCGCTATCGGTCGCTCTGGTCGGCAATGCCGAAGACGTTTACGAGACCATTCTGACGCGCGGCGTGATCCCCGACATCGTCACCGACCAGACCTCGGCGCATGATCTCATCTACGGCTACGCGCCGTCCGGGCGAAGCCTCGGAGACATCCGACGCATGCGCGGCGAGGATCCCGCGACCTTGATGCGGGAGAGCCGCGCCCTGATCCCGATCCGCAGAACCGAACGGGGAGTCTCACGATCAGCCCCGGGCAGCCGTTCCGGGGCTGTCCGAAGTCGCAGTCGGGCTCAGGGGCGCCGGTCGCCTACATGCCGTCGTCTCGATGAATTCTCCTCGGCCAGGCGAAGCTCGCAAGGCGATGTTCGCGATCTGGGCGGCCGTCAATCTCGTGAAGCAGGTGGCTGTCGTCGATGCGGACATAGACCTTAGGACGCAACTCAGGTGGAATAGGCGTTTGCGACCCGCATGAGAGCGGACGAAGATCTGATTGTCGTTCCGGGCGTTCACACCGACAGTTCCGATCCGCTGGAGCAGGGCGGAGTGATCGCCAAGCTTGAAATCGACGCGACGCGCAAGGCGGCCAATCGCAGCGACTGGACCAAGGCAAAGCAGCCGGAAGCCGCGAGCGCGCGGGCGCGGGACTTGCTTGCTCCGTTACTCGGCGCCGTCCGCTCGATGAAGGTTTGTGGAACTTGAGGGAGGAGAAGGCCATGTCCAAAAGAACTCGATCGCTGTCGTCCCGGATCGCGCTCGGTCTCATGGGAGCGCTCGCGCTGGGTCTTGGCGCGCTGAGCCCAGTCTTTGCCGACATCAAGATCGGCTTCCAAGAGCCCGCTAACTGGGCGATGCGGCGACCGAAGCGAAATCGGCTGCGATCGCCGCGCAGATGGCGGTCGACGACATCAACGCGGCTGGCGGCGTGCTTGGCGGGAAGATGGCGACTGTCAGCTACGGATGACCAGGCCGAAGTCCGATCAGGCCATTCACCGCCAACAAGCTGATCGGCGAGGACGGCGTGAAGCTCGTCGTCAACGGCAGTTATTCGGCCTCTGGCCGAGCGGGTTCGCTCTTTGCGACATTTCTCGGTCAGTCTGCTCCGTCGTAGAGCGCGCTCGCGTAGGGAGAGGTTGGATGGCGCGTATGCTGACCCTGGACGACGTGGAGGCGGGCGTCGTCGGCGGCCTGTTCCTTTCGGCTGGCGGAAGCGGTCGGAATGCGATCGAGAAAAATCGCGATCTGGGACGCATGGCGCTCGACTATGGCGCTTTGCGGTTGGTCGGGACCGACGAGCTCGATCCGCAGGATCTCGTCATTACGGCCACGGCCGTCGGAGCGCCCGGTTTCGCGAATTCGGCGATCCGGCCGCGCGACGCCATCAACGCGGCGCGCCGTTTGGTCGAACGGATGGAGCGGCCGCCAAGGGCGGTGATCTGCGGCCACGTGCCTGGCTTCAACGCCTGGCTTGTCGGCGCTGCACTGGGGCTCGATTATGTCGATCTCGCCTCGAACGGCCGGGGCCATCCGACGGTCAAGATGGGCGGCATGGGTCTCGCTTCGCGGCCCGAGCTCTCCATCGCACAAGTCGCGGTGAGCGGCTCCCGGCCGGAGACAAATGAATTCGTGGTTTGCGTTGAGGGCGACATCGTGCGCACGTCGAACATGCTGCGGCAGGCCGCAGTCCTCAACGGCGGATTGATCTATGCGGCGCGAGGCCCGCTCACGGCCGAATTTATCCGGACGAACGGCGCCCAGGGCGCAATCTCCTTGCAGCTCGATCTCGGCCGCGCCATGCTGGCGGCAAGCGGCGGCGACCGCGTCCGCGCGACGATCGGCTTTCTCGGCGGCGAGCTTCTCATCGAGGGCGAAGTTGTGGTCAACGACGTGACCTACGGCGGCGGATTCGATCTCGGCCGGATGGTCGTACGCGGCGCAAAAGGGGAAGCGACGCTTGGCGTCTACAATGAGTTCATGACGGCGGACATCGACGGGAAGCGCGCAGCGACCTTCCCAGACATGATTGGGGCGCTCGACCCGGATACCGGCGACGTCGTGTCGATCTCGGAATCGAAGGTCGGCGCGCGCGTCGCCGTCATCATCGCGCATCGGACGCGATTTCCTGTCGGGAAGGGGGCGCTCGATCCCGCCGTCTTCCCCGAAGTGGAGCAGGCGATGGGCGTCGACATGCGTTCATATCTATGAAGGGAGTGACGCGATTGTATCGTTTGTTCGACAGCAGGCTATCGGGAAACGCCTGGAAAGTGCGCATCCTCTTGCGCCAGCTCGGTCTGCCCTTCGAGCGTGTCACCCTTGACCTCGCGAAGGCGGCGACAGCCGATCCGGCCTTTCGCGCCAAGAGCCGGTTCGGGCGTGTGCCCGTCCTCGAACTCGATGATGGACGAACGCTGGTCAAGTCGAGTGCGATTCTGCTCTATCTCGCGGAAGGATCGCCCTTTCTGCCGGATGACCGCTTCTTGCGGGCCGAAATCGCGAGCTGGCTCTTCTTCGAGCAGGCCGATCTCATGCGCCCGCTGGCGCTGCCCCAATTCTACCAGCTGATCGGCAAGGCGGCGGAAATGGACCGCCGCATCGCAGAATTTCAGGAGTTCGGCTATCCGGCGCTCGGCAAACTCGAGCAATGGCTGTCAGAGCGGGAATGGCTGGTAGGCGGCCGCTATACGATCGCCGACCTCGGCGTCTTTCCCTATGTCGAGATGGCGCCGCAAGGCGGTTACGACATGGGACGCTTTCCCGCGATCGCGGCGTGGCTCGCGCGGGTCAAGGCTGAGCCCGGTTGGGTCCCCCTCGTGGAAGAGGCTTGAGCCATGGCCATACCGGTCCGTCGCGGACTCGAGGTCAGGGCCGGCCGAGGAACTGCCTTGCGCTGCAGAGGCTGGCGGCAGGAGACGATCCTGCGTCTGCTCGAAAACAACCTCTATACGATCGACGACATGATCCTTGAGACGTTCTCACACAACCATCCGATCACGTCCTGGATCGCGAAGGCCCGCGAGCATGTGCGAAGGCCCGCGAGCATGTGCAGTTCACCGGCCTGCTGGCGCGGATCGGCTGGGTTGGCTACGGCGAGCGCAGCACGCTTGCGCTTGCCGTCAACGACGCGGTCGCCTCCGGACGGATCTCCGCTCCCATCGCGTTCACGCGCGACCATCTCGATTCCGGATCGGCGGCGCTGCCCTATCGCGAAACCGAGAACATGAAGGACGGATCGGACGCGATCGCCGACTGGCCGATCCTCAACGCGCTGCTCAACTGCTCCTCCGGCGCCGACCTCGTGGCGGTCCATGGTCTTGGCGGACGCGGCGTCAGCGCCGGCCTCACCGTCGTTGCGGACGGGAACCCGGCAACGGCAGACCGTCTGAAGCGCGTGCTCGACGGGGACCCAGGCATAGGGGTGCTGCGTCATGCCGACGCCGGCTACGAGGCGGCGATCGAACATGCGGAGCATGTCGGTCTCTCGGCGACGCTGCCCGGATCGCTCTGAGCGGAAGGCGCCGCCATGGAGAACCGAAGGGCTGGGCAGGACAGGCTGATCATCGGCATTTCCGACGTCGATTCGTCATGGCGCATGGCGAACATATCGTCTGGCAGAAGGTGCGGACCTTCAATAGCGAAACCCGGAAATACGAGGAGGAATGGATTCCTCAGGGGGCTTCGTTCCTGCGCACCGGCATCGAGCTCGGGCGCGAAACCAGCCGGGACAGCGGCAACCAGATTGTGTTTGTCGAGGGCGGCAATTTCTTCCTGCTGCGCCGCCGCCCCTATGACAACACGTTCAAAAGGCCGCAGTATTCGCCGGACCCGTCCGAACCGGAGCGCTCGTGGCCGGCCTGCGCGCCTGGCGGGACCCTGTGGGAGTCCGGCGTCGATTGGACGGCGGGCCGCGCAAAAGGGTGGGCAAAATTCAACGGCTGGGATTGTGCGGCTTTCCCGCCGTCGCCTGTTCCAGAACCTCGCGGATAAACCGGGTGTAGGGAACGCCTCGCGCGCTGGCCTTGGCCTTCACCGCGTCGAGCAACGGCACGGGCAGGCGCATATTCAGCCGCGCCGCTTTCGGCTGAAACTCGAACTTGACCGGCTTGAACTGCGAAAAATCGAGGTCGGACAAATCCTGCTCAAGGAAGGCTTCGGCCTCCTCGTCAGTGGTCATTCTTGGAACTTTGCGCTTCATAGTTTCGGGCCTCTCCCTCGTGCATGTAGCGCGCGCTCACCGGGCGGATGGGCGGCTGTCCGAACCTCGCGCGGATGGTGAAGACCACGAACAGCTGGCGTCCGTGCGCGGTGCGGCCTACGGCAATCAGCCGATCCTCAAGATGGGCGTGTTTCAGGTCCGGGGCGATTTGCGGCGGTCCCTCTGTCCGCCTCGCCCCCCGGCGCCCATATACAAGCCATGCTGACACCACAGAGAGGACCGATGCGTCGCGTTTCGTTCTTGGTCGCGGCCATCGCCGCATTGGGGCTGGCGCTCGCGCCGGGGCTCGCCGACGCTCGCGCCGGCTTCGGCGGATCCTTCGGCAGCCGCGGCGGCATGACATGGTCGGCGCCCCCCTCGACCCGCACAGCCCCGTACGGCGCCCAGCCGATGCAGCGGAGCTTCACCCCCAACCCTTCATCGCCCGGATACGGCTACCGCTCGCCGGCTTATGGTTACGGAACCGGTTCCCGCTTTGCGTCCGGCCTCATGGGCGGCCTCGTCGGCGCGGGCCTCCTGGGGCTGCTGCTGGGTCATGGATTCTGGGGCGGCATGATGGGTTTCGGCGGCTTCCTTGGCTTCCTGCTGCAGATCCTGCTGCTGGTGTTTCTCGCGCGCTTCCTCATTCGGCTATTCCGCGGCCCCTCGCCGATCTTCGCCGGCGCCGGCCCCGGCATGTTCGCTCGCGCCGGACCTACCGGCTTCGCAGGCGCAGACGGCCAGGCGGCGCAAGCGCCAATCGCTATCGGACCGCCTGATTACCGGGCGTTCGAACAGTTGCTTCAGGATATCCAGGCCGCCTGGAGCGGCCATGATGTCAAGGCGCTCGGCGCGATGGTCACGCCGGAGATGTTGAGCACCTTCGCCGAGCAACTCGCTGAGCAGACCAGCCGCGGCGTCCGTAACGAGGTGACGGATGTGCGCTTGCTCCAGGGCGATCTCGCCCAGGCGTGGACCGAGCATGGCCGCGACTACGCCACCGTCGCAATGCGCTTTTCCATGATCGACGTCACGCGCGACAGCTTCGGCCGAATCGTTGAAGGCAGCCCCACCGAGCCCGTCAGCGCCGTGGAGCTCTGGACCTTTGTCCGAAGTCCTGGAGGGCGATGGATCCTTTCGGCGATCCAGCAGGCGCGGTAGACTGCAGGGTTCGGCGCCGATGCGGCGCCGGCCGCTTCACTGATCGGACGGGCTGATGCCCTGTGGGCGGGGCCAGCGAAACGATAGGACTCCAGCCGAGGCCTACGGCCTCCCTTACCGGGCTCCGATCCGCGCCCGAAACGGAGGGGGACGGGGAAGGGAGGAGGTCGAAAAATTATACAACAAACATTAGTGTAAACGTTCAAATGCAGCGCGACGCTAAACGGGGTCTCAAGCCATTGGAATCTCTAGGCGCCGCCGCTAAAGCTGCGCTAAATGGCGCTTAAGCCGCTAAAGGGCCGCTCCTTCACGGCTTGCCGACGCTGACCACCCGGAACGTCAGGAGGCCGCCGTCGGGGTCGCGGACCGAGACATATTCGCCGACCTTGAATGCGTGATCGGCGAAGCGGAAGCCTTCCTCTTCCTGGTCGGCGACGCGGGGGGACTTCCATTCGAAGGCCCAGGTCGAGCCGCCGAGGCCGCCGGCGCGATGGACGAGGCGGCCCTGCATCGTCGGCTCGCCCGGCCAGAAGCGGTGGGCGAAGCACTCGCCGCGGTGGGCCTTCCAGGCCTCGAGGTCGATGCGTCCGTCCTCCGTCAAAGGCGCGACGAAGTCGTAGCCGTGCCGGATCGACCCATCCGGGAACTCTTTCGAGCGCGCGGCGTGAAGCGTGACCTTGCGCAGCGTCGCGGCATCCGACCCGGTCATCGATCGCTCTCCTCCGCTCCATGGGCCCCTCGCGCCTCGAGGCCGTTCATGGGCGCGCATGCGACAATATCGTGTCGCGCCCGGCAAAAGCCAACCAATTCAACCGGCAGTCAGACTCGTTCGAGCGCGATCGCTGCGCCCTGGCCGACGCCCACGCACATCGTGGCGAGCGCATAGCGCCCGCCGCGCCGCCTGAGCTCGAGCGCCGCCGCGCCGGCGATGCGCGCGCCCGACATGCCGAGCGGATGGCCGAGCGCGATCGCGCCTCCGTTCGGATTGACGTGCTCGACGTCGTCCTCAAGGCCGAGGCCGCGCAGGCAGGCGAGCGCCTGCGAGGCGAAGGCCTCGTTGAGCTCGATCGACGTCGAAGCTCGAGGGCGAGAGCTTCAGCCGCTCGCAGAGCTTCCTGACCGCCGGGATCGGTCCGACGCCCATCACCCGCGGCGCGACGCCCGCCGTCGCATAGCCGAGCACGCGGGCGATCGGCTCGAGGCCGTGCGCCTCGGCCGCCTTGCCCGACGCGAGAATCAGCGCCGCCGCGCCATCGTTGATCCCCGAGGCGTTGCCCGCGGTGACGCTGCCCTCGGGCCGAACGATGCCGCGCAGCTTCGCCAGCGCCTCGAGAGTCGTGTCGGGGCGCGGATGCTCGTCCTTCGACACGCGAGAACCGCGCCCTTGCGGTCCTTGATCTCGACGGCGACGATTTCGGCTTCGAACGTTCCCCGCGCCTGCGCCGCCGCGGTCCGGGCTTGCGAGCGCAGCGCGAAGGCGTCCTGGTCCTCGCGGGAGACCTGATGCTCGTCGGCGACGTTCTGCGCCGTCTCCGGCATCGAATCGACGCCGTAGAGCGCCTTCATCCGGGGGTTGACGAAGCGCCAGCCGATGGTCGTGTCGAACATCTCGGCCGAGCGCTGGAAGGCCGTTTCCGCCTTGCCGATGACGAGCGGCGCGCGGGTCATCGATTCCGAGCCTCCCGCGATCGCGAGTTCGATCTCGCCCGTCTTGATCGCCCGCGCCGCCGCCGCGACCGCCTCCATCCCCGAGGCGCACAGCCGGTTGACGGTCGCGCCGGGAACGGAATCGGGCAGACCCGCGAGCAGCAGGGCCATGCGGGCGAGATTGCGGTTGTCCTCGCCCGCCTGATTGGCCGCGCCGAGGAACACCTCCTCGACCGCCTCCGCGAGGCCGGGATGGCGCCGCAGCAGCTCGCGGATCGGGAGCGCGGCGAGGTCGTCGGCGCGGACGCGGGCAAGCGCGCCGCCATAGCGGCCGATCGGCGTGCGCACGTAGTCGCAGATGAAGGCGTCGGAGGACATCGGGAGGCTCACGCGCTCATCCGCCGGACCGGCGCGATGCGGAAGCGGTTGGCGACGAAGGCGGCGTCGGTCAGGGTGGCGTTTCCGGCCGGATTGCCGCCGGTGACGTGGTAGTCGGAGAAGGCCGACGATTGGTTGACGAAAATGTTGCCGACGAGGTTGATCGACAGCGCCACATTGGCGCGGGCGAAAGCCTCCTCGGCGGCCTCGGCGACCGCCTCGCTCCTCGTATAGAGCGCCGCGGTGATCGCGCCGCGCTCGCGGATCGAGGACTCGGCGCGGGCGAGCGAGTCGGCGGTCGATTGGGTTGCGATGACGAAGGAGATCGGCCCGAACCGCTCCTCGCGGTAGGCCGCCTCATCCTTTGCCTCGACTGCGAGAATGAGCGGGGTCGCGCTTCGCTCGACGTTCTCGGTCGTGGTCGAGGCGCGCACCACCCTGCCGAGCGTCGCCGCGTTCCTCGACTCGCTCGAGCGTGGCGTCGCTCTGGATCGCGCCGAGCACGGTCGCGGCGCGGCCCGGATCGCCGAGCAGCCTGTCGACGGCGGCGGCGATCCCGTTGGCGACCTCGTCGAAACTCTTGTGGCCCTCGTCGGTCTCGACGCCGTCCCTCGGCGCAAAGACGTTCTGCGGCGCCGTGCACATCTGGCCGGAGTAGAGAGACAGCGAGAAGGCGATGTTGTCGCACATGCCGCGGAAATTCGCCGTCGAAGTCGATGACGATCGCGTTGACGCCCGCCTCCTCCGTGTAGACGAGCTTGTCCGGAAGCGACTGGCGCAGCCAGGAGCCGAAGGCCGGGCCGCCGGTGAAATCGACGATCCTGACCGCAGGATGCCGCACGAGGTCCTTCGTGATAGGCGCCGAGGGCTCGTCCGCGGCGAGCAGCGCGACGTTGGGATCGAAGCCCGCCTCGCTCAGGACTTCGCGCAGAGTCCTGACCGTGATCGCGCCGGGCAGGATCGCCGCCGGATGCGGCTTGACGATCACCGTGTTGCCGGTGGCGAGGCTGGCGAAGAGGCCGGGATAAAGGTTCCAGGTCGGGAAGGTCGCGCAGCCGATCTCGACCGCGACGCCGCGCGGCACGATGCGGAAGCGCTTCATCAGGCGGATGGGCTCGCCCTTGCCCTGCGGCTTCTCCCACCGAGTCTCGCGCGGCGTGCGGCGCATCTCGGCGACCGCATAGGCCACCGCCTCGAGACCGCGGTCCTGCGCGTGCGGGCCGCCCGCCTGGAAGGCCATGCTCCATGACTGTCCGGACGTGTGCTGCACCGCGTCGGCGATGAGGAAGCTCTGCGTGTTGAGGCGCGCCAGGGTTTCGAGCAGCACGCCTGCGCGCATTTCGACCGAGGCGCGCCCCCAGGCTTCCCCCGCCGCGACGCTGGCCGCGATCAGGCGGTCGACCGAGGCGGTCGGATAGCGCACTTCGATCGGTTTGCCGTAAGGCGACGCCTCGGCGCCGACGAGCCGCTCGGCGGGAAATCGATCGTCGAATTCGAACGGCTTGCCGAGGAGCGCCTCGAAGGCCGCATCGCCCTCGGCCTTGGCGTTCTCGCCGTAGACCTTGGGAGACGCCAATTCCGGATAGGCGCTGAAATAGGTTCGCTCGGAGATGGCCTGCGTCGCCCGATTCAGCAGAACTTCGTGACGCGCACAGAAATCCGTCATCGCCTTCTCCCTTGACCGGTCGCTAGGCCGTGGCTACGCCTTTATTCAAGCGCAAAATGTCGATCAAGATGAGGCGCTGGACGCGCCTTGGCGAGGCGAGGAAGACGCCGATGACGGCGGAAATGGACACTGCGGCGCAACCAGTTCTCCTCGAGTAGCTCGAAGAGAGCGTGCTGACGCTCACCCTCAACCGGCCCGACCGGCTCAACGCCTTCAACGCCGCCTTGCACGACGCCCTCGCACAGGCGATCCGCCGGGCGCCTGACGACGACCAATGCCGCGTCGTGCTCTTGACCGGCGCCGGCAAGGGTTTTTGCGCCGGGCAGGATCTCGCCGACCGCGCCGTCGCTCCTGACGGGGCCCGGCCCGACCTCGGGGAATCGCTCGACAAGCGCTACAACCCGCTGATTCGGTCGCTGCGCAATTTGCCGAAGCCGACCGTCTGCGCGGTCAACGGCGTGGCGGCCGGCGCGGGCGCCAATCTCGCGCTTGCCTGCGACATCGTGCTCGCGGCGCGGTCGGCGCGGTTTCTGCAGGCTTTCGCTCGGATCGGCCTCATCCCCGACTCGGGCGGCACGTGGTTCCTGCCGCGTCTCGTCGGTGAGGCGCGCGCGCGGGCGCTGATGATGCTCGCCGAGCCGATCGGCGGCCGAACAGGCGGAAGCTTGGGGCATGATTTATCGCGCCGTCGACGACGGCGAGCTCATGGGCGTGGCGCATGAGATCGCGGGTCGGCTCGCCGCCGGGCCGACCCACGCCCTCGGGCTGATGAAGCGCGCCTTCGCCGCGTCGTCCGCGAACGGTCTCGACGCGCAGCTCGACCTCGAGCGCGATCTTCAGCGCGACGCGGGCATGGGGGACGAATATGCGGAAGGCGTCCGAGCCTTCTTCGAAAAGCGGCCGGCCAATTTCAAGGCCGCAAAAGCGGGAGCATGACCCCTGAGGAAATCGCCGCGAAATCCGCCGAGGCCCTGTGGGCCGAGGACACGGCGGCGAAGGAGCACGGCATGCGCCTCGAGTGGGTTAGACCGGGCGAGGCTTCGCTATCGATGATCGTGACCGGGGCAATGACGAATGGCCACGGCATCGGCCACGGCGGTTTCATCTTCCTGCTCGCCGACACGGCCTTCGCCTACGCTTGCAACAGCCACAATCAGCGCTGCGTGGCGCAGCATTGCTCGATCAGCTATCTGAAGCCGGCCAGGAGGGGTCGCGGCTCGTCGCGACCGCTCGCGAGGTCCAGCGCGCCGAGCGCAGCGGCATTTACGACATCAGCGTCCGCGACGAGAAGGGGACTGCGATCGCGGAATTCCGCGGCCTCAGCCGCACCGTCCCCGGCAAATTCTTCTGACGGCGTCGATGGAGGAAGCGATGCTCGACCTTGCGCCGAAGAAAGGCGATCTCGACCCGATCGAAGTCGCCTCGCGCGACGAAATCGCGGCTCTCCAGCTCGATCGGCTGAAGCACATGCTCCGCTACGCCTATGATCATGTGCCCCATTACCGCAGAAAGTGGGACGCCGCTGGCGTCGATCCGGCTGACTGCCGCAGTCTGGACGACCTGGCGGAGTTTCCTTTCACCACCAAGGACGACCTGCGTGAGAGCTATCCGTTCGGCATGGTCGCCGTGCCCCACGAGAACATTGCGCGCATCCACGCCTCCTCCGGGACGACCGGCAAGCCGACCGTCGTCGCCTACACGAGGGCCGACGTCGACATGTGGTCGGACGTTATGGCCAGATCGATTCGCGCCGCGGGCGGCAGGCCCGGCATGAAGGTCCACGTCGCCTACGGCTATGGTCTGTTCACCGGGGGCCTGGGCGCCCACTACGGCGCGGAAAAGCTCGGCTGCGCGGTCATTCCCGTCTCCGGCGGGATGACGGAGAGACAGGTGCAGATCATTCACGACTTCAGGCCCGAGATCGTGATGGTGACGCCCTCCTATATGCTCGCCATCCTCGACGAGTTCGGCCGTCAGAACCTCGATCCGCGCGACTGCGCTCTCAAAGTCGGCATCTTCGGGGCGGAGCCCTGGACCAACGCGATGCGCGCCGAGATCGAGCAGAGTTTCGACATGCATGCGGTCGACATCTACGGCCTTTCCGAAGTGATCGGCCCCGGCGTCGCGTGCGAGTGCGTCGAGACCAAGGACGGCCCGACCATCTGGGAGGATCACTTCTATCCGGAGGTGATCGACCCCGAGACAGGCCAAGCGCTGCCGGACGGCGAGTTGGGCGAGCTCGTCTTCACCTCGCTCACCAAGGAGGCGATGCCGATCGTCCGCTACCGCACGCGCGACCGGACACGTCTCCTTCCCGGCACGGCGCGGTCGATGCGCCGGATGGAGAAGGTCACCGGGCGGACGGACGACATGATCGTCTTGCGCGGCGTCAACGTCTTCCCGACACAGATCGAGGAGCAGATCCTGCAATGCGACTCTCTGTCGCCGCACTTCCAACTCGAGCTGACCCGCCATGACCGCATGGACTCAATCACGGTCGTCGTCGAGGCGCGCCCGCATGCGACCGAGCAGGCCGAGCGGGAGATGGGCGCGCACGAGCTTATCCACCACATCAAGTCGGTCGTCGGCGTGACGGTTGCAGTGCGAGTGGTCGATCCCGGCGCGGTCGAGCGCTCGCAAGGCAAGGCGAAGCGGGTCGTCGACCTGAGGACGAGGACGTAAGGCCGTTTCGTAGCGGGGACGCGAGCGCAGGACGCCATCGAAGCGCAAGGAAATCTTGAAGATCGTTTGCGCTGAACGCCGCTCGGGCGTTTCTCGCCAAGGCTCAGGCCGAGCTCACCAACCGGAAAAGGCGTTGGTCGCCACCATTCGCGCCTCGAACTCGCGCGAACAGGATCAGACCTTCCGCTATGCGGCGCTCTCGAGCGGAACTCGACATCGTGCGCAAGGCGCTCGGCGGGGATGAGATCGCGACCGTCCAGACAACGGCGATCGACAACGAGGCGGGGCTCATCCGCCTCACCACGACGCTCGCCCATTCGTCGGGCGAGTGGCTGTCGTCGGAATGCCCGGTCTGTCCGTTCAACGAGACGGCGTCGCCGCGCCGCATGGGCGGCGTGCCCGCCAATTCCAGCCGGAGGGGATGGACCAATGCCTAACAAAATCAGCATATTTTGCCATATCGGACTTTAGCCGCACTGAGTTACGCGTCTGTTGACCAATTGAAATATTTGGCTTAATTATTATCACGTGCCGCAGCTGTGTTGTATTTTGGCCCTAACATCGTAATTGTTCAGTTCCGAAAACTCATGGCGCAAAACAATCCTTTCGCTAGTGTGACCACATTCGGTGGCCGCGGCGCCGAATGATCGCGGATGACGGTTCGGCGAGTGCGGTTCAAGCGCACGCAGGTGGGTTTCGGCGGTGGGCGAAAGCATCCGCCGCCGCGCGCGGTGCTGGTCGGCCACGGGGAGGAAGCGCTGAAAGACAATTGCGCTTCGAAAACGCGGGCCTCGCCAAGGGGAAGTTCAGCCACACCACAGCGACGCCGGCTACTCGCGGGACTGGCTTCGTCCCTGCGCCCTAGACGCGGCTCTAAAGGCTCTAAAATTGTGGTCACGGGTGCAGCGATTGGTTGAGCAGCGGCGGAAAATGTGGTCACACTCGCCAGTTTCGTTTATTTACCCAATCAACAAGGATCGTCCGCGCGCCATTGCTTATCAGCCGCTCGAGCATCTCGATGAAGGCTGGCGACTGCGGCATCGTGAACAGCGGGACTAAGATGGCGCTCATCAAGGATGCGGCGACTACGATCTGCTCGGCGGGGAGCGAAATGAAATCTATTGGCATTCGAGAAGCAAAAGCCCATCTCTCCCGGCTCGTTCGAGCCGCTGCCAATGGCGAGCCCACGCTCATCACGGACTATGGCAAGCCGATTGCGGTCATCTCATCCGTCGAAGAGAGGAAAGCCGCTCCCACCGCCGTCTTCTCGGACGCCGCCAAGTTCAAGCAGGTGCTCCTAGCCTGCCCGGATCACTTCGAGATCGATTTCTAATGATCATAACCAACGCGACAATACAGAAGAGCGTCGTCAAATTCGGCGGGTTCTTCGAGGTCAGGCGAAGCCGAAGCTCCGTCGAGGCGTTCGTCGTTGAGGCGGCTCAGAACAAATGCGGAAATGACCCGTGACGACCTGGCTGATCGACACCGCCCTGTTCAAGAGCCCGCCGCACGGGTCAACAAAGCCGACCCTGAGACACTGGATACGAGCGAACGACGACCCGATATTCCTATCCTCAGCCTCGATCATCGTGCTCATGGCTGCAATCGGGAAAATCACGGCAATCCGAAATGGTCGCACCGATGGGCTTCGCTCATGGCTCGACTACTTGGTGGCCAACTTCCCCGACAGAATCCATCCCGTCGACATCAACATCGCTGTGCGCGCAGGAGCGCTCTGGCGTGAGACGTATTTGGCCAATCCTAAGGTGCGTTTTCATGACGCGGTGCTCTCGGCGACGGCGGAGTTCCATGGGCATACGCTCCTGACGATGAGGCAGAATGATTTTGGCCCCTTGCAGCAGGCCGGCGACGTTAAAGTCCAGTTCCTTTAAGTCGGCCTCGCGATCCTACCTCTTGAACGATGTCGCGCCCAAGTGAGACGAACCGGCGGGCCAGGACGGCGCGAGCGCGAGACCGAGCCAGCGAGCGGCGGTTAGCCCGACACCTGTTGGACGGCCACTGCGGCGACAAGCCTCGAAGCGGTCCCCGCCGTTTCCCCTCTCGAGCCCGCGCGGCCGCTTATTCGCTTTCGCCCTCGAGGGCGGCCTCTAGCGCTCGAAGCTCGACCTCAAGCGCTTTCGGGTCATGGTTGGCCAATCGGATTGTGTTTGAGAGACGACGGACGACAAGGACGACATATCCACAAGGCGATTGACCCGAGGCGCATCCCGAGGTCTCGCCGAGGTCTCGCGCAAAGCAAGGCAAGACCTCAACCCTCCAGGCGGCGATGAATGGGAAAACCAGCTCGGGGAGCTTGCGGCGTCTTCGGTCCAACGAGCCGCGCCGGTCCACGAGGTCCGCCGCGCGGCCGCGGGTCGTCGAGCCTGAGATCGGCAGCTGACCCGCCTCAGTCCGGCTGCCGGCTGAAGTCGCGCTTGTCTTTCGAAGACCCATACTCCAGGTCGCGCAAACACACCCATGGCGGAAGCTTCGCGCACGTGAGGCAGGGGGCAGAGACAACGAGCATGCCCCGACCGGCCAATCGCTCCGCTTCGCCAGCACGACAGGGTTCCGATTGTTGATCCACTCGTGAAATCAAGCGTTTACCTTAGACAACGCGTCGCTATCGTGATATAATGCGAAAATAAGGTTGGGGAATGATCAAAGTCTGGACCGTCGGCCATTCCAACCACGACTGGCCCGCTTTCGAGAAGCTGATCGCGCAGGCCGGCATCAAAGCCGTCGCCGACGTTCGGTCTCGACCCATATCCCGCTTTGCCCATTTCAACCGCAACGCGCTGAAATCGCGCCTCGAGGCGTCGCGGGTTGATACCTCTTTCTCGGCCTCGAGCTTGGAGGACGACCCGGAGCCGGAGGACCGCCGGACTACGAGGCGATGGCCAAGGAGCCGCTTTTTCTGGACGGGCTCTCGCGGGTTGAAGCGCTGGCGGGAACAACTCGTCTCGCCCTCCTGTGCGCGGAACACGAACCTCTCGCCTGCCATCGCTGCTTGCTGGTCGGACGGCGGCTGGTCGAGCGCGGCGTTGAGGTTGCGCATATCCTCCGCGACGGCCAGATCGAGCCAAACGCAGCGACCGAAGAGCGCCTTCTCGAGCTGACCGGCCAATCGGATGGGGACCTCCTTCGGTCGCGCGCCGATCGCCTTGCTTTGGCGTATCGCACGCAGAGCCAACGGCTCGCGGGGCGTCCATAGCGAGGCAACGAACCGAAGCTCTTCCAATAGCTGATCAGCTTAAACCTGCTTCTTCTAATTATGGCGAAGACGCCGAACGAAAAGCAGCGACAGGTTGCAACGGCCGAGTTGCCGCCCAAAACAACCAGACTTCCTTCACTGGAAAAAGCCTCTTAAGGCTTCACCATAATAAGCTCTTAGCCCGGTTTTTATAGTTGATATATTATCGTAACCGATGTAGTATCATGTCGTGAAACAAGTATCAACAGGCGAAAGAGACTCGCCGATATCAGTTTAGAATGGTGCTTAACCGAAGGAGGAACTCATGGCTTCCCTTAAGGAGGGTCGTTCGACAAGGCGAGAGCGACGCGGTTTCATCGGAGGATCAGACGCCCGGATCATCATGAGCGGCGACGAGGCGGCGCTGATCCGCTTATGGAGGGAAAAGCGGGGCGAGGCGGAGCCCGAAGACTTCCGCGACAACCTCGTCGTCCAGCTCGGCGTCGCGACGGAGGCGCTCAACCGAACCTGGTACGAGCGCAACACCGGGCGGGCTCGTCACCGACGTCCAACGCTGGGTTCAGCATCCGGTCCATCGATACCTGGCCGCCACCCTCGACGGATTCGTCAACGGCCCCGACGCCGTGTTCGAGGCCAAATTCATGCTGCCCTGGTCGTTCTCGGAG
The DNA here is from genome assembly GCA_963819255.1 of uncultured Alphaproteobacteria bacterium. Taxonomy (GTDB): domain Bacteria; phylum Pseudomonadota; class Alphaproteobacteria; order Rhizobiales; family Beijerinckiaceae; genus Roseiarcus. The sequence continues at coordinate 23,405 of CAWFVS010000001.1, forward strand.
GAGGCGGCCATCGAAAAGCACATGGCCCAGCTGCAGCACAACATGTGGGTGACCAACGCAAAGTCGGCGGCGCTGTCGATCATCACCGGCGGGGGCAAGTGGGTCGAACTGACGGTCCCGGCCGATTCCCTCTACCAGCACTTTCTTCGTCACCGCCGAGCGCAGGTTCTGGCGCTGCGTCCAGACCGGCGAGACGCCGCGGCCTTATGGGATCGAGCCGCCGCGGGCGCGGATCGAGGCGGTTCGGATCGTCGACATGAGCGAATCCAACTCGTGGGCCGAGTTCGCAACCCTCTTCTGCTCGACCCGCTCGGCCTTCCTCGACCACGAGCGCGCCAAGGCCGAGCTCAAGGCCCTGATGCCGGAGGACGCCAAGGAGGCGAGCGGTCACGGCGTTCGCGCCAAACGCTCGAAGTCAGGCGCGGTCAGCTTCGATCTGCTGGCTAAGGAGGACAGCCATGCAGCGATCTAGCGAAACCATCGGCCAGATCGCCGCCGCGCTCGCCAAGGCTCAGGCCGAGCTCACCAACCCGGAAAAGGCATTGGTCGCCACCATTCGCGCCTCGAACCCGCGCGAACAGGATCAGACCTTCCGCTATGCGGCGCTTTCGAGCGGCCTCGACATCGTGCGCAAGGCGCTCGGCGGCCATGAGATCGCGACCGTCCAGACGACGGCGATCGACAACGAGGCGGGGCTCATCCGCCTCACGACGACGCTCGCCCATTCCTCGGGCGAATGGCTGTCGTCCGAATGGCCGGTCTGTCTCGGTCAGCGAAACGGCGTCGCCGCGCCGGATGGGGGCGGCGCTGACCTACGCGCGCCGCTACGCTCTCTTCACCCTGGTCGGCATCGCCGGCGAGGACGATCTCGACGCGCCGGACCTCAATGCGAAGGTCGAAGCCGCGCCAAGAGTCGCGGTGCCGCGAACCATTGAGACCGCCGGGCTGTCGGCGTCGCCGGAGCGCCGCTGCGGGCGCCAACCGCCAGGGCGAAAGGCGGCCCAACTCGGCGCCCGGGCGCAACGAGAAGGCGGTCCGTCCATCGCTACCATCTCGGACGCCGACCAGTCGGCGGCGCTGCGAGAGCAGATGCTGGCCGAAATCGCCCAACTCCAGTCGACAGACGAGGCGGCGGATTGGGTTCACAGGCGCTTGAAAACAAAGAACACCCTTACGGACGCGGACGCTGATCTGCTGGAGGCGGCTTTTCGCGATCGTGTGGCAGTCATCGAAATGTCGGAGACGGACGCCGCGTCGAGCGAGGTCGGCGACCAGGCCGCAGAGGCCCCGAACGAAGCCTCGCGCGACGCCAGAACACCGTTCCTGACCCCGGAGATCGAGTCGCAAGCGGCGACGCCGGTCATCCTTTCGAGGACCGCGCAAGCATGCCGCCGGCGGGTCGCTCCCAAGACCATTCGCCTGCGCGACAAGGAGCACTGCAAGTTCGTCGCCACCCAGCCTTGCGTCGTGTGCGGCCGAAGCCCGACCGAGGCGCATCATATTCGCTTCGCTCAGCCGCGGGCGCTCGGCCGCAAGGTCAGCGACGAATACACAGTTCCGGTCTGCCGGCTTCATCACCGCGAGCTCCATCGCTATGGCGACGAGGCGTCATGGTGGGCCGCAATCGGCCTTGATCCGATTCCAATCGCACTGAGTCTTTGGAGACGATCCGGAGCCGGTCAGAGGCAAGTAGTCAAGGGCGAATTCCCGCAGCATCGAGCCGCGGAGAACCATTTTGAGGAAACGGACGCACAAACATCAATATCCGACTCTGCGCCTTTCGGCGATGGAGGTCGGTCATAGCGGATCGGCGTTGCGTTCGTCCAGGTGAGCCGCAATATGGGCAGCACCGTTGACGATCGAGACGGCGCCTGCGGCGTCAAGTGCGGCCTTGTTCTGCAGGTAGTAAGCCACCGTTGCGGGCGCGCCAGCTAGAACCATCGCGAACTCCAACAGCACCGCGACTTTGAGCCGATGGCTTCGCCGATCAAGGTCGGACCGACGCAGCCCGACGCAGTCCACGTTCTAGCCTCGGGTCAAGGCGATAATCATCTATCGCGAACGCTGGAACGGCAGTTTAAACCGAAAAATAGGACTTTATGGCTCCAATCTCAGTGATATCAATCGTTTCAACTAAAGCAAAATTCGGGATTGTTGGCCGTAGGGAACGCAGGGGATGGAATCACGTGTCCGCGAAGCCAAAGCCCGACTTGGTGCCTACTTCGCCTTCTACAAGAGCGACGCCTTCATCAGGCGCTCGGCTACCGCGCCCGGATGCGAGAGCGTGGCACCAAAAGTGGCGGCTCAGAGCCATTTCAATGGCTAGGGCGCCAAAACTGCCCCCTTGTCCCTTCGCGACTGCCAAGCCGTCCTTCGGGGGCGTCCGACGACCGGATAAAGCCAGGTCCGAGCCGAAGGTGCGCTGGCGCGACACTCACAACGAAGCTTCGGGATGATGGGCGGGGGACTTTGACCCGGATGGTCGGGTTTGAGGGTTTGCAACGCCATTTCTGGGCGCGGATTTAGTGTCTCAAGCCGCTAATTTGCACCTCCGCCCCTTGCGGATAAGCTGCCGCAAACGCGGATTCGGATTGTCGTCTACACCGGCTGGCGCTTCACTCCAGCGTCTGTCGTCGCTGGCGCTCCCCGCTCGCCAACCGCCGCGGCATTACCTATCGATCTTGCAAAAAAGATTGCAACCGTCGAACCGTCTCTATCACCGAGCGGGGCGACACGGACTTTAAGCGCCAGCCCTCTTCCTCGCTTCCTTCTTGGAGCCGCGCGTCTTGACCCGTCGACTGATCGAAGAAGATCGTGAGGCGCTTGTCCTGGCTGACTACCGTTCCGAGTAGAGTAAACGGCGGCGCCGACGGCTTCGGCGGCGGCGGGACGGGCGACGGTGGAGGTGGCGCCACTATCGATAGCGGTGCTGGCGGATTTGGCGGCGGCCGGCGCGACTGCGAGAAAACCGGCCGCTGGCGGGTCTCCGACAGGGTGTTTAGCGGAATCTTCGAGAGAGGATCGGCCTCGGTTGGCAGCGTCGCAGGGTTCTAGAGCTCGGCAGTGAGTTCATCGGCCGCCGGTCGCGACTGACCGACATCGGATACCGACACAACTTCGAGCGCATCAGCGAGTTTCTGTCCTCGTCGCCTGCGGTGGCCCCGCCTGCTACGAACATGGCGCGGAGGAAAAAAGAACGCGTTCTTCCTCACAGCGCTTCCCGAATTTCTCACTGAGCGCACCCAAGCGTAAGATCTGCTGGTGGTGCTAGTATCGGACGAGAACGGCGGTTGCGTTGGGTTCTACGATGCGATCCTGTCGACACAGGCCTTGCGTAAAGGCTAATGACGGCAAGAACAGAGCAAGTATAGGCGTTAGGCAATCGAGCCGGCCCTATGCATATGCGTGGGCTGTTTCCCCCGAATGCAGCGTCCCTCGAAGCCCGCTCCACCCCCCGCCGATCAGGATCCCACAGGGCTACTGGAAAGCGAGCTCCTTCGCGTCTGGCGCTAGAACGGAGCCGTCGACCCCGAGCGAGGCCCGCAACGTCTGAAGGCGCTTAGGACCTGTGTCTATAAGCCCGGCGTAGGCTATGACGTTGCCGATGCGCTGCGGTCTGCCGATGATGCGAGGCTCGCAAGCCGCAGCCTTCAGCACCCGATAAATGCGAGCGTCGAAAACGGCTACGATCTCGGTCAATCCCGCTAGAATTGCGACTTCTGCAACGCCCGTAATCAGCTCACTCAAAACGTAGCCGACTCCATTCTTCATGCGCTGCGGCTGCCCTGCCGCGGCAACTGCGCAGATGCGCGAGCTCTCCCAGATCGTCGCGCTCTCGATGATCTCGCCGTCTTTAAGCAAGTAAGGAAAGACGTCACGCAACATATTTGGTCCTGTCGTAGGAAGGAGCCGCAGGGAACCCCAATACTGCCCCGACACCGGATCAAGTGAGACAAGGTAGAGCGGGTTCTCATCGTCAAAACTATCCCGCTCATACCCGTCCTTTACGATAACCTCCCAGCCAAGACGTTCAGAAAAAGTACTCGCTCTGGAGCGAAACATTGCGTCAGTTTCGTTAGGAAATAAAGTAGCCCGCGCCGCCGTAAAAAGTCGAATCATCGCTTTAACCCCCCATTCATAACTTGGGATGAATTGATAGTAACACGTTAGAATCTGTGTCGCAATTTTGTTCACAAAATCGAGTTAACCGTCTCTTGGCTCATCTATGGAAATTAAACGGAAATAGCTTCCGTTGCGATCGCGACGGCGACCGCCTGAGTGACGCTGACGCAGCTTAATTTGTGCCTAGCTGTGTCCAAGTAGAGACTGACCTCAGAAGCCGAGATGCCCAATGCTTCCGCAATGTCATTTTTCTTTCTTCCGATGGCGAATAAGGCAAGACAATTTTTTTCGTCCTGCGAAAGCTTCGGGGGGAACGCGGGCGCTTTGTTCGTGAAGCTCGCGGCGGAATCGATAAGTGACGCCAACGAATGAAGCGTGGACATGTTTTTTTCCGCGTAGCTAACCCACTCCCCCTTCGTGTGATCGCTTGTAAACGAAACCAAGGAAAATCCGCCTGCCCGATTCCGAATCGGAAATGAGATGCCGTTGCGTCCGATATCATGGGCAGTTGCATCGCTGAAAAAGGCGATGACGGTCGGATCTGTAGCTTTCAGCTCATCCCAATCAAACGGAATCACGGATTTACAACCAAAAGCGATAACAGGATCCAAATTTATGTACTCCTTCTCACAATATCTGTTTTGCCACTCAATCGGGTAGGTAACAACTGTGTTTATTATTCTTCGATCCGAATGCGAAACGAAGCGAACGTATGCAATATGCTTTAGACCGATGTCCGATGCGATAACCTCTAGTACTTCCTCTAGCGAGCCGACATAAAAGCCTCGCATTACATCCGTCAAACGCATCGCTGCGCCATCGATGTTGACACTGTGCATAAACAGGCCTTTGACCAAAAAAACCAGGCACCGCACTAATTGTTGATCCTAGCGCAAAACGCTTACCGCCTCCAACGCTGCCTTGTCTTTCCCAAGCCAATTTTGCCTTTCGATATTACGAGTACGTAAAATTTATCGTGGTCGAGATGGCGCTCTGCGATAAGTCGAGCCCGGCAAGCCGGCGAGCGAAGTCGCACCGCGGGATCCCTGGCAGGACAAGTGCGGCCAGAAGCGCGACGATGGCCAGCAAGGGGGTCGCTTTGCCCGTCGTGGCCCCCCGTCGGCCGGCTATCGCAATGCGCTCTGGTCATGTTTTGCGCGTCACCGACCTGCCGGCTCCGAAGGGACCACCGCGAACCTTGGGAACGTAGGGATGGCCCTACGGGTCCTCGGGAAGCCCGTAATCTTGCCCTTGACCCGAAGCCCCGTACAAGCACAGGGGCGACGAGCGCTATCACGAGGCGATGATCGTCATGACGACCACTATCTCGACTGTGGACATTCATTTGAGAAAACCGCGACAAGAGAGATCGCAGCGGCGAAGCTGAAATCGGTCTTGTCTGGCATACAACGGAACTCCTTGATCCGCTGGAAGAAGTTCTCGGTGAGAAGCGACTTTGTATGTCTAGTAGAGAGAAATAGGATTTGCTTGGCTCGAGGGATCAAGGAATTAGCCATTTTCATCCACGGTGGGTCGGCCGCCTGATGAATCCCCGATTTTCACTGGACTCTAAAAGGCCTGAATTTGGGAGTTTCCGCGTTGCCTGATGGAGAATCAGCCGACGGGGGGGTCGATGCGGGCGCCGAAGGAGCGATTTGGATTTGTTCATGAATTTCTGAACCGCGTGTTCATCGACGACTTGCACGCCAAGCGCGTGCTGTCTTTGGCCAATGCAACGCTCGGGGTGATGACCGGGGCGGCGCTCGCGGTTTCCTTAATCGGGCAGGCGCTCGCGCGGGCGCGCGGATTGTTCGCCAAGTCCGCGATCAAACAGGTCGACCGCTTGCTGAGCAACGCGGGCGTGGTCCCCTGGGACTTGTTCGCCTCGTGGGTTCGCGAGGTGGTGGGCGAGCGGCGCGAGATCGTCGTGGCGATGGACTGGACCGACTTCGACGCCGACAACCAGTCCACGTCGCGCTGCACCTCGTCACCCGCCACGGACGGCCCACCCCGCTCCTCTGGCTGACCGTCGACAAGGACGAATTGAAGAACCAGCGCAACGATTTCGAGGACCTGTGCCTGTCCCGGCTGAAGGCGCTCCTGCCCGAGGGCGTCGCCGTGACGATCCTGGCCGACCGCGGCTTCGGCGACGTCAAGTTGTTCGAATTCCTGGACAGCCTGGGATTCCGATACGTCATCCGGTTTCGCGGCGACATCCATGTCAGCGCCGCCGACGGCGAAACGCGGTTGGCCGCCGACTGGGTCGGCAAAGGCGGGCGGGCGCGCATGTTGCGCGACGCCGAAGTCACCGCCGCCCGCCAGAAGGTCGGCGCGGTCGTTTGCGTGAAAGCTGTGGGCATGAAGGAGGCTTGGCATCTGGCCGCCAGCGACGGCTCGCTTTCCGCGCCCCAGATCATCAAGCTCTATTCCAAAAGGTGGACCATCGAGCCCAGCTTCCGCGACAGCAAGGACCTGCGTTTCGGAATGGGCATGAGCGTGCTGAGGATCGACGATCCGCAACGCCGCGACCGCCTCCTGCTCCTCAACGCCTTCGCCATCCTGCTGCTGACGATTTTGGGCGCCGCCGGCGAGAGCCTCGGCATGGACCGTCAACTGCGAACCAGCACAGTCAAGCGCCGCGTCCACTCCCTCTTCCGCCAAGGCTGCCTGCTCTACGACCTCATCCCCAACATGCCAGACCAACGCCTGCGACCGCTCATCGAACGCTATCACGAACTCCTACGGCAAAATCGCACCTTTCCGAGACCTTCGGCATCGCCTGAAAATGAGGGATAACATGAGGTCGGCCGCGCGGACTAAGTAGTGTGAATAGGCGTTTTGCGGGTCGCCTACTCCAGCGGTCGACCGCCGGCGTAGACGATCCGACTTCGACATTTCCTTTGCCCGCGTCACATTTACGCTTGCGCACTTTTCCGATTCGCTAAGCTGCAGAGCTACGCCCGTGTCCAACCGTCCAACCTCTGGAGTGTCACCATACGTCTGTCGTTAGTTTGCGCGGCCGCGCGGAGCGGAATCAAAACGCGCTCGCGATTTAAGATGTCATCTGCATGAACCTGCGCTTCGGCTGCGGTGCCCGCCAACATCGACGCATCTCCCGGTTCGACGGTCGCTACAGAGGTACGTGCCGACCTGGAAAAATCGATCGTCACAATCGAACCGTCTTTCTCGAGGACCACCGAGCCCGGTGCCACGGATTGCAAGCGCCAGCCCTTTTCCTCGCTTCCCTCTGGTAGCCGCGTCTCTTGACGTGTCGATTTGTCGAAAAAGATCGCGACGCGCTTGTCCATACTGACCACCGTTCCGAGAAGAGTAAACGGCGGCGCGGGCGGCTTCCAATTCGGGATGTCATCTGCACCAACCACCGCTTCGGCCGCGGCTCCAATCACCGGCGACGCATTTCCCAGTTCGACTATCGCTACAGAGGTGCTTGCCAACTTGGGAAAATCGATTGTCACAATCAAACCGTCCCTCTCGACGACCACCGAGCGCGGCTCCACGGATTTCAAGCGCCAGCCCCCTTCCTCGCTACCTTCTTGTAGCCGCGTCTCTTGACGCGTCGACTTGTCGAAAAAGATCGCGACGCGCTTGTCCACACCGACCACCGTCCCGAGCAGAGTAAACGGCGGCGCGGGCGGTTTCGGCGGCCGGGGGGCGGCGGCGGTGGAGGTGGCCCCACCGCCACAATCGGCGGTGCGGGTGGATTCGGCCGCGGCGGCCGGCGTGACCGCGAAATAGCGGTCGATCGCGGGTCTCCGACAAGGCACTTAGTGGAATCTTCGGGAAAGGATTGCCCTCGACCGGCGGCGTCGCAAGGTTTTCGAACTCTGGGCTGGGCTCATAAGCGACAGGCCGCAGCCGACCGAGATCGAGTACCGGCACATCTTCGAGCGCAGCAGTCGGCGGGTTTCTATCATCGTGCGCCTGCGAGGGCTCGCCTGCTAAGAGTGTCGCAAAAAGGAAAAGAAAGAATACAGTATTCTTCACGACACCCCCTAGTTGTGCGCCGTATCCAGATTTTCTCATTCGGCTGACCGAGCGTAAGATTGTTCCAATGCTCGTATCGGAGAAGAGCGGCGTTGATCAAGTTCTTCGGGCGGCCCTTGCACGCGGATAACGACAGACACCTGGTCGTGCACACGCCGGTCGTCGCCAAGGCGGAATGGTGGGAGCGAGACACCAATCCACGCTTTAATGTCACCTCGTTGGTGGCTTATCCCGTTGTCCCAGGCGACTGCCACGATAGGCCGGGCGGAATTTTGGAGGGCCGCTGAGTATGGATGAGCTTGCTGACAAACCGCTGGTCGCAACAGCCCGGAAAAGCGAGATCGAGTAACCTGGGACAACGGGATAAGCCACCCTCGTTGAGCCGGTCCGATACGAACGGCCGCTTTCTCTACGAGAAGGTCTACTGCGCCCGCGACGACATGGAGAACCGGGTCAAGGAATGCCAATGCGATCTGTTTGCCGATTGCACCTCGACGGCGACGATGCGCGCCAACCAACTGCGGCTGTGGTTCGCCTCGATGGCCTGTGTTCCTCTGCGCCGCGCTCCGCATCGGCCTCGCTCACACCCAAGTCGCCACGGCGACCTGCGGCAAGATCGACGCGCTGGTCACCATCAGCGTGCGCCGCATCCGCTTCGCCATGGCCTCGGCCTGCCCTTCGGCCGGGGAATGCGTCTCGCCGTGATCAAGCTCGCTCAGGCCCGCGGCTCTTTCGCCTGACACGGCATCGCCGCAACCGCCAACCGCCGCGGCTCAAACCCCAGGGCCAACAGGAGAACCGCAATCTCGGTGAGAAATGCGAGTTAAAGCTTGAACTGACGTCAGCTAGGAGTTCGTGCCGACCTCTTGGGGGCATGAGCATGTCGCGAGAAACTCGCTGGCTTTCACCAGATCCTTGCCCTCTTCGCCACGGGGATGATCCCAAAATCCAGGGGGCCACTTCTCGCGCCGTTGGAGCCGTTGCTGTCAACCATGGCCATTCTCCTTGATTAGCTCATTCTTTACGGAGGAGGCGTGATCGGCCAGCCAAACGTTTGATTATTTACAAAGCTATTCTGTGTGTTGTGGGAGCTGAACGTAACAAGGTCGTAGGTGTATTTCCCGCCAGGAACCCCTGGAGTGACCCAATCGTCCTCGAAGCGCAACGCTCCGCTGCCTGACTGCGACACCCAAGGACCGCCCGAGAGTGCGGCACCAAAGCCGCCGATCGGAAGCTCGCTGCCGCGAACGTCGAGGAGGCCGCCGGTCACCGAAGCGAGCACCCCGAGATGGGTTTGATGCGCCTAGCCAACCGTTGTTGATCTTGAGCGTCCCTCCGCTCACGACAATGGAAGGTGCCACTTGGGAAGAGCACAGGAAGTAATTTTCGATGGAGAGAAGCCCGCCTGAGACCTGGAGGCCCGCCCCGGTGTTGGGCGGACCCGTCTGCTGCATGTTGGAGACCAGCGCGTAACCAGCCGCTTGCGTCCAGGCTCCGCCGTCGAGTAGGACATTGGACCACGTGTAGATGCCCTTACTCTGTGCGGCGTTCGCCGTGTAGACAATGCTGTTCATAAAACAGGCGATGTCCGACGCCATGAGGCCATCGATCCGGCCCAGCTCCATGCATACGTTGTTTCCGTCGCCGTACACTGACGTCACGCCGCCGGGAAAGCCGAAGTTCCAAGTATGGAAGTTGTGGATGTGAACGGCGTCGAGAGCGCCGTCCCATCGCATCCCGTAGCTCAACGCACCGCACTCGACGTCATCGATAAACGCCCCGCCGTCGTTTCCCCGCATGTCCATGCAAGTATTGGCGCCGCTTATCAAGACGCGCTCAATTCGGGGACGAGCGGCGTTTTGGCGTAAATCGCGGCTGGAAACTGGGCGATGCTGCTACGGCTGCTTACGTCCGGCTGCGTGAAGCTGATGGCGATATCGCGGATCTCGCTGGCAAACGCGCCGTAGTTGTTGGGCAGCACGAGCACGCCTGGCGCGCTCGTATTGAAGGACGAGGTGACCTTGAGGGTTGTATTTGCTCGGCCGTCCCCATAAATGCAGCCGTTAAACTCCGGAAAATTGATCGGGCCGGAAATCTTATAAGTTCCTGCGGCGAGATGGACGCAGGCACCAGGCTCGCCCGAATTATTGTTTGCGGAATAAGGAGACCTTAAAAAGCCGTGTTGATCGCTGCGGTTAAATCGACCGCGCCAGTCGGGTCTGCTCCCCACGCCGTGGCTTCGATAGTCGCTATGAAATGCGCAGAAGCGGCAGACGAAAGAAAGGCAAGCGCTAGCGCGCCCAAAAGGGCCGTTTTCATGTATTTGTATCCTATACTTAACTCGTAGCCACACTAACAAGAAACATACTGGCAAACAATAAAATACATGTATATATTGAGGCTCAACGTTTCTTAAAGTTGCTTCTAATAAATAAATAAATCCAGCTCATGGACCTGAGAGAAGTGAGTCGATAGCGCGCATTCTTCGACACGGTCGAGTGCTGGGACGATGGGCCTGGAAATAGACGGGCGCGCTGGACGCGAGCGATGTTCATAACTTTCGCGAGCGGGATTTCGGCTTATCCCGTATCAAGGCAAAGTAGAAATGTCCCTTTCTCTGGCTAAGTTGAGGGCCCGTGTTCGGGCTCAGTGGGGGTGGATAACGGCTTGGCGAAGCACGCCCCCACAGCGCCGTAGCGAGCCAAGCCGTTATCCACGCCCTTGCAAGCTTCCGCCCGAACTCGGCGCGTTTCGCGCGATGACCGCGTCGAGGCGGGCGTCGAGGGTCTTATCGTCTTCGACCGGGGGCGGGACAGGCAGGCTCTTGAATGGCGTGAAGGCCAGGTCGCGGTCCTTGAAGCGCACCCGCAGGGTTCCGTCGAGCATGTGCAGCAGCGTAACCTTGGCTCCGCGCAGCGCCATTCCCAGTCCTTGAGTCTTGATGGCGTAGCGGATCGCGCCGGCGCTGAAGGTGAGCGCCTTGGAGAGGGCGCGCTCTTCCCGGGCGCCAGAGCCTCGGCGAGATCGACCTTGGAGCCAACCATGGCCGATGCGCGTTCTCGACCTGACGCGGGGCGACCGCGAACCTTTTGTTCCAGCGCTCGAGGAAACCATCGGCGAACGCCTGGGCCTCGTCGATGGAGGAGACGCCGGCCAGGCGCATCTCCTTGATCAGCCGATCCTGCGAGGTCTGGTTGGCGCGCTCCACCCGGCCCTTGGCTTGCGGGGTCGCGGCGTGAATGAGCTCGACGCGCAGCCGTTCGGCGACGCGGCCGAACTCGGTCAAGCCGTCGCCGCCCTGCGCCTCTTTTGGCGTTGACACGTTGACGCGGAAAAGCCGTGCCGATCAGAATAGAAGGCCAGCGGCACGCCGTGCGTGAGTACGTGCGCCTCCAGCGCCTGCAGATAGGCCTTGGTCGTCTCGGACGCGAATTGCAGACGCGTCAGACGGCCGGTCGCGTCGTCGATGACACAATCAGCGTGCAGCGCGGTCCCCGGCCCTGGAACCAAGGTAGAGGTTCGCTCGCGATGACGTACGGATGAGCGATTTGGGCGCGCGGCAGGGGGTGTTGTCGGGCTCCCGTCGATCTGGATGAGTTCGCCAAAGCGCGGTCGGCGTTCGCGAACCTGGAAGATCTTCTTGGCGCGCCGCCGCCTGGGCCGCCACAGCCCAAGCCGATCTGAATTTGCCGGACCGTCTCCTTCGACACCCGGACGCCCTCGATCTCGCCAAGCTTCTCGCTGGCCAAAGTCGCGCCGAAGTCGGCGTAGCGCGCCAGGAGCGCCGCTTCGATTGCGGCGAGCTTCGCTTCGTCGAGCCGGTTGTTCAAGGGCCGTCCGTGGTTCTGGGCGGCGCATATGATGTCGACGCATTCGAACGGCATGTCGGCGTGACAATTGGAAGACCAACTTGGCATTACCTACAAGACTGCTTGGCTGCTGACGCAAAAATCGCGTCGCCCGATGGTCGATCCTGGTCGCGACCTTTTGGAAGGCGTCGTCGAGGTGGATCAGACGGAATTGCCGTTCCGTGTCGACGTGCGTTTTTCAAGCCCGGAAACGCAGGCAAAATCCTCATTGCGGGTGCTGTCGAGGTCATCGACTGCGCATTCCGACGCAATCCGGCCGCCGTTCCGATTTTGAAGCCGGCCACCATTCCGAAATGAAGCCGGCCACCTGAGCCGCTAAGGTGCCCCGGCGTCGGCTCCCCGCAAATCAGCAACCGAGGCACTGCCCGCCCGTCGATGGTCGACAAGGAGAGAGGGATGCCGGCGAAGCGGGAACTGAGCATGCGACAATTGCGAACGCTCTTGCGACTTCACCAGGGCGGGGTGAGCGCGCGGGAGATCGGACGGCGTCTGGGCGTGGCGCGCTCGACCGTCCAGGACAATCTGAAACGTGCGGCGGCGGCCGGCTTGGCGTGGCCGCTGGCGGACGCCGTCACCGACGAGGCGTTGGAGCTGCGACTGTTCGGGCGCGCGGGAACCGAGACCGGCCAGCGGCGACGCGTCGAGCCGGACTGGGTGGCGCTGGCGCGCGAGCTGAAGCGGCCTGGCGTGACGATGACGATCCTGTGGGAGGAATATCGAGAGGCCCATCCCGACGGCTACGGCTACAGCCGGTTCTGCGACCTCTTGCGCGGGTTCGAGCGACGGCTGACGCCGGTGATGCGCCAGCACCATGTCGCCGGAGAAAAGGCGTTCGTCGACTATTCGGGCAAGCGGATCGGCGTCGTCGATCCGACGACGGGCGAAGTCCGCGAGGCGGAGATTTTCGTCGGCGTGCTCGGCGCCTCGAACCTCACCTACGCCGAGGCGACCTGGACGCAACAGCTGCCGGACTGGACCGGCGCGCATGTGCGCATGTTCCGCTTCTTCGGCGGTGCGCCCAAGCTGCTGGTTCCCGACAATCTGAAGAGCGGCGTCGCCAAGGCCTCGTTCTACGACCCCGAGATCAACCGAACCTATGGCGCTTTTGCCGCCCACTATTCAGTGGGAATTCTGCCCGCGCGACCTTACAAGCCGCGCGACAAGGCCAAGGTCGAAGCCGGGGTCAGGTTCGCTCAGACCTACATTCTCGGACGCTTGCGCGCGCAGACCTTCTTCTCGCTGGCCGAATGCAATGAGGCCATCGCGCTGGTCATGCAACGCATGAACGAACGTCCGATGCGTCATCTGGGCCTCAGCCGGCGCGAGCTGTTCGAGAAGATCGAACGCGACGCCCTGACGCCGCTGCCTGCCGAGGATTGGGAGTTCGCGGAATGGAGGCGCGCGCGCGTCAACCTCGACTATCACATCGAGGTCCACGACTTCCTCTACTCGGTTCCGCATGCGCTCATTCGCGCCGAGGTCGAGGTGCGCGTCACCGCGCGCGCAATCGAGGTGTTCCATCGCGGCCAGCGGGTCGCGGTTCACGAGCGGCGTTACATGGGCCGCAAGCACGGCACGAACCCCGAGCACATGCCGAGCTCCCATCGGCGCTACGCCGAGTGGACGCCGGAGCGGTTCCGCCGCTGGGCCGGCAAGATCGGTCCGAACACGGAAAGCCTGATCGGCGCGGTGCTCGCCAGCCGTCCGCATCCCGAACAGGGTTTTCGAACCTGCCTGGGGATTCTGCGCTCCTATCGCGGCCTCGAGACGGGCCGTCTCGAGGCGGTGTCAGCGCGCGCGCTCGAACTCGGCGTCCTCAATTGCAAGGGCGTCGCCTCTCTGCTCGCCCGCAAGCCCGAGAGCGTCACGGCCGAGGACAGCGCTCCCGCGACGCTGCTCGAGCACGCCAATCTGCGCGGCCCCGGCTACTATCATTGAGAGATGTCGCCATGCTCGCCCATCCCACGCTCGATCAACTCAACGCCCTGGGTCTCTACGGCTTGGCCAAAGGCTTCAGGGAGCTCGAACACAAGCCCGAGGCGCGAGGTCTCGATCACGCCGAATGGCTCGGCCTGCTGCTCGAATACGAGACGACGCTGCGCCGGCAGAAGCAGTTCGAAACCCGGGCCAGGGTCGCCAGGTTGCGGCGTTCGGCCAGCGTCGAGGACGTCGATTATCACACGCCACGCGGGCTCGACCGCGCGTTGTTCCTCAAGCTCGCCGCTTGTAACTGGATCGCCGAGCGCCGCAATCTCATCATCATCGGCGCTTCCGAGTCGGCGACATGATACACAGCTCCCTACGTTATTGATATTCAAGAGTAAGTTGACGAGGATCTTGTGATATTGGACGCCCGTCGGCGACTACGCGCCGAATGGCGGGCGTATTGATGTCGGTTTTTGCGATGACATAAGGCGCGCCCAGGCAGCTTTGCTTCGCAGCCGCCAAGACGCCGTCTTTGACGAGACGGGTCACGGTCATTTTGCTCACGCCGAGCAAGGCTGCCGCCTCCTCCAGATTCACCTCGCCGCGTTCCGCGCGCTCACCTTCTCGATATACCGCAATCGCATGGTCGCTGCGGAAGGTCCTCACGCGCTGTTCCGTCCAGGTGAGATTTTTCGCTGTGCGAACGCCCAGACGATTGAGGATCGATGCAATGCTGGCGTCCGAAGCCGTGCGCGCGAGGTCGCGAAGAAGTCTTCCGTTGCAAGGCTCGTCTTCCATCGATGCTGACCTGGGCGGTTCTTCGACGGCAAGCGCCGGTGATCGCCGCCCTTCCAGTGCAAGGCGAGGCGCAGCTCGTTCTCTGTATCGTGACCACAATCTCCTCGAGCACTGCCCGCAAAATGCGTTTGCGCGTCGCCGCCGAGGCGGACGGATGATTCACAAAAGCGGCAGCTCGGCCCCAAGGTCATTATCTCAGCGCGTTCGGCTTCGCTCAAAGTCGGCGGCTGGCTTTTCTTGACGATGTGCAGCTCCTCTTCCAGGCGCGCTACCTCCGCGAGACGATCATTCCAGCGTCGCTCCAGATCTGCAGCGACAAGCCGATTGGCGGGATCAACGGCGTCATATTGGCGATGTGCCCGAGCCGCCTCTAACGCGCCTGCTCCAGCGCCAGCTCCTTCTGGAGCGCCACTTGCGCGTTCGCTCGCCCATACTCGGCGAGCGCGGCAACAGCCGCCTCCAATCCCGCGGGCGCGATCACGCGTAACAGTTTGGTCGATACCGCCGCGTCAATGCGCATGTTCCCGAACGCCATGCACGACGCCCGACGTCCGTGATTGACGCTCGCGTCGTTGCAAACATAGCGCGCGACGCCGCGCTGACCGTTATGGAGAACCTTGAGCTTGCGTCCGCACCGCCCACACCGCAACAACCCCGCCAGAAGCCCGCCGCCATTGCGCACGGA
>CAWFVS010000002.1:0-83364 GCA_963819255.1 uncultured Alphaproteobacteria bacterium
ACCCGCCTTACGCCGACGCGATCAACTATCACGAAATCACCGAATTCTTCATCGCTTGGCTGCGCAAGAACCCGCCGCCGCCATTCGACCAATGGTCCTGGGACTCGCATCGCGACCTCGCGATCAAAGGCAAGGACGAGCAGTTCCGCCGCGACATGGTCGCCGCCTATGGCGCGATGACCCGCCACATGCCCGACAACGGCTTGCAGGTGGTGATGTTCACCCATCAGGACGCCGGCGTCTGGGCCGATCTCGGCGCGATCCTTTGGGCCGCCGGGCTTCAGCGTCACCGCCGCCTGGAACGTCGTCACCGAAACGGAGAGCGCGCTGAAGGAGGGCAACTACGTCCAGGGCACCGTCTGCCTCGTGCTGCGCAAGCGCATGGGCGAAGCCAACGCCCGGCGCATGGAGATCGAGGCGGAGATCGAGGAGGCGGTCGCGGCGCAGCTCGCCCGCCTCACCGCGCTCGACGACTCCTGGCACGAGCGCAGCAACGCGGAGTCGCTCTATACCGACGGCGACCTGACGCTCGCGGCCTACGCCGCCGCGCTCCAGGTCGTCACCGCCTACTCCTCGATCGACCGCCAACCTCTCGATCGCGATCTCTATCGCAAGCTCGCCAAGGGCGAGACGACGATGCTGCGCGACTTGATCTCCTACGCCGAGTAGGTGGCGAACAACTTGCTCGTTCCAGAGGGCTTCCCGACGCGACATGTGGCGCGACCTCAAAACGCCCGAGCGGTACTATGTGCGCATGCTCGACATGGAGGCGAAGGGCTCGGCGAAGGTCGCAGACTTCCAGAATTTCGCCAAGAGCTTCGCCTTCGGCGACTACGCTTCGCTGATGGCCTCGACCGCCGCGAACGCGGCGTCGCTCGCCGGCGCGGCCGACCTCAAGGGCCGTATGCTGGAGGGCGAGGGCTTCGCCAAGACCCAGCTGCGCCAGGTCCTGTTCGCGATCTGGAAGACGATGGAGGGCGACGCGCGCGATCCCAAGCGCGGCGTGACGATCCTCAAGACCGAATATGCCGCCGACTACTGGCAGCGCCGGCAGAAGCTGATCGCGCTCGCGTCCTATGTCGCCTTGAAGACGAAGACGACCCGCCCGGAAGAGAGCGCCGCCGCCGAGGAGTTGGCGGAGGCGTTGAAGGTCGATCGGGTCTGATCAGGATGAAGACCACTTAGACCGGGCTGTCGCAGCATGGCGATCGAGCGTTTCTCTTCTCGTCGCGAGGCGCTCGGCCCGGTCCTCTCGACGCGCCTCAAGGGCGCGACGCGATACCTGCGCATCGCGGGGTATTTCCGATCCTCCCTGCTGGAGGTCGTCGGCGAGTCGCTGGAGACGGTCGACGAGATCAGGGTCGTCTGCAACGGCGACCTCGACCCGTTCGACGTGAAGGTCGCCAAGGCCGCGCGCGATGGCCAAGAGGCGCTGGCGCGCACGCTTGTCTCGTCCTGGCAGTCGACCGAAGACAGCGTCGACCTATTGCTCGCGCGCGAACGTTATCGCCGCCTGCATGATCTGCTCGCCTCCGGCCGCATGAAGGTGCGCGTGGTGCCGCGCGACGACCAGAACGTCTTCGTCCACGGCAAGGCCGGCGTCATCGAGCACGCCGACGGGCGCGTCTACGCCTTCGTCGGCAGCGTCAACGACTCGGCCACCGCCTTCCGGCACGCCTACGAAATCCTCTGGGGCGACGACGACGCGCATTCGGCCGAATGGGTGCGCGAGGAATTCGAGCATTTCTGGAGGCAAGGCGTCGACCTGCCCGACGCGGTCGTCAAGCACGTCGCGGCGATGGCGAACCGCATCGAGTATCGCTCGATCGAGGAGGCGCGCGGGGCCGACGGCGGCGTGCCCGTCGACGCCGTGCTCGCCGAGCGGCCGATCTACAAGGGCGGGCAAATCCTGCGGTCGTGGCAGAAGCGGTTCGTCCAGACCTGCGTCGACGATTGGCGGCTGCACGGCAAGGCGCGCTACCTGCTCGCCGACGACGTCGGGCTCGGCAAGACCCTCTCGATGGCGGCGGCGGCGCTGGTGCTCTCGCTGCTCGACGACAAGCCGGTGCTGATCCTCGCGCCGGCGACCCTGATCTGGCAGTGGCAGGACGAGCTTGACGACAAGCTCGGCGTGCCTGCGGCGGTCTGGTCGACCCAGAAGAAGTGCTGGCTCGACGCCGAGCGCCGGCCGCTGACCCAGAAGGGCGACGCGACGCTCGTCGCGAAATGCCCCTGGCGCGTCGGCATCGTTTCGACCGGCCTCATCATCAACGGCGACGACGAGGGAGAGCGGGGCGCGCTGGCCAAGAAGACCTTCGGGGTCGTCATCCTCGACGAAGCGCACAAGGCGCGAAGTTCGCGGGGCCAGAGTGGACGCGAAGCCGCGCGGCCGAACAACCTGCTCGGCTTTCTCAGGACCGTCGCCCGAAACGCGGCGAACGTCATTCTCGGCACGGCGACGCCGATCCAGCTGGAGGCGGTGGAGTTGTGGGACCTGCTCTCCGCCCTCACCCAGGGCGCGCCGCAGGTGCTGGGGACGCCGTTCGACGGCGGGGAATGGATGCGCGAGGAGTCGATCCAGTACCTGACCCATGCGCGGCCGTGGCCGGTCAACGACACGAACCGCTGGGGCCTGTTTCGCAACCCGCTGCCGCCCGCGAGCGAGCACAGCGTATTTCGCGACGTGCGCGCGGACGCCGGCCTCCCGACCCGGGAAATTGTCGGGCCGCGATACGACAACCTCAGCCCGAGCCTCCGGGCGGACTTCCTCGCCGACTTTTCGATGCTCGCGGAGAGGTGCAATCCGATCGTGCGGCGCGTCGTGCGCCGAACGCGGCCGATGCTGGAGGAGCGGGGCCTGCTCAAGCCGATCGGCGTCGTGACCCATCCTCGCGACGGCGACGGCTTGCCCGGCACTCGTTTGACTGCGACGGCGGCGGGCTCGAAATGAGCCTCGCGTTCAAGACGGCCTACGAGGCGGCGGAGTCGTTCAGCCGGCTCTATGCCCAGCGTCAACCGGGCGCAGGATTTTTGAAGACCATCCTGCTTCGCCGCATCGGGTCCTCCGCGCGAGCCGGCCTCGAAACGGCCCGCGTGTTGCTCAATCGGCTGGATGTCCCTCTCGTTCCTGAGGACGAGGTTGGAGACGAAGGCGCGCCGGACGACGTCGCTCCGCCTGATCCCGAAGAGATCGCATTGCTGCGCGAGGTCGAGCGCAATCTGGAGGCCGTCGTCGCGGGCGGCGACATCGACCCCAAGGTGCAGGTCGTCCTGCACTATCTGCGCGACCGGCAGTGGCTGGAGACCAAC
Source organism: uncultured Alphaproteobacteria bacterium (assembly GCA_963819255.1). Classification (GTDB taxonomy): domain Bacteria; phylum Pseudomonadota; class Alphaproteobacteria; order Rhizobiales; family Beijerinckiaceae; genus Roseiarcus. Next base: position 3,310 of record CAWFVS010000002.1, read on the forward strand.
GGCGCGATCATCTTCAGCCAGTACCTGACGACGGCGGAGTGGGTCCTGGAGGCGCTCTGCGAGGCGTTCCCGAACGAGCCGGTCGCCCTCTATGCCGGCGGCGCGGCGTCGTTCGTCCAGCGCGGCCAAAGTCGAACCAAGGCGTCGCGCGAGCTGATCAAGCGTTACATTCAGGACGGCGACATCCGGCTCGTTTGCGCGACCGACGCGGCGTGCGAAGGGCTAAATCTCCAGCGGCTCGGCGCGCAGGTGAATATCGACATGCCCTGGAACCCGTCGCGGCTCGAACAGCGCAAGGGTCGCGTTCAGCGTATCGGCCAGGTCCGCGACAACGTCCAGGTCCTTAGCCTGCGCTACGCCGGCACGGTCGAGGACGAGGTCTACGCCGCCCTGTCGCATCGCTTCGGCGACATCTTCGCCGTGCTCGGCCAACTGCCGGACGCCTTCGAGGACGACTGGATTGACGCGGTCCTCAAAGACCGCTCCGCCGTCCAGCACTTCTCTCAGCGCGTCGATAGGACCAAGCCGCCGATGGAGCTGCGCTACCTCCGCGACGTCGCCGACGACCACGGGCTTGACTGGGAATACACGGAAAAGGTGCTCTCCTCGCGCGACATCGACGACTGGATGCGCAAGGGGTGGTGAGGGTTCCGACGTACAATCCGGGCATTCCGACGAGGGATATTATGGGTGAAGACCCTGCATCGCGAATTGCTTGGGGTGTAATGCTCGGCGGCGAAGCGTCCGACCTTGAGGACTGGCAAGAAGCTCTCAAGCACCCATTCGACCCGTGGGTGATGGCAACGGAGGGTGAGCTGATCTCCGGTCCAGCGTGCTGGACCCCACCACAACGTCGAGTGAGGCTTACGAAATCGCGAAGGTGCTGATGGATCAAGTTAATGGCGCACTCGGCGTGAGCCATAGAGCGCGGGTCGTCAGACTTGGGGGACTTGCCGAGTTCCTGTCTGGTGGTACTCTCCGGCGGCATGTGTTTGCGCAATTCAGCGCAGTGGAAATGGGCGACAAAGTGCGGGCAGTCGTTGTCGCGCTTGGCCCGAATGGCAAACCAAAACGTCCGCCACCGCCCGAGCCGAGCAACCCGCAACGGTGGTTGTCGATCGCGGCGGAGGACGACCTTCTAGCGGACGCGCTGACGTATTTCGCGCGAGGCGACGACTGGTTCGACATCTTTAAGGCATTGGAGTGCCTTTTTCTGAGGTTCGGTGGAGGCGAGAAGGAGTTTCTTGACCTAGATTGGGCCGACGCGGGCGAGATCACGCGACTCAAGCGAACCGCAAACTTCGAGCGACATGCAAGGCGGAAGTTCGTCCCGCCGCCCAGACCAATGGGGCGGTCCGAAGCGCGAGACTTGTTGGCGAAATTGATGGCTCGTGCATTCCATGAGGCGGACACCATACTGCGTGACCCGGCATGACTGCCGAGCCGTCAGCCAACCAGCAACGCAGCTGGGCAGATCGCCAGGCGGCGGGCGAGCGAGGCGTCGGCCGCTCGATGGTAGCCGCTCAAGGGGGGGAGGACGGGCCTCAGGAACCCGGCCAGGATGGGAAGTCGCGTCGGCACGTGAAAGCCATCTGGCGATGCCGCACGCGTCGCGGTGCATTCTCGTTCGGGAACCCTCGGCCTCATGTCCTGGGTAAACCTCGGCGACAACGGAGTGGCCGGCGCGCGGCCCGTCTCGGTGCACGGCGGCCAGGGTCAATCGAAGCGCCGCTGCGCCCGCGTGTTCCGCTAACTACTCCCCCATATCAAGGGGGACCGAAGGCCGACGGAAGCGATCCGTAGCGATTTTCATTGCCGCTGGATCGCCTCCGTCTCCGCTTTCACGATTTGAGCCTAAGCCCGCAGACGCGATTGTAGCCCTCGACCTTTTGACTTGGTAGCCCAATCCTTCGAGCTGGCGCTTGAGGGTCTTGTTCGGGACCGGCTTCTTCATGCCCTGTCCGGTGGCCCACTGGTGTCATTGCATCGCGGAAGTCGCGCAAGACCGTATGACCGGCGAGGTCTGCGACCGTCTCGTCCTCGATGAACCCGAGGAGCCGGTTCGCGTGAGCCATGAATTCCTGGGCGGCGCGGACGCAGTCCGCCGGGGGCAGGAAGTCCCCGCGCGCCCGCAGCCGCGCCAACCCCTCCAGCCCCCGGTTCAGGACGCCCGGCAGTTCCGACTGCCAAATCTTCGGGAAGAGCTCCTTGTCGGCTCATTGTGCAATCAACTGCATGGCAGTCCCCCGTTAACGCGTCTGCCTTCCGCCGGCCTTCGCCTCAATGCCGATTGAGGGCCTTCGTCGGATACTTCTGTTGCCATGTCTCCACCAGGAAGAGCGCGACCGTGCTGGCTGAATGAATTGCCAACCGGGCGATGCGAGCGTCAATCCGCCTGAACCCACGCTCGCGGCCATGGGCGTCGCCGGCGTGCGTCCGAAGACCGCCTATGCCTTCGATTGCCGTGGCCAGCCCGCTCAAGACCTTGCGCACGTCGTCGACGATCTCCTGGGCGAAATCGCGATCAGGGGAAATTCCCAGCGGTTCCCGGACGGCCTTGTACAGCGCGCCAATATCCTTGCGCTGGGGCAGCGGCATGCCCAGCTCCAGTAGGATCGAACGACACACGCTTTCGACCGTCGAACATGCGGCAGTCACGGCATCCTCGGGATCATGTTCGGCGCTGCCAAGCGCGCGATCCAAGTCCCTGCGCACCGTGTCGAAGTCGAGAACGTCCGCCTTGTCGGCAAGCTCTGTGATCGCCTGCGTGTGCTTGCCCGCCGCTACGAGGCGCATGGTTTGACCGCGCCGTTGCAGTTCGAGCCCGTCGTAGCCAAGATACTTGTTGAGGTAATCGACCACGTTGGTCAGCTTCTCCGGCGCATCCATGAAGTCTCGCAGATCAGCGGCGGCCTCTATGATGCGGGGCAGCAGCGTTTGCGCGTCTTCGCCTCGCGCAACCTTGATCAGGCACTCTGTCAGGGCGGGCAGTCGGGAATTGCTGCCAACTCGAAAGTCTACATTGCAGGACCGCATGAAGCGTTCGAGCCTCGGGCCACTTCGGTACAGCCCGATCATCGGCGTGCTGTCGTTCGCCGACCCGCCGGAAATCACGAAGGCGAGCGCCTCGATTGTTTGCGGCGACAGCTTGATCTCCATGCTCAAACCGCTATACAGAACATCACGCGACCCCCAAAATCCAACCATCAACCTCCGCGACAGCGCGCTCAGACGGGGTCAGGACGGGCCTCAGGAACCCGGCCAGAACGTTGGCATGGTCGGCATGGGAAAGCCACTTGGCGACGCATTGGCGTCGTGCTGGTCGGCGGTGCGGTCCTCGCGCGGGAAGCTCTCGCTCCATATCGGGGGTGGACCTCGGCGAAGGCGGCGAGTGTGCATGGTTGCCGCCCGTGATAACGTACAGGTTCGCCATGAGCTTAACATGGAGCGCCCGTTGGGCAGCAACAAAGACGGGTCGGCACTGGGAGAAGCCCTCTACTGGATGGCCGAGAAGCTGACCTGGGGCTACGAGGACGTCGAACCGAACCCAGCCGAGGCCCTTAGGCTCTTCCGGCAGTCGGCTGACTTGGGGTTCTCGGACGCGCTGATCAGGATCGGTCAGTTCCAACAACAAGGCACGGGTACGCCCCGCGACCCGAGCGCGGCTTTGAAATCTTACCTTGCGGCGGCAAGGGCCGGCAATTTCGTGGCGCTGGCATTCCTGGCCAAGCTGTTGTCTCACAGCTCCCACCTGGAAAGGGCCGATGCCCTGTGGGGCCGTTTCTTCGCGAAGGTCGAGGCCATGCCCGAGCGGACGTTCAGAGTGGCCGGGCGAGGCGAATTGCTGCATGACTACATCACCACCCAGCTCCAGCTGGGTTTTGAGCCGGGACATATGGAAGTGCTGCGACGGCATAGGGTAGAGATCGCGGGCCATCACCAGCGGCTCCTGGAACACGCTTCCGCTGACAAGCTGGACCGTCTGAGCGGCACGATGAAGTGGATCGAAATAAACTTGGGGCCATGGCCGATATAGAGGGCCTTCCGGCCCGATGTGAGCGGCGGACGTAGGACGAGAATGGCCATCCCCGACTACCAGACCCTCATGCTCCCCGTTCTCAGACTTGCCGCCAAGGGGGAGCAGCGCGTCGCGGATGTTGCAGATCGCGTTGCCGACGAGTTCGGACTGAGTGCGGAAGAAAAGGAAACGCTGCTCCCGAGCGGGCGACAGCGCGTGCTGAACAACCGTATCCACTGGGCTAAGTTCTATATGTCCAAGGCCGGGCTGATCTCGTCGCCAGCGCGAGGCCGGTTCGTGGCGACCGAGGAAGGGCGCAAGCTGCTCGCGACCAATCCCGATCAGATCAATGTCGCGCTGCTGATGAAATGGCCCTCGTTCCGGGAATTCTATAAGACCGAGAGAGAGCCAGCCTCCGACAGTGCGGAGGTCGTGTTTGAGGGGAAGGGACCCAAGTCCAACACCATAACTCCCGAGGAGCAGATCGAGACCGCGTACCAGGCCGTTCAGTCAGCCCTGCGGGCGGACCTCTTGGACCGTATTGCTCAAAATTCGCCGTCGTTCTTCGAGCAGCTCATCGTCGATCTGCTAGTCGCAATGGGATACGGAGGGTCACGAAAGGACGCGGCATCACAGCTTGGCGGGTCAGGCGATGGAGGCGTCGACGGCGTCATTTATGAGGATCGTCTTGGCCTAGACCGGGTCTATGTTCAGGCAAAGCGTTATGGGAAAGGCAACGTGGTCGGTCGCCCAGACGTGCAAGCCTTCGTTGGAAGTCTGGTCGGACGTGGCGCGCAAAAGGGTGTCTTCGTCACGACGTCAACGTTCAGTCCGCAAGCCCGCGAATTTGTGCAGCACCTGTCCCAGCGCGTTATCCTAATTGACGGCCAGAGCCTCGCCGATCTGATGATCGAACATGGCGTGGGCGTTCGCACGAGCCGGGCAATCGAGTTCAAACGTCTCGACGAGGATTTCTTCTCCGAGGACGACTGAACCCTGGCGAGGGCAGCCATATCTTTAGCCTCGCCTTATCACCGGGTCGGTTCGCCGAACATCTGCAACCAACTGCGCAAGAAGCAACACTTAACCCACACGCCCCACGACGTAACGCCAACCGCGCGCCCAGACCTGCCGGCACCGGCACTGGTGGAGGTCAAGGCCGGGCAGGTTGTTCAACTTCTTCAACGCCCGGTGCACGCTAAACACGTGCTTGCGTTCGATCGGCTCACCTGGAAACGCGACCTCCGCCAACTGCCTAACTACGCACCGGCCATGTGGAGGGCGAGCGGCGCAGCGAGCTGTCGGACGGCTTCGAAGACGATCGGATCGCTGCCGTGCTGAACGACCGATCCGCAGTCCGGCGTTTCTCCAAGGCATCGGGAAGCCCAAGCCGCCCATCGTGTTCCGTAAATTGCGCGACGTTGCCGCCGACCAGGGGCTCGATTGAGGAACACGCAGCGGGTCCGTCTGAGGTGGTGCGTTGGACGTTCGGTCGGCACGCCCGTCCATGCTCGCAGTCAGCTGCAAGACGCAACACCTACTCCGCCGAAGCCTTGCGGCCAGCAACCCCGCATGCTCGCAGTCAACTGCAAGACGCAACACTTACTCCGCTGAAGCTCGCCACCGTGGCTTTGAGCGAGAACAAAGCACGATCATACAATGAGCCTATGGCCAACCCCTATGAGGGCGTCCGCGCCTGACCCAAAATGCAATTGATTGCATCTAGGGCTGGGTGTATAGGGAGGCTCGGAGATTCCATATGACCTGTCCGCGAAGTGCGCAAGGAGGCGCTGGGGATGATGGCATTGAAAACCGAAGACTTGTTCGACAAAGCGATGGCCCTGTCGAAAAACGTGGATGACACGTTCCTCGAACTGGGGCGCACGCTTCGCCAGTTGCAGGACAGAGAACCCCAATTGTTCCAGGAGATCGTGGCCAAGTCCGACCTAGGACGCCGCAAGGCGTATTACCTGGTCGACGTCTCCCGCGTCTTCGACCCGCTGCAAGTGAGTCGCGCGAGGCTGAAGAAGGTGGGCTGGACGAAGCTGGCGATGATCGCCAAGCAAGTGACGCAGGACAACATCGATGAGCTCCTGGACCTGGCGGAGCAGAACAACGCCAAGGAACTGGAGCGGATGATGCGGGGCGAGAAGCCGCTCGGCAGCTCCCACTGCGTCTTGATGTATTTCTCGCCCAAGCAGTACGAGGAACTCGAAGAGGCCCTCGTGCATCACGGAGCCCGCAAAGCCGGGCGCGGACGCGGACTGGTCGAGAAGGAAAACGCCCTCCTCAAGATGATCCGCAAAGCGATGGGTAGGGGGCGGGAGGGCCAGGCGGGCTGACCGAGCCGCAGACTTTAGGCTCTGGGGCAGAGAGCGATGACGCGCGGCCTTCTTACCTGGCGTCATGCAATTAATTGTACGATTGGGCTTGACGACGACCTCGGAGTCGTGCATTCAAAAGCACGGGTCACTACGACGAATTGATCGTAGCAGTCCGCACAGGCAGACCGCTAACCCATAAGGCATGGATTAACCCACGAGGCGTTTATGCAAGGCCACCATCTAAAGGTTCGGCTTCCGGGAGACTTGCGCCATTGGGTCGCCCAGGAGGCGCTGCGAGGTTGCCGTTCGATCAACGCGGTAGTCATCGAGGCGATCGACTTGTTGAAGGCCACTCGGACCAACCAGCTCGCAGACGACCGGCATGCCACTGCCATTGAGATGGCAATCTCCGTGGCCCGGTTGCCCAAGGGCACGGCGATCATCTTGCAGACTGAACACCACGGTCTGAGGACGGATATATTGGTCCGTGAGCCTTTGGAGACCGATTATTTAATCATCGCGCGGGTCCACGGCGAGGAAGTGCTGTTCGCCGACGACCCTGTCGCGACCGTCGCCGAAACCGGGGCGTAGTATCAGGTCGTTGCAATTGGCTGCAGACGCTGCCCGAGCTCTCGTTTCGTCTCAGGACATGCCACAAATAACGGAGAGTTAATGATGATGAATGCAGCTTACGCAAAAAAGAAGGAGAAAAGCATGTCTTCGAGCAAAAACCTCTACCGTCTCAACCTTCGCCTTCCTGACGACCTCAAAGCATGGCTCGCTCGGGAAGCCGCCAAGCGCAACTGCGCGATGAACGCGGTCATCCTCGATGCGCTGAGCACGAAGATGAACTTGAAGGCGCATGACTTCGCCGTAAGTTTAGCAATCTCCCAGTTGCCAATTGACTGCAGAAATTTCATTGACACGGTAATCTACGCGATGTTGAACGGGTCCGTTGTCACCATCGAGCTGGGGTGAAGAATGAAATTTCTGCAGTCAATTGCAAGGAGCTGTTCCCCCGCGACGCCCTCCCATTTCAACTCAGGACCGTATCGATCTGTTCAAGTTCGGATCGCCAAGTCCAAGCGCGAGTGACCGCACCCAAAGGAAGGGGAGGTTCGTGAGGACCAGGCCGGCCACTGAAATGGGACCGAGGGGTGTAGGGCGATGAGCCGCCGCGCGGCGAACATAACGCAGGCCGACATCGCCCGCGTCTTGCGCGCCGCGCAGCGGGCGGGGCCGTCGCGAACGGAACCAGATCAGCTTCGAACTCAAGGACCGGAAAAAATGGGGTTAAGCCAGCCCGCGTCCGGGCGCTGTTGGTGATCGGGTTCGCCGGCGGGTTCCGGTGGGCGGAACTCTCTGCAATCAACTGCGCGGGCGTCGATGCGAGATGCAATACCCGCATCCGACTGGCTGTGTAGGGCACTAACCCTTGTTCTTGAGCCCGAGTGCATCGACCCCGCCGGGGACCTCAGTGACAAGCTCAAGTAGTGCCTCGACCATCTGGTGGGTATCGAGGACGGCTTTTATCACATCCTCAGGGAGCGCCTCGGATGGGGCGTCGACAAAGCTCCGCTGAAGCCGGCTTACGATCTCGGCGTTGATCGTCCGGCCGTTGGCCTGTGCGGCCCGGACTAAGCGGGGCTTGAGGTCCCCCGGCAGGCGAATGCTCATTTGCGGGTCGGTTCTGCTCATGAAAATGATGTACCACGGTGGTTGACACGTTCAAATCGGTTTCTATATACCACCATGGTATATCGCGCAGTGTTTGAGGGGGCAATGTCGAAACAGTATCTGATCCCACCACAGGTGCGTATCGGCCTGTCCCGAATTGAGGCTGCCGAGCTGATCGGCGTCAGCCCCGTGCTGTTCGACCAGATGGTCGCCGATGGGCGTATGCCGCCGGCTCGCCAAATCAACAGCCGCAAGGTCTGGAAGCGGCAGGAGGTCGAGAAGTGGTTCGACGATTTGCCATACGCCGGCTCCGAGACGCATAGTCCGGGGTCCGCCGGTGAGTGGACCGTCGCGTAGGCAGGAGGCCGACGTGAAATACCTGCTTTACAAGCCGAACCGGCACGGCAAGCCGCGATTTTACGTGCGCCTGCCGGGCAGGAAGATGATCCGGCTCCCCGGCATCGAGCGACACGACGATCCGCGCCTCGGGCCGCTCTATGCGGCCCCGTTGAATGGGGTCGAGTTTGGCCTATCCAAACCCCCAGGCCCGGCGACAAAGGCCGCCCACGGAAGCCTAGGGGCCTTATGTGAGGCATATTTCGCCTTCCTCACCAAAGACACGACGCTGACGGGGCGGACCAAGTACATTAGGCGGCGGCATCTGGAGGAACTGTGCCGCGAGCCGCTCCAGCCGGGGAGCGCCAAGCTAGTCGGCGACATGCCGGTCCACCAGTTCACTTCGGCGAACCTGCAGAAGCTCCTCGACCGCAAGCGCGCGACCCCGGAAGCCTCGAACGACCGGCGCAAGGTAGTGTCCGCCATGTTCCGCTGGGCGATTCCGCGTGGCCACGCCAAGAGCAATCCGGTCGAAGGGACGGTGAGGATCAAGACAAATTCGGAGGGTTTCAGGCCCTGGACCATGGGCGAGGTCGAGCGTTTCATGGAGGTCCATTCGCCCGGCACCAAGGCGCACCTGGCGCTGGCGCTCCTGCTCTACACCGGCCAGCGTCGCGGCGACGTCGTCGGCCTCGGCCGACAGCACGTCAAGGACGGCCGCCTGGAGTTCAAGCAGCAGAAGGGCGGCAAGCAGCTGCGCATTCCGATCCTGCCTCCGTTGCAGGAGGTCCTCAATCTCGTCCCACGCGATCAGCTGACCTTTCTCGTGACGGAGTTCGGCAAGCCGTTCACCCCCGCCGGTTTCGGCAATTGGTTCCGGGATCAGTGCGACAAGGCGGCGCTCAAGGGATCGTCCGCGCATGGATTGCGGAAAGCCTTCCTGACCGTCGCGTCGCACCATGGCCTCACGACGCAGGAGCTTGCGGCTTGGGCGGGCCACGCGACCTTGAAGGAGACGGACCGCTACACCAAGAAGCGTGACCGCGACCTATTGGCCGACATTGGAGGGAAGAAACTGATCAAGGCACGTTTCGGGAACGAAAGTGTGCCACCTAAGCCTCCGGGGTCGAAAAGTGGCACAAATAGGGGCTAAAAGTTCAATAATTTCAAAGGGCTTGGAACGAGATGGTGCCCAGGGGCGGAATCGAACCACCGACACCGTGATTTTCAGTCACGTGCTCTACCAACTGAGCTACCTGGGCCCATGCGGCGCAAGCCTGCGCATCCGGATCAAGAGGGCTTATAGGCGCCGGCCAGCGCCTTGTCCAGAGCGAGGCCGCGGCGCAGTCGCGGCGCGGCGTAGGGGGGAACTGTGGGTCTAGGTAGCACGTGACTATCCGGCGCATGGTGTCCCTTTTGGAGGGCAATCATGTCTCGGACGGAGCAACGGCAGGGCCTGAGAATGTTCGGAAATGCGTTCATCGGTCCCCGTTGTTCCTTACCGCTCTCCATTTGGGCCATTTGGCGAGCTCGTCGGAGGCAACGGCGGTCGTCTCTTGCGCGCTGCTGACCGGCGCCATCGATAGGGCGCTGCCGTCCTTGGCGGAGATTTGCGGGCCGCTTGAAATGCTGGCCCGGCTCGGCGGCCGGCAGCAAAAAGCCGGCGATCGTCATCACCGGCCAGGCGATATCGCCATGGCGAGCCATGCGGGCGGGCGCGGTTGATTTCATCCAAACCTGAAGCCGGGCGGCGCCGCTCGTCGAAACTCTCTGAGGGTCGAAAAGGGCAGCCGCCGAACTTGGGGGGCGGCTCCGTAATCGCGCTAGCGCAGCGACAAGGATATATACATTATAATATAGTATAATCTGGACATCCAGAAGGCGAATTTTTGGCGCGACGCTAAACGGGGGTCTAAGCCATTGAGAAATCGAGGTCGCGACGCTAAATCGGCGCTAAAACGGCGTTAGCGCCCCGAAAGCCTCAGGACCGGATCTGCCCGTCGCCCGGCGCACGCATCTTGAAGGCGCCCAGTTTGCCGTCGACGTTCCGCGCCCCGCGGCCGATCGTCTGCACGACCGGGGCAAAAGGCGAGCCGCCGACCCTGCTCGAGGCACAGCGAGGCCGCGGCGCTAGGGCACGTCGCCGTCGCACGGCGAGACGCCATGAATCCGCCGCACTCGACCCGGCATACCGGACGCGGGGAGTCCCGTGTTCGTGGTTGGCCCATGACCGTCGTGGTTCGCATCTGCGCCGTCCCGGCCGCCTGCGCCGCGGCGTTCTTTCTCCAGTCCGCCTCCGCTTCGGCCGCGGACCTGCCCAACGCCCCCGCGGACTATCCGGCGCTGACCGCGAATCCGGGCGAGCCCGCCTGGAATCCCTGGTCGGGGCTTTACGTCGGCGCGGGGATCTCGGCCTGGGGCGGCAAGGGGGTTACGGGCGGGGTCGGAGGCGAGGGCTATCTCGGCTACGACCACGCGTTCGACAACGGCGTCGTCGTCGGTGTCCGGGCTTCGAGCGGCTACGAGCCTTTTTCCTGGGCGACCCCGAACGGCTTCTCGCAATTCACCGGGACCGCCTTCGCCGGCGGCTCCGCGGTCGTCGGCTACCAGATGGGACAGCTCACTCCCTACGTGATCGCGGGCGTCGACCTCGCCCGTCCGAGCCGTGTCGCCTCCTTCAGTCCGCTCGACAACCTCAACGCCGTCTTCTCCGGCCCCGGGGCGGTCCAGGCCGTCGGCAAACTCGGCGTCGGGGTCAACTACCGGGTCAACGACAACTTCAGTTTCGGCGTCGAGGCGGTCGTGCAACCATATTCGGCCGGCCCCTTCGGCTGGTGGCCCTATTAGGCGGACGGATTTGCTTTGTTCTGGGCTCAGGTTAGGCCCCCGCCGAGGCAAGACCGTCCCTTTCGAATGACCTCCATGCCCAAAATGTCACGCCGCGCGCTCATCGCCAGCGCCCTCGCCGCCTCGGGCGCTCGCTTCGTCGCCCACGCGGCCGCTCAGACAGACGCGCCGCAGGGCGGCGCGGGAGGCGCGCCGCCGTTCGGCTACCAGGACGTCGTGAAGCGCGCACACGATCTGGCGGCGGCGCCCTACGACGCCGCCGTTCCGCCGCTGCCCAACGGCCTCGCCAATCTCGACTTCGACGCCTGGCGCGACATTCGCTTCAAGTCGGACAAGGCGCTGCTTGGGCAGCAGGTCAACGCCAATTTCCGACTCGAGCTCTTTCATCTCGGCCATCTCTACAAGCGGCCCGTCGTCATCAACGTGCTGCGCGACGGGATCCCGGCGCCGATCCCCTATACGCCGAGCCTGTTCGACTACGGCCGGACCAAGGTCGAGGGGAACCTGCCGGTCAACATCGGCTTCGCCGGCTTCCGCCTGCGCTTTCCCATCAACGCCCCGCATGTTTGGGACGAGGTTGTGTCGTTCCTCGGCGCCAGCTATTTCCGTCTTCTCGGCCGCGGGCAACGCTATGGACTGTCCGCGCGGGGGCTCGCGATCGGCGCCGGCCGGGGGCTCAATGAGGAGTTCCCCTTTTTCCGGGAGTTCTGGATCGACACCCCGGACCCAATGGCCGATCATATCGTCGTCTATGCGCTGCTCGATGCCAAGTCGGCGACCGGCGCCTTCCGCTTCGACCTCGTTCCCGGCCAGGAGACCTATATCGAGGCGAGCGTTACCCTATTCGCCCGCAAGGCCGTTCCGGCGCTGGGGCTTGCACCCTTGTCCTCGATGTTCTTCGTGGGCGAGAACGATCATCGCTTCGCTGACGACTTCCGAGGCGAATTGCACGATTCCGATGGGCTGCTCATGCACACCGGGACCGGCGAATGGATCTGCCGCCCGCTCAGCAACCCGGTCGCGCCCGCGGTCTCGGTCTTCCTCGACCGGAATCCGCGCGGTTTCGGGCTCCTGCAACGGGACCGCGAATTCTCCAGCTATCAGGACCTCGAGCTCGCCTACGAGCTCAGGCCGAGCTATTGGATCGAGCCGCGCGAGGGCTGGGGCGAGGGCAGCGTGGAGCTTCTCGAGCTTCCGACCAGCGACGAGACCAACGACAACATCGTCGCCGCCTGGGCGCCCAAGAAAGGGCTCGACGCCGCAAAATCCCTGATCTACGGCTATCGAATCACCGCGCTGACGCTGGACCAGGCGCTGACTCCAGCAGGTCGCACGGTCGCCACCTTCCACGTGGCGCCGCGGGCGCTCGGCGCAGCCGAATCGCCCCCGCCCGGCGCGACGCGGTTCCTTATCGACTTCTCCGGCGGCGACCTCTCCTACTATATGAGCGACCCCTCGCTGGTGGAGACGATCGCCACCGCTTCGAACGGGCGGATCTTACGCACCTTCCTCACCCCCAACGCCCACACCCGCGGCTTCCGCGCCGGCGTCGATGTCGCGGTCGAGCCGGGTCAGAGCACCGATCTACGCGTCTTTCTGCGCGCCGGGACTAAGGCGCTGACCGAGACCTGGACGTTCCCCTGGCGCGGATGAAGCGAGCGCCAAGCAGAACGGTTTGGAAGCCACCCTACTGCCCTGCCGCAACGGCCTTAGTCGCGTCGCGCAGCGTGAAGCGATCGGCTTCCGGGGTCATTTCGAGGTGGCGTTGGTGGAGCCCGACCACCGCCGAACGATGTCCGATCGACACGATCGTCGTCCCGGCGAGTCGACGCGCCAGCACGGCGTAGAGCTGCGCCTCCAGCTTCTCGTCGACGGCGGATGTCGATTCGTCGAGGAAAAGCCAGTCCGGCCGCATCAGGAGCGCGCGCCAGGGCCAGGCGCTGCTGCTCGCCGCTCGACAGGCGCTGCGACCAGACCTCCTCGTGGTCGAGTTCGTTTACGAGGTGGCCGAGATGTGCGTCCGTGAGCGCGGCGCGGATATCGTCGTCCGTGTAGGTTCCTGGAACCGCCGGATAGGTGACGGCCGAGCGCAGCGCGCCGATCGGAATATAGGGCTTCGGTGGGACCACCATCACTTGGACGCCCGCCGGCGTCGCGATACGGCCCTCGCCATAGGGCCAGACGCCGGAAATTGCGCGGAACAGCGTCGACTCTCCGGCACCCGATGGGCCGGAAAGAACGACGTTTTCGTGCGCCTTCAGCTCGAGATGGTCGAGTTCGACGATCGGCCCTCGATCGGGAAGCGACAATTCGAGATCATCGACATCGATCGCCGAGGCGCCGGCGGGAGCGGCGACGGGCACGGGGCCGGCCTCGCTCAGCGCTTGTGCATGATCGATCGCAAAGTCGAACGAATTGTGTCCGTTCCGGGCAGCGTGAAGGATTGCGACAGGCTCCACAGCACGACGGAGAACGAAACGAGCGTCGTGACGGTCGCGATCAAGAGAATGGAGAAATCGTATAATCCGTACGCCGTATTGGAGCCGTCGGAGCCCCCGTTGATGAAGCGGAAAATATCTTCCTGAATGCGCTGGTCGGGGTTGTCGGTCTGCCCCTCGACGAGGCTGATGCGGTAGTGATTATGCTGATTGAGCCAGCGCGAGACGAAATGATCGGTGAGCCAGGTCCGCCACCGGATCACCAGCATCGATTGCAAGAAGAATTCGACGACGGTCATCGCCACGTAGGTGAATGCATAGGGCGTGAAGACGAGCAGGAGCTGCTGCCAGAACACAGACTGGTTGCGGTTCTGAATGGCGTCGAACCAGGCGCGATTGAAGAAATTCAGCCGCACGGTGATGGCGACCTCGGCCTGATTAATGAGGACGAGAAAGACGACCATCGCGACGGCGATGCGTCTCTCCCGCGCAACATAGGCGGGAAAGGGCCAGATGCGGGCGCGCGCCGTTTCCCCCGCGTTGAAATAGCGGTCGGCGATGTGCTTGATCTGTCCGACCGTCGGAAATTGCGCCACCACGTAGACCAGAATTGAGAAGATCGCCACGGTGAGCGCCAGCGAGTTCGGGCGGCCGCTCCTGCGCAAAAGCGCTCGGCCAGTAGCCTGTCCGTGCGGCGACGAGGCTCAGCCCGAACACCAAAGTTTCGGTCGAGAAGACGCCGACGAATATTTTCAGGAAGCTCGATATCGCAGCTGAGCGGAACGTCGTAACGGCGCAGACGAGGACGACCGCGCCAAGCAGCGCGGCGGGGAGGTTCAGCTGCAGGGCGGGCTGCACGAGGGCCGCAAGGCCGATCAGGGCGACGGCGATGCTCAGTGCTCTCATCGGCTTTCCAAGTCCTGATGCGGAAATTCTCGCGGCACGAAGAATATGTACAGGTTGAGAAAGTTCCCGGCGTCAGAACACAGCCCCGACCCGCGGCCTCCAGTGCGGCCAACTTCCCGGCCACAGAGAAAAACCGGGAATTTCTGGCGTCAGGGCGGATTTCTGAGCTCCCGAAAATTACTAACGAAGGTTGCCTGTTCATCAAAAAACACGGATAACTCGCGCCTGAGTGCTCCGTCGTTTCTGCTCCGAGCCGAGGAGCAGGCCACCACGGCCCGCTCGTCTATCGGCTTGATCACCTCCTTGCCCGAGCGGCCGCTTCGATTAACTTCCAGGGGATGGTCCGGTTCTCGCACAAGCCGCCGCCCGACGCCGAGGCTCGCAAGGCCGCGACGCCCGTCGTCGTTTACCCCACCGAGAAGCTCGCGGCCTACGACGCCGCCTTCTACGACACCGCCCGCGCCGGAATGGCGAAGATCGGCGAGACGATCGTGCCGCCGCGGGAGGCGCGGACCTTCGACGTTCCGGCCGGGCATCTCTTCCGCATCGTCGCCGTCGAGGGGTCGCAGGTCGGCGATCTGAACCTTTGGCACGCGGCCGACCTTTCCGAGCGCTTCTTCAGCGGCAAGACTCGCGCATTGCATGGGACGCATGTGAGCGCCGGGGACCGCCTGTGGAGCACGCTGCCTTATCTCAGGCCGATGGCGACGATCACCTGCGACACGCTCGACTGGTACGGTTTCGACGCCGACGGCGCCAGCGTTCATGACGTGATCGGCACGCGCTGCGACCCCTACACCAATCGCTTGCTGACCGGCGTCGACTATCACCACTGCTGTCATTCGAATCTCACGCGCGCGCTCGCGGCGCGCATGGAGCTTTCGTTCGATGAAGCCGAGCCGCATGTTCACGACGTCTTGAACGTCTTCATGTGCACCGGCTTCACCCGCGACGACCATCGTTACTTCATGAAGGCGAGCCCGGTTCGCCCGGGCGATTTCATCGAATTTTTCGCCGAGATCGACCTGATCGGCGCGCTCTCGGCTTGCCCGGGCGGAGATTGCGGCTCGAGCCATTCGAGCGACGAAGCGCGCTGCCATCCGTTAAAGGTCGAGGTTTATCGTCCGCTCGCCGACGCGCTGCGGGATTGGAGAGGGCCCCCGGTTAGCGCCTATCGATGAGACGGCGCCCTGTACGGCCGGGTCGGCGACCTGGCCGGCGCGGTCGACGATTGCCCCCTACATACGCGTCTCAGGCAAACCTAGGCCGCGACCGCTCGCGCGCCTTGAGCGCCTCCGTCTCGCGGTCGCGTGGCGGCGACGCGCTGCGCAAAGTGGCGATCAGTTTGCGGGCCGCCTCAGCGACCTCGTCAACCGCCCGGTCGAAGGCCTCGGCATTGGCGCGCGAGGGTTTCGAGAACCCGCTCACCTTTCGCACGAACTGAAGCGCGGAGGCGCGGATTTCCTCCTCGCTCGCGGGAGGATCGAAATTGAACAGCGGGCGAATGTTTCGGCACATAAACTCATCCTCGCATTGCCGGACGCCGAACTATTCGGTCAGTTCGAAGCGCGCCGTGACGGAGACGGTCAGGCGGTCGGCGCCCGCCTCTATCGGCGTCGGAGCCGCGGCGGCGCTCATCGCGGCCACGGGACGCCGGGCGAATGGCAGCGGCTGCGCGCCGGTCAGATCGCTGAGCTCCATCAGCCGGCCGATCTTGGCGCCGCCGGCGGCCGCGTAGATTTCGGCCTTGCGCTTCGCGTCGGCGACCGCGAGAGGTCGCGCCTTGTCGAGAAGTTTGCTCGGGTCGTTCTCGCCATAGGCGACACCGTACATCGCGTTGGCGCCGGCGCCGACCGCCTTGTCGATCAGCGCGCCGAGGCGGGAAATGTCGCGCTCGGTCACCGTCACCATGTCGCTCACGGCGTAGCCGACGATCGATTGCTCGTTCTCAGAGGGGGAGCGGGAATTGGAGAATTGCGGCGTGATCGAGAGGCTCGAGGTCTGAATGTCGGCCGCGGCGACTCCCTCGCCCTTGAGCACCGAGATGAGCGCATTCAGGGCCTTGGCGTTGGCCGCTACCGCCTCGCCCGCGTCCTTGCCTGTCGTCGTGACGCCAAGCGTCACCCTGGCGAAATCGGGCGCAACGTCGACGCTCGCTTCGCCGCCGACCTCGATCCAACGCGCCTGGTTGATGCCAGCCGGTCGGGTTTCCAACGCTTCAGCGCTTCGCGCCCCGATCGGCGCAAGGAGCGAGGCTACGATGCACAAGAGCGGCAGATGGCGCATGGTTCTCTCCTTGCCGTCGTCGCACGGGGTCCGGAAAGCCGCGCTTTAGCGCTCTGGCCCCGGCTTCTTCTCGGCTGCGGCGACC
This sequence comes from uncultured Alphaproteobacteria bacterium, assembly GCA_963819255.1. Classification (GTDB taxonomy): domain Bacteria; phylum Pseudomonadota; class Alphaproteobacteria; order Rhizobiales; family Beijerinckiaceae; genus Roseiarcus. Next base: position 20,227 of record CAWFVS010000002.1, read on the forward strand.
CTGTAGCGGAAGTCGCAATGGCTCGCCCCGCCCATGATCGTCTGGGTGCGGGTCAGCGATATGCGAGGGTCGTAGCCTTCGCAGAAGGCGCCGTCGCGACAGCATGAGAGAAGGTCGCCGATATCGCCGAGGCCCATGGCGCGGTAGGTCTCGGCGTAACGGCACCGGGTGACGTTGAAGTCGAGAACGCCGGGTTTGGCGTCGAGCACCTCGATTGTGAGCGCATCGTCCTTCGACCAGAGGGGCAGGATCGACTTGAAGCTTTCCAGGTCGGCGCCGCCCGGCGCGAGCTTCGCGATGTCGGCGCCGAAGGCGATCGCGGCGCGGCGGATCGCGGCGCGCAGGATCTCGCGCGCCTTCTCCGCGCCGATCGCCTTGACCATCTCGTCGTAGATCGGGGCGATGATCTCGGCCTCGATCTTGCGGCGGGCGAGAATGCTGAGCCCGTCCGCTGACTCACTCTTGTCCATTCGACTCCTCGTTTCAGGCATGGCCTGCCTCCTTGCAGGACAATTCGTGGGCGGGCCTATTCAAGAGCTTAGGCGCCAAAATCTGCAACTGGGCCACCTTTTTTAGTCCGCCTCCTCGGCGGAACGCGTCCTTTCGCGCAGCGCCGCTGCGGCGGCTTCGAGCGACGATCGCTCTGACCGTGACGGCCGTACAAGCGCCGGCTCGCCGGGCTCATTTCCGGCTTTCCGACGCGGGGCAGGGGCAAAGTCATCCCCCGATTTAATCTTCTCAAAGGCTTGCGGCGCCATTTCCAGCCGCTCGTTCTTTCCGTCAGGCGCGCCGCTCGAGTTCGAAGCGCGCCGCGGCGCCCGCTTCGGTGGAACAAATATGGAACATTATTTCTGCCTTGGCAAGAGAATTCCGTCTTGACGGATTTTGGAGGGCAAGCCTCGTCACCTTTCCGACGCCGTCTGCCCCGCTGCGAACGGCAGGACCGCGATCGGCGCATCCCGACTTCACCGGGCGCCCCTTTGCCGGCGATCCGGGAGCTCCCAGCAGAAGAGAGCGAACAGCACCGCGGCCATCGGGACCCAGAGAAGCCAGCCGAGGGCGTGCGAGACCATGACGGCCGCGAGCGCCGCCCCGACGAGGTAGGCGGCGAACGTGCTGACATGTTGCCCCGTCTCGGCGGCCGGCGCCGACGGGTTGGCGCGGCCGACGAGCCTTGTGGTGATGGACATCGCCATGCTGATCAGCACGCTGGTAAAGACGACGGTGCTGATGCCGGACACATTGACGTGGCGGGCGGCGACGCCCTGGACGCCCATGCTCACAGCGAGGAGCAGAACGACACAATAAAGAGCCTCGCCCTGGATGGGATCGGGACTGGCGCTCCAGAGCGCCGCGCAGCCGGCGAGCAAGACGATCTCCATCAACAGCAAGGACCGGAGGCTGCGCGTCGCGCTCTGCCGCTCTCGCCCGCGGAGGCGCATCACCGTCGCGAGGGAAGCGCCGAGCATGAAGCCGACGAGAGCCGTGAGCGAGCGTGACGCAGGCAACATCTCCCCGCGCGCGAGCGCAATCGCGAGCAGCGCGCTGTTGCCGGTCATGGCCGAAGCAAAGAGATCGCCGAGCTTCAGAAAGCTCAGCACATCGGTGCAGCCTGACGCGAGCGAGAGCCACGCCAGGCCGAGGGAGTCGCGGTCACCATGCCCGGCGCCGGCGACGGCGCTTTCGATGCCCGTCATCGCGGCGGCCTCCGAGCGTTCAAAGAAAAGCTAACCCCGCACAGCGGCCCGGTCCAGCCACCGGCGTTCGTTTGCTGGAGGGGAAGGCGGGGGTCACCTTCTCTCGTCCGGAGCCTGAGAAGAAAGGCTGGTCCCTGCCGGCTCAGCGCTCGACCTCCTGCATGCGGGCGCCGGGAGTGGAGCACGCGCAGCCGGTCGCCGAAGCGCTATCCCGATCTGGTGTTCTCCGCCGAACCCGGATGAGGGCGAGGTCGACGTCCTCCGTCTTCACGCCAGCCAGCGCTTGCGGCGCTTGTAGGTCTTGACGTGCTTGAACGAGCGCCGGCTCGCGCCGGCGACGCCGAGATAGAATTCGCGCACGTCCTCGTTGGATCTCAGCGCCTCGGCGGCGCCGTCGAGCACGACCCGGCCGGTCTCCAGAATATAGCCGAAACGCGCGTAGCTGAGCGCGATGTTGGCGTTCTGCTCGGCGAGCAGGAACGACACCCCGTCGCGCTCGTTCAGGCCCCGCACGATCTCGAAGATCTCCTCGACCACCTGCGGGGCGAGGCCCATCGACGGCTCGTCGAGCAGAATGAGCTTCGGGCGCGACATCAACGCCCGGCCGATCGCACACATCTGCTGCTCGCCGCCCGACGCGTATCCCGCCTGAGTCCGGCGGCGCTCTCCGAGGCGGGGAAAGGTGGAATAGACGGCGTCGAGATCGCGCAGCACCGCCGCCCGGCCGTCGCGGCGGGTGAAGGCGCCGGTGAGCAGGTTCTCCTCGATCGTCAGATGGCCGAAGCAGTGGCGGCCCTCCATCACCTGGATCACGCCGCGCCGCACCAGGTCGTTCGGCGACAGGCGGTCGACCCGCTCGCCGTCGAACAGGATCGCGCCCTTGGTCACCTCGCCGCGCTCGGCGCGCAGAAGGTTCGAGATCGCCTTCAAGGTCGTGGTCTTGCCCGCGCCGTTGGCGCCGAGCAGCGCCACGATCCCGCCCCTCGGCACGCCGAGCGACACGCCCTTCAGCACGAGCGCGACCGCGTTGTAGACGACCTCGATGTTCTCGACGTCGAGGATGGGTGGCTCTGATTGAGTCATAGCTTGCCCTCACCCCGGCCCTCTCCCGCAAGCGGGAGAGGGGGCGCGTTCCCTTCTCCCGCTTGCGGGAGAAGGTGGCGCGAAGCGCCGGATGAGGGCTTGCCTGCTCACTTGTTGTCGCACGGCTCGGTTCGCTTGGGCCAGCCGGCGTTCTTCTCGGCGTAGGCCTTGGCGGCTTCGTCGATCAACGGCTCCACCTTGGCCGAATCGGGGGCGATGAGATCGCTGACCCTCACCCATTTCGCGCCGTCCCACTGCTGGACGAAGGTGGCGGAGTGGCTGTTGTGGTCGATGCAGGTCGTCTTCAGCGGGCCGGCGAAGCCGTCGAGGCCGAGCGCCTTGAAGCGCGCCGCGTCGAGGTTGAGGTTTTCGAGGCCGCGGCGCACGTCCGCGCCGGTGACGACCTTCTTGCCGGTGATTTTCTGAGCTTCCGCGATCGCCTCGGCGATCAGCACCGAATTGTAGACGCCGCGGTTGTAGAGCACCTGGCCGATCTCGCCTTTCGGCGCCTGGCTCTTGCCCTTGTCGATGACGAGCTTCTCAATGTCGGCGAGGGCCGGGTAGTTCGTCCCCGTGCCGTGCCAGTTGAGCATCTTGAAGCCCTTGGCGCCGCCGCCGGCGGATGCCGCGTCCCCGTCGTTCGGCCACCAGATGGAGATGAACCTGTCCATCGGGAATTTGTTCTTGACGGCCTCCTTGATCGCGGTCGGGTTCATGGCGCCCCAGCCGTACATCACGAGCACGTCGGGCTTGTCGCGGCGGATGTCGAGCCACTGCGCCGACTGGTCCTGCATGTTCGCCGGCGCGACCGGATAGAGCTTGAGATTGAAACCGACCTCCTTGGCGAGCGCCTGGAACATCGGGATCGGCTCTCTTCCGTAGCCGGCGTCGAAATAGAGGTAGCCGATCGTTTTGCCCTTGAGCGCGTCCATCGAGCCGCCGCCGGCGTATTTGAGGATTTCCGACAGGCCGTCCCAATAGGTGGCGGGCGGATTGAAGATCCAGGGGAAGATGTCGCCCCTGGCCGAGGCCGAGAGCCCGTAGGCCATCGACAGGATCGGGATCTTGTCGACCGAAGCCTTGGGGATCAGCGACAGCGTGATGCCGGTCGACCACGGATTGACCATGACCGGACTCTTCGGCTTGACCGAATCGTAGCACTCGAGGCCCCTCTTGGTGTCGTAGCCGGTCTCGCATTCGTCGACGAGGAGCTTGACGCCGCCGACGCCGCCGTCGCGCTCGTTGAGCATGGTCAGATAGTCGTGCATGCCGTCGGCGATCGGCGTGCCGGAGTTGGAGAAGGGGCCGGTGCGGTAGGTGAACAGCGGCACGTAGATCGAGTCTTCGGCGCCGGCTGCGATCGGCAGCGCGAGACTGAGAGCCAGTGCGGCGACCGCGCTCTTCAACAAGGCCTTTTTCATTCGCGTTTCCTCCTTTGTGGTTTCCATTCACGCGCCCGATCAGTAGGGGAACGGCCAGACGCGCAATTTCTGCTTCGCGGTTTGCCAGAGCCGCGCCAACCCGTGCGGCTCGGCGATCAGGAACAGGATAATCAAAATCCCCGTGACCATGAAGGTCAACTGGTCGATCCGCGCCGACTCGATCGAGAGGCCGAGCGTCGCCGGCAGCGCGCGCAGCGCGATCGGCATGAGATGCATGACCGCCGCGCCGAAGAAGGCGCCGACGATCGATCCCAGGCCGCCGACGATGATGATGAACAGGATCTGAAACGAAAGATCAATGTTGAAAGCCTCGGCCTCCGCCGCCCCGAGCCAGAGGAACACCATCAGCGCGCCCGCGACCCCGACGTAGAACGACGACACCGCGAAAGCGAGCAATTTCGCGCGCAGGAGCCGGATGCCGATCAGCTCGGCGGCGATGTCCATGTCGCGCACCGCCATCCACATGCGCCCGATCCGCCCGTGCACGATGTTGGAGGCGATCCAGGCCATGGCGACGACGATCGTCAGCACGACGAGATAGCGCGTGACCGGGGCCGCGGTCGGACCGGTGACCGGCACGCCGAACAGCGTCTCGGTCGGCGCCTCGATCGCGCCCGAAATATTGTAATTGACGAGCCACGGCGCGCGCGCGAAGCACCAGTCGAGAAAGAACTGCGCCGCCAGCGTCGCTACCGCCAGGTAGAAACCCTTGATGCGCAGGCTCGGCAGGCCGAAGACGACGCCGACGAGCGCCGAGACGAAGCCGCTCGCGACGATCCAGACCAGGATGTCGACCTGCGGGAAATAGGTCTCGAGCTTATAGCAGGCGTAGGCGCCGACGCCCATGAAGGCCCCGGTGCCGAGCGAGAGAAGGCCCGTGTATCCTGTCAGCAGGTTGAGCCCGATCGCCGCGAGCGACAGGATGAGGAACGGGATCATCATCGTGTCGAGCAGGAACTGGCCGCCGAACGCCGGGATCACGACGAAGGCGACGAAGAGGATCAGCGCGAGGCCGTAGCGGTCCTGGCGGATCGGGAAGATCGCCATGTCGGCCGCATAGGTCGTCTTGTACTGGCCGGCTTCGCGGTAGAACATGTCAGAGCCCCTGTCCCCCTCTCCCCGCGCGCGGGGAGAGGGCCGGGGTGAGGGGCAGGGCGGACTTGCGTCGGTCCGCGCAGCCCCTCATCAGGCGCTTCGCGCCACCTTCTGCCCGCGAGCGGGGAGAAGGGATAGGGTCAAATCCGCTCAATGATCTTCTCCCCGAACAGGCCCTGCGGGCGGAACAACAGGAAGGCGAGGGCGATCACGTAGGCGAGCCAGCTTTCGATGCCACCGCCGAGAAGCGGCCCCCAGTAGAATTCGCCGAGCTTCTCGCCGATTCCGATGATGAGGCCGCCGACGATCGCGCCCGGGACCGAGGTCAGCCCGCCGAGGATCAAGACCGGCAGCGCCTTCAGCGCGACGACCTGCAGCGCGAAGGACACCTCCGAGCGCGCGCCCCAGAAGACGCCGGTCGCCAGCGCCACGACCCCGGCGGTGAACCAGACGATGACCCAGATCTGGTTCAGCGATATGCCGACCGACAGCGCCGCCTGATGGTCGTCGGCGACCGCCCGCAGCGCCCGGCCGATGCGCGTTTTCTGGAAGAACAGCGCGAGCCCCGCCACCATGATCATCGCGATCGCCGCCGCGGCGATGTCGAGCTTTTGCAACTCGACCTTGCCGCCGAGGACGTTGAGGTCGATCGAGCCGTCCGGCAGCAGGAGCTCCTTGGTGATCATCGACTTCGGGTTGCCGCCGAACACAAGCTCGCCGAGGCCGATGAGGAAATAGGTGACGCCGAACGTCGCCATGAGAAGAATGATGTCGGGCTGGTTGACCAGCGGCCTGAGCACCAGCCGCTCGATGCCGACCGCCAGCCCGTACATGACGGCGACGGTGAGGACGAGGGCGATTCCGGCGGGGACGCCCTTCTCGTGCAGGCCGACCAGGGTCAGGGCGGCGAACACCATCATGATGCCCTTGCGCGAAATTGAACACGCCCGAGGCCTTGTAGATCAGCACAAAGCCGAGCGCGATCAGCGAGTAGAGGACGCCGCCGACGAAGCCCTCCCAGATCGTCTGCGCCAGAAGATCGGGCGACGCGATCATCTGCGCGAAAGGGTCGACGAAAACCGCGTGCAGGAGGTCCATGCGCCTAATGCCCCACGCCGAGATAGGCGTCGATCACCTTCCGATCCGCCTTGACGGCCGCGGGAACGTCGTCGGCGATCTTGCGGCCGTATTCGAGCACGACCACCCGGTCGGAAAGGTCCATGACGACGCCCATGTCGTGCTCGATGAGCGCGATCGTTGCGCCCCGCAGCCGGTTGGCCTCGACGATGAAGCGGCTCATGTCTTCCTTTTCCTCGAGATTCATGCCGGCCATCGGCTCGTCGAGCAACAGGAGCCTCGGCTCCATCGCGAGCGCCCGGCCGAGCTCGACCCGCTTCTGCAAGCCGTAGGGCAGGGCGCCGACCGGCGTCTTGCGGATGTGCTCGATCTCGAGGAAGTCGATGATCTCCTCGCACGCGCGCCGGTGCTCGATCTCCTCGGCGAGGGCCGGCCCGTGCCGCAGGGCCTGCCAGACGAGGCCCCGCTTCATTTGAGGCTGCGGCCGGTCATGATGTTGTCGAGCGCCGTCATGCCCTTGAACAGGGCGACGTTCTGAAACGTGCGCGCGATCCCGTGCTCGGCCGCCTCATGCGGCTTCATCCGCGCCCGCGTCCGGCCGCGATAGGTGATCCGGCCGTTCTGCGGGTGATAGAAGCCGTTGACTACGTTCAGCATCGAGGTCTTGCCGGCGCCGTTCGGCCCGATGATGGCGCGGATCTCGCCCTTGCGGATGTCGAACGAGACGTCCGAGATCGCGGGCACGCCGCCGAAGGAGAGCGAGACGTTCTCGAGCGAAAGGAGGATGTCGCCGGCCGCGCCGCTCATGCCGCGCAGCGCCTCCTTGGCTTTCGGGTAGGGCGGCAGGTCGACGATGCGCGAGGTTCCGGCGAGCTTGCCCTTGCGGCCGTCCTCGTAGGTGATTTCGGCGGAGATCGAAGCCTCGCGGGCGCCGTCGTACAGCCCTTCGATCAGCGGCGCGTAACGCTCGGCGATGAAGCGGCGGCGCACTTTCTGCGTGCGGGTGAGCTCGCCGTCGTCGGCGTCGAGCTCCTTCGGCAGGATGAGGAAACGCCGGATCTGCGCCCCCGCCATGGCCGGCTCGAGGTTCAGCGCGTGATTGACCGCGTCGACATGCTCTTCGATCATCGCGGTGACGCGCGGATTGGCGGCCAGCTCCTGGTAGGAGGCGTAAGAGACGTTGTGCCGCTCCGCCCAGTCGCCGACCGAGGCGAGCTCGATGTTGATCATGGCGGTGACGAATTCGCGCCCGTCGCCGATCGCCACCGCCTCGCGGATGTTGGGGAAGAACTTCAGCTTGTTCTCGATGTATTTCGGCGCGAACATCTGGCCGTTCCTGAGGCGGCCGACGTCCTTGGCGCGGTCGACGATCTTGAGCTGCCCGTCCGGCTCGAAAAAGCCCGCGTCGCCGGTCCTGACGTAGCCGTCCTCGGTCATCGCCTCGCGCGTCTTGTCGTCCTCGCGGAAATAGCCGACGAACATGCCGGGCGACCTGAACTGCACCTCGCCGTCCGGAGAGATGCGCAGCTCGACATTGGGGGCGGGCGGGCCGACGGCGTCCGACCGAACGGCCCGGTCGGCCTGGGCGGTGATGAACAGAAACGCCTCCGTCTGCCCGTAGAGCTGCTTCAGATTGAGGCCGATCGAGCGATAGAAGGCGAAGAGGTCGTCGCCGATCGCCTCGCCCGCCGTATAGGCCACGCGGACGCGGGAGAAGCCGAGCGCGTTCTTGAGCGGGGCGTAGATCAGAAGATCGCCGAGCCCGTAGGCGAGCCGTGCGCCGAACGGGACCTTCTCGCCGTTGGCGATCTTCTCGCCCCAGCGCCGGGCGACGTCCATGCAACGCCGGTAGAGCCAGCGCTTGAGCGCGCCCGCGTCCTCCATGCGGATCTGCACCCCGGTGAGCAGCGCCTCGAACACGCGCGGCGGAGCGAAATGATAGGTCGGGCCCGATTTCGCGCAGGTCTGCGCCGGCGGTGTCGGCGCTCTCCGGGCAAGCCATGCAGAAGCCCGCCACGTAGGCCTGGGCGTAGTTGAGATAATGGTCGCCGACCCAGGCGAGCGGCAGATAGGCGAGCACCTCGTCGCGGTCGGTGAGCCGGTCGAAGGCGACCGTGTCGCGCGCCGCGGCGATCGCGCGCTCGCCGCTCAACACCACGCCCTTGGAACGGCCGGTCGTGCCAGAAGTGTAGAGGATGACGGAGGGGTCGGCCCCACGGCCGGCGTCGATGCGCCGGTCGAGATCGGCCGCCACAGCCGCATCGGCGAGCGCGGCGCGTCCTTTCGCCATGACCGCTTCGAGCGCGTGCAGGCCGGGCTCCGTTGTAGTCGGCGAGGCCGCGCGGTTCGTCGTAGAGCAGATGGCGGAGCCGCGGCAGCCGGTCCGCGGACCGACAGGATCTTGTCGACCTGCTCCTGGTCCTGGGCGACGATGACGCCGGCCTCGGAATGATCGAGCACCGCGGCGATCTCGTCCGCCACGGAATCGGCGTAGACCGGCACTGGAACTGCGCCGATCATCTGCGCCGCGGTGATCGACCAGTAGAGCCTCGGGCGGTTCGCGCCAACGATGGCGATCGTCTCTCCCCGATCGAGGCCGATGGCGAGGAGACCGACGGCGATGGCGCGCGTCTCGTCGTAGACCTGGGCCCAGGTCCACGTCTGCCAGAGGCCGAGATCCTTATGACGAAAGGCGGGGCGGGCGCCCCGCACCGCGGCATGCGTCCGCAAAAGCTTGGCGAACGTGTCGTTCGCGTGCGCGCCCGCGGCCTCCAATTTCTTTCCTCCCTCGATGGCGCCGCTCACATTCTGCTTGCGCCCGATCGCCTATTGCCCAACGCTTTTCGTCGCTGGTCGGGACTATTCAACAGCCGCATCGGGAAGACAACAGCCTGCCTTCGCCGGAAAACGCGTCTAAAGTTCATGCCTGCCGACCTGCCGGCCGCGCGGCGAAACAAATGCGCCGCGTGGGCGTCGAGGAGCGACCGTTCATGGCGCAACCCGCGCGTTCAGCCTAGGCCCTGTTTCTGGCGCATTGCGCTCGTTCGCCGGAAGGTTGGCGAAGGTCGGATCGCAGCATCTGGCGCGCGATCCGGCTGTTAACAAGCGCCAATTCTTGCGCCCAGAAAACGGGACGCCGGTCGCAAAATCGTCAGGGATCCGCCGGGCGGGCAGGTGAAGCCGCCAACCGTCCTTGCCATGAACGCTCTTTTGCCTCAAACACCCGGCCCTCGCAGCGAAACGGGACCGCGGGAAGTGCGCAACAACCCCATCGTTCAGGTCGGCCGCGGGCCGCTTGCGGCGAAATTCGGCGCGAACCTGCCGCTCGCCGTCATCGCCGGGCCCTGCCAGATGGAAAGCCGGGCGCATGCGCTCGAGACGGCGGCGGCGCTGAAGGAGATCGCGGCGCGGCGCAGGATCGGCCTCGTCTACAAGACCTCGTTCGACAAGGCGAACCGCACCTCGGGCTCCGGCGCGCGCGGGCTCGGGCTCGAGGCGGCGCTGCCGGTCTTCGCCGAAATCCGGGAGACGCTCGGCCTGCCGGTCATCACCGACGTGCACGAGAGCGCCCAATGCGCGCTGCGTCGCCGAGGTCGGTCGACGCGCTGCAGATCCCGGCCTTCCTCTGCCGCCAGACCGATCTGCTCGTCGCCGCGGCGCGCACCGGGCGGGCGGTCAACGTCAAGAAGGGGCAGTTCCTCGCGCCCTGGGACATGAAGAACGTGGTCAGCGAAGCTCGACGCGGCCGGGGCGGCCGACGTTCTGGTGACCGAGCGCGGCGTGAGCTTCGGCTACAATACGCTCGTCTCCGACATGCGCTCGCTGCCGATCATGGCGCGCGAGACCGGCGCGCCGGTCATCTTCGACGCCACCCATTCGGTGCAGCAGCCGGGCGGGCAGGGGACCTCGTCGGGCGGCGAGCGCGAGTTCGTGCCCGTTCTGGCGCGGGCGGCGGTCGCGGTCGGCGTCGCCGGCGTGTTCATCGAGACCCATCCGGACCCCGACCATGCGCCCTCCGACGGGCCGAACATGGTGCCGCTCAAGGACTTCGAGGCGCTGGTCGCCGAACTGCAGGACTTCGACCGCCTGGCCAAAAAGGCGGTCTTGTCAGCGTAAACAACGCCTGTCATACGGCGGTCGCGTGCGAGAGATATTCCGGACGCGAGGCCGTAACAGACCCGATCTCATGGACAAATATCTCTTCAGCTACGCCACCGCGAGCGACCCGCCCCTGAAGCGCGGCGTCATCCGGCTCGTCGAGAAGGCGACCGGCCAGCCGAAGCTGAAGCGGATGTATCTCCACAACCAGCGGTTCCCGCGCCCGGACGAGAGCTTCTGGCAGGCGGCGGTGCGCTCGCTCGCGCTCGACGTCCGTCTATGACCCCGATGCGCTTGCGGCGATTCCGAAGACCGGCCCGGTCGTGGTGGTGGCCAACCACCCCTACGGCGTGCTCGACGGCATCGTGATTTCCTGGCTGGTCAGCAAGGTCCGGCCGGACTTCCTCGTCCTGACCAACGCCGTGCTGATGCGCGCGCCGGAGGTGCAGGACTTCATCCTGCCGATCGACTTCAGCGAGACGGAGGAGGCGCGAGCAGACCAACCTCGCCTCGCGCGCGGCGGCGCGGGCGCAGCTGGAGAAGGGCGGCGTGGTGGTGGTGTTTCCGGCCGGCGCCGTCTCGACCGCGCCCGACAAGCTCGGCCGGAAGCCGGCGGTGGACGCGCGCTGGCAGCCGTTCGTCGTCGCAGCTCATCCAGCGCTCGAAGGCCGTCGTCGTGCCGATCTGGTTCGGCGGGCAGAACAGCCGCCTCTTCCAGATCGCCAGCCACCTCAGCTCCACGCTGCGCATCTCGCTGATCTTCCACGAGGTCAGGTCGCGCATCGGGACGTCGCTCTGGCGGTCGCGATCGGCGCGCCGATCCCGTTCGCCTCGCTCGCTGCGATCAAGGACCGGCAGGCGCTCGCCGACGAGTTGCGCGGCCGCGTCTATGCGCTCGCGCGGCTCGCGCCGGCGGCGAGGTGAGATGCGCCGGCGCCGGCGGGAAGTTCCTGCCGCCCGCGGTGCGCGCGGCGCTAAAGCCGCAGCGCGCGGCCTGACCACCCTCGGCCATCAGGGCTCGCTTGCGGCGCCGTTCGGTCGGTCAGCCCCGCCCGCGATAGGGCGCAACCCCCTGGTCGGGGACCCAGACGCCCTTCGGCAGCTCCCGCTCTGCCAGAACACGTCGATCGGGATTCCGCCGCGCGGGATACCAGTAGCCGCCGATCCGAGCCAGCGCGGCTTCAGGAGCGCCGACGAGATCCTTGCCGATCCGCACCGTGCAATCCTCGTGAAAGGCGCCGTGGTTGCGGAAGCTGGCGAGATAGAGCTTCAGCGACTTCGATTCGACGATCCATTTGTCCGGCACGTAGTCGATGACGAGATGGGCGAAGTCGGGCTGGCCGGTCATCGGACAGAGCGAGGTGAATTCGGGCGCGGTGAAGCGCGCGACAAAATGCGTGTCGGCGTGCGGGTTCGGCGCGCGGTCGAGGATTTTCGCGTCCGGCGCGTCGGGGATGCGCGAGGGCTTCCCGAGGTGGGCGAAGGCGGGTGCGGCTTTCTTCGTCATCGGCCCCATTAGACCGGCGGCCGTTCCGGCGGCAAGGGACGGCGGCGAGCTGGACCTACTTCACGCGCCCGGCGCTGAAGCCCGCCGAGACATAGCCGCTCAGCCTCACGCAGACGCCGTTCGCCGCCAGGACGCCCGGCGAGCCGGCGACATTGCAATGCTTGAGCCGCTTCGGGCGGCTTCGCCTTCTTGCGTTCTGCGACGGCAGCTCGGCCGCGCGAGAGAGCCGCGGTGAACGACGCAAATGTGGCCAGGATGGCGACAGGCGATCCTTCGTTCGGCGGCCATCGGGACTCCTTTCGGACACTTCCGGAGGTTATGAGGCGCCCGGCCGGCGGGTGCAACGCGGGCTTGCAACTCGGCTTGCAATCCGCGAAGGAATAGGGCGACGGCGGAATGGGGAGCGCGCGCAACGCATGGAAATGACGCCCGCTCTTGCGCGGCGACAGTCGGCGCAGGCCCTGCCGGCGGCGGCGGGCGCGGCGCTCGTCGCGTTGGCCATCTATGCGGCCGTCGCGCTGCGGCAGCCGTTGCTCGCCGCGATCGGCGGCGCAGGCGGCCTTGCGCTGCTGCGGATGGCGCTCGCCGAGCGGCCCTACTCGAAGCGCTGATCGCCGTCGACGCGGCGGCCTTTGCGCTCTTTGCTTTTGACCGCAACGACGGGCTCGGCTTCTGGCAATTGGCGGGGCCGTGGATCGACGTCTTCCGCTTCAATCTGCCCTCGGCCGCCATCGCGCTGATCGTCTATGCCGGCGCCTCGGTCATGGCGCTGATCGGCGGCTTCCGCGGGCTTCGGCTGATCGAGGCGCTGAGCCTGATCGCGGTTCCCTTCCTGTTCAACCTCCTCGTGACCATCGAGGCCGACTGGCACATGGCCGAGATCGGCGCCTTCGTCACCGCCCATGCGCCGCTGCCGTTTCCCGCCCAGGTCGCGATCGGCCGGGCGCTCACCCTGTGGTTCCTCGGCGAGGCGGTGGTGACGCTGATCTGTCTCGTCAGCGTCAATCGCCTTCCCCTGTCCAGGCGCACGCACGTCCTCCTTTGCGTGAGCGGCGCGTTCGCGGCGGCGACGCCGCTCATCGCCAACGCTGCCCAACTGGTGACGCAGCCGCTCCTGGCGATCGTCTTTTCCAGCCTTTGCGCGGCGCTCGCGCAGGGCGGGCTGTGGGCGATCGTCTATCTGATGACCGGCATCACGCTCGACTGGCTCGGCGGCCGGCCGCCGCGCTTCGACGCCGTCTGGAACCATTGGCGGACCGGTTTCATCAAGGGCGCGATCTATGGCGCGCTGTTCATCGGGTTCATCCTGGTCGCCGCCTTCGTCCTGCGCGCGCCGGGCGTCCCGCGCGCTGCTGCGCCCGTATGCGCTCCGTCGCGGGCCCGCTCCTCGGCGCGCTGCTCTTTCCGCTCGGCATGACCGTCGTCGGCAGCGCCGACGGGACGCCGCCGTTCTTCGGCCGTCTCCGGGCCGCCTATCGCGATCCGCGCGCGCCGGCGCGCGGCCTCGTCGCCGGCTTGGGCCTCGCGCTCGCCTACGAGGCCGATCTCGCCTCCTTCGGCGGGGGCGCGCGCTTTCTCGCGATGTTCGCGGTCGGGGCGCTCGTCCTACGGCGGCGTCGACCTCGCTTTCGACGCCGCGAGCGTCGCGCTCGGCGAGCGCACGCGGCTGCAGAGCTGGCGGCTCTACGCGCTCGGCCTCGCGCTCGGCGGGGTCGTCGCCGGCGCGCTCGGATGGTATTTCGACACCGCCCAGCTCCATGTGGTGATCGCCAAGTTCTGGGCCTACGCCGACGTCAACTATCGGCAGAGCGGCCGGGCGCTCGGCGATTTCACCACCTATCCGATCTTCAACAAATACGGCACGGTCAACCTCGGCGAGGTCGCCGGCGGCGTGAGGCTGTTCTGGGCCGAGTCGGTGGCGGGCGTCATCAACTGGTCGCTCGCCGCGCCGCTGTTCTCGATCAACTACGTGCTGCTCGACGCGGCTCTGCAGCGCAGCCTGCGGCCGATCAAGAATCTCGTCAGCCCGCAGGGCGTCGAGGGCCTGGTCGAGCAGGGGGTGCGCGTGTTGCGCTGGGGCCTGTGGATGGCCCCGATCATCAACTCGTTCCTGCGCCAGTCGCCGGACCCGAGCTGGTACAACCAGGACGGCGCGGTCCGGACGCTCGTCGCCATCGGCGCCGAGCGTGACCCAGAGCCCGGCCGACTTCCGCCGGTTCAGCCTGCTCCTGTTCCTCGGCCTGCTCGCCTACGACTGGCTGCGCATCCTGATCTGGTTCGACCATATGGGCCTCAGGGTCGCGAGCCTCGTCAATCTGTCGTTTCTCGGCGGCGACCGCGCGGACGAAGCCGCGGCCCGGTTCGTCGGCCACAAGGGCCGCACCCGCGCCATCCCCGACGGAATCCGCCGGTTCGGCACCTGGGCGCCCCTGCTGATCCCGTTCTACATTCCGCGCGGCGCGGAGTGGGACAAGGCGTGGACCGGGGCCGAGACGCTTGCGCGCGGCGGCGCGCCGATGCCCGGGCCGGTGCGGACGCTCGCCTACGCCTATGCGGCCGCCATCGCCGTCTTCGCCGCGGGCGCGGTCGCGGCGGTCGCGCGCGCCCGCCGACGAAGTCGGGCGCGCCGGCGCCATGGCTCGCCGGCGCGCCGCTCGAGCTGGCCCGCCGGCCGGAGAAATACGTGCTCAACAACGGCGCGGTCGGCGTCGAGCTTCATGCGCGACGGGCGCGGCGCCGCTTTCGTGATGGGCGCCGAGCGCGGCGGCGGCCCGATCGACTTCATCCGCCGCCCGCTCGACCCGCTGCAGGCGCGCGGCCATTTCTTCTACCTCAGCGAGGACGGCGAGGAGCCGTGGTCGATCGGCTTCGAGCCGGCGCGGCGCGCCGGCGAATATCGGATCGAGGAGCCGGGCTTCAATCGTCTGGCGATCGTCCACACGCTGAACGGCGTCGAGGCGCGCATGGAGATCGGGCCCGACGAGGGGCAGACCGCGGTGCTCAGCTGGCGGATCCGCATTTCCGACAAGTCCGGCAAGCCGCGCCGGCTGCGGCTGACCAGCTTCTGCGAGATCGCCGGCCACGAAACGGAGGCCTACGCCCGCGACCTCGATTTCGCCGGCATGCATGTCGAGACGGTGTTCGTCCGCGCGCTCAACGCGATCTTCGCCCGCAACCGGCTGCTGCGCTCGGCGCGCGCCGACCGCGGCGAGACGTCGTTCTTCGCCGTCAGCCCGGGCGCGGGCGCGGAACTCGTCGGCTACGAGGATTCGCGCACGCGCTTCCTCGGCGAGGGATCGCTCATCGAGGCCGACCGGTTGCGAGCGCTGGCGCTGGCGGAAGCTGGACGACGAAGGCAAGCTCTGGCCGTTCGACCCGGCCGCCAGCTTCACGCTCGAATTGACGCTCGCGCCCAACGGCGCGGCCGAGGCCGAGTTCGTCGTCGGCCGCGCCGACAACGCGGTCTGGGCGGGCGAGCTCGTCGCCCGGCGGCTCGGCAAGCCGCCGGTCGCCGAGGCCGAATTGCAGGCCCGCTTCTACGAGACCCGCGCGCTCGAGCCCTCCCACGCGCTGCCGAGCCGCTGGCCGTTCGCGATCTCGCCGGACGGCAGGCGGCTCGATCTGACCCATCGCACGCCGCGGCCATGGGCGCATGTGATGGCCAACGAGCTCGGCATGGCGACCATGGTCTCGAACGACGGCGAGATCTTCTCCGCCTTCGGCAACGCCCGGCAGAACGGCCTGACCGCCTTCCGCTTCGACAGCGCGACCGTCGTGCTGCCCGGGCAGGTCGTCTATCTGCGCGACCTCGACACGGGGGAGACCGACGCGCCGGGCTTCGCGCCGTTCCAGCGGGAGGACGCCGATCTACGAGGTCGCCTACGAGCCGGGCGTCGCGACGTTCCGCAAGCGGCGCGGCGATCTCTCGCTCGAATATGTCGGTGTTCGTTCCGCCGGACCGGCCGTGCGACATGCGGCTGCTGACGCTGCGCAACCACGGTTCGCGGACCTAGGCGCCTGCGCGTCGTTCCGTTCTTCGATCTCGCGCTCGAGGAAAGGCCGAACGAGAGCGTCGGCAAGATCCGCGACGAGACGGTCGGATCGACGCTCGTGTTTCAGAATCCCCGCAACGATTTCGAGCGTGGCTTCGCCTTCGCCGCGACCAGCCTCGAGGCGCCGGCGACCGAGACGGTCCGCGCCCGCTTCTTCGGCGGCCCCGGGCGAGACATTCATTCGCCGGCGATGGTCGAAACGGGATTCGCCGACGGCGCGGCGCGCGACGACGGCCGGCGCGTCGCCGCGTTCTGCGGCGAAATCTCGATTCCGCCGGGAGGCGAGGAGAAGATCGCCATCGTGTTCGGCCAGGCGCCGAGCCGCGCCGAGGCGCTGTCGGCCGCGTCGCGGACGTCGGTCGCCGATGCCGAAGCCGCGCTCGCCGCGACGCGCGCCTCCTGGGCGAAGCGGCTCGGCAAGGTCGAGGTCCGCACCAACCGGCCGGACTTCGATCGCCTGGTCAACACCTGGCTGCCCTATCAGCTCTACGCGTCGCGGCTCTGGGGCCGGGTCGGGCCGAACCAGCGCGGCGGGGCGACCGGATATCGCGACCAGTTGCAGGACGTGATTCCGCTCATCCTCACCGAGCCGCGGCTGGCGCGCGCGCAGATCGTGCTGCACGCCAGCCAGCAGTTTCGCGAAGGCGACGTGCTCAAGTGGTGGCATCGCGCGCCCGACGGCGGCACCGGCCTCGGCCAGCGCACCAAGGCGAGCGATCCCGCATCTCTGGCTGCCCTATGTGCTGTCGCGCTACGTGGCGCCAGCACGGCGACACGGGCGTCCTCGACGTGACGACGCCCTATCTCGAGGGCGAGGCGGTTCCCGAAAACGAGGAGACCTGGGTCGTCTTTCCGCCGCGTCTCGCGGGAGACGGCGACCGTCTACGAGCACGCGCGGCTCGACCATCGACTATCACGCTCCGCCACGTCGGCGAGAACGGCCTGCCGCTCCTGCGCGCGGGCGACTGGAACGACGGCATCGACGTGCTCGGCCGCCGCGAGATCGGCACCGGCGTCTGGATGGGCTTTTTTCTGGCCAACGTGCTCGACGGCTTCATCCCGCTCGCGCTGCTCAAGGGCGACGAGGGCTTCGCGGCGCGATGCAAGGAGGCGCTCGAGGCTCAGCGGGCGGCGCTCGAGGTCGGCTGGCAGGGCGACCATTACGCGCTCGACTTCGCCGACGACGGACGGCCGATCGCCATGGCCAATGCGATGACGACCGGCTGGGCGGCCTATTCGGGGGCGTGCGACGACGCCCGCGCGCTCGCGGCGATCGAGGGAGGCCTAAAGACGATCGAACGGGCGGATCGCGTGCTGCTCCTCGAGACGCCGTTCTACGAGCATTCGCAGCCGTATCCCGGCCGGATCGCGGACTATCCCCCGGGCGTCCGGGAGAACGGCGGCCAGTACAGCCACGGGGCGTCATGGATCGTCGACGGCTTCGTCCGCCTCGCCGAACGGGCCCGAGCCAGAGGCGACGAGACGCTGGCCCTGCGCTTGAGCGCCCGGGCCTTCGAGATCTTCGAGAAGATTTCGCCGCTGAAGAAGACGGAGCCGGAGCGGATCGCGGTCTACGGGCTCATTCCCATTCAGCAGCCGGCCGACATTTACGACGGGTGGGGCCACGGCGGGCGGGGCGGCTGGTCGTGGTACACGGGCTCGGCCGCGCGCATGCTCTCGGCGGCCTACGCCCTTCTCGGGATCGAGAAGACCAGCGGGGAGGTGAGCGTCCGGGACGACCTGTTCGAGCCGAAAGGGGAGCTGCGGGTCGAGTCGCTCAGGATCGGAGACAAGGTCTGGCGCCGATAGAGGGCCGATCCTCACGCTTAACTCCACATCTAGGGATGTCGCAGATGGGCGGACAGGGCGTTGGCCTAACGGCGGGAATGGGCGGGATAGTAAGCGTACAAGTCCGGTTCTGTAGGCGCAGAGCCCGCAAGTCACGGCCCGGGGCGATAAATCCGGCGAGAAACTTGCTGGAGAGCAGCCTGTCAACCCTCACCCCGGGCCCTACGGCAACGCGCCGGTCCTCCCGGCTAACCAGCCCTAACCGGAAAACGGGTTATCTTCGATAAGAGTGCGTCGCCGACGGCGAAGAGTCCGCAACCTTCCCACCGGGTCTCGCCAATGCAGCATCTCGTCGAACGCATGGGCGCGTTCTCGACCGTTTAGCTCCTCGCTCTCTTTCCAGTCCTGCTCTCTAACCCGCCAATGCTGCTCCCTAACTCGGGCTGGAATTGCGCGCCCCTGCGCTTGCGGCCTGTGGCCGCTAACGTCGGACCTCAGCATTGTCGCCTCCTGCATCCCAAAAATTATTGCGCGCTTACTTGGGCGATCGTTTTGACCCAGATCAATTCGGATCCGCGCCGCGCGCGAGCATCGCTAAAGAGATCGCTCGCCGGCATCGACGAGTTGTTCGCGATCGAGCGCGAAGGTTCTGATTCGGGAAAATCGATAAATCGATTTGAGGAAGAGAGTTCGGCGCCGAAACTGCCCCAGTCCCGACCTTTAACCAGTCAGCCTAAAAACGGCAGTTGGCCGATCTGAGGTTTTGGCGGTCCTCGATTTTTCGCGTTTGGGTTGCATCAGCTTGGCGCGAGGCGGGGCGGGGCGCGCAGGAGGCGGCCATTGAGGAACGCCTGGAAGGCGCGCGAGAGGATCGCACGCCATATTTCCAGGCGGGTCAACTGCTCCGCATTTTTGGCTAGCCCTCTCAGGAACGCGGCGACGGCCGCAAGCGCCTTGGCGGCGGGCTTGGCCTTGGCGTGAGAACTGGTCACGCGGATCGTCGTTTGCCGTGCATGCCGCGTGCGCGTGGCGATCGCTGAGAGGAACAGCGGCCGGCTGGTGACCGCCTCGCGGTGGAGACTGGGATCGGCGAGACGGACGAAGATGTTCCACCAGTTGTAAAACAGCGCAAGCAGCCGGGCCGCGAGCCGACAACGGCCGAGATCGTGCGTCGTGTAGCCGCCCCAGCCCCATTGGTTCTTCAATCTCGTCGAAAATATTCTCTCCGTCGCCCCGGTCGCGGTAGAGCTGACCGAACAACTCCGTGTCTTCATTGAGCGAAGTGACCAGAACCGAATGTTCGTAGACTTCCCCCGCTTCGCCGATCTCGACGAACGAAAGCTGGGGCGCGTCGTCATCGTCGCTCAGCGAAGGCCCCGCGGCGTCCCCGAGGCGCCTGCGCAGCACGATCACGCGCCGCGTTCGGCTCCAACCCACAAGCCGAACCGCGCTCTCCTTCGCCTCGAAGCCTTGCCCGGCGTCGACCCATTCGCGGGCTGGATGCGAGCTTCTCGATCATGCGTTTGACGTTGGCGGTCAGCCGCAGCTTGAAGAGAAACGGAAGCTCCCGCGCCTCCGCCTCGCGCATGATCCCCTCGTTGCCGCAGCCGCAATCGCCGCGCAACAGCGCCGGCCACAGGTCGCGCGGCAAACCGTCGATCAGCCCCCAGAGGCTTGGCGCGGCATGCTTGGACGCATGTTCGTCGCCGGGACAAACGTCGACATCGAGAACAAGACGCGTCGAGGCCATCGAATAGGTGTGGTAACAATGGCTCGGACGCCCCGGCTTCTTGGGATTGTAGCCCAGGGCCGCCCCTTCCTGATGGCCATAGAGCGGCTTGATCGTCGTATCGACGTCGAGAGTCCAGGGCTCGGCCAGAAGCGGCTCCACGCAATCGTGAAGGCGCCGGCGCAACCAAACGGCGCCTTCCCTCTCGTCGATCGCCTTGAAGGCGCGCCTGATCGCGTCCTCGCTGACGGTTCTCTTCATCCCCAGAAGCTCCGGCAGCACGGCGTCGCAGCGCAGCGCCGCGATATGCGCGTAGCGCCTGTGACCGGCGAGCATCGAGAGCATCGCCGTTCCCAGAACGTCGCGCTTCGGCGGCGCATTCGGACTCCGGTAGCGCAGCGGACAGTCGGCGACCAAGGCGTCGAACAACCCGCTCGCCTTGAGAAAATGAATGAAGAACGGCAGCTGCCCAAGCGGCGTCAACGCCGCGTTGTGGTCCCACTCCACACGCACCGGACCGAAGAAACTGTCGAGATCGACGCCTCCCAAAGGCTCCCTCTCGACAACCATGGATTGTCCACCCGACAGGTGAGGCAAACGTCGTGACAAATCGCGCTTCATGCCCTTGAGAATGCGCGACTTCCGCCCCAGCGCAAGACCTCAACTGCCGTTTTTAGGGTCAGACCTCGTCGGCGCCGCTGAGCTGGCCTGCCGGGTCTTTGCCGAGCACGACCTGACGGCTTCTCGCGTGCCGACGCCGGGCCGCCTCCTCAGCGCCGCACGCGCGATCGGGCTGGCGCGCTTTCCGCGATGCACCCCCGCCTCCGCCCTTGAGCCAGCGCCCGATCTCTCGCCAGGCTTCGCCCAACGTTCGCTGGCCCATGAACAGCGACAGATGCCGTCCCGGCTCGACCCGAACCGCGACGCTGATTGCCCGGCATAGCGACTTTGCTGCCAACGCCTGCGGCAAGGCGACGATCTCGTCCTCGGCCGCCGCAAGGACGAACACCGGAGCCTTGGATATCCGACCGTCTGGCCGGGCGGCCCAGCGCGGGAAAACAGCCGCGCGCCAAGCGGTTTTCACGAAAGAGCCATTCCGCCGCCTCGAGGAAATAGGCGCCGGGCAAATCGACCGTGCGCGCGTTCCAGGCGTCGAACCTTCGTTCAGCGGCAAGTCACCGGCGGCATCGCAGAGCTGCTTCGGCGTTGTATTCGTCGTCCATGCGCTGCGACCACGGGCAAGGGATAGCGCCCCTCAGATCCTGCCGCCTGTCATGGCGACCATGCTCTTGACCGTCTTCGGCGGGATGGCGGCGAGCGCCCGCGTGATGTTGAACTCGGCCGCGCCCGGATCGATCGGCGCGCCGGCCAAGACCAGCCTCGCGACTTTCCCGGGGAAGCGCGCAGCATTAAACCGCGGCGAGCCAGCCGCCCTGGCACAGTCCGACGAGAGACGCGCGGCCCCCGAGATCGTCGATCGCCACATTCAAGTCGCTCAGATAGGCGTCGATTCCGTAATCTCGCATCTCGGCGGTCGCTGACTTCCAGAAGGTCAAGGCGACCGGCCTGCATCGGCCTCGGCCAGAGTCTGCGCCAGGCTATGCCCGGGAGCGAAATCGGCGATCAAGGCGTCATGGACTGCATAGGGCGCGACGATGACGACCGGCGGAACTTTCGTCCTTGACGGCTCGGGCTGTTCCAGAAGCACCATCGTCGCAAGCTCAATCCGAACGCGTCCGAGCGTCGGGAAGGTCGAGAGCTCGATTGCGTATGCGAGGCGCGGTCGAGCGGCCACGGTGGCTCCGGGGACGGCTCGGGCGAGTTGCTCCAGGCCGTCGGAAATCGCGAACGAGCACATCAAGCGCCACAACTCGAACGGGTCAGCCATGATCATTTGCCCGCGAGACTTCCTCGGCAAATCGCTCGATGACGACGAGCCCTTCGCCGGTTCTTGGACGGACGTCGCCCTATCCGACTTTCGAGTGCGAGGAATGGCGCGCCATGACCGCGATCACCTCCTCGTCGGAGGTCTGGCGAAAATCCGAATAGTAAAAGCCTATCGCGCCAAGCAATTCATGGGCTTCCAGGCAAATCACGTCGTCCGCCTCTTCGCCGACTTCGGCCAAGGCCTCGGTCGACGCGACGGGAACCGCAAGAACTAGCGTCTTCGGCGCTCGCATGCGCGTCGCGCGCAAGGCCGCTCGGATTGTCGCGCCCGTGGCAATTCCGTCGTCGATAACGATCGTGACGCGGTCCTTGACGTCGATGGGCGGGCGACCGCCGAGATAGCGCCGCCGTCGGCTCTCGATTTCGGCAAGCTCCTCATTGCAGACTTGTTTGAATTCGGCTTCGTCGATCGCCAGATCACGGATGACGTCCTCGTTACGGACAATAATCGGAGCTGCGCCGTCGACGACGGCGCCCATTGCCAATTCCGGCCGCCAAGGCACGCCGATTTTGCGCACCAGGACGAGGCCGAGCGGTGCATTGAGCGCGGCCGCGACTTCCGCGGCCACGGGCACGCCGCCGCGCGGCAGCGCCAGTACGACAGGGTTCTGGCCCGTGTATCGCTGAAGCGCTCCTGCGAGCATCTTTCCGGCTTCGGACCTGTTCCTGAACGACATGACGACCTCTTTGCGCGGGCCGGCTCGCCGTAGCGTCTACGCCGGCGTCGGGGCAGTGGCACTCAACCCAAGATAGCGCTCGAACCAGCGTCGGGCTCGGTCAACCACTGCCTCCAGCGCGCCCGGCTCGGGAAAGAGATGGCTCCGCGCCGGGCACGATCTCGAGCGCCTTCCGTGCGAACCGTATCGATCCCCACCGGGAAGCCCATCGACGTCAGCGCCGTAGCCAGCTTTTTCAGGCTTTTCGACACCCAAACCAGAGGACGCATCGGATCGCCGAAAGTGTCCGGGTCGACCAATCGACGCAACGCCTCGCGCAGTCCAGGATCTTCGTCGCCGAGCGCGTGTCGGCCGCCGCCCTTACGGCGGATGCGCCCAATCGGCAATGGCGCCGCGTCCAAATCGTCTTCGCCCCGATTGATCGTCGAACGCGCCAGCCCCGTAATCTCGGAAACCACCGCCAGCCTGCCGCGCCCAGCCGCCCGAACCTCCGCCGCCGCAAACAACCGACGCCCGCGCTCATCCAACTCGCTCCCGAACACCTCCCATCGAACCCGGATCGCCGCCAAATCAATCATACAAGCGACCTACACCACCAATTCGTCAGAAGGAATCCCTCTGCCAAGCCCAGCGATTCGATTGTTTTCCGAAGTCTCCTTAGCGCGAGCAAATTTGAGCGGTCGTGCACCGCCCGTCTTCGTCACGCGCAGCTCAGGACAACGTAAATCACTGAACCATGGAAACTCGTGGTCATGGCGAGGCCACTTCGCTTGAACACCTTGAGCATGGGCGTGTTGTCCGCGAGGACATCCGCCACGAGTTCGCTCAGACCTGCTTCGCGTGCAATCGCCACAAGATGCCGCATTAGCGCTGTGCCGAGCCCCTTCCCCTGGTAGTCGTCGATCACCGAAAATGCTACCTCGGCGCAGCCGGGCTCAATGACGACGTAACGGCATCCGCCGATGATCGCCGGTTGATCGTCCTCGTTCGTCACCGCGACCAGAACGACGTGATGGACGAAGTCGACGTCGAGGAAGAAATGAGCGTTTCGCTCGGAAAACTTGCGCTTCACGGCGAAGAAGCGGTGATAGAGCGTCTTGGTGCTTGCTCGCCGCACCGCGGCGCGAAGCCCTTCCCGGTCCCCTGGCTGCTGCGCGCAAATCTCAACCTTGCGCCCGTCATTGAGCGTTTCCATCGCATGATAGGTCTCTGGGATCGAACATCGCCGCCCTTGCCCCGACAATTCCACCTGGCCCAGTAGAGCACCCACGGCCTGCTCGCCGAGAGGAGCTGCAAGCGAGGCAATGTCAGTGAAACCCGTGCTCCCTTGTCACATTGATGGTCCGGGTTCGACTAGGCCGCTCAGCGCGTGCAGCCACTCCGAGACTTGAATTCGCCTCGCGATTTCAATTCATCAACTCGGCTGCTCAAGCTTTTATCAGTATAGACGTCTTCGGCAAACACCGGCTCGCCGCGCAGGCGCTTTGCCAGCGTAGCTTCCTCGTTGAGCGCCCCAAAAAGTGTCGATAGACAAGCTTCCCTCGCGTCTGATTGGCGGCTCAAGAACTCTGAGCGGTAAAGGCATGACCTGATCGACAACGACAAATTCACCGCCCGCTCCGAGCCGCTCGGGAACGACCGCAACGGGTCGAGTCCGGCCACTCGGGTCACGGCGGAGCGAACCTGCGTTAGGAACATCCTATCGTTGGCGTCGCCCCTGCCATAGGCCGACGGCGCGGCCTCTGCGCGGTGACCGTTTCCCGAGGCGCGATAGAGTTCGTCGGGTCGGCCGCGGACTGGACGGGGCGCCGGCGGCGCAACGATTTCTGGGAGACTGGCCAAAATTTGTTCTAGATATGTTCTCCAAGTCCCAGGAGCGCGCCGCCCAAAACGTTCCGCCGCCGCGCTCCTCGGGCTGGAAGAGGCGGAGGCGGAGGGGTCGCGAGATTCGATGATAAGTCACTGAAAACATCGATTCAGGAAAAGGAAATGAAAGGAAATGCAAATCCCTTGCGCTCCTTTTTCGCGCGAAAGAACCGCTCCGCCGCATCGCGGAGCGGTTCTGCAGATTTCGTCGCGCGAAGTCGGACGACGGCAGTCTCCCAAAGCGCCCTTTCGTTGCGGGCAGCCGGGGCGCCGAGACGATTTGCCACGGGCCGTAATCCGGCTTTTCGTCGAAAGAAGTCCTCAAAAACCGGCGTTGCGCGTTGCGGCTTGGCCTGCTTTCTGGCAAGAGGCCGCCCACAAAGGCGGCGCAAATGCGCGCACACACGTCAGGGGCTGAACGCCATGCTCATGGGTTTGATCATTCTGTGTGGACTGCTGTCGATCGTTTACGGCGCCTACACGGTCAATAGCGTGATGGCGGCCGACCCCGGCACTCCGCGGATGCAGGAGATTTCAGGCGCCGTCCGGGAGGGCGCGCAAGCCTATCTCAAGCGGCAATACACCACCATCGCGGGCGTCGGCGTCGTCGTGTTTATCATCCTCGGGCTCCTGCTCTCCTGGACGGTGGCGATCGGCTTTGCGATCGGCGCAATCCTCTCGGGCGCCACAGGCTTCATCGGCATGAACGTCTCGGTGCGCGCCAACGTGCGCACGGCGCAGGCGGCGACGAAATCGCTCGCCGGCGGCCTCGACATCGCCTACCGATCGGGCGCCGTGACCGGCCTTCTGGTCGCGGGCCTCGCGCTGCTCGGAGTCTCCTGTTATTTCGCCATTCTGACCGGCCCGCTGGGCTACGGGCCCGCCGACCGCACCACCGTCGACGCGCTGGTCGCGCTCGGTTTCGGCGGCTCGCTGATCTCGATCTTCGCCCGTCTCGGCGGCGGCATTTTCACCAAGAGCGCCGACGTCGGCGCCGACCTCGTCGGCAAGGTCGAGGCCGGCATTCCGGAAGACGATCCGCGCAACCCGGCGACCATTGCCGACAACGTCGGCGACAATGTCGGCGACTGCGCCGGAATGGCCGCCGACCTGTTCGAGACCTATGCGGTGACGGTCGTGGCGACCATGGTGCTGGCCTCGATCTTCTTCGAGGGGACGCCGGCCCTCCTTCCGACCATGATGTATCCGCTGACGATCGGCGCCGCCTGCATCGTGACGTCCATCATCGGCACCTTCTTCGTCAGGCTCGGGGCCAACAACTCGATCATGGGCGCGCTCTACAAGGGCGTCATCGCCACCGGCGTGATGACGATCGCCGGCCTCGCCGTCGCGACGCAGCTCACCGTCGGGTGGGGCGAGGTCGGAACAGTCGGCGGCGCAGCGGTCGTGGGCGGCAAGCTGTTCGTCTGCGGGCTAATCGGCCTCGTGGTGACGACGCTCATCATCATCATCACCGATTACTACACCGGCACGGGCAGGCGCCCGGTGCTGTCGATCGCACAAGCTTCGGTCACCGGCCACGGCACGAACGTGATCCAGGGGCTCGCCGTCTCGCTGGAATCGACGGCGCTCCCGGCGCTCGTCATCATCGCAGGCATCATCTCGAGCTATCAGCTCGCCGGCCTCTTCGGCATCGCGATCGCGGTCACCGCCATGCTCGGCCTCGCCGGCATGATCGTCGCGCTCGACGCCTTCGGCCCGGTCACCGACAACGCCGGCGGCATCGCGGAAATGGCCGGACTGCCCAAGGAAGTGCGGCAGTCGACCGACGCGCTCGACGCGGTCGGCAACACGACCAAGGCGGTCACGAAAGGCTATGCGATCGGCTCGGCGGGCCTCGGCGCGCTTGTTCTCTTCGCCGCCTACACCAACGACATCAAGCACTTCACTGCGATCGGCGCGCCCTATTTCAAGGACGTCGGGACCGTCTCGTTCGACCTCTCCGGCCCCTATGTGGTCGCCGGGCTCATCTTCGGCGGCATGATTCCCTATCTCTTCGGCGGCATCGCGATGACGGCGGTCGGCCGGGCGGCGGGATCGGTGGTGCTCGAGGTGCGGCGTCAGTTCAAGGAGATGCCCGGCATCATGGAGGGCAAGCAGCGTCCGGACTATGGCCGCGCGGTCGACATGCTGACCAAGTCGGCGATCCGGGAAATGATCGTTCCCTCGCTCCTGCCCGTGCTCGCGCCCTTCGTCGTTTATTTCGTTGCGCTGTGGATCTCGGGCTCGAAAGCCGACGCATTCGCCGCGCTCGGCGCCTCGCTGCTCGGCGTCATCGTCAACGGCCTGTTCGTCGCGATCTCGATGACCTCGGGCGGCGGGGCCTGGGACAACGCCAAGAAGAGCATCGAGGAGGGCTTCATCGACAGGGACGGGGTCAAGTGGGTGAAGGGTTCGGAGGCCCACAAGGCCGCAGTGACCGGCGACACCGTCGGCGACCCCTACAAGGACACCGCGGGCCCGGCGGTTAACCCGGCGATCAAGATCACCAACATTGTCGCGCTGCTGCTGCTGGCGATCCTGGCGCACTGAGCGGCGGGACGTTCACATCCTCCCCCGCATTGCGGAGGAGGAGGCCGCGCGAAGCGCGGTGGAGGGGCTGTAGGGCTGCCGCGCGCTTTTCGCGCGGATTTTGGCGGGGGTGTCGGGATATGTTAGCATTCGACCCATGGCTGAATTCCGAGCTTACCCGCTGACGATCGAGGCGCACCCCGAGGACGGCGGCTATCTCGCGTACTTTCCGACATTGCCCGGTTGCCAGACTTGGGGCGAGACCTACGAAGCGGCGGTGCGGAACGCCGAGGAAGCCTTGGCTGTCTACATTGAGACGTTGACCGCCAACGGGGACCCGCTCCCCGAAGCGGACTTGAGCGCCAGTCCGACGTCGCTTGGAATCATTGTGCGGACGGACATTGCGGCCTGAGCCGATGGCGGCGAGGCTTCCGAGCGTGAGCGCGAAGGACGCGATTCGCGCTCTGGAACGCGCGGGATTTGCATTTCAGAGACAGAGAGGCAGTCATGCGACTTTGCGCCACCCGGGATCGCGGCGGACGATCGTCGTTCCGATGCACAGCAGAGACCTCAAGCGCCCGCTCTTGAAGACGATCCTTCAGCAAGCCGGTCTCGGCGAAGACGAGTTTCGGGCGCTGCTGTAAGCCTGCCGTTTTCGTCAAGGAATTCTGCGCCTCACCGGACCGATGAAACTGATCTGCCTCAACACCTGGGGAGGGCGCGCAGGAAAGAAAAAACTGCTCGAATTTCTCGATTTCCAACGCGACGCGGACTTCGTCTGCATGCAGGAAGTCTGGTCGGCGCCTTACGAGAACATGGAGGGGGTTCCCGCTGGTGGCGTGGGCCTCGTCCACGCCGAGATCATGGTGTTTGGCAAGCAGGAGATCTGCACGCTTTTGGGCGGCCACGAGCCTTACTTCCATCCGCATCATCTCGACGACTACGGTCTTCTGACCATGGTCTCGAAGAGTCTGAGGGTCAGGGAGGCGGGCGATGTCTTCGTCCACCGGGAGCGCGGCTACGTGCCCGAGGGCGACCTCGGCCTGCACGGCCGGAACCTCCAATTCGTCACCGTCGAAGCGCCCGGCGGCCGGTTCAGCGTGATGAATTTTCACGGCCTGTGGAACGGTCAGGGCAAGGGCGACAGCGAGGAGCGGATCGTGCAATCGCGGCGCATCCTCAATTTTCTCGGCGGGCGAAAGGAGCCCTTCGTGCTGTGCGGCGATTTCAATCTTCTGCCGGAAACAAATAGTCTGCGGATGCTCGAGGCGGCGGGACTGCGCAACCTCATCGTGGAATGCGGGGTCGCCTCGACCCGCACGCGCCTATACGCGCGGCCGGATAAGTTCGCCGACTACGTCTTCGTCAGCGACGGCATAAGGGTTCGCGATTTCGGCGTGCTGCCCGACCACGCGCCGCTTCTGCTCGAGTTCGCTTGACGGAGCCGAGGTTGCCGGCGTCCCTGGCGGCTTCTTCCGCGACCGTTGCTGCTCGACCCCGACTGAGTCGTCGGCTCGATGAACAGCAAGTCCAAAACAATCATGAGGGCTGAACCTTCGCCCATCTGATTCGAGCCGCGAGCAATCGCCCGTGCGCGTTCGATGTGCAACTTGGCGCGAACAAAATCATCATCCGGAACAGAACGTCAGCGCGCCCGCGACTGCAAAGGCTCTCGTCGCATGCGAGTGCGGCCGCCTTGCCGCTAAGGACACGGTCGTCCTGATCGGAATCGCCGTGAAATCGGTCGTCGCCATCGATTTCGGACAATCGCTGAGCCGGGCATGTTTCTTGCGTCGCTCAAGGCCGCACGGCCGAAGATGAGAGACGCAGACTTCAGGCTGCCGCGATCGGAGAAGCCGGGGGTCGATGATGACCGAGACGATCGAGATCGCGGCTGAGCCCTACGCCTTCACGCTGAGCCCGGAGCATTGCGCCCTGTTGATTATCGATATGCAACGGGATTTTCTCGAGCCCGGGGGCTTTGGCGAAATGCTCGGCAACGACGTTTCGCAGCTCCGCCGGACAATCGAACCGAACCGCCGTCTGCTCGCGGCCTGGCGCGCCGCGGGGCTTCCTGCGCTTCATACCCGGGAAGGACATCGGCCCGACCTGTTCGATTTGCCCCCGTCGAAGAAAATCCGTGGCCGCAGTGCGACTTGTATCGGCGACGCGGGCCCCATGGGCCGCATTCTTGTTCGCGGCGAAGCCGGTCACGACATCATTTCCGAGCTTTATCCCGCGCCCGGCGAGCCGGTCATCGACAAGCCCGGCAAGGGCGCTTTCTACGCGACCGACCTCCACGCCATTCTCCAGCACCGCGGCGTGAAGCAACTCGTGGTCACCGGCGTGACGACCGAGGTCTGCGTCAACACCACGGTCAGGGAGGCCAACGACCGAGGATACGACTGCCTCGTGCTTGAAGACTGCGTCGGCTCCTACTTTCCCGAATTTCACGCCATGGGTTTGAAGATGATCAAGGCTCAGGGCGGCATCTTCGGCTGGGTGTCGAACTCCGGTGAAGTGATCGAGGCGTTGGCTTGAACGGCCCCGGCTTACTGGGCCGAAGGACGGAGGAAGCGGAGCAATGACAGTTTCGACCATGACCGCAGGGCGATCTGAGCGGCTTTGGGTCCCCGGCGATTGGAACGCCTTTTTCGGGTTCGGAACGAATATCCTCGTCAATATTCTCGTCCTGACCGGGCTCCTTCGCTTCGTGCTGAAGATGCCCGACTCTCTGGTGTTCGGCCGGATTCTCCCGGCCACCGGGCTGATGCTCTTTCTTAGCACCGTATATTACGCCTACCTCGCTTATCGGCTCGCCAAGACGACCGGACGAACCGACGTGTGCGCGTTGCCGTCTGGCATCAGCGTGCCGCACATGTTCGTCGTCACCTTTGTGGTCATGCTGCCCATTCTGGCCAAAACCAAGGACCCGGTGGAGGCGTGGCAGGCCGGCCTGACCTGGGTGTTCGTCCAGAGCTTCGTGCTCATGGTTGGCGGGTTCATTGCGCCGGTGATCCGCAGGATCACGCCGCGGGCGGCGCTGCTCGGCTCGCTTGCCGGCATCTCCATCACCTTCATTTCAATGCGGCCGGGGCTGTTGATTTTCGAGACCCCTCTGATCGGCCTTGTGTGTCTCGCCGTCATTCTCGCCAATTGGTTCGGCGGGGTGCGTTACTATGGCGGCGTGCCCGGCGGCCTTATCGCCATTGCGGCGGGCACCCTCATTGCCTGGGGGTCGAACCTATTTGGGCTCGGATATGGCGGCCTGACCTTGGCGGCCGTGGGCGACTCCGTATCGCATTTCGGTTTTTCCATTCCGCTGCCGGCGGTCGGGCACGTCTTATCCGGGTTCAAGTGGCTCGGCGTCATCCTGGTCACCGCGATTCCTTTCGGCATCTACGACCTCGTCGAAGCGATGGACAACGTCGAGAGCGCCGCTGCGGCGGGTGACTCATTCCCGACGACGCGCGTGCTGACTGCCGACGGCGTCGTCAGCCTGATCGGCTGTCTTCTCGGCAACCCGTTCATCAACGCCGTCTACATCGGTCATCCGGGCTGGAAGGCGATGGGCGGGCGTATCGGCTATTCGGCCGCAACCGGCGTGATGGTTCTGGTTCTGACGTGGCTCGGCATAGCGGCGCTGGTCAGCAGCCTGATTCCGTTGGTCGCGATTCTGCCGATCCTGCTTTACATCGGCATGCTGATCGGTTCCCAGGCCTTTCAGGAGACCCCGAAGAGTCACGCGCCGGCGATTATTCTGGCCATGCTGCCGCAGATCGCCGCCTGGGGCAAAACCATGATCGACAGCGCGCTCGGCGCCGCAGGCACCAACGCCGCGGCCGTCGGCTTCGACAAGCTCGGCAACGCCGGCGTGCTCTATCATGGCCTCGCGACGTTCGGCGGCGGGGCGACCCTCGCCGGGATCATCTTGGGCGCAGTGACAGTGTTCATCATCGAACGCCAGCTCAATAAGGCCGGCTGGTTTGCGCTCGCCGGCGCAATCCTCACTTTCTTCGGATTCATTCACGGCGAGGAAATCGGGTTTGCCCAGTCGCCCGTGGTTGCGCTCGGCTACTTCGGTGTCGCAGCCATGCTGTTCGCCTTCTCGAGATATGCTCACGTGGCGCCGGCCGAACCGAGCGCCGTGCATGGCCACGGCGAGATGGCGGCCCAGCCTGCCGAATAAAAGCCTGCCCGAGCTGGCGGCGGCGCCTTGGCCGGGTGGGAAGGCGAGCCTTCTCCCCTCTTAAGGAGAAGACCGGCAAGGGGTGTATTTTGCCCCGATTTCCGATCGAGTTCGCTTAAAGGCCGCCGCCTTAGCTGAACCGGAAAAGTCCGCTCATGATGTTGCGCAGGAAGTCGGGCTCCTGACCGCCGGTCGGAGTGGTTCGAGTCACGTAGTCGAACACCTTGCCGTCCTGCATGCCGTAGTTGGCGATGCGCGAGACCTTCCCGCCCTTGTCGAAATAGAGCGCCAGTACGTGCTGATCGGTCATCTGCACGGGCATGAAGGCGAGAGCCCGGTGCATCTTCTGGCCGACGTAGTACCAGGCGTCTCCGCCGACGGTCGAAGTCGTCGAAGGGGTTCCGAGCGTGGACAGGGCCTGCTCCTTGGTCGTGGCGCCGACCTTGATCTGCGACAGCGTGTCCGGATCGACCTGATAGCCGCGGTCGAAATCGCCGTCATAGCCGAGGCATCCGCCGAGCGTCGTCCCGAGCGCCAAAGCCCCGGCGAGCGCGAGCCCGCGTAAGGCGCGATTGTAGCCTCCCGGCATTCTGGCCATTCACCCTCTCCGCCTCGTTGCGCCTTTTTTGCTTGCCAGCTCGACCGAGGACGCCTAACCCGGGCGGCTGAACAAATGCAAGACGCCGCAAGGACATGCTGCGGCCGGTCAAGGCGCGTCTGATGGTTTTCGCCCGATGGCGCGCGCGGCGCGCCAGCAAAGCCCTCATTGAGCAACTTCGCGGCGAGATCGTGGCGGCCGCCCGGCGCCCCGCTCTCTACGAAGCGCTAGGCGCGCCCGACCGGAGCGACGGCCGGTTCGAGCTCCTCGCCCTGCATGTCGGGCTCGTCCTGCGGCGGCTCGTTGCAACCGGCGGCCTCGGACACGACATGGCTCAGGAACTCGTCAACAGCGTCTTCCTCCATTTCGACGATACGCTGCGCGAGATGGCGTTGAGCGACGTGGCGGTCTCGAAGCGACTGAAGACGATCAGGGAGGCGTTCTATGGCCGGAACGCCGCCTACGCCGCGGCGCTTGATTCGGGTTCGCGGTTGGATCTGGAGGCGGCGCTGGCGCGGAACGTCTATGGCGCGCCGAACGGCGCGCCTCGGGCCGGGGCTCTCGCCGATTACGTTGTCGCCGTTGCTGCGGCGTTGGCCGAGATCCCCCTCGAAACCTTCGCGACCGGCCGTTTTCGCTTCCCGGAAGGCCCGATCGCGTCCGGAGGATAACATGCAAGGAGCCCCCTTCAGCCGGGTGATGAGGGTCAACTCTCTGTCGAAAGGCCAGACGGTCACGATCGAGGCCAGCGCGGCCGAGCGCGAAGCGCTGGCGGCCTTCCTGAACCTGCCCTCGATCGAGACGCTCGGCGCCTCGCTCACGCTCGCGCCTTCTGGGGGCGGGGTCCGGGTGACGGGCGCGGTGCACGGCGAACTGACCCAGATCTGCGTCATATCGCTCGAGCCCTTTCCGGCAACCATCGACGAGGAGGTCGACGTCCTTTTCGCTCCGCGCGCCGAAGGCGGGGCGGCGCGCAGAGCGGCGGCTGAGCCGCAGACGTTCTCCATGACGGACGAGGGCGAACCCGATCCGATCGTCGACGGCAAGATCGATCTCGCGGCGCTCGCCGTGGAGTTCTTCGCCCTTGGCCTCGATCCCTATCCGCGCAAGCCGGGTGTGTCGTTCGAATCGCCCGAACAGCCCGAGAGGACAGTCTCGCCGTTCTCGGCGCTCGCCTCTCGAGCGCATGAGAAGCCCGGTTGACGGCCGGCTTGAGATTCGCCGGACGCCCGTAGGCGCGCTCGGAGACCACGCGACAGAGAGGCCACGATTCGGCCCGTCGAAGCGATTTTCCTGAGCATGGCGGCCGTCCCGCGGCTATCCCGCGGCTCGACCGACGTTGCCTTGCGCGGCGGAGACGCTATTGTCCCGGCGCCGGGCGGCGCACCGGCGGCCGGCGGGGCGCGTTCGGACGAGGGAATGGCGAGCGACATCCGCATAGCGCTTGACGCGATGGGGGGCGACAGTGGCCCCTCCGTCGTCGTGCCGGGCGCGGCGATCGCCCTCGAGCGCCGGCCGGATCTCCGCTTCCTGATCTATGGCGACGAGAACGCTGTCGCCCCGCTTATCGCCTCGCGCCCCAGACTCGCCGAACGGTCGCGTATCTTTCACGCCGGGGTCGCGGTCAAGATGACCGACAAGCCGAGCCAGGCCCTGCGGACGGGCAGGCGGGTGTCGTCGATGTGGCAGGCGATCGAGGCGGTCAAGAGCGAGGAGGCCGATTGCGCCGTCTCGGCGGGCAACACCGGCGCCCTGATGGCGATGGCGAAGTTCTGCCTGCGCACGATGGCGCCGATCGACCGCCCGGCGATTGCGGCGCTCTGGCCGACGCTGCGGGGCGAATCGATCGTCCTCGACGTCGGGGCGACGATCGGCGGCGACGAGCGCCACCTCGTCGATCTTGCGGTGATGGGGGCGGCGATGGCGCGCATCGTGTTCGACATCGACAGCCCGACGATCGGCCTCCTCAACATCGGGGTCGAGGAGATCAAGGGAGTCGAAGCGGTGAAGGCTGCGGCGCGCATCCTGCGCGAGGCTCGTCTCCCCCACATGCGCTATCACGGCTTCGTCGAGGGCGACGATCTCGGCAAGGGCGCCGTCGACGTGTTCGTCACCGAGGGCTTCGCCGGCAACATCGCGCTGAAGACCGCCGAAGGCACAGCGCGACAGCTCGGCCAGTACGTGCGTGACGCGATGACCCACAGCCTCATGTCGCGGATCGGCTTCCTGTTCGCCCACAAAGCGCTCGCGGCGCTGCGCAAACGCATGAGCCCGCGGGCGAGCGGAGGGGTGTTTCTTGGACTTGACGGCGTCGTCATCAAGGCCCATGGCGGCGCCGACGCCGACAGCTTCGCCGGCGCCATCGAGCTCGGCTACGACATGGTCCGCCAGGAACTGCTCGACAAGATTCGCGACATGATCGCTCTCGCCCAACCGGGACAGCCGGCCGCCGCGCCCTTGCAGGCCGCCGCGCCCTGAATTGGAATCCCATGACAGCCATTCTTCGTTCCTGCGTGCGCGGCGTCGGAGCCGCCCTTCCGGCCCGCTTTTTGACCAACGACGAGCTCGCGCGCTCCCTCGACACGTCGGACGCCTGGATCCAACAGCGGACCGGGATCAAACAGCGCTATGTGGCGGGTGAGGGCGAGACCACCTCGACCCTGGCGACGCGGGCGGCGGAGGCGGCGCTGCGCCACGCGGGCCTCGCGCCGGCCGACATCGACCTCGTCATCGTGGCGACTGCGACGCCAGACTACACCTTTCCCGCGGTCGCCACCCAGGTGCAGGCCAATCTCGGCATCGTCGAGGGCGCGGCGTTCGACCTGCAGGCGGTCTGCACCGGCTTCGTCTACGCCCTCGCGACAGCGGACAAGTTCCTCCTCTCGAGGTCGCACAAGCGGGCGCTGGTGATCGGCGCGGAGACGTTCTCGCGCATCCTCGACTGGAGCGACCGCGCGACGTGCGTCCTGTTCGGCGACGGGGCGGGCGCGGTCGTTCTCGAGGCGCGCGAGAGCGACGGCTCGACCAATGCGCGCGGCGTGATCGCCTCGCGGCTCAGGTCGGACGGACGCCACCGCGCCAAGCTCTACGTCGACGGGGGCCCGTCGACGACGAGGACGGTTGGCTGTCTCCGCATGGACGGCAAGGAGGTGTTCCGCTTCGCCGTCGGCATGATGGCGCACGTGATCCAGGGCTGCCTCGCCGACGCCGGCCTGACTGCCGAAGCGATCGACTGGTTCGTGCCGCACCAGGCCAACAAGCGCATCATCGACGCCACGGCCGACCGGCTCGGCATCGCGCGAGACAGGGTGGTGGTCACCGTCGACCTGCACGCCAACACCTCCGCCGCCTCGATCCCTCTCGCGCTCGCTTACGCGGTCAAGGACGGGCGGATCCGCAAGGGCGACCTCGTCATGATTCAGGGGATGGGCGGCGGCTTCACCTGGGGCGCGGCGCTGATCCGCTGGTAGGCTGACGAACCCGTCGCCGGGTCCACGAACTCAGGGCGCTAGGCGCCAAGGCCTGGGCAGCGCGCGCCACCCGCGTGTTGCGGTCGGAAGCCCGCGAGCCCCGGCCGTGTTCGGGCCCGGATTTAATGTTTTCAGCCGCTTGCGGCGCCATTTCCGCGCGGCGCTGCTTCCCTCCGCTCCTCCGCAGGCCCCCGGGCTGGTCGCCGCAGCGGAGGGCCGCTGGAGCGCCTCCGCGAAAAACAAATATAGAACAGTTTAGCGGATACGGCAAGCAAATTTTTTTCACGGCGCGAGCGGATTCGTTGCCGTTGCCGAGGCGGCGGAGGGGCACGGGCTCTCTCGGCCTCGTATGGGCGCTCATGACGGGCGAGGCGGCCGCGGGCGTCGCGAAGCGCGCCAGCCGGAGACCTCCGAGCGTCCTGCCGGGTTGCAAAAAACGAAGGTCCGCTACTGCCCCTTGCTGCAGGTTATCTCGTTGCTGGAGGCGTCAGGCAGCGCGGGAATGGTCGAGACAATATTGGTCACGGCCTGGTGAGGGTTGTTTAGCTCCGGCATCGAATAGGCGAAGACACCCCGGCTATTGGTCTTGCTGCAGCACCAGGCCTTGCTCGACTGCCGGAAAGGCGGAGAATTTGCGGCGGGCGCGTGTAATGCGGGCGCGTGGCGGTCGCTTGACTGCCAGAAGTAAATCAATGACCGTTCGACTCGTCAGCAATGGCGAGTTCTCCGCCGGGCGGGGATGCGACGATCTGTCCCGAGCTGAAACCGGCCCGTCGTTCGCGAAGCCTCGCCTCGAAAAGGGGAGTGAGCGATGAATAGGGTAGGAAACACATCGAAGCGGAGGATGACCCTGGCGTCCTGCTCCGCCGCGGCGGTTCTCGCCGCAGGTTGCCCGGCGAAGGCGCAGTCGTGCCCCGCGACGCCGCCCTTGCAGTCGATCTTCATTTACAACGACACCGCTCGATATATTTTCGCCGAGCTCGAGGCGGGCCTGACCGGCACGCCGACGGCCCCAGGCTCGGACATCTGGATGCAGGCGATCTGCAAGGTCCCTGATTCTCAAACAGGGACGTTGACTTACCCGCAGACGATCACCAATCGATTCTATATCAATCCGACAAACGGGATCCCGCCAGGAGGGTCGGTCGAGATACAGATTCCCCTGTTCACTCAATTGGCTGCAACCGTGGACCCGACGGCGCAAAACCAATACGCCGAATGGTGGCAGGGCGAAAACGTCGAGATTTACGAGAGCGCGACAGCGACGCCGCCCGCGGCCTATGCGCAGGACTACAGCGGACAACTTAGGCCAAAACAGCAGCCGCTGCTATCGAATGCGGCCAATCCGGCTTGGCCGAAATGCACGGACCAAAGCAAGGAGCCGTGCCCGTTGGCCTTCTTCACCGATCAGGACGGCAATCTGCCGAAGTTCGACCCGAGCCAGCTGATCGAGGCCACCCTGGGCGCCAAGCAGACGCCGCCTGTTAAAAACGATTCCCCGAAATATTCGCTCGACGTCAGCAACGCCGACTTTGATGTGAGCTATGTCAACGTCGCCTTCGCGGGGGCCGCATTGGGGCCCTATCAAAACGACCAGGTGGGTTACGTCGGTACGCCGATGCTGCCCGTCGGAAACACAATGAACCCCGGCTTCCGGCTCCTTCTCCAGCAATTCCAGACACTCAACAATTGGCCGACCTTCCTGTCCACCACCATGGACGAGAAAGGACAACCCGTAACAACGCCCATTCCAAAGTTGCCGTCGCCGCTCGAGTTGATGGCGAGACTGACCGGCGCCAACCCGCCTGCCGATCTGACGCCGGTCCCGGATCCGAGCAACTGGCCCAACAGTCTGTGGCCAGCTGTACAGACTCTCAAGGACAATTGGGTCAAGTATTCGGGGACTTGCCAGCACACACAGAACGGCGACACGTTTTGCGACGCCATCCTCGATATAAAGCAGTTGTTTGAGCTGAATTATGCGAATTACAAGGGATTATTTGCGGCGGGAAAGTGCAACGGAACCCCGGTTGCCGAGACCGAGAATGGGACGATCGGGCATGTCTATGGATGGACGCCCTGGACTGAGGCCGCAGGGAAAACAGGGACCGGCTGCGTTGCCGACCTCAACCTGCTCCAGAACACGCCGGACGAGTCGGGCACACCGATCTACAGCCAAAACGATTTCGCGCTCTATAATAGAGTCAAGCTGGAATTCGATAAATTGCAGTACGGGAAGTACGCCGACGCATCTTACGTCTTCGACCCCTGGGTGGAGTTCATTCATGGCAGCGACCCGGGTGCCGGCCAACTGGGGATACCCAACGCCTATGCTTATTCGGTAGACGACGCGGTGGGCAACATCCAGGCGGAGGCCAAGGGCTTCATCATCGATATCGGGAGCCTGAAGCATCTGGAAAATCAACTGCCGGCTGCGCCACCGATCAATATCACGTTTGGATATCCGCCTCCGGACGCGCCGCCAGACACGCTCAAGTTTCTGACTTACGGCGTCTGTGGCGACCTCGCGTCCCAGCAAAAACCTGTCGATCCCTTGAATCCCACCTTTATCATCAACGCCAACGATCCGAAGAATTGCCCGGTGTACTTCAACGACAATAACAGCCCGCCGCGGACCTATACGTTCACGGTCACGCAGCCGCCGACTTCTTTCGCATTAATTCCGACCAAGGATGTAAGAGCGAATCCGAGTTCTCGCTGTGTGGTCGAACGGGAACAACAATCCCACCCAATACAACACCACCAGCATCATCGACTGCAGCAAAAATACAGACAGCGCTTCCAAGCACTGGTGCTGCACCTTGCTGGCCAAGGGCGGCAACGGCACATACGCCTATTCGACGCCGGAGGTCCCACCCCAAGTCCACTCGAGCGTAGCGAATTACGTGGTGGCGAATGCAGCGGCGCCATCCGACTATAACCACGGCCTTCCGACCTGCAACTTTGGACAATAGATGATCCGTCCTCCGCCGCGGCCCCCTGGGCCGGCGGGCCCGCCGCTCGGACTCCCGGGGACAGTTCGGATCGCCGGCGTTGAACCTACGTGCGGCGGAGTTGGCGGATACTGGTCTACGACCTTCCACCATCTGATAAGAGCTTGCCGGCGAGTTCCTCCCTGGTGAAATGCAGGCTCCGCATGGAAATGCCGGCGATCCCGCGCCTGGTCCGCGACCGGGTCCGCGCTTACAGGCACCAGTTGCGCTTCTGTCTGCGTACGACGGTCGCCGGCCTCCTGGCTCTCGTTATCACAAACGTGTTCACCTTTCCGCTGCACGGATTGTGGGCAGTGCTGACCGCCATTGTCGTCACGCAAGTGAGCATCGGGGGATCGCTTCGAGCGACCGTGGAATACATGATCGGGACGCTCGGCGGGGCGATTTACGCCGCCGCGCTGGGCGTGCTGATTCCTCACACGACGGCGGCTTCGCAGGCTCTCGTTCTCGCGCTCGCCGTCGCTCCGCTGGCGTTCGCGGCGGCGATCAATCCGAGCTTTCGCGTCGCGCCGTTTTCCGCCGTCCTCGTGCTGCTGATCGGGGGAGCAATCGGCGAAAGTCCGGCCGGGTCGGCGGTCACGCGCGTGTCGGAGGTCGCCCTCGGCGGCGCCGTAGCGGTCGTCGTCTCGGTGCTGGTGTTCCCGGCGCGCGCGGAGGGACTGGCGCTCGAGGCGGCGGGTCAGATCTTGAACCAGATGGCGGAGCTCCTGCCGAAGCTGCTCATGGGCTTCACGCGCACGCTCGATACGGCGGAGATCGGAAAGCTCCAAGGTCGCCTGGGCGAGTCGGTGACGGCCATCGACCAGATGGCGGTCGAGGCGAGGCGCGAGCGACTCGTGCCGCTCGGGCGCGGGCCGGATCCGGCGCCGCTCTCGCGCATATCGCGGAGACTGCGGCACGACCTCGTTATCCTCGGGCGCGCGGCGGTCGCGCCGCTTCCGGCCGCCTGCGCCGATCGCCTCAGGCCGGCGCTCGACCGCCTCGGCTCCGTCGCAAGCACGTTCCTGCTTGGCAGCTCGGCCGCGCTTGCCCAAGGCCGCTCTCCGCCGCCGCTCGAGCCGGTGGAGGCGGCCCTAGAGGCGCACGAGTTCGAGATCGCGGCTCTGCGCAAGGAGGGTCTGACGCGCCCCCTCTCCACCGCCGAGGCGGAGCGCTTGTTCGCGCTCGGCTTCGCGCTCGAGCAGATGCGCGGGGATTTTGCCGATCTGGCCCAGATCGTTCAGGAGCGCGCTCGATACGGCGGCCGTCGACGCGCTCCGTGATCGCCCCCGGGTCGGCGTCCTCCGATTTGCCGCCGGGGACGGCGGGCGCGCGCCGAGCCGACGCGCACCTACGCTTTCGGCAAGGCGTGTCCGAGGCTTTTCTTAGCAATGAGTTAACCAACGGCGGATATCGATTGCGGAATCACTGCGCGAAAATTCAAAGGCGGAGCGGGTGTCTCGAATCCAGTTCCGCTACGGGCGGCCGCAAGCGGCGTAATCGCCGGCGGCTCGTTTGGCCGAGCGCGGCTAGAGCTTGAGGAAACACGGGTGATCGAAGCCCTCACACGCATTCGCAGCCAGGCGAGATCGCTAGGGTCAACGCATCGCGGGAAGGCGCGCCCGCTGATGGATCGGGTGATGGCGACGCCGCGGCCGGTCTATGTCGGCGCCGCCGCGGTCGCCGCCGCCATCTGGGGCGCCGCGCTCCTGCTGCAGATCGGGCGGCATCCATCGCCGGTCTTCGCTCCGACGGCTGAGGAGTCCTCGCCGGGCTCCGCGAAAGTGGCAGCCCCGCAGGCTTCCGCGGCGCCGGCCGCGCCGGCCAGCCCGGCGGCGGCCGTGTCACACGCATTGCAAGCCTCGCCGCCCGATATGACGTCATCCATCGGGCCAGCGGAGCGGGAGGAGCAGCCTCTGGTTTCCGCGCCAGCGCCCGTCGCGCCGGACCATGCCGAACAAAACGTCGCTGCGCCTGCGCCCGCGCCCGATCCGATCGGCGCGCTCCTGCGTGGCAAGCCCGTCGACGACAAGGAGGCGCGTCTGGTGCATGCCGCCCAGGTCGCGCTCGCGAAGCTTGGCTATGCGGTCAAGATCGGTGGCGCCGAAGACGGCGCCACCCGTCGCGCTCTTCATCGTTT
Source organism: uncultured Alphaproteobacteria bacterium (assembly GCA_963819255.1). Taxonomy (GTDB): domain Bacteria; phylum Pseudomonadota; class Alphaproteobacteria; order Rhizobiales; family Beijerinckiaceae; genus Roseiarcus. The sequence goes on from CAWFVS010000002.1 coordinate 60,207, forward strand.
TGAGCACAAGCACGGGTTGGCCGCGACGACGGAAATCAGCCCGGAACTCGTCAAGCGACTGGCCGCGGCCGCCCGGGCGGGAGGCTGACGCCGCGCGTGCCCGGCGCTCGGCGCCGCTGGCCGATATTCTCATCTTGTCGAACGCGGGAAGCGCTCGAACCGGTACGCCAGCTCCGGCCCGCCATCTCCTTCGTAGGCGAGCTGGCCGACGAGCAGCGCGAAAGGCTCGGTCAAACGGGCGATCCGCAAGGGCCCGGCGTCCAACGGATCGAAACCCGCGTCGCGGATCAGCACAGCGGCGATTCGCTTGCCGCCCGGATCGTCCCCGCAATAGACGAGGCTGGGTCTCGGGGCCCTTCCGCGCGCCTCGAAGACGCCGAACAGGACTTCGCTCGGCACGGTGTTGAAGGCGGTGACGACCTTCGCCGCCGGGACCATCTTCGCCAGCTCCTCCGCGCCCGAGGACGTGTGAGCGGCAACGAGCTCGGCATCGTCGGCGTTCATCGGCAGCGAACATGTCAGGACCGTCCTGCCCGCGATGTCGCCGGCTTGAGCGAGCGCGTCGCCGAGCCTTGACCAATGCACGGCCAGGAGAAGGGCGTCCGCATCCCTTGCGGCGTCGCGCGGATGGGCCGCGCGCGCTTTTCCGCCGGCCTCACGCGCGAGCCATTCGAGTTTCGCATCGCTGCGCGCGTAGCTGAACGCGACCTCATGCCCGGCTCGGGCGAAGATCGTCCCGAGCTTGCCGCCCATCAGCCCAGAGCCGAGAATTGCGACGCGCATGGTTTCGTTCCCCAGCCGGAGGTCGGCCGACGGTCAAGCCAGATATTGCTCGTCGGTCACCTTCTCCATCCAGTCGACCGTCCTGCCGTGGAGCCGAAGCCGATGGCGGAGACTTCGAGGCCGCTCTTTCCCAGTCTGCGCTTCTGCATCGTCATCGCTGCTTTGCTCTCGGCTCCGCCCCTCGGTGTTTCCGCCGCTCAGCGATTGGACATTTTGAGAATCGCTTCGGGAAGCCGCGCTCCCTGCACGGCGATGCGCGAGAAGGCGCTGTCGATCTCCTTCAGGTCGTCCTGCGCAAGCTCGACCGCGGCGGCGCCGAGATTCTCCTCGAGCCGATGCAGTTTCGTGGTGCCGGGGATCGGCACGATCCACGGCTTCTGCGCGAGCAGCCAGGCGAGCGCGATCTGGGCGGGGGTCGCATGCTTGCGCGCGGCGATGGCGCCGATGAGATCGACCACGGCCTGATTGGCCTTGCGCGCCTCGGGCGTGAAGCGGGGGAGGGACGACCGGAAGTCGGAGCTGTCGAAGGTCGTGGAGGCGTCGATCTTGCCGGTCAGGAATCCCGCGCCGAGCGGGCTCCACGGCACGAAGCCGATCCCCAGCTCCTCGCAGGCCGGCAGCACCTCCGCCTCCGGATCGCGTGTCCACAGCGAGTATTCGCTCTGGACGGCGGCCACCGGCTGGATCGCGTGCGCGCGGCGAATCGTCCGCGCGCTCGCCTCCGACAGACCGAAGTGTGTGACCTTGCCTTCCCGGATGAGCTCCTTCACTGCGCCAGCGACATCGTCGATGGGCACGTTTGGGTCGACGCGGTGCTGATAGAAGAGGTCGATATGGTCGGTGCGCAGTCGCTTGAGCGAGGCTTCGGCGACGGCCTTGATGTGGTCCGGCCGGCTGTTGAGGCCTGCTCCCCGCCGCCCGGTGTCGAGATCGACGTCGAAACCGAACTTGGTGGCGATGATCAAGTCCTTGCGGAACGGGGCGAGCGCTTCGCCGACCAGCTCTTCGTTGGTGAAGGGGCCGTAGACCTCCGCGGTGTCGAAGAAGGTGACGCCGCGCTCGACGGCCGTGCGGACGAGCGCGATTCCCGCCTGCTTGTCGACGGGCGGACCGTACCCATGGCTCAACCCCATGCAGCCGTAGCCGATCGCCGAAACTTCGAGGCCGCTCTTTCCCAGTCGACGCTTCTGCATTGCTTTCTCCTTCCGCGTTGCGCCCGCGGGCGCTGGGGGCCGGTTCTTCGCCGACGGCTCCTTCCGCTGGGAGGCCGCCTGCCTTCGGCTTGGAATGTAGAGCGCGCGGGAAGGCCCGATTAGAGGGTAAAACGCGCATGGGCTCATGAGGCGGATTCATAAACGCTTTTAAAAACCTGAACGAGGTGCTGGCGTTCCTCGCCGTGGCGAGGGTTCGGATAGCACGCGGCCGAGACGATCCTCTGGCGGCCGGCCTTGGCGAAGCTGGCGCCGGACTACCCCGACATCAAGGTGGAGATCGTCGTCGACCATGGCCTCACTGACATCGTCGCGGAGCGTTTCGACGCCGGCGTGCGTCTCGGCGAGCAGATGGCGAAGGACATGATCGCGGTGCGCATTGGACCGGACATGCGCATGGCGGTCGTCGGCGCGCCGGTGTCGGAGCGCCGACGAATGCGTGGTTCGGGAAGGCCCATGGCGAAGGAACGCCGTTCGCGGCTGGTCGAACGCCGAATGGAAACGAATGGTTGACGGCGATCCTCGCAACCCTTGCCGCCCTGCTGCGTTGATGGGAGCGGGCGGCTTCAGGAGAGGACGATCATGGCTCGGGAAAATGAGAGGGCCGCGGACTTATCAGCGACGGCGACCAAAGCCGGCGAAAAGGTCACGAAGGAAGCCGCGGCGCAAGCCGAGAATGTGGGCAGAGCCGCCAGCGGCGCGTTCGAGGAGTCGGGAAGGGCCACGAGTGGCGCGTTCGAGGCGTCGGGCAAGGCCGCCAGCGGCGTGATCGAGGCGTCAGTCAAAGGCGTGCAGGATTACCAAACGAAGGTGGTCCAGATCTTTCAGGCGAATGCGCAGGCGAACCTGGAACTCGCGCAGAAGCTGATACAGGTCCGGTCGCCGGCCGACTTCATCGAGACGATGAGCACGCACATGCGCGAGCGCGCCAACTTGATGACCGAGCAGGCCAAGGAACTCGCCGCGCTGAGCCAGGAGGCGACGCGAAGCGCCGTCGACGCGCTCGTTCACCAGAAAGGATGAGCGGCTCGGAGAGCCGTCAATCGCCGCGTCGAACGTCACGGCTCTCCCGGGGGAGACCGTGCGAGCGCGAACTCCCCCTTGTGGCCCGTGCGATGGACCCGTGCGAGGCGCACGATCCTGATTGCGCGGGGTCGTCGAAGGCCGTTCTCGCTTGATGGCGGCCGAAATCGGACTAATTTAGGAGAGCCGGCGTGGTCGCCGCATCGCCGGACGTGGCGCATTGCGCCGCGTCCGGCGTGGCGAGCTTGCACGAAAGGCGCAAGGAGCGTCGCGTGGCCGCGACGAGATGGCTCATATCGCCGAGGTCTGCCTCGTGGTAACGTCGGGCGTCGGCGATGCCTCGTCGGGCGCGAGCGGCGACACGATTGACACCGGTTACGTTGACGGCGTCCCGTTGAGCACGGCCTCAAGGCGCAGCCAAAGGAGAAAAGATCATGGAAGACATCGTCATCGCATCCGCGGCCCGGACGCCGGTCGGCAGCTTTAACGGCTCGTTGAGCTCGTTGCCCGCGCATGAGCTGGCCACCGTCGCGGTCAAGGGCGCGTGCGAGCGCGCCGGCGTCTCGCCCGCCGAGGTGGACGAACTGATCCTCGGCCAGATTCTCGCCGCGGGTCAAGGTATGGGCCCGGCCCGCCAGGCTGCGCGCGCGGCCGGCATGCCGGACGAAAAGACCGCCTTCAGCATCAACCAGCTCTGCGGCTCGGGCCTGCGCGCGGTGGCGCTCGCGGCCCAGCAGATCCGCACCGGCGAAAGCAACATCGTCGCGGCCGGCGGGATGGAGAGCATGAGTTGCGCGCCGCATGCGGCCCATCTGCGCAACGGCGTCAAGATGGGTCCGCTGGAGTTCGTCGACACCATGCTGAAGGACGGGCTCACCGACGTCTTCCACGGTTATCATATGGGTGTCACCGCGGAGAATGTGGCGACCAAGTTCCAGATCACACGCGAGCAGCAGGACGAGTTCGCACTCGGCTCGCAGCTGAAGGCGAGCGCGGCGCAAAAATCCGGCCGGTTCAAGGACGAAATCGTTCCGGTCACGGTAAAGACGAGGAAGGGCGACGTCGTAGTGGCCGACGACGAATTCATCCGCCACGACGCCACGATCGAGGGGATGCGGAAACTGCGACCCGCCTTCACCAAAGATGGGACCGTGACCGCGGGCAACGCCTCGGGCATCAACGACGGCGCCGCCGTGCTCATCCTGATGTCAGCCGCCGAAGCCTCGAAGCGCGGCGTCAAGCCGCTCGCGCTCATCGCCAGCTTCGCCACCGCCGGCGTCGATCCGGCGATCATGGGCACCGGTCCAATCCCGGCTTCACGCAAGGCGCTCGAGCGCGCCGGGTGGAAGGTCGGCGACCTCGATCTCATCGAGGCGAACGAGGCCTTCGCCGCGCAGGCGCTGGCGGTCAACAAGGACCTCGGCTGGGATGTGAACAAGGTGAACGTCAACGGCGGCGCGATTGCGCTCGGCCACCCGATCGGCGCCTCGGGCGCCCGCATCCTGGTTACGCTGTTGAACGAAATGCAGAAGCGCAACGCCAAGAAGGGGCTTGCGACGCTCTGCATCGGCGGCGGCATGGGCGTGGCGATGTGCGTCGAGCGCGCTTGAGGCCGCCCAAGCAGGCGATCGACGACGCGAACCTCGAAGGAAGGATGACCATGGCTACCGAACGCGACAACCCGGCTGCGGCCGCGGCCAAGATGGGCGAGAACGTTGCGGCGCAGTTCGCGAACGCCGCCAATCTCTACGGCGGCGCCTTCGCGGGCTCGTTGAAGGCGGTGCAGGATTATCAGGCGAAGCTTCTGCACTTCTTTCAGTCGAACGCCGAGGCCAACATGAGCCTGGCGCAGAAGCTGATGCAGGTCCGCTCGCCGTCGGACTACATCGAGACGGTGAGCTCGCACATGCGCGAACGCGCCGCTGCGATCGGCGATCAGGCCAAGGAACTCGCATCGCTCGGCCAGGAGGCGGCGAAAAAGGCGATGGACTCGCTCGGCCAGCCCAAGGGCAGCTGAGCAAGCCTGGCTCGAGGGACTTCATCGTGGCCGGGCTCGTCCCGGCCATGCCCTCAAGCGGCCCGGGCGGTCTCCTCGCGCTCGCGAATCTCATAGATCTCGAACGCCTCGCTGACGCCGCGCAACGATAGCTGCCTCGACGCGGTGCGGTAGCCCGCGTCGCCGACCAGCCGCGCGACCTCGGCGCTCTCTACGATCGGCTTGGTCGCCAGGATCGCGCTTGGTTCGGCGAGGCCCTGGACGCGCGAGGCGATGTTGACGGTCTGTCCGAAGTAATCCTGCCGCTCGTCGAGCACCACTGCGAGACATGGGCCTTCGTGCAGGCCGATGTTGAGGGCGAGGTCCTCGCTGCCGCGCTGCTCGTTTATCCTGCGCATGGCGGCCCGCATGCGCATGGCCGCGCGCAAGGCCCGGTCCGCCGTCGGAAAGGTCGCCATCACCGCGTCGCCGATCGTTTTCACCACCGCTCCGCCCTCGGCCGCCACCGCGGCGATCAGCGCGCCGAAGTGGCTTCGCACGAGATCGAAGGCGGCAAGGTCGCCGATCCGGTCATAGAGCGCGGTCGAGCCCCTGAGGTCGGTGAACAGGACGGTGAGGCTGGTGATCTTGAAGCGCTGCTCGGGGTCGAACGTGCCGGTGCGGTAGAGATCCCGAAAGGTCTGGTTGCTGAGAAGCCGGGTCGCGGTCAGGAATGGCCGGCGGCTAGCGATCAGCTTGTCCATTTCCGCGGTATGAACCCAGATTGCCGGCAGAGTCCGCCGCGCCGATTTGTTTTCGAGGGAGATACGCGCTGGGCCCGGCTGAAGCTTGAGAGTCCCGTTGTGAGCGTGAGCGTCGGCGAGAATGAGCGAAAGCGCGCGGCGCTCCTTGGTTGTCTCCCCCGCGACGTCGAGAAAGACCGAGGCGTGGGTCACCGGATCGAATAGAATCATGAACCCAACGGGCAGGCTGAGCGACATTGCCGCCTTCTCGCCCGGCGCCAACTCGATCGCATCGAGAGTAAGCCTCCCGATGGCGCTCTCGACGTCCTCGGGCGCGTCGGCCCATGACCCCCAAAAAATCTGGCGCATGTATTCGGGAAAAGGAAGCGAATCGGGATCGTGCGCCGTAATCCGGCGAACCCGCGGATTGACGGTGAAGGTGACCTCGACGAGCTCGTTGAGCGTCGGTTCATAGTGGGCGGCGCACATCGAGCAGAAGTAGTGGGATCGATCGAGAGTTTTGAGCGCCGCGCCCGTCTCGAGCACGCCGCCGCAGCCAGGGCAGAGCGCGCTCCAGCTGATGTCGAAGAGGCCAAGCCGAGCCGCATGCACGAGCGTTCCGATCGCCGCCTCTTCGCTCAGACCGTGCTCGGCGGCGAAGGTGAGCGCGTTGATTCGGTTCAGTTCGCGGTCGGCGCCGGACGCGACCTTTCGCTCGAGGATGGCGGCCGCGTCATCGGTGTCTGCAGTCTGCCGAAGAAGACTCCACAGCCCCTGCGTCTCGGCCATTGATTTCCCCGCTCGGTTGCAGACGCCTTTTTCTGCGCGCGGCCTCAGGCCGCCGCGGCCCGGTCCTCGCGCTCGCGAATCTCATAGATCTCGAACGCTTCGCTGACGCCGCGCAACGACAGCTGCTTCGACGCCGTGCGGTAGCCCGCGTCGCCGACGAGGCGCGCGACCTCGGCGCTTTCGACGATCGGCCTGGTCGCCAGGATTGCGGTCGGCTCGGCGAGGTCCTGCACGCGGGAGGCGATGTTGACCGTCTGGCCGAAATAATCCTGCCGTTCGTCCAGCACCACCGCGAGGCAGGGACCCTGGTGCAGGCCGATGTTGAGGGCGAGATCCTCGCTGCCGCGCTCTTCGTTGATCTTTCGCATCGCTTCGCGCATCCGCATGGCCGAGCGGAGCGCCCGGTCCGGCGTGGGAAAGGTCGCCATCACCGCGTCGCCGATCGTCTTCACCACCGCGCCGCCCTCGGCCGCGACCGCGGCGATGAGTTCGCCGAAATGGCTGCGCACGAGGTCGAAGGCGGCGAGATCGCCGACCCGGTCGTAGAGCGCGGTCGAGCCCCTGAGGTCGGTGAAGAGGATGGTGAGGCTCGTAATTTTGAAGCGCTGCTCCGGATCGAACGTGCCGGTGCGGTAAAGGTCGCGGAAGGTCTGATTGCTGAGCAGCCGGGTCGCAGTGAGGTAGGGCCGGCTGCGGCTGCTGAGCTTGTCCATCTCCGGGCCGTGCAGCCAGATTCCTGGCAGCGTCCGTCGGGCGGACTTGTTCTCGAACGAGACGCGCGCCGGGCCGGGCTGGAGTTTGACCGTGCCGTTGTGGGCGCGAGCGTCGGTGAAGACGACCGACAGACTTCGACGCTCGTGGGTTTCTTCGCCCGAAACGTCGAGAAAGATCGAGGAGTGGGTCACGGCATCGAAAACGATGATGAGACCTTGCGGCAGAGCGAGCGACATCGCCGCCTTCTCGCCCGGCTCCAGCTCCATCGCGTCGAGCGTCAGATTCCGAACGACGGCGTCGACGTCCTCCGGCACTTCGGCGCCGGAGCCCCAGAAAATCTGCTGCATGTACTCGGCGAAGGGAAGCGAATCCGGGTCGTGCGCGCCGATCCGGCGAATTCGCGGGTTCACCGTGAAGGTGACCTCGACCAGCTGGTCGAGCGTCGGCTCGTGTTCGGCCGCACAAAGCGAGCAGAAGTAGTGGGATCGATCGAAGCTCCTGAGCGCGGCTCCGGTCTCGAGCAGCCCGCCGCAGCCGGGGCAGAGCACGCTCCACGACATGTCGAAGACGCCGAGGCGCGCGGCGTGGACAAGCGCGCCGATCGTCGCCTCCTCGTCGACGCCATAGGCGGCCGCGAAGGCGAGCGGGTTGATGCGGTTGAGCGCCCGGTCGGGCGCCGTTCGACCGCCGTCTTCAGAGCATCGGCGACGGAGGGATCCGCGGCCTGCCGGAGCAAATCCCAGAGTGCGGACGTTTCAGCCATCGTGGTTCCTCCGTTTCGGGACGTCTGCTTCATGTAGGACGTCTGCTTCATGTAAGCGAAAGTTTCGCTCCTGCTAGGCCTGTCGTCGTCCCGCTTCTTGCCGCTTCTTGCGAGAAAGGGGCGGCGGGCCTTGGTCAACGTCTCAGAGCCGGTCCCTCGATCGGAAAAGGGAGAGCCCGATGTCCCCTGCGCCTGTCGATTCCGACCGCTTCCTGGCGGCCCTCGGCAATGCCGGACTGCCGGAGGGCTTTTCGGTTGCGCGCGAGCCGCAGGTCATATCCGCCGGTCTCATTGCAAAGATCGCGCGCTTCATCCGCGTCTTCGACGGAGTGACCGGACGCGAGGCCTGGCGCACGGCGGCGCTCGTCGATGCGCCGGCGATCGCGCAGGCGCGAAGGCGCGAGGTCTGCTTCTTCAGCGCCTGGGATTTTCATCTGCCGCCGGAGGGCGGATTTGAGCTCATCGAATTCAACGACAACGGCTCCGGCTTCCTGTTCGCCTCGCTCATCAATGCGCTGTTCTACGAATCCGCGGAACTCGGGCGGGAGAAGGGGATCGCGCCGCCCCCCTCGATTTCGGCCTTCCGCGCCACGGTCGCTGGGCTCGTCGAGCGCGAGGCGCAAGCGTTCTTCGGCCAGCGCCCCGACGGCCTCGTCCTCGTTCTCGACGACGACGAATCGTTGCGCGCCGGCAAGTTCCGCGGCGAGCACGGGCTTATGTGCGACCTTCTCGGCGAGCGGGGCTGGCCGGCCGCCGTCGCTTCGGCCTCGGAGACGCGGTCGGACGGCCAACGGCTGACGCTCGACGGGCGGGCGGCCGCCTTCGTCGTCAACCGTTCGACCGACTTCTTCTGGCGCTCCGACGCTTTCGCCGCGTTGCGGAAGGCCTACCAGAGCGGCGGGCTTTACGCCGCGCCGAACCCCTTCACCTACGCGGTCCGCAGCGACAAGGGGCTGATGGCGTGGATGGCGTCGCCCGATCGGGACGGCGAGATCGGAATCGAGCCGGACGAGCGAAGAATCCTCAGCGCCCACGTCCCCGAGACGCATGTCGTGAACGAGAGCAACCTGGACATGCTGGCCGAGCGGAAGGCGGACTTCGTCTTCAAGCCCCGGCGCGGATATGCGAGCCACGGTCTCCTCGACAGCGCCGCGATCGGGCGGGCGCGGCTCCGCCGACTCGTGAGACAGGGCGAGCTCTATGTCGCCCAGAGGCGAATCGCCAAAGCGGCCGTCCCGTCCGCCGGCGCTGATCTCTGGACCGACCTGCGTGTCTGGGCCTACCGGGGCGAAATCATGCTTCTCTCGGGACGCGCGTCGCGGCGGCCGGACCGGCTGGACCTGGCGCCGCCCGGCGGCTGGCTGCCGACCTACGTCACGGCGTGACACGCGGGGCCCCATGTTGCCTGCTGGAGAACAGGAAGGGGGTACAGGGAACTCAATTTTGACCACGACTTTGTTTCAGCCACACTGACAATTGAGCATCATCGCAGTCACCAGCGCCCACATTTTGGTGGATAGCTCTTGCAACTCCGAGCGCGTCGTCAACATGACGCGGCTTGAAGCCAAGGAAATCGTGGACTGGATTTGCGCGCACGGCGATCAGGTCAAGATCGTGGCTACGGAAGTTTACGCCGAGTTCGAGGCTTTGCGGGCCATCAACCCGAACATACGTTCGAAAGGGCGAGGCGAGGAGGCCGCCGAGGTGCTTGCCTACGAGATCGACGCGCACCCCGGCCTCCCACGCGATCCTGTTGGACAGGACATTCGCAGCCGCGCCTTTGTGCGTCTGTCCGGAGCGCGTCACGCCCTTTTCGACCGGCGATTTGCTGCATGAACTGGAAACGGTTGATCGTGCAAAACTCAGGAAATTCGCATCCTTGCACGCATTCATCGGAGCCCCAACACACCGTCGCGAAGGGCGAAAGGCGGTCGGTCGCCAATCTCTCAAAACCCTCCGATTTTTCACCTAACTCGCAAAGGCGCGCGGACCGCTGTCGAAAGTGTCGAAGGAAGCCTTCATGTTGGTGAGGACGAGGCTCAGCGCCAGCGCGGTGAGGGTGACGAGAATGGAAACGACGAGTTGCACATGGTCGACCGTATCGCTGGACCGGTGTTTGTCGCGGAGCCGGGGACGCAGCGCCATGCCGATCCCGGAGGCGGAAAGAAGCAGGACAAAAATGACAAGAACGAGCCAACCGCCATGAACCATCAGCAGACGTTGGGGGGCTAGCAGGCGGAAGGCAAGTTTGAGGGGGGCGAAAGAACCGCGCGACGCCTGTCTCTTGGTGGACACAGCCCCAGGCATATGTTGGGAATATCACAGCCGAGGAATTTATGGCGCGCGCCGTCATCGGACGCAAGGGAAAGAATTCGGCGATCCGGCTTCCCATGGAGACCGCGAGAAACGCACGGCTCCGTGTCGGACAGCGCGTGGAGATCGCGGCCACGAACGACGAACTCGTCATTCGCGAGCTTCCCGGCGAGACAAGCCTCGAATCGATGTTCGCCGACAAAGCGCCTGAAGCCTGGCGCGCTTTACCGCGACGGTTTCGAGCTTCTCCCCTGCAAGCGACTGGAATTTTCGATCTTTTCGGGGATCTTGGCTCCCGGCGAGAGGCTCAAACGGGAAATGCCGCTGTTTTTGCCGCTGTTATACCAGCGGACTCGGCCGTCGCGCGCTCGGCCGCGGGGCCCTCACTTCTTCAACTTCCCCGATAGGTCGAATAGCTCCACGGCGAGAGGATCAGCGGCACGTGGTAGTGCGCGCTCGGATCGGCGACGGCGAAGCGGATCGGCACCACGTCCAGAAACGGTGGCTGGGCGAGCCTCGCCCCCTGGGCGCGGAAATAATCGCCGGCGTGGAAAAGCAGCTCGAAGCGGCCGACGCGCGCTTGCCCCGCCCCGATCAGCGGCTGGTCGGTCCGCCCGTCGGCGTTGGTCGTGGTCTCGGTCACGGCCCTCCGGCCGCCGCCCGCGTCGAACTCGTAGAGCTCGACGCGCACGCCTGCCGCGGGGCCGCCGCGGGTGACGTCGAGGACATGGGTGGTCAATCCGGCCAAGGCGCGCTCCGTAGCGGAAATGGGTTCAAAGCCGCCTGAGCATAAACGCGGCTTGCGGCGGCGCCTACGCCGGCGATCCATGCGACCCTCACATGGCTGGAGCGCCGTGGGGGTCGATTGCCAATTCCTTGGGCGCGTGAGAAGAGACTGCGACAATTGCGCGCAATCGACTTTCGTCTGACGTGAGGGAGGCCGACCCGATGGACGACAGAGCAGAGCTCAGGGACGACGAGACGGACGAGTGGCTCGACGCGCTCGACTCGCTGGAGGCTTTCGAGGGGATCGGCCGGGTCGACGAGATCCTGGACTTCGTCGTCGTCTCGGCGCGCCGCAAGGGCGCGCGGCTGCCCTTCGCCGCAAACACCGCCTATGTCAACACCATCCCGCCGGAAGAGCAGCCGCGTCACCCGGGCGATCGCAGGACCGAGATGCGGATCCGCCGCTTCGTGCGCTGGAACGCCACCGCAATCGTGGTCAAGGCGAACAAGGAATTGTCCGAGCTCGGCGGCCATATCGCGAGCTTCCAGTCGGCTGCGACGCTCTACGACACCGGATTCATGCATTTCTGGCATGCCGCCAACGAGTTGCACGGCGGCGACCTCATCTACATCCAGGGCCACAGCTCGCCGGGCATTTACGCGCGCGCCTTTGTCGAGGGCCGCCTGACCGAGGACCAGCTCCTCCACTTCCGCCAGGAGGTCGGCGGCAAGGGGCTGTCGTCCTATCCGCACCCCTGGCTGATGCCGGATTTTTGGCAGTTCCCGACGGTGTCGATGGGCCTCGGGCCGCTGATGGCGATCTATCAGGCGCGCTTCCTGCGCTATCTGCAGGGCCGCGGCCTCGCCGACACCGAGCGGCGCAAGGTCTGGGTGTTCTGCGGCGACGGCGAGATGGACGAGCCCGAGTCGCTCGGCGCGATCTCGCTCGCCGGACGCGAGAAGCTCGACAACCTCATCTTCGTCATCAACTGTAACCTGCAGCGGCTGGACGGACCGGTGCGCGGCAACGGCAAGATCGTGCAGGAGCTCGAGGCCGACTTCCGCGGGGCCGGCTGGAATGTGATCAAGTGCCTCTGGGGCTCGGGCTGGGACGAGCTGCTCGCCCAGGATGCGACGGGGAAGCTGCGCCAGCTGATGGAGGAATGCGTCGACGGCGAATACCAGGACTTCAAGTCGAAGGACGGCGCCTACATCCGCAAGCACTTCTTCGGCCGCTATCCCGAGACCGCGGCGATGGTCAAGGACTGGAGCGACGCGCAGATCTGGGCGCTGACCCGCGGCGGCCACGACCCGATCAAGGTCTATGCGGCCTACAAGGCCGCGGTCGATCACCGGGGCAAGCCGACCGTCATTCTCGCCAAGACCGTCAAGGGCTACGGCATGGGCTCGGCGGGCGAGGGCCAGATGATCGCCCATCAGGCCAAGAAGATGAAGCGCGACGCCCTCGCCGCCTTCCGCGACCGCTTTCAGATCCCGGTGTCGGACGAAGACCTCGACAAGGTTCCGTTCCTCCGCTTCGAAGAGGGCAGCCCCGAGATGAAATATCTCAGGGAGCGGCGCGAGGCTTTGGGCGGCTATCTGCCTTCGCGCCGGCGCAAGGTCGATCCCGTGCCGGTTCCGCCGCTCAGCGTCTTCGACGCGCTCCTCAAGGCGACCGGGGAGGGGCGGGAGATCTCGACCACCATGGCCTTCGTCCGCATCCTGACGGCGCTCTTGCGCGACAAGGACATCGGCCCGCGCGTCGTGCCGATCGTCCCCGACGAAAGCCGCACCTTCGGCATGGAGGGGCTCTTCCGCCAGGTCGGCATCTTCAGCCAGGTCGGCCAGCTCTATCGGCCGCAGGACGCCGACCAGCTGATGTATTACCGTGAGGACACGAAGGGCCAGATCCTGCAGGAAGGCATCAACGAGCCGGGCGCGATGGCCTCGTTCATCGCCGCGGGCACGTCCTATTCGACGTCCAACGTGCCGATGATCCCCTTCTATATCTATTATTCGATGTTCGGCTTCCAGCGCGTCGGCGACCTCGCCTGGGCGGCGGGCGACATGCGCACCCGCGGCTTCCTCATCGGCGGCACCTCCGGCCGCACGACGCTCAACGGCGAGGGGCTGCAGCACGAGGACGGGCACAGCCACGTGCTCGCCTCCACCATCCCGAACTGCGTCGGCTACGACCCGACCTACGCCTACGAGCTGGCGGTGATCGTGCATGCGGGCCTCAGGCGCATGCTGGTCGATAACGAGGACGTCTACTACTACATCACCACGATGAACGAGAACTACGCCCATCCCGCGATGCCGGAAGGGGTGGAGGAGGGAATCCTGCGCGGCGCCTACAAGCTGCGCGACGTGCCCGCCAAGGACCCCCGCCTCAGCGTTCGGCTGCTCGGCGCAGGTTCGATTCTGCGCGAGGTCGAGGCGGCGGCCGAGATGCTGGCGGAGGAGCACGGCGTGTCGAGCGAGGTGTGGAGCGTCACCAGCTTCACCGAGCTCAGGCGCGAGGGCCTCGACGCCGAACGCTGGTCGATGCTGCATCCGGAGGAGGAGGCGCGCGTCCCCTTCATCACAAGGGCGCTGTCCGGCGGCAAGGGGCCGGTGATCGCCTCCACCGATTACATGAAGGTTGTCGCCGACGGCGTCCGGCCCTATGTGCCGGCCCGTTACAAGGTTCTCGGCACGGATGGCTTCGGCCGATCCGACTATCGGAAGCGGTTGCGCTCGTTCTTCGAGGTCGACCGGTATCACGTAGTCGTGGCGAGTTTGAAGGCGCTGGCTGACGATCAGTTGCTGCCGACCCGGCGCGTCGCCGAGGCGATTGGCAAGTACGGCATCGACCCGGAGGGGCCGAATCCAGCCCGCAGCTGATCCCGCGGTTCCGTTCATCTCGGGCGAAGGAGGGGGCCTCGGTGGCGAAAATCGACGTCAACGTGCCGGATATCGGCGACTTCAAGGACGTGCCGGTCATCGAAGTGCTGGTGAAGCCAGGCGACATGATCAAGGTCGACCAGTCGCTGATCACCCTCGAATCCGACAAGGCGACCATGGACGTGCCCTCTCCGGTCGCCGGCAAGGTGGCCGACGTCGTGGCAAAGGTCGGCGACAAGGTGTCGATGGGCGCCCTGATCGCCCGGATCGATGAGGAGGGCGCCGGCGCCGCGGCCGCCCCTGCGCCGGCAGCCGCTCCGGCGAAGGCCGAGGCCGCCCCTCCCCCGGCGCCGCCCGCCGCGCCTCCGCCTCCGCCAACCGTCGCTCCTGCCCCCGCGACGGCGCCGGCGCCGGGGCCGGCGAAACCGGACTTCTCCGGGGTCTTCGCCGGACCCGCCGTGCGTCGCCTCGCGCGCGATCTCGATCTCGACCTCAACCGGATCAAGGGGACCGGCGAGCACGGCCGCATCACCCGCGAGGACGTCAAGGCGGCGCTGGCCGGCGCGGCGCCGCTCCGGTCGCGGCCGGCGGGGCGGCGTTGCCCGCCGTACCCGCGGTCGACTTCGCCAAATTCGGGCCGATCGAGACCGTGCCGCTCTCGCGCATCAAGCGCATCTCGGGGCCGCGCCTGCACGCCTCCTGGGTCAACGTGCCCCACGTCACCCATATCGACGAAGCCGACATCACCGACCTCGAGGCCTTCCGCAAGACGCTCGACGAGGACGCGAAGAAAGACAAGAAGCCCTATCGGGTGTCGCTGCTGCCGCTCCTGATGCGTGCGACGGTCGCGACCCTGAAAGCCTTCCCAAACTTCAACGCCGCCCTGAGCCCGGGCGGCGATTCCTTGATCTTGCGCAAGTACTGGCACATCGGCGTCGCCGTCGACACGCCCGAGGGGCTGGTCGTCGCAGTGGTCAAGGACGTCGACCGGAAGGGGGTGATCGAGCTCGCCCGCGAGCTCGGCGAGCTCTCCGAGAAGGCCCGCGCCGGCAAGCTTGGGCCGGCCGAGATGCAGGGCGCGTCCTTTACCATTTCATCGCTCGGCGGCATCGGCGGCACGGCGTTCAGTCCGATCGTGAACGCGCCGGAGGTCGCGATCCTCGGCGTCGTGCGGTCGAAGATGGCGCCGGTGTGGGACGGCGAGGCGTTCCAGCCGCGCCTCATGCTGCCGCTCTGCCTTTCCTACGATCACCGCGTCATCGACGGCGCGGCCGCGGCGCGCTTCACGCGCCATCTTGCCGGAATCGTCGGGGACATCCGACGCATCATCCTCTGAGCCATCGGGAGCGATCTTATGGCGCAGGAAATCCGCCTTCCCGACATCGGCGACTTCAAGGACGTGCCGATCATCGAGATCCTCGTTAAGCCCGGACAGGCGGTGCGCAAGGAGGCGACGCTGCTCACCCTCGAAAGCGACAAGGCGACGCTCGACGTGCCGGCGCCCGAGGACGGCGTCATCGCCGAGATCCATGTCAAGGTCGGCGACAAGGTGAGCCAGGGCAGCCTGCTCGCGACCTACGCCAGCATCGGCGGCGAGCCCGCCGCGGCGCCTGCTCAGGCGCCGACCGCCGCGCCCCAGCCCACGCAGGCGCCGGTCGCCGCGCCCCAGCCCGCGGCGGCGCCGGCCGATTTCGAGACCGACCTGCTCGTCCTCGGCGCGGGCCCCGGCGGCTATACGGCGGCGTTCCGCGCCGCCGACCTCGGGCTGAAGGTGGTGCTGGTCGACCGCCAGCCGGAGCTCGGCGGCGTTTGCCTCAACGTCGGCTGCATCCCGTCGAAGGCGCTGCTGCACGTCGCCAAGACCATCGACGAGGCGGCGGCGATGGCCGCGCACGGCGTCAGCTTCGGCGCGCCCGCCATCGAGCTGGCGGCGGTCCGCAAATGGAAGGACGGCGTCGTCAAGCGCCTGACGACGGGACTCGCGGGCCTCGCCCGGCAGCGCAAGGTCACGGTCGTCCGCGGCGAGGGCGTGTTCACCTCGGCCAACACGGTGCGCGTCGAGACCGCCGAGGGGACCCGCGTCGTGCGCTTCGCCAAGGCGATCATCGCCGCCGGTTCCGAGCCGGTTGCGCCTGGCTTCATTCCCGCCGACCCGCGCATCTGGGACTCGACCGACGCGCTCGAGCTGCGTTTCGTCCCGAAGCGCATGCTCGTCCTCGGCGGCGGGATCATCGGCCTCGAAATGGCGACCGTCTATCGCGCGCTGGGCGCCGGGATCACCGTCATCGAGATGATGGACCAGCTGATGCCGGGCGCCGATCCCGACATCGTCGCGCCCTTGGCCAAGCGGATCGGCAAGAGCTACGATAAGATCCTGCTCAAGACCAAGGCGACGGCGGTCAAGGCGGAGCCGGACGGGCTTATCGTCACCTACGAGGGCGACGGCGGCTCGAAGACGGAGTCGTTCGACGCCATGCTGGTCTCCGTCGGCCGCCGGCCGAACGGCAAGCTGATCGGCGCCGAGGCGGCCGGCGTCGCGGTGGACGAACGCGGCTTCGTCGCGGTCGACCGCGAGATGCGGACCAACGTCCATCACATCTTCGCCATCGGCGACATCGTTGGCCAGCCGATGCTGGCGCATAAAGGCTCGCACGAGGGCAAGGTCGCCGCCGAGGTGGCGAGCGGCCATAAAAGCGCCTTCGACGCGCGGGCGATCCCCTCGGTCGCCTACACCGATCCGGAAGTGGCCTGGGCCGGCGTCACCGAGACGGAGGCCAGGGCCAGGGGCCTCAAGTTCGGCAAGGCGGTGTTCCCCTGGGCGGCGAGCGGGCGCTCGCTGTCGCTGGGCCGCGACGAGGGCCTGACCAAGACGCTGTGGGACGAGCACACGCAGCGGCTGATCGGCTGCGGCATCGTCGGGCCGAACGCCGGTGACCTCATCGCCGAGGCGGCGCTGGCAATCGAGATGGGCTGTGAGGCGGAGGACATCGGCCTCACCGTCCACCCTCACCCGACCCTCTCCGAGACCTTCGCCTTCTCCGCCGAGGCTTTTGCGGGCACGCTGACCGACCTCTACATGCCGAAGAAGAAGTAGCGGCCCGACGGCGGCGCTCCTGTTTAGGCCTGTTATCTGCAGGAAAAGTGGAAAAAACTCACGTTTTCGCGCTAGCGCAACTTTGAAAAAGCTTTTCGTTTCAGCGGGTTTCGTAAAATTGTTAAGCCGCGTTGGAACAGGGCCATAACAGGAGGCTGATCCGCAATTATCAGGAAGGTAACAGTCGGCGGAACCGGAGAAGATTTGGCATCTCCGAATCGAAGAACCCAAAAATAGCGAAGGCGGGCAGAGTTGCGGAAGAAGTCGTCGCCTACGGCTTCGCATCTCGACGCGGTCGGTCTAGCGAAGAAAGGTGCGCTCGACCTGGCTGCGCAGGGGCTTCAAGCCATGATGCAGGACCTCAACGGATGCTCGCTGCCCGACGTGCTCGACAAGCTGGAGAAAGGCAAGATCGGTCACGGCGACGCGATGCGCTGGCTGAACATCGAGCCCATTAGAACTGGTCGAGATCATGCACGTCAACGGGCGCCTGATGCCCGGCCACCAGCCCATGCGCGTTCCGCCCGAGACGGTCGCCCTCGTACGGGCCATCACTCGTCCTCAAGAGCGCGCGCCATCTCGGTTGCCGGACAGACGCCCGCCTCTCGCTCCACCCGAAAGAGAACCGAGATGAGGTTCTTCGCCGTCAGCTGACGCACTCGCACGGAGCGCCGCACCCATTCCGCATTGCAATCGCGGTCCTGCCGGCATGGCTCGAACCGGGTCCGAATTCATGTGGCCAAACGGACCTGCGTCTTCGCGGGCTCGAGCGGGCTCGGCTTCGCTATTGACAAGTCAGCGCCGCAACACCATCCTGTTCGACAAGGCGATGGAGTTCGCCTCGTAACCGCCCGCGGGGCTGATGACTCCTCCAAATGTCTGCGGACTGCAGGAGGAGCTTGCATGCGAAGCATCCGACACAGGAGCGCTGTGCTCTCGACAGGGACGCTTGTCGTCTGTCGACGATCGCGCCCGGAGCGTTGGTCATGACGGCGCGGGACATCCTGCTTCAGGTCGCGCAAGTCCTGACGGTGCTGATCCTGGCGCCCCTGATTCAGGGCTTCATCATTCAATTCGAGGAGCGGGTGCAGCGCTCGCAGGGGCCCGGCGTGTTCCAGCCCTACCGGGACCTGTGGAAGCTCTTCCATAAGGAGATCGTCGTCCCGCAGACAGCCTCGTGGCTCTTCTGGGCCGCTCCGGTCGTGGCCTTCACCTGCATGCTCACGGTGCCGATTTTGATTCCGGTCTTGACCAATTTTCCGCTGCCGGAGTCCGACATGGGCGACATCCTCGGAGGCGGGCTGATCCTGACGCTCGGGTCGTTCATGATCATCCTGGCCGGCCTCGATTCGTCGAGCGCCTACGGCGGGATCGGATCCAGCCGGGCGGTCATGGTTTCGATCCTTGCGGAGCCGACCCTGATCGTCGTGTTCGTCGGCATAACGCTGCTCGCGAAGGCGATGCTGCCCTTTGTCGTGAACCATCTCCTCGTCGCGAGCTGGCCGGTCTATTGGAGCCCGGCGCACCTGTTTCTGGTGGCCGCGTTCTTCATTTTGCTGCTGGTCGAAACGGACCGCATGCCGATCCATTCGAGCACTCATATCGAAGTCTACATGATCGAGGAGGCGCGGATCCTCGAATATTCCGGGCCTCTGCTGGCGCTCCTCAAATGGGCGTCGGCGATGAAGCAGTTCATTCTCTATACGATCTTCTGCAACGTGCTCATTTTCCCGTGGGGCCTGTCGGTCAAAGGCGCGGCGATCGGCGCCATGGGGGCTGCGGCGGGCCTTATCGTCAAATTCGTCATCGTCGCCTGCGCCGTCGTCGTCGTCGAAACCGCGCAATCCCGCCTGCGCTTCTACCGATATCAGGAGCCGCTGGCCGCTTCGTTCCTGTTGGCGGTGCTGTCGATCGTCGGCACGCAATTGAGTTGAGCCCAATGCTGATCCAGCATCTCGATCCGCTCGCGTCTTCCCTGTTCAGCCTTCTGGCGATCGCGAGCCTCCTGCTGTCGTTCGTCATGCTCGGCTCGCGCTGGCTCAACAATTATCTCTACGCCTTCGCCGGCGAGTCCTGGCTGATCGCCGCGCTGTCCGCCATCGTCGGCTACTACGGCGATTATCCGGAACTCTATCTGATCGCGCTGCTCACGCTGCTGTTCCGCGGTCTCCTGTTGCCCTACCTGATCTGGCGAATCATCCGTCGCCTGGACGTCGACCGCGAAATCCACGAGATTCTTCAACCCAGCACGGCCCTCGTCGTCGGCGCGTTCTCCGTCATGTTCGCGCTTGCGGTTTCCTTCAGGGTCGCGACCGAATTCCATCTCGAATTGACGGTGACCGTGCTGGCCCTGACCGTCATGCTTTCGATGGAGCTCATCGGGTTTCTGATGCTCGCCGTTCGACACGAGGCGGTCAGCCAAATTCTGGGGTTGCTGGTGCTGGAGAACGGCATTTTCCTCGGCTCGCAGATTCTCGTCCCCGGCATGCCGCTGCTGGTCGAACTGGTCATCCTGTTCGATCTTCTGATCATCGTCGCATGCTTCGGCGTCCTGGTCCGCTATCTCATGACGCATGTCGGCGCCACGAGCTCGCTCGAGCTCAACCGGCTGGTCGGCTGATGATGGGCGGGCTGCTTCTTGTGCTCGCGCTGGCGCCGCTGATCGCGCTGATCGGCTGCCTCATCGCGCGCAGGCCCCGAGCTTGCGAGGCTCTCAACGTCATCGCGAGCGCAGCGTCGTTCGGATGTGCGCTCCCGCTCCCATTCCTCGTGGACAAAGAGCCGACCCTGTACTGGAGCGATTATGTCATCATCGATCGGGCGTCGGCCTGGGTCGTCCTCTGTACGGCGATCGTGTACTTCCTCGCCTCGATCTACGCCGTCGGCTACATGCGGCTTCTGAAGGAGGACGACCGTCTCTTTCGCTTCTACGCCCTGTTCGCAGGGTTCGGGTTCACCACCCTGATCGGCCCGCTGATGAACAGCGTCGGCATCTATTGGATTGCCATCGAGCTCACGACTCTGGTCAGCACCTTCCTTGTCGCCTTCGAGCGCGTGGCCGAGAGCATGGAGGCCGCCTGGAAATACATCATGATCGTCTCCGCGGGGATCAGTCTCGCGCTTCTCGGAACGGTGCTGTTCTATTGGAGCGGCAGCTTCGTGCTCGGCCCGAGTTACGAGATGACCTGGGGGGCGCTGACGGCGGCGGCGCCCAAGATGAATCCGGCCCTCGTGACGCTCGCGTTCCTGCTGGTGCTGGTCGGTTACGGAACCAAGGTGGGACTGGCGCCCATGCACACCTGGCTGCCGGACGCCCACAGCGAAAGCCCGGCGCCGGTTTCCGCGATGCTGTCGGGCGCCCTCCTCAACACCGCCATGCTCGGAATCTTCCGATTCCTGGTCGTCGCGAATGCGGCCGGCGTCGGCTCGCTGCCCGAAATGGCTCTCGCCGTGTTCGGAGCGATTTCCCTCTTGATCGGCGCGCTTTTCATCGTGCGCCAGGAAGGCATAAAGCGCTTGATGGCCTATTCCAGCGTCGAGCATATGGGGGTCGTCGCGCTGGGGTTGGGTTTCGGCGGCCCGCTCGGCGTCGCCGGCGCGCTCTACCACATGCTCAATCACTCGCTCAACAAATCCCTCATGTTCTTCGGCGCGGGAAATGTGATGCGCGCCTATGGCACGAAGAACATCCAGGAAATCAGAGGCGTCGGACGCCATTTCCCCGTTCAGGGCGCGCTCTGGCTCGCTGGAGCCGTCGCGATTACCGGGGCGCCTCCGTTCGGCTTGTTTCTGAGCGAGTTCACGATCATGCGCGCCGGCCTGAAGCCGTCCTTTTCCTGGGCGGTCTACGTCATGGCGGCGCTTCTGATCGTGATTTTCATAGGCTTCTTGAACCATTTCCGGAGCATGTACTACGCCGCTCCCGCCGGGCGCGAGCCTGCCGGAAGGGTCAGCGCATGGTGCTCGGCGCCCATGTGGCTGGCCTTGAGCCCGCTGCTGGCGTTGGGGCTCTGGTGGCCGCCGGACGTGTGGTCTTACTTGACCTCGATCGCGGCCTCTCTTTCTCCGGCGGCGCCATGAGCGTCGCCTCGGACAGGGCCGCCGGCAAGGTGAAGGTCTTTTCGGTCGAGGCGAGTGAGTTGCCTGTGCTCGTTGGCAAGGTGATCGGCCACGGCGGCCGCATGCAGATGGCCTACGCCCTGCGCGCCGCGCACGGCGGATTGGAGCTTCGCTATCTCGGGAGCCAGGCGCAGAAGGAAGACTTTTTCATCTGGCGCTGCGTCCCGCGGGAGCCTGTCCCGAGCGTGGCGGCGATCTGCCCGCTTCTGGGCTGGTACGAGCGGGAGATATCGGACCTCTTCGGCGTCGAGTTCAGCGGGCAGCCCGACTCCCACATGCTGGTCCTGCACGAGGGCGCGCATCCTCGTGCGCCGCCGTTCGATCCGGCGTACCCCGTCGACGAGATGATGCCGTTCGAACCCGCCGAAGGCGGTCTTCCGGAGATCGAGAGCGCCGACGTTCAGCGTTTGCCCTTCGGGCCGGTCCGGGCCGACGTCGTCGAATCCGCCGAGTTGATCTTCTTCTATGTCGGCGAGCACATCATTCACTTCCACCCGCAACTCTTCTTCAAACATCGCGGCATGGAGAAGCGGTTCGAGGGACGCTCGTTGGCGCATGCGGTCGTGCTTGCGGAGCGCGTCTCCGGGGTGGGCAGTTTCGCCCATGCCTTGGCGTTCTGTCAGGCCGTCGAGCAGGCCGCAGGCTGCGCCGTTCCGCCGCGCGCCAGGTTGCTGCGGTCCCTCCTCGCCGAGCTTGAGCGCCTCTACAATCATCTTCACTATCTGGGGCATCTTGCGAGCGCGACGACGCTCAAGGTCGGCGAGGCCGAGGGAAAGCTTCTTGAAGAGCGGGCAAAGCAGCTCAATGGGCGGCTCACCGGCAGCCGCTTCCTTCGAAGCCTGGTGACGCCGGGCGGCTTGCGGCGCGACCTCAATTCCACGGCATGGCTGAGCGGGGAGCTCGGAAGTCTGCGAAGCGAGGTCGCCGCTTATGTCGGGATGCTGGAGAACACCAACAGTCACCTCGACCGGCTGATCACGACCGGCGTGCTGCCCCGTGAGGTCGCCTTCGATCAGGGCGCGACGGGTCCGATCCACCGAGCTTCCGGCTTCGATCGGGATCTGCGTCGCGATCACCCTTACGCGGCGTATGAACGCCTGCCTTTCGATGTTCCCGTGCGCACGACCGGCGACGCGCACGCTCGCGCCCGGGTCCGCATTGCGGAAATCGACGCCAGCATCGGAATCATCCAGCGCGCGCTGCTTCTTCTCATCGATGGGCCGGTCTTCGCGGAGTGCGTGCCGGCTGTGGAGTCGGAGGGATTGGGGTGGGCCGAGTCTCCGCGCGGTTCGCTCTTTTACGCCGTGCATTTCGGCCGCGATGGCAGGCTCGCCCGCGTCAAGATCAAGTCGCCGTCGTTCTCGAACTGGCGGGTCTTTCCGTTCACAGTCCACGACAGCAACATGATGGATTACGCGATCAACGAGGCGAGCTTCGGCCTCACCGTCGCCGGGTGCGATCGTTAGGGGGCCGCATGCCGTTTTGGACGCTCTTTGGATTGCGAGCCGGGAAGGCGACGACCGCCTGGCCAGCACAAGAGGAAAGCGCCGGCCAGGATGGCGTTCTCGGGATGCCGCGATTTGAGCCGGACAAATGCGAACCATCTTGCGAGGAATGCGCCGCCGTGTGCCCTTCGGGCGCGATCACGGTGGAAGCTCAGAAGAGCGGAGCAAGCCGGCTCGCAGTCGACTACGGCCGCTGCGTCGTTTGCCAGCTCTGCGTCGAAGCTTGTCCGTCGGGCGCCGCCGAAGCCTCGTTCGACTGGGCGTTCGGGGCTCGGAGACGCGACAACCTTCTGCTGTCCGGGAATTCGATCAGCCGGCGAAAGGAGCGCGACGGCGCGGCTTCGCGCGCCGGTTTCAGGCGGAGCCTACACATCCGCCACGTCGACGCCGGCTCTTGCAACGGCTGCGAATCGGAGCTGCAGGCGCTGAACAATCCCTTCTACAATCTGCACCGGTTCGGAATCTTCTTCACGCCTTCGCCGCGCTTCGCCGACCTTCTCCTCGTGACCGGGCC
>CAWFVS010000003.1:0-13410 GCA_963819255.1 uncultured Alphaproteobacteria bacterium
TCAGAGCCAGCAAAATATCATAATAAGCATGTTATTATGGCTTGGGACGCCGCCTGGCAGCGTTTGAAAGGGCGACGCTAAACGGGGGTCCAACCCTTTGAAAAGTCAGGGGCCCGCCGCTAAACTGGCGCTAAACCGGCTTATCGCACCCTTTGGCGCCTGAGCCTCACCCCTTCTTGTGGCGCGCCCGAAACGCTTTCGCCCAGCCGGCGCGCGCCTCCTGTCGGCCGCGGGCGACGGCGAGCGCGTCGGCCTCGACGTTCTTGGTGATGACCGAGCCCGAACCGATATAGGCGCCGTCGCCGATCCGGACCGGGGCGACCAGGGCGGAGTTCGAGCCGATGAAGGCGCCGGCGCCGATGTCCGTCTTGTGCTTGCCGACGCCATCGTAGTTGCAGGTGATCGTCCCTGCGCCGACGTTGGCGCCCGCTCCGACGCGCGCATCGCCGATGTAGCTCAAGTGGTTGACCTTGGCCCCGGCCTCGATCGAGGCCCCCTTCACCTCGACGAAATTGCCGATCTTCGCCTTCTCCGCGATGTCGGCCCCGGGCCTGAGCCGCGCATAGGGGCCGATCATCGCCGCGCGCGCGATCCGGGCGCCCTCGAGGTAGGTGAAGGCGTGGACGACGGCGCCGTCCTCGATCGCCACGCCGGGTCCGACGACCACATGCGGCTCGATGACCACGTCGCGCCCGATCTTCGTATCGCACGACAAAAACACCGTTTCGGGCGCGACGAGCGTCGCGCCCTCGATCATCGCGCGGCGCCTCAGCCGCGATTGCATGGTCGCTTCGGCGGCCGCCAGCTGGACGCGATCGTTGACCCCCATGACTTCCGCCTCGTCGGCTTCGATGGCGCGGGCGACGAACCCGCGCGCGGCCGCGATCTCGACGAGGTCGGGGAGGTAATATTCGTTCTGCGCATTGTGCGGCTTGACCGCCTCCAGCATCGACAGGGCCTCGGCCCCGCCGAAGGCGATCGGGCCCGCATTGCACAGCCGGGCGCTCTTCTCATCCTCGGTCGCGTCCTTGTGCTCGCGAATGGCGACGAGCCGGCCATCGCGCTCGATGAGCCGGCCATAGCCGGTCGGGTCAGCCGCGACGAACCCGAGCGCCACGAGCCGGACGCCGTCAGCCAGGCTCGCCCGCATGGCCGACAGCGTCGCTCCGGTGAGCAGCGGACTATCGGCGTAGACGACCAAAATCCCGTCGTAGCCGAGCGCGATCGCGTCGCGCGCGGCGAGAACCGCATGGGCGGTGCCCCGCCTTTCGCTCTGCACGAACACCCTCGCCTCCGGCGCCGCCTTCACCGCCTCGGCGGCGACATCGTCCCGGCCAGGACCGACGACGACCGCGACGTCGCCTGGGCCCGCCTCGCACGCCGCCGCGAGGACGTGAGAGAGCATTGGTCGGCCGGCGATCTCGTGCAGCACCTTCGGGCGCAGCGAGCGCATGCGCGTTCCTTCGCCGGCGGCGAGGACGATCGTCAGGCAAGGACGAAAGGAATCCATGCATTTTGCTCCCGGCCGGGGCTTCCGGCGCGCCGAGGCGTCCGAAGGCCCCTCGCGTCCGAATCGCCCACGTGCGCGTTATTGCGGAAGACGGGCGTCGGTTCTAGGCGCCGTCGCAGGCCGAAGCGTAACTCCTGCGAGAAAATGCGTCTCGCTGCGCCGCAAAAAAACATATACAACTCGTCGCGTGACCGGGCGGCGCGCGGCGCGACGGCGCGTGCTTTCCCGCAATGCCTTGATTTGTCATTCTATCGGACACGACAAGCTGGTTGAGCCCCTTGGGGCCCGCACCGGCGACGAGCAGACGAACAGCACGATGGCGGGACCGCAACGTCGCGAATTCCTGGAACTTGCGCTGGGCGCGCTCGCGGCCGGCGCAGCGCCGGGCGGCGTGCGCCCGGCCGTCGCCGAACCGCTGGCCTCTCCGGTTCCCTTCGCCGCCGACACCGTGCTGAAGGCGGCGATCCAACTCGCCGCCAAGCCGTTCAAGGCGCCGAGCGCGCCGTTGCCGAGCGTCTTTGCCGGCCTCAATTTCGAGCAATACGCCGCGATCCGCCGGGTCCCGGGCAGCGCGATCTGGGCCGATCAGAAGCTCGGCTTTTCCCTCGAGCCGCTGCATCGGGGTTTCGTCTTCACCACGCCGATCGAAATCAATATCGTCGAAAACGGCCTTTCCCAGCGGGTCATCTACGATCCGGCCGACTTCGACTTCGGTAAGCTGCAGCCGCCGCCCGCCTTGGGCGATCTCGGGTTTTCCGGCTTGCGCATCCTGCGGGCGTCGGACGAGGGCTTTCAGGACGCCGCGATCTTCCAGGGCGCAAGTTTCTACCGCTCGCACGCGCGGGGCCAGGATTTCGGGGTCACCGCGCGCGGCCTGTCGATCCGCACCGGCGACGAACCCGGCGAGGAGTTTCCGCTGTTTCGCGAGTTCTGGGTGGAAAAGCCGCCGCCTGCGTCGAACACCCTGACGATGTATGCGCTGCTCGATTCGGAGAGCGTGACGGGCGCCTTTCGCTTCACCATCCGGCCGCTCGAGGCCACCATCATCGACACCGAGATGACGCTGATCGCGCGCGTCGCGACCGACAAGCTCGGCATCGGCGGCATGGCGGCGAACTACCTCTTCAGCAGCCTCGATCATCGGCGCCCGGACGACTGGCGCGCGGCGGTGTACGAGGTCACCGGTCTTCAGATCCTCTCCAGCAAGGAAGAGTGGTTGTGGCGGCCGGTGTGCAACCGCGAGACCCTGCAGGTCTCAGCCTTTGCGGACGTCGGTCCGCGCGGCTTCGGGCTCATGCAGCGCTCCCGCAGCTTCGACGCCTTCTACGACGACGAAGGCCGATGGGAGCAGCGGCCGACGCTGTGGATCGAGCCCATCGGCGACTGGGGCGAAGGCGACGTTCGGCTGCTCGAGATTCCGGCCGCCTCGGAGGCCAACGCCAACATCGTCGCGCAGTGGCGGCTCAAGGCGGGCATTCCGGCCGGCACAAGCCGGGCCCTCGCCTACCGCCAGTTCTGGTGCTGGACGCCGCCGTCGAAGCCGCCGCTCGCGGTTTGCACGTCGAGCCGCGCCGGGAAGTCCGGCGGGCGGCCGCGCTTCGCCGTGGAGATGGCCGGCGACGCATTCGCCGATCCGCAAAAAGCCGCCGCCGCCACCGCGGACATCCAGGCCAACCCCGGCAAGATCGGTTCGGTCAGCCTCTTCCGCTACAAGGACCGGCGGTCGGTCCGCGTGGTTTTCGACCTTGAACCCGGATCGGAAACCTATTCCGAGCTTCGGCTCATTCTTAAAATCGACAAACAGGCGGTCAGCGAGACATGGCTTTATCGATGGACAGCGTAACGGTCCGTCGGATCGAAGCGCCCGACGAAGCCGGGCCCCCGCCTTCGGCGGGGTCGTCCCTCGGCGCGTCGATGCCGGGCTATGCCCCGCTCGCCATGCCGGCTCAGTCTTTCCGCCGATTTTCCCCAAGCGAGCGGCGCGTCTGGGTCAATCCGCGTCTCGAGCCGTTCACCGCGCTCGCCCGCCTCGTCGTGTTCGGCGGAGCGATCGCGCTCACCGCCTACGGCGCCTATCAGATGTACAAGGTCGTCGGGGTCGGCACGACGACGCCGCTTGAATGGGTGATGGTCGTCCTCTTCGTCATCACCTTTTCCTGGGTCGCGCTCTCGTTCACCGCCAGCCTCGTCGGCTTCGTCTGGCTCATCGCGCATTCGCACAAGCGCGAACCGCTTCCAGCTTCGCTGTCGGAAAGGACGGCGGTCGTGATGCCCATCTACAACGAGGCCCCCTCCCGGGTGTTCGGCGCGATGCAGGCGATCATCGAAGACGTCGAGCGCACTGGCCTCGGCTCGGCGTTCGACTATTTCTTCCTGTCGGACACGACCGACGCCAACGTCTGGATCGCCGAGGAGCGGGCGTTCGTCGCGATGCGCGGAAGGTTGCCCAACGCGCGCGTCTATTACCGTCGGCGACGCAAGAATTCGAGCCGCAAGGCCGGCAACATCGCCGACTTCGTCACCCGCTGGGGCGGCCAATACCCGCACATGCTGGTGCTCGACGCCGACAGCGTGATGTCCGGCGATGCGATCGTCCGTCTGGCGGCGGCGATGGAGGCGGATCCGGACAGCGGAATCATTCAGAGCCTCCCGCTTATCGTTAACCGCAACACGATGTTCGCCCGCTTGCAGCAATTCGCCGCCCGCATAGTCGGCCCGGTCATCGGCGCGGGACTCACCGCATGGATGGGACGCGACGGCAACTACTGGGGACACAACGCCATCATCCGCACCCGCGCCTTCGCCGATCATTGCGGCTTGCCGGATCTCCCCGGCAGGCCGCCGTTCGGCGGCCACGTTCTCAGCCACGACTTCGTGGAGGCCGCGCTGATGCGTCGCGCGGGATATTCGGTCACCATGATGCCGACCCTGGGCGGCAGTTACGAGGAGAGCCCGCCCTCGCTGATCGACGTCGCCACCCGCGACCGGCGATGGTGTCAGGGCAATCTCCAGCACTCGCGCATCATTGCTGCGAGAGGATTCGTGGCGGCGACGCGCCAGCACTTCGCGACTGGCATCATGGGCTATCTCGCCTCGCCTCTCTGGATGGCCCAGCTCATCGTCGGCATCGTGCTGGTGCTGCAGTCGCACTACATCCGGCCGGAGTATTTCACACCCGAGTTTTCGCTGTTTCCGACGTGGCCCCGGTTCGACTACGAACGCGCGCTGCAATTGTTCGAGCTGACCATCGCGATCCTGCTCGCGCCGAAGTTCTTTGGCCTCGTTTTCGCACTCTTCGATGGTCCCACCCGCAGAGGTTCGGGCGGAGCGCCCGCGCTCATCGCCTCGACGTTGCTCGAGATCCTGGTTTCCGGCGCGATCGCGCCGATCATGATGCTCATCCAGTCCGGCTCGGTGGCGCAGATTCTCTCGGGACGGGACACAGGATGGAATCCCCAACGCCGCGACGACGGATCGATCCCGTTCCACAACATCGCGCGTCGGCACCGTGCGCACGCGATGCTCGGCCTGATCACCCTGTTCGCGGCGGCTCTGATTTCCCCCTCGCTCGTGTTGTGGATGTCGCCAACGATCGCGGGCCTCGTCCTCTCCATTCCGCTCTCGTGGGCGAGCGGACAATTGTGGGTGGGCCTCGGCCTGAAGCGGCTCGGGCTCCTGCGCACGCCCGAGGAGACGTCGACGCCGGAAGTTGTCCGGCGCGCGAACGCGCTGTCTGACGAGTTGGCCCGGATCGGGCACGACCACGAGGATGCGCTGCTCGCGATCCACGCGGACCCGGAATTGCGCGCGATCCACGAAGCGTTCTTGCCGGAGAAGCCTCGACATCGGCTGGGCGAGGTCGACGTCGACGAGGCGGTGGCCGCGGTCAAGCTCAACGACGCCGAGACGATTGAGGATGCCTGCGCCTGGCTGAAGCCGAGGGAACGGGTAGCGGTCCTGGCCGACCGCGCCTTGATCGCCATGTTGGCTCGGCTGCCGACCGCGGCCGAGGCGGCGGCGAATCGAGCCGAAGATCAATAAGGCGACGCCGCGAAATAACTGCGTCAGTGTGACGTCCCGTTTTCGCGCGGTCGTATGGTATAATTCCATTCGGGATGGAATGCGTCTTTCTGGATGTTTAGAGCCGCGAGCTCTTCGTCGGTGACTTTGACGCCCCTGGGATAGCTGTTCTCGTCGAGGACACAGCGCACCGTCAGTCCTGCTTTGGTCGTCGTCGCCGCGATCAGTTCGACGACCGCCAAACGGCTCGTCAAAGGCGTTCCCCGCCAGTTTTGCGTGATGTGGCAGAACAGACGATGTTCGATCCTGTTCCACTTCGAGGTCCCGGGCGGATAGTGGCAGACCGTGATCGTCAGTCCCTTTTCGTCGGCCAACTTTTGCAATTCGACTTTCCAGAGGCGGACTCTTGAGCCGTTGGAGCCGCCGCCATCGGCGGTGATCATCAGCTGACGGGCGGCGGGATAACGCTCGCGTCCCATGAGATCGAGCCAGCGACGGATGGCGTTGACCGCGAACGTGGCCGTGTCGTGATCCACGCCGACGCTCACGCAGCCGGCGTTCGCGCCGATGTCGTAGACGCCATAAGGAATGGCTTTGCCGAGGTCCTCGTCGACGAAATCGTGCACGTTGACGAGGTCGGGTCGCCCTCGCGGCCGATAGTCGGAGCCCGCATTCTTGTATTCGCCAATCAACTCTTTCTTCTTGGTGTCGACCGAGATCACCGGTTGGCCCGCATTCTGAAACGCCAGGACTTGTGCATTGATATGTTCGAACTGCGCATCGCGGTCGGGATGCTTCGCGCCTTCCTTGGTTTTCCGGTTGACCTGCCGACGATACCCGAGCCTTTCGAGCAGCTGCGGAATGCGGCTCGCCGAAACCTGATGGCCCATCTCACCCAACGTCGCCGCGAGCTTGGCGTGGCTCTTGGATACCCACAACAATGGTCGCATAGGGTCGCCGACTGTCGCCGGCTCCAAAAGCTTTCTCAGGTCCTCAAGCAGCGTCGGGTCCTTCTCGACCAGTGCTCGTCGGCCGCCTCCCGCGCGCCGCACCCTGTTCGTCGCTCGCGCAAAATCGAGTTCCTTCAGCCCTCGCCCAATCGTGCTTCGAGCGATCCCCGTCGCCCTCGCAACCGCGCTGACCCCGCCGACGCCCGCCGCCCGCGCCTCCGCCGCTGCAAAAAGGCGTCGTCCCCGCTCATCGAGCCCGACGCCGAGAGCCTCGTAACGGATGCGAATCGCGCTTTCGTCTATCATCCGCCGCGCATACGAATTATCCTCCGCCCTGGGAATCCCCTCGCCGATTTAATAATTTCGCGGCGTCGCCTAAGGACGCATCGCCGGCAGACGCGACGGGCGGTCGAACAGCGGGAACAGGAGGATCCCCGCGAAAAAACCCCCGAGATGGGCGATCCAGGCTACGGGCATGTCCGACAGGCCGAGCGGCCGCGCGAATGCGCCGAAAACGAAATTCGTCGCGAGCCAGACGACCAGAAACAGGCGCGCTCGCCGATCGGCCAGGATCCCGCCAAGCGTTGCGGGACGGGCCGCTTCGACGGCATCGAACCCCGTGACGCCCGAAGCGCCTAACGGCCCGTCGGGCTGAAAAATGAACCGGAGCGCAGCGCCCATCAGCCCCGAGTCGGCGCCCGAGGCTCCAATAAGCGGCGCAAACTCCATCGGCGCGCTCGCCCACTGGGCGAGCGCGCTGACAATCGCCGTCACCGCCATGAAGACCAGAAATCGCAGTGTCCCAAAACGGCGCGCCACGGGCGGACCGAAAGCGACGAGCCAGATCGTATTGAGGAGGACATGCGTCCACGAGCCGTGAAGGAAGGCGTAGGTCAGCAGGGTCCAAAGCCTCGGATCACCGCTCAGGGCATGCAGGTCGCCTGCCGGCCAAAACGAGACTGTCAATTGCGACGGAACGAAGGCGAATTCGTCGATGACAGCGTCCTGAATGCCGGGACTCGCCCAGTCGAACGCTGCATAAATCGCGATGAGCGCCAGGGCGAGCACCACGACGACGGCCGGCGCATTGAACATCGGTTCGTGGCGCGACGAGGTTTCGCGCGGCATCCGGTCCATGATTGTCAAAACCTTTCGATCGGACGGCGCCTTGGCGGAAATCTCGACAGACTGCAAGCGAGGCGATAGATCGGGGCGCAACGGCGATCGTCCCCGGCATCAATTCGGTCTGAATGCTTGTCCCACGCTGGGACGGCACGGTCCATGCTGCTTCACCCTAGGGCAGACGCGATGGCGGACTCCCGTTTCATTTCGGGAAAGCCGCCGGCCGTGCTACAGGAGAGTTTGATGAGACAAGCGGTCTCGATGGAGCTCTACGCGTATTGGAACGCCCTGAGAGCGGGACGAGCCGCGCCCGAGCGCAACGACATCGAACCTGGCGCAATCCGAAGCGTCCTGGCCGACACGTTCGTGCTCGAGTTCGACGTTGGAATCGGATTGCCCTTCCGTATCAGCGGCTCCCAAGTCAACGCATTGTTCCTGCGGGAACTGCGCGGGGTCTCCTTCCTGAAGCTCTGGCGAGCGGTGGACCGGTCCGAGATCCTCTCGGTTCTTCAGCGCGTCGCAGACACCGCGCAGCCCTATCTCCTCGGCGCGGAGGCGAGACCCTCGGGGCTCGGCCCCATCGCGATCGAGGTCTCGCTCCTGCCGCTCCGCCACAACAGCTCCGGCCATTCCCGCATCCTCGGCTCTCTCGCAGCCGACGCCGCCGCGGACTGGCTTGGATTCGTCGGCGCAGGCCCGGCGACGTTGACCTCGGTGAGGGCTGTCGATCCCACAGCGCCGGCGCCCGGCTCCGCGGCTCCCGCGCCAAAGACGTCCGCGCGAGCCGGCGGTCCATTCCTCTTCTCTCTCGGCGCTTCAGGCCACGGAAGTTTCTCTGTGTGATATGGTTCGACGCGGCTCGGATCCCGCGCCTTGGATGACAGAGCTGCGGCCGCTTTCGCGCGAGCCGATCCGCCTGCGGCGACCGTCGCCTTGTGGATTTCGGCTCCAGATTACCCTTCGATCCGCTTGAGCCCGGAGGCGTAGCGGCGCCACTTCTCGACATAGTGTTGGGCGGAGCCGCGAAGGGCTTCGGTCGCGGCGGCGTCGAGCGTGCGGAGCGCCTTGGCCGGCGCGCCGATGATCAGCGAATGGTCGGCGAAGACCTTGTCTTCCGTCACCAGCGCCCGCGCGCCGACCAGGCAGCCGCGTCCGATCCTCGCGCCGTTGAGCACGACCGCGCCCATTCCGATCAGCGAGCCGTCGCCGACGACGCAGCCATGCAGAATCGCGTTGTGACCGATCGTGCAGTCCTCGCCGATCTCGAGCGGATAGCCCATGTCGGTGTGCAGCGTGCTGAGCTCCTGGATGTTCGTCCTCGCCCCGACGACGATCGGCTCGTTGTCGCCCCGGAGGACCGCGCCGAACCATATGCCTACGTCGCGGCCGAGCCTGACGTCGCCGATCAGGCTGGCGTCGGAGCAATCCAGTAGTGGCCGGAGGTCGGCAGCTGCGGGCGGCGGCCATCGAGCGAATAGAGCGGCATCGGCTCAATCTCCTCGATCGCGGGTCTTGTCACTCGTCGTCGAGATCGATGTCGAGAATCGCCATCTGCAGGGTGAAGCTCGAGCCCTTCGGGTCGTCGGCGGACACGATGCCGAGAAAATCGGGGCCGTTGTTGAGTTCGACGGAATCCGTCTTCTTGGCGCGCGCGGCCACCGTCAGCTTGTCGTTCTCGAACAGCTTCCTCAGGTAATCCTGCAGGCACGGGCCGTCCGACCGGGACCTTCATTGCGAACGAGAAGGACCGGTCGCCGTCCTCGTCGTCCACGGTGATCTCGCCGATCTTCCGCTCGCCGAGCGACACGTCGGCCGCCTCCGCGGACTTCGAGCTCGGCGCGACCTGCAGTTTCGGCGCGCCGAAAGACTTGCGCAGGAACTCGCGCAGCTTGACGATTTCGGCTTTGTCCACGGTTCGCTCGCCCTCGTTTCCCCGGGGATGGCTTTGCCAGAAGGCGCGCCGCCCCGCAAGGCAGCCCGAGCGCGCGTCGCTCAGGCCTCGATCGCCTTTTCGGCGAGGATCTGGTTCATGTCGCGCGCCGGCTCGGCGCAGCCGGCTTCGCCGACGATGCGGGCCGGGACGCCGGCGACCGTCTTGTTGTGCGGCACCGCCGAAAGAACGACGGAACCGGCCGCGACGCGGGCGCAATAGCCGATCTCGATATTGCCGAGGATTTTCGCCCCCGCCCCGATCAGAACGCCGTGGCGGATCTTCGGATGGCGGTCGCCGGTCTCCTTGCCGGTGCCCCCGAGCGTCACCCCTTGCAGGATCGACACATTGTCTTCGATGACCGTCGTCTCGCCGACGACGAGCGCCGGTGGCATGATCGAGAAACACGCCCTTGCCGATCCGCGCGGCCGGATTGATGTCGACGCCGAACGCCGCCGAGACGAGGCTTTGCAGGCTCAGTGCGAAGTCCCGCCGCCCGGCCTTGAGCAGCCAGTGCGACAGGCGGTAAGCCTGGAGCGCCTGGAAGCCTTTGAAATAGAGCAGCGGCTCGATCATGCGCCGGCAGGCCGGGTCGCGGTCGGCGACCGCCATGATGTCGGCGCGGAAGGCCTCGCCGATGGACGGGTCGCGCGCGATCGCCTCGCAGAAGGTCTGGCGGATCAGGGCGGCCGGGACGTCGCGGTGGTCGAGTCGCGCGCGACCCGGTGGGCGACCGCGCTTTCCAACGTCTCATGATTGAGAATGGTCGTCAGCAGGAAGGTCGCGAGTTCCGGCTCGCGCCGCATCGCCTCTTCCGCTTCCTGCCGGATGCGCGCGAACAGCGGGTCATTGCCCGCAAGCCCGACGACCCGGGCGGACAAACCTTGCGCCATGGCGAACTCCACCTTTGGGCCGCCCTGGAGCGGCCGCTACGGAGCCTAGCACATAGGCGCGCCGTCAGCGAACGCAAACGGCGCCTGGCGATCCGTCACGGCCGCCAGCGCGGCCACATCCGGGTCAGAACCTCGTCCCGTTTCACCCGCGCATGCCAGACGACGGCTGCAAGGTGAAGGACGAGCACGATCCCGATGGTCCAGGCGAAGACGAAATGCGCTTGAGCCGCCGCCTCGTCGAGCGTCTTGTCGTGGGGAACGAGGTTCGGGAGCGTGAAGAGGCCGAAAAACGAAACCGGGTGGCCTCCGGAGCTCGATGTGACGTAGCCGCTGACCGGGAGCGCGATCATGAGCGCGTAGAGCGCGAAATGCGACGCTCCCGCCACCGCCTGCACCAACCTCCGGAGCGGGACGGCGTAAGAAGGCGCGCCGAGGATCAGCCGGACGAGGACGCGCAGGACGACGAGCGCCAGCACCGTGACGCCGAACGACTTGTGAACGAACAGGACGTCCGAGCGGAGGTCGCCGCGGGGAAGCTCGCGCGCCCAAACGCCGAGCGGAAGCGCGACAAAAATAAGAGCCGCCATAAGCCAGTGGAGAGTCCGCAGCGCGGGATTGTACACTTCGATCGCGCGAGGCGGCGGAAACGCTTTCATGAAGGAACTTTCTGCTTCTGCTATCGTATGCTTTGCCCGCCAACGCGACAAGCTCAAGACGCAAATCGCTGCAGGGCGTTCACTCTTCGATGATCGGCCCTGGCCTCGGCCTCGCTCGATCGTCGATTCCTCGCCTTAAGACCGCCGCTGCGCCTGGGGTAGAGGGCGAGCAGCGGCGCGGGGCCAGGGAATGTGATAAGCGCGTTCCTCAGCCGCAGCGGAACGATCTTGCGACATTGAAAGGCCACAACACATGACGGTCGCCAAGGCCCGCGTGCCCACCGCCAATGCCGCCAAGTACCTTCAGCAGCTCTGCAAGCATTGGAGTCACAAGCTCGACGTCGACCTCTCGGACCGCAGAGGGGTCGTCCGGTTTCCCTCCGCCGTCGCGACGATGGAAGCGAGCCAGGACTCCCTTGTCGTCACGATCGAAGCGGAAGAGAGCGCGACGCTCGAGCGCATGAAAGGGGTGGTCGCGAGCCACCTCGACCGGTTCGCCTTCCGTGAAGCGCCGCTGCCGTTCGAGTGGTCGGCGGGCTGACCATCGCCGTCGCCGGGCGTCACGCGCTGCGAAGCGGGCCGGCTCACTCTTCAACGATCGCCACCGCCCGCGCCCAGCCGGCCGAGGCGCGCTCGATTTTGGCCGGAAAGCAAGAGACCATGAAGCCGTTCGGCGGAAGCGCCTCGAGATTGTGCAGCTTCTCGATATGGCAATAGCCGACGTGACGGCCGGCCTTGTGGCCTTCCCAGATGATCGAAGGGTCACGGGTCTCAGCGTAGCGCCTGGCCGTGTGGACAAACGGCGCGTCCCAGCTCCAGCCGTCGGTGCCGGTGACCCGGACGCCGCGTTCGAGCAGGTAGAGCGTCGCCTCGGCGCCCATGCCGCAACCGGAGGCGACATAGTCGGGACGGCCGTATTTCGCCCCGGCGCCCGTGTTGACGACGACGATGTCGAGCGGCTCAAGACATGTCCGATGCGGTCGAGCTCGGCCTCCACGTCGGCGGCAGTCGCGACATAGCCGTCGGCGAAATGACGGAAATCGAGCTTGACGCCGGGGTTGAAGCACCATTCGAGCGGGATCTCGTCGATCGTCCAGGCGCGCTGGCCCTCGTTCATCGTTGGATGGTAGTGCCATGGCGCATCGAGATGCGTCCCGTTGTGGGTCGAAAGGGTGACCCGCTCGACCGCCCACCCCTGCCCGTCCGGCAGGTCCTCCTTCTTGAGGCCCGGGAAAAATGGCAGGATCTGCGGCAGGCTCTGCTGATGATCGATGTACTCGATCTTCGGCCCGAAGCCAGGCGGGTCGGCCGGGACGTCGTTCTGCAGCGGGGCGGAGATGTCGATGAAGCGGCGGGGCATGGATTTCCTCCTGATCTCTTGCTGACGGTCCGTCATTGCGAGCGCAGTGGGGCACACAACGCAAGGCGCGCCGCGACCATTAGATTGCTTCGTCCTCCCCCGAGTTCAGGCCCTGCGTACCCTCGCAATGCGACCTCAACTTTGGCGGAGCACCGTATTGCGGAGGACGCCGATCCGGTCGACGACGAGCTCGATCGTGTCGCCGTGTCGAGGAAGCGGCCGATCTCCAGACCGCAGCAATTTCCGACCGTGCCGGAGCCGAAAAACTCGCCGGCGTGGATCGTCTCGTCCTGCGAAGCGTAGGCGAGGATTTCCTCGAACGAAAACAGCATGTCTCTCGTTTCGCCCTTCGCGCGCGTCTCGCCGTTGACGCGACCTCGACTCAAGCGTCTGCGGATCGCCGAGCTCGTCGGGCGTGACGATCCAAGGACCACCGCGTTCGACCCGTCGAAGCTCTTGGCCTTAGCGGGGCCGAGCCGCCTGCATTTCGATAGCCTGCCGGTCCCGGGCGGAAAAGTCGTTGAAGATCGTGTAGCCGAAGATATGCGCGCCTGCTTCCTGGAGGGAATATTGGCGCGCGTGCGCTTGGTGACGATGCCGATTTCGAGCTCGTAGTCCATCACTTTGCTGTAACGTGGCCACCGAAGGTCGCGCCGGGCCCGACAACGGTGAAGCGGTTGGTGAGGTAGTAGATCGGAACGTCGCGATAGACGGCGGGAAGCTCCGCGAGCGGCTCCGCCATGACCTTCCTGAAGGCTTCAGGGCCGCCGGAGCGCATCGCCTGAAGCGCGCGCGATCCGCGCGCCGACTGGCGAATGTGCAGCGAAACGACATCGCGTCCCGCAACTGCCGCGGCTCCGGCAGGGGCGCGAGCAGCTCTATTTCAGCGAGATCGGACCAAGGTCCGCCTCGCCGGTGCTCGATTTCGACGAGCCGGCGCGCCTGATCGGGACGGGCGTCGTCCGCGTC
>CAWFVS010000004.1:0-26920 GCA_963819255.1 uncultured Alphaproteobacteria bacterium
GTCCTCCTCGAGGGATTGTCCCATTCGCTGTTCAAAGGCGCAGGAGCGCTGCCAGGTCGGCAGGTTAAGCGGCTTGCGCGTCGGGTTAAAGTTCGACGTGCCACATGACGACGATTGAGGACGTTCGCAGGGACGTGCTGGAGCGATGGCGTGACCTCCATCAGCGCGCGGGCGGTGCAACCTTAATTTGCCTATCGCCCCAACGTCTCGATGATGCGCTCGGCCTCTCCCATCATGGCGCGCACGATCTCCCCAGCCGGCTTGATATCGTTCACCAGCCCCACGCTCTGCCCAGCGAGAAGCTCCATTGACTCCACATCACCCCCTGTGGCGGCATTCGGCGGAATAGCGGCGAAACGAGACACCGGCATCACCAGCCCGGCGATGACGGTCTCTCCGATTGGTGGTTCGTTCGCGTCCAAGGACTGAGTTTCGGCTTCACGAGGAAGCCACGTTTCCACAAAGCCTGTCCGCAACGCGCGGTGGGGAGCGTTGGGCCAACCGTTTCCAAAGAGGATGGTTCGCACGGTTTCTTCTTCGCTCGCCGCAATTAACCGCTCCTTGTAGAGCGCGTGGGCATTGGCTTCAGGCGTGGCGAGAAAGCGCGTTCCATGGCGACCCCGGCCGCCCCGAGCGCGAGGGCAGCGACGAAGCCGCGAGCATCGGCAATCCCGCCGGCTGCGAGGACAATCTTCGGTGCAACCGCATCGACCACGCGGGGGACCAGCGCCATGGTCGAGACGGAACTGGAACAGTGACCGCCGGCCTCGATCCCTTGGGCTATGATAACATCCGCGCCCGCGCGCGCAGCCCGAACGGCATCAGCCACCGAGCCCACTTGCACTATGATTGAAACTCCGGCGCGGTGTGCGGGCTCGATGAAGGGTGTCGGATCGCCCCAGAACAACGACAGCGCCGCGACCCTTTCTTCAATGCAAACGCGGATTCCGTCCTCGTGCGGGAAATGCAGGACGAAATTCACACCGAAAGGGCTGCTTGTCAGTGTGCGCAAGCGCCGGATTTCTTCCCGCACATGTGCTGGCGGACCAAGCTGTGCTTGGAGTATACCAAAGCCACCGGCGCGACACACCGCTGCAACCAACTCTACACCAGTCAGGTCGGGTCCCATTGGGGCAACCACGATCGGCGCATCGATGCCGAAACGCTCGCAAAAGCGGGTTCGAAGCATGGCGCAGGAGACTATCACAAAAATCTGAAATCCTCGAAAGGATCGATCGATAGGTTCGGCGACAATCGCCACAAGCAGGTGATGTCTCGGTCTTTAGTTTCCGGCAGAAAGATCAAAGCGACGACGAAACTCATCGCTGCCACGGCGATCGGATACCAAAGACCCGCGTAGATATCCCCTGTCGCGGCCACGATGGCGAATGCGGTGGCGGGCAGGAACCCACCGAACCAGCCGTTGCCAATGTGGTACGGGAGCGACAATCCGGTGTAGCGGATCCGGGTGGGAAATAGTTCTACCAGCAAGGCGGCGATCGGCCCATAGACCATGGCGACGTAGATCACAAGGATCGTAAGCAGCACGACCGTCATGACGCGGTTTGTTTGCGATAGATCGGCCTCAGCAGGATAACCATGCGCGATGAGGGCGTCGCTCAGCACTTTGGCGAAATCCGGGGACGTAGTCGCTATAGTCTGTTTGCCTACCCGCACGCTCGCTGGCGTCAGAGGTGGCGCAGCCTCGTTCCGATAATTCACCGAGCGGTCGACCAGGGCGGCTTTGGCGATGTCGCAGGATGAGGTAAACCTTGCCGTGCCGACCGGATTGAATTGGAAATGGCACTCCGAACGGTCGGCAATTACAACGACCGGCGCCTCGGCGAGGGCCGCCTCCAAGGCCGGATTCGCAAAATACGTAATGCCTTGAAACAGCGGGAAATAGGTCACGACTGCGAGGAAGAAGCCAAGCAACATGATTGGCTGGCGACCGATCTTGTCGGACAGCCAACCGAACAGGATGAAGAAGGGAGTGCCGATCGCGAGCGCAATCGCCACCAAGATCTGCGCGGTCGCAGCCGGGACCTTCAAGGTTTCGGTCAGGAACAACAAAGCATAGAACTGTCCGCCGTACCAAATCACGGCCTCACCCGCCGTAGCGCCAAACAGAGCGAGGATTGCTATCTTGGCGTTATGCCAGCGGCCGAACGCTTCGGCCAGTGGCGCCTGTGAACCCTCGCCTAGTTCCTTCATGCGTTGGAAGACGGGCGATTCTTGAAGCCGAAGGCGGATCCATATCGAAACGGCAAGCAGGATAATTGAGAACAGGAACGGCAGGCGCCACCCCCAATCGCCGAACGCCTCTTCGCCCATCCAAGTGCGGATACCAAGAACGATCAAAAGCCCTATCAACAGCCCGAGCGTTGCGGTGGTCTGAATCCAAGATGTATAATACCCGCGTTTCCCAGGCGGCGCGTGTTCAGCAACGTAGATTGCAGCTCCTCCATATTCGCCGCCCAGCGCCAGACCTTGAAAGAGACGCAAAACGATCAGAGTGATCGGTGCGACCATGCCGGCCGTCGCGTAGGAGGGAAGGACACCGATTAGGAATGTGCTGACACCCATCAGGGTCATCGTGACGAGGAAGGTGTACTTCCTGCCGACGAGGTCACCGGTCCGTCCGAACAGCAAAGCGCCGAATGGACGTACGGCAAAGCCTGCCGCAAAGGCGAGCAGCGCGAAGATGAAACCTAGCGCGGGGTCGACATCGGAAAAGAAGTATTTGGCCAGAAACACCCCCAAGGCGCCATAGATATAGAAGTCGTACCATTCGAAGATTGTACCGAGCGAGGAGGCGAGGATAACGAACCGCTCCTCGGCGGTCATGCCGCTCCTTATTTGCCGGGGCTGATCTGTTGCGATAGTCGTCATGGACGTTCGGCCTCAAAGTTTGATTGTGCGTCCGAGCGCCGAGCAGGTCCAAGCCGACCGTCCACGCGTTGGCGCTGGCCCCGTTGGTTCGTGTATCATGGCACGACTGGCGGCTGCGTGTGTTATCATGCGACAGGCGCCAGTCGCGGAACAATTGTTCCCCGAGCGCGACGCGCCGCGGGCGCCGCGGGAATCGGCGTGATCGGTTCCTCACCGGCGCGGGGCTGAATGGCCTGCGATCGAGAGGCCGTGAACGAAGCGGCCGCGATCGAGGCGAGCGCAACGAGGACGCAAGCTATCCGGAGGTCGGCGTTGGCCGCCGACGCCAATACGGGAGCTAGGCGTGGCAGAGACATCGTCGAAAGACCCGTCCCTACGCGCGAGCGGCGATCGCCAAGTGTGTGTCCTCGTGGTCGAGGACGACGCCGCCTTGCGGCGCATGGTCGTGAACTACTTCGAGGAGAATAACATTCGCGCGCTGGCGGCGGAAGGTCGCGACGAGATGGCGCGTCAACTCCGCGACGCCGAAGTGAATCTAGTGATCCTCGATCTGCGGCTGGGTCAGGAGGATGGCCTCGATCTGCTTCGCGACGTCCGCTCGAAGTCCGATGTCCCCGTCATCATCGTCACCGGCCATCGCCGCGACGAGATTGATCGCGTCGTCGGACTGGAGCTCGGCGCCGACGATTACCTGACGAAGCCGTTCAACCTGCGCGAATTGCTCGCACGCGTGCGCGCGGTGCTGCGAAGGATCGAAAGCGGACGCGCTGCGCCGATTCGCGCAACTCCGACCGCGGTCGCTTCCGCTTTTCCGGCTGGCAGCTCGATCGGAGAACGCGACGGCTCTCCGATCCCGACGGCGCTGCGGTCGCGCTGACCAAGGGCGAATACGCGCTGCTCGTCGCATTCCTCGAGGCGCCGCAACGCCCGCTAAGCCGCGAGCACCTCCTGAATGCGACCCGGGTGCACGAAGACGTGTTCGACCGCAGCATCGACGTGCAGATCTTGCGTCTGCGGCGCAAGCTCGAACAAGATCCGAGCGCGCCGCAAATGATCCAGACCGAGCGGGGCGTCGGATACGTGTTTGCGCGAGCGGTCGAGCGCTTTTGAAGAATGCCGTCGGTCCAGCGTTTCTGAAGAATGATTTGTTTGCCGGAGCATCGGACTCGCAGGCGGCGTTCATCAACTTTCACGCCCGGCGACGACCCGGCCACTGCAGCACGTTCGGCGATTCGACTTGGCGATGAGGCGCGCTTTCGACGATGCTGGAGCCTGCGAACGCGTCGTGGCTCTTTGCAACTGAGGCAGGTGACGCCTCAATGAGACGTTGGGTAATCCGCAAGGGTTCGGCAGGTGGCGCCTCAGCCGCAGTCGAACTCTCCACCGAGCGCCTGGGCCAGATCAGCGGCTATCTTGTCGTGCGCAGCAAACGGCAGCACGTTGTCCGACGGAAAGGCAGCGGGCGGCGCCGCCTGAGACGGCAAGGCTTCCTGAAGACTGGACGCGCCCGGCGGACGGACCGCGTAGGCGCGAACGGGTTCGGCAATATTCTTGAGCCTCTGCTCGCCGAGGTCGGTGAAATTGACGGCGAACTGACGCTTGGTCTGCATGTAGCAGGCATGGGAGACGCAAATGCCGCCTGGCTCCGCGATCGCCTCGAGGCGCGAGGCGACATTGACGACTTCGCCGAAGACATCGCCGCCCGTTACGATGACGTCCCCGACATTGACGCCGATGCGCAGGAGCATCTTGTCATCGTCGGGCACGCCTCGGTTGCTGAGACCGACAAGGTCCTGGATCGCCAAAGCGCAATCGAGGGCGGCGACCGTCGAGGAGAACTCCAAGAAGCATCGCATCTCCGGCGGTGTTGACGGTGCGCCCGCCGGCGGCCTCGACGATCGGAGAAATCGCGGCTTGGGTCTCGCAAAGCCGGCGAACGGCGCCTTCCTCGTCGCGTCCGGTCAAGCGACTGTAGCCGACGACATCGGCAGCGACGATCGCCGCCAACTTGCGTTCGAGACGCGGCGGCGCGGCTCGGCGAGAACACTTTCGCAACCGGCGCGCGCAATCGCTCGACGCACGCTGCGCCGGTTCTCCGGACACGAGGAGCGGGCGCGAAGCAATCTCAAAATCGGTCAGGCCTTCCATTGTCCGTCTCTGTGAATTCGGGCCGCCTTCAGCGCCGCGCCGCCTCACTTCCTTGGCCGGCGGCGAACGCTGGAAAGCATTGGATTGGCGGGAGGATGGCCGCGAGGCGCTACCAGAGAATTTCAGACGATGGGAATTGCGTTACATTTGTAATACAGATTGATAGGGGCGTCATTCCTTAGTTGTAGGTGCAACTTATTCTCTATTCGCAAAAAAGCCCTTGTTCTATGGATTTGTGATCACGTTGGGCTCGGGCGGAAGACGCTAAACTGTCCGCTTTACCTCGCTTTGGCGATTACGCCGACTCTCATTTTACGCTGCCGCAAGGTCGATCAAAACGACTTCGACGCCGGCTTCGCGGAACCCGCCGGCGCCCTTGATCTCATCGCCTGTCGGGCCGATGAATAGGTTTATGTTCCAAGCGGGAGTTCCGATGCCTTCCCAGCCGCCTGCGCTCCCGGCCTCGATCGACGAAACGCTGGCGCTGCTTCAGGACGAGTCCTATGTGGCGGACCGGTCGCTCGCCACCGTCCTGTTCCTGGCGCTGAGGCTCGGCCGCCCTCTTTTCCTCGAAGGCGAGGCCGGCGTCGGCAAGACAGAGATCGCCAAGGTGCTGGCCTCTTCGCTCGGCCGCAGGCTGATCCGCCTGCAATGCTACGAGGGCCTCGACGTCGCCACCGCCGTCTACGAGTGGAACTACCCGGCGCAGATGATGGCGATCCGTCTCTCCGAAGCGGCGGGCGAGCACGACAAGGACCGCATCGAGCACGACGTGTTCTCCGAGCGCTACCTGATCAAGCGGCCGCTCCTGCAGGCGATGGAGCCCAGCGTCAGCGGCGCGCCGGTCCTGCTGATCGACGAGATCGACCGGGCCGATGAGGCGTTCGAGGCTTTTCTGCTGGAAATCCTGTCCGACTTTCAGGTGACGATTCCGGAACTCGGCGTCGTGAAGGCGCCGGAGCCGCCGGTCGTCGTGATCACCTCGAACCGCACCCGCGAGATCCATGACGCGCTGAAGCGGCGCTGCCTCTATCATTGGGTCGGCTACCCGGACACGGCGCGCGAGATGGCGATCGTGCGCGCCAAGGCGCCGCGCGCCCCGGAGCGGCTGACGCACGAACTGGTCGCCTTCGTGCAGCGGCTCCGCAAGCAGGATCTGTTCAAGTCGCCGGGCGTCGCCGAGACGCTCGACTGGGCCGCCGCCCTGACCGAGCTCGATGCAGTCGCGCTTGACCCGGCGCAGGTGTCCGATACGCTCGGCGTGCTGCTCAAGTATCAGGACGACATCGCCAAGATCGGAGGCGCCAAGGCGCATGCGCTGATCGAGGAAACTCGCGCCGAGCTGCGCCGCGCGGAGCCTAATTAGCAAGGGAGGGACGCCGATGACCTACGATTTCAGGCTGTCCTGCACTCTGCCCGCGCCGGCGGAAGGGGTCTACGACGCCTGGCTCGACAGCGCATGCCACAGCGCGATGACCGGCGCTCCGGCTACGATCGGGCAGCGGGTGGGAGACCCATTCGCCGCCTGGGACGGCTACATCACCGGCAAGACGCTCGAGCTCCTCCCGGGCAGGCGCATCGTCCAGTCCTGGCGCACCACCGAATTCGGCGCGACCGACCCCGATTCCACGATCACGGTCGAGCTCGAGCCGATCAGGACCGGAACGCGGCTGACGCTCAGTCACAGCGGCGTGCCCGACGACCAGACCGATTACGAGAACGGCGGCTGGCGGGATTTCTACTTCTCGCCGATGCAGGCCTATTTCGCCCGCGAAAACAGGGTGAAGCGGCCGAAGAAGGGCGCGTGAGGATGCGGTCTTCTCCGCTCCCGGAGAGACCAGGCGAGCTTCGCGAGACATGACAGACCTTGCCGGTATCAGGCCCGAACGCGAGGGCGCGCTGGCGGAGAACATCGTCCATTTCGCCCGCGCCCTGCGCGAAGCGGGCGTGCCCGTCGGACCGGGCTCGGTGCTCGACGCGCTCGCCGCTGTCGAAGCTGCGGGCTTCGGCGAGCGCCAGGACTTCTACGCGACGCTGCATGCCGTGTTCGTCAAGAAGCACGAGCACACCCTCTTGTTCGACCAGGCGTTCCAGATCTTCTGGAGACGCAGGGGTCTCCTGGAAAAGCTCATCGCGATGCTGTCTCCGCAGGCGCCGAGCCAGCGCCAGCCTCGGCCCGCCGAGGCCGGCGCCAGCCGCGTCGCCGACGCT
Organism: uncultured Alphaproteobacteria bacterium; assembly: GCA_963819255.1. GTDB lineage: Bacteria > Pseudomonadota > Alphaproteobacteria > Rhizobiales > Beijerinckiaceae > Roseiarcus. Next base: position 7,252 of record CAWFVS010000004.1, read on the forward strand.
TTATTCAAATCGCCGCCGCAGGACGCCAAGGCGATCCCCTCACTCGATTTCGACGCCCGCTTCACCGTATCCGAGAAGGAGATCCTGAGGTCGAAGGACTTCGCCCAGATGAGCGCCGCCGAGATCGAGGAGGCGCGCAAGCTGATCAAGGCGCTGGTCATGCCCGAAGACCGGCGCCGCACCCGGCGCTTCGCCCCCTCTTCACAGCGCGTTCGCATCGACGCCCGCCGCAGCTTCCGCCGTTCGCTGCAGCCAGGCGGCGCGATCGACCTGGAATTTCGCCGCGCCAGCGAGCGTCCTCCTCCGGTGGTTGCGCTCTGCGACATTTCGGGGTCGATGAGCGAGTACACGCGCCTGTTCCTGCATTTCCTGCACGCGCTCGGCGCGACGCGCCGGGTCTCGACCTTCCTGTTCGGGACGCGGCTCACCAACGTCACGCGCGCGATGCGCGCCCGCGACCCCGACGAGGCGCTCGCCGGGTGCGCCAATCTCGCTGTCGACTGGTCCGGCGGCACGCGCATCGGCGAGGCGATCGCAAAGTTCAACCTCGACTGGTCTCGGCGCGTGCTCGGCCAGGGGGCGATCGTCGTCCTCTTCACCGACGGACTCGAGCGGGAAGGCGTCGAGCATCTGGCGACCGAGGTGGAGCGCCTGCGCAGATCAAGCAGGCGGCTCATCTGGGTCAATCCGCTGTTGCGCTTCGACGGCTTCTCGGCCAAAGCGCAAGGCGTGCGCGCGATGCTGCCGCATGTCGACTCCTTCCGTCCGATCCACAATCTCGCCAGCATGTCCGATCTCTGCCGGGCGCTGTCCGGAGGCCGTGACCTCGCCAGCGATCCGAAGACGTGGCTCAGGGCGTCCGCCGCCTGAGCCCGGACGGCGCACTTGCAGAACGGCCCGGCGGTGGTCATTTTTGCTGAAGTCATGGGGGACGTTCGGATCCGCCGCCCCTCAAGGGTCGGAGCTGAAAAGGGTGTTCTTGAGATGCTGACGCGGGAAGAAGACGTCTTGGTCACAGCGGAAGCGTGGCGCGAATCGGGCCGGGAGGTCGCAATCGCGACGGTCGTCGAGACTTGGGGCTCGGCGCCCCGCCCGGTCGGCTCCCATCTCGTCATCGCCGGCGACGGCGCCTTCCTCGGTTCGGTCTCCGGCGGCTGCGTCGAGGGCGCCGTCGTCGAGGAGGCGGAAGAGGTGATCGCAAGCGGCGCCCCGCGCATGCTGGAGTTCGGCGTCGCCGACGAAACGGCCTGGCGCGTCGGTCTTTCCTGCGGAGGCCGCATCAAGGTCTACCTCGAGAAGCTCGTCTGATGCGCCTCGACGTCCTCAAGGCGATGAATGCGGCGCGGCGCAGCCGGCGCGCCGGGGTCGCGGTCACGCGCCTGTCCGACGGCGACCAGCGCTTTGTCGAGGCGGCGGCGATCGGCGCCGATCCGCTTGGCCCCGAGCTGGAGTCCGCCCTGCGCAGGGCAAGAGCGGCGTGGTCAGGCTCGAGGACGTCGACTACTTCCTGACCGTCCAGGCGCCGTCGCCGCGCCTGACCTGATCGGCGCGGTCCACATTTCGCAGGCGCTCGTCCCGATGGCCCGCGTCGTCGGCCTCGACGTGACGATCATCGATCCGCGCACCGCCTTCGCCACGCCCGAACGGTTCCCCGACACGCCGGTCATCGCGCAATGGCCGGACGAAGCCGCTCGCGGCGCGGCCGCCCGATCGCTATACCGCGATCTGCCTGCTCACCCATGATCCGAAGATCGACGATCCCGCGCTCGCGATCGCGCTCAGAAGCGATTGCTTCTACATCGGCGCGCTCGGCTCGGCGAAAACGCACGCCAGGAGGCTCGAGCGGATGCACGCGCAAGGCTTCGACGATGCGGCGCTGGCGCACATTCACGCGCCGATCGGCCTCGACATCGGGGCGGTCAGTCCGGCGGAGATCGCCGTCTCGATCATCGCCGAGATCGTGGCCTCGCTGCGCAAGAAGCCGCTGCGAGCGGAGGGCCTGGCCCGATGAAATTCGGCCCCGTGCCCGTCGAGGAGGCCACGGGGTCATTCTCGCACACGCCGTCCGGACCGACGGGATCGCGCTGAAGAAGGGGGACGTCGTGACGCCTGAGCGCCGCCGTCTGCTTGCCACAGGCGGGCGTGACGCGGCGTCCTGCGGCCCAACTCGAGGACGGCGACGTCGGCGAGGACGATGCGGCCCTGCGCCTGGCCAAGCGGCTGGCGGGAGCGCATGTGCGCCGCGCCCAGGCGTTCACCGGACGGGTCAACCTGTTCGCCGAGGCGGCCGGGCTCGCATCGTCGACAGCGGCGCGATCGACCGCCTCAATGCGGTCGACGAGGCAATCACCGTCGCCACCCTGCCGCGCGCATCGGGCGGTCGAAGACGGCGACATGGTCGCAACCGTCAAGATCATTCCGTTCTCGACCAGGAAGATCACGCTCGACGCCGCGCTCGGTGCGCTCGGCGAGCACGCCCGCCGTGTCGGTCGCGCCGTACCGCCCGCTGCGCGTCGCCGTCGTCTCGACGGTGCTGCCGGGCCTCAAGAAAAGCGTGGTCGCCAAGACGCTGCGGGCGCTCGAGGCGCGTCTCGCCCCAACCGGCGCCCATGTCGTCGCCCATGCGACGACGCCGCATGAAATCGGCCCGCTCGTCGGCGCGCTCGAGCGGCTCGCGCCGGGCGCCGACCTGCTCATCGTGTTCGGCGCCTCGGCGATTACCGACCGCCGGGACGTCATCCCCGCCGCCATCGAAACCTTCGGCGGGCAAATCGAGCGGTTCGGCATGCCAGTCGATCCCGGCAATCTGCTGCTGCTCGCGACGCGTGGAGACATGCCCATCGTCGGCGCGCCGGGGTGTGCGCGATCGCCGAAGGAGAACGGATTCGACTGGGTGTTGCAACGCCTGATCGCCGGCGCGCCGATTTCCGACGCCGATATCCGCGCTATGGGCGTCGGCGGCCTCTTGATGGAGATCGCCTCGCGGCCGCAGCCGCGTAAGCCGCGTGGCTAGGATCGCCGCCGTCGTCCTCGCTGCGGGCCGCTCTTCCCGCTATCATGCGGCGGGCGGGCCGAAGCGACGAAGCTCGTGGCGAGGCTCGAGGGCAAGCCGATCGTCCGATGCGTGGTCGACGCGGCGCTTGCGTCGCGCGCATGGGCCGATCGTTGTCGTGGTCGGCCACGCCAGAGGCGCGGTCGAAGCCGCTCTCGAAAGCTCGCCTGTGACGATCGCCTTCAACCCGGACTTCGAGGCCGGCATCGCTCCCTCGCTGAAGGTAGGCCTGGCGGCGACGCCGCCCGGCTGCGACGGCGCCGTCGTCCTTCTCGGCGATATGCCGGACGTCGCCCCGCGCCTCATCGATGATCTGATCGCCGCGTTCGAGGCGCGGCCGACCGCGCAGGCGGTCGCCCCAATTCGCGATGGCCGCCGCGGCAACCCCGTCTCCTCGCCCGGACCCTTTTCAAGGAGGCGACGCGTCTCGTCGGCGACGAAGGGGGCGCGACTCCTCCTCGCGCTTGGACCGGCCGCCGTCACCGAGCTCGCCGCCGCTTCCGACGTGGCTTTCGACGTCGACACGCCCGAGGATCTTGCCGCGGCGCGGCGGACGAAAAGCGAGCCGCCAGGCCGGAGCGGTTGACGGTCAGCGGCGCGTCGCCGACGCATTCGAGGGCTATTTCTCGTCGAGCGCAATCATCGGCGCCCAGTCCTCGGGCAGCTCCTGCTCGGCGAGCGAAGCGAAGCGCTTCTGATAGTAATGATAGAGCCCGACGACCTCGGCGGGAGCGAGCTGGGCCGCGTCGCCCGCCATCTGCCTCGCTGCGCGGAAGTTTCGCGCCCGGTAGGCTTTCAGAACATCGTCATGCAGGGCGAGAAGGTGCTGGAACTCGCCGCTCTGGGCGTAAGCTCGTCGTCAGCCAAGGCGAAGAGCGCAACCGACCGCGTCTTGTTCTTCAGTTTGACGTGGTCGATCTCGAGCCACGCGAAATCCGGCGCCTCGTCGCGGGTGGCGGCGCTGGCGACGACGTCGACGCCGAACTGCTTGGACGAGCCTTCGAGGCGCGAGGCGATGTTGACCTCGTCGCCGAGCGCGGAATAGTCGAACCGCTGCACGGACCCCATGTTGCCGACGCTGCAGTCGCCGGTGTTGAGGCCGATGCCGAACTTCACCGGACGGAAAGCGCGCGCGTTCTTCTCGGCTCGCTCTTTCCACTCGACGTTGAGCCGCGCCAGCGTCTTGCGCATCTCGAGCGCGGCGCGCACCCCGTGAATTCCGTGGGCCGGATCGTCGAGCGGCGCGTTCCAGAAGGCCATGATCGCGTCGCCCATGTATTTGTCGACCGTTCCCTGCTCCTTGAGGATGATGTCGGTCAGAGGCGACAGATACTCGTTGAGGAACGTCGAAAGCTCGACCGCCGTGAAGCCTTCCGAGAGCGTGGTGAAGGACCGGATGTCGCAGAACATAAGGGTCAGCTCGCGCTGGCGGCCGCCGAGTTGGAGCTGCTCCGGATGCTCGGCGAGCCGGGCGACGACCGCGGGTGAGACATATCGCCCGAATGCCGAGCGGATCTCGCTGACCTGCTGGCGCTTCTGGCTGTAAAGCTGGCCGACGCCCGCCAGAAAGACGAAGCCGGATGAGAGGACGGGAACGACCGGGTCGAAGAGGACCCCGTGCCGCGTGAACGCGTACCAGCCGAGATAGGCCAAGACGACCGGCGGCGCACGCCGAAGAAGCGCGGTCCAATAAATGGGAATGAACGGCAGAATCGCGGCCAACGCCAGGGAGACCACGGCGCCGGCGACGAGCTCGGCTCCCGGCGCCCAGTCGGGCCGCTCCAGAGTGATGCCGGAGAGATCTGCTCGATGAGCTGCGCATGCGCCTCGACCCCCGGCGTGTTCGGAACGAGCGGCGTCGCGACGATGTCCGAAAGCAGCGAGGCGCTGGCGCCGACTAACACGATCTTGCCCGCTAGATCCGAGAGATCGGCGTCCGGCTGAAGGACCTTCCAGGCCGGAATCGAGCGACGCGGGTCGGACTTGGCGAACCACACGCGCAGTTCGCCGTCAGCCTGCGACCGGAACCACGACGTCGCCGACCTTGATCGCTTCAAATCCAGCGCTCTTGCCCGCCGTGTCGCCAAAGGCGGTCGTGGATTTCACGATATAGCCCGACGCTCCCTGCGCAACCCGCAGCGGCTTCCATCGCGAGGCTGGGCTCGATCTGGCCGTTGAGGTTGAGGATCAGTGGCACCCGCCGGACGACCCGGTCGCCATAGGGCAACCAGTTGAGAAAACCAAGGCCCCTCGCGGCGTCGGCGAGCACGGGGATCGGAACAAGCGCCCCTTTCAGCGGGCTCGAGGAAGTTCATCGGCGGGTCGCCAACGAAGGAGAAGCCCGCCTTCGGCGTGAGGCTCGCCTGCGTCCCGTTATGCGTCTGGGTGAGATAGACGCCGAGCGCGACAGGGCGATCGGCGGTCGCGTGCGCAAACGCCACGTCGCCGTCAGCGCGCTCCTCGCAGCGTTCGGTCTCGTCGGCGCGATGGACAACGCCGGTTGCGCAGGCCCTCGGGCTGTCGATCGGCCGGTCCTTCTCGGAAAACAGGACGTCGAACGCAATCGCGGCGACATCGGCCTTCGCCAGGTTGTTCACCAGATCCGCGATCGTCTGCCGCGGCCACGGCCATCGACCGATGAGATGGAGCAACTCGTCGTCGGTGTCGACGATCCGCACGGGTTGATCGAACGTGTACGGCCGCGGAAACCAGCGCTGATACTGGTCGAAGACCAGGTTCTCCAGATCGGCGCGCATCGGCGCGGGCAGGGTTCCGATGGCGAGCGTGAGGACATAGGCGCCCACGACGACCAGCCAGTAGGATCGCCACTTCCGCACGGCGTTGTTCGACCAGAAGTTCATCGGATCGGCGATGGCGTTGGAGCGCGAGCGGAAACCTCCCGTTCCCCGATCGTAGCCGAACGATCCGCGGGGTCAACGGAAGCGCGCGGCACGGAAGCGTGCAGCAGGCTCGGAACTCAGATGAGCCGCCTGAGCCTCATATAGGGAGGCTTCGATGAAAACGGCGCAGCAAGCAAGCCAAAACGCAGACACCCAGCATGACACATCGATGCTCAACCAGCCTACTGCAGCGAGACCTATTATGGACCTCATGCCGATGAAGCGGAAGGGGCGGTTTGGCTAGCGTTGAAGCAGCCCAACGAACTGCTCGACGGTGAGGCCGGCATCGGCGATGATGCGACGCGAGGTACCGGACCGTAGCTGTTTGTGATCGGGAACGACGACTCTCGCGTGCGGTTGGTCGCGACGAAGCATCATGTGACTGCCGCTCTGGCGTCGAAAAACGAACCCCGCGCGCTCCAGGGCGACGCGAACTTCCCGGCCAGAGAGATCGGTGGGGAGCTTGGCCACGTGGCGCTGCAGGCAAATTCGCGCTTACGCTGCCTCCACCTCGACGAATTCCTTGCCTGCTTCGTCGGGAATTGGATCGCCAGTCTCGCGGCAGTCCTCAATATAAAGCTCAATGGCCTCCCGGATGTTGTTCAGCGCTTGCGCGCGCGTGTCGGCTTGGCTGACACACCCGGGCAACGCCGGGACGCTGACGACGTATCCGCCATCCTTTTCCCGCTCCAAAACGACCGTATAACGCATTGCGTAGCTCCCAAAGGATCGCGCCCCACTGTTGCAGCCCGAACCTGCACCACGCGCGCCCGGCTCGCAGCAGCTTACCCGAACTTTGGCGCCGATGCAGGGGGACACTCAAATCAGCTTCAGCGCGCGGAAGCTCGCATGCCCGTCACGGCCGACGATGATGTGGTCGTGCACCGTGACGCCGAGCGGCTTGGCGATCGCCATGATCTCGCGGGTCATCGCGACGTCCTGGGCCGACGGGGAAGGATCGCCGGAGGGATGGTTGTGGACGAGCACGATCGCCGTCGCCGACAGTTCGAGGGCGCGGCGGATCACCTCGCGCGGATAGACCGGCGTGTGGTCGACGGTGCCCGATCCTTGCACCTCGTCGGCGATGAGCCCATTCTTCTTGTCGAGAAACAGGATGCGAAAAATCTCGCGGGTCTCGAAGGCCATCGACGTGCGACAGTAGTCGACGACCTCGCTCCACGAGCCCATCGGCAGGCGCTTCTTCACCGCGCCCTTGGCGAAGCGCTGCGCCGCGGCTTCGACGATCTTGCAGGCGGCGATCGCGCCCTCGGTCATGCCGTCGACTTCCTTCAGCCTCTGCGGCTCCGCGGCGATCGCCTCGGCGAACGAGCCGAAGCGGCGGATGAGCGCCTTGGCGAGCGGCTTGACGTCTTTGCGGGGTATGGCGAACAGCACCAGCTCGAGAAGCTCGTAATCCGGCAGCGCCGAGGGACCGGCCTCCAGGAACCGCGCCCGCAGCCGCTCGCGGTGCCCGAGATAGTGCGGCTTGTCGCCCTCCTCGGGCGCAGGCGCGGCGGGAACGGGAGCCGAGATTCCCACTCGGGCCCCCCGTTCGGGCCCGCCAATTTCGCGCAGCTCGGCTGCGCGCGGCCCACCGCGCCCAGATCGAGGCTTTGGCTCGTTCTCGCGCGTTTCTCGGACCACCGCGTTCCTTAGGCGCATTCAAAAGGGCGTGGAATTGCGCTTAAGCTGTATGATCGGCTTCGGCGCGCCGATCAAGGCCGAAGCAAGTGTCGCCGAAAACCCAAAATCACCTGGAACTGCACGAGCGCGTTGAAGGAGCTGCCTCCCTGAAATATGAGCGCCTTAGGCGAACGGCGTTTACGCTGGCTCTCGACCAGACCGGGACGACGGTTTAACTGGCTCTTATGCCGCTGAACGAAGCCGATACGCGCGCCAAACTGATCGATCCGGCCCTGCGCCTGCGCGGTTGGACCGAGGACATGGTCTTTCGGGAGCAGACGGCCGGCTCCATAGTGCTCGACGGCCGACGCGCTCGGCGTCTTGCGGGCAGGGTCGATTATCTGGTCCGCGTTCGCGTTAATCCCGGCGCTCAGGCCGTTCCACTGGCGCTGATCGCCCTTCTCCGCGCCGCCTTCTCCGGAGCGTTGTAGCGCCGACGGTCGCATGGTTCTACGGCATCGCCATCGCCATGTACTACAACGATCATCATCCGCCGCATTTCCATGCCCAGTACGGCCAGTCCAGGGCCGTGATCGGAGTTGACGATGGACGGACCATCGCCGGGATCCTTGCCGCCGACGGCGCTGCGCCTGGTGAAAGGATGGGCGCTGGCGCATCGGGCCGAACTGGAAGAGAATTGGCGGCGCGCTCGCGCCGATGAGCCGCTCGAAACGATACCGGGGCCGGATGACGACTGATTATCCGATGGTGGACGTCGTGAAGGTCAAGCCGCTGGAGGCTTTCCGCCTCTGGGTGCGGTTCAGCGACGGCAGCGAAGGCGTCGCCGACCTGAGCAGGCTCGCTGCGCGGACCGGGCCGATGGTCGCCCCGCTGAAGGACCCGGCCTATTTCAGCCGCGTGTTCGTCGAAGCCGGCGTACCCACCTGGCCGAACGGCTACGACTACGCGCCTTCCGCCCTCTACGCCGAGATGCGCGACGCGGGAGCGCTCCATCTCGCCGCCGCTCAATGACCGTCGTCGAACGGCCGGCTCGCCGCGCACGGAAAGCGCGGCGAGCCGCGCGGGCCATCCCCACGGGAATCGCCGCGCTCAACGCCGCCATCTGGTCGATCTGCGACGTCCTGCGGCGCTCGAAGTGCACGGGAGCGATGCAATATGTGCCGGAACTTGCAGCGCCGCGGGACCGGCCTCCAGGAACCGCGCCCGCAGCCGATCGCGGCGCCCGAGATAGTGCGGCTTGTCGCCCTCCTCAGGCGCAGGCGGGGCGGAGACGGGGGCCGAAATTCCCAGTCGGGCCCGCCCGTCGGGCCCGCCGATGTCGCGCAGCTCGGCTGCGCGCGGCCCACCGCGCCCAGATCGAGGCTTTGGCTCGTTCTCGCGCGTTTCTCGGACCACCGCGTTCCTTAGGCGCATTCCGAGGCCGTGGAACTGCGCTTAAGCTGTATGATCGGCTTCGGCGCGCCAATCAAGGCCGGCGATTTCCGGCTGGTCAAGATGGAGGAATGTCACTGAAGGTGGGAAGCAGGCGTTGACCGAATGGCAGGAATAGGCCGAATAGCGGGGGTACAAGAGCCGCCAGGAAAGGCTTGCATCCGGGAAGCGGGGCTCGGATCCCCGGCAGACAGTAGCGACAGGCGGGAAGCGGAGATTGTGCGCGATCTCTGCACGATCCAGCAAAACTGTCGCAGTGTTGCACTCGGTCATACCTGGTCCTACCAAGTGGCGGTGGTTCGGCTGATAGCGTTATTAACTGCTATAAATTAGAAGCGCGCACCTGGCGACGGCACCCGCTATGAAGTCGTAGTCGAGGTAGTCATGGTTGGTTTTGATTTCGATGGCGCAATCTTGACCTGTCGAGCTTTTCTCGCAAACTTCGATTTTTGGTCAACATCTTTAATACATTCCTCAAGAGCGGATAACTGTTTTTGAGCTTCGTCGGCATTCAGGGCTCCCGGTCCTCTTGCCGCCGCGAAATCATGGCCCGTATATGGCGAGGCGGCGGTCATCCCGTAATACACGGACCGCACTATGTCATCGTCTATGACTGCTTCGTCCAGGCGCATTGTTTGAACCCGAGGATCGAAATCGACCTACAACCCTTGCAAATATTTTTTCTTCTATCAGTCTCTCCCATGTCTCCCTGAGTCTCTCGAAGAAAAACCGCATCTGACTTTCGTATTCGTCGCCATATTCCGCATTAAGCTTCTTTATCTTAACAAGCTGCTGGGTCAGCCAATCTATTCGTTGCGCAATCGACTTCGTTGCCCAAGGGTCGCCATCGGGATCAAGTGCGCCATATCCTTTTGGCCCTCGTCGTATTCCGACCACCTTAATTGGCACGGTCTCCTTGTCAGCGAAAAAGCGAGCCTCAAATAGGAAGGATAAATCGTGAGTAAACACGATGACCTGGCGCTTGCGAGCCTCTCAAACCAGACGTTCGGCAACCTTGCTTCGCCTTGACTGATCCAGTGAGGAGACTGGATCGTCAACAATAATACGGATCGGAATTGGGATACATTGCCAGCTCGGAAAGAAAGCCTGCTAAGGCTACGGCACGGTGTTCGCCTTCACTGAGAACATTCGACGTGTTGGCCGTCATGGTCGCGCCGTCAAGCTGTAACTTGTGATGCACCACCGCCTTTTCAGAACGAGCGCTAAGCGAGAGTGGAATCAACTCAATTCCAAGAGCCTGCGAATTCCGACGCAATCCGGCCACCGATTCCGATTTGATGCCGGCCGCCGTTCCGATTTGAAGCCGGCCACCATTCCGAAATGAAGCCGGCCACCTGAGCCGGCTACGTCGCTCGGCGTCGGCTCCCCGCGAAATCAGCAACCGAGGCACTGCCCGCCCGTCGATGGTCGACGAGGAGAGAGGGATGCCGGCGAAGCGGGAACTGAGCATGCGACAATTGCGAACGCTCTTGCGACTTCACCAGGGCGGGGTGAGCGCGCGGGAGATCGGACGGCGTCTGGGCGTGGCGCGCTCGACCATCCAGGACAATCTGAAACGTGCGGCGGCGGCCGGCTTGGCGTGGCCGCTGGCGGACGACGTCACCGACGAGGCGTTGGAGCTGCGACTGTTCGGGCGCGCGGGAACCGAGACCGGCCAGCGGCGACGCGTCGAGCCGGACTGGGTGGCGCTGGCGCGCGAGCTGAAGCGGCCTGGCGTGACGATGACGATCCTGTGGGAGGAATATCGAGAGGCCCATCCCGACGGCTACGGCTACAGCCGGTTCTGCGACCTCTTGCGCGGGTTCGAGCGACGGCTGACGCCGGTGATGCGCCAGCACCATGTCGCCGGAGAAAAGGCGTTCGTCGACTATTCGGGCAAGCGGATCGGCGTCGTCGATCCGACGACGGGCGAAGTCCGCGAGGCGGAGATTTTTGTCGGCGTGCTCGGCGCCTCGAACCTCACCTACGCCGAGGCGACCTGGACGCAACAGCTGCCGGACTGGACCGGCGCGCATGTGCGCATGTTCCGCTTCTTCGGCGGCGCGCCCAAGCTTTTGGTTCCCGACAATCTGAAGAGCGGCGTCGCCAAGGCCTCGTTCTACGATCCCGAGATCAACCGGACCTATGGCGCTTTCGCCGCCCATTATTCAGTGGGGATTCTGCCCGCGCGACCCTACAAGCCGCGCGACAAGGCCAAGGTCGAAGCCGGGGTCAGGTTCGCCCAGACCTACATTCTCGGACGCTTGCGCGCGCAGACCTTCTTCTCGCTGGCCGAATGCAATGAGGCCATCGCGCTCATCATGCAACGCATGAACGGGCGTCCGATGCGTCGTCTGGGCCTCAGCCGGCGCGAGCTGTTCGAGAAGATCGAACGCGACGCCCTGACGCCGCTGCCTGCCGAGGATTGGGAGTTCGCGGAATGGAGGCGCGCGCGCGTCAACCTCGACTATCACATCGAAGTCCACGACTTCCTCTACTCGGTTCCGCATGCGCTCATTCGCGCCGAGGTCGAGGTGCGCGTCACCGCGCGCGCAATCGAGGTGTTCCATCGCGGCCAGCGGGTCGCGGTTCACGAGCGGCGTTACATGGGCCGCAAGCACGCCACGAACCCCGAGCACATGCCGAGCTCCCATCGGCGCTACGCCGAGTGGACGCCGGAGCGGTTCCGCCGCTGGGCCGGCAAGATCGGCCCGAACACGGAAAGCCTGATCGGCGCGGTGCTCGCCAGCCGTCCGCATCCCGAACAGGGTTTTCGAACCTGCCTGGGGATTCTGCGCTCCTATCGCGGCCTCGAGACGGGCCGTCTCGAGGCGGTGTCAGCGCGCGCGCTCGAACTCGGCGTCCTCAATTGCAAGGGCGTCGCCTCTCTGCTCGCCCGCAAGCCCGAAAGCGTCACGGCCGAGGACAGCGCTCCCGCGCCGCTCATCGAGCACGCCAATCTGCGCGGCCCCGGCTACTACCATTGAGAGATGTCGCCATGCTCGCCCATCCCACGCTCGATCAACTCAACGCGCTCGGTCTCTACGGCTTGGCCAAAGGCTTCAGGGAACTCGAACACAAGCCCGAGGCGCGAGGTCTCGATCACGCCGAATGGCTCGGCCTGCTGCTCGAATACGAGACGACGCTGCGCCGGCAGAAGCAGTTCGAAACACGGGCCAGGGTCGCCAGGTTGCGGCATTCGGCCAGCGTCGAGGACGTCGACTATCACACGCCACGCGGGCTCGACCGCGCGTTGTTCCTCAAGCTCGCCGCTTGTGACTGGATCGCCGAGCGCCGCAATCTCATCATTATCGGCGCTTCTGGTCTCGGCAAAAGCTGGCTTGCCTGTGCGCTCGGCGACAAGGCCTGCCGGGAGAACCTGTCGGTGCTCTACACCCGCGTTCCCAGGCTGTTCGCCGACCTCGCCGTCGCGCACGGCGATGTGCGCTACGCCAGGCTTCTCCGGTCTCTCGCCCGCGTCAAGCTGCTCATCCTCGACGATTGGGGGCCGGAGGCCCTGACCTCCGCCCAAGCCAGGGATCTGCTCGAAATCGTCGAAGACCGTCATGACAAGGGATCGCTCGTGATCACCAGTCAGGTCCCCGTTGATCGATGGCACGAGCTGATCGGCGTTCCCACCCTCGCCGACGCCATCCTCGACCGCGTCGTCCACAACGCCTATCGCATCGAGCTTGCCGGCGAGAGCCTGCGCAAGCGCCGTTCTCAATCCTGAGGCCGAAAGCCTGCGCCACGGCCGGCTCGCCCGACCGGCGGCGCGAGCAAGGCGGTGGACAAAGCGGGCTACGCTACAGCGCTATGGAGGGCGCGCTACGCCCGCTTTGCCCACCGCCGCCCAACCGCTTCTCACCGCACCCGAGAAGCCAAAAACTCCGCCCGCTTGACCTATCCGCCCCGCCGAAACATGATCGTATCGATCCGCGGAAGCGAACGCTGGGTGGCCGGCTTCAAATCGGAATCCTGGCCGGCTTCGGATCGGAATAGGTGGCCGGCTTCATATTGGAATGCATGGCCGGCTTCGTCGGAATCCGCAAAGAGCCAGTTTTTCCTCGTCAAGAGCCTTGGCCAGAGCCTCCGTTATGTGCTCGCGGAGCATCTTTGACCCTTGATCGGAAATTCCTCTGGTCGAGCAGTTCTTCACGCACTTATCCAAGAGCTCAATGCTCTGATACACCTGAATTCTGCGGATTAGTTCTTCCTTGAATGGTGTGATGGACTTTCTAGCTTGAAGCTCCGAAAGTTCCTCCCTGAGCGTTTGCGCCGTCTTAAGATCCGAGCATATTAAGGCCGTAGCCGTCGCTACGGCGGAACCTCCAATTTAGCGATTTCGGTATGAAGTTGCGCTATGGGGCTTGCGGGCAGGGGAGTATCTCGTGAGCCCCGTATCGCACTTTCACGGCGCTCCCTTAAACAATTTCGGTATCTCGTAAGAGGATCATCAAGCTTGGCGTGCTTCAAATAATCAGCCAGTTCGCTTTGTGGATCTGTGATCAAGAAAGCAGGCGCAGAGATCGCCTGAACTGCCGCGTCTGCGCTTTGCCTCGGCCATTCGCGCGGTTTCGCTTGCGACGCCATTTACGAAGTTGGCAAATCGCTGAAATCGATATCGTGCCGGCTCTGACCTCAGGAATCCCCTCATTTCGAGAACGGCCTGATTTCGAGGCTTTTCGGCCCTCATAAGGGACGAACGGAGGGCCCAAAGGTCCCACATTGAGCATCGCGCGACCTCTTTCTTGACAATAGGGACCCCCGAACTCGCGCTTCAGGACTTGTCATGCGAAAATCGTCGCAGCGAAGCGCCAACCTCCGGTTGCATTTTGGTCGTCGAAAAAATGAGGGGATAGCTGAGGGCTCTGACAACTCCTGCTGACACAAGACGCAGCGTGAGTTCTCTCGTGTGACTGGAAAGCTCTCGCCCGGGTAGGCATTGCCTAAGGAGTAGGCCTTTGCTGCTTCGAACAAGAGCCGCCAAGGGTCGTCACCGACGCCACCGAGCGGTTCGCTCGAAAAAAGCATCGCCTGCAGCCAGTGAAGCTGCAGAGCGCGCTTCGCCTCCCTACCCAAATCGGCCAGCGCTGTAAGTTTGCCGATCGAAAGGGCCACCTCCGCAGCTTCAAGCATTGCCTTATGGGAAACCAACAAGTCCAGGATGCGACTGAAGCGGGCAGCTTCGGCGGCGGGATCTTTAAGTAGAGAGCTGACTTCCTTCAAGCGTTCGTCGTCAGCGTTGGCCCAAACACATAGCCTATTTACGTCACTTTTTGACTTTTCCCCCAGGTTCGCTAGCAGTAAGGCTGCCGAATTTCCCTGCCCCACATTAGGAAGAATAGGTGTCATCTCCCTCCTTAAGGCGGCAATCTCGGCGTTTAACCTATCTCTTAACCTATCAGAAAGGCGAGCCAATTTTTCGAAGCAATCGATGTTATGCGGAATGACAGTCACGTGATTTTCACCGTCAACATGTATGTTTGCGCTCTTGCTGTCGAATATCCCTATTCGCCTCAATATCTCCCCAGAAACCTCCGTATTATCGATCCACTGTACCGACTCTGCATGTGGACCGCCTCGCAAGATTGAGAAGCGCGCGGTTGCAACGTTCCTATTGTTATCGAATACGTCTGGCAAAACTCGCTCGATGTGCCGTGAGCTGCAGGCGCGTTTTAGTATACGGACGAAACCAGTTTTTCCACGCCCGTTGTCACCGTAGATTAAAGTTATTCCAATTCGAGAGAACGTCAAGGACGCACCTTCAATAAGCCGGTTTACATTCGATACCCGATCAATAGAGAGTAAGCTAATTCGGTTCGGGTCGTCCGTTGGTGTCGAAAGGTGATCTCTCGCAATCGGCACTGATTCCGGCGCTTCGTCCGTTGCGCCGTATTCTTGTTTCAATATAGCTAGGACGTCATCCTCGTCTTTCACTGTAAACGTGCCTAGTACCAGACGACGCAGAGCATCCTGCCGCCACCTCGGCTGCTTTTGCGACCAAGCGATGATTTCGTCTGAAGGATGAAGCGCAGCCATAACAGCAGAATATACCCAAACGAGTCAGCGTTCTAGTCGATTCGGCATGTGTGAGCGAGTTGAGGCGGGCGTCCTGAGGACCCCAAAGAGCGACAGGTGCGCGTCGACGAATTCTTGAAGGCCGAGCTGCGGTCGGCATAATGAAGGGAAGTCATTTTCCGTCGAGCAGTTTTGCGACTAGTGCGTCAATTTTTTGGGCGACGCCAGCCGCGGCGAGCGCGTTGCGCACGAGCTTTCGCGCTCGCTGGAATTTGACACCTTCGGGCAGGGACCACGGCTGCTACTTTGTCAGCCGCTTCGGACGCGACAGCGAGATCGTTATGGAGTTTGACCTTCGCGTCGAAGCGCGGGATCGGCAGGGTGAACATCACTTTGTCGAAATCCCGCGCGCCAAATTGACCGCGCGATTGATAGGCGGCGACCCGGGCGAACGCGCGGTTTCGCTATTCAAAATGGCCGCAAGGTATCGCGCCTCTGTCAATCGATTTTGGGTTTGGTCCAATATAACTTGTGGTCGATCACTGGCGTTTTCTTGAGTTGCGAGACGACGCACGCTCGCAGGCTGCATGCCGGCCTTCGCATAGACGACGCGCAGCGCGGATATTGGAAACTGCGCCCCGAGTTCACGCTATTGATAATATTCCAGCGGCTCGACGAGCGTCATATCGTGCTGCTCTTCGTGTTGTCTTTCGCCAAACAGCCTCCGTCTTTCCGCATCCACCCTGGCGAGGCGGTCAAAGCCGTCGATCGCGGGCCGTCTTGGCGTCGAGCATCGCAGTCGTTCTCGTCGATGGGGATGACGCCCTCGAATGGGCGAAAGAATCCTGATAGGGCAAAATACTTTCACCAAGCAAAATCGGGCGCAGAGAACTGGGCCTCGACTTGGTTCTCGATCCCTTGCAGGGTTCTTCCACGGCTTTTTTGTCCTGCGCTGCCGCGCCGGCCCGCAACCAACGGTGCCGACGCGTCTGCGCCCAGCCGGCCGAGCGCCTTGCGCTCTATGAGGCACAGCATCCGCGGCACAAGCGTCGCGCCCTGGCGGAACGCCTTGCGGTAAGCCGAACCCCCGGTGAACGTCGCCTCTGTCGGCTTTGGCGCGTTCTTGGTCTTCCTTGAACTTCCCCTTCTCGATCAGCCGATTGACGAGCGCCTCGGGGGCATCGCGGAGGGGCAGTGTCTCCTCGAATAGGCGCAAACCGTCTCGGGCATCGGTTTTGAAGTTGCCTCGGCGGCGGCCGAAAACGGCGCAGGATGGCACTTCAAACAGCGGACTGAACGGCTTGCCATCGTCCAAGGTTGATCCCATTGGACCGAGCCGCCGTGGAAAGAGCCCGAACCGGAGGCGCGCGAACTGACCGCGCGTAAAGGGCCGCAAGCGGCAGTACAAATGCGAGGCGGCCCCCGACGGTCGCAAGTAGAGTGCTCGCGCAGCGGGCGGTGAACAGAGCTCGAGATGTCATCTGCGTAGCTGAGCTTGCCGCCGACATAGACGCCGAGACCCGTCCGCTAGCTCCCTGAAGGCTTCTTCAGATCAGCGTTCATGTAGCGAAAGGAGAGCCAAGGCGGATTGCCGATGACGACGTTCGCCCAGCCGCCGCCAGCGGAATAGACCAGCGGTCGGCTTAGATTGCGGGCAACATAGGCCCCAATCGAATTCGCGACCTTGGTGACGCAGCCGATCGAAGGTGACGTAGGTCCTGCCAAGGTCGGCGATAGCCCGCTTCTGCTCGTCGCTGACGTCGGTCCGGTAGTGCTGCTCAACGAAATTGCGCGAGCGCCTCCTCGACTTGGGCGCGCGTCTCGCCCTGTTCGGAGCCTAAGCGCATGCGCTCGATCGCCTTATCGAACAGCGCGGGGTCGCGGCAGAATGTGTCAGGAAAATCGAGCTGTTCCCGACCCTGGGCGTCCTTCTCGCCGCTCTTTCCTTGGCCCGCGGGTGGCGGCGGGACGCGGATCGTTAGATCCTTCTCGCTGATCATCTCGCTGATCGAAAGTTGCAGCGCGTCTCCGAGATAGACTGGCACAGAGATGACGCCAGCCCGCTCCCTGAGCGTCGGGGCTAGGGCGAGCAGATAGGTCACTCGCGCAATAATGACCGCGACAGGATGGACGTCCATTCCGGCGACATGTTGGGTCGCTTCGAACGCGCGGCGCTTTCGATCACTTCCCGCCTCGTCCGCTTCGGCGAGAAGACGCCGGATCGCGTGGAACAGAAACGTCCCGGAACCACAGCCTGGATCGAGAACCTTCTGCTCGAGAGGGCGGTCGATGGCATGCTTCACCATTTTCGCCGCAAGCCAATCGGGCGTGTAGTATTCACCGAGGTTGTGGCGTTGTTCGCGGTCGATCAGGAACTGGTAAAGAGTTCTTCATAACGTCGCTTTCGACCTCGGCGAGGCGGAAGCGACGTAATGCGCCATGATGCGCCTGACGAGCTTGTCGCCTTCCAAGTCGGCGACGATCCAGTCGAAGAAATCGCTTTCAACCGCGCCGTTTATTCCAGCGTTCGTTAATGCCTCGCCCGACAAAGCCGCGCCGGATCGTGTTCCTTGAGGCCGAGCACGGCGAAACCAATGCATTTGGCGACGATGACGAGATACGTGTGTTGCAGCCACAGGGCGTCGCTCTCGACGTCGCGGCCGTAGACGAGCTTGAGGAGTTGCGCCCAAAGCTGACGCTTGAGCGCGATTGCGGGGCTCGCCTTCATTTGTCCCCAAAGTGCCTCAACGCCGCAAGCGCTACCCGGAACGCGGCCGAGTCGGCACCGAGTTCGATCCGCACTGTTGTCGGGTCCGGCGGCAACGAAATTTTGAGCGCGAGCGCTCCGTCCAGCCAGGCGATGAACTCGCTGGGCTTTTCGGGATCGAGGATTGTTTCCTTGATCTTGACGAGGTCGGTGCCTTCGAGCGCCAGCACCCGCCATAACCGCCCATCCGAAGCGATGCCGACGAACGGCTCGCCAGCGTCCCGCGCGCGGTTGGCGAGGTATTCGGGCATTTTGCGCTCGACGTCCGCCCATTCGCGTGGAAGGTCGCGCTTGGCCTCGAACACTGTGCGTCCGATGAGCGCGTCTGTTCGGCTCCTCACCTCGATGCGGGTCTCAAAGTGAATATCCGACAGCGGAACGTCGAATTCGGTCACCAATAACTGACGAAAGTCGGATTTGACCTCGTCGTGTCCGGGCTTAGAGGCCAGATGCCGAAAGATTTCGAGTGATTCGGGTTTAAGGGTCACGCTGTTATGGTACGTGTGGGCCGTTCAATCAGCAATCGATCGAGTACTCTTGCGGAACAGGAAAGCGCGCTCATAGGTCGAACAGACGCGCGTTCGGAGCTTACTTCCGGAAGGGTCGGTCCTGTGCATCCTACCCGTAGCACCCTACGGCCCTTTCTGGTGTTCTCCGCGCGTACCGGATTGATCCGGAATGTCCGCCTCGGGTCGACCCCAGTCATTTCGGTTGCCGCGGCGATGAGGAATTCGAGCCGCCCGGCGCGCTTTCCCAGGCGGGCGCCGGCGCGCGCCGCACGGCCAACCTCTCGCCACACATCCAGCGTGAACTCCGCGGGCGACATGAACTGCGCCATAGGCGCGCTCCGACCCGGCGGCCGTCGCCAACGAAATAACGAACGCCCTCCAAAAAACCTCGACGGCGCCTGCGGGGTCGACCTCCCCGCTCACCATCGCTGCAGGCGGGTGAGGTAGGAAACCTCAGAAGACAGGTCCGTCCGCCTCGCCGGCTCGCTGAAAGCGTCCCGGGCCTCGCGGTTCCGCCGCTGCTCCCACTCCTCCCTCCAGCCGGGGCCCGTAAATCTCCATCATGGTCACGAAGGATTGCGGAAGGCGGCTGCCGTTCGCCCAGGCGAGGAACTGCGAGGTCGAAGTCAACCTGGTCGTCGTGGCGGCCGGCCGGAAACACGGTGAGCTCGGCGAGGTAGTCGGCGAGCCAGGGCGCGTCGTCCGGCAGGTGGACGAAGCCGTTCTCCATCACCGCCGTCTGCGCATGCACGCGCATGGTCTTGTCGCCGTCGGGGGCGTAGCGCGCGACGCGCGAGACGCCCTCGTGGATCAGGTCCTGAATGAGCTGCGTCCCCGAGCGCGGTCCTCGATGAGGATCGTTTGCGGACGGTGGAGCGCGTTCTGCTCGTGGGCGGCGCGCTTGAGCTCGGGGTAGGACAGCTTTTTGCGCAAGACGCCGAGGAGGTAATAGCGCGAGGCCCTGATCCCCCAGGTGGTGCAGACGGAATAGTCGGCGAGCTCGCTCACCTTGTTGGCGGTGTCCCAGCTCTGCACGATGCGCTCGAACGGCGGGACCGCGCCGGTCGGATAGCGCGGGAACCATCCCGCCTTGATCATGCCGCTGCCGGCGGGGGCCGGCCGCTGCTGGTATTGCGCGGCGAAATCCGTCTCGCTCATGGTTTTCGTCAAATCGGCCCGACAAACTGGAGATTCGGCTGTTTTTGCCCCTGGTACCGGCGGAACGGGCCCGCGGCGGGGTCGATCGGCGCGCGCTTGGCGGGATTTGCCTTGCCTTTCGTCGTCTTCGGCGGAAGGTTTCGGGCGGGCCATGCCAATTCCGACCGTGACCGCAAACCTCGCCGCG
>CAWFVS010000005.1:0-90696 GCA_963819255.1 uncultured Alphaproteobacteria bacterium
AAGGACGCGGCGACGGTGAAGGACTTCGCCGATTTCCTCGAGGCGCATGGCGGCAAGCGCGAGGCGGTGACCGACGCCAGCATCGACATGGGGGCCGCCTTCGAGGCTTGGATCAAAGAGAACTTTCCCAACGCCGAAATCACCTTCGACAAATTCCACGTCATCAAGCTCGCCAACGAGGCGGTCGACCAAGTGCGGCGCGAGGAGGCGAAGAACAACTTCCAGATCAAGGGCCGGCGCTACATCTTCCTGAAGAACGTCGATCGTCTGACGCTGGAGGAAAAGGAGGCGCTGTCGCGGTTGGAAGCGCAGAACCTGGACACGATCCAGGCGATGCAGATCCGCATGAACCTGCAACAGCTGTTCACGATGAGCGCCCGATCGGCTCGTCGTTTCCTGGACCGCTGGAACGCCTGGGTTGAGGTCTGCGACCTCGCGCCGATGAAGAGGCTGGCCAAGACGATCATGGCCAAGTCCGAGGGCATCCTCAGCTCGATCGCCACCGGCCTGTCCAACGGCGTCCTCGAGGCGATCAACGGCAACGTCCAGGCCGCCAAGCGCAAGGCCAAGGGCTACCGAACCAAACGAAACCTCAAAGCCATCGTCTACCTCATCGCCGGCGACGTGCTCGCGAATTCACCCATTTGAAACAGCGACGAGCCTGATAGAAGCAGGGATAGATCCTGATCGTCAGGCCGCGCGGTGTAACCACCCTACATTTGCGTCTAACGAAGCGATGCACCCCGAAGTGCTGGTGTTCACGTCGGTGCCGGCGAAGACGCTTTGCGCGTCGTCCAGAGCGGTCTGGGCCGAAGTGCCGCTGAAGAGAAACTGATGAGCGGGAAAGCCTGGCCCCTGATTGGTCTGGAACATATAGTTCGCCCACCGTAGAGTGTTGCAAGTGCAAGATACGGATTGAGGATACCGGTCGAATTGTCGACGAACGTGAACTGCGGTTTTGGGTGACAAGGCTCAGGACTGGAAAGATGTTTACACGGGAAGTCGCCGGCCCGTCCGACCTGCAGATGCCGGTGGTCGGGTCGGCATCGCATATCCTGTTGAATAACGGGTAGTTGTGATCTATGTGCCAGCCAGTCAAAAGAGAATATGGCGACGGCTGAGTTACGCCGGTGGGCGAGTCCTTGTCGGCCAGTTGCCTGTTTGGATGTTGTACTGGTGCGCGTCGGGGGTCGTACTGCAACGGCTCGAGGGTGAACACAGGCCTTGGAACAGATTGCGGGCGTACGATCCGTCTGCTGGATGATCACGACGTGCTGAAAAGCTGGGATCTCTGCGTGGGCGGCGATTGTGGAGATGCCGAGCGTCAGCAGACTTGTGCAGATGGCCTTCATCATGTGACCTCCCCTGTGTATTTATTCACCTTCTGACGAAGAAGGGATGCGCGCAAGTGGGCTACGATGTCGCAGGGCTCTCCCGCGTAAGCCTTAAGGCGTTACCGCGAATTGTAAAGTCGGAATAGGAACGTCTGGTCAGGGCGGTGAGGCCTATTTCGCGCTCGCAATGGAATGACGGCTCTTCGCCCTCATTCCGGTCTTTCCCGGGGCGACCCCCGTAGGGGCGCTCTCCGCCCATTTGCGACATCCGGCTCAATCGTGAGCCCCTGGCTCTACAGGAGCGCGTCGGCCAGCACGCGGACCGAATGGACCGCGACGCGTCCGGAGAGGTCGGCGATCTGATGCCGGCAGGACGTCCCGTCGGCGACGATCAGCTCCCCGGGCTTGGCCTTGCGCACGGCCGGCAGCAGGTCGGCTTCCGCCATGGCGCGCGACACGTCCTGCGTCTCGGACTGATAGCCGAAGGCGCCCGCCATGCCGCAGCAGGACGAGGCGATCGGCGCAACCGTCAGATCGGGCACCTGGCGCAGCGCCGCGAGCGTGGCGTCGAAAGCATCGAAGCTCTTCTGATGGCAATGGCCGTGGACATGCGCCTTCGTCGGCGCTGGATCGAAGCGCGAGCGAAATCTTTTCGCGCGCCATCCACTCGCCGAGAGTGACCGCGCGGCTCGCGAGCGCTCTCGCTTCGGGGCCCGGCAGCAGGGACAGGAATTCGTCGCGCAAAGTCAGGAGACAGGAGGGCTCGAGGCCGACGACGGGCGCTTCGCCGGCGAGCGCCGTCAGCGTCCGCCGGGCTTCGGCGCGCGCCTTCTCGATCAGGCCCGCCGCAAGATAGGTCCTGCCGCAGCAGAGCGGACGGCCGTCGCGGCGCGGCAGCACCGGCCTTCGTCCAGCGGCCGCAATGACCCGCAGCGCCGCTCGCAGATTGTCGGGCTCGAAATAGCGGTTGAACGTGTCGGCGAAGAGCATCACGTCGCCCGTCGCGCCGGTGGCGTCGGCGTAGCGTGAGGCCTCTCGGTCGCGGAAGCGATCGCGCCGCCAGGTCGGCAGATCGCGCTCTTCGGCAACGCCCAAGGTTCGATCGAGGAGGCGGCGCAGGAGCGGGACTTTGTTGCGTAGATTGGCGGCGCCGGCGAAGGTTGCGGCGATGGGCGCGTAGCGCGGCAGTTCGGCCACGAGCCGCTCGCGCAGCCCGATCCCGCGCCGAGCGGCGCGCGCCGCCGTCGCCTCGATCTTCATCTTGGCCATGTCGACGCCCGTCGGACATTCGCGCCGGCAGGCCTTGCAGGAGACGCAGAGCTTCAGCGCCTCCATGACGTCGCTCGAGGCCAACGCCTCCTCGCCGAGCTGGCCCGTGAGGGCGAGCCGCAGCGTATTGGCGCGGCCGCGCACGAGATGCTGCTCGTCGCGCGTGGCGCGATAGCTCGGGCACATCACGCCGGCGTCGAACTTGCGGCAATGGCCGTTGTTGTTGCACATCTCGACGGCGCCGAGCACGCCGCCCAAAGGCCCCGGATGGTCCGACCAGTCGAGGCGCGGCCGGAAGCCCTCGATCGGGCCATAGTCCGGCGCATAGCGGAACAGCGACCGGTCGTCGAAACGCGGCGCGCGGACGATCCGGTTGGGATTGAGCAGGCCCTTCGGGTCGAACGCGTCCTTGACCGCCTCGAAGGCGCGGGCGATGCGCGCTCCGAACATCGGCTCGTTGAATTCGCTTCGCGCGACGCCGTCGCCGTGCTCGCCGCTGTGCGAGCCCTTGTACCGGCGGACGAGATCGAAACATTCCTCGGCAATGGAGCGCATTTGCGCGACGTCGGCCGGGTCCTTCATGTTGAGGACCGGGCGCACGTGCAGGCAGCCGACCGACGCGTGGGCGTACCAAGTCCCGCGCGCGCCGTGGCGCTTAAAGACCGCGTTGAGTTCTTCGGTATAGTCCGCCAGGTCCTCGAGCGGCACGGCGCAATCCTCGATGAAGGAGATCGGCTTGCCGTCGCCTTTCATCGACATCATGATGTTGAGGCCCGCCTCGCGCACCTCGGCGATCTGCGCCTGGAAGTCCGGCTCGGCGGCGCGGACCACGCTCCGCGGGAAGCCCAGATCGCCCATCAGGCTCTCGAGCCGCGCGAGCTGAGCGAGCAGCGGCTCATCCTCCATGCCGTGGAACTCGACGATCAGCAGGCTCTCGGGCTCGCCGATCACCATGCGGTCGATCGTCTTGCGGAAGATCGGGATGCCGCGGCCGAGGTCGATCATCGTGCGGTCGACGAGCTCCACCGCTTCGGGATCGAGCGCGACGAGATGGCGCGTCGCCGCCATCGCGGCGCGGAACGAGGGGAATTGGCAGACGCCCAGCACTTTGCGGGGCTTGATCGGATGGAGGATGAGCTCGAGCGCGGCCGAGACGGCGAGCGTGCCCTCCGAGCCGACCAGCAGCCGGGCCGGATTGCCGCGCCCGGCCGCGGCCGCCGCCGGCGTCAGCGCATCGATATTGTAGCCGCCGACCCGGCGCAGCACTTTCGGAAACCGGGCGGCGATCTCCGGCGCCAGCTCCTGGCCGAGCGTCTCGAGCCGGGCCATCAGCTCGCCGATGGCCTGCGGCGTCGTCGCGCTTTGTCCGGGCCAGTCGGGACCGAAGCGGAAACGCGTTCCGTCGGCGAGGATCGCGTCGATCGCCGCGACATTGTCGGCCATCAGCCCGTAGCGGATCGACTTGCTGCCGCAGGAATTGTTGGCCGCCATGCCGCCGATGGTGCAGCGGGCGTGCGTCGACGGATCGACCGGAAAGAACAGGCCATGCGGCTTGAGCGCCGCGTTGAGATGGCCGAGCACGACGCCTGGCTCGACTAAGGCGCGGCGCCGGTCGGGGTCGATCTTGAGCACGTTGCGGAGATATTTCGAGCAGTCGAGGACCAGGGCGGAATTGACCGTCTGGCCGCATTGGCTGGTGCCGGCGCCGCGCGGCAGGACCGGGACGCCGCTCTCGCGCGCGATCGCCATCGCGATCGCGACGTCCTCGATCGTGCGCGGCACGAGAACGCCGACAGGCTCGATCTGGTAGATGGACGCGTCGGTCGCATAGCGGCCGCGGTCGGCGCGAGAGAACAGCACCTCGCCCTCCGTCTCGCGCCTGAGCCTGGCGGCGAGCTGCGCTTGCAGACCCGGTTGCAAGATCATGCATGCCTCTCGACCGCCGCGACGCCCTCCGCGACTCTCGCTCGGAGTTCAGCTCGCCAGCCAGTCTAGCAGCTTCCGATCGACTGGAATCATCGCTCCCTATGACGGGGAGGCTTGACATTGGCCAAGCGTGCGCCGCCCCCGCGTCAGGCGCGCCTCAAGCCGAACCTAGCCGAACCTTTATGCCCGCTTCCCCGGGGGACCGATTTCCGCTAGGCACGCGCACCTTCGCCGCAACCGGAACCAAGACGAATGCACCGCTATCGCACGCATACCTGCGGAGCCCTCGGGCTCACTCTGGTGGGCGAATCCGTCCGCCTGTCCGGCTGGTGCCACCGCATCCGCGACCACGGCGGCCTGTTGTTCATCGACCTGCGCGACCATTACGGGATCACCCAATGCGTGGTCGATCCGGACTCGCCGGCGTTCCGGCAGGCCGAGAAGCTGCGCTCGGAATTCGTCGTGCGGGTCGACGGGACGGTGCGCAAGCGCCCCCCCGGCACCGAGAACCCCGAGATGGCCACCGGCCTCGTCGAGGTCTACGTGCGCGAGATCGAGGTCTTGGGCCCGGCCGGCGACCTGCCGATGCCCGTCTTCGGCGACCAGCCGTATCCGGAAGACACGCGGCTCAAATACCGCTTTCTCGACCTTCGCCGCGAAAAGCTGCACGACAACATCATGTTGCGCGGGCGGATCATCAATTCCTTGCGCGCCCGGATGAAGGCGCAAGGGTTCTTCGAGTTCCAGACGCCGATCCTGACCGCCTCCAGCCCCGAAGGCGCGCGCGACTTCCTCGTGCCCTCGCGCCTGCATCCGGGCAAGTTCTATGCGCTGCCGCAGGCCCCGCAGCAGTTCAAGCAGCTCGTCATGGTGGCGGGGTTCGACCGCTATTTCCAGATCGCGCCCTGCTTCCGTGACGAGGATGCGCGCGCCGATCGGTCTCCTGGCGAGTTCTACCAGCTCGACATCGAAATGAGTTTTGTCACGCAGGAGGACGTGTTCGCGGCGGTCGAGCCGGTGCTGAAAGGGGTGTTCGAGGAGTTCGGCGGGGGAAAGCCGGTGACGCAGAAGTTTCCGCATATCCCATACAACGAAGCGATGCGAAAATACGGCTCAGACAAGCCCGATCTCCGCAATCCAATTGTAATGCAGGACGTTTCCGAGCACTTTCGCAATTCCGGATTCAAGGTCTTCGCGCGGTTGCTTGAGACGCCCAAGCATCAGGTCTGGGCGATTCCGGCTCCTGGAGGCGGTCAACGGACCTTCGCCGACCGAATGAATTCGTGGGCGCAGGGCGAAGGTCAGCCCGGACTAGGTTACATCTTCTGGCGTAAGGGGCCGCCCGAAGGGAGCGTTCGAGAGTCCATTACTGAAGCGTTAGAGAAGCAGGGCGAACGAAACGAAGCCGCCGCCGGCATGGCTGAGCGCGAACGGGCTCGAGTTCAAGCGGAGGCCGCGGGACCAATCGCTAAGAACCTCGGTCCCAAAGGGTTGAAGCACTTCGCAAACAATTGCGATTGGGGGAGGGGGACGCAGCGTTCTTCGTTGCGGGCGATCCCGACAAGCTCGCGAAGTTTGCAGGGAGCGCCCGCACAAAGGTTGGTCAAGAGTTGAATCTCATCGACCAGAATCGTTTCGAATTCTGCTGGGTCGTCGACTTCCCGATGTACGAGTGGAACGAGGAGGAGAAGAAGATCGACTTCTCCCACAATCCGTTCTCGATGCCGCAGGGCGGGCTCGAGGCGCTCGAAAGCCGGGACCCGCTGACCATCAAGGCCTTCCAGTACGACATCGTCTGCAACGGCGTCGAGCTTTCGAGCGGGGCGATCCGCAACCATCGCCCCGACATTATGGTGAAGGCCTTCGAGATCGCCGGCTACGGCGAGGAGGTGCTTCTGGAAAAGTTCGGCGGCATGTACCGCGCCTTCCAGTGCGGCGCCCCGCCGCACGGCGGCATCGCGCCAGGCGTGGACCGCATCGTCATGCTCCTCGCAGGCGAGGAGAATCTTCGCGAGGTGGTTCTGTTCCCAATGAACCAGCGCGCCGAGGACCTCATGATGGGCGCCCCGGCCCAGGTGACGGCGCGGCAATTGCGCGAGCTCCACATTCGGCTCAACCTGCCGGAGAAGTGACGCCGGCCGCAGCGCATGGCGCCGCGTTATCGCATGGCTGGCCGACTGCCGTCGGCCTGCGTCGGCCGTTTCCCGCCGCCTGTTCGCCTGTTCATGGGCCGAAAGCAGGGCCGATTCGGCCGCCCCTGTTCACGGTGGAGATATAGAAAATCGATTTCTGTCAGTGTGGTACGCTAAAATCCTCATGCTCGAGCGCAAAACGCGGAACCGAAGCGTAACAGGGCGGTAATTCGCGGTTATCAGGCAGGGAACAGGAAGCGGGAAGGAATAAACACGCGACGTCGCCGGAGTTATGCGACAAGCGGCGTTGCATGCGCATGTTGCATGCGAGCATGCAATCTCGCCGGCGCCGGGAGGGCGGAGAGCGCCTCGAGCCGGGTCAGGAACGCCTTCCGCGATCATCGGTTTGGCGTCGCGCTCTGTAGCTCGAGCGGAACGCCTCGCCCTTGTTCGAGAAGGCCGCCCATGTTAGCCACGCTGAGGAAATTCGGGGTATAGCGCAGCCCGGTAGCGCGGAAGTTTTGGGTACTTCAGGTCGCCGGTTCGAATCCGGCTGCCCCGACCAGTTCTATAAGTGTTATTTATTTCAATGGGTTATGAGGGAAAATAGGGACTGCTCTAAGCCAACCTCTAAGCCATCAGCTAAGCCGGACCACGGAAAGGCATTGACCGCCACCTTCCGCCTCTCTTGCCGCTCCTCGACATCGGGGGCCGAGAGGAGCGGAGCGAGCGTGACGTTCCAACGATCCGCCATGCGTCGCAGTGGAGCCTCAGGTGAACGACCAAGCCAAGAAAAGCCCGATGATGGCGGGACTTGAGAAGTTCGGGGCAGCAGAGGCTAACCTTCTCAAGCTGGAACGACTGTCAAGCGAACTCGGTGACCTCATCCCGAGCGGCATCTCCTTCGGCTCTGACCCGGAATACGAAGATCGATGCCGAGCCTACACTCTGCTGATTGCTGCGCTTCCCAAGATAGATGGCTGGCGGCCGTCCGCCGAGCCGCCGGACCTCGATGCTGTTGGTCAAAGTCGGCTCGACGCTGCAGAGATCGACGAACTATCCGCGCACATCGCGGTCGAGTTTTGGCTTCGAGGAGCCCGCAAAGCAGCTCCGTGAGTATCGCTTTCGGCTGAACAACAAGCGTCGGGCGCTTATCCGTGATGCCCTGACGGGCCTGATCGACCAAGTAGATGCGGACCTGCGCAGCATTCGCAAGGCGGCGGGCCCTCAGGAGGATAATCACCGGCTCGACCGGTCGCTCTGGGCCAACATGATAGATCACCAAGTCAAATCGAGGTGCTGCTCGGCAGCAGCGTTCAAAGGCCGCCGGGCTGGTCTGTTCTCCAACGCCACATCCACTTCGGCTGTGTCATCGACCTTAACGACATTGAGCGCAGCGACTGGCCGAGCGCCAAGGCAGATTTGCGCAAAGGGCTATACGGCGTCAATGAACCCTTGCCGGTGAACGCGGATGATTTGTCCGATGTAAGTATCCCCCGGCAAAGCCGGGGGCTTTAAGATTGGCGGGCCCCTCAAAGGGGCCCAGTCCCTAACCTTTGACGGCGTACGGGAATATACGCTCATTGCCAAACTCTTCATCACGCTTTCGGCACTGCTCCACCCCCAGTGAGGGATTGGGCCTTGTGCATAATCAAGGGGCGCGCTTCCAAGGGTCGGTTTTCTTCGTGACAGAGATCCGCGGGCGCGCAACCGCCGGAAATGTCAAACTTCTGCTGCCGCCCCGGCAAAGCCGGGGGATCTCCCATGATATTAGTCGCCGCGAAGCCTTCCGGGCCGGTCAGCATTCAGCTCGCTTGGTCAAATCTCGACGACGCGGGTTTTGAACGCCTGATATTTGGCCTGATCAGCAATGCCGTCGGCTACGAAAATCCGGAATGGCTAATGCAGACGCGCGCGCCGGATCGAGGCCGCGATCTTTCGGTCACGCGGGTCATCACCGACGATCTCGCTGGGACGCTCCGCCAGAGGATCATCATTCAGTGCAAGCACTGGCAATCTCGGAGCATCGCCGTCCAAGACGTGGCGGCCGCCAAGGAGCAGATGGCATTGTGGACCGACCCGCGCGTTGATGTGCTGGTCCTGTCGACGAGCGGTCGCTTCACCGCCGACGCAGTAACTCTGATCGAGCGACACAACTCGACCGGCAACTCGCCCCGTATCGAGATGTGGCCGGAGAGCCACTTAGAGCGGCTGTTGGCGGCTCGCCCCGCCCTGATTGCCGAGTTCCAGCTGCGGTGACGTGGTGGCGAAGTTTGCCCGCAAGCGCGCTTCGCGACGATTGTCATCTGCATGGAATAAGGACCCCGTTTTCGGGGGGGTAGAGCATCGACGGGATGGTAACCGAGACGCGTCAATGAAGCGTGGAGGGGGACCTCTGGCGCGCGCCATTGCCGACTCTCAGCGCCTCTCAGACGGCCGTTCTCGTCTGGCCACTACCCACCCCGCCTCGGGAAGCCAGATACCTGTCTGCGAGGCTCCTAAAGTCATCGTGATGCCCGCCAGCTTGCACCGGCGGTCCACCCCGGTGTCGTAAAGCATTGGCGCGTTGGGGCAGCCCATTCCGATAGACCGCATCGCCAGCCTTATGGGTCTTGTAGGTGGTACTTGAAGGGCGTCTATGAAGTTGGTCACCTGAGGGAGTCCAAGGTGGCCATTGAGGTGATGACTACCATCATCCTCCCTCCAAGGGATGAAGGGGTCTGTTCATCAGGAACAACCCCACCGTGATCTACATCGAGCAGGTCACCGGCAGGACGTAGGACGTCATATCCCGAGAGACCAACTCCATCGCCTCCTTGCCCTTGGTAGCGTGAGACTTCCGAACCAAGATGCCGTCATGCAGCGGCAGGGCAGTGACACCCTCCGCAAGCAAGGTCGTCAACACCCGGACCATGATCTCGCTCTCGGTGTGCATGAGGTGGAAGCCCAAGCCCGTACCGATGCAGTCACCAAGGATCGGGTGGCGCTCGACCAGCGCCGTCCTGAACTTTACAACGGTCCATCCTCGGGGCAATCGCTGGTCCGGTTCCTCCGTCTTCGGCCACTGCCGTCTCGCGTGCTGATCGAACAGCAGGGCGCTGACGCCCAACTTGACGGCGTCGCGGTGGTCTTCGAGGCCAGGGATCGCGTACAGGTCTCCTTGCGGCGGCTGCACACCCTTGGACGCATAAGCCAACCTCGCGAACATTGACGAGAAGTCGATGATCGCCACGGGTTCGCCGTCGATCCTGATCCCCGCCCGCCGTTCCCGCTTCAAACCCTGCCAGAAGCCGCCGAACAGCCGCCCGCTGAGGTCGAACCGTTGTGACAGGGGGTCCCCTTGGTGGATCACGAACATGCGTCGAAGGGTCCTATCGTAGATATCGATAGCGTCGCCCCCATCATCTGCGAAGCCGATTGATGCCTGTTCCAGCCATGAGTTGATGCGACGCATCGCGTCCCTCATAGCGTTCGTCTGGGGCGTGTCGGTGTAGTCGATCTCGTCGCGTTCGATGCGGCGCTCCCACCAATCGCCGATCTTGCGTTTCCGCGACAACCTGATGACCTCCTCGTTCGTCAGCCGACCGAAGTCCTCCTTCTTGATGCCTGCCTCTCGAACCATCTCCACGAAACGCTCTGTAGGGGCCACAGATGAAGCCTCGCCGCGCTGCGTCGACCATAGCCACGTCACCAGCCCGAGCTTCTCAAGGGCACCCAGCAGCGTCCTGAGGGGCTTCCCGAGGGCGTCGTTTTCGTAGCGTGTAAAGCCGCGAGACTTGTTGCCGGTTAGGATAGCGAGGCGCTTGTCGGAGGGATTGAACAAGGCCGAGTGGGCGACGTTGGACACGACCGTTTCGACCGCAATCTCGTAGCGGCGTTGATCATCGGGGCGTCGCGCTCTCTGGCGTTCGCCTGAGTCCTTCTCGTGTGCGTCGAGGGCCTCCCTGATGGTCGCCACAAAGGTCCGCAGCACGGGTCCCCGAGCGCCCCGCCATTGGTCGAACCAGCGGAGACGTTCGCGGGGTGGCTTCTTCGGTGGTCTGCGTCGCAGACTCAAGGTGCTGTGGCTCGATCAAGACCGCTTCGTCGCCCGCATCTGCAATCGGGGAGCGGATCGGGCTTATGGCGTCGTGCAGTTCGCGAACCTCCTGTTGACGAGCCGGCCGTTGCCGCTCCTCGACGCCGCCCATGCTCACTTCAACTCCGCCAATGCGGCCCGCATCTCCAAGCGGTCCTGCTTGCCCTTCTCGATGTCGCGTATTTCGAGCCGCCCGAGGTGCAGCCCAGCCCCGCCGAACGCCTCCGCGAGCCACCCCGCAAACACCTTCGCCGCCCTCGGCGCGAGATCGCGGTACACGCGCTTGCCCTTGTCGGCGACCGGGTCGAAATAAAAGGTGGCGTTCGCTTCCGTCAGTCGCCGCACGCGCCGCGCCAGTTGGGTCCTGAACGCATCGTCGGTGCGAAACCGGCGGTGGTCCATCTCCCACATGACGAACATGGCGAGGACGCAGACGACGACATCACGCGGCGGGACAGTTTCGCCGAGCGTGACGACCTCACGCGCAGCGATGTACTCGTGGCGGATGCGCACGCCCCGTTGCCCGACAATGTCCTTCGCGTGCCCGACGACGCGCATCCAGACCTCGTCAAGCTGTCCCCAAGCGGGGTTGTCGGGGTTCTTGTCAATCCGCGCCCGAACAATCCTCACGTAGGATGCGAGTTCGGTCTTCGTGACGGCCTGCTGATCGACCGCGCTTGGCGACGAAGGCGGCCCCGATGGGTGTTGCAGTAGGGGCTGTATCGGGAGGAGGTTTCGGCACCGCATCCGGGCGCGCGACAGATACGAGGCATTCAGACCAACAGTTTTTCGTAGCCGTCCCCTGAGACACAGGGGCGCAACCGTATTTGACGGGAAAGGTGGTGGCGCGTTTGCCGGAAATCGCCGCGCTTGTCCAGTCGGCGACAATGCGGAGCCGATCGCAGTGCTCGCCCCGCCGGCTGCGGTTCTGCGATGCTACATGTCGCGATACGCCTCTACCAACCATTTCGCTAAGTTTTCGAGGTCCCCAAAGATACTGAACGTATTGATGTTGAGGGATGCCAGCTCCTTTCTGAGGTTTTTCTTTGCGTATCCAGGAATAATAAACTCTCGAAGCGAAGGATTTGCGTTCACAGTGAGCTCCGCTAATTCTTCGTCCGAAGAGAGTTTATTGGTTGACCGTCTAGGGGAATGAAAGGTAAAACAACTTTGCCTGTAAAGTTATTCGAAATGGTCCGGTCGCACCGGGAAAATAAACGGCGGAAAATCGCCATCCCAAGCAGTGATTACCTTTAGCGCATCGTTGAATGTTGTATGGGCGGAAGTCG
Organism: uncultured Alphaproteobacteria bacterium; assembly: GCA_963819255.1. Lineage (GTDB taxonomy): Bacteria > Pseudomonadota > Alphaproteobacteria > Rhizobiales > Beijerinckiaceae > Roseiarcus. Next base: position 12,029 of record CAWFVS010000005.1, read on the forward strand.
CTATTCCCAAGAAAGGCTTCTTGTTAGACTGAACAGCCTTTTGGGCTGGTCCCAACTTTTTCGCGTCCATAGCAAACAACTTTCCGGCAACCTCGTCGTCCGCCGCAACGGCGAAAAAAAAGGCCACGAGGGGGCTCGTAGACCAATCCAACAAGCGAGTTGGCATGCCGTAATGCTGTTGAAGAAAATATAGTTCGGCTGCGCTCTCGATCACCGGTGCGAATACCGGCTGATCTAACTCGAAAATCTTGATTTAGAAAACGCTCTTTTTGCTCTCGGTTCGATCCGGCCTTCTTAAAACCGGAGCGAAAGACCTTGGGCAATAGTTTCCATTCGGCCTTCGCCTGCCCACGAAACCACAGATTTGAGTGCGGTTTCTCCACGCGGGCAAGTTCGCCATTTCCCAGCTCCTCCATCAGCTGACTGATGGTTCCAATCGTCTTGGCTTCGTTCATGTCCCCTCGAAAGCAAGCCGCCGTCAATTGGGCGCTTCGTCCTTTGTCGTAGATGAGACTTAGGACAGCCTGCGCCCGTTGTCCTGTGCTGATCCCCTGGGGTCCCGGCGTGGCGTGTTTGAATGTCTTGATGGCTCAGCGCGGCCGGATGACTAGTAAATGAAGCGTAAGGTCGTGCGTCAACTACTCGCTCGCCCTTCCCGCGGGAAGTGTGGATCGCGGCTTGGCGTCGCATTATTCGCTATTTCCGGCCCTTGGGCTCCCACTCGGCCTTGTGAGCCGACCATGCGCGCGTTGGCCGCCGCGCCATCCGCCCGCGCTCCTAACGTGCCCCAAGCCCGTTCTCTCTTTACAACCCCCACTCGGCCAACATCGCTTCCGCCTTCGCAGGATCGTCCTGAACCCGATAGACGACCTGTCGGGACACCCCCGCTGCCTCCGCGATGACGGTCGGACTGGCATCCTGCGCGAGCATGTCCCGAATGACGTCGAGTTGCGTCCTGTCGAACGACGGCTTGCGTCCCCTGTAGCTGTGCGGCTCGTTGGCCTTGGCGTGATCGATGCCTGCCCGCTGGGCTTCCTTGGTGGCCTCGGCCTGTGCCTGCGCGGTCGCGGCCATGAAAGCTATCAGAGCGTCCCTGACGGCCATCTGCATTGGGTCCGTGGTTGCCCCGTCGAACGTCAACCCGTTGATGACAGTGCGGACAATGACGCCTCGGCCCATGAACTTGCGGATGGCCTCGGTCACGTCGGCGTAGTTCCTGCCCAGCCGGTCAACCCAGCGCACAACCAGCGTGTCCCCTGAGCGCAGAATGTCGAACAGGCGCTTGCCCTGCGCCCTCTCTGCGAGCGTGGTGCGGACACCTGACACGCCATCGTCAGCCACGACCTCGTCAATGGCGAACCCTGCGGCTCGGGCCTGTGCGGCTTGATGCTCAATGGTCTGGTCTGCGGTCGAGACGCGGGCGTACAGGACGGTCTTGTGCTGGTGGTTGGCCTTGGGGTGGGGCGAGGGTTTGGTAGGGGCTCGCCTGGGCTGGGCCTTGATCATGGTAATTGCTCCATCTGCGCGCTGTGTCCACATGGGCGCTGTCCGCACAGTATTCTGTCCGTAGACCAAAGTCAACCCTTGCGGACACGCTTTCCCGCCCGTCCCTCGGTGTCCGTGGAGGTATGCCTCTGCGGACAATCGGTGGAAGCCCGCCGCCCACCAGAGGCTATCCCGACGCCGTCCCTGTGGTGTGGAAAAGGCGGACGATGGTCGCGCTGCCCTCAATACCCGGCCCGACCTTCATCCTCGGTGAGCCGCAGCCGAGGCTGCTTTCTCCTCGTGTTTCCCTTCCGCTGCCCTCGCGCTGCCCCTGCGGCTCCATTGGGTGGCCGGGAGGGTGACCGGCAGGCCTTGGATCACGGCAGGCAACCCCCACAGGCGGGGGGAACGACGAGCGGCGAGCCGATCAATGGGCCCTCACGCCCGAGTTCCAAAATATTTCGGGTCCTTTCTCCTGCTAAACACCGCTTCCCGGACGCACGAAGGCCGCCTAAGCTTGGCCCATTCGGGGCTGTGCTTCGAGGGGCCGGATTTGGACGCTGTAGGGGCCGCCGCAGGGGCTTGGCTTGGGTGGCTGGTCAATCTTCCGCGAGTAATAGCGGGCAAGGCTGCGAACATGGATGCCAGCGCATGGGCCGCTTGGGTGCAGGCGGTGGGCTCGATCCTCGCCATCGGCGCGGGCTTCCTGACCATGTTCCTCCAAAGCCGCCACGCCGACAACGTGCAGGCGGCTGAGCGAGTAAGGCGGGCAGAAGTGGTTGCCTACAGGCTGTCAGGTTGGATTGGGGAGATAGGGGGGAGGATCGAGCGGGCGCTCAGGACGTGTCAGGAGCGTCAGAGCAAAGCGTCGCAGGGCCCTCCTCGGGTTAAGTCGGAGATTATCCCAGAACTCAGGTTGGGCATGGCGTCCAGGATAGATGGCTTGCTGCCTGAGCTTCACTACCTCTCGACGGGCTCGAGAGACATCGCACAACTCGAGTATCTCGCGAGGGGTCACGACGCGTGGCTTGATGGCCTGCTTGCGCAAGCCACAAGCCGGGGCTCGTGTCGCCAAGGATAACTGGGATTTACTTACGGGATTTTTACACACGCGCTGAGAGGCAATTGACCGCTATGAAAACGCTCCATGCGAATGCCAACCGCCACATAGCGCCACTTGTTGCACAAGCCATTGAAAAGAACGACCTTGGACGGAAGGGCGTCTAGTGGCGGAGCGATCTTGTTCCCGGGCGGAGGCAATGACCAAGCGCATCAACATTCTTCTCGTCGTCGGCCTTCTCGCGCTCGCCCTGTTCGGCACAGCGATGGCAGGGCCGCTTGATGAGGGCGTGGCTGCCTTTCAGCAAGGCGACAACGCAGCGGCCTTCCAGATTTTGCGTCCGTTGGCCGATCAGGGGAATGCCGTGGCACAGACCTACCTCGGTGCGATGTACCGCGACGGCAAAGGCGTGCCTCTGGACTACGCGCAGGCCGTCGTGTGGTTCCGCAAGGCCGCCGACCAGAACTACGCGGTCGCGCAGATCAACCTCGGCCTGATGTACTGCAACGGCAAAGGCGTGCCTCAGGACTCCGCGCAGGCCGACGCGTGGTTCCGCAAGGCCGCTGACCACGACGACTTCGTTACACCGATCAACATCGCCGGGATGTACCTCCAAGGCTTGGGCGTGCCACAGGACTACACGCAGGCGGCGAGATGGTACCGCAAGGATGCCGACAAGGGTGATGACTTTGCGCAGAACAAACTCGGCGTGATGTACGCCAACGGCCTTGGGGTGGCCCAGGATTACGCGCAGGCCGTCGCGTGGTACCGCAAGGCCGCCGAGCAGGGAAATGCGCACGCGCAGTTCCACCTCGGCAAGATGTACAGCGAAGGCAAAGGACTGGCACAGGACTACGCCCAGGCTCTCATCTGGTATCGCAAGGCCGCTGACCAGGGCGACGGTGACGCGCAGTTGAACTTGGGCTGGATGTACGGCTACGGCCATGGCGTGGCGCAGGACTACACGCAGGCCGTCGCGTGGTACCGCAAGGCCGCCGATCAGGGGGAGGCGGAAGCGCAGGACCGCTTAGGCTTTATGTATGAAAAGGGCTGGGGCGTCGCACAGGACTACGCGCAGGCCGTCGCGTGGTATCGCAAGGCCGCTGACCAGGGGCACGCAGACGCGCAGTTCAGCCTCGGCTTTATGTACGAAAAGGGCGAAGGTGTGCCGCAGGACTACGCGCTGGCCCACATGTGGTACAACCTAACCGCCTCACGCGCACCCGACGTCGAAACTCGCGCCCTAGCGGCCAGAGATCGCGACGATATGGCGGCCAAGATGACGCCCGATCAGATCGCCGAGGCGCAGCGGATGGCGCGCGAGTGGAAGCCGTCGAAGTGAGGACCGCCTATGGGGCGCATCGACCTACTTGACTGCGGGGCGATAGCGCCGCGATCCTCCCCTATACCTCCATGCGCGGCAACCGCTCGATAGCCGCCGTCATGGTCTTGATGGTGACCTCACCGTAACCGTCCGCCGCCGTTCGCGGGGCGTGCCCTTGGATCGCGTCGAGAACGCGGGTCGGGATACCGGCCTCCATGCCTACGGTCTTGAAGCGGTGCCGCCAGCCGTGCCATTGGCGCGACGTTCGGGTGGCTCACGATGGAGCGGGAAGCCGCACCGCCCTCACACAAGCAGCCTTCGCTTCCATCGAGTTCGTCCCCTGCATACCGCCCCATGGTCATCGCGAGGGGTAGCTCCTCCTTCGCGTGTCCAACGACCTCGGCGATGGTCCAGTGCGAATAGCCTTTCGTCCCTTTGTCCAGCGCGGTGGCGGCGGACCTGACGAACCAGCGGCGCAACGAAGTTCGCGCGCCTTCCTCCCGCTCGTCTATTGCGAGGCGCTTCCGTATCCGCCCGAACTCCTTGGTGATCGGCTGTCCCCGATCCATCGCGGAGTCCGCGTCGGGTGTTTTGAGTTCATGCAGGATGTAGGCGTCCGCGGTTTTGCCTTCGGCCCTGCGCAGGATGATCGGGAGGGCGTCGGGGTGGATCGGGACGTCCCGGCGCGCGGCCTTCGTCTTCGTGCCCCGGAGGGCGATGTAGGGCAGGGGGGAGCCCAAGTCTCGTAGGTGGCTGAGCTTCATTCGCGACAACTCCTCCAGCCGCATCCCGGACAGGGATAGGACCGTCACAGCGTCATGGATGAGGGCCTGCATAGGGGTCCGCTCGGGGCGCACGAGGTAGCCCAGCAAGCGGGAGATTTCATCGTCTTTGAACGCCCGCTTCTCGGCGCTGGCCCCAGCTTCCGGCGTGAGTGCGCCGGTCAGGGATAGACCGCGCCACGGGTTGAAGCCCTCTGTGACCAAGTCTCTGCCCTCCGCGTACTTCCACAACCCCGAGAGGACCGACAGGCTCTTGTTGGCAGTGCGGGGATGGACGCCCCCCTTGATGAACGCCTCGGCCCTGTAGTCGGCGGCCACCACCTTTGTCACGGCCTCGATGGTCTGCGGAAAGCTATTGGCGGCGAGCCACGCCTCAAGGTTCGACACAGCGCGCCTGTAATCGAGCCTCTGCCGGGGCTTGATAGGCTTCTCCGCAATCCACCTGTCGGCGAGGTGGCCCAACGGCGTCGCCCTCCCGGTGGCGACTAGACCAGCATCTCGGCCCGGTCTTCGCCCTCGGCCTTCACAAGCTCCTCGTAGGCGTCGCTCTAGGAGGGGTCGGCGACGCCGATCTCCGGGGTATCACCGACATCGGCCTCCTCTTTGTTACCTGTCCCGCCAGCCTAGAGCCCTCGGCCACAAGAGGGTCCACGATGGTGCCCTTGCTGCGCCGTCGAAGCTCGATCTCAGCGGCTGCGAGGCGTTGCTTGAGCGCGTGGATGTGCTTGTGCTTGTCACGGTTCGCGAGCGCGAGGCTGTCGGTGTGGAGCGGATGGAACAGAACGGCAGTGCCAATGATCGGGCGTAGCTTGGCGGGGACCGCGACTTGAACTCGCCATTGCCTGCCATGCCAAGCGAGGTGGGAGCGCAGCGGGGAGCGGGGTGGGGCGTTGAGGTGGGGGGACTTGTTTTGGCGGCCAGACACGGCTAACTCCTCTCCTAGACATTGGGTAGTCGGTGTTCTCTAGGCCAGCTCTAAGCCAAAACTCTAAGCCAAGCAAGCCCGTAAAGATGCCGACTATCAATGACTTCTGCGGGTTACGGTCGGATAGTTTCGTGTCCGGCTGCCCCGACCAAGAACCTTTTGAAATCATTGAACTGCGTTTTGGCTGGAACCTCTAGGCGGTTTCCTCCCGAACGTCTTGCGCACCCCGCCCGAGACGTGCAACCAAGGGAACGGGGCAGCGACCCGCGGTGGGGCGCCGCGTAGTCCCTGGTCTGCCGACGAGATCCGGAAATAGGCAAAGTCGCTCGAGCGCGCGATCGCGCCGGTGATGAGCTTTTTCGCAAACGGGAACGACGCGCCCGGAGCAGACTGAGCCCGCGCAAGTCATTTGCCTGGCTGCCGCTTCTTCCGAATAAGCGGGCTTGGCCGCCGCGCTTTTTGTTGCTACATTAACCCGTGAAGATCGAACTTGATCCGGCGAAGAGCGCGCGGAACGCCAAGGCGCGCGGGTTGCCGTTCGAGCGGGCCGCTGAGCTTGATTGGGACGCGGCGCACACGATCGAGGACCGCCGCCGCGACTATGGCGAGGCGCGCTATCTGGCTTTCGCGCCTCCCGGCGGACGGCTTCATGTCGTCTGCTTCTGCGTTCGCGGCGAGGCGTTCAGGATCATCAGTTTTCGCAAGGCGAACCGGCGTGAGGAGAAGGTCTATGCCGAGGAAAAGGGCGCCGCTGACCGATGAAGAAGGCGAGGTCTGCGAGCTGACCCGCGAGGATTTCAAGGGCATGAAGCCCGTCCGGGAGGTCATGCCCGAGCTTATCGAGGCGATGCAGGAATTCAAGCGCCGGATCGGGCACCCGAAGTCCGAAGCGCCGAAGGTGCACATCGGCTTCCGGCTCGCGGCCGATGTGGTCGAGGGCATCCGGGCTACCGGCAAAGGCTACGACGCCAGTCGAAGACGCGCTGCGCGAGGCGTTCTTGTCGGGACGCGCCGCGAAGGCCGGCGGTGACGTCGTCAGAGGAGACTGTGCGGCGGCAGGCGAGGCTCTGCATCGAGGGCCAAGGCACGCCGCCGCGAGACGGGCAGCGACCCAAGCGCGCCGGCGACAAGCGGAAGGGTTGATGGCGGCGGTCATGCGCCTTGACCTGGTGCCGCCGCCGCCCATGCCAAACTGATTATCCGCTTATCGCCGACGCGATCGCTTGGCAAGTCGTCCGCGCTCTCGGATGGGCGACGAACACGCTCAACGCGCTCGACCTCTATCTGGTCGTGCAACCGTGGGACAAGGCATACGACCTTGGCCCGCACGATGAGCACGTTCAGACCCATGTAGGCTTCGCCTCGATCTTTCACGCGGGCGGTGTCGTCGCGGCGGACCGGGCCGAAAACTTGGAAGTTCAACGGCGGATATCACGAGTACCCTCATCCGGGCTACGCCTGGGCCTGGACGCGCACGATGCTCGACCGCTCGGGCGGGCTGTTCGAAGACGGCGGCATGGGCTCGGGCGACCATCACATGGCGCTAGGGATGATCGGCAAGGCGGAGGCTTCGCTGCCGGGCGGCGTGACCCAAGGATATCGCCATGCGATCATGGCGTGGGCCTCGCGCGCTGCGGCCGAGATCAACGGCAAGCTCGGCTTCGTGCATGGGACGATCGAGCACCCGTTCCACGGCCGCAAGATCGACCGGGGCTATCTATCGCGCTGGGATATGTTTTTGGACAACGGCTTCGATCCGGCGATCGACCTTAAACGCAACAGCTATCGGGTGATCGAGTTCGCCGGCAACAAGCCGGACCTCGAGCGCGACTTCGACAACTATCTCCGCTCCCGCAATGAGGACGCGAAAACGCTAACGTGACGCCGCGCGTGGGGCCGCAAATTGATAAACGAAGGCTTGGAGCGGTGTAAGCCCTCAAAGACGGGACGCTCCAACGGCCTTGCTAAAGAGCCGCGCCATTTCCATATCGGTCCGGTCAGAAAGGAGGTCGTTTTGACCCACAATTTGACCGACCTGGAAACTCCTCATTAGCGCGAGGTGACGGGCGAAACCGACAAGATAGGCGTCGGAAAGGCGTAAGGGTCTTGGCTCGTTTGACGTGAAGTTTAACTCCGCGAAAATGCGGCAAGGTAACGCAACGCGCGGAGACGCCAGCCGACGCGCTGTCCTATCCCCGGCCGAGCCCTTGCAAGCCTCAGCTTCGGCTGGGCTTTTGCTGCCGATAACATATGATAATGCCCTTTATCGCAGTGTATGTTGGCTCGCGCAACTCGTTCCCCCGATTTTTGGGTAGGTTTCAATAAGATCGATCGAGCAACGGACACGACAATGAAGACCTGCTACCTATACACGTTGCTCGCGCCACCGCCTGAGCAATTCGTTGATAACAGATCGACGCCACCGCTTCTCTCCATTCCAGTTATGAAGGACGGAAGGCAATGGGAGCTCGCCATCTTAGGGGCTTTCAACGAAATACGCGCTGTGCGCATTTCTATTCCAGAAACAGAGGGACCAACGATCGATCCAGAAGATTATAAGCGATACCTAAAGTTGAGACTTTTTGCACTCGATTGTATCCGTATAAATTACGACTCATCAATAGAATATTTTCGGCAAGGCGATAACGTGTTTTTTTCTATAACTTTCTTGAGCCTGACGCTAGCCCTGACATGAACCTCAAAATAGCGCAGCCGTTGAACCCGGACTTCCGGGTTAACAGCGGAGGCCTAAAGGCACTGCTTGCATCTCCGCTAAAGATGCGGCCAGCCATACATCTGTTGGCGGATGGGTCCGATTTTCGGTTGCCCATTCAGTTTAGATTTCTGTCGTTATATAAAATTATAGAATTACACTTTAAGATCACCACAAATAAAACATTCAATGAGTTTATTGAGCCGTTCATTGAGCGGTTTCGAGAGCTTGATCAAAATGTCAGAACAGTGGCTCAGTTGGTGCAAAGTATTGAATACGTTACGTAGTCGCTGTGCCCACATTGAATTACCAGGCGGCCATCTCGGATTTTCGCATCCTAGGGCGGACCTAGAAGAGATTTCCAAAGCGCTCCCGATCCTGATGGCAGTTGCCATTAAATGTATTCAGGACAACTATCCAGAGTCACCCTTGCGTTTTGCCGCGACACCTGAAGAGAGCGTTGCTATTTTCGAGCAGATGGAGCGTGAGGGGTTGAAACCGATTAAAGTATCTTGACCATAGACAGTTACTATTGATAACAGATTTAATCAGAGGGGATCAACCGAGCTGTCCAGCCGCTAAAGGGTCCAGGACACTCTAAGAAGTCAACGGCGTCCAATACGCGTTGTGCCGCGTCGAGGCCTGACCCAAAATCGCTCAGCACCTTAATTGGTACGATGAGCTTCTGTAGGTCGCTCACATTCGACGCGCTCACTTGGACCTCGATAGCTCCTCGAAGCTCCGATTCGTCTTCCTGTGGGAAGACTTCAATCTCGAACAACTCGTGGCCGAGCCCGTGCCGCAGACGTCGACACGTAAGACTGAATGCTTCGACCGGCGCATCGGGGCGGTTGGGCTCGTAGTAGAAGGCTTCATCCTCTCGATGGAAAGCCATGCGGGTCCGGCTCAAGCCGCTGAGAATGTCCGGCAGCGACGGCTGAATGATCGTGGCCTCAGCGTTAAGCTTGCCGTCTCGTACCCAGTGCCCTTGGGGAAGCGCCGGAGGCGGAGGAATCTCCGGCAGGCGGGGAGCCGGACGTTCCTTATGCGGAGGTGGAGCAATGAACAGGGAACCGCGGGCGACAAAGTGGACCAGCACGTTCTCGGCGGGCCGGCTGCCGTCGTTGAGCAGAACGATATTCAAGGACTGGGCCGATGTGGATAAGTTGAGAGCGCGCGGAACGGCTTGGAGCTGGTGAATGCAGGAGTCGACCCAGGTTGGGTAGGTCACTGTACGGTAGTACTCAATCTCTTCTTCGGACGGTGGAATATAGTGCCGCCAATTCGAGTGCTCTGCGAAGAGCGAACTGAGAGCGGACAGCTCGGCTCCCTGCCTCAACTCCAGCTTCACCAACGAAAAGCGCTCGGTGAGCGACGCGCGCAGGGCGCACACCTCGTCGTTGGTAAGCGACGCAAGCGCCGTCCGACGCAGCGTCACGACATTGTCGACTATCCCGTCCGCGCTGATCCTGAGGTCCGGCGAGACGGCCCTCAGACGCTCATTCTCCTCCTGAAGTCGTTGGTTCTCCTTCTGCAGCTCATCCTGCTCAGGCTCGCGTATCCACTCTTCGGGGACGAATACGTATCGAAGCCCGATGGCGCGGGCCTTGGCGGCAGGCCGCGTGTCGTGCGTGAGGAGCCGCACGTCTACGGTCGGTTCAGCCTCCGCCAGGGCAACGGCGACGCCCACGATTCGGTCATCCGTAATGCTGTTGTCGAGCACGTCGGGGTGCGCGCCACTCGGCATCGTTACATCGATACGCAGGACAACTCTGGGGTCACTCTCTCGGAGCACTTTCTCGTCCGGCCCTGCTGAAGCAGCTCGCGGAACCAACCTACTGCCTCCACGGCTCGCCGCCGCAGCCGTGCCCGCGTATCTTTCTTCTGCCGGTCGAGCTCAGCCTGGACGGGCTCGGGAACAACGAGCTCTATCACATCCAAGTCACCAATCGCGCGCCATGGGAAGTCGGATCGGACCAGGCTGTGGCATTCGTGGAACAGGTTGGTGTCCACGATGAAACGGACGGTTCCAGGCACTCTTGTGGGCTCCTTCGCTAGACATCTGGTTTAAGTCGGTAAATCGCGAGCCGTTCTACCTCATCGAGTGTAATCTCATCCCCGTGCTATCATAGAGCTTTGTCGTCCATCATAGAGCTTTGTCGTCCTTGGACTTTCGTGCGCGGCCATGGCCTGCTCGTTCGCGAAGATTTTGCACAAAAGACAGACGCGCACGGAGTCAATGGGTTACGCGGAGCAGAACTTAGGTGCATAAACGTCCGTTTCCCGCCCTGCGCGCGGCGGTCTGAGGGCTTCCACGAAAGCGTGCCTTGTGCGAGAGCGAGTTTTCCCAGGTGGCGCTTGTACGCCCGCTATCCCGCCCGTTCCCGCCATTCGGTCCACGGCCGCAATCCGCCCGTTCCTGCCGTTCGGCAAGCCATATTTTCTCGACGTTTCAGTTTCCCGCCAAATCTTCAGAAACCCCGACCACCAAGCAGATTCCGTTTGGTTGTGTTTCGGCGTGCAAAATTGACCCCCTGAGGGGCGTCATCGGCGTCCAAAATTGACCCCCCGATTTCCGGTTTGGTCGTCTGCCCGCTTTGGCGCGAAGCGGGCGGTGGGGAATGCTGATTGTGGAGACGATCGGGCGGATACGGCGCGAGCATCTGGGCAACGGGAAGTCGATCAGGGAGATCGCGCGGACCCTGCATCTGTCGCGCAACACGGTGCGGCGGATCCTGCGGTCGGGGGAGACGGCGTTTTCGTATGACCGCGAGGTCCAGCCGCGGCCGAAGCTCGGGCCGTGGACGGAGGCGCTCGACCGGTTGCTGACGGCGAACGCCGAGGCGCCTACGCGCGAGAGGCTAACGCTGATCCGTATTTACGAGGCGTTGCGGCCTCTCGGCTACGAGGGGGGCTACGACGCGGTTCGCCGATACGCACGGCGCTGGGGCGAGCAGCACGCGAGCGCGACGGCGGAAGCCTACATTCCGCTGACGTTCGCGCCGGGCGAAGCCTACCAGTTTGATTGGAGCCACGAGATCGTCGTCATGGACGGGGTGACGACCACGGTGAAGGTCGCCCATGTGCGGCTCTGCCACAGCCGCATGATGTTCGTGCGCGCCTACCCGCGCGAGACGCAGGAGATGGTGTTCGACGCCCACGAGCGCGCCTTCGCGTTCTTCCGGGGCGCCTGCCAGCGCGGAATCTACGACAACATGAAGACGGCGGTGGAGACGGTGTTCGTCGGCAAGGACCGCCAGTACAACCGCCGCTTCCTCCAGATGTGCTCGCATCACCTCGTCGAGCCGGTCGCCTGCACGCCGGCTGCGGGCTGGGAGAAAGGCCAGGTCGAGAACCAGGTCGGGCTGGTGCGCGAGCGCTTCTTCACCCCACGGTTGAGGGTCAAGAGCTACGGGGAGTTGAACGCCTGGCTCGTCGACAAAAACCTCGCCTGGGCCAGGGCGCACGCCCATCCCGAAGAGAGCGCGCGAACGATCTGGGAGGCGTTCGAGGCCGAGCGCCCGAGGCTCGTTCCCTATCGCGGCCGCTTCGATGGATTCCACGCGCTGCCGGCCTCGGTGTCGAAGACCTGCCTGGTGCGGTTCGACAACAACCGATATTCGGTGAGCGCGAGCGCCGTCGGCCGTCCGGTCGACATCCACGCCTACGCCGACCGCATCGTCGTTCGCCAGGACGGGCGGGTTGTCGCCGAGCATGAGCGGGCCTTCGGGCGTGGGCACATCGTCTACGATCCCTGGCATTACGTGCCGGTCCTGGCGCGCAAGCCCGGCGCGCTGCGCAACGGCGCGCCGTTCAAGGACTGGGTGCTGCCGGCGGCGCTGGACCGCATCCGGCGCAAGCTCGCAGGCTCCGACGACGGCGACCGGCAGATGGTCAAGATCCTCGCCGCGGTGCTCTCCGACGGCCTGCCGGCGGTCGAGGCCGCCTGCGCCCAGGCGCTCGCCGAGAACGTCCATTCGGCCGACGTCGTCCTCAACATTCTGGCGCGACGGAGCGATCCCGGACCGGCGCCGCCGATCCACACCCCCGCGGCGCTCGGCCTGCGCCATGCCCCGGTCGCCGACTGCGCTCGCTACGACAGCTTGAGGAGCGCCTGACGATGGAGCGGACCGAAGTCCTCGACATGATGGGTCAGCTGAAGCTCTACGGCATGAAGGGCGCCTATGACGAGACGCTCGCGACCGCGCTCAAGCGCAAGCACGAGCCGCAGCGCTTCGTCGGCGACCTCCTGCACGCCGAGATCTCGGAAAAGCAGGCGCGGTCGATCAAGTATCAGATCACCGCCTCCAGGCTGCCGCTCGCCAAAGACCTCGACGACTTCGTGTTCAAGGGCACTCCGATCAACGAGGGGCTCGTTCGCGATCTCGCCGGCGGCGGCTTCATCGCCCAGCAGCGCAACGCCGTGTTTATCGGTGGAACCGGCACCGGCAAGACCCACGGGGTGATCGCCATCGCGCGAAGCTGCATCCGCGCCGGACGGCGCGGGCGCTTCTTCACCACCGTCGATCTCGTCAACCAGCTCGAGGCCGAGGCGCGCGCGGGACGGCAAGGCCGGATCGCCGATTATCTCACCCGCATGGACTTCGTCGTCCTCGACGAGCTCGGCTACCTGCCGTTCGCCCAGGCCGGCGGCCAGCTCCTCTTCCATCTCGTCAGCCGGCTCTACGAGCGCACCTCGATCCTCGTCACGACCAATCTCGCCTTCGGCGAATGGCCGAGCGTGTTCGGCGACCCGAAGATGACCACCGCGCTGCTCGATCGCCTCACGCACCATTGCGACATCGTCGAGACCGGAAACGAGAGCTGGCGCTTCAAGAACCGCGCCTGAGCGTCGTCTAATGACCGGGATTTCGTGACGTCACGCTTCGGAGTGGACCATGCCACGCAAGTCGATCGGCGAGCGACCGATGACCGACGCCGAGCGCCAAGCGCGCTGTCGTGCTGCTCGGGCGTCTGGGACGCCGGCAGTCCGGATGCGGCGACCACTTGATCATCGCAGTCGCGCCAGGCGTTGGCGCGACGCTGTCTCCGAGCTGATCACGTTGCAGGGTCAGTATACCGCCTGGCTGGAAGCCCTGCCGGAGAACCTACAGGACAGCGCCACCGCCGAGGCGTTGCGCGCGGTCTGCGACCTCGACCTCACGGAACTCCAGGCAATCGTTCCGCCCCGCGGCTTCGGCCGAGATTGAACTCGTGCAACGTCCGCTCTCTGCACGGAGAGCTGGCGCTTACCGCGCCGGCTCCTCCAAACAACAGCTCCTCGCCAACCCGCGCTCGCCCCGGCTGCGCAACCCCGACCAGCTCCGCCGGGGCGAGCGCTACCATTCGCGCGCGTCACAAGGGGGGGGGTCAATTTTGGACGCCGATCCAGGGTCAGTTTTCGACGCCGATTGACACGTTTGGCTAACCAACGGATAGATTTTCACTCGTTCGCGACACGTTGGCGAGACATCGCCGCGCCTTTCATCGATCTCAAGCGCCAGCGCATCGCCAATTCGTTGGCCATGCCACGAATCTCTGCTTAGCACCCTCACCGTAGGTCGGGCGGACTAATCGAGCACCACTGGATCTCGCTTTTCGACGACGAGGCACGCGATGCGAGCGCTCGGGCGATGGCTAGTTTGCTGCAAATCCCACGCGCAAGGAGAGACCGATGGAGACCATGCTCCTTTCGAACGCTGCGGCGTTCTTCGCCGCCGTGCGCGTCGATCTTTTCGGCGGCGCAATCGAGCAGACGCAAGTCGACGGGATCAACAGCATCCTCGGGGCCTGGCCCGAAGGAACGGATCCGCGCTTTGTCGCCTATGCGCTCGCGACCGTCTTCCACGAGACGGCGCGGACGATGGAGCCGATCGCGGAGTGGGGCCGGGGCCAGGGCAAGCCCTACGGCGTAGCCTGCGGCCCCTATATGCAGGTCTATTACGGGCGCGGCCTGGTGCAGTTGACCTGGCTCGCCAACTATGAGCGGGCGGAAGAGGCCATCCCCGGCTCCGACTTGGTGCGCCGCCCCGACAACGCCCTCCTGCCGGCGATCGCCGCCGAGGTCCTCGTCCGCGGCATGAGCGAGGGCTGGTTCACCGGGAAGACGCTCGCCGACTATTTCCCGCTCGGCGCGCAAGCGACGCACGACTGGCTCGGCGCGCGCGAGATCGTCAACGGGAAAGACCACGCGGCCGAGATCGCCGCCTACGCCCATGCATTTCAGCACCGCGCTCGCGGCCTGAACGCGGCCTATCGGGGTCAGCGCCGCTGCGCGAGTGGAAGGGGCGATGACGGCGGCACGGGGGGAAGGCGGAGGACTTCGGCGTAAAGCTCGTTGCCGACAATGTGATGCGCCGCATCCGAAGGATGGCCGAGGTAGTAATAGAAGTAGCGGGCGGGCGCGGAACATGTTGGCCCCCATAAATGGACATCGTCGCGGCAGGCGTCGGTGACGTTCGTCATCCCGTATTTCGACGGATTCTCCAAGATGTCGTCGTAGTCGGGTCCCCAGTCGCTCAGGCCGAACACCGCGTCCGGAAATTTCTCCCGAAGTTTTGGGACGAGAGCGCTGAAGCCGGGATTGAGGTTTTCGGCGCTGTCGGTGAACCAGGGGACCTTCGACGGCAGCAGGGCGATCTCGAACAGGCGGGCGCCGAGGCCGTAGAGCGTGGCCACTTGCGCAAAAGTCGCGGCGTTCACCTGCGCGGAAGTGACCAGCTTGTGGTCGTTCAGCCCGCCGAGCAGAAAGAACAGGGAGGTGCGCGGATCGAATTTCACCTTGTTCGAGGCGACGTCATTCTGGAATTCCGCGACCTGCTGGGTCAGGCTCCTGGGCTGCGCGGCCGGAGGCTTCGGCCCGACAAATACGCGGGCGCCGCTTTCGGCAAAATTGACCCCCTCGGTTCCGGGATCCGGGTTCTTCGACGTGGCGAGCGTGATGCCGAAATCTTTCGCCAGATAGCCGACCGCCGTATCGCCATTGGTCGTGTGTCCGTACGCGCCGGTGTCGGAATAGCTGTCGCCGAAGACGAAAAGATCGCTGATCGCCGCCGCAGAAGCAGGCGTCTGGACCATGAAGTCCAAAAGACAGCGGCGAGCGCAGCAGCGACATGCGGCGTTGCAAGAGCCATGATGGCCCTCCCGGCTGAATGAACTTCCTTTTGACGTCCCTGCAACCTCGGCCCAATTTCTCAAGCCGGCGTCAGTTCCATCCAACCTCTTACGAGAGGGGAAAACCGCCGAGCCGGCAAGAGCCTTCGGCGCCCCCGCTGTACTCCTCAAGGATCTCGGAGCGGCATCGTCAGACCCGTTGTCAGAAGGTCGAACCTGGCCTAAAAGCGACTTGGGCGTTCGGGGCCGCTCGGCGGGATTCTCGAAGCTCAGCGCCTGGAGATCGAGCCGGCTCGAATTCGGCTGCGCCGGCCAAAGGATTAGGAGTCAACGGCTTCTACTATGACGGCTCGCATCTATCTGCCCGCCAAGAGCGCCATGCAGTCGGTCCGGACGATCGAAAAATGGGTGCTCGAATACGAGCCCGAGCAGCCGCAGTGGATCGACCCGCTGATGGGCTGGACGGGTTCGGGCGACATGAAATCGCAGGTGAAGCTGCGCTTCGACACCAAAGAGGAGGCGATCGCCTACGCTCAGCGCAATGGCATCGCCTACCGGCTCGAAGAGCCGAAGCCGACGGTGCGCAAGATCATCTCCTATTCCGACAATTTCTCGCCGAACCGCATCGTTCCATGGTCGCATTGAAGCAACCCATGAACGTCGCGCCGGCTGATTGGGGTTCGGCTCCGTAGCTCAGCGGATCAGAGCAGCCGCCTTCTAAGCGGCGGGTCGCAGGTTCGAAGTCCTGCCGGAGTCGCCAAAAAGATGAAATCGTTGTTGATATCACAAGGAAGTGCATGAAGCGGCTTTGCCCCCACGATGAAGTCCGGTGTCTCTTTCCCGCTTCCAGGTTGACCACCCGCAAGATCGCGTCGCTGTAGCTCTCGCTGGGCCTGCTTAGGGCCGTGAGCTTATCGACGACGGCGGCCTCCGACCAAATCGAGGGCCGACGACTAAGGGCCAGCGGCCTCATCCGCCGGTTCGTCCAAGGATTCAACGGCGCTCTGCTTCCGATGGTCGGCCTCATCGAGATCGAACCAAACCACGCCCATAAACCATTCTCTTGTCCCGTTGTCGGCCGCTTTCCATAGGCGGCGCAGGGCCGTTGCTTTTTCCCAAGCCTTGCGAAGCTCAGAGCGCGGGTCCCCCTCATCGCTGGCAGGGCGTCGGGCGGCGCCCTTCGCCGCTTCGATGGCTTCGTTCGCGGCTCTCCTTGGCTTTGGTGACGCGGCAATGGCCTTTTGTCGCTCCGGCGGCAGGTCGGCCGCTTTGGCGGCGTCTTGCACGCCAATTCGCCCCTTCTTCACCGCCTCCCGCAATTCCGGTTCGGCCTTCTCTTTCACCTTGCGCGTGGCGTTGATCATTTCACGGCTCACGGCGCCGCCTGCCGCCTTGGCCAATTCGCAACTCGATGCTGTTTTTGGCTTCTCGGCTGACATTTTAATGTCAGAGGATGTCCCCTGCACACCCAGCTCGTAATCCAAGTCGAAATCCTCGGCCTCGACCAGCGTGTCGGCGATGGCCTGCTTGGTCAGATGACGCCGCTTGAGGTTGTGGGAAACCACAAACATCAGGGCTTCTTCCCTGACGCCCTCAAATTCAACGTAGCGCGGCGCTACGCCCGCGCTTTCGCAAGCGGCGGCCCGGTTGCGTCCATCGAGTATCCGCTCCTCGAAGAGCACAATGGGATCAAGCAAACCGTGTGCGCGAATGTCGTCTGTGAGGTTCTGCAACTCGTCCTCGTCCGCCGAGGGCATCAGCAGGCAGATGGGGTGAGGTTTAGGCCACTCAGGCGGGTAGGTGATTGGCTTCAAGATCATTGTCGGCTCGGATTATGCAGGGCTTGGCGATTTTCGGGATAACGTGAGAATTAAGCTCCAGGCCGCTGAGGCGCCAAAAGCCTACCAGTCGATGATGGCGCCGCGCACGGGTTTCGGCGAATTTCAGCGCGAGCGGCGAGCGCGCACAGGTCAATGACCTTATCGTAATTCGAGACGCCGGCGCAGCGGTAGAAATGTGGATTACGGGCTTTCGCAACTCGCGACGTAACCTCCTTTTCCGCCATTCGTCCCAATCTGCAAGAATATCGATGCCTCGGACCGAGGGCAGGGCAGGGGAGCCAACACGCTTTGTGTCTCGCAATGTGTCTCTCCAGCTTCCGCGACAACTAAATCAGATGAAGTTTAGCTTCGTTTCCAAAAGGTTGCTAAGGTTTGTTGTATCGTCTTCTGAGCGGCGTTCGGGTCCTGCGGGAGTAAACCAATAAAATCAAAAGCTTATTGATGACAGTTGATCTCGAAAATTGAGCCGCGGAAGGGCGGGCAACATTCTGGGATAGGCAACGCCGCGAAGATCCCGTTTCGTTGGAATCATCATCGCGAGGAGCTATGGCGATCGCAATGCGAACAGGGGTCAGACTCCAAGCTTCTGCGCCTGCGGGGCTGGCGTCCCGCATTGCGGCAAATTTCTGTCACACGAAAGCTTGACTCGAACATAAGCAGAACATACAATGTAGGCAGAAGCGGGTCACTCACCGCTAGCATGCTGTTTGAAAGCTAATCGTTGCGCGGCCTTGGATCCCCGCTCGCCCGAGCGTCGCCTCCGGGGCAGGCCTGCGAGCGGGCTGGAAATGCCGTGGCAAAGGCTGAGCAGATCGAATGGGCGGACTCTGCCAAGGAGGATCGGGCCGCGAGCGCGAGCTTGCGGGCGCGAATTTTTTCTGCTCGATCGGCTGCAAGTCTTTGATGAGGAAAGGAAAATTCCATCAAGGAGGTTTGGTCCTGCGCAGGCAGACGCGATGACCCGATGGAAATGGCGCCGCAAGCCCTTGGAAAGTTTGATTTCGGCGATGGAAATGGCGCGATCGTCGTCGGCGGACGTCGAATAAAAGCACTACCGGATCGAACCGACGAAGGGACAGGTTTTGGCGCCCAATGCATTGAAAAGCCGAGATCGCGGCCGGGACCGCGCGCCGCCCCGGCCCCGAATTTGATTCGGGAGTGTTTCAGCTCGCTCGCACTGGCTTGTGCGGTTCCAACCGATCGGGACCTGCTCTAGCGACGTAATCCTGGGGCTCGTCGAGATCGATTGCCGGAAACGGCCCTAAGCCGTGATGGCCGCCAAGCGCCTAGTTCAAGGCTGGTTCGGTCTCGACGTCTTCCAGGCTTGGCAGGCGCGAAAACTCTCCGGCGTTTCTCGGAAGCGTGATCGCCGGCGTAGCCCATCGTGCGCTGGTTCTCAGCGGAGGCTCGGAAGGCCTGCTCGACATTCCCCGCTTCTCGTCAAGCGCCGATCGGCCTGGACCGGGGTCGCCGGGCCAAAGAAGTAGGGTTACGCAAACGGATGACATGACCAAAACTCCCCCTTGAGACGCGTAGCGGATTTTGGCCAGTCTCGCGACTTCGCGCAGTGACGGGGGTCACATCGCGGGCGAAACCCGGGAGCTGCCGAGAAAGGGGAGGGGTCATGACGAACGGCGGGAGCGGCCCCTCCCGGATCAGCCGCCGCCTTCGCCCAGCTGTGCGCGCCGTCACCTGCCTTCGATCAGACCCCGCGCCTCTTCCCGCAGCGCCTTGCGCAAAGTCGTCGCGGGAATAGAACATATGGCCCCCGCCATGGACCTTCAGCGTCAAGCGCCCCGGCCGGCCATAGTCGGGAATTTGATCGATGAGGAGTTGCGTCCGGTAATAGGGCGTCTGCACGTCGGTGAGCCCCTGGGCGATGAGCACCCTGAAGTTCGGGTCGAGCGCCAACAGGCGCTTGAGGGCCGAAATCAACTCCGGCGCGCCCAGGCTGGAGCCCCAATTCCAGGCGCCGCTCACCGCGCCGTTCAGGAGCTCGTAGCGTTCATCGATCTTCCAGCCCAGCCGATCCTTGTAGATCTCCATGATCGCGCTCGAAAAAGGCGCGTCGAAGCCTTCCACCACCGGGTCCAGCCAGCGGCTGTGATAATCGTGCGGCTCAGGATCGGAGGCGCTGATCGTCGCATCGTAAAAGGCTGCGACTTTGCCCTGCCTTCGGTCGAACTCGCGCAAAAAGGCGTCCTTGCCGACGCGTCCGCCGAGCTCAGCGACCAGCTCCGGCGCGAGGCCGGTCAGCTCGCTGACACGTTGCGTCATGCGAGCCACAGCCGCCGCATCGTTCGGCCCGCGCAGGAAGTCGGCCAGGTAATCGTGGCCGGCATATTGCTCGACGTCGATCATGTCCTGGCGCTGCACTTTGCCGCGTCTCTCCCGGTATGCCGCCGCATACGAGGGCAGAAGGCCGGCAAAGGAGAAGGGATCGCTGTCGGCGACCGAACGGGCGCCGATCACAAGGGCCGGCGAGATCAGGACGAGGCCGTTGACGCCGACGCCTTGCCCGGTCGCCAGCTCCTCGGCAAGCCTCGGCCCCCGGAAACCGCCGTAACTTTCTCCGAGGATGAATTTCGGCGACATGAGCCGATCGTTTGCGCTGAGCCAGCGGCGAATGACGACGCTCAGCGCCTCGATGTCGCCGTTCACCGACCAGAACTTCTTGCGCGCGTCCTCGCCCGTCGCGACAATCCGGCTGTAGCCCGTGCCGGGGGGGTCGATGAAGACGAGATCGGTGAAGTCGAGCCAGGTATCGTCATTGTCGACGAGGATTGGCGCGGAGGACGGAGCAAGGCCGTTCATCGGCAGGCGCCAGGGTCCGACGGCGCCGAGCTGCAACCAGGCCGACCCCGCCCCGGGGCCGCCGTTGAAGACGAAGGTCACCGGCCTCATTCGGGCGTCAACCCCCTTCAGTTGATAGGCGATATAGGCGACATCGGCTTCGGGGGCGCCCTTGTCGTCGCTGAGCGCGATCGCGCCTGCGGTGGCCTTGAACTCGAGGCTGCGGCCGGGGAACGTCAGCGTGTGCGTCGTGGTCGAATTCGGCAGGGAGACGCTTCGCTGCCGTTGCAGCGGGCTTCGCCTTCGCATCGCTCGCGGATTGCGCTGATGCCTGCTGCGCGCTCAAACCCGGCTCCTCGGCCGAAAGCGGCGCCGCCGCGAACACGAGGGCGATGGCGACCGCAAGCGGCCGCAGCACGACGATCATTCAAACCTCCTTGGCGTCTTGTCAGGGCGAACCCCAATGGCTTTCGGTTTTTATTCAGGACATGTTGTTCGCGCCGGCGCACATCGCGGAACAGGAAGGCCAAAGGAAGGCTCGGATGCGGCGGCCCCGCTCAATCCGCAAGGGCTGCGAGAGGATATTCGCGGGATGGCTGCAAGCCTTCTCTGCCTCTCTCGGACTTCAGGAGCGGCGCGCAATCGCCCGGTCGATCTACGAGGACCTCCCGCGCGTTCCCATATAGCTCCCAGCCATTGATATCCCTTCTCCGGCTTGCGGGAGAAGGTGGCGCCACAGGGCGTTCGTAAGAACGCCCGTGTTGCGACGGGCTATGGCGCCGGATGAGGGCCCGAGGACGCGGGTGTTTAAAAGACTTGCCCTCACCCGGCCTCGCTCCGCTCGGCCACCCTCTCCCGCGCGCGGGAGAGGGGATGCCGGGCCTCTACAAATATGTCGATTGTCAACTTTGCCCTTTGGCCGCTTACTTAGCGCAACAAACGGCTTACGGAACAGGACGATGTCAGTCAGCGGGGCCTCTTACCCAATGCCTCGGCGCAACCGCCGGCTCTCGGACGCTTCGAAGCCCGAAGCCGCCGCCGACGCACTGCGCATGCAAATCCTGCGGATCGAAATCGAATCACAAACGAGCGGCGAAGGCCGCTGCAACAATGGGGAGCGAAGCTCATGAAATTCCGGCGCCTGCCGTGCGACTGCTGCAAGTCAAGCGAGTTCCCCTCGCTCTGCAAATCGCCGACCTACGTCTTGAGCGAGGTCGTGGCGGATTCCAACGTCATTTTTCTGCTGTCGACGAAACCGGATCGGACCTCCTGCGGCGGGCCGCTCGCCGTCGCCGCCGATCCGGCCGGCCAGGAGAGCGAGGCCGTCGCCTGCGAGGACGACTTGCCCGAGCCGCGCGACATTGTCTGGACCGGACGGTCGGGCGCGGAATTCCTCGTCGATCGCTGGCGCCTGACCCGCCGGATTGCGAACAACAACGATTTCGAGCCACGCGAATCGCCGATCCGCCGCAACAAGCGCCTGCTCGAAGAGGGGTCGGGATTCTGGCCGAAGCGAAGCTTTGACCGGGAGGCCGACGCCGCCCTACGGGACCGGGAATGAAGACGAAGGACCAGCGCCTTCCAGCGCGCTGGCCCGTCGCGGCACGACTTTGAAACACAAAGGGCAAGGAAGGCGAATTCCGTAGCGGCGCGCTCCGCGCCCGCGCCCCGAAATCTGCCAGGCCACCGTGATTCACAGCAGGCTCGCGAGATGGCGGATTCCCTCGCTTATGTCCTCGACGCTCGGCAACGAGTACGACAGGCGAAGCGTGTTGTCGCCGCCGCCCTCAGCAAAGAAGGCGCCGCCCGGCACGAAGGAGACAGCGGCCTCTTCGACGGCGCGCGCAAGGAGCACGGCGCCGTTCGTTGCCTCGGGAAGCGTCAGCCACACGAAGAGCCCGCCCTCCGTCCAGCGAACGCCCGGTGGCATGAAGGCGTCGAGCGCGGCAAGCATTGCGGCGCGCTTGACGCGGTAATGGGCGCGCGCTTGGCCCACGAGGCGGTCGAGATGCGAGCCGGCCAGTTTCGCCATCACCATCTGGTTGACGAGCGGCGCGTTGAGGTCGCTCGCCTGCTTGATCAGGACGCGCCGGCGGACGATCGCCCGCGAGGCGCAGACCCAACCGACGCGCAGGCCGGGCGCGATCGTCTTCGAGAACGTGCCGAGATGAATGACGCGCGAGGCGTCGAGCGAGCCGACGCGCTGCACGTCCAGCGCCTGCAAGGTGGGCAGGCTTGAGCCTTCGAAACGCAGCGCCCGATAGGCGGTGTCTTCGATAAGCGGAACGTCGAGATCCCGTGCAAGGGCGAGCAGATTCTCCCGCGCGGCGGTCGACAGGGTGTTGCCCGTCGGGTTGTCGAAATCCGGCACGGCGTAGGCGAGTTTGACCCTCGCTCCGGCGTCTGAGGAGGCGGCGGCTTCGCGGTAGGTTTCTGCCGTTCGATCGCCGCGCTCCGGGTCGATCGCGCCGAGATAGACCGGCGAGGTCACGAGCTGACCGAATATTGCAGCGCAAGCGAGGGCGAGGGTCAGCGCCTCGCGGTAGGCCTCCGCCGCCTCGGCTGGAAACAGCGCCGGATCGGGGATGCCTCCGGCGAACGAAATGATGTCCGCTGATCCGGGAGCTTCAACAGCTCACGGATTTCGGAGGCCTTCATCCGCCGCGCCCGACGGGCGTAGCGCGGCTCGAAGCAGAATGGGGTCGCGGACATGCGGCGCCTCCTTACCGCATAGGACAGGAATGCTGACCTAAGAGCAAGCGGCAATGCGCCGCGCCCTTTTGGGGAGCGCCCATTTGCTGACACCGCTTCGACGCGCCGCTATAAGGCCGTTCGAGCGGGCGACGCCGCGTCCCGGGCGGCAAGCCCGGGAACCGAAGCGGCGGCGCCGGCATTCCTGTTGCTGAAAGGGCCCTCATGTCCGGCTCGATGTTGAGCAGCGCCCCGCTCGATGAGCGGCGGCGGCGGATTTTGTTTCGCGCCTGGCGGCGGGGCATGCGCGAGATGGACCTGGTGATGGGCCGGTTCGCCGACGCCAATCTTCCGGCGATGAGCGAGGCGGAGCTCGATGCGTTCGAGCGCCTCCTCGACGCGCCCGACACCCAGGTGCTGTCGTGGATCACCGGCGAGGAGAAAACGCCGCCCGAGTTCGACACGCCGCTCATCGCGCGCCTGAGGGACGCGCCGCTGGCGAAAGCCCAAGAGGCGCCGTGACGGCTCTCGCGTCCGCCGTCCGCCGCCTTGCCGAGGGAGGCGCGGTCACCCTTGCCCATGCGCCTGAAGGTTTTGACGCCTTCGTCGTCGCGGAGCTCACGCGCGCGCTCGCCAAGGCCGGCGAAGGGCGTGCGGTTTCGCTCGTCTTCATCGCGCGTGATAGCCTGCGGGCGCAGAGCTTCATCGACGCGCTCGCCTTCGCCGCGCCCGAGATCGAGGCGCTTTACCTGCCCTCGTGGGACTGCCAGCCCTATGACCGGGTCTCGCCGAACGCGGCTGTTTCCGCCGAGCGGATGACCGCGCTCGCGCGGCTGGCGCGGACCCGCGGCGCGGTCGAGCGGCCGCGCATCCTGGTCGGCTCGGTCAGCGCGCTTACCCAGCGCGTCCCGCCGCTGAAATACCTGGCCGCCGCCGCCTTCTCGGCCGCGCCCGGCAACAGCGTCAGGATGGACGACCTGGCGCTCTGGCTGCAGACGAACGGCTACGCCCGCGCCAGCACCGTTCGCGAAGTCGGCGACTACGCCACGCGCGGTGGCATCCTCGATCTCTATCCGCCCGGCGCCCCGGCGCCGATAAGGCTCGACTTTTTCGGCGACACGCTGGAGTCGATCCGCGCCTTCGACCCCGAAACCCAGCGCAGCGTCGGACAGCTGCGCTCGCTCGACCTCGTCCCGATGAGCGAAGCGCGGCTGACGAGCGAAACGATCCGCCGCTTCCGCCAGGCTTACGCCGCCGAGTTCGGCGCGCCGACCCCAGACGACGAGCTCTATTCCGCGGTCAGCGAGGGCCGCCGCGCGATCGGCCTCGAGCATTGGCTGCCGCTGCTCTACGATCGCCTCGATACACTGTTCGACTATGTGGGCGATGCGCCCTTCGTGCTCGACGCGCGCGCCGAGGAGGCGGCGGGCCAGCGCCTCGCCCAGATCGCCAACTCCTATGCGGCGAGGCGCGCCGCCTACGACCAGGCTCCGGCCAAGGCCGATTATAAGCCGCTGCCCCCCGCGCGCCTCTACCTCGCCGAAGACGAATGGAGGGAGCGGCTCTCCGCTTCGCCGCTCGCCCGCCTCACGCCGTTCGAGGCAAGCCCCGGCGCGGCCGACGCCGTCGACTGCGGCGGGCGAATCGGGCGCAATTTCGCCCCCGAGCGGCAAAACGAGAACGCCAACGTGTTCGACGCCGCCGTCGCGCACATCAGAGACCTGCGCGGACAGGGCCTGAACGTGATCGTCGCAGGCTGGAGTGACGGCTCGCGCGAGAGGCTCAGCCACGTGCTTGCCGAACATGGCCTGAAAGCGCTCGAGCTCGTCTCCTCATACCATCAGGCGAAGACGGCGCGCGCTGGCGCGCTGCCGCTCGCCGTCATCGCGCTCGAGCAGGGGTTCGAAGCCCCGGGTCTCGCGATCGTCGGCGAACAGGACATTCTCGGCGACCGTCTCGTCAGGCAATCGAAGCGCCGACGGCGCGCGCAGGACGTGTTGGCCGAGGCCAGCGCGCTGACCGCCGGCGATCTCGTCGTCCACATCGAGCACGGCGTCGGGCGCTTCGTCGGCTTGCAAACGATCGAGGCGGCGGGGGCCCCGCACGACTGCCTCGAGATCCACTACGCCGGCGGCGACCGGCTGTTCCTGCCGGTCGAGAACCTCGAGCTCCTCTCGCGTTACGGCTCGGAGACGGGCGAGCTCGACAAGCTCGGCGGCGCGGGCTGGCAATCGCGCAAGGCCCGCCTCAAGAAGCGCGTGCGCGAGATGGCTGGCGAGCTCGTCCGCGTCGCCGCCCAGCGCCTGACCCGTCCGGCCCCGCGCCTCATCCCGCCGGAGGGGCTGTACGACGAGTTCTGCGCCCGCTTCCCTTATGACGAGACGCCCGACCAGGCGAACGCGATCGAGGCGACGCTGGACGACCTCGCCGCCGGCCGGCCGATGGACCGGCTCATCTGCGGCGACGTCGGCTTCGGCAAGACGGAAGTCGCGCTGCGCGCCGCCTTCGCCGCGGCGATCAACAGCAGGCAGACCGCGATCGTCGTCCCGACCACGCTGCTCGCCCGCCAGCACGCGCGCGTCTTCCGCGAGCGGTTCGCCGGCTTGCCGGTGCGCATCGGACAGCTGTCGCGCATGGTGAGCGCCACCGAGCAGCGCGAGACGAAGAAGGGCCTCGCCGAGGGCGGCGTCGACATCGTCGTCGGCACGCATGCGGTGCTCGGCAAGACGGTCGACTTCAAGGACCTCGGCCTCGTCGTGGTCGACGAGGAGCAGCACTTCGGCGTCGGCCACAAGGAGCGGCTGAAGGAGCTCAGGACGGAAGTTCACATGCTGACGTTGTCGGCGACACCGATCCCGCGCACCCTCCAGCTCGCCATGACGGGGGTGCGGGACATGTCGATCATCGCCACCCCGCCGATCGACCGCCTCGCGGTCAGGACCTTCGTCTCGCCGTTCGACGCTTTGATCGTGCGCGAGGCGTTGCTGCGCGAACGCTATCGCGGCGGCCAGTCGTTCTACGTCTGCCCGCGCATCGAGGACCTCGACGGGGCGGCGGCCTTCCTGCGCCAGAACGCGCCCGAGTGCAAATTCGTCGTCGCGCACGGGCAGATGGCGGCGCGCGAGCTCGAGGACAAGATGGCCGCCTTCTACGACGGCAAGTACGACATTCTGCTGTCGACGGCGATCGTCGAATCCGGCCTCGACATCCCGCGCGCCAACACGCTGATCGTCCATCGCGCCGACATGTTCGGCCTGGGTCAGCTCTATCAGTTGCGCGGCCGGGTCGGCCGCTCGAAGGTGCGCGCCTATGCGCTCTTCACCACGCCGGCCAAAGCGAAGATCACGCCGCAGGCCGAGAAGCGGCTCGCGGTGCTGCAATCGCTCGATACGCTGGGCGCCGGCTTCCAGCTCGCGAGCCACGACCTCGACCTGCGCGGCGCCGGCAACCTTCTGGGCGAGGAGCAGTCAGGCCACATCAAGGAGGTCGGCTACGAGCTCTACCAGCAGATGGTGCGCGAGGCGGTCGAGCGGATCAAGTCGGGCGAGGAGGCGCCGGCCGAGGACATGTGGTCGCCCGCCATCCAGCTCGGCGCGCCGGTGACGATCCCCGAAACATACATTCCCGACCTGCCGACGCGGCTTGCCCTCTACCGCCGCCTCTCGGCGCTTGAGGACGAGGCCGAGATCGACGCGATGGGGGCCGAGATCGTCGATCGCTTCGGCCCGCCGCCGCCGGAAGTTGGGCTTCTGATGAAGCTGGTGATGATCAAGGCGCTCTGCCGCAGGGCGAACGTCGAAAAGCTCGACGCCGGCCCGAAAGGCGCAACGCTCGCCTTCCGCAAGAACGCCTTCGCCAATCCGGCCGCGCTGGTGAAGTGGGTCGCCGCCCAGGGCGAGCGCGCCCGCGTCAGGCCTGACATGCGGATCGTCGTGACGGAGGATTTCGAGCGGCTCGAGGACCGGCTCTCCGGGACGCTGAAGATCATGCGGGAGATCGCGAAGTTTGCGGAGGGAAAGGGCAGTCCTTCAGCCGTCGTTGCGAGGACGCCGACCCCCGAACTGCGATCCGGGGGGAGGGGGACGAAGCAATCCGGACGATCGTAGGTCCGCATTTGGGGCGTGGACGCTACAAGCGCGTCCCCTGCTCCCCCCGACTTGATCGGGGGGAGCAGGGACGAGGGGACCGCGCGTTTCGGCGCCCGCTCCAACCCCGCCGCCTCCTCCCGCCCCGGCGTCGTGCAGCCCTGTCCGCAATCGTGACTTTTCAATGCGATAGGCGCCAAAACCTGTCCCTTCGTCGCTTCGATCCCTGCGGTCCCTTCCGTCGACGTCCGCCGACCCCCGGATAGCGCCGTTTCCATCGCCGAAATTAATCTTTCCAAGGATTTGCGGCGCCATTTCCATCGCGCCTGCCGCCGCGGCATGATGAGGCCGGTCCACCCGCTCGCCGAACATTATACTATCTAATTATATTTTATAACGCGCTTCGCGCCGGCGACGAGGCGGCGGACCGCCTCATTGTGTGCGTGATGGTCGTGGTCGCTCCCGAGGCGACGTTGAAATCGCTCGCCATGAAATCCCCGAGGAAGTTGAGGGAGAGATGGTTCGCTCCGCTCGACAAAGTCAGCGTGCCCATCTTGCCGTTGCCGGTCTCGGAGAAATGGGAAAAGACCCAGTCGCCCTTAAGATCGACCGAGTCGGTCGCCGCGAAGCCGGAGATCTTCGCCGCAAAGCCCAGCGGATCGATCAGGTCGAGCGCGCCGCCGCCGGTGAACCCGGCCGTCTGGCCGCCCCCCACCGTCGAGTCGAATTCGAGCGTCGAAGCGTCCGAGATCGTGTCTGTTCCCTTTCCGCCGACCGCGCCCTGAAGATCGAGCGTTCCGGAAGAGGCGAGGATGCTGCCGTTATTGACCAGCGGCGGCGCAATCGCGCTCGTTCCGCTCCCGCCGGTCTTCTCGATGAGGCCAGAGTTCCAGATGAACGACGGCGCGGAGCCGCCGAGCGCGATTCCGCTGTCGTCGAGGATGTCCCAGGCGCCCGCCGAGGCGATGGCGAGTTGCGCGAGGTCCCAGGCCGGACCGCCCAGCGTCGTGGCGCCGCCGCTGACATCGCCGGCGACGACCAAGGTCCCCGACGAGACCGTCGTCGCGCCGAAGGTCGAATCGCCGCCGAGCGTCCAATTTCCGTTCGCCTGCACGTCCAGAGTGTTGAAGTTGTCGAAATTGTTGTTCGCGGTTCCGTGCCCTTCCAGAATGAGCGCGTTGGTCGCTCCGCTCGCGGTGCTACCGATCGCGTCGCCGATCAGGGCGGAGCCGGTCTCGAGCGTCAAGGTGCTGGCGCCGGTCCCGGCGAATTCGACCGAGGCGATTGTCCCGCTGATCGTCCCCGCGTTGGTCACGGTCTCGGTGCCCCCACTGTAGGCGTTCATATAGACGCCGACTTTGCCGCTGATCGCGCCCGCGTTCGTAACAACGGGGCTGCCGCCCATGATGCGGACGCCTCCATAGGGGCCGATGTCATTGGCGCCGCTGATGGTCCCGCCCTTGAAATTGTTGACCACGCCGCCGGAATAAATACCCACGCCGTAGCCGTTGGAGACAATCTTGCCATAGTTTTTGACAGTATCGCCATAGCCAGCGGCAACTCCGGCAGCAAAACCCCTATTACTATTATGATAGGCGCTGATGGCTGCGCCGGCCTCGTTGGTCACTGTGCCGTGGCCATCGAGCACCACGCCGACGAAACTGGCGCTGATGGTTCCGCCCGTTTCGTTGATCAACGAGCCGCCTCCAAAGAGGTTGACTACCTGTCCCCCGGTGATTTTGCCCGCGTTCGTCACCGTTCCGACACCATCGATGGTGACCGCCTCGTTGCCGCTGATCGTGCCGCCGGCTTCATTGACGACGGAGCCGTCCCCGAGAAGATAAACCCCAATCTCGTTTCCCAAGCCGCTGATCGCGCCCGCGTTGGTCACCGTTCCGGCGCCGCCTGAGATCTTTACGCCGTAGTAGCCGATGATCGTGCCGCCGGCTTCATTGGCGACCGAGCCGCCCGCGCCGAGATAGACCCCATATTTTCCGGAAGTGGTGATCGTGCCCGCGTTGGTCACCGTCCCGGCGCCGCCGAGGATTTTGACGCAACCGCCACGGCCGGCATTATAAGTGAAGCCATTGCGTTGGCGGACGTACTCATATCCGCCGCTGATCGTGCCGCCGGCCTCATTGGTGACCGAGCCGCCCGCCGTGAGATCGATTCCGTAAAGATGTCCGCTGATCGCGCCCTCGTTCGTCACGCTCCAACTGTGGGCGCTCGACCCATAGACCCCGATGCCGGAACCGGACGACACGTTGATGTCGGTCCCGGTCCCGAAGATGATCGGGTTGTTGATGAGATCATAGGTGGTCGTCTGAACCGGATTGAAGGTGGTCACGTGCTTGGTCATCGGCGTTCTCCTCCAAAATGGCGACGCGTCGTTTCAAAGCAGCTCATAGGACGGGATCGTCGCCGCCCCGGCTGGCGTTCCCGGCAACGTCGCGCATCTGACGACAGGGTGCGCGACGGGGACCAGATCCGCTTGCTCCCCTCTCTAAAAGCCCCTTAAAGGCCGACTTTCCAAGTCGGCCTGCGCGCTCAGCTCCTCGTAGCGGAGTTGCTTGTGGAGCGCCTCGCGGCGCCGCCCCTCATGCGAACTTGAAATCGGCGGAGGCGAGGCTCGACAGGCTGACGTCGGCGAGCGTGACCGAATTCGCGCCGAGCCCGATCACCACGTTGGACCCGACCTGCGCCATCGCGCTCGACAGCGCCGCGTAGCTGCCGAAGCCGGTGAGGCCAAGCTCGAGCGTGTCGTGGGCGGCGGCGTTGAAGTTGTCGATCGTCTCATGGCCGAAATTGCCGCTGAACTCGAGGAGATCGCCGGTCGAAGCCGTGATCGCCCCGGTGACATCGCCCCCACTGGCATCGAACGTGTCCGACGCGCCGAGGGCCACGTCGCCCTGGATGACGCCCGTGTCGGTCAGCGTGTCCGAGGCGCCGAGCGTCACGTCGCCAGTGACCTGCCCCTGATTCATGAGGAGGTCGCCGCCGGAGAGCGCGACATTGCCGGAGATCCGGCCAAAATTGTCGAGCGTGTCCCCCGACCCGCCGAGGAGTTCGACCGCGCCGACGATCTGGCCGTTGTTGGTCAGGGTTCCGATCGAAGCGTCCGCGCCCTCGCTCAAGATCGCGTCCGCCCCCGCGGCGCCGCTGCTGATCGTCCCGGTGTTGCTCAACGTCCCGATCGTGCCGGTGTTCGCCAACCCCGTGCCCCCCGCGCCGGCAGTGTGGCCCGAGCCGCCGTTGCCGCCGGTGATCGTTCCGCTGTTGGTGAGCGTCTTGATCTTTCCCGAGTTCGAAACGCCTGCGCCGCCGACGCCACTCGCGCCACTGGCGTTTCCTCCATTTCCGCCGTCGATCGTTGCCTCGTTGTTGAGCGTTGTGATCGTCCCCGCGTTCGACACGCCAGCTCCTCCGGGGGCGGCAAGAACAGTGCCGTTTCCTCCATTACCGCCGCTGATCGC
This sequence comes from uncultured Alphaproteobacteria bacterium, assembly GCA_963819255.1. Classification (GTDB taxonomy): domain Bacteria; phylum Pseudomonadota; class Alphaproteobacteria; order Rhizobiales; family Beijerinckiaceae; genus Roseiarcus. The sequence continues at coordinate 42,314 of CAWFVS010000005.1, forward strand.
GCCGGAGGCCTGGTTGGTCAGCAAGGCAATCGTCGCGCCTGCAGCGTTCCAAACGCCGGCGCCGCCCCCGCCGACGCCGGCGCTGCCGGAGCCGCCGACGGCGCCGCGGATCGCTCCGCTGTTGACGAGCGTTGTGATCGTCCCGTAGTTCGCGATCCCCGAGCCGGCGCCACCGCCGATAACGCCGGACCCGCCGGCGCCGCCGCTGATCGTCCCGCTGTTGGTCAGCGTCCCGACCGCGCCCGAGTTCAAAACGCCCGAGTGGCCGGGGCCGCCAAATTCGCCGCCGTTTCCGCCAGCGCCGCCCGTGATCTTGCCGCTGTTGGTCAACGTTGTGATCGTGCCGGAATTGTTGATCCCCGCGCCGCCTGAATCGCCGAAGTTGGTGGCGGCCCCGCCGCCGTTTCCGCCGGCGCCGCCGGTGATCGAGCCGCTGTTGGTCAGCGTCGTGATCGTGCGCCCGTTCGACGCGCCGGCGCCGCCCGCGCCGCCGGTCTTCCCGCCGCTGCCTCCTGCGCCGCCGGCGATCACGCCACTGTTTGTCAGGGTCCCGATCCTGCCGCCTTGGTCGAAGAATGTCGGGCCGGCGTTCGACACGCCGGCGCCGCCCCTGCCCCCCGTGTTCCCGCCGCTGCCGCCGGCGCCGCCGGTGATCGAGCCGCTGTTGGTCAGGGTCCCGATCGCGCCCCCGTTCAACACGCCGGCGCCGCCCGCGGGGCTGGACTTCCCGCCGTTGCCGCCGGCACCGCCGGTGATCGCGCCGCTGTTGCTCAAGATCCCGATGCTCGAGTGTCCGGAACTGAAATCCGTGAGGCCGGCGGCGCCCAAACCGGATGGAGAGCCGCCACCGTCCCCGCCGCGGATCGTTCCCGTGTTGACGAACGACCCGATTGTCCCTCCGTTCGACACCCCCCGGCCGAACCCGCTGCCCCCGTTGCCGCCTGTGATCGCTCCGCTGTTGATCAGCGTCTTGATCGTGCCGTTGTTCGCCACGGCCGAAGCACCCCCGCCGTTGCCCGCGATGGCGCTCGCGCCGCCGCTGATCGTTCCGCGATTGATGAACGCCCCGATCGTCCCGCCACCGTAGTTCCACAGGCCAAGCGCGCCACCGCAGCAGCCCCCCGCCCTCCCGCCGATGATCGCTCCGCAGTTGGTCAACGTGGCGATCGTACCGGAAGTGAAAATGCCTGAGCCGGCGCCCCCGAACTCTCCTCCTCCCCGGATCGTCCCGACGTTGTTCAGGTTCCCGATTGTCCCGGAGTTGTTGACACCGGGCCCGGCGAGATTCATGCCGGCGCCCGCGCCGCCGCTGATCGTTCCCGCGTTGCTCAGCAACGCGATCGCCCCGGAATTCAAAACGCCTGTGCGGCCAGAGCCAAAAAATCCGCCACCCGTCCCGCCGTTTCCGCCGCTGATCGTTCCGCCCCGATTATTGATAAGAGCTCCTAAGGTCGCACCGGCAGCGTTCGAAACGCCCACGCCGCCCCATCCCCACGCCGCCGCCCGTCCCGCCGACAATCGCGCCGTTGTTGGTCAAGGTTGAGATCGCGCCTGAGTTGGACACGCCCGAGCCGCCCGTACCGCCCCCCGCGCCGCCAATGCCTCCGCTGATCGTTCCGGTCGCCATGTTGGTCAGAGTACTGATCGTCCCGGAGTTCGACACGCCCTCGCCGCCCGCGCCCCCTTTGACGCTGCCGGCGCCGCCCGCGCCGCCGCCGATCGTTCCTGCGTTGCTAAGCGTCGTGATCGTCCCCAAATTCGACGCCCCCGCGCCGCCCGCTCCGCCAAAGGCCGTGCCGTTTCCGCCCGCGCCGCCGCTGATCGTGCCGCGGTTCGTGAGCTTCGCGATCGTCCCTGTCGTGCCGGACGGCTGGTTGGTCAGCGATTTGATCGTCGCGCCTGCGGCGTTCGACACGCCCGCCCCGCCCGCGCCCCCTTTGACGCTGCCGGCGCCTCCCGCGCCGCCATCGATCAGTCCGTTGTTGATCAGCGTGGCGATCGTCTGGAGGTTCGAGACGCCCAGGCCACCAGCCGCGCTCGTGGCGTCTGTGGCCCCATCGATCGCTCCGTTGTTGATCAGATTCGTGATCGAGTAGGCGACGGCGTCGACGCCGTCCGGGTTGCCCGCGATGCTTCCCGCGCCCGTGACAATGATCGCCCCGCCGTTGCTGAGGATCGGGCCGGAAACCGGGCCGGTGATGATCTGATTCGCTCCCATGACGTCCTCCCTGGAAAATCAATGAGAAGCCGACTTTTTCGGCCTAACCTCTCTCAATTGGAGCGCCTCGCGGCGCGCTCGCTAGTCACCGTCCCGGCTGGCTTATCTTTGCTTGACGAAACGCCGCGAAAAATGCGCGCGCGGCATGAGGTTCGAAATCATGCGCCTCTGACGGGCGCTCACTTAAATCAGCCGATAAATCAGCCAAAGGCGGGCCATGGCGCGGGCCCGCTTACCGGTCGCATGCCGATTGGCGGCGCCGGCGCCCCGAAAGTAGCCCAGCGCCGTAACTGGCGGATTGCTCCCGTGTAACCCTCTTGTAACAACCGCGGCGCCGGGTATACCGATTACGCAGCTTCAGATTGGATGAGCGCCCATGCGGGACCCGAAATCTGTCGACAGCGAGCCCGCCAAGCCGCCGAGCGAGGCGGAGGCGTCGTTGCTCTTCGCCGGGCTTGTCCTCGATCTCGGCGCTTGCACGCTCGCGCGCGAATCCGGTGAGCCCATCCCGCTCACGCGCGGCGAGCTCGCGCTGCTCCGGATATTCATCAGCCGGCCGGGACGCGTGCTCAGCCGCGAGGCGCTGCTCGGCGCGATCGCCAACCGCAATCTCGAGCCGTTCGACCGCAGCGTAGACGTGCAAGTCAGCCGACTGCGGCGCAAGATCGAGCCCGACCCCAAGCGTCCTGGCGTCATCCTCACCGTGCCGGGCAGCGGCTATAAGTTCGCCGCCGCCGTTCAGAAGGCGAGGCCGACCGCCGCGCTGCCAGCCGGAGGCGGCGGCGTTGGTCGTGGACGCCGCGCCGCAGGCGTCCCCGGAACGCCGTCACGTCACGGTGCTTGCCGCCGAACTCTTACCGGCCGAGGGCCGAAGTCTGCCGGTCGATCCGGAGGATTTGCGCGCCGCCATCGACGCGTTCCGCCGCTGCGCCGCCGAGGCTTTTGCCCAGTACGGGAGCGCGATCGGCGAGAGTCGCAGGCGCGAAATCGTCGCCTTTTTCGGTACTCCCTCGGCCCACGAGAATGACGCCGAGCGCGCGGTGCGGGCGGCGCTCGCGATCCAGCGGGCGCTGTCCGACCTTGGCGATCGAAGCGCGAGCGATGGCGCAACGGAGCTGTCGGCGCGCATCGGACTCGAGTCCGGGACGGTCGTGGTCGACCCAGGCGGCGAGGTCTTTGGCGACGCATTGACCATCGCCACGCAGCTCCAGGCGGCCGCCGAGCCGGGTTCGGTGCTGGTCACCCGGAACGTCCAGCGCCAAGTCGCCGGCCTATTCGTGGCCGAGGAGCAAGGAAGCCAGAGCCTCGATACTGGACATGCGCCCGTCAGCCTCTATCGCATCGTTCGCGCAAGCGGAGGCGGTCGGCGAAGCGGCGCGCGGACTCGGACGCCCTTCGTCGGCCGCGAGGAGGAGCTCGATCTCCTCATGCGGCGCTGGGAGCGCGCGCGCTCCGGCCAGGGCCAGTTCGTGCAGATCGTCGGCGAGCCCGGCATCGGCAAGTCGCGGCTGATCGAGGAGTTCCACACGCGCCTCGGCGAGACCCCCTACACCTGGGTCGAATGGTCGTCGTCGCAACTGTTGCAGAACACGCCGCTGCACCCGATCGCCGAATGGGCCCGCCAGCGATTTGGCGCGGACATGCCGGCCGACGAACGGCTCGCCGAACTGGAAAGCACGCTGCGGCTCATCGGACTCGATGCAGCCGAATATGCGCCGCTCATCGCGCCGCTGGTGGACATTCCTTTGCCGCCCGGCCGAGCCGCCGACCTTCAGCCAGAAGAATTGCGGCGGCGCCAACTCGAGGCCTTTGTCACCGGGATTCTGAGCGGCGCACGCTCGCAGCCGGTCGCGCTCGCGTTCGAGGACATGCAGTGGGCCGACCCGACTTCGCTCGATCTGATGCGCGTCCTGGCCGAGCGCGGCGCGCAGGCGCCCCTCTTCATCATCGCGACCGCCCGGCCGGAGTTCCGATCGCCTTGGAGCCTGCGCTCCCACCATAGCGTCATTTCGCTCAGCCCCCTCGATCGCGCCGACGTCGCGCGGATGGTCGGCAAGCTCGCCGCGCGCCGTGCGCTCAGCGAAGAGGCAGTCGAGGGCGTGAGCGAGCGAACGGGCGGCGTGCCGCTGTTCGTCGAGGAAGTCACGCGCCTTCTTCTGGAGCGCGGCGAGGCCGGCGGCTTGCAGGCGATTCCACCGACTTTGCAGCAATCCCTCGCTGCGAGGCTGGACCGACTTGGCCCCGCCCGCGCGGTCGCGCAGATCGGCGCCGTGCTCGGGCACGAGTTCGACTACGCGCTGGTGCGCAGCGTCGCCGAATCCGACAAGCCGTCGCTGCATGCCTCGCTGGATCGGCTTGCCGACTCCGATCTTCTGCATGTAGAAAGCTCGCCGGCGCAGACCAAATATCGTTTCAAGCACGCGCTGGTCCGGGACGCCGCGTACGAGAGCCTGCTGAAGGGCCGTCGCAAGGCGCTCCACCGCCGCGCTGCAGAAGTCTTGCGCGATGAACCGAAACGCGCCGCGACCGCGCCCGAAGTCATCGCGCATCATTTCACCGAGGCCGGCCTCGACGACCTCGCCATCGAATGGTGGGGCAGGGCAGGCGACCAGGCCTTGCGCCGCTCCGCCTTCCAGGAGGCGATCGCCCATCTCGGCAAGGCGATCGCAATGGCGGACAGAGGGGCGAGCAGCCGGGCTCGAGTCGAAGAGGGATCCAAAGGGGAAAGGAAGCCGCTCGAGGCGATCACCGAGAACTACGCCCGGGCCCTGATGCTCGGCAGGGGATTCTCGGCGCCCGAAACAAGCGCCGCTTTCGCAAGGGCTCGAGAGGACGCCGACTCGTCGTCGCCGACGATGCGCTTTGAAAACGCTCATGCCGAATGGATCCGCCATTTCATGGGCGGCGATTTGTCCTTGGCTCAAGCAATTGCGGAGGCGTTTGTTCGAGACGCACGGACCGAACGCCTCACGACCGAGTTTTGCGTCGGCCTTCACATGCTGGGCTCCGCTCGGCTATTCCGTGGCCAGTTCCCGAAGGCTCGCTCCGATCTCGAGCTCGCTCTGAACAGTTGCACCGACGCGGCAGCTCGCGAAGCCCGCCTCCGTTTCGCCGCCGATCCCCAGGCGATGGCGCAAATCTTTCTGGCGATCGCCCGATGGCACATCGGGGACGTGCAGGAGGCGGTCGCCTTGTCAGACACGGCGGTGGCTGCGGCCGAAGCGTCCGATCACCCGCCGACGATAGCCACAGTGAGAATTTGGCGCGGGATCCTCAATCTCCTCCGCCGCAAACCCGACGCCGTTCGCGCGGACGCCGACATTGTTCTGGCGCTTGGACGCGAGCATGGGATGCCTGCCTATTCCGCCGGCGGCGCGGCACTCTCGAGCTGGACGCGAGCGTGGGCGGAGCACTCCGCCCGGGACGTGACTTCCTTCGCGGTGCGGTCCGCGGCCTCGCCGAGGCGCACATCAGGCAACCCGCACCCCTCTTCCAAGGATTGCTGGCGGAACTGGAACTCAAGACCGGCGGGATTCGGGACGCCCTGGCCACCGTGGACGAAGCCTTGTCACTGGCGCGAGAGGACTGTCGCGTGTCTGATGACGCCTTTCTTCATCGACTACGCGGTGAAATCCTGCTGAAGCGAGACGGGCCGGCCGCCGCGGAGGACGCGTTTCACACGGCTCTCGCCATAGCCAAGGAACAAGGCGCGCGGACCTACGAACTCCTCGCCGCTCTCGCTCTCGCCAGACTTTACCGGTCGACTGCCCGCCTCGCCGACGCCCGCGCCGTCCTCGCGCCCGCGCTCGAAGGCTTTGCGCTGACGCCGGAAATGCCCGAGATCGCCGAGGCTCAGGCGCTGCTCGAGCCGCGCTTTGCCGCGCCTGCGCCAGCCGCTAAGGTCGACTCGATGACCTCCCCGTCGCCGAACGAGCGCGGCCGCTCTGCGCCTGCGGCAGCGGCCTCAAGAGCGATCGCTGCTGCGCGCTCGACTGGGCTGCGGTTTGGCCGGCGCCCGAGCCGGACGTCCAGCGGGCGCACGCGGCGCGAGCGGCCGGAAAGGTCGACGAGGCGGAGCGCCTGCTCGTCGGCATGCTCGACCGCTCGCCCCTGCACGTCGGGGCGCTGGCGCTGCTCGCCGACATTCGCACGGCCCAGAACAGACGGGCCGCCTCCGAGGCGCTGCTCAAGCGGATCGTGCGGCTCGATCCCAACCATCTGCCCGCGACCCAGGCGCTGGCGCTCCTCTTGTTCGGCAAGGGCGCGCTCATGGAGGCGGAAATTCACGCTCGCAACGCGGTCAGGATCGCGCCGCTCGATCCGCAGTCGCACAATCTGATGGGCATGATCATGACCGAGGCGCATCGCCCGCAGGTCGGCGAGCATCATTATCGCCGCGCGAAGGACCTCTTGTCCGAGGAGAGCCCGATCCTGCTCGCGAACCTCGCCTGGAACCTCAAGAACCAGGGCCGCATGGCCGAGGCGCGAGAGTTGTACCAAGAGTCGACCGCGCTCGATCCCAACATCTTCCAGACGCTCTACGGCTGGGCGCAGATGGAGGAGACCGACCGCAACTTCGCCCGCGCCGGCGAACTGCTCGACGCCGCGGAGAAGCTCGCGCCGGACGCGCCGGGCGTCATGCTCGAGCGCGCGGTGCTCTACGGCCGCGTCAAGGACTACGACAAGGCGCTCGTGACGCTCGACGAGATCGAGCGGCGCCGGGGGGCCGGCGGCCTCGGGCCGGTGGAAGCAAGCGAGAAGGGGCGTCTCCTCGACAAGATCGGGCGCTGCAAGGAGGCCTTCGCCGCCTTCGCCGAAGCCAAGCGAACCTTGCGCGAGATCACCGGCCTCGAATATCGGGCGGAAGAAGCCGAGGGGCTGGCGCGACGGCTGAAGGCGTTCTTCGTCGCCCCACGGCTCAAGATCCTGCCGCGCGCCTCTGCGCGCGGCGACGTCGCGCAGCCGATCTTCATCGCAGGCTTTCCCCGCTCCGGCACCACGATGATCGAGCAGACGCTCTCCGCGCACTCCATGATCGCGGCGGGCGACGAACTGCCGGTCATCAACGAGCTGACCGGGCTCATGCCGCGCATGTTCGACAGCCCGCTCGTCTATCCAGACGCGCTGGCCGAGCTCTGGATGGGCGATCGGCTCGACGGGCTCGACAACCTGCGCGACTATTACCTGCAGCGCGCCCGCCAGCTCGGGGCGCTCAGCGAGGGGGCGGCCTGGTTCACCGACAAGATGCCGCTCAACGAGACCCATCTCGGCCTCATCGGCCTCATCTTCCCCGAGGCGCCCGTGCTCCACGTCGTGCGCCATCCCCTGGACGTCGTTCTCTCGGTCTTCTCCAACCATCTGACGCACGGCTTCTACTGCGCCTACGACCTCATGAGCATTGCGCGGCACTACGTCCTGGTCATGGACCTCGTAGAGCATTATCGGCGCGAGATGAAGCTCAACTATCTCAGGATGCGCTACGAGGACGTGATCGACGATCAGGAGGCGCGGGTGCGCGAAATGCTCGACTTCGTCGGCTTGGCCTTCGATCCGCGCTGCCTCGCCTTCCACGAGAACCGCCGCTACGCGCGCACCGCAAGCTACGCCCAGGTGACGGAGAAGCTCTACGATCGCTCCCGCTTCCGCTATCGCGCCTATCGCGAAGAGCTGGCGCCAGTCATCCCTATTCTGGAACCGATGATTCTTCGGCTGGGATATGCGATCGAGTGAGACGGCGCCAACGGTAGGGGCCTTCTCCACCCCAGTCCGAGCTTGAGGGCGAGAGCGCGAGATAAAGACAACGCGCCGACGCTGGAGACAATCGCCCTTCCGACGAGGACGACGAAGGCCGCGTCAGGACTCAGCCCGGCCAAAACTCGTCGCCCAAAACCTCGTCGACCGTCCACGGGCATGTCTCCGGGAAGGTCGATTGCGCGAGACCGGTCTCCGCGAGCGCGTCGCGCCGAGCGCTGCGGTAGGCGGAGGCGAGCGCCTGGGGGAGGAGGGGTTTGAGGCTCGGGTTGTCGTCGAGATGATCGGCGATGGCGTCGCGCTGGTTCGAGATGCTCGCTTCCCAACTCGGGCCGCGCTTGCCCGGTTGATGGCGCCATTTGAGCAGGTGCAGCAGGAGGACGCTCAGTCGGCTGATCAGCTCGCGCTTCTCGGTCCTGCCCATGCTGTCGATTTCCTCGGCGATGTGCTCGATGTCGGCCTCTGCGAGCTTGCCGGCGCGCAGAAGCTCCGCCTGCTCGCGGCTCCAGGCGTAGAAATCGCGATCGTAGAGCGGGCTCTTCACGGACATGACGGGACGATAGAACGTCCCTCGCGCGCCGTCCAACAATCCGGGTGTGGGCCGAGCCGGGCTTGTCGGCAGGCTGCCGACCTTTCCTCGAGGCAGCCGAACTCTCCCGGATTCATGCCGCCGGGCGCGCCTTCACGCACAAGACCGGCGGAATCACCCGGGCCAAAATCCCTTGTCCAAAACCTCATCGACCGTCCACGGGCATATCTCCGGGAAGGTCGATTTCGCCAAGCCGGTCTCCGCGGCCGCCTCGAGCGGAGCCTCGCGGTATGCGAAGGCGAGCGCCTCGGGCAGGAGAGCTTTCAGGCTCGGGTTGACGCCGAGATGATCTTCGACGCGGTTGCGCAAGACGCCAATCCGCGCTTCTGAGCTCGGGCCGCGCTTGCCCTTCTGATGGCGCCATTTGAGAAGGTGAAGCAGCAGCAGGCGCAAGGCGCCGATCAGCTCTCCCTTTTCGGTCCTGCCCAGGCTCTCGATCTCGTCGGCGATATGCTCGATGTCGGCTTCATCGAGCTTCCCCGCCCGCAAGAGCTCCGCTTGCTCGCGGCTCCAGGCGAAGAAATCGCGGTCGTACAGAGAGCGCTTCACGGGCATGCCCCAAGGGTATGACGTCCAACGCGCGGCGTCCAACGATTCCCTGCCGACCTTCGAACGCGGAGTGGAAAGATTGCCGCCGCTCACTTCGGCGGAAGCCGGCGCACGAACTCGAGCGCCCCCTCGATCAGCCGCAACCGCAAAGCGTCGTCGCCGTAAGCCGCCGGCCCGGCGCGCACCCAGCCGTCCATGGCGCGCCCGCGCGAAATCATCGGCGCGATGTCGGGCAGGGCGAGCGCCCAGCCGTCATTGCCCTTGCCGAGACGGGCGAGCATGCCGTCGCCGCGCGCTCCGAGGAGCAGGTTGCCGTTGAGGAGCCAAGCCCAGCCGCCGAACATCGCCTTTTCGGTGAGGGTGGCGTCCCTCGGCAGGTCCCCGCGGATGAGGTCTTCGAGGCCGGGATCGCGCGCCATTGCTCAGCCAGACCCGGCTGGAAGGAACTTGGCGCCGCGGACCGTCTTTTGCATGTCTGGACGATACCTTTCTGGAGATGAACTCAAGACAGACGTAGTCGAACCGATTGGATTGCGCAAAAGGCAGGGCGCCCTGCTCGGGAAGGCCTCACCGCCGGCGCGCGAGTCGACATGCCGGCCTCCTGCCGATGGCGCCGGAATACGAGGCGCCTTGCCCAAATGTCCAAGCGGATCACATGTCACCTGCGCAGCTTGACCCGCAGGGACGCTCCATGCCGACACAGACCAGCGCCCTCTCGCTCTCCGACGTCCTCGGCCTCGGCCGCCTCGCAGCGGAGGTGGCGGAGGGGGTCACCGGCCTCGTCGAGGAGATGCATACCTCCATTCTCGATACGCCCGGCCTCAGGCCCTTCGGCGAGCGCGTGACGGGCGGCGTCACGCGGCTCGTCTATCGCAGCGTCCGCGGCGCCTTCCGGCTGACCGGCGCCGGCGTCGGCGCCGCTGCGGCGCTGTTGGACGCAAAGCCCGACGCCGGGCCCGTCTCGCGCAGGCGGGAGATCGCGGTCGCGGCCCTCAACGGCGTGGTCGGCGACCATCTCGCGGCGACCGCCAATCCGCTCGCGCTCACGATGCGCTTTCGCCGAGACGGACGGCCGCTGACCCTCGAGAAACGCCCGCTCGCCGCAGCGCTCCCGAACGCGACCGGCAAGCTTGCCGTGCTCGTGCACGGGCTCTGCATGAGCGATTTGCAGTGGACAAGGGCGAACCACGACCTTGGCGCCGCGCTCGCCCGGGACTTCGGCTATACGCCGGTCTATCTGTCCTACAATTCAGGGCTGCACGTCTCGACCAACGGCCGCGCCTTTGCCGAGGCGCTGGAAGCGCTCGTCGCCGCTTGGCCCGTTGAAATCGAACGCTTCGTCGTCATCGGCCACAGCATGGGCGGGCTCGTCGCGCGCAGCGCGTGCCGATACGCCGAGGAGGCGGAGCATGTCTGGCGGCGGAAGCTGAACAAGCTCGTCTTTCTCGGCGCGCCGCACCACGGGGCGCCGCTCGAACAGGTCGGCAGTTGGGTCGGCGCCGTTCTCGCCAGGACGCCCTATGCCGGCGCCTTTGGGCGGCTCGCCAAGATCCGCAGCGCCGGCGTCACCGACCTGCGCTACGGCTTCCTGATGGACGAGGATTGGCAGGGACGGGATCGCTTCGCCCACGAGCCTCATCATCAGCGCCGCCCCGTTCCCCAGCCGAAGGGCGTCGCCTGCTACGCGATCGCCGCTACGACGGCCGCTTCGCCTGGCGGCCTCCGGGAGCGCCTCGTTGGCGACGGCCTCGTTCCGGTGGCGAGCGCGCTCGGCAGGCACGACGACCCCTCGCTCGATCTCCATCTACCCGGCGAACGGCAGTGGGTCGCCTGCGAGACGGGACATCTCGCCCTGCTCGCCCGCCGCGATGTTTACCAGCAGATCGCCGATTGGCTTGCTCGCGACGAGCCACGTTAACATCGCCGTCCGTCATACTTTCGGACGGCCATCCGCGTATCCGGGCCGGGGCGGGGCGACTGGGAGCGACCGACATGAAAGACAACCCCAAGAAGCCCGGCGGATCGCGCGAGCAGCGTGAAGAGGAGGAGAGGCGGCTCGACGAGGCGATCGAGGAATCGTTTCCTGCGAGCGATCCGCTTCCGACCACCCGGACCTCGGTCGGCGCGCCGGACGAGCGTCCGGCCAAGACGCCGCACGAGCGCCTGTCGGAGAAGGAGAAAAAGCAAGGCTAAAGCCCTGCGGGTCCAAGTCCTTGAATTCTTTTGGCCCAGACGGCAGAGCGGCGTCGAGCGAGCGGTTGGAGCGCCCGCGGCGCTAGACCGTCGGGCGGATGACGAAGGTTCCCGAATTCCGCCCCGTCGCCGGCAGTCGCCTCGGCCAGCCGGAGGCGCGTCACCATCGCGCCGCGGGGGCCGCGCCGCATCTCGCCCAGCATCGTCTCGATGTCGGCCGGCGCGCCCTCGATCAAGGCCTCGACCGAGCCGTCGGCGCGGTTGCGCACCCAGCCCGAGACGCGGACCCTGAGTGCGGCGCGGCGGACGAAGTCGCGGTAGCCGATCCCTTGGACGAAGCCTTCGACGACCACGCGGCGGACGAGGTTCTCGTCTTGCGACATCCCCCGATCCTATCACGGGCGGGACGGCGAGCCGAGCGGCGGCGCTCGCGGGCGGCGAGCAGGGGGTGCGGGCGATTTGGCGAGAAGCGGCGTTTTAGCGCCAATTTAGCGTCGCGCCTCAACGATCTCAGGGAGTTGGGACCCGGTTTAGCGTCACCGCGTTTTTTGGACCTGAATGGCCGGTCGCGCGCATTACAACATTAAATTTATGTATATTGTGGCCATGTGCGGCGATCGTGAGCGGCGGCGTTCGGCGCGTGGAAAAGTTGCCCGGCGCTCGCCGCCCGTCTATAGGCATGCACGATTCGCTTACGCCGATTGGTTTCGGCGAGTGAGCTCGGAGCGGCCATGATCCACGTCACCTTCCCTGACGGCGCAGAGCGCGCCTACGAGCCCGGCCTTTCCGGCCTCGACATCGCAAGGTCGATCTCCCCTTCTCTCGCCAAGCGCACGGTGGCGGCGATTCGCGACGGCAGCTCGTCGACCTCGCCGACAGGATCGAGAAGGACGCGACGCTCGAGTTCATCTCCCGCGACGATCCGCGCGCGCTGCCGCTCATCCGCCACGACGCGGCGCATGTGCTCGCCGACGCCGTGCAGTCGCTGTGGCCGGATGCGCAGGTGACGATCGGGCCGGTGATCGAGAACGGCTTCTACTACGACTTCTTCCGGTCGGAGCCGTTCACGCCCGGGGATTTCCCGGCGATCGAGAAGCGCATGCGCGAGATTGTTGCGCGCGACGTCCCTTTTCGGAAGCGGGTCGTCTCGCGCGACGAGGCGAAGAGTTTTTTCGAGAGGAAGGGCGAGGCGTTCAAGGTCGAGCTCATCGACGCCATTCCGCCGGGCGAGGACGTCAAGCTCTACAGCCAGGGCGAGTGGACCGACCTCTGCCGCGGGCCGCACATGACTTCCACGGGCAAGGTCGGCGACGCCTTCAAGCTGATGAAGGTCGCCGGCGCCTATTGGCGGGGCGATTCGACGAAACCGATGCTGTCGCGCATCTACGGCGCCGCCTTCGCGAGGAAGGAGGAACTCGACGCTTATCTCAAGCAGCTCGAGGAGGCCGAGCGGCGCGACCACCGCAGGCTCGCCCGCGAAATGGACCTGTTCCACATCCAGGAGGAGGGGCCCGGCTCGATCTTCTGGCATCCCAAGGGCTGGACCCTGTTCCAGACGCTCGTCGCCTACATGCGCAGGCGCCTCGCCGACGACTATCAGGAGGTCAACGCGCCCCAGCTGCTCGACAAGCGGATGTGGGAGATTTCCGGGCACTGGGGCTGGTTTCGCGAGAACATGTTCATCTGCCGTCCGGCCGGCGAGGACGCGGAGAGCGAGGACGAGCGGATCTATGCGATCAAGCCGATGAACTGCCCGGGCCACGTGCAGATCTTCAAGCACGGCCTGCGCAGCTACCGCGAGCTGCCGGTGCGCCTTTCCGAGTTCGGGGCGGTCAACCGCTACGAGCCGTCCGGCGCGCTGCATGGCCTGATGCGGGTGCGCTCCTTCACCCAGGACGACGCGCACATCTTCTGCACCGAGGCGCAGCTCGCCGAGGAGTGCCACAAGATCAACGAGCTGATCCTGTCGGTGTACGGCCATTTCGGCTTCGACAGGATCGCGGTCAAGCTCTCGACCCGGCCGGACAAGCGGGTCGGAACCGATGCGATGTGGGACCACGCGGAAGGGGTGATGAGCCGGGTGCTGGACGAGATCAAGGCCCGTCACGGCAATGTCGTGACGACCGGGATCAATCCGGGCGAGGGGGCCTTCTACGGACCCAAATTCGAATATGTGCTGCGCGACGCGATCGGCCGCGACTGGCAATGCGGCACGACCCAGGTCGACTTCAACATGCCCGATCGCTTCGGCGCCTTCTACATCAGTCCGGCCAGCGAGAAGACGACGCCGATCATGGTCCATCGCGCCATTCTGGGCTCGATGGAGCGTTTCATCGGCATCCTGCTCGAGCACCATGCCGGCCATCTGCCGCTTTGGCTGGCGCCGGTGCAGGTCGTCGTCTGCACCATCACCAGCGACGCCGACGATTTCGCGCTTCGCTTCGCGGCCCGGGCCAAGAAGAGGGGCCTCAGAATTGAAACGGATCTCCGCAACGAGAAGATCAACTACAAGGTGCGCGAGCACTCGCTGGCGAAGGTCCCGGTCCTCCTCGCGGTCGGCCGCAAGGAGGCGGGCGAGAATACGGTGTCGATGCGGCGCCTCGGGTCGAACGCCCAGACCTCGATGGGCGCCGACGAGGCGATCGAGGCGCTGGTCGCCGAGGCGCTGCCGCCGGATTTGCGGGACGAGGGCGGGGCGGAATGAGGGCCGGCCGCCGTTATTGGGAGGAGACGTAGGGCGTCGGCGGATGCCGTCTTTTCGACGGGCTATGGCGATGAAGCCATCGGAGGGCCGCAGGTCCCCGCGGCGTCCGCCCGCTGGCCCGTTCCGGCGGGCTCAGACGGCCAGCCCAACCGCGCCAGAACGACGACCTTGAGGCCGACGCGAACTTTCATTTCGGGGCGGGAAGCGGGCCTTGCGAGACAGCGGCTGTACGGGTGCTCTCCGCCCGAAGCCGAAATTCGGGCAGACTCCCGGGCGGCCAGCCACCGCAACCTTGCCGCCCCCTTGGCTGGCGGCCATTTGTATTCCGCCCCACTATCCTTCCGGGATCCCAACCTTCCGCATCATTTCGCGGCTGTCATATCGTATGCGGAAGAGAAGTCCTGTGGCGGAATTGTAACGGCGAGATATACGAGGGGCTCGCTTCCGCGGTTCACGATCCCATGGACCTCTCCTTGTGGAGTACGAACGATATCTCCCGCGCGAATAATTTCAGTCTGCTCGTCGCCAAGCAACAGGGCGCCTTCACCACGCTCGACAATCCAGATTTGCTCAGAGCGGGCATGGACGTGGCGATCAGAAACAGCGCTCGGCTCCATGGTGATATGCGTGATTGTCGCTCGACTTTCTGGTGAATTTTTGGGCCAGACCAATTGCCGGGATTGAATGCCCGGCTTGGACAGAACATCGCATTCAAGGATGCGCCATCTCTGCGCGGTCATTAAGAGCCTCCATACAATGACGTCACGGGTTGCCCAACAATCCTGCAAGGTGGTTCGCGCCTTTACCCCCATCGAAAAAGCCTATCCTTCCGGGACCCCGACCTTTCGCATCATTTCGTAGATGCGCTGTCGGCCGGCGAGAAAGACCGGGTTGTCGCTCGGCGCATCCGCGCGGTAGCGGCGGACGGTGAAAGAGGGATCGATGGAAAGTCCTTCCTTCGCCGCGACGCGCGCCTCATCGAGCCGACCGAGGCCTGCCAAGGCGGCGGCAAGGTAGAAGTGCGCGGGCTGGAAATTCCGATTGATCTCGATCGCGTGGCGCAACTGGGGAACCGCTTCCTCGTCCTTGCCGAGGAAGACGTTGGCGATGCCCGCGAAGGCCTCCCAAGCATAGACCGAGGTGTCGCGAGGGCTGAGCCGGAGCGCATTCTGGACATGGGCTGCAGTTTCTTCACCGCGGCCGACATAGTACTTCGCCATCCCGATGTATGCGTGAGCGGAGGCGAGGTTCCGATCGATTGCGAGCGCTCGTTCGCATTCTGAAATGCCTTGCGCGGCCCGGTTGGTGTAGATCTGGACGAGGCCCAGGCACAAATGCGCCAGCGCCATTTGCGGCGCAATCGACAGCGCCTTAATGGCAAGCGCCTCGGCCGCCGCCAGGTGAGCGCCGCGGTCGTCGCTCATGTGCGTCATTGCAGTCGCGCATCCTGTAAGAGCGGCGCCGACAATCGCATCGACGTTGTTTGGATCGAGCGCGAGAGCGCGCTCGAACAGCCTCCGGGCCTTTGACAGATTGTCTGGGCTCAAGCCTCTGTTGTACCAGCTCATTCCCCGAAAATAGAGGTCCATCGAGTTCGGGATTGGGGGCCCGCTCGGCGCGGCGCGCCTCGGCAATGATGAGCTGTGCATTGAGTGCGTTCGCGAGGCGGGCGACGATTTCGTCTTGCAAGTCGAAAAGGTCCGCAACGGGTTTGTCGAACCGCTCCGCCCAGAGATGATGGCCGCTCTCGGCGTCGATGAGCTGGACGCTCACACGCATGCGATTGGCCAAGCGCTGGACGCTTCCTTCGAGCACATAGCGCACGTTGAGCTCGCGCCCGATCTGCCTGAGGTCGACTGGCTTATTCTTGTAGCTGAAGGCGGTGTTACGCCCGATGACGAGCATCCCGCTCATCTGCGAGAGGTCGGTGGTCAGGCTCTCGGTGACGCCGTCGACAAAGTAGTCCTGTCCAGAATCGCCCCCGAGATTGGCAAAGGGAAGAACCACGATCGAAAGGCGCGGCGGCCCCGGCGTGGTAGCGTCAATTCGGATTGAGGCAGGCGCGGGGCCGGAATCGACTTTAACCCCGTAGATTCGGATCGGACGAGCGATGCTCTTGAGCCGTCTTTCGCCGAGTTCGACAAAATCCCCTTTGATCCTATCGCGCACTTGCCGATACGCGTCCTCGGAAAGACAAACCGCCCCCGGCTCGGCGAGCCCTTCGAGCCGCGCGGCGATATTGACGCCGTCGCCCATGAGGTCGCCGTCGCTCTCCTCAACCACATCGCCGAGATGGACCCCGACGCGAAATTCGATGCGCTTTTCCGGCGGCAGGCCGGCGTTGCGCTCGATCAGGCCGTTCTGCACCTCGATCGCGCACCAAACCGCGTCGACCACGCTTCGGAACTCGATAACGATCCCGTCGCCCGTGCGCTTGACGACGCGGCCGTGATGGAGAGCGATTGCGGGATCGATGAGATCGCTGCGCAACGCGCGCAGCCGCGCGAGCGTCCGCTCTTCGTCGGCGCCGGCGAGCCGGCTGTAACCAACGACATCCGCCACCAGAATCGCCGCGAGCTTCCGGGTCTCGGTCACCCCTCCGGCACTCCGGCCTTGCGCATGTCTTCGATGATCCGCTCGCGTCCCTTCAGGAAAACCGGATTGTCGCTTTGCGTGCCGTCCCGATAGCGCCGGAGGGTAAAATTAGGATTGAGCGCAAGCGCGGCTTTGACTTCGGTCTTCGCTTCATCGAGCCGGCCAAGCTCCACGAGCGTAGCGGCAACATTGAAACGTGCGTTGGGATAGTTTGGATTCATCTCGATCGAGCGGCGATACAAATTGAGCGCGTCCTCGTAAGCGCCAAGATACAGCTTGGCGAGGGCCATAAACCCTACCCAAACATTAGCATCCGTGTCGCGTGGACTGATGCGTAGCGCCTCTCGTACATGGCTCTCGGTTTCCTCAGGATGACCGTCGTAAAGCTTGGCGAGGCCAATGAGCGCGTGGGCGAAGGCCAAGTTCGGATTCAACGTCAGCGCTCTATTCAGCTCTTCAATGGCTTGGGCCTGACGGTTGGTTTGGGCCAGGATCCTGCCCATCAGGAAGTGCGCCCAGGCGTTGTTCGGCGACTGTGACAGCACCCGATTTAGCTTAGCCTCAATTGAATGGAGGCGTTCGGTCCTGTTGTCCACGGAATAGCTTATGGCGACCTGAAAATCCGCCGCCGCCTTGCCGAGCGCTGCGTCGAGATTGCCAGGATCGAGCGCCAAAGCGCGCTCGAAGAAATCCCGCGCGCGGGCGACATCGTCGGGATTTCGTCCCTTGTTAAGCCACGCCATTCCTTGAAAATAGAGATCCATCGAATTGGGAGCGGGCGCCCGCTCCGCGCGGCGCGCCTCATTGGTGATCAACTCGGCGCCCAATTGACTGGAGAGGCTGGCGACGATGTCGTCCTGCAGACTGAAAAGGTCGGCAAGAGGTTTATCGAAACGCTCCGCCCACAGATGACCGCCGCTCTCGGCGTCGATCAGCTGCGCATTGACGCGCACGTGGTTCTGATCGCGCTGCACTGAGCCTTCCAGTACGTAGCGAACGCCGAGCTCCTTGCCGATCTCCCTCGCGTCGACATTTCTGCCCTTGAAGGCGAAGGCGGTGTTGCGCGCGATAACGAAGGAGCCGCTGAGGCGAGAAAGGTCAGTGGTGAGGTTCTCGGTAATGCCGTCAGCGAAGTAGTCCTGACTCGGGTCGCCAGAGAGGTTTGTGAACGGCAGCACGACGAGGGAGAGGTGCGCGGCCTCGGCCGGCGACGTCGCTGCAATGGGCGGGGATCTGCTGGCGCCGACAAAATGCCAGGCAGCGGCGCCAGCGGCGAGCAAGAGGACTATTGCGAGAGCCGACAGCGCCAGTACTGAGTGTTTTCTCGGCGGGCTCGCCGCCGAGGTTTGCACCGGTGCGCTGGGTGTCACGACCTTCGCAGGGGCGGGCGGGCTGACTTCAAGCGCATAGACCCGAACCGGCTCTGCGATGTTCTTGAGTTGGGTCGGACCGAGATCGCTGATTGCGACATTGAGCCTCCCTTTCACCTGGCGATAGGCGTCCTCCGAAAGACAAACGCCGCCTGGCTTGGCGACGCTCTGCAATCGCGCGGCGATGTTGACCCCGTCGCCCATCAGGTCGCCGTCCCCCTCTTCGACCACGTCGCCGAGATGAACGCCGAGGCGAAATTCGATGCGCTTTTCGGCCGGCACCCCGGCGTTGCGCTCGACCATGGCTGTCTGGACTTCGATTGCGCACCGCACGGCGTCGACCACGCTGCGGAATTCGACGATCGCGCCGTCGCCAGTGCGCTTGACGATGCGGCCGTGATGGACGGAGATGATCGGATCGATCACGTCGCTGCGAAGTGTCCGGAGACGGGCGAGGATCCGATCCTCGTCGGCGCCGGCGAGTCGGCTGTAGCCGACGACGTCGGACACCAAAATCGCGGCGAGCTTTCGGGTCTCGTTCATTGCTGTGCTTCCGCCCGCAGGCAGGCTAGCACAATTTCCGGCCCAAAGCCGCCAAAACTCGATTTCGCGCTTTCGCCTCGTCGGTGGAGGGGCCGGTGTTGTGCATTCTGCGCGTTCAGTCTCCGACCGACCAGTTCGTCCTGTTTCTCTATCGCCGCTGGCGCAGTCTGTAGCCGCGCTCGACTCTAGGCCCGCTTGCGGGATGTCGCCTTTGGCCATGAATGGAAATCTACAGCTTTCGCGAGGAAGCGATCAATTTGGACCCGAAGCGGCCGATCGCTTCGGATCGGCGGTATTCGGCGAGAAGAGGTTGGCCCTGTCGGCGTCGTGCATCACAAAAATCGCTCAATTCCCACAAATTGGTACTGCACGAAGCCATCGAAGACAGCCCAATGCGCATTCTGCTTGTGGAAGATGACATTATGATCGGCGAGGGCCTGACTGCAGCGCTGAGCGGCGAGGGAATGTCGGTCGACTGGGTTCGCGGCGGCGCGGCCGCCGAAACGCCTCTGCGTGACGCCGGATATGCGATCGTCCTGCTCGATCTCGGACTCCCCGACGCGGAAGGGCTCGATCTCCTGAAGTCGGCGCGTAGACAGGGAGTCGACACCCCCATTCTGATCCTTACCGCCCGAGGCGGCCTCGAAGATCGGGTTTCTGGTCTCGACTTGGGCGCTGATGATTACCTTCTGAAGCCATTTGAGGTGCGGGAGCTGCTTGCCCGCATAAGGGCGCTGGTTCGTCGCAGGGCTGGGCGGGCGACCTCGACGTTGGTTGCGGGCGATGTCGAGCTCGACGCCGAGACCCACGAGCTGCGCTATGCGGGCGTGACGGGTGTGTTATCGGCCCGCGAATACGCTGTCATGCACGCGCTCATCGAGCGGCCCGGGCGGATTTTTTCCCGAGGCCAGATTGAGGAGCGCATCTACGGTTGGGGTGAAGAAGTGGAGAGCAACGCCGTCGACGTCGTGATCCATTCGATTCGGCGCAAATTCGGGAAGAGCGTGATCCTCAATGTGCGAGGCGCGGGATGGCTGCTGCCCAAACCATGAGGACGGCGTCGCTGCGCCGCACCGCGCTTGCCTATGTGACCGTTCTCCTGTCGGTTGTCGGCCTTGCGGCGAGCTTGGTCGCGTATCTTTATGCGCATGACGAGGCGACCGAGTTTCTTGATGGACAACTCCGCCAGATCGCGCTCAACGCAGGACAAGGGGTTTCTGCCGCGGACGCGCCCGCGGGAGCGGATCAGGACCCCGAGGACCAGTTCGCGGTCACAATCTGGAACGCGGACGGGAAGCTCCTTCATGCATCCCTTCCGTCTGTACATATCGCGCGCCAGGATCGCCCCGGCTATGCGAACGCCGAAGCCGAGGGCGAAAAATGGCGTGTCTACACCACGGGCGACTCGCGCCGCATGGTGCAGGTCGCGCAACGCAACGTCGTGCGAGAGGAAATCGCGCGCGCGGCAGCATTCGGCGCCGCCGCCCCGGTCCTGATCGCGATCCCTTTGGCGTGGCTCGTGGTCGGATGGGCGATGAACCGCGTTCTCGCGCATCTCAACGTGATCGCCAATGAGCTCGCCGAGCGGAGCGTCGGCGCGACCTCGCCGATCGCGCTCGATGGCATTCCCGCAGAAGTCGTCCCGCTCGCGCGGAGCATGAACAGCCTCATCGTCCGTCTGCGTGACGCTGTCGAGGCGCAGCGGCGGTTCGTATCCGATGCCGCTCACGAGCTGAGGACGCCGCTCGCCGGGATGCAAATCCAGGTGGAAAACCTTTCGCGGGAGGCGCGAGACTTACCGCACGGATCGGCCGCCGCCCTTGCGCGCGGCGTCCGTCGGGCGAGCGCGCTCGTGAACCAACTGCTCCATTTGGCGCAACTCGAAGAGAGCGACGCCGCGCGGGACAAGACGGTGGATGTCAATTCGCTGGTCCTCGAGTTCCTCGCGGACCACGCGGCGCTAGCCGATCGAAAGCAGATCGATCTGCAGGTGACGACTCGCTGTCAGGCGCTTTGCCGTGGAAATCCGGACGAGGTTCGCGCCATTATTTCGAGCCTCGTCAACAATGCCGTGCACTATACGCCGCCGAGCGGGCAGATCGACGTCTCGATCGAGGAACGCGACGCCTGCTTCGTTGTCGAAATCGGCAATACCGGTCCGGGCCTGCCGAAGGGCGCCGAGGAGCGCGTCTTCGACCGTTTCTTTCGCGCCGCGCCGCATGGGACGGAGGGAACGGGTTTGGGTTTGGCGATCGCGCGTCGCGCCGCCGAGCGTCATGGTTTCGCCCTGACCGTCGAAAATCGTAAAGACGCGTCGGGCGTTGTCGCCCGTGTAACCATCCCGAAAACGTAGGGCGATTGTCGCCACTGTCGTTCGTCGCTTCGCTCACAATGACGAGAGCGTCGCCGCGGCTAATTCTCATCTAATTCCGTCATCGCATAATCCCACGCGGGCACATCTCTGCGACTGCCAAGCGGCTCGGTTCGCAGATCACTGAAAACGGAGAGAAACAATGAATAAGACGGCGTCCTGTGGCGTCGGTCTGTTCGGCTTGACGGCCCTGGTCCTGGCGACTGCCGGTCCAGCTGCGGCCTATACCGGACAGCAACTCGCGGGCAAGGCGAGGATCACCATCGAACAGGCGCGCGCGATCGCGCTGAAAGCCCATCCCGGCCGGATCACGGACGAAGAGCTTGAACGGGAGCGCGGCGGAAGCGGGCTCCGCTATTCGTTCGACATCAAGAACGGCCGGGTCACCCAGGAAATCGGCGTCGACGCGGTGAGCGGCAGGGTGCTCGAGAACAAAGCTGAAGGCCCCAACCCCGATTGATTGAATGGCGCTCGCCCTCGACGCGCGAGCGCCGCTCTCGAAAAATATGGAGCGATCATGAACGACACGGTGAAGGCTACCCTGAGCAAGGTCCCGGAAGTCACGCTCGGCTTCTGGATCATCAAGATCATCGCAACGACAATCGGCGAAACCGGCGGCGACGCGGTGACAATGTCCTGGTTGCACGCGGACAAGAATGCTCACAACGGCGGATATCTGATCGGCACAGGCATATTCATGGGGGTGTTCATCGCCGCCGTGATCGCCCAGACCGTGTGGAAGAAGTTCCATCCCGTGATTTACTGGGTCACGATCGTGGCGACGACAACGGTCGGCACGGCAATGGCTGATTTCGCGGACCGGTCTCTCGGAGTGGGCTACGCCGGCGGATCGTCGATCCTGCTCGCGCTGCTCTTGACGTCGCTTCTCCTCTGGCGTTGGCGCGAGGGGACGATCTCGGTGAACACGGTCACGACTCCAGAGTCGAGGCCTTCTACTGGACCACCATCCTCTTCTCGCAAACGCTCGGCACGGCGCTCGGCGACTGGATGGCCGATACGAACGGCTTCGGCTACGAAAACGCGGCTCTCGTCTTCGGGGCCGGGTTGGCGCTCCTCGCTGCGGCGTATTACTTCACCAGCATATCACGGGTGCTTCTATTCTGGGCGGCCTTCATCCTGACCCGCCCACTCGGCGCGACGCTCGGCGACTTGCTCGACAAGCCGATCGGCGCTGGAGGATTTGCGTTCAGCCGCTTCGCGGCGACCGCAATTCTCGCCGCCGCGATCGCTGCGCTGATCTTGCTCATCCCGCAACGGCCGGGCGTCCACCCAGGTGCGCCGACCAACATGCCGGCTGAGTGATTAACGAATGCTACGTGCAGCGCTCCCGCCTGGCCCGCTTTCTGGTTTCCGGCTGTAGCCTCACTCCTGCTGTGCGGTTCGACCGGTGACCCACTGCGCCAAAGTTTTCCAATCGGGGTCGTCCTTAGAGGCGAATTGTCGGCCACCGGAGTGAAACACGGCGCCGCCTGCCTCAGGCGCGAGGGGTTCTAGGAGCAGTCTGCTGTCAGCGGGATCGCCCGGCACGACCAAGGCAGAGACGGTGTCAAAGTTCTTGCGCGACTGTTCCTCGGTCCAGAAGGCTGCTCCTGTGGGTAATTTTTCAAGCCTAAAGGCGTTGTTGCTTTCCTCGTGGCAAACATAGCAGCGAGTGTGGCCTTCGCGCTTTTTCAAGAAGATTGGCTCGATCTTGGTCTTGAAAAATTCGTAACCAAGCGCCGGCGTCTTCGACGCCGCAAAAGACAGGTCTGCGAGCGAGAGCGTCGCCGCCAAGGCGATGGTCAAGCGCGCCGACATATTCCGTCTCCCAAACGGGTACCCATTGGTTGTGCCCATATCGGTCAACGCATAACCAGAGTATTGATGCGCTTGGGCACTTCGCCAACCGGTATGATGGCGCGCACCTTCATGGCCTGAGTGTCGACAGCTGTTACCGAGCGTAGTCCGGCATTGGATACATAGACCGTCCTGCCGTCTGGCGCGAACGCCACCCAGTTGGGGACCGCGCCGCCGGGCGGGCGCCCAGGCAACTTGAGTTCTGGAAGAGCGACCTGTCCGACTAAGGTCAGGTCTGGCAGCGAATAGGCGAAGACCGCATTCTGGGGAATGCTGGCGACCCACAGCGTATTTCCGTCGGGCGACACGCCGATCCCGTGAGAGGGTCCAGCCGCCTCGCCGGCACTGATTTCAATGCTAGTATGGAGGTTAGGCAAAGTGATCCGCGCGTCCTCCTCGCGCTTTGCAAAGTCCAACACCGCGAAGCCGTCGGTGTCGGAGAGTTGGACGAAAATGCGTTTGGTCGAGCCGTCTGGATTGGTCTCGATCGCCATCGGACGCACGCCTTTGTCAAACTGATGCTCCCAGACGATCGAATCGGTCGAAAGGTCGATAACAGTCATGAGCTTCTTCGAGATCGAGCCCGCGATTAGATATTTTCCGTCCGGCGTGACATAAATGTTGTGCAGGCCTCCGTGCACCGTGATGCTTTTCGCACGCGTGAGCGTCGCCGCATCGATAACATCGACTGCGCCCGGATCGCGTCTGATGGCGACGAAAATGCGCGCCCCATCCTTGCTCACTGCGATATTGTTCGGGCGCGCGGAAAGCTCGATCTTCTTGATGAGCTCGCCGCTCTTGCGATCGAACACGTCAAGCGTGCTTGTGGACTCGTTGCTGACATAGACCTTTGATCCATCCGCTGCGAAACCAACCCCATGCGCCGCCTCGATACCCTTGATCACCTGGACGACTTTATTGGTCGCAGTATCGACAACGTCAATGCTGTCGCCCGCGCTGTTGGTGACGTAGACGCGCGCGGCGGTGGCATGGGCCGATAGTGGCGCAAGCGCGAGCGCGAACAAACCGTAGCTCAGCAAGCGGCGGACGGCGGTCATCGCAGTCTCCTCGACAGTCGAGATTTTCGCCCTTCAGCCTATGCGCAAGCATCGATGTGCACCAGCACCCGCTCCCCTTGCGCCTGCTACGAAGCTTTTTCCTGCCTCCACCCGTTAATAGGCCGCCTGGAATGGCGGCAAAGGCTCGATCCGGCCATCCGCGCGGGCGTTTTCAACCGGGCGCCAAAGCTCGCTCTTCATGCTTGGCCCCGAGCGCGTTGCCGACCGCGGCGCGCATGGGAGGCATGGTGACATGGTGACCGATCGACTTGCCGGGTCGCGCTTCGAACGCCCTGGCCCGGATGGCGATGCGGATGAAGCGAAATCACCGCACCCCCAATTGGATTCCTTGCGCCGGGACAGCGTCAGCCACTCCAGCGTCTACGGCCGGGCGAAGGCGAAAGCGGCCTATCCTCGCTCTACCGCTCGAGCCGTCGTCAGGTTTCGGCGCGCCGCTCGATCAGCGGTGCACGTTGAAGAGCGGCCCCTTCAAAGTTGGAAAGTTGCTTGTGTTGAGTATTTGAACACCGGCGTTGTGGGTCGAATTGAACGGCGTCACTGCGCTGCCGCATCCGGCGTTATTCGCGTCCGTCGGCGAGTCGAACCAGAGACCGAGATGGTAGAGCTGCACCGGCGCGGTCGGCCGGTTGGTGGTGGCGTCGTCCGAAAGAACCACGGGAGCGGGAGCTTGGCCCGGCGCGACGATGAAGGTGCCGATGTTGAAACGGCCGATGAAGTCGCCGACCGCCTCGCCTTTCGAGTCGGTCAACATGTCGCCCATGTACCACGAGAGACCGAACGGAAAGGCGGGAACCTGGATGACGAACAGGTCGAAGTCCGTGTTGGCGGGCAACCCGGTCACCTCGACGTGCATGGCTTCGACGAGCAGAGGGCTGTGGGTGATCGTGACGCGACCCTTGGCGGGCACGCACAACTCCACGCCGTTCGTCGCAACCGTGCTGAACGTGAAATTGACGTCTTGCGGTCCTGGATTTTGAGCGAGCGCCGATCCGGCGAACGCCAAGAAAGCGATCGCCGCCGCGCCGAACACCTGAATCGATGTCGAGATTCCCTGATCTTCCTCCTCTCTTGCTGAGCTGAAAACAGCTGGCCAGCGTCAATCCGTTTTCGCGTATTCCGTCTCAATCACCCATAAATTTTCCGATTGGACACCCCACATCTACACAACAACTGAGAAAGGCGCTGTGAGCAGGATCACAGGACAACTTGCTGGACCGCCGACGCCGCCGGACGGAAAGGGGCGGCTCGTGTCCGTCGGCGGCGCGAGAGGCTCGAGCAAATCGATGCTGAGGAGGACGCGCTCCTCTCGAGGCGATCAATGCGTCGCCGAGATGATCATCGGAGAAGGCGCGCCTCCCATTTCGAAGAAGCAGGCCTGCGCACCGTCTCGAATCGGACCCGCCGATCGACGCGATGGAGAATCCCTTGCGAGAGCGGCGGGCCCCAAAATGCGGCAGGTACGGACAAAAGCCACGACGCTTTGAGCGTCGTGGCAGCGTGAATTCAGGCGCTTCCGCGCCCATCTAACATCAGCATTGGCGCGTGGCAGCGTCCGCGTCTGACGCGAGGTCCTGCAACAAGTGGAAAAACTGCGGGGGCTGGCCGATGAACAGCCCCATCGCCGTCAGGAACTTGACCACCCCCATGGCGACCCCCTTGGTCCTGGTCGGCCGGATGATCGAACATTTGGGGAGGGATCGGCTGAGGAATGGGCACGGCTCGGGCATGATCAGGTTGGTTTGGAAGGTCTCTCCGCCGAAGGGAGGCGCGTTGAGGTCGGAAAGGTCAGCCCGTTCGTGGGATCGGTCAGCGGCGGCGCATTGCCGGCCTTGTCCGACCAGGTCTGGAAGTGCATCGTCTCGGTCGGGCCGATGCTGATCAGTATCTGGAGAACTTCCACACTGGACGCCCGCAGCGCCATCGCCGGATAGAGGGTGGTGCCGCCCTGCTCGATCGTCGGCATGTGAAAGCCTGCCGTATTGGCTATGGCCTGGATATGGCGGGGGGGCGACAGGTCGGCGTCGCTTCTCGGGATCGCCGTATGCGGCCCCTTGAACAAGTCGGGCACGGCTTGGGGGAACTGGAAAAGCGGATCGAGGTCGGGGTTGTCGTCGCTGCTGCGGTAGCGCGTCCACCAGCTCGTGTCGATCGTCAGCTCCATGAGGTTGGTGAGCCGCGGCTTTCCGCTCGATCCGGTCGCTGTGCTGCCCTGCAAAGTGCGGAACTGATCGAGATTCGCGGGCGCTGCGCCCTTCGATTCCAGGTACGCATTGAGGAACGTGAAGTGCGAGATCTCGTCGTCGGTGTTGTCGTGGATGTATTGGGGAAAGTCCCCATCGAGCTTTTGCAGCCGGCGGTGTAGACGGGATTCCCGCTGCCGCCCGGGACCTCGTCGTCCTGGATTCCGCCGAGCTCGTTGTATTGCACCCAGAGGTCGGTTTCCAAAATCTCGACGGCGGCGGCGAAGCGGAGCAGGGCCGCGTCCCCTTTGCTCAGACCGCCGTAATTGGCTGCTCGCGCAGGCGGGCGGTCTCCGAGAAGGGCGAGCCCTGCGCCGGCGGCGCCTGCCGCTATTCCCTTTTGGAGGAATGCGCGTCGGTCGGTGGAGGAGTTGCGTAGTGACTTTCGCATGGCGTTACCTTTCGAGTGGTCGCTGTCCGCTAAGAGCACAACGAGGAGCGCTCCAGCCGCGCAGCTGCATGCGCCAAAGGGCATCGGCCCCGGGCGTCCCAATGAGGCTCGCCGATCGCGTGGCGCGCCTCTGCTGCGGGAGCATGAATTTCCGAAACGAGCAGATCCGGCCGCTCTCTCCCGCCGAGCCGCTAAACACGAGGGCCCTGACCTTTATTCATTGGAAGACGATCAGCCTGCATGAATTTTGAAGAAGACGCTATTGCCACCAGAGAAACTATTTTATCGCTGTGCGAATAGATCTGAGCTGCCGAGTGTTGTGCTTTACTTGCTCCGAAGCCGAACCCTCTTCGTCCGTCAAAAACGCGACTGGATACGAAGCGGCGGCGTCGGCTGATGTTCGTCTTTTTGACGGGCTATGGTGCTGGCAGCGATCGTGCGGCTTGCCACGGTTCCGTCTACCCTGGAGGGGGACGATCACGCGAAGAAGGGAATAGCGAACTCGCCGCGGCGGCGGGCGCTGATAGGCGGCGCGCTCAAGGCCGCTGGACCATCGCGCGACGTGAACGGAAGGAGGGGCTCCCGGAGAGAACATCTTGCACGACCGTGCGCGAAACTGTCCTCGAACGGATTCCTGCTCCCAACACCCCATCCGGCGCTCCGCGCCACCTTGTGTCCGCAAAATGTGAGAGAGTGGGCGCGAACGGGCGGAACTTCGCGGAGACTTTTTATCGCTGTGCGTAGATCTGAGCTGCCGAGTGTTGTGCTTTACCTGCTCCGAAGCCGAACCCTCTTCGTCCGTCAAAACGCGACTGGAGACGGAGCAGCGGCGTCGGGGCATGTCCGTCTTTTCGACGGGCTATGGCGATGCAGCGATCGACGGGACACAGGCGGCCCTCGCGTCTGCCCGCCGGCCCTCATGTCCGCAGGGCTCGGACCGGGTTTCATCAAGGAGCGGTACGGGCGCGACTATCGAAGCATCCCCGTTTCTGGCGCACGTATTGCACGGCCATTGCCGAAACTATCCTCGACGGTTTCCTGCTGCCCACACCCCATCCGGCGCTTCGCGCCCCCTTCCCCGACTTCGCGGCTCCGGGAAGGGGGAGGCACTTCCGTTTCGGTCCGCAAAACCTTCATCATACGGCCGGCCTCGAGGAACGGCGATGGAACAGGACAACAATCCGGCTGGGTTTCGTGACGCGCTTCGCTTCCGGTTCAGGGGAAACCTGGTTGCGCTCGACCGGTTTTCGCCTCGGGCGACCGTGCTCGACTGGTTGCGCGAGAGCGCGGGCGCCAAGGGCACGAAGGAGGGTTGCGCCGAGGGCGACTGCGGGGCCTGCACGGTCGTTCTGGCGCGCAACCGCGCCGGACGCCTCGCCTACGACGCGTTTAACGCCTGCATTCTGCTGCTCGGGCAACTCGACGGCGCCGAGCTGATCACGGTCGAAGACCTGGCGGACGGCGAGAAGCTTCACCCGGTGCAGCAGGCGATGGTCGACCATCACGGGTCGCAGTGCGGCTTTTGCACGCCCGGCATCGTCATGAGCCTGTTCGCCGCCTACCACTCCGGCGCCCCCTCGACCCGGGCGAGCCTCTGCGATCAGCTCGCCGGCAACCTCTGCCGCTGCACTGGCTACCGGCCGATCCTCGAGGCGGCGCTCGCAACCTGCAACGCGGCGCCGGACGACCGTTTCGCCGCGACGGCGGAGGCGCGCAGCGAGTCGCTCGCTCGCCTGAACGACGATGCCGATCTCTTCGTCGGCGACGAGACGTCCTTTTTCGCCGCCCCCGCCAGCCTGGAGGGGCTCGCCGCGCTCTACGAGCGATTTCCCGATGCCACGCTCGTCGCCGGGGCGACCGACGTCGGCCTTTGGATCACCAAGCAGTTGCGCGACCTCGAAGCGCGTGATCTGGCTCGGCCGGGTCGCGGATCTCGACCAGGTCGCGCGAGAGCGCCCGACGGCGCGCTTTCGCTTGGGCGCCGGCGTGACGCTCGCCGACGCCTGCGCCGCTGCTCGAGCGCGATCCATCCGGACCTCGGCGAGCTGATCCGCCGGTTCGGCTCGATCGCAGGTGCGCACGAGCGGGACGGTCGGCGGAAACATCGCCAACGGGTCGCCGATCGGCGATCTCGCGCCGGCGCTCATTGCGCTCGGCGGGCGCGTCGTGCTGCGCAAAGGCTCCGCGACGCGCGCGCTGCCGATGGAGGACTTTTTTATCGCCTACGGAAAGCAGGACCGGGCGCCAGGAGAGTTCGTGCTTGCGGTCGAGGCGCCGCGGCTTGCAGACCGCCAGCATTTCCGCGCCTTCAAAGTCTCGAAGCGGTTTGACGAGGATATTTCTGCGGTCATGCTGGCCGTGCGCGTCGAGGTCGACGGCGGGCGCGTCGCCGGCGCGCGCATCGCCTATGGCGGCATGGCGGCGACGCCGAAGCGAGCCGCGCAACGCCGAGAGGCGCTCGCGGGCGCCAGTCTCGAAGAGCCGATGACCTGGCGACCGGCGCTCGCCGCGCTGTCGTCCGATTTCACGCCGTTGACCGACCAGCGGGCGAGCGCTTCCTATCGCATGGCCGTCGCGGCGAAACTGCTGCGAAAAGGCGCTGATGGAAATCGCCGGCGTGAGCGCGCCGACCAGGATTGGAGCCCTCCATGCCGCTGAATGACGTCGCCGACCTCGCGCTGTCGACGTCGGTCGTCCACAAGCCGCTGCCGCACGATTCCGCCCGCCTCCACGTGCAGGGATCGGCGATCTATGTCGACGATCTTCGCGAGCCGGAAGGGACGCTTCATGTCGCGGTCGGCATGGCGGACAAGGCCCGCGGCCTGCTGAAGAGCCTCGACCTCGAGCCGGTGCGCACGGCCAAGGGCGTCGTCGCCGTCATGACGGCCGCCGACATTCCGGGCAAGAACGATATCGCGCCGGCGTTCAACGACGAGCCGCTGTTCGCCGACAAAGTGGTCATGTTTCACGGGCAGCCTTTGTTCGCCGTGGTCGCTCGCACGCGCGACGAAGCCCGGCGGGCGGCCCGCCTCGCCAGGATCGACATCGAGGAACAGACCCCCTCGTTGACGGTCGCCGACGCCTTGCTAGCCGGCGAGCGCGTGAGGAGGACTATGCGTTCGCGCGCGGCGACGCGCGCTCGTCGATCGACCGGGCGCCGCACACGCTCGAAGGCCGGCTCTCGATCGGCGGCCAGGAGCACTTCTATCTCGAAGGCCAGGCTTCCTTCGCCATTCCGGGCGAGGGCGACGAAATGACCGTGCACGCTTCGAGCCAGGATCCGACCGAGACGCAGCACATCGTGGCGCGCGTCCTCGGCGTCCCGGACGCTTTCGTCACCGTCGAGACCCGACGGATGGGCGGCGGCTTCGGCGGCAAGGAAAGCCAGGCGTGCACCTGGGCCGCGATGGCCGCGCTCGCCGCGCGCGTGACCGGCCGGCCGTGCAAGGTCCGGCTCGATCGCGACGACGATTTCATGCTGACCGGCAAGCGCCACGATTTCCGCGCCGACTGGCGCGTCGGCTTCGACGATCGGCGGCGTCGTCGCCGGCTACGACGTCATGCTCAACGCGCGCTGCGGCTGTTCGGCCGATCTGTCGCCGGGCGTCGTCGACCGCGCGATGTTTCACGCCGGCAACGGCTACTGGCTGCCGCACGTCTCGATCGCCTCGCGCCGGCTGAAGACCAACACGGTATCCAACACCGCCTTCCGCGGGTTCGGCGGCCCGCAGGGCATGATCGCGATCGAGCGCGTGATGGACGCGATCGCCCGCGAGCGCGGCCTCGATCCGCTCGACGTCCGCAAGGCAAATCTTCTGCGCGCAGGCTTCGACGCACGCCTTACGGGCAGACGGTCGAGGATTTCGAGACCCAGCGGCGGATCATCGACGA
Source organism: uncultured Alphaproteobacteria bacterium (assembly GCA_963819255.1). Taxonomy (GTDB): domain Bacteria; phylum Pseudomonadota; class Alphaproteobacteria; order Rhizobiales; family Beijerinckiaceae; genus Roseiarcus. Next base: position 72,655 of record CAWFVS010000005.1, read on the forward strand.
GCTGGAGGCGACGAGCCGCTACCGCGAGCGGCGCGCCGCGATCGCCGCTTTCAACGCGTCGAGCCCGCATCATCAAGCGCGGCATCGCGCTGACGCCGGTGATGTTCGGCATCTCGTTCACCCTCATTCGCCTCAACCAGGCGGGAGCGCTGGTGCACGTCTATTCCGATGGCTCGATCCATCTCAATCACGGCGGCACCGAGATGGGGCAGGGGCTGTTCACCAAGGTCGCCCAGATCGTCGCCGAGGAGTTCGGCGTGCCGCTTCACTTCGTGCGCATCACGGCGACCAACACCTCGAAAGTCCCCAACGCCTCGCCCACCGCCGCCTCCTCGGGAACCGACCTGAACGGCATGGCGGCCAAGATCGCCGCCGGGGCGATCAAGGAACGCATGGCCGCATTCGCCGCGCAGCATTGGGGCGTCGCCGCCGAGGCGGTCGAGTTTCGCGACGGGCGCGTCTTTGCCGGCAACGCCTCGATGAGCTTCGGCGAGCTCGCCAGGGAATGCCGCCTGGCGCGGGTCCCGCTCTCCGACGCCGGCCACTACAAGACGCCGGAAATCCATTGGGATCGCGCCAAGGCGAAGGGCCGGCCCTTCTACTACTTCGCCTATGGCGCGGCCTGCTCGGAGGTCGGCGATCGACACGATGACCGGCGAGATGCGGGTCCTGCGCGTCGATCTCCTCCACGACGTCGGCGCCTCGATCAATCCGGCGATCGACATCGGCCAGATCGAGGGCGGATTCGTCCAGGGCATGGGCTGGCTGACGACCGAGGAGCTCGTCTTCGACGACAAGGGCCGGCTCACGACGCACGCGCCGGCGACCTACAAGATCCCGGTCGCTTCCGACGTTCCGCCCATCTTCAACACGCGGCTGCATACGCGGGCCAATCCGACGCCGAGCGTCTACCGCTCGAAGGCGGTCGGCGAACCGCCGCTGATGCTGGCGATCTCGGTCTATTCGGCGATCCTGGACGCGGTTCACGCGACGAGCCCGAAGGGTCACCCCAGGCTCGAGGCGCCCTGCACGCCGGAGTCGATCCTCAATGCGGTCCGCTCGCTCGACGGAGCGTCCTAGAGGCGGCGCCATGAAGGCTTTCCGCCGCCTCGTCGACGCGATCGAGGCCGAAGGCTCTGCGGCTCTGGTGACGCTCGCCCGCGTCAAAGGCTCGAGCCCGCGTGAGGCCGGCGCGCGCATGGTGGTGAGACCGTCGGGCGGGTTTCACGGCACGATCGGCGGCGGGGCGCTGGAGTGGGCGGCGCTCGAGGCGGCGCAGGCGGCGCTGAAGCAGGGCCGCGGCCCGGCCTTGCGCCGCTCGCTGGCGCTGGGGCCCGAGCTCGCGCAGTGCTGCGGCGGCCGCGTCGAGTGGCGCATCGAGACTTTTGATCGCCGCGACCTTGGGGCCCTCGAATTGATCGCGACCGCCGACAATTGTGGACCCGGCGACCATCACTGCGGCGTTCGGGGCGGACGGGCGGATCGAGCGAAGGCTGGACGGCGACCTTCGCGGAGAGGGCCTGACCGTCGCTCTGCCGGATGAGGCAGGCTGGACCGAGCCGATCGGCGAAAGCGCCCGCGCCGTCTATCTGTTCGGCGCGGGACATGTCGGGCGCGCGCTCGCGCTGGCGCTCGCGCCGCTGCCCTTCGCGGTGCGCTGGATCGACTCCCGGCGCGAGGCTTTTCCGGCCTACGCGCCCGCCAACGTCGCGCTGATCCATGCGCCGGAGCCCCCGGCCGAGCTCGCCAACGCGCCCGACGGGGCGCTGATCGTGGTGATGACCCACTCCCACGCGCTCGACCTCGAGATCGTCGCCGAGGCGTTGCGCTCGGAGCGGTTCGCCTACGTGGGCCTGATCGGCTCGGCGACCAAGCGAGCGCGGTTTCTCTCCCAGATGCGGGCGGCGGGAGTCTCGGAGGCCGCGCTCGCCAAGCTCGTCTGCCCGATCGGACTTCCAGGCCTCGAGGGCAAGGACCCGGCGGTGATCGCCGCGTCGACCGCCGCGCAGCTCTTGATGGCGGGGCAGGGGCCGGAGAGGGATCCGGCCGTGCGATAGCTTATTTTTCAGGGATTTGGGAAAACGAGCATCGAGAGGCGTCAATGCCATTCAAAGTCCAGGTTGGCCCGCCGCAGATTTCCATCCATCAAGGCCAGACGGTGCTGATCACCGAGGAGAGCGGGCAGATCGACTGGCCGAGCGACAAGGGCCTCTATTTCTTCGACACGCGCGTCGTCAGCAGTTGGGCGATATACGCCAACGGCGAACCCTGGGACCTGCTGACCGGCGGCGCCATCAGCTACTACGCATCCCGCATCTTCCTGACCAACCGCGCTTTGCGCACCGAAGAGGGGGTGATTTCGCAGCATACCCTGGGCTTGACCATAAGTCGCTGGATCAGCGGCGGCATGCACGAAGACCTCGACGTCACAAACGACAGCCAGAAGGCGGTCAAGTTCCAGCTCGAAATCGCGCTCCGTTGCGATTTCGCCGATATCTTCGAGGTCAAGTCGGGGAGCATCGTCCGCCGGGGCCGGGTCACGACGGATTGGTCCGAACCGGACCAAAAGCTTCTTACGATCTACCACAACGGCGATTTCAGCCGCGCCGTGACAATTTCCCCGGCGTACGCGAAGGCGGTGTACGCCAACGGAAGGTTGAGCTTCGAGGTGGCCCTGGAGCCGGGCGGGTCATGGCATTGCTGCCTCCACTATGGGCTAACGGACGGCGACCGGCATTTTTCCTCGCCGAGTGACTGCACCGGTGAGAGCCATAAGTCGGACCATTCCGAGACGATGGCGGACTGGCTGCAGAACGTGGTCAAGATCCGGACCAGCAACGAGGAATTTTACCGTCTGTTTCGCCAGGGGCTGGAGGACATGGCGGCGCTCAGGCTGCCGATCGCGGGCACGGATCACCTGGTTTTCCTGCCTGCCGCGGGACTCCCTTGGTTCGTGGCGCCCTTCGGACGCGACAGCTTGATCGTTTCGTTACAGAACACCCTGATCTATCCCGACTTTGCCAGCGGAGCGCTCGAGATTCTCGGCTCCCTGCAAGCCAAAGAGGTCGACGACTACCGCGACGCCGAGCCCGGCAAGATCTTGCATGAAAAACGCTACGGCGAGCTCGCACATTTCAAGCTGATCCCGCACACGCCCTATTACGGGACGGCGGACGCCACGCCGCTCTACCTGATCACCTTGCACGCCGCCTGGCGGGCGACCGGCGACCGGGCGCTCCTCGAGCGGCGCCTCGAGACGGCGGAAGGATGCCTTTCCTGGATCGACAAATATGGCGATCGCGACGGCGACGGCTTCCAGGAATACCAGACGCGGTCTCCAGTCGGCTATGAGAACATGGCCTGGAAGGATTCCCCGATTGCGTTGTCTATCCGGACGGCTCGTTGGTCAAAGGGCCGAAGGCGCTCTGCGAGCTGCAAGGCTATGTCTACGACGCCTGGATCCGCATGGCCGAGGTGTTCGACGCGCTCGGCAAGCCCGAGCGCGCGAAGGCGCTGCGCGCCAAGGCGAGCGCGCTGTTCGACCGCTTCAACGAGGCGTTTTGGGACGAAGAGCTCGGCTTCTACGCCTATGCGCTCGACGGCGAGAAGAAGAAGGTGCTGTCCGTCGCATCCAACGCCGGGCACTGTCTCTGGTCCGGGATCGCGACGCCCGAGCGCGCCAAGAAGGTGGTGGATCGCCTGATGGCGCCGGACATGTGGACCGGATGGGGGATTCGCACCCTTTCCCAGTCCAATCCAGCCTTTAATCCGTACAATTATCAGACCGGATCGGTCTGGCCGCACGACAACGCCATGATCGCCGTCGGCTTCAAGAACTACGGCTTCAGCGCCGAGGCGGCGCGCGTCGCACACGACATCAGCGTCGCAGCGAGCCACTTCTGGCTCAACCAGCTGCCAGAACTCTACACGGCATTCCAGCGCGACCCCGCCAATTTCCCGGTCCAGTACATCGGCGCGAATGTGCCGCAGGCCTGGGCCGCAGGCTCACCCTTCATGTTGACTCAGGCGATGCTGGGTTTCCTGCCGGATGCGCCGCGCAACAAGCTGTACGTCGACCCGTCGCTCCCGACCTGGCTGCCGGACTTGGCCGTGCATGACCTGCGCGTAGGCCAGCACAAGATCGACATCCGCTTTTGGCGAGAAGAGGAGCAGACGGCCTTCGAGGTGACCAAGGGCGACCCCCAGTTGGTCGAGCGCTGCGACTTGCCGTCCAAGCTCGCCCAGCTGAGGACCGGCTCCGATCCGATCTAGCAGAATGGCGGGAGCGGCGTCGCGGCGATGGAATCGCGCAGAAGCTTGACGTGAGCTAAAAGAGTTGCGACGAGCGGCGCTCGACCCCGCCGTGTCAACTTCGCTCGCCGGAGGGGCAGCACATTGGCGGGCTCAACCGCGGCGAGCGACAGCCTGCGACCGGTAGAGCAGCTTCGATCTTACCTTGCATAAGCCGGAATCTTGACGCATTCACCGAGCAGTCCGGCGACCCACGTAATTCATCTCCGACCGTCAATCCTCTTGTATCAACTCAACAGGACGGTTGCCGGATTAAAGTCGATCACAATGCTTTGGGGAGGTTCGAGCGGGATGAACAGCAAGCGCAACTTTGTTCCAAACATAGCCGCCGAAACAGGCGGCTTTTTCGGTTGAACTCGGCGGCTTACGCCGGTTTCAGATTAGTGGAGAGTCATCCTGCCATACCCCACCTCAGAACATGCGGAGCTTGAGTGCCGCCTGCGGCAACAGGCATTGCTCGCTGAACTTGGGCGGCGAGCGCTCGGCGACATGACCGTTGAGGGCCTGCTTGAGGAGGCGGTGCGTCTGACCGCGTTGGGGCTCGAAACCCAATTTTGCAAGATATTGGAGTATCTGCCGGATCAGAATCGCCTGCTGGTGCGCGCGGGCGTCGGATGGCACAAGGGCGTGGTCGGCGTCGCGACGGTCGGCGCCGATCTCGGGTCCCCGGCGGGGTATGCCATGCACACAGGCAAACCGGTGGTTTCGAATGACCTCGCGAACGACCACCGTTTTCGCACGCCGGAGCTGCTGACAGAGCATTCCATCTCGCGAGCCATCAATGTAATCCTCATGGGGAACGGCAAGCCGTTCGGCGTGCTCGAAGCCGATAGCCAGGCTCCGGGGCCTACCTTCAGCGAGCACGACATCGATTTCCTTCAAGCTGTCGCCAACCTGCTCGGCGCCGCGATTGACCGCATTCGCGCCCTCGAAGCGCTGCAGCAACTCAACCAGACGCTCGAGCAGCGCATTGCTGCCGAAGTCGCCGAACGGCGCGAGACCGAGACGATCCTGCACCAGGCGCAGAAGATGGAGGCCATCGGCCAGCTTACCGGCGGCGTCGCTCACGACTTCAACAACCTGCTGATGGTCGTGACAGGGGGTCTCAGCTTGTTGGCGAAACATGTCGGCAATGATCCGAAGGCCGGGGACCTGATCGCCGCAATCAAAAAAGCCGCCACGCGCGGTGAGCAGCTTACAACTCAGCTTCTGGCCTTCGCGCGGCGGCAGACGCTGCGCCCGGAGCCGCGGGATGTGAACAGCTTGATACACGAGTTCGACGTGCTGGCGGGGCGGATACTCGGGGAGTCGATCGAGATCACGATGGACCTCGACGAGTATGTGGGGACATGCAACGTCGATACGTCGCAGTTCGGTTCGTCTTTGCTGAATCTGATCGTCAACGCCCGCGACGCCATGCCGCAAGGCGGCAAGGTCACAGTGCGAACGCGGAAAGTGGCAATCGATTCAGGCACGGCGCGCCTGCTCGGCCCGGGCGCCGCGCCTGGCGACTATGTGATGGTCGAAGTCGAGGATAATGGCGTGGGGATGGATCCCGACGTGTCCGCGCGCGCATTGGAGCCGTTCTTCACGACCAAGGATCCGGGCAGGGGGACAGGACTGGGGTTGAGCCAGGTTTACGGATTCATGCGTCAGTCGGATGGCTTTTTGAGCATCGACAGCGCGCCGGGAAGAGGCACCACTGTAAGACTGTATTTCCCATGCATCGCTGAGACGGATCTGCATCCGCCGCAGCCGGAGCATGGCGACTCGCTCATGGGCGGGTCGGAGACGGTGCTCGTGGTCGAGGATGATGAAGGTGTGCGGTCCATAACCGTGCAGTTCCTTGAAGCGCTAGGATACCGTGCGCTGACGGCGTCCAATGCTCAGGAGGCGCTGCAAGTCACGGCTGGCGCGCCGGTCGATCTTGTGATCTCCGACGTCGTCATGCCAGGCGGGATGAGCGGCGTTGACCTCGCGCGGGAACTGCGCCGGCGCCATCCGGCCATCTGCGTGATCCTGGCCTCCGGCTATGCTGCGGGGAGCGAAATTTTCAGAAAGGCTGACGGGATTCAGGAGTTTCCTGTTCTTTCGAAGCCTTATCAGCACTCTGACATCGCCCGCGCGGTGCGCGCTGCGCTCGATCGAGGCCGTGTGACGCCTTTAGTGTAGAGGCCGCGGCGCGTAAGGTTGCGCTGTGCTTCGAGAATGGGCGACAAAGGCTTTCGACCCCGCCCGCGTCAACCCGGTGATGCCGTGTCCGCCTCCGCCAACCTCTTTGATCTCGTCGCCCAGTGCGCCGCTGGTGAGACCGAGCGCCTGGCGCTGGACACCGGCGACCCCTTCGCGTTGACCTATGGCGGCCTGATCGAGCGGGCGGGACGGGCGGCGAACGCGCTTCGCTCGCTCGGCGTCAAGCCGGGCGACCGGGTCGCGGCGCAGGTCGACAAGTCGCCGGACGCGATCGTGGTCGCGCTCGCCTGCCTCAGCGCCGGCGCGGCGCTGTTGCCGCTCAACACGGCCTATACGCTCCCCGAGCTCGAATATTTCCTCGGCGACGCCGAGCCTGCCTTGACCTTGTGCCGGCCCCAACTGCTGCGGGCCGCGCGGGAGCTTGCGGAGAAACTCGGCCTCGCCGCGGTCGAGAGTCTGGGCGTCGCGCGGGACGGAACTTTTGCCGAGAAAATCGCCGCCGCGCCGCCGGAATTCGACACCATCGCCCGCGCGCCGGACGATCTCGCCGCGATCCTCTACACCTCCGGCACCACCGGCCGCTCCAAGGGGGCGATGATCACCCACGAGAACCTTGCGTCAAACGCGCTCGCCCTCATCGACGCTTGGCGGTTCACCTCGGCCGACCAACTCATCCACGCTTTGCCGGTCTTCCATACCCATGGCCTGTTCGTCGCCGTCAACGTCGCGCTTCTCTCCGGCGCGACCATGATCTTCCAGAACCGGTTCGATCCGGACGCGGTGATCGCGGCGATGCCGAAGGCGACGTCGCTCATGGGCGTGCCGACCTTCTACACGCGGCTCCTCGATCACCCGGGCCTCACGCGGGAGGTTTGCGCGAACATGCGCCTGTTCGTCTCGGGTTCGGCGCCGCTGCTCGCCGAGACCCACGCCCAGTGGCGGGAGCGGACCGGCTTCGCCATCCTCGAGCGCTACGGCATGACCGAGACCAACATGATCACCTCGAACCCTTACGAGGGGGAGAGGAGGGCGGGAACGGTCGGCTTTCCGCTTCCCGGCGTCAGCGTGCGCATCTGCGAGCCGGACAGCGGCGCGCCCGTGGCGCGGGGCGAGATCGGGGTCATCGAGGTCAAGGGCCCGAACGTCTTTCGCGGCTACTGGCGGATGCCGGAGAAGACCGCGCAGGAGTTCCGCGCCGGACGGCTTCTTCATCACCGGCGATCTCGGGCTCATCGACGCCGACGGCTACATCCACATCGTCGGCCGCGCCAAGGACCTCGTCATTTCCGGCGGCTTCAACGTCTATCCGAAGGAGGTCGAGGTCGCGATCGACGCGATCGAGGGCGTGATGGAAAGCGCCGTGATCGGCGTTCCGCACCCCGATTTCGGCGAGGGGGTGACGGCGGTCGTGGTTCCCCTTCCAGGCGCGGCGCTGGCCGAGGCGGCGATTCTCGCGGCGCTCGGCGAACGGCTGGCGAAATTCAAGGCGCCGAAGCGGGTGTTCGTGGTGGAGTCCCTGCCGCGCAACGCGATGGGCAAGGTGCAGAAGGCGGCTCTGAGGGAAACCTACCGGGACATCTACCGGCGCTGAAGACCTTGCGCTGTCGGTGGACGCGCGCGAGATATGTCGCATGGAGCGCCCTCATCGCCGCTCTCAGGAGGTCTCGCATGAAGATCGATGGGCGATGCCACTGCGGCGGGATCGCTTATACCGCCGAGGTCGACCCGGAGATGGCTTCGATCTGCCACTGCACGGATTGCCAGCGCTTCTCCGGCGCCCCGTTCCGGGCGAGCGCGCCCGTCAGGGTCGAAGAATTTCACCTCGTGAGCGGCGCGCCCAAGATCTACGTCAAGACGGCGGACAGCGGCAGAAGGCGCGCGCAGGCCTTTTGCGGCGAGTGCGGGACGCCGATCTATGCGACGGCCGCCGAAAACCCGACCGTCCTCAACCTGCGTCTCGGCGCCGTCGAGCAACGGGCCGAAATAACGCCGCGCCGGCAGATCTGGTGCTCGTCCGCGCTCCCGTGGGCGCTCGACATTCGCGCCTTGCCGTCGTCGCCGCGAGACTGAGGAGGACGGTCGAGGTCGGCAAGAAAGTCGCAGAGCTCTGCGCGGCGTCACCTTCGTCTGGTTGACGGCCGCCTTGACCTCGTCCAGCCCATCGAGCATCTGCCGCGCCCGTTCGAAATACCTCGCCAGCTGCCCGAAGTCCACCGGCCCGTCTCGGGTTTGCAAGAAACAAGCGATGGGTCAGCGGGGTTGGGGGCTTGTCCGAGCAGAGGAGGAGAGCATGAAGGCGGTGCGGTTCGACAAATACGGCGGGATCGACGTCCTCCGGGTGGAGGACGCTCCGGTCCCCGAGCCGGGGCAAGGAGAGGCGCAGGTCAGGGTGAAAGCCGCCTCGATCAACCCCGGCGAGGCGAAGATCAGGGAAGGCATGTTGCACGCCATTTGGCCGGCCACCTTTCCGTCGGGCGAAGGCAGCGACTTCGCCGGGATCGTGACGAAGGTCGGTCCCGGAGCCGAGGGCGTGAAAGTGGGCGATGAGGTCATCGGCTTCACCGACAGGCGCGCGAGCCACGCCGAATATGTGGTCGCGGAGGCCAAGAATCTGACGGCCAAGCCCAAGACCGTGTCCTGGGAGGTCGCAGGCTCCTTGGCCGTCGCCGGAAGCACGGCCTACGCTTCGGTGCGCGCGGTGTCGCTCAAGCCCGGCGACACGGTTGCGGTGTCGGGCGCCGCGGGCGGGGTGGGCTCGATCGCCGTGCAGCTGGCGAAGCGCGCCGGCGCCAGTGTGATCGGCATCGCGGGCCCGGCCAACCACGACTGGCTCAAGGCGCACGGGGTCACCCCAATGGCCTACGGCGACGGCTTGGCCGAACGGCTGCGCGCGACCCGGATCGACGCGTTCATCGACACCCACGGCGGCGGCTACGTGAAGCTCGCGGTCGAGCTCGGCGTGCCGAAGGAGCGCATCAACACGATCATCGACTTCGCCGCCGCGCAGGACTACGGAGCGAAGTCCGAGGGCAGCCAGAAGGCGAGGACCGCTCCGGTCCTCGCCGAGCTCGCCAACCTCGTCGCCGAGGACAAGCTCGACGTGCCCATCGCCGCGACGTTCCCTCTCGCCGACGTCCGCGCCGCGTTCGCCGAGCTCGAGCTCGGCCACACGCGGGGAAAGATCGTCCTCCTGCCGTGACCGTTCGCGTTATCGGCGGCTCTGGAGCTGCCGCCATCGGCAGGCCGGCGGCGACAAGGGCCAGATCGGGTCTTCGCCGGTTTTATCGCAGGCGAGGCTCGAGCGAGGGCTGCCGGCGGCGGCGGGTCGAGCCCCAAATTAGCCTTGGGCGTAGGGTGTTCTAACCGCATCGGCGAGATGACTGACTTCGTCTTTGACCTTGGATCCGGCGCCTTCGGGCGAGGAATGAGCCGTTGAACGCACCCGATTTCAAAGTTCAAGCCGCCGCTAAGCCCCTCGGCCGGCGCAGCATCGCGCTCGGACTCGAGCGCCTGGCGCTCATTCCTTTCAAGCGGCCGGCGGCGACGGTTCTCGCGGCCCTTGTGCTCGTCGTTCTGGCCATCCTGGGAATCCAGCGCATCAAGACCGACGATTCGCTGAGCCAGCTGTTCCGCTCGGAGGATCCGGCGTTCCAACAATTCGAGCAGGTTTCGCGCGATTTCCCGTCGAGCGAATACGACGTCATGATCGTGGTGAGCGGCCCATCGCTGCTCGACCGCGCCTCGGTCGACAAGCTGCGCGACTTCGTCACCGACGTGCAGCTGATCGACGGCACGCGCGGCGCTCTCTCGATGTTCTCCATGCGCCAGCCCGCCCCGGAAGGGGGCATGCCGGAGCCCCTCTTCTCCGATCCGCTGCCGGAGGGGAGCGCCTACCATGAACTCATCGACCGGGTGAAGAAGAACGAGATCATTCGCGGCAAGCTGCTCTCCGACGACGGCCGGCTCGCAGTCGTCATCCTTTCGCTCGAGCCCTCCGCCGTCGACGGCGGCAGGCTCGAGGCGGTCGTGAGCGACATCCGCCGGGCGGTGGACGAAGACCTGCAGGGGACCGGCCTCGACACGGAGCTGACCGGCGTGCCGGTCATGCAGCTCGAAATCCGCCACGCCCTCGAGCGCGACCGCATCCTTTACAACGCCGTCGGCTTCGCGCTCGGATGCGCGATCGCGGCGTTCTTCTTCCGCCGCCTGTCGCTGGTGCTGGTCGCCGCCTGCCCGCCGCTGCTTGCGATCGTCTTCGCCCTCGGCGCGCTCGGGTGGCTGGGATTTCGCCTCAACATGTTCCTCAACGTGATGACGCCGCTCATCATGGTGATCAGCTTTTCCGACAGCATGCAGCTCACCTTCGCTGCGCGCGATCAGCTGATGGCGGGCAAGGATAGGCGGACCGCCTTCCGTAACGCAATCCTCGTCGTCGGACCGGCCTGTGTCCTCACCCACGCCGCGGCGGGCCTCTCCCTGCTCGGCCTGCTCGCCTCTTCGAGCGACCTCATTCGCGGCTTCGGCGAGGCGGGATTTCTGGCGACCGCCGTCGCGCTCGTCACCGTCCTCTCGCTCGTTCCGACATTCGGCGTGCTGCTCGTCCGCGACGAGGCGCGCCTGATCGCGACCTTGAGGACCGCCGACCCGGGAGTGGCCGCGCTCCGCCGCTTTTGCGACTGGATCGCCCGGCGCATGGTCAGCCGTCCGGCCCTTTTCAGCCTCCTCGCTCTGACAGTCGTGGCCGCCTTCGCCGTCTTCTATGCCGGCCTCGAGCCGAGCTATCGCCTCGCCGATCAGGTTCCCGACAGGAACCAGGCGGTGGCGGCGAGCGGCCGGCTCGACGCGGAGATCAGCGGCTCGAATCCGGTCGAAGCGCTGATCACATTCCCCCCGGGGATGGGTCTCTATACGCCGCAGACGCTGGCGACCATCACCGACGTCCAGCGCGTTCTGGAGAGCCAGCCCGGGGTGGGCAACGTGTGGTCGCTCGAATCGCTCAGGCGCTGGCTCGCCGAGCAGATGGGCCTGACCAGCGTCGACGCGCTCCACCAATACGTGGACGAGCTTCCGGTCTTTCTCGTGCGGCGCTTCATCGCAAAGGACGAGAACTCGGTCGTGGTCTTCGGCCTCGTGCCCGACAAGAGCCTGACCAAGCTCGTTCCGATCGTCGATCAGCTCGAACGGCGCCTGAACGCCGTCCGCAAGGCCGACCCGGGCTACGGCATCGCCGTGACCGGACTCTCCGTGATCGCCGCGCGCAACAGCGCCGGCATGATCGACAAACTGAACCGGGCCCTGACGGTCGAATTCGCCTTCATCGCCGCTTTCATCGGGCTTGCGTTCCGCTCGCCCCGCGTCGGCCTCGCCTGTTTGCCGTCGGGAGTCTTCCCCGTCGTCGCCGGGGGCTCGCTCTTGCGGCTGTTCGGCTACGGCCTGCAGTTCTCCGGCATCGTCGCGCTTTTCGTCTCGTTCGGCCTGGGGTTGAGCGCGACCATCCACTTCCTCAACCGCATGACGCAGGAAAGAGGGGCCAATGAGGATCCAGGGATCGCGGTCGAGCGGGCGACGGTGCTCATGGGGCCCGCGCTCATCCTGACCGCTCTCGTGCTCGCCTGCGGACTCGCGGCGCTCGTCTTCTCCGACCTTCCGCCGCTCCGCCTGTTCGGCTGGCTGGGCGCGCTCGCCATGCTCGCCGCGCTCGCCGCCGATCTCCTGATCCTGAGGCCCGTCGTCACCTTCCTTCTGCGGCTCGGCCGGCGGACGAGTCCTCCGGCGCCGGTTTGACCAAATGCAAACACAGGGAACGACCATGTCTGCGACCCAGATTTCGCTTCGCACGCCGCCCTTGAAGGCCTTGGGCCTCGCGGCGATCGTCCTCGCCGCGGCGCAGTCCGCGGCCCTCGCGGCCGGCCCCTTCCAGAAGTTCGTCGGCGCGTGGAGCGGCGGCGGTCAGATCGTCGGATCGAATGGCCACCGCGAGTCGATCCGCTGCCGCGCGGACTACACGGAGGCCAAAGGCGGCGCGGCGCTCAACCAGACGATCGTCTGCGCCAGCGAAAGCTTCAAGCTCGACATCCACAGCTATGCCGAAGCCTCGGGAGAATTCGGTGCAAGGGTACTGGCAGGAAACCGGCCGCGATCTCACCGGCCACATGACGGGGCGCGTTTCGGACGGCCGGTTCGAGGGCGAGATCGCCGCCCCGGCGTTCACCGCAGCGATCTCGCTCGTGTCCAACGGCCGGACTCAGACCGTCAGCATCCAGCCCCGCGGCGGCGACGTTTCCGACGTCCGCATCGACCTCAAGCGACGCGGCTGACGGGGTTGGCGACCGCCCACAAACGCGGCGCTGGCTGGTCGAATTCCGACGCGCCGCTGAAATCCGCTGTTATGGCGAATTTTTCCGCTGTTCCGCATGCAGCGGCGAATTACGACGACGCATTGAAGTTGCAGGCGTTTTTGCCGCAGAGGCGCGGCGGCGGCGGCCCGTTTTGACGAAATCCGCTGTTTTCGCCCCTGTTAACCAGCAAACGGGCAAGCTTTTCATCTCCGGTTGACCGACGCCTCACCCCGACGCTCGGCTTCAGCGAGCAATCGTAGACGGGCGCGGAGCGGGGCGCCTAATGGACGTCCCGCGCATGTCGGTCCGCCTAACCGAGCCGGCCGGAGGCATGGGCCAGGATCGTGTAGACCTTGCCCGTGTTCGACAGCAGGTAGCCGCGCCACTGCGAGCCGTCGCGGTCGCTCTGGCTGACCTTGGCCAGGAGGCGCTCGAATTCCTGCACGTAGCGGGTCGTCGCGTCCTGGAACTGCGGGTCGGTGCGGTACCGGCGGCGGATTTCATCGAACGCCTGCTGCCCCGCCTCGGTGTAGAGGCGGCGCGACACCGACTGAGCGTCGCCGCGACGCCAGCGATCCCACATCTCGAGGGCGGCGCCATTGTCGATCAGGCCGGCGATGCCCTGCGTCAGCGTTTCCAGCGTTTCGTATCCGTGCGGCGCCGCCGCCGCCGGCTCGTCGCGCGACGCCGCCTCGAGCAGGTTCGAGATCCACCCGATCTGGGACCGGTCCTGCGCGGGCGCCGGTGACGGCTGCCACGAAGGCGGGCCCGGAGGAACCGGAATTGCAGGCTGCGCCTGCCCTGGAGAAGACGCCTTGCCGCAAGCGACGATCGGCTCGGGCGCCTTCGGCGCGAAGGGCGCGATGATCGGGGGCGCGATCGCTTCGACGGCGCCGGCCAACGGCGCCGCCGCCGGCCCGGCGATTGCGACCGGCTCGGCGACGTCGAAATCGGCCCCGGTATCGTTCACCAGCGCGGAGAGCTCCTTCAGCGCTCGGATCTGGTCCGAGACGACGCGGCGCATCGCCTCGGCCGTCTCGCTCGTCTCCTGGGGCAGCTCCAGCACGCCGCGGCGCAGCTCCTGCCGCGTCGCGTCGAGATCGCACTGGACCTGGCTCGCCATCTCCTTCACTTCGGCGACCGATTGACGGAACCGCCCGGCGGCATGATCGAGGGCGCCGGCCAGCTGCGCGTTGGTTTGCTCGATGGCCGACTGCAAGGACTGGCGCCGTGCGCTCACGCTCCTTGGCCGCCGTCTCGCGAATTGTTTCGAACTGCCCGGCGACGGCGACCGATGCGCCTCTGGCCGTCGAGGCGAGGGCGGCGCCGATCTCCTGCGCGCGCGCTTGCGCCCGATTGAAGCTGTCTTCCACGTTCGAGGCGAAACGCGCCAAGGTCGCTTCGAGGGCTTCGCCGCGGCTGGCGAGCTCGCCGACGAGCGCTTGGAGAGTGTCGCGCCGGCGCTCGAGCGCGGCGTCGACGGACTGCTGTTGCGTTGCGAGCGCCTGCTGTTGCGCCGCGAGCTCCTGCGCCGCCCGGGAAAGCGCGTCCGCATTTTTCGAGAGCTGCGAGGCGAGCGCGCCCGCGTCGGCTTGCGCCGACGAGCTGAGTCGGCCGAGCGTCGCGACCTGGGAGGCGATGTCTCCCAGAGCGCGTTGGAACTCCTCGACCCTTGCGGTCAACCCGCCCTGAACGGAGGACAGCCTCTCGCCCGCTCCCGCGACCGTCTGATCGATCGTCGCGCTGGCGTTGCCGAGATCAGCGATCACCTGCGTCAATTCGGTGCGAAGCCGGTCGCCGGTCCCGGCGAGCGTTCCGACGGAGGCCTCGGCGCTGCGCGCAACGGTGTCCTTGAGCGAGGCGCCCGACAGCTCGACTTGCTCGGTCAATCGCTTGAGCAAGGCGTCGAGCGCTTCGCTCGACTGCTGCGCCGCCTGCTCGGCGACGGACCGAAGCGCTTCGCTCGAATTGGCGACCTCCGTCCGCAGTTGACCCGAGAGCGCGCTGAGGACCCGCACCGGCTCGGCAGCGGTTCCGCTCACCGCTCCGACCAACTCCTCCGTGCGCCGGGTCAAGAGCGCGGTCAGGTCCGCCATTTGACGGTCGAGCGTATGGACAGCCCGGTCGGCCGCCCCGGTGATCTGCGCCGACGCGCTCTCGCCCCGCTCGCCCAGAGCGGTCGTCAGCTCGACCCCCTTGCCGTCGATGAGGCGCTGCAGCGTGTCGACCTGGGAGGCGATCGCGGCCGCAAGCTCGCCGCCGCGCGCCGCCCACTTCGAATCGGCCTCGGTCGCCGTTTTCGCCAGCGATTCGTTCATCGTCTCGATGCGGGCTGCGAGCCGGGCGTCGATCAATCCCGCGCTGTGGTCGGCCGCCGCCTTAAGGCCCGACAGCCGCTCGTCGATGGCGCGGGCGCTTTGGTCCGCCGAGTCGATGAGAGCGGCGCCCTTGCCGTCGAAAATGTGATGCAGCTCGTCGATTCGGGAAGCGATCGAGGCGGCGAGCTCGCCTCCTCGCGCCGCCCAGCTCGAATCGGCCTCCGACGCCGCGCGCGCTAGCGACTCGCTCATCGCCTGGATGCGGGCCGTGAGCCGCTCGTCGATCATCCCGGCGCTGCGATTGGCGGCGTCCGCCAGATCCGCGACCTTCGCGTCGATCATGCGGGTGCTCCGGTCGGCCGCGTCGGCGAGAGCGGACAGGCGACCGTCGAAGTCCTCCACGCCCTGCCTCGTGCTTTCGGCCAGCGAGGCCCGATGGCGATCGAATGTCGCCCCGATTGTCGCGCGGTGCTGGTCGAACGCCGCCCCCAGCGCGTCACGATGCGTCTCAAGCATGGCGCCAACGCTTTGCGCATGCTCGCTCACCTTCTGCTCGAGCTCCGCGCGGTTCGCTTCGAACCGCTGGCTCACCTCCTGCAGCGGCGCGACGACTTGTTCCTTGAGCCGGTCGACGCCGACGCCGAGCGAGCGCGAGACATCCTCCACGCGTCCGGAAAGCGTCGCATTGATGTCTTGCGCGAGCGCCGAGACCGTTTGCGTCAATTCGCCCGCCCTCTTCTGCAACGTCTCGCCGATCTCGGCCGACTTGGCGTCCATGCCCTGAACGATCTCGCGGCCGCCGTCGCCGAGCGTGCGCGCGATTTCGAGCGTGTTGCGGGCCAGGATTTCCGAGAGCGCGCGACCGCGCTGAGCGAGGCCCTCCTGGATGCGGGCAAGCAGGCCTTCGAGCGAGCCGGAAAGCTGGTTGAGCCTGGATTCGGCGCTCTCCTCCATCGCACGGAGGCGGGAATCGATGAGGGCCGCGGCTTCCTCGTTGCGGCGGCCGAGCCTTTCGTCGATCGATGCGCCCCGGCTGACCAGCGTCTCCTCGATCGCGCCGAGCTTCACGGAAAGGTCGTTGGCGAGCGCTTCCGATCGGTCGCCGATTTGACGCACGAGGTCGCGTCCGCGTCCGTCGATCGAGCCCTCGAACCGCGCCAGATTCTCGCCCAGTGAAGCCTCGATGCGGCGGGACTGCGAGGCGAGCGCCTGATCGATCGCGTCGTAGTGCGCGACCGAAGCGTTCTCGAATTGCCCCAGACGCTGGGCGGATTCTGCCGACAACTGCTCGAGATGGTCGCTGAAGCGCTGGTCGAAGTCTTCGCGACGGTCTCGCAGCGTGGAATCCAGCGCGCCGAGATGGTCGGCGAGTCGGAGGCTGAGCTCGCTCGAGTGGCCAGCGATGCGATCGACGACGCTGTGGCCGTTTTCGCCGACCAGATCATCGAGCGTCTCCACCTGCTCGCGCATCCGCTTCGTCTGATCCGTGAGGGACTTGACCAGGCGGGCGCCGCGTTCGCCCACGATGCCCTCGAACGACGCGACCTGCGCGGTCAGGGCCTCGTGGATGTCGGTCGCCCCGGTGGTGACCTTGGCGGCGGCGTCGTCGGCGAGCGCCACGAAGCGGCGGCCGACCTCGGCCGCTTCGGCGTCGAACTTGCCGAGCGACTCCGCCGCCGCCTGCTCGATTTGCGACTGCGTGGTCGCCGCCTGGGCCGACATGGAGTCCGCGATCCGGCGCGTGGATTCCTCGATAAGGGCTTCGACAGCGGCGTTCTGATACTCGATTGCGCCGCGCAACTGCTGTTGGCGCGAATCGAATTGCTCGCTCCACCGTGTCGCCGCCGCATCGAGAGTCGCCGAGGCGTCGGCGGCGCCATCGCGCAAGAGGCTTGCCACGCGTTCGCTGGAGCTTTCGAGGGCTTCACGAAGGGCCTGGCCGCGGTCGATGACGGTCTCTTGCAGGCGGTCGGACGCGCCATTGAGACGGTCGACCAGATCCGCGCCGTGAACCAGCACGGTGTCGGAAAGCCGGGCGCGGGCGGCGTCCAGCCCATCGAGCAAGGACTCGGAGCGATCGCCGAAGTCGCGGGCGAGCGCGTCGCTGGCCTCGCCGAGCCGGCCCGCGATCGAGTCGCCCTGCGCGCGGATGGCTTCGACCGTCTGAGCCCGATTGGCGTCGATGCGGCCGACGATTTCCTGGGCGTGTTCGTCGAGCGCCGCCCGCATCGTGAGCGATGTCTCGGCGAGACGCGACGCGACGGAGTCTCCCTGCAAATGCACCGCGTCGGCGGCCTCGGCGAGACGCGCAGCGACGGCGTCCGCGTGCCGGCGGAGCGTCTTGACCGCCTCCGAACTGCTGGCGTCGATGCGCCCCACAAAAGCGTCTCCATGGGCGCCGACGGCGCTGCCCGCCGAAGTCCGCAGCCTGTGCGAGACGCGACGCCACGGCGTCTCCTTGCGCGCGAATGACCGCGAGAGTCTGCTCGCTGGTCGCCCACCACGCGTCTGTGCAGTTGCTGCTCCAGGTGCAGCAGCTTGTGAACCTCCCCTTCAGCATCCGCGACACCGGCACGCCCGTCCACCGCGACACCACCTGCGCAATGTCCTCCTCGTCCACTTCTTCCTTCAACAGCCGGTTCTGCTTGTTCTCCGACGCCAGCCGCGCTTCTTCCTCCCTCAGCTCCTTCTCCAGGCCGATCAGCGTCCCCCATTTCAGCTCCGCCGCTTTATTCAGGTCGTAGGCCCGTTCGGCGATCTCGATATCGTGCTTCACCTGCTCGATCCGCTCCCTCAGCGTGCGGCTCTTTTTGTGACGCTGTCCTTCTGGCCTCCCAGTGGCGTAGCTCTTCAGCGCGTCCGATTCCTTGCGCAGGGAAAAC
>CAWFVS010000006.1:0-26424 GCA_963819255.1 uncultured Alphaproteobacteria bacterium
TAGGAAGATGCGCCAGCCGATTGGCGACTTTCCAAACGAAAGACATCAGTCCATTGGGAGAAGGCCCCAGCCACGTCGCCGAGCAAAACGAACAGGAGGCCTCGATGAGCAAATTTGTCGCAATAGTCTTTCCCAACGAGGAGAGGATCCCCGAGGCAATCCGCGCTCTGCGAAACATGCACGGGGGGAAGGGGATCAAGCTCTTCGGTTCGGCCGTCGTTGTAAGGGATCAGGGCGGAAAACTGTCGGTGCAGGAGATCACGAAGGAAGGCCGCGGGGGCTCGGCTGTCGGCGCTTTGATCGGCGCGTTGGCGGGGAAACTGGGCGGTCCGCTTGCGGCGGCAATTGGGGCTTCGGGCGGCGCAATTCTCGGCGAATCGGCCGATCTCATCAGCCAAAGGGCTGACGCCGGATTTGTTGAAAAGGTTTCGGCTGAACTGACGCCAGGCAAGGCGGCCGTGGTGGCCGATGTCGCCGAGGACGGCGCGCCATCCTTCGAAGCACAGATGGAGTTGATCGGCGGCGTCGTGGTGCTCAAGTAACGGACCGACATCGGCGGATCGAGGTCGTTCAGCGATAATGCGTTTTCGCGGTGCGATCACAAATGCTACGCCGCAACGAGCCACACCTGCTCCGGCTCCTCGATGCGGGCCATTGGACACGCGGCCGCCCTCTCGGGCGGCCGCGAACTCTACTCAAGCCCCTTCACCTCGACCTTCTTGACGGACTTCAGCGCCTCGGCGGTCTTCGGCATCATGACCTTGAGGACGCCGTTCTTGAAGCTCGCCTCGATCTTTTCGGTGTCGGCGCCGTCAGGAACCCGGATCGAGCGCTCAAAGGAGTTGAAGCGCCGCTCCCTCAAGTGGAAGTCCTCCCTCTTCTCCTCTTTCTCCAGCTGCTTCTCGCCCTTCACGGTCAGGACGCCGTTGGCGACCTTGACCTCGACGTCCTTGGCCTCGAGCCCAGGCATGTCGGCGGTCAGCTCGAACGCTTCCTCCCGCTCGATGAGGTCGATCGCGGGGGCGGTGATCCAGGACGCCGGCTGCCAGAACGGCTCGATGTCGAAGACCGGCCTCCGGAACGGAAGCCGCATCGGATCCATGATGAAGTCTTCGAACACGCGGTCGACTTCCCGACGCAGATTGTCGAACGGCCGCCACGGCTGCATGGCCGAGGACGGCGCCCGCGATCTGGGTTCAGTCTTGACAGGGACCTTTGTCTCAGGTCCCGGCGTCTTAGTCTCAGCGTTGGCCATGAGATCCTCCATTTCTTGGGCGTACTCTGGGAAGGATAAAGTCTGGAACGCAATGCGCATTGACGCCGCTCAAATTCGCGCGGCCCGGGCTCCCGATTTTAGAAGTCCCGATCGTCGGAGATCCTCTCCTTGTCCTCGAACAAGCGGGCGGTCAGCGCGCCGAATACGCCGCCTCCGATATGCGCCAGATACGCCACCATTGTCCCCGTCTGCGTCTCCACGTCGCTGACCGCTCCCAGACTGACAAGCTGGAGCAAGAACCACAGGCCGATCAGCAGCGCGGCGGGTATGAAGGTAACGCGAAAGAAAATGCCGAAGAAGACGATCGTGCGGATCTGGTCGCGCGGATAAGTGACGAGAAACGCCCCCATGACGGCCGCGATGGCGCCGCTCGCGCCGAGCGCCGGGATCGTGGAATGCGGGTCGCCTGCGATCTGCGCCGTCATCGCCACGACGCCGCCCACCAAATAGAAGACGGCATAGCGCGCCGGCCCCATGGCGTCTTCGATTTCCGGACCGAAGGCCCAGAGGAAAATCATGTTCCCGATGATGTGGGACCAGCTCCCGTGCAGGAACATGGAGGTGAGAAAGGTGATCCAGTCGCGGCCGGCCGTAATGTTGTTCGCGACGAGAGCCCACCGCAGCACGAAGTCCTCGCCCCCCGCCAGCTCGAGCATGAACGCGAACGCATTGAGCGCGACGATCGCTACGGTGACGACCGGCAGCGTGCGTTGGCGGCGGGAGGCGTCGGCCAGGGGGAACATCGGCGTTCGCCATCAGGGTGTGATGATCACGGCGCAAGGCGACAGGTACGATAGCTTTTGCGAAACGCTGCCAAGAAGAAGGCCTTCGAGCCTCCCGAGGCCGCGCCGGCCGACCACAATGGCGTCTGCGTGTCTATTCCTGCCAATCTCGATCAGCATTTCCGCCGGATCCCCCGCCGCGGACATCGTTTCGATTTTCCCTGCGCCGTGATCCTTGGCCACCGCCTTCGCTTTCAACAGAATTCTGCGGCTTATTTCCTCCAGCGCATCGCCTTCCGTCACCCCGACGCGTTCAAGGTAGACGAGCTCCTTTTGCGAGAGATTTTCCATACTGACGTGCACGATCAACAGTTTCGCATTGAACGCTTTGGCAAGGCCAGCCGCAAAAGCGACAGCTCGCTCCGCGCCTTCGGAGCCGTCATTGGCTGAAACGACGAGTTTCATGCTGGCGCTCCGCTTTCCCGCCCCACTGACACCCCGCTCACGCCGAATGAAGCCCGGCGGCGAGCGCGATCCAGGCGATGCCGTAGAAAACCAGATCGATCCCCACGAAAAGCCCGATCACCCAAAGACCGGAGGCCGGCCATTGCGCGAAAACCATGAGACCGAGCGCAATGGTGATCACTCCGTCCGCCACCTGCCAGCCCCATCCGGGCAGCTGGATCGCCGCCGAGCCGACGAGTTCGAACAACCCGCCGATGAGGAAGAACGCCGCCATGAATATCGTGGCGACCTCGGCGCCGATGATCGGCTTCATGACCAGCAGGAAGCCCGCCACGCCAAACAGGACCGCGCCGAGCAAGTGGTGAAAGAACCCGGCCCAATGCCCCACCATGACGGCTTGCACGATCTCGAGCGCGCACGCCGCGATCAGCAGCCAACCGAAGAACAGCATTGTGGCGACGGTCGCGGCGACCGAACGCCAGACAGCAATGAGGCCCAACAGGACCAAGCCGACTCCGCACGCCAGGAACCATCCCCAATACTGGACAAGCTCCTGCGGGACTTGGATCGCCATGTTTTGAAACTCGCCCATAATCACCAACCCTCCAGCCAAAACTCCCACTTCCACCGCGATCGCGATGATGCGGCCCGGTCATCCAGGGACTGATCGGGGCCGCCTTCGCCCGCGTCCGGTCAGCGGCCAAACTCCTCCTTCACCGAGAGCGCCAGGCTGCGCACGCCGAGCGCCACCATCTCGATCGCCAAGCCCGAGGTTATCAGGCTTACGCCGGCCAAGAGCCCGAGCGTCCAGCCGACCGTTCCCGGCCAGCCGGAGATGACGATCGCCGCGAGCACGAGGTCGGCGAGGCCGCTCGCGAGCAGCCAACCCCAGGAATGCGGGATCGCCTCGCGGTAGCTCAGCGCCGCCGCCGTCTGGAAGATACCCTTGACGACAAAGTAGGCGACCAGGACGGCGGTCAACGAAAAGATGCCAGCCGGCGGGCTTCAAGAGCAGCGCCAAGCCGAGCACGATGGCCAGGATCGCGGTGACGAGCGACCCACCAGAAGCCCGGAATGTGGCGCGCCGAGAACACCGCCGCCAGAGCGAGCAGGCCCGCGAGCAGGAACACCCAGCCGAGATAGAGATCGACGGCGAGCATGGCGAAGACCGGAAACACAACCGCAAGCACGCCGAGGACGATCATCACGACGCCCTCGACCGCATAGAGCCGCCAGCGAGCCTTGAGCGTATCGATGATGGCCCGCTGCGGTCCAAAGGTATGAGCAGTCATCGAAATCTTTCCTCAAGGCGCCGGGTCCGCTCGAGTGAGGCCCGGCGCGAAAAATCCGTGTGAGCGCCTGAGAGCGCTCGCCGACGGAGCCGCCGGTCAGGCCGCCGCCTTCCCGTGCACAAATTCAGCGTCCTTACGCGCTAGCCAAGCCTCGAGCGCCGCCTCCTCGGCCTCGTCGATGGCGGCGATCGCGAGCTCTTTCGCCGCCGCCGCATATTGCTCGGCGAGATCCGCACGGGTCTTCAGCTTCGCCGTGTCTCCCTTCGCCTTCCACTCGGCGACTTTCTTCTTTGCTTCCGCCTTATGATGATCGGCCCAGGCCTCCGCCTCCTTATGGGCGGCGGCGAGTTTCTTGCAATTCTGCTCGAGCCGTTCGCGCACCATCTCCAGATAGCTCCGCGCATCCTTTTCAGCCTCCGCCGCCTGCATCTCCATCTTCGTCTTCAGGCCCTCGAGGCTGCTCTTGGTCATCGCAACCTTCTGGTGAAGCTCCTCACAGAACTGATCGATGTGCATGACTTGCCTCCAAAACAAGCCGTTCAGAATAAAATCCTAGTCTCCTGTGACGCCACGCGGTTTGATCCCCATCAAAAACTCGGGACATCCGGCTGGAGTGGAGGGACGGAAGCGCAAAGTCCGGCGTCCCGCGCTTCGAGGGTGGGGACCCACTCTCACTGTTGCTTTCAAGATTGGCGAGGCGGAGAGCTTCGGGAGGGTGAAGCGAGCATAGGCGGCGTCCGTTAGCCGCGTCGCCGCCCTTAATTGATCTCGGTCGGTCGGCGGCCAAGCCTACTGAGATTATCGAAACGTGGCGCGCCGCGATGGCAAAGGTGCAAACATCTGCTCGCGCCATCCAACCGGCGAAATCCTGATCTATGGAGGCGGCGGGGACGATGACAGGAGTGTGAAATGACGCAGCATGCGCTTTACATCCAACTCGAAGCCAAGCCGGGCAGGGAGCAGGAGGTCGCGACCTTCCTCTCCGGCGCGCGTTCGATGGTCGATGACGAGCCCGGCACCACAGCCTGGTTCGCCATCCGCATGGGACCGCGGACCTTCGGCATCTTCGACGCGTTCATGAACGAACGCAGCCGGGAGGTCCATCTGCAGGGCAAGCTGGCGACGCAGCTGATGTCGAAGGCGCCGCAGCTGTTCGAGAAGACGCCCGAAATCCGACGAGTGGACGTGCTCGCCGACAAGCTGCCCCACTAGAGGAGCGTCCGGCGCGCGGGCGGCTGCGCGCCGCCCCGAAAGGCGCGGCGGAGCCCCTCCGCCGCGCTTTCGTTTGGGATTGGGCGCTCTCGCGTTCTAGGAACTTCGCACCGCCCGTGTTAGGCAGCCGCGCCAAGCAGCGGCTTCCGCCGCGAGTCGGACGAAGGATCAGGCGGATGGCGAACCTGGAGACCGGCTTTCCGGAGGGGCTTGCGTTCGACGACGTGCTGCTCAGGCCCGGCCACAGCGCCGTCGTGCCGAGCGCGGTCGACATCGCCTCGCGCCTCACCCGCACGATCCGCCTCAATCTTCCGATCGTCTCCTCGGCGATGGACACGGTGACCGAGGCGCGGCTCGCCATCGCCATGGCGCAGACGGGCGGCATCGGCGTCATCCACCGCAATCTCCAGCCGGCCGACCAGGCCGAGGAGGTGCGCAAGGTCAAGCGCTTCGAGAGCGGCATGGTGGTCGACCCGATCACCATCTTCCCCGACGCGACGCTCGCCGACGCCCTCGCCGTCATGCGGCGGGCCTCGATCTCGGGCATTCCGGTGGTCGAGCGCGGCCGCGACGGGAAGGCGGCGAAGCTCCTCGGCATCCTGACCAACCGCGACGTGCGCTTCGCCGACGACCCGCGCCAGCCGGTGACCGAGCTCATGACGCGCAAGGTGGTGACGGTCGGCGAGGGGGTCAGCCACGATGAGGCGCGCCGCCTCCTGCATCAGCACCGGATCGAGAAGCTGGTGGTGGTCGACGAGGCGGGGCGCTGCGTCGGCCTCATCACCGTCAAGGACATCGAGAAGGCGACCGCCCATCCGAACGCGGCCAAGGATTCCGAGGGGCGGCTCCTGGTCGCCGCCGCCACCACCGTCGGCGACAGGGGGTTCGAGCGCGCAGAAATGCTGATGGCGGCGGGCGTCGACTGCCTCGTCGTCGACACGGCGCACGGCCATTCCGAGCAGGTGCTCGAGCAGGTGCGCCGCATCCAGCGGGCGACCAACAAGGTCTCGATCGTCGCCGGCAACGTGGCGACCCGGGAGGGCGCGCAGGCGCTGATCGACGCTGGCGCCGACGCGATCAAGGTCGGCATCGGGCCGGGCTCGATCTGCACCACAAGGATCGTGGCCGGAGTCGGCGTGCCGCAGCTCAGCGCCATTCTCGAGGCCGCCGAAGCGGGGCGCGCCGCGGGCGTGCCGGTCATCGCCGACGGCGGGATCAAATATTCCGGCGATCTCGCCAAGGCGATCGCCGGCGGGGCCGACTGCGTGATGATCGGCTCGCTGCTCGCCGGCACGGACGAGAGCCCCGGAGAGGTGTTCCTCTACCAGGGCCGCTCCTACAAGAGCTACCGCGGCATGGGCTCGCTCGGCGCCATGGCGGCAGGCTCGGCCGACCGCTATTTCCAGCAGGACGTGAAAGACCAGGTGAAGCTGGTGCCCGAGGGGATCGAGGGCCAGGTGCCGTATCGCGGGCCGGCCGGGGCGATCGTGCACCAGCTCGCGGGAGGCCTGCGCGCCGCCATGGGCTATGTCGGGGCCGGGACGATCGCCGACTTCCAACGGAAGGCGCAGTTCATGCGCATCACCAACGCCGCCCTTCGCGAAAGCCACGTCCACGACGTCGCCATCACCCGCGAGAGCCCGAATTATCATCCGGAGGGGGTGTAGGTCGGCGCTCGTCAGCGGTTGAAACGCGGTGTTCGGCAGGTCATGAACCGGCGGCGCGCCGGCGCGATGACCTGCGGATGGGTTGCGGACTTGGCGACGCGGGCTGTGCGGCCTAGACTTCGGCGCCGGAGAGAGCCATGGCCGGAATCCCCGACCACCCCGCTGCGCCGACCCGACATCGCCTCGACGTCGACGCTTATTACAGGATGGCCGAGGCCGGCATACTGACCGACCCGCGTCGCGTCGAGCTGATCGACGGAGACATCATCGACATGACGCCGATCGGCAGCGCGCCCGCGGGAACTGCCAACCGGCTCATCGAAAGTTTTGCGCGCGCCGCGGCCGCCGGCCAAGCCCTGCTCACGGTCCAGACCCCGCTGCGCCTCGACGCCTACAACGAGCCCCAACCCGACGTCATGCTCCTTCGCCCGCGGTCGGACCATTACAAGGCGCGCCATCCTTCCGCCGCCGACGTCCTCCTGCTCGTCGAGGTCTCGGACAGTTCGCTTGCCTACGACCGAAACACCAAGCTCGCCCTCTATGCGCGGTTCGGCGTGCCTGAAGTGTGGATCGTCGATATTCCGGGCGGTGGCGTCGAGATCTATCGGGAGCCGAAGGACGGCGCCTACGCCTTCCGCGAGCGGCTCGCCGCCGGACAGCTCAGCCCGGCGCAGGTTCCCCAACTTGCGATCGACGTCGCATGGCTGCTCGCGTGAGGTGACGGGCCTTGCGGCGGAGGTCGCGGCTGCGCCTCGTCATGGGGCCGCCAGCGCGGAGGGCCGCCGCGCCGCCATGGGCCAGGGCGGGGACGATGGCGGGAGCGCCATCCAGCCGGCGTTGCGGAGGCGTAGAGCCTATGCGCAGTAGGCTGTCCTTGACCGATCGCCCGGAGCTGGTCCTCGGGCTCGCGGCGCTCGCGCTGCATTTTTGGGTCAACGGCTTTTATGGCTATTTCCGCGACGAGCTTTATTTCATCGTCTGCGGCCGGCATCTTGCCTGGGGCTTCACCGACCAGCCGCCGCTGACGCCGCTCATCGCCTGGGCCTCGGACGAGGCGTTCCATTCGCTGCGCGGCTTGAGGCTCGTCCCGGCGATCGCCAGTGCGGCGACCGTGGCGCTCGCGGCGCATGCGGCGGGCCTGCTCGGCGGCGGCCGCTACGCCCGCTGGCTGGCGGGGCTCGCGGTTTTCGGCGGCGGCGCGCTGCAGCTGTTCGGCGTGATCCTCACCACCGATTGCCTGCAGCCGCTCGCCTGGCTCGCGATTGCGCTCTGCATCATCAAGTCCGAGCAGGAGGAGGAGCCGCGCCTTTGGCTCGCCGCAGGCGTGATCGCGGGCGTCGCCTTTCTCGCCAAATACACCGTCGCACTCTATCTCGTCTCGCTCGCCGCGGGGCTGCTTTTGACGGCCGAGCGCCGCCTGCTCGCGCGCTGGCAGCCGTGGGCGGCGGCGCTGCTCGCGCTCGCCATCGCCGCGCCGAACCTGATCTGGCAGGCGGCGAACGGCTGGCCATTCGTCGCCCATACCGCCGTACTGGCGGCGGAGAAAAATATCCCGCTGTCGCCCGTTGCGTTCCTTGTGCAGGAAGCGCTGACCCTCGGGCCGGCCACGGCCCCGGTGTGGATCGCCGGGATCGCGGCCTTCGCCTTCTGGAAGCGTTTCGCGCCGTACCGGTGGATCGCCTTGAGCTGGGTCTTTCTCGTCGCCGCGGCGGTCATCGGCCGCGGCCGGCCCTATTATCTGGCCCCAGCCTATCCGCTCTTGATGGCGGGCGGCGCGGTCGCGCTCGAGGCCTGGCTGCCGCGCGTCGCGAGGCCGGCTTTCGCCGCCCTCGTGCTCGCCGGCGCCGCGCTCACCGCGCCGCTGTTCCTGCCGGTCCTCCCGATCCGGGACTTCATCGCCTACGAGCGGGCGATCCGGTTTCGGCCCAGCACAGGCGAACGCCTGCGCCTCGGCGAGCTGCCGCAATATTACGCCGACATGTTCGGCTGGCCGGAGCTCGCCGCTGCGGTCGGCAAGACCTATCAGGCGCTTCCACCGGACGAGAGGAAACGCGCCGTTTTCTTCGCCTGGAACTACGGCGACGCCGCCGCTGTCGATTTTTTCGGCGCTCCCTGGCGCCTGCCTCCGGCGATCAGCGGCCACGAGACCTACTTTCTGTGGGGCCCGCGCGGCGCGGATGGCAGCGTGGTTCTCGTTCTCGGCGGAACGCGGGCGGGGCTCCTGAAACTGTTCCGGGCGGTCGAGCCGGTCGGGCGATTCGACAATCCGCTGGCGATGCCGGAGGAATCAGGGCGGACGCTGTGGCTCTGCCGCGACATCCGCGAACCGATCGAGAGGGTCTGGCCGCGGCTGAGACATTTCGACTAAAGCCCTCATCGGGCCCGACGTTTCTTATCTTCTCGACTGGGGCCACTGAACCCGTGCTCATAGCCTCGCTCCGATCTCACATCCTCATGAGCGTCGCGACGTAAAAGCCGTCCGTGCCGGTCGCGCGGGGGCTCAGGCGAAAGCCGGGGCCGAAGGGCGACGCGTGCTCGGCGAGCGGGGCGAGGCCCGCGGCGCGAGCCTGGGTTTTTGCGTCGAGAGGCAGCATGTCGTCGTGGCGGGAGAGAAACTCCGCCACGCGATCCTCGTTCTCCGGCCGCAGCACCGAGCAGGTGACATAGACGATGCGGCCGCCCCGCTTGACGAATCGGGTGGCGCTCTCAAGCGCTTCGTCCTGGTCCTTCATCCGCTGCTCGAGCGCGCCGGGGCGGACGCGCCACTTGGCGTCGGGGTTGCGCCGCCAGGCGCCCGAGCCGGTGCAGGGCGCGTCGATGAAAACCAGGTCGCAGCGGCCCTCGAGGTCGCCGAGCACGTCGGCCTCGCCGCGGGGGCTGCGCACCTGCACGTTGCGCGCGCCCGAGCGGGCGAGCCGGTCGAAGATCGGCGCGAGCCTGCGTCCGTCGGCGTCGGTCGCATAGATCTGGCCGTGGTTGTCCATCGCGGCGGCGAGCGCCAGCGTCTTGCCGCCGGCGCCGGCGCAAAGATCGAGGACCTGCATGCCGGGCTTGGCCTCGGCAAGCAGGGCGGCGAGCTGCGAGCCCTCGTCCTGCACCTCGACCAGGCCCTTGACGTAAGCCGGCTCGCCGGCGAGCGCCGGCCCGCGGCCGTCGGCGCGCAGCGGGATTCGCAGGCCGACCGGCGAGAGCGGCGTCGGCTTCAGGCGAAAGGTGAGCAAGCGCGGCCAACGCCTTCTCGCGGTTCGTTTTGAGGAGATTGGCGCGCAGGTCGACCGGCGCGCGCTCGGCGAGCGCGCGGCCCTCCTCCGCCGCGGCCGCGCCAAAACTCGCCTCGAAATGCGGCGCGAGCCATTCGGGGAAATCGCCCGCAACATGGGCCGGCGCGCCGAAAAGGTCGGCGCCCGTCAGTCGCGCGCGCTCCGCCTCCGTCAGCTTGCGCCGGCGCATGGCCTTCGCCGGAGAACAGCGCCGCGACCGCGTCGGGGTCGAGTCCGCGGGTCTGCCTCAGGGCGCCGATGCATTTCGGCGCGGGGCGTCGCTTCGCCCATCAGCCAGGCGGACGAGCTTTTCTTCCGCAGCGCGTCATAGACGAGGCCCGAGATCGCCGCCCGGTCGCCGGAGCCGGCGAACCTATGGGCGAGACCCCAGTCCTTGATCGCGTCGGCGGCGGGACGGCGGCGCGCTTCGATGTCCGACAAAACTTCGATCGCGGCGGCGACGCGGGCGGCGGGGGTCATGCAGGCCTCAACGATTAGGAACTCTGATGGTGAAAACCACTATGATCGTCTTGGCCACGTTCCATTAAAGAGATTGCTGGCGCGACCCGTGTTCTTGGTGCTCAAACCTCGGAGCCGGCTTAAGAGGCGGCGCCGGCTCATTGCACGCTGAAAAACCAAATGCGAAAATGGCGACATCACAAACGGGCGCATTGTGAAAATGCCGGATACTAAACCAATTTGGTCTCCCGAAACAGGAATAACAGACATCGGAGTTGATTGGCGCACCCTGACGGCGAGTGAAATTGACGGCATTCGGAAGATTTGGCGAGAGCAGCAAGATCGCCTAAAGGGAACCAAACAACTTGCTGAGTTCACTGAACAACTCGGCCGCAAATGGGCAATCGAAACCGGAGTACTCGAAAACCTCTACGACATCGACCGTGGCGTAACTCAGACGTTAATCGAGCGCGGTTTCCAGGTTGAATTGCTGGTTCACGGTTCAACCAATCAGCCCCCTAATTACGTGATTCAGCTACTAAAGGATCAGAAGGCCGCACTAGACGGAATCTTTGATTTTATCTCGCAGAGAAGGGAGCTATCGACCTCATACATTAAAGAGCTTCACTCCGCGTTGTTACGAAGCCAAACATCAACGGAGGCTGTTGACGCACTGGGGAGAAGCGTTTCTGTTCCAATCATTCGGGGTGACTGGAAAGCTCTCCCCAACTCGCCGATCCGAAATGGCACGATATACGCTTACTGCCCACCTGAGCATGTTGCATCAGAGATGGACCGATTGGTCGTGATTCATCGACAACATCAAAAGGAGAAAGTGGCCCCAGACGTGCAGGCCGCGTGGCTTCATCATCGATTTACGCAAATTCATCCATTTCAGGATGGCAATGGGCGAGTGGCCCGTGCGTTGGCCTCCTTGGTGCTCATGCAATCGGGCCTGTTTCCGCTTGTTGTGACACGAGACGACCGTGTCGAATACATCGATGCTTTAGAGGCTGCTGACAGTGATCAACTTAAAAAGCCGCTCGTCGATTTGATTGCACGTCTTCAGCGAGCGCTGAATTCCGGGCAAGCCACTGCAATTTCTGAAAGCGTGCTAGCCGCGGGATTGGATGTGCAGCAGGTGCTAGGCGGCCTGCTCAATGCAGCCGAGGAACGCCACGCCCAAAAACAGCAGAGTTTACGGCGAGTTTTCGGACATGCCGATGCGCTTAGGCAGGATATTGTAACCCGCCTCGAAAGTATTGTTCCAGACATAACAGCCGCACTCAAGAGAGTTACGCCGAGTGCCGCGGCTTTTGTTGCTCAATCAGATCAAGAAACAGCTCATTACTATCGTTCACAAATTATATATAATGCCAAGTTTCAATTGAAATACTTCGCAGATACGAGCGACTATAGAGCGTGGGTTTCCTTGAATATGGGTTTGGACGCGAAGGGCTCGTCTCGTATTTGCTTTTCACGGTATAGGGAGGCCCTTTAGCGGTAGTCTGGTGATGCGCTCCGTTCTTAGAATTTCGAGATGCGGATGATGAAGGACATATTGATACTGCAGCTTTGTCCCTGTTGCTGAAGAGGCCTTTGTATTCTTCTATAACGAAGCGAGGGCGAGAGCACTTGAGCGATTCGAAGCCTTGGCGTGAGGGTGTACTAACTATCGCAGTACGCGAATTAAGCAAGAACTTATGAATAACGTTCTCTCTGCAAGCATGGCTAACGCCAGAAGCTTCTCTGGCCGCATGTGGTCGTCGTTTTCTTGAGAAATGACCAAGGAGACTGATCGCTTGCACGGGTGGGGCGCGGTCGGCGAGACGCCGACGGAGGCCGTCCGCCGAGCGGGTAAGGGCGACACTCGCCGCAGGGAGAGCGGGCGGCGGGAGCCATCGGCGGGCTCACGGGGTTCGGCGGGGGCCTTCGGCGCGCGCCGGTCCCGGTAGCAGGCTGGCGACCCGCTGTCCAAGGGGCCGAAAGGCCTCGAGGAGAAGCCTAGGCCCCGAAGGCGCGCGCGGCGAGGCCGATCATGGTCACGAACGCGCCGAGCGCGACGAGCTCGGCGACGTCGAGGAGGGTGAGAACAGCGATTTCGACGCATGGCGGACTTCCTTTGCGTAAGATCATGACTTGATCATGCTATGTTCTTTTTATGTTCGAGTCAACGGCTGTCTGCAACAGCCACCTTGTCTCAAGCTGGAGAGTGGTTAACGCCGGCGGGTCGCGTTCGTCCGCGATGGCGGAAATGTCAGCGAAAGTCTGCCGCAATGTGTGTGGGATCCGACGCCAATGAAGGCGGGTTGCACCCAATTGGCGCCGCGGCGTCTTCACGGAAGATTTCCTTAAACTTAGAGTGGGGGCAGTCGGGAAGAGCGGCGCCCCGCCGCCCCTCGTGCGCGAGGACGCGCACCCTCCGATCCGGCGCATCGAGTCGCCGCGGTCGCCGTCCCGCTGCCCGAGGCGCGTGGAGACAGACAATGTCCGACGCCGCGCGGAGCGGCCGGAACAGCACGTCCGGCGCAGTCAGTGCGCCAACGCCGGCGCCCGCGACGGGAAGGCGTCAGCCCTTCTTGCCGCCCTTCAACGTCTTCTTGTAGGCCGACTCGGATGTCTTCGGCTTGTCCGACTTCGGCTTCTTGGCTTCCTTGTTGCCCTTCTGCTCGCCTTTGGCCATCACGTCCTCCCGTTGCGTCCCCTGTGAGTCGGGGCACGGGAATGGTCGCCGCAGACACCGGTGACGTCAAGTCCTTCGCTGCGCCGGCAAACCGGGCGGAGCGGTCTCGATTGCGCCGCCTTCGCCCCTTCGCCGCCGGCTGGTCGAGCTCCGGGTAATGCCGGAAAACGCCGAACTCGTCGAATGGAATCCGGCGGTCGGAGGCGAGGTAGCGTGCGACGTTCGGGCGCTTCTCGACGGCGGAGACGAGCGCGGCGAGGGCAGGGTAGGTTTTCGCGGCGCCGGCGAAGGCGCGCGGGAAGGCGTAAGCCAAGCCGGCCCAGACCTGGAACAGCGAGAGGTCGACCGTGGTGAGAGCGCTGCCGACCGCGTGCGCCGGGCCGGCCGGGTTGTCGTTCAGGACGCGCTCGAAATAGCCGAGGAATTTCGGGACGCGATGCTCGAGAAAGGCGGTCGCCCGGGCCTTCGCCTCCGCCTTCTGGTCCTCGTAGTAGAGCTCGGTCGAGATCGGGTGGTGCGTGTCGTGGACCTCGGCGACGAAGTCGGTGATGGTCAACTGCAGGCCGTGGGCGAACAGACGCTTCGCCTCGTCCTGGGGCGCAAGGTCGAGTTTAGAGCCGAGATAGAAGAGGATGTTGGCCACGTGCGAGACGACGACGTCGCCGTCGCGCAAGAAGGGCGGGGCGAAGGGGGTCAACGGGGCCATGGCGCCGTCCAGCGCCGCCATCACCGCCTTGACGCCGCGCCCGGCCCCGCGTTCGCGGGCGACGTCGACGTAGGGCGCGCTGGCCTCCTCGAGCGCGAGGCGGACGAATTCGCCGC
The DNA here is from genome assembly GCA_963819255.1 of uncultured Alphaproteobacteria bacterium. Taxonomy (GTDB): domain Bacteria; phylum Pseudomonadota; class Alphaproteobacteria; order Rhizobiales; family Beijerinckiaceae; genus Roseiarcus. The sequence continues at coordinate 13,859 of CAWFVS010000006.1, forward strand.
GCCCCTGAATGCCCGGCCAGTAGAAGAGTTCGTAGGGCATGAGACCTCTCCGTTTCGGTCCCCCTCGCCCGCTTGCGGAGAGAGGGTTGGGGTGAGGGGCTGGGCCAACCTGCCGAGGTTGGCGTCGCCCCTCATCCGGCCGCGCCTTCGGCGCGTCCACCTTCTCCCCGCGGCCCGATTGTAGGGCGCGGTCGGCGACCGCGCCGCCGCGCTCATCGAGCGCGGCTACAGAGGCCGCATGCGGTCGGCGGCTCTGACGTAACGGCGGGCGAAATCGAGAAGCTCGCCGTCGGTCGGATGATCCGCCTTCTCGACCCCCTCGACATGCGTCTTGATCGCCGGATGGCGCTCGGCGAGGAACTTTGCCAATGCGTCCTTCTCGTCCGCCGGCCCGACGATCAGGATCGCGCCCGCGTCGGCGATCGCCGCGGTGACCTTCTCGAGGAATGCCTTGTCCTCGGCGACCCGATGGCCGGTGCGCTTCTCCCCGTGATGGACGTCGCGGACCGCGTGGCCCGGACGGATGACGGTCTTGTCCGCCTCATCGACATTGAAATGGAAGATGCGCGCTCGCGCGTGATCGATCCAGACAACCGCATGGAAATGGCCGGACATGACGGGCTCCTTGCTCGTTCATTCTACCTCAACGTGCGCCTGTCGAAAGCTGGGCGCTGCGAGTCGACCAATACGACGCTCGTGTCCTTCGTGCGTCCATAGTGGTCTTTGTGTTTTCACTTTCAATTCAACACAAAGAACCCGAAGTCTGCACGAAGAGCACGAGAAAGGTCCCACGGATGGCCTCTCAGTCACGGCGCCGGCGCCCCTGCCATCCCTTGGGTCAAGGAGAAGGGCGTCCCTAGTTCTCGTGATGTCGTCTTGCTCATTTTGTACATGTAAAGTACGTCATAATAGACTGAAAATGCGGTATTTCTTTCCAGGGCGACAACCTGCCGGAGCAAAGCTCTGGCATCGGACGCGGCTATCGCTCCGGACGAGGCTGCGCTATCAGGCGCGCCATGCCAAACGACCGCAAGGCGGAAGGCGCGGCGCCCGCCGCGACGGACAAGGCCGCCGTCCACGCCGTCGGCGAGGACGAGGCCGGCATGCGGCTCGACCGCTGGCTCCGCCGCCGCTTTCCCGACCTGCCGCAGTCGCATCTGATGAAGATCGTCCGCAAGGGCGAGGTCAGGGTGGCGGGCCGGCGCGCCGAGGTCTCGGCCCGGCTCGAGCCCGGCCAGAGGGTGCGCGTCCCGCCGCTCGAGCTTCCCGCCGCCGCGCCCGCCGCGAGGCGCGCCAATGCCGAGGATGCGGCGGCGATCCGGGCGATGACCCTGTTCGAGGACCGCGACGTCATCGTGCTCAACAAACCCTACGGCCTCGCCGTGCAGGGAGGCTCGGGGACCAGGCGCCATATCGACGGCATGCTCGACGCGCTCGCCGCGAAGGACGGGACACGGCCCGTGCTCGTGCACCGGCTCGACCGCGACACCGCGGGAGTGCTGCTCGTCGCCAAGTCGCGCAAGATGGCCGCCGAACTCGGCGAGATCTTTCGCTCGCGCCGGGCGAAGAAAATCTATTGGGCGCTGGTCGAGGGCGTGCCGAAGCCGGCACAGGGGCGGATCTCGATGTTCCTCGCCAAGGGCGAGGGCATGGGCGATGATCGTGGGGCGCGCGCACCTGTAGACGCGGTCGCTGACCGCGTCGGCCGCGCTCACCGAGCGCGGCTACAGATCGAGCGGATGCGCGTCGCCAAACACGGCGATCCGGACGCCCGCCACTCGCTGACCCTTTACGCCGTAGTCGACAAGGTCGCGCCTCGGCTCGCCTGGCTCTCGATGCGCCCGATCACTGGCCGCACCCATCAGCTGCGCGCCCATTGCGAGGCGATCGGCTGCCCGATCGTCGGCGATCCGAAATACAACCGCAAGGCCGGCAACGATCCGGCGCGCAACGATCCGCTTCGCGCCGTGCCGCCGGGGATCGAGCCGAAGCTGCATCTCGTGGCGCGGCGGCTCGTCCTGCCGCATCCGCGCGGAGGGCTGATCGACGTGACCGCGCCGTTGCCCGAGCACATGAAGACAAGCTTCGACATGTTCGGCTTCCAGCCCCCCGCGCATGATCCGATCGAGGATGCGCCCGATGAGTGAGGACGGGCGGAACAATCCGATGCGCGCGGCCCAGGCCAACATGCGCCCCGAGCCGGTCAAGCGCTTTTACAAGAAAGTCGAGGTGCGCGAGGCCGACGGCCGGCACGCGCTGACGCTCGACGGGCGTTTCGCGCGGACGCCGGCGCGCAACAGGCTCGCCGCGGCGAGCCGGACGCTCATGCGTCGCGTTGCGGAGGAATGGGCGCGGCAGGGCGAAACGCTCAATGCGGCCGACATGCCGCTGACCCGCCTGCTCAACGCGGCGATCGACGGCGTGGCGCGGACGATGGCGGAGACGCGGGCCGCGATCGTCGGCTACGCAAGCTCGGACCTCGTCTGCTACCGCGCCGAGGGGCCCGAGGCGCTGGCCGAGCGCCAGCGGCTGGCCTTCGATCCGGTTCTCGACTGGGCGGCCCGCGCGCTCGGTACGGGCTTCGCGCTCACGGCCGGGGTGATGCCCGTCGACCAGCCGCCGGAGACCCTCGCGGCGATCCGCCACGCGCTCGAAAGCTTCGACGATCCGGCGGCGCTGGCCTCCTTGAGCGCGATGACGACCCTGACCGGCTCGGCGCTGCTCGCCCTGGCGACGGCGGAGGGTTTTCTCGCGCCCGAAGAGGCATGGCGCGCCGCGCATGTCGACGAGGACTTCCAGAGCGAGCTTTGGGGCGTCGATGCGGAGGCCGCCGCGCAGCGGCAGGCGCGCTGGCGCGAGATGGAGGCGGCGGCGACGGCGCTGAGGTTGCTGCGAGACGCGTGAGCGGCGCGACGATTATCGGACTGACGCGGCCACGGACGCCGGCTTCACGCGCGGCCTCGTTTCCGGCAGCAGGGCCGCGAGCATTCCGATCAGCGGGAGGAACGAGCAGACCTTGTAGACGAACTCGACGCTCGTGTAGTCCGCCAGAACGCCCAGCACGGCCGCGCCGAGACCGCCCATGCCGAAGGCCAGGCCGAAGAACAGGCCCGACACCGTGCCGATCCGATGGGGCGCCAACTCCTGGGCGTAAACCACGATCGCCGGGAAGGCGGAAGCGAGGATCATCCCGATGATGGCGCTGAGGGCGATGGTGAGCGGCAGGCTCGCGTAGGGGAGGATGAGAGCGAAGGGCAGGATTCCGAGAATCGACCCCCAGATTACGGTCTTGCGGCCGATGCGGTCTCCGACGGGTCCGCCGATCAGGGTTCCGATCGCCACGGCGCCGAGGAACACAAAGAGACACATCTGCGCGGTCCGCTGCGTGGCCTGAAAGTGGTCCTCAAGGTAGAATACGTAATAGCTCGTGAAACTCGCGATATAGAAGTATTTCGAGAAGACCAGAGCGGCGAGGATCGCCATCGCGCGGCCGATGCGTCCATCGGTCGCTGAGACGGCGGGCCGGGCCGTGTGCGAGCGCGGCCGGTCGCTCAGCGCGCCAGCGTACCATCGGCTCAGGCGCATGAGGATCGCGATGCCGCACAGCGCCAGGACGGCGAAGCCCGCGAGGCGGCCTTGACCGCCCGGAAGCACGATAAAGGCGACGAGCAGGGGCCCGATCGATGCGCCGATGTTTCCGCCGACCTGGAAGATCGACTGTGCAAGGCCGTGCGCGCCGCCGGATGCGAGGCGGGCGAGGCGCGACGATTCAGGGTGGAAGATCGACGACCCCACGCCTAGCAGCGCCGCCCCGGCGACGACGACGGGATAGCTCGGCGCGAACGCCAAGGTGACGAGCGCCGCCGCGGAGAAGCCCATGCCCACGGGCAGGGAATAGGGCGCGGGACGACGGTCCGTATAGAGCCCGATCATCGGCTGAAGAATCGATGCCGAAAGCTGATAGGCGAGCGTCAGGAGGCCGATCTGTCCGAAGCTCAGATCGAAGCCGGACCGGAATATCGGATAGCTCGCCGTGAAGAGCGACTGGGTCGCGTCGTTCAGGAAATGGCAAACGCTCGCCGCGAGCAGCACGGGCAGCGCGAGTCCAACAGGGCCTCGGCGGGAGATTGCGACAGGGGTCATACGTCTCTTCTCTCACAGCGCCTCCCAGCTTGCCCGGCGCAGCAGGCGCCCTAAATAAACTTCCATTGATGGCCCGCCACCGCGTCCGGGCCGCCGTCCTACGAGACTGGGACATGCTGGAGCCGCATGCCGAGACCTTTTTCGCCGAAGTCGGCCGGCCGGTTGTCGCGCGCAGCGCCGACTATCCGGACGGTCATTCCGTCCGTCCGCACCGACACCGTCGCCATCAGTTGCTCTATGGCTCGACGGGGGTCGTCCTGGTGAGCGCGGTCCACGGCGAGTGGGTGATGCCGCCCCAACGGGGGATGTGGATTCCGGCCGGGGTCACCCACAGCGTCCGCATGCTTGGCGCGGTCCGCACCAACAGCCTCTATTTCGAGCCCGGAGCGATCGACGGGATGCCGGAGCATTGCCAGGTGGTCGGCGTCTCGCCGTTCATGCGCAGCCTGCTCGAGGAAGCGGTTCGGCTGCCTCGCGAGTACGACATCCACGGCCGCGAGGGAGCGCTGATGCTCTTGATCCAGCATGAGATCCGCCAGCTTCCCCATCTGCCTCTGTCCCTGCCGTTCCCGGCGCGCGAGGATCTGGCGCGCCGATGCCACGCCTTCCTTCGCCGGCCGGACGTGCACGAGACCATCGACTCCTGGAGCGAAGCGCTCGGACTGAACCGCCGCACCTTCACCCGCTTGTTCCGGCGCGAGACTGGGATGACCTTCATGACTTGGCGCCAGCAGGCGTGCCTCGTGATGGCGCTGCCGAGGCTGGCGGCGGGCGAAAGGGTGACGTCGGTCGCGATGGCCCTCGGCTACGACAATCCGGCGGCCTTCACGTCCATGTTCCAGCGGGCGCTTGGCGCGCCCCCGCGCGCCTATTGCCAGGGGAGCGAGACGTAGAAAGCGCTCCGCCGAGGAGGCGACGGCGCGGCGCAAGGTGGAGGCGGGGCTGCGCTGGCGGAGATGCAGAATTTGTAGCGCAAGAAGCAATCGCTGACGAATTGCGTCTCAGTTCGAGTTTCTCACCAAATCCAAAATTCAAATTCGGACGCTCCCACCCGATGCGATGCGATCGCCTCTACTGCGGCTGCGCTTCGCCGCGCTCGCTCGCGGCGAAGTCGATTTCGACCCGGGCGCCGTTCGGATCGAAGAAGAAGAACTGCCAGAGGCCGCCGAGATGGCCGCCCTCGGGCAGCCGCCGCAGATCGTACTTCATCCCTCGCGCTTTCAATTTGGCGAGAGTGCTCGGCAGGTCCGTTCCCCAGAACGCCATGTGGTCGAGGACCCCGGCGCCCTCCGGAATGGCTTCGCGTTCGACGACGTGCAGGACGGCCCTGCCGTCGTTGTAGAGCCACGCGCCCGGGAACGAGAACGCGGGCCGCGCCCCCGGCTCGAAGCCGAGCGCATCGCGATAGAAGGCGACCGTCTTCTCGGCGTCGGATCGTCAGAATCGTGAAATGGTCCATGCGGGCGATCGGCACGTTTGCTCCTCCCGTTCGGCGGGCCGGCTGCATAGAAGCGGGAAGCTGTCGACATCCCCCATTCCTGCGCCTGCATCGAATTCATAGGCCGCCTGGACAGTTCCGGCCAGTCCGTTTGCATGCCGGAGACCTGGACCTTCATCGCCCGATCCCGTTCCGGCGCCGCCTGCGGCGTGCTATGCCCAATTGCGCCACATTTTCCGGAGCCTTGAACTGCAGTGAAACACATCCTCGCCAAGCTCGACGCCCGAAGGGAGCGCGCCCGCGTGGGCGGGGGCCAGCAGCGCATCTCGGCCCAGCACGCCAAGGGCAAGCTCACCGCGCGCGAGCGCATCGACCTTCTGCTCGACCATGATTTGTTCGAGGAGTTCGACATGTTCGTCCAGCATCGCTGCGACGATTTCGGCATGGAGGCGACCAAGATCCCCGGCGACGGGGTGGTGACCGGCTGGGGCACCGTCAACGGCCGCACGATCTTTGTCTTCGCCAAGGATTTCACCGTATTCGGCGGCTCTCTGAGCGAAACGCACGCGCAGAAGATCACCAAGATCCAGGACATGGCGGTGAAGAACCGCGCGCCGATCGTCGGCCTGTTCGACGCCGGCGGCGCGCGCATCCAGGAGGGCGTGGCGGCGCTCGGCGGCTACGGCGAGGTTTTTCAACGCAACGTGTTGTCGTCCGGCGTCATCCCTCAGATTTCCTTGATCATGGGCCCCTGCGCCGGCGGCGACGTCTATTCGCCGGCGATGACCGACTTCATCTTCATGGTGCGCGACACGAGCTACATGTTCGTCACCGGCCCGGATGTGGTGAAGACGGTCACTGGCGAGACCGTGACCGCTGAGGAGCTCGGCGGCGCGCAGGTCCACACCACCCGCTCATCGATCGCCGACCGCGCCTACGACAACGACGTCGAGGCGCTCCTTCAGATGCGCCGCCTGCTCGACTTCCTCCCCTCCTCCAACCTCGAGCAGCCGCCGACCATCCCGAGCTTCGACAATTTCGACCGGATCGACATGTCGCTCGACACGCTGATCCCCGAAAGTCCGAACAAGCCCTACGACATCAAGGAGTTGATCCAGAAAGTGGCCGACGAGGGCGACTTCTTCGAGATCCAGGAGGCGCACGCCAAGAACATCGTCACCGGGTTCGTGCGTATCGAGGGGTCGACCGTCGGCGTCGTCGCCAACCAGCCGCTGGCGCTCGCCGGCGTGCTCGATTCCGACGCCTCGCGCAAAGGGGCGCGTTTCGTCCGCTTCTGCGACTGTTTCAACATCCCGATCGTCACCTTCGTCGACGTGCCCGGCTTTCTGCCGGGCACCGCGCAGGAATACGGGGGCTTGATCAAGCACGGGGCGAAGCTTCTCTTCGCCTATGCGGAGGCGACCGTGCCGAAGGTCACGATCATCACCCGCAAGGCCTTCGGCGGCGCCTACGACGTCATGGCGTCGAAGCATTTGCGCGGCGACATCAATCTTGCTTGGCCGACGGCGCAGATCGCGGTGATGGGCGCCAAGGGGGCGGTCGAGATCATCTTCCGCTCCGACATCAACGACCCGGCGAAGATCGCCGAACACACCAGAGAGTACGAGGACACCTTCCTGTCGCCCTTCGTGGCGGCCGAGCGCGGCTATATCGACGAGGTGATCATGCCGCATTCGACCCGCCGGCGCCTGTCGCGCGTGCTCGCCATGCTGCGCAACAAGAAACTCGAGAACCCGTGGAAGAAGCACGATAATATTCCGCTGTGAGGCTCCGAAGACCGCGCGAGTTCTCCTCTTGCATAAGTGCAGTTGCGGAGTTGGCCGTTTCGCGACCGCCCGCCACGCAGCGCCTTTTTCCGCGCGGGCGAGCTTGTCGTCGAGCGGGTCATGCGCGGCGCATGTTGATTGAGGCGCCATGCGGGAACGATGGCGAGTGTTCCCTCGCCGCAGCGTTCATTCCGGTCGCGTAGGAGAACGGTCCGCCTAAGCAAACATTCCTGGACCGGCCAACGGATTGGCACCGTTCACCACAAAGCGCACCAAGGACACACAAAGCACACCAGCCGACCGTGCCCTTCGTGCAAACTTCGTGTCCTTAGTGGTGAAAATACGCGTGGACCGTTCATGGTTAGAAGCAACATGAGCGGATCTGCCCAAGCAAATCTGCCATGAAAATAGCCGGGCCACATCGGCAGGGCCAAGACCAAACGCTGAATGTTTTTTCATTCATAATGGCGCGCCGTCGGCGCTGATTGGCTGCTTAGAATGAGCCCGGTTTGGCTCGATGGTCGTTCTGGTTGCCAATCGAATGCACAGAGGGCGGCCTGAGACCTCCCTCTCGGCGGGTGTCGGCGCATCGGGGAAGCGCCTTTTCCTCTTGAAAGACAAAGGCCGGCATGTTTCTTGCGCGAAAAGCGCTGCCGTCCGGCAGCTTTGCGCCTGCGGCAGCTCCTCAAGCTAAATCTAAGGCGCGGGCCGATGACGCGAGTTGATTTCCTGAACTCCCTGACGCTGTGGGAGCTTGGTCGGCTGCGAACAGTTGGTGTTCACCTCCCCGGAGGAGTGACCCGGTTCGGATTTATGCTCGTTAAGGATCAGGGGGAAGACTTCGCCGATCTCATGTTTGAGGGCCGGATGTTGGGCCGCGTCGCTTGGCGAAACGGCGAAGTTGAGTTCGACCCGCCGTTGGGCGGTCTTCGACGCCAAATTGCGTTCAGCGCCGATTTGGACGAATGGGCGTCGAGAGCTTACGACCGCGACTTGAAGCGGAAATTCTACTGATTGTGCGCGCAGATGACCAATGATCTGTCTCTTCTCGGCGATGCTGGGTATACGCCAGTCAAGAATGCGGGCTTCCGTCGAACCGTAATCAGTGATGAGCCCAATGAGGCCGAAGATGCTATCCACACTCAGATCGCTCTCCAACGCGATCCTCGAGAAGACCGGCAAGCCCGGTCGCCTTAATACGGCAACGCGCATGGCGACGGACGCGGATTTCGGCGCCGGGGGCAAGCGTGGTTGAAGCTGAGGCGGTTTCAAGACCCGAGTTGATCAGGGTCTGGCTCGCGGCGGCGCGGCCGCGCACATTGAGCCTGTCGCTCGCGCCGGTGGCCGTGGCGGCGGCCCTCGCCTTCGCCGGAGCCGGCGCCTTGCGCTGGGGCGCTGTCCTTGTCGCCGCCCTGGCCTCGGCCCTGATCCAGATCGCCACCAATCTGCACAATGACGCCGCCGATTTTCTGCGCGGCGCCGACGCGCATGGGCGCATCGGTCCGAAACGAGTCTGCGCCGAAGGGCTGATCGACGCCGCCACGGTGGAGAAAGGCGCAAGATTGTGCTTCGTCGGGGCGGCGGCGGGTGGGCTTTATCTCGTCTGGGTGGGCGGCTGGCCGATCCTTGTCGGCGGCGCGGTTTCCATCCTTTGCGGCTGGTTTTACTCGAGCGGTCCGCGCCCCATCGCCGCCACGCCTTTCGGCGAGCTTTTCGTCCTCGTCTTTTTCGGTTTTTTCGCCGTCGGCGGCGCCTATTGGCTGGCAATCGGCCGGCTCGACGCTGTCGCTCTTGTCGCCGGGGCGGCGCTCGGCCTGTTCGCCGCGGCCGTCCTTCTGGTCAACAACCATCGCGACCGCGTCGAAGACATGCGCAATGGCCGGCGGACGCTCGCCATCGTCTTGGGGCGGCGGGCGACGGGCGCGCTCTTCGCCTTATTGCTGCTGGCGCCTAACCTGCTGCTGATCCCCATGGCCCTTCTCCTGCCGGGCCGCTCCGTCTGGGCGGCGCTGGCCGCCGCGCCCTATTCGATAGCAATTGTCGCGCACTTTGTGCGCGAGCCGCCGGGGCGGGGTTTCAACGCCATTCTGGCGCAGTGTGCGCAAAACCAAGCCATTTTCGCCCTGCTGCTCTGTCTGGGCGCGCTGGTTTGATTTGATAGAAGCGCTCCAGCAAAACGCGGCGGATTAGAGCGGGTCCCGGCCACGTGGAATTGTCATCGCGAGGAGCGAAGCGACGATGCAATCCATGGGCAAGGGCGGCGAACCTCGGATTGCCTTCGCTTCGCTCGCATATGACGGCGTCGGTTCCGCCCAGGCGAGGCGCGAGCGAGCAAGCGCGGAGCTGGCACGTTTTTTGCGGCATCCGGGCGAGCTTCGCCGATCGCGCGTCCCGTCGGGGTCTTAAAGATGGTCGGCGCGCGCCTCCAGCGCGGAGACCAGCATGGACAATGATGTGAGCGTATCTGTCGCAGCGACCAACCAGCGCCTGCTGGCCTGGGTCCGCCAGATGCGGCGGCTCTGCCAGCCCGACAGCGTCCACTGGGTCGACGGCTCGGTCGAGGAATACGACCGGCTGTGCGCGCAGCTGGTCAAGTGCGGCACGCTCATCCGCCTCAATCCGGAGAAACGCCCGAACTCCTATCTCGCGCGCTCGCACCCGTCCGACGTGGGGCGGGTCGAGGAGCGAACCTTCGTCTGCTCGCTCAGCAAGGATGACGCCGGCCCGACCAACAATTGGGCGCCGCCGGCGGAAATGCGCGCCAAGCTGCATTCCCTTTTCGACGGCTGCATGCGTGGCCGCACCATGTATGTGATTCCGTTCAGCATGGGGCCGCTGGGCTCGCCGATCGCGAAGATCGGGGTGCAAATCACCGACAGTCCCTACGTCGTGGTCAATACCCGGATCATGACCCGCATGGGGCGCGCCGTGCTTGAGGTGCTCGGCGACGGCGCGTTCATCCCCTGCATGCATTCGGTCGGCGCGCTGTATTCGCCCGAAAGCCCGGACGCGCCCTGGCCGTGCGAGGCTGACATCAGCCGCAAATATATCGTGCACTTCCCGGAGACCTACGACATCTGGTCGTACGGTTCGGGCTACGGCGGCAATGCGCTGCTCGGCAAGAAGTGTCTCGCGCTGCGCATCGCCTCGGTGATGGCCCGCCACGAAGGCTGGCTTGCCGAGCATATGCTGATCATGGGCGTCCATTCGCCGACGGGCGAGAAGACTTATTTGGGCGCCGCGTTCCCGAGCGCCTGCGGCAAGACGAATCTCGCCATGCTGGTGCCCCCGAAAGAGCTGGAAGGCTGGAAGGTGACCACGGTCGGCGACGACATCGCGTGGATCAAGAAGGACGAGCACGGGCGGTTGCGAGCGATCAATCCCGAGGCCGGGTTCTTCGGCGTGGCGCCGGGGACGAACGAGTTCTCCAACCCGAACGCGATGGCGAGCTGCGCCAAGAATGCGATCTTCACCAACGTGGCGCTGACCGACGACGGCGACGTTTGGTGGGAGGGGATGACGGAGACGCCGCCCGCGGATCTGATCGACTGGACCGGCGCGGACTGGCAGCCGGGGTGCGGCCGTCCCGCGGCGCACCCGAACTCGCGCTTCACCGCGCCGGCCTCGCAGTGCCCGTCGATCGATCCCGACTGGGAGAATCCGGCCGGCGTGCCGATCAGCGGCTTCGTGTTCGGAGGCCGGATGCGCAAGAACATGCCGCTCGTCTTCCAGGCGTTCAACTGGAGCCACGGCGTGTATCTCGCAGCCACAATGGGTTCCGAGGCGACTGCGGCGGCGATCGGCGTGACCGAGACGCGGCGCGATCCCATGGCGATGCTGCCGTTCTGCGGCTACAACATGGCCGATTACTTCACCCACTGGCTGGACGTGGGACGGCAAGTCGCCAGCCCGCCGCGCATCTTCCGCGTCAACTGGTTCCGCCGCGACGATGACGGCAACTTTCTCTGGCCCAGCTTCGGCGAGAACATGCGCGTGCTGAAGTGGATCGTCGACCGTCTGCACGGGCGCGGCTACGCGGTGGAAAGCCCGATCGGCTGGATGCCGCGGTACGAGGACATCGACTGGCGAGACCTCGATTACGAACGCGATACCTTCTACGACCTCATGGCGGTCGGTCGGGAAGCGGGCACCGAGGAGGCGCATCTCCACGAGGAGCTGTTCGACCGCTTCTTCCACCGGCTTCCCTAGGAGTTCATCTACGAGCGCGAGCTCTTGCGTTCGCGTCTCTGGCGCTCGCCTGCACGCTGGGAGCTCGCGCACGAGGACTGAGCGCGCCCCTCAATCAGCGCCTCACCTCTCGCGCGTCCGCTCGGATGCGCCCAACGGCGAAGGAACTCGATAGCGAGCGACGGCAAGCGCAGGCTCGTCACAGGCGGGACTGGGCGCCGATTTGATCCACGTCAATGCGCGGAGCCGTTTTTTAGGGCTAGTGCAGCAAGCTCCAGAAGAAGGGAAGACCTGATGACAATCGACGACGGTCTTTCGACAGGAAATCCCGCGACGTCCGATGAAGTCGACGAGCTTCTGCGAAGTCGGATGAAGATCCTTGGACTGGACGTCGATGCGACCGACCGGGACTTCCGCGAAGCGTTCGACAGGATCAGGAAAAATTGCCCGCGCTGCGGCGACCGTGAAGCCTGTGTGATCGATTTGCGGAATGATCCAAACGCCCTGATCTGGGAAGCCTATCGTCCGAACTCGGAAGCGCTCAACGCCATCGTCGCGCTCACCGAGGCGGCTGGTTGAGCGTACGCGCCCGCCTTGGTTGCGGCCGGATCATCGCCGGCCGGCAACGGCGCGGCTTTGTGACGACCATCTGAAAGGGAGGAAAGACGCGCTGCGCGCATGCTGTTCGCGTGAGCGGTCCCACGCCGGGGCGAGGCATTGGCGCCAGATTGGGAGTAGAGCCATGTCAGGCAGCGGACCTTGGGTACAGGATCTTCGTCACGACCTCGACGAGACCAACGGCGTCATCAACATCTTGGAACGGGCGAGCCGTGAACTGACGACAATTATCGGCTGTGATGAGTTCGTCCGGAAGAACCCGTTGCGCGAACGGCAATTGTCCTTGATCGCCGAGCAACTCACGATCGCGCGCGGCAGGCGGTCGTCGATTGCGCGCGTGATCGAACAACTGGAAGCCCAGTAGCAACGGCGCGCGCGCGCGGCGCCCGCAT
>CAWFVS010000007.1:0-84055 GCA_963819255.1 uncultured Alphaproteobacteria bacterium
CTGAGGCATATTTGTTTATGAGGCCAATGGCCTCAGTGGCGATAGCTACGCATTCCTGGTCATTGAGCCAATCAAACGGTGCTGGTCGAATGTTGGCACTTGCATTGCATATTGACATGCGGAAATACGGCAGGCGTTTGTATCTGAGGAGCATCTTTCGCCACTCGCCGTCCAACAGCCGAGCATTGCGACTGGTAAAGCTATATCCGGCGACACAGAGCAGTTTGGGATCATAGCTTTCATCAAAATAAGTCTCTACGAGCACGACCACATCGCCTGCGACGTTGTCAAACAGCAACTCGTCATCATCGGCTTGTGGCAATGCGTCTGCCCATGCCTCGCGAAGCTCAACCATCCCGCAGCCCTTCCCATGACGCTAAGGCGACGCCGCGAAATAACTGCGTCAGTGTGACGTCCCGTTTTCGCGCGGTCGTATGGTATAATTCCATTCGGGATGGAATGCGTCTTTCTGGATGTTTAGAGCCGCGAGCTCTTCGTCGGTGACTTTGACGCCCCTGGGATAGCTGTTCTCGTCGAGGACACAGCGCACCGTCAGTCCTGCTTTGGTCGTCGTCGCCGCGATCAGTTCGACGACCGCCAAACGGCTCGTCAAAGGCGTTCCCCGCCAGTTTTGCGTGATGTGGCAGAACAGACGATGTTCGATCCTGTTCCACTTCGAGGTCCCGGGCGGATAGTGGCAGACCGTGATCGTCAGTCCCTTTTCGTCGGCCAACTTTTGCAATTCGACTTTCCAGAGGCGGACTCTTGAGCCGTTGGAGCCGCCGCCATCGGCGGTGATCATCAACTGACGGGCGGCGGGATAACGCTCGCGTCCCATGAGATCGAGCCAGCGACGGATGGCGTTGACCGCGAACGTGGCCGTGTCGTGATCCACGCCGACGCTCACGCAGCCGGCGTTCGCGCCGATGTCGTAGACGCCATAAGGAATGGCTTTGCCGAGGTCCTCGTCGACGAAATCGTGCACGTTGACGAGGTCGGGTCGCCCTCGCGGCCGATAGTCGGAGCCCGCATTCTTGTATTCGCCAATCAACTCTTTCTTCTTGGTGTCGACCGAGATCACCGGTTGGCCCGCATTCTGAAACGCCAGGACTTGTGCATTGATATGTTCGAACTGCGCATCGCGGTCGGGATGCTTCGCGCCTTCCTTGGTTTTCCGGTTGACCTGCCGACGATACCCGAGCCTTTCGAGCAGCTGCGGAATGCGGCTCGCCGAAACCTGATGGCCCATCTCACTCAACGCCGCCGCGAGCTTGGCGTGGCTCTTGGATACCCACAACAATGGTCGCATAGGGTCGCCGACCGTCGCCGGCTCCAAAAGCTTTCTCAGGTCCTCAAGCAGCGTCGGGTCCTTCTCGACCAGTGCTCGTCGACCGCCTCCCGCGCGCCGCACCCTGTTCATCGCTCGCGCAAAATCGAGTTCCTTCAGTCCTCGCCCAATCGTGCTTCGAGCGATCCCCGTCGCCCTCGCAACCGCGCTGACCCCGCCGACGCCCGCCGCCCGCGCCTCCGCCGCTGCAAAAAGGCGTCGTCCCCGCTCATCGAGCCCGGCGCCGACAGCCTCGTAACGGATGCGAATCGCGCTTTCGTCTATCATCCGCCGCGCATACGAATTATCCTCCGCCCTGGGAATCCCCTCGCCGAATTCAATAATTTCGCGGCGTCGCCTAAGGAAGATGCGCGAGCGCAGGTGTAAACTATGTAAGTGCCGCTTCGCAATTGTAATAACGACGTTCGGCAAATGATACCGCGTCGCGTGGTCCGTCAAGTGCAACATCAGGGGAATCGACTGAAGGTGTCATGCGGCGATGTAGGCGGCTAGGGCGTTTTCGTCCCAGGCGGCGACTTTGCGTCGCATGCGCAGGGAATCTTTGGCTTTGCCGGTTCTGAGCACGTTGAGGGCGATGTGCTTGACGATGGCGAGGTTGAAGGGCGCGTTGTCGGTCCGCACGCGGCATTCGTCGTCGCGGAAGATCATGTCGAGCACCCAGTGGAGGCCGTTTTCGACCATCCAATGACTGCGGATCATCGGTCCCACAGCGTTGGCGAGCAAGGTCAGCGAGGTGATGTAGAAGCGCGTCTCGGTCTCCGCCTTGCCGTTGGTTTCGCGTTCGCTCTCGACCATGACGACCGATTTCAGGCCCGGCCATTGGTGGCTGTCCTGCAGCCAGCCGATGTCGTGGAAAACGGTGACCGTCCGGGTCTCGATGCGGCCGTGGTCGCCGTCGACGGTCGTGTCCTGGCTGACGGACGTATTCCTGAACCCGACCGCCCTCTGCTCCTTTGCGAACAACTCGACATCGTCGCGCAGCGTGCCCTGGTTGCCCTTCAACGCGAGGATGTAATCGGCCTTCTTGTCGAGGATTGTCTGCGCGATTTTGCGCTGGCAACCCGCAGCGTCGATGGTCACCACCGCGCCTTCGATGGCCAACAGCTCGAGCAGCGCCGGAATGGCGACGATCTCGTTCGACTGGTCGCCGACCTCATCTGTCCGAGCACCATGCGTGGCGAAGGCCGAGACGACATGGATCGGCTCTTCGGCCCCCTTCTTCTGGTAGGAGCGCCTCACCGTCTTGCCGTCGATGGCGATCACTTCGGCCGCCGTCTTGGTGAGCGCCGCCGTCCACGCCACAAAACAGCGCTGGAACGCCGCCGGGTCGAGCTTGGCCAGGATGATGCCCAACTGGTCGTGCGAGGGCGTGCCGTTGTCGAAGCGTCGAAAACGTTGAAGGAACGCCAGCTTGGCCCGGCCGAAGCGCGCAATGTCGGCCACCGTCTCCGCTCCCGCCAGCGCCGCAGACAACAGCAAACGCTCTTATGGCGTTAGCCGTTGGTAAGGCCCCAAGCCGAGCGGCGCCGAGGATCCAGTCCTCCGGTTTGACCTGCGGCCCGAGCGCTTCGAGCGCTCTGCGCCAGCCGAGATAGTTTTGTCGGACGATCGAAACTAAGAAATCGATGCCTCCATCGAAATGCTGTTTATAGTCGACTTCGCAGCGTTCCGCAGCTTTCGAGGTGGTTACTCCATCGATCATCGATTGGGCCTGCTCCCGCCACTTTTCTCTCTTGCGCAATCTCGCCAACGGCGTCTTGGTCAAGCCATTGAATGTGCGGCCGCAGCCGCGGCAGCGATACCGGGGCAATCCATTCGCCTTGCCCCACAAAATCACGTCCCGATTTGCGCAGTGTGGACACCCCATGCCGACGACCCGACGGTGGCCGACTTCAGCCACGGAACCCAACCGGGAACGGCTTGGGTTCGGCGGTGCCGGGGGCTCCACTGAGCCCTCCAACTCCGGCATGATCGTGGAGTTCCGATCCGTGACCGCCGCCTCAATGGCGCAGCCCCAATATTCGAACGCCTCGTCATCAAGGCTGGCCATCGCCTCGGCCAAGGCCACGACCGGAACGCCTCCCGCCGCTGCGATGACGTCAGCCTCGCTGTTCCAGCCACCCATTCCGCGAAATCCGCGACGTCCATGCATGCCTCCTCGGAACCTGCGAGGAAGCCTACCATATACCAATAGCTAACGCCATAAGAGCTACAGCAAAAGCAGCACCTCCTCGAGCGGATAGGCGACCTTCCCTTTCTGTCGATAGTCCGGCAAGTTCTTAAAATGGGACAGGAAAACCGTCGTCTCCTTCAAAGCCCCGGCCGTCGCGTCCCCTTCCGTCATCGACCCATCCTCCAAGCAAATCAGAGGACTGCGACAGATTCGACTTTCGGCCCTTTGTCACGCGAAATTTCAGTCGATTGCCCTGGTGCAACATCGCCAACTCTTAACTCGAACATAAAGAGAACATACAATGTTCGAAGAGGGGAGTTCACACGCCCCCAGCATGCTGTTTGAAGGCTAAATGTTGCGCGCCCTTGGATCCCCGCTCGCCCGAGCGTCGCGTCCGGGGCAAGACCTGCGAGCGGGCTAAAATGCCGTGGCACAGGCTGAGTAGATTGAATGGGCGGTCTGCAGGGAAAATCGGGCCGCGAGCGCGAGCTTGCGGGCGCGAATTCTTTCTGTTCGATGGCTGCAAGCCTTTGATAATGAAATGGAAATGCCATCAAGGAGGTTTGGTCCTGCGCAGGCGGACGCGATGACGCGATGGAAATGGCGCCGCAAGCTCTTGGAAAGATTGCTTTCGGCGATGGAAATGGCGCGATCGTAGTCGGCGGACGTCGAATGGAAGGGACTACCCGATCGAAGCGACGAAGGGACGGGTTTTCGCGCCCAATGCGTTGAAAAGCCGAGATCAAGGACAGGACTGCACGGCGCTCGAGCTCCGAATTCGATTCGGGAGTGCTTCAGGTCGCTCGCACTGGCTTGTGCGGTTCCAACGGATCGGAACCTGCTCTAGGCTTCTCGCGTGGCTGCCCGGCCCAGCGGCGCGGCCTTCAGTGCGCCCGCGCGCAGCGCCTCGATCTGGGCCGCGAGCGCGCGACTCTCCTCTCTGCTCAAGGCCGAGCGCGGGCCGGCGACGCGGATTTCGCCGATCACATGCGCCGGGCGGGCGGAGAGGACGAAGATCCGATCGGCGAGCGCGACTGCCTCGTCGACATGGTGGGTGACGAGCACGGTGATCATGCGGCGGCTCTCGACAAGCCGGGCGAGATCGCGCTGCAACTGCAGGGCCAGCGGCGCATCGAGCGAGACGAAGGGCTCGTCGAGCAGCAAGAGGGTCGGCCAAACGGCGAAAGCGCGAGCGAGCGAGGCGCGGCGCGCGAGTCCGAGGGAGAGTTCGCCAGGAAAATGGGTGCGGTGCTCGGTAAGGCCGAGCGCGGCGAAGAGGCCGGCGATTTCGGCCTCGCTCGCCTCCGGCGCAGCGAGCCGCACATTGTCCTCGAGGCTGCGCCACGGCAAGAGCCGCGGCTCCTGAAACGCCATGCCGATGCGGCCGCGCGGGGGAATATGGACCATGCCCTCGAAATTGCGGTCGAGGCCCGCGAGAATGCGCATGAGCGTCGACTTGCCGCAGCCGGAGGGACCGATCAGGGCGCCGGTCTCGCCGTCCTCGAGAGAGAAGAACAGTTTCGCAAGAACCTCGACGCTTTGGCCCGAGGCGGTGCGAACGGTTTTGCTCGCGACGCGCGCTTCAAGCCGCGCGCGGTCGCCAACGGGAGACGTGACGTTCAAAGGGCTGAACCAGGAGCGTTTCGATGACGAGCATGATCGCCGTGAAGGGTAGAGCATAAGCGAGCAGCAGCGGCACGTCGAACAGCTGAA
This sequence comes from uncultured Alphaproteobacteria bacterium, assembly GCA_963819255.1. Lineage (GTDB taxonomy): Bacteria > Pseudomonadota > Alphaproteobacteria > Rhizobiales > Beijerinckiaceae > Roseiarcus. The sequence continues at coordinate 5,235 of CAWFVS010000007.1, forward strand.
AGGCCATATTGATTTCGAAGCCCACCCCGTTTGGTCGGCCCATCAACTCGACCACCAGGACGATCTTCCAGACCAGCGACAGGCCCGAGCGGGTCGCCGCGGCGAAAAACGGCGCGAGTTGCGGCAGCACGACATGGCGAAGCCGGCGCGCCGGAGAGAAGCCGAAGACGCTCGCCATCTCGTCCAGCCGGGCGTCGAGCGCCCGCACGCCTTCGCGTATCGTGACGATTGCGTTCGGCAATTTGTTGAGCGCGACGGCGCCGATCGCCGCCGCCTCGTTGAGGCCTGCCCAGACATAGGCGAGGACGATGATCACGAGCGCAGGCAGATTCAACAAGACGACGACCCAGGGGTCGGCCGCGCGATCAAAAAGCTTCTTGCGTCCCATGGCATAGCCGATCGCCGACCCGGCCGCCATCGCCAGAATGAACGCCGCCGCCACCCGGGCGAGCGTAATGCCGAGCGCCGCAAACAGCGCCCCCGATGCAGCCTCGGACTTCATGGTCGCGAAGACCGTCGCCGGGCTCGGCAAGAGCCGGGGATTGCCGAAGTGAGCGGCGACCTGCCAGCCCGCCAGGAGCGCAAACAGCGAGATGAGGCGCGTCGTCACGCGCTATTCGCCTGAGTTGGGATCGTAGAACAGACCTGCGTCGAACTCCGTCCCTTCGCCGACGAGCGCCTTGCCGCCGATGTCCGCGAGCGCTCGAAAAAGCACGCGCGCGTCTGCGGCCTCCTCGGCGACCGTCCGCTTGGGAACGCCATCGAGATAACGCTTGCGATAGACTTCGAGCGTCGCGTCGTCTTTCAGACCGAGACGCGTCTTGATCGGCTCCCAGGCGCTCGGGTCTTGCGCCAGGGTTTTGCGCGCCTCGGCGGCCGCGGCGAAATAGCGGCGGAGAACGTCCTTGTGCGACGCGGCGAACGATTCGCTGAAGACATAGCCGGTCATGGCCACCGGACCGGCCGCGCCGAGCGCCTTCTCGACATCGGACATTTCGATCACGCGGCGGAAACCGCGCCTCTCGAGGTCGGCGGAAAAATTCCAGAATTCGAGCCCGGCGTCGGTTTCACCCTGGGCGAGCTTCTCCGCGACCAGCGGCGGCGCGCCGTATACCGGCCGCGCATTCTTTGCGAGATCGAGCCCGGCGCGGAGCGCCGCCGCCCGCAGCAGGAGCCAGCTCTTGTCGAGCGGTCCGCCGGCGACGCCGATCGACCGGCCGGCAAGATCGCCGAGCGCATGGATCGGCGAGTCCTTCGGCGCCATGACCGCTCCGAGGGCGCTCGAATAGGGCGTGAACAGAAGCTTGTCGCCGAGGCCTCTTTCGCGCGCGACCCAGAGCCAGTCCGAAACGATCATGTCTGCGCCGCCGCCTTCGAGCGCGATCTTGCCTCCGTCGGTCGAAGCGAGCTCGGTCGTCTCGATGTCGAGATCAGCCGCCTTGTCGAGCCCGCGCGACTTCATCAGCGCGATTTCCCAGGCCGCCGTTCCGGTTTTCTGGATCGCGATGCGCAGTCGGTCGGCGGCTTCAGCGCCCCCCGCAAGACCAGCGCTCGCGCACAAGGCGAGGGCCGCGATGAAGCCGAGTCGGATCTTCCGCATTTCCCGACGTCCGCCGCGCATCAGCCGCCCCGGCGCATCAACATGCCGCGCGCGGGATCATAGGCGATCACCGCTCCGCCGAGGAAGGCGGCCGTACAACCCGCCACGACCCCGAGCGCCAGCCAATTGACCTGACCGTAGAAGGCGAAGCGGATCAATTCGACCGCGTGGGTGAAGGGATTGAGCTCGCAGGCGGTCGCCAGCCACGGGCTGCCCTGTTGCACCCGCCACAGCGGGTAGAGAGCCGACGACGCGAAAAACATCGGGAAAATGACGAAGTTCATGACGCCGGCGAAATTCTCGAGCTGCTTGATCAGCGACGACAGCAGCATGCCGAGCGCTCCGAGCATCAGACCGGACAGCGCGAGCGCGGGCAGCACGGTCAGATAGCCCCACCAGGTCGACGGCTCGATGTCCCAGAAATAGGCGACCACGAGATAGGCGTAGACTTGCAGTATCGAAACTGCAACGCCGGCGATCAGCTTCGACGTCAGCAGAAACCACCGCGGCGCGGGACTGACGAGCAGCATGCGCATGCTGCCCATCTCGCGGTCATAGACCATCGACAGGGAGGATTGCATGCCGTTGAAAAGCTGGATCATCGCCATCAGCCCCGGCGTGATGTAGACCTCGTAAAGAACATAGGTGTCGTAGGGAGGCATGATCGACACGCCGAGCGTCTGTCGAAACCCAGCGGCGAATATGAACAGCCAGACCAGCGGACGCACGAGCGCGGAGACGAAGCGCTCGCGCTGATGAAGAAAACGCAGGCTTTCGCGCCACACGACGCCGTAGAGGCAGATCAGGCGCTCGCTCCAGCCGAACGGACGCTCCGTCTCGATAAGGGCCTGGCTCACGATTCGCCTTCTTCCTGGTCCGGACCGGTCAGACGCCGGAAGGCCTCGCCGATCGAACCCGCGCCCGCCGCCACGACGACGGAACGGGAGGCGTCGTCGGCGAGCACCCGCCCCTTATGCAGGACGACGACGTGATCGTCGTCGCGAATCTCGTCGACGAGGTGGGTTGTCCAGAGCACGCCAATTCCCTCGTCCGCGACGAGGCCGCGCACGACCTCGAGAAGGTCCGCGCGCGCCTTGATGTCGAGCCCCGCCGTCGGCTCGTCGAGCAGCAGCATGCGCGGACGGTGCAGCAGCGCCCGCGCGATCTCGACCCGCCGCATCTGTCCGCCCGAGAGGTAGCGCACCTTGTCGTGGACCCGGTCGGCGAGGCCCACGCGCGCCAGTTCGGCGGCCCCGCGCGCGCGTGATTCTCGCGGTCCAATTCCGTGCAATGCGCCGTGATAGGCGAGATTCTGCCCGACCGTGAGATCGGGATCGAGCGTACGCTGCTGGAACACGACGCCGAGCAGCGACAGCGCGGCGCCGCTCTCGCGCGCGACATCGCGGCCGAAGATTCGCACCACCCCCGATCGGCTCGCATAAAGATGGGTGATCACGGAAAAGAGCGTGCTTTTGCCCGCGCCGTTGAGTCCGAGCAGCACGGTGAAACTCGCCGGCGCCACCGTGAAGCTGACCTTGGCCAGGGCGACGCGCGCGCCATAGGCGTGCGACACGTTCTCGACCGAGAGCGCACTGACTGTCGTCGCCTTCGACGGCGCGGCAAGGACCGACGTCATTGCTTCGAAATCGCCACGCCCCAGGGAAACGAACCGACCGGAATCGATTTGATCACCTTCAGCGCGGCCACGTCGATCACCGATACGTCGTTCGAAACGCCATTGGTCGAGAGTAGATACTTCCCGTCGGGGGTCAGCGCCAGTTGCCAGACGCGCTGGCCGACGAGAAGGTACTTCAGGACCTTCTTGGTCGCCGAATCGATAACCGCGACGCGATTGGCTGGACCCAGCGCGACGAAGGCGAGCTTGCCGTCGGCGCTGAAGCGAATTCCAACCGGCTGGACCTGTTCCTTCGACAGCCCGGGGACGTCGAACGCGATCTTGTGCATGACGACATGCTTGACCGGATCGATGATGCTGACCGTTCCGCCGACCTCCGACGACACCCACAGTTCCGAGCCGTCCTTGTTGTACTCGGCGTAGCGTGGGCGCGGATCGACCAGAATGTTGGCGACGACCTTCTTCTCCCGCCAATCGATGAAATGCGCCATGCTGGTCGTTTCCGATGTGTTGACGACGATCGAGCCGTCAGGACTGACCGCCACCCCTTCGGGTTCAATGCCGACCGGGAATTCGCTGACGACCTTGCGCGTCGCGATGTCGATTGCGGTCAACAGCGCATCGTTTTCATTGGCGACGAAGACCAGTTTCCCGTCCGGGCTGACCCGCAATTGCTCGGGATCGGGGCCTGACGGAAGTTCGCCGACTTCCTTCAGCGTTTTCGTGTCGAGAATGGCGATCGTATCGTCATCGCCAAGGCAAACGAACATGAGCGCATCGTCCTTGGTCAGCGCTATGCCGCGGGGCCTCTGTCCGACCTTGACCGTGCGCTCGACCTCGAGCTTGTCGAGATCGATGACCGATATCGAATTACCCTTCTCGTTGGTGATGTAGGCGGTCGCCGCCGACGCGTGATTGGAAAAGGCGCTCGCGATCGCGAGAAGAGCGAGCGCGCCGGCCCTGCACGCCAGGCGTTTCATCGCAGTTTGCATTTGGTCTCCGGCTGGTCCAAGCCAAGGGTGTCGAGTTCGGTTACCTGGTGCAGGAAACCTTCCTGGGGCGAGACCGAAGCCGTGCCCCGGCCATCAGTCAGCAGGATCGGCTGACGCAGCTGTTGGTTCCAGGGTCGCAGGGTGAGCCTCTGTCCCTTGAAATCGGCGACCTCGAAGTTCGGCGACACCAGTTCGTCGTGAATTGTCTTGGGGTCGGCCGAGCGCGTATGCGCGACGCCGTCGCCGATCATGCGCATGGCGACCCAGGCCTGGTTGTCGCGCGCATTCATGTCGCGCTTGAACAGACGCTGGAACCGGCTCTGCAATTGGGCGGCGCCCCAAAGTTCATGCGAGGGGTCCCAGCTGGTCGGCCGCAAGCCTGCGGAGCCCACGACGGGCCGGGCATCCCAGGTGCGATAGGGCAGATAGCCGGCGAAAACCTCGCTTTCGTCGGCGGCGACAAGAACGTCATAATCCGGAGCGTTTTGCGTGAAGACCGGCATCTGCCGCTGGACCTGAACGCTGCCCGAGTCCGAGCGCCGGCCGCCGCCGGTATCCTCGAACACCCGCTCCTCGACGATCTTGGCGCCGAATTTCTTCGCAGCCCGTTGGTAAGCCTCCCCGAGCAGTTTGTCTTGCGGATGCGACCCGACCACAAGGAACCAGCGCCTCCACTGCTTCCAGATGAGATACTGTGCGAGCCCGTCCGCCAGCATCGAACGCGTCGGCGCGGTGTGGATCACATTGGCGCGACAATCCTCTTCGCGCAGACGGTCGTCGGCAGCGCCGGCGTTGAAAACGAGCGCCCCTGAAGCCCGCGCTGCGTCGGCGACTGCGAGAACCTCCGCGGCGGGAAGGTCGACGATGAAGAAGCGGACGCCATCGGCCAGCATCTTATTCAGCGGCGCGATCGGATCTTCGCCGGGATCGAGCTTGGCGTCGACGATCGAGAAGGATTGGTCGAGGAAGCGTCCGGTGGTGTTGTCGTCGTCCATCGCCATGCGCGCGCCGGCGATGAAGTCGTCCGCCGCGGGGATATCGAGGATGGAAATCGTCTCGCGACTGTGCGCCTCGTGAAGGACGCCGACTTTGACCGCGAGCGGATCCGCCACGGCATGAAGGACCGGCGCAGCCAAAAAAGCGAACATCGCCAGGAAGAGCGCGCGAAGCGCTAGCGATGCGGAGGCGACGGGGTAACTCCGCCAGCGGCGCTCCGGCCCCTCGGGGAGAGGCGCTCGCCGCGCAATAGTCCGTTGTCTTGCCGCTCGACGACATGCGAAAGCATTTGCTATTGGCGTCGATGGAAAAGAACAATGTCGCCGGGACGGAGGATGCATGAGGTCGAGCACGGCGGTCCTGTTCTTATTGGCCTGGGTCGCGGGGACAACGGGCTCGTTCGCGGCGAACAAGCCGCCGCAATTCTGGAATCTGACCACTTCGACAGTCACCGGGCTCGAACTTTCGAAATCCGGCAAGAACGCGTTCCAATCCAACCAGACCGTCAATGATCCCGACGGGACGATCGAGCATGACGAGCGTTTGAAATTAACCGGCGTCGAGAGCGGCGTGTACGACCTTCGGCTGACGCTCAAGAATGGGCGCACGTGCTTTGTGCGAAATGTCAACATTCGGCAGGGCAAACCCTTTTCCATCGAAGACAAGGATCTCGTGGACTGCTCCAAAAAGTGACGCGTCCTGTCGCTCCAGGGCCAAGCTGCGCATCGCGCAGACTTGCTCCTGAGTGCGACAAGCCATGCCGCCTCCGCAGCTCGCCCCTCAAACTTCGTAGGAATTCAGGCGCTCTCGTCTGAGAGGCCGCTAAAACGCTTCCTCGCGACGCATTGCGAGCGTCACTCCGGAACTTAAACCATGCTGAACGGGTCTATCGAGGCGTTCATCCCCGGCCGCAAACGCCGCCGAGATAGCTGGGCTCGAACTCGATGGAGACTGCCGACCAAGCCGATTTCCGAAACCCGTTCGGCGCCGCCCCGTCCGCGGACGATCCGAACATTGGCGATCGCTAGGAAAACGAACCACAGGAAATTGGTTGCCGACCTTCTTTCCACCTCGTCCGCCTGTTAAGGCGGACAGACCCGCTTTACCTCAGATCTGCGCCGACAGGTAAGCGGTCACTTCCATGCCTGCGCAAACTTCTGTGACGATTGGGGTATTCCAGCTCATCATCCAACTCCTTGAGTTTCATTCCTCGTGGGCGGTACTATCCCACAGAGGCAAACTAGCACCCAAGACGTCCCGCGTCATCTGCTTTGAACGTGCACGCGAGGAAGACTTTCGGGCGCCCCTCCGCGCCTGAGAACCCGTGCGACCTGTATCGCTTGATTTTTCGACGCACAAATTGAGTGTTATTTTTCTTTCGGGGCCGCATTTGCCGGCGCTAGCGGGGGCGCAGCTGAGCGTGCCGCGGCATAACCAAATCGTGGGAAACGAGCCTTTTGAGCTTTTGGTGGTCGCGGCCATTTGCCGCAACTCAAATTGCTTCCAGATCGGCCTTGCCGACCTGCCCGCCGTGCAGAGCGGTTGCGATCAGCCCGCCGGCGGCGCCCGCTGCTTTGAGCGCCGAGAGATCGGCGGCGTCGCGCACGCCGCCTGCTGCGTAGATTTGGCGCCCCTCCGCGATCGATCGGATCGCGGCGAGCCGCGCAAAATCGGGACCGGCGCGGCTGCCCACCCGCGCCAAGGTCATGACGATGACGCGGCTGGGCCAACGCTCGGGCTCGGCGAGGATCTCCTCCGGGCCCTGAAAGGCGTCGCCGCGAAAATCGAGCGAGAGCACCACCCGCCCAGAATCCTTGTGGCGCGCGATCAGCGCGCCGTCATGTTGCGATTCGCTGCCGATGACGGGCGTCCCCAGATCCGCGCGGACGAGAGCGTCGAGCGCTTCGAAACAGGCCGCGCCGCTGTCAATCCACATTCCCAGTGCTGGAAACGCTGCGCGAATGCGGCGTAGCGCGGAAAAATTGTCGCCGGCGCCCTGAATGGCGTCGAGATCGGCGACATAAAGCGTGGGAAACGGATACACCGCAAGAAGCCCGCGCACGACGTCGAGGGCTTCAGCGGTTGGGGAGAGCGGCGTTTCGATCGGCCGGTAGGCCAGGCGATCCCCCATCTTCGCGCGCACCACCGCGCCGCCCATCAGGTCAATGACTGGGATGACCTGCACGGGGAGTCTCCGCCGCGCCGGCGGCGAACGCCTGCGCCGACCGGTCTTTGAGCCAGCCCCAGGCTTCGGCTTCCGCCGCGCCTGCCGTCTTGCCGACGATGACTTCGAGGCGCGCCATCTCGGCCTCGACCTCGGCGCGAGGCAAGAGCTGCAGGCGGCTCACCAACACGGCGCCTTCGATCACAGCCGCCTGCGCGCGATTGAAGCCCTCGAAGGGCGCGTGCAAGGCGCGATGCGCAACGCGGCACACGAAGCGGGGCCGCAGCTCATCCTCGCGAACTTCCACGACGACAAGCTCGAGGTGCGCCAAGGTTGCCGCCAAGCGTGGCGCGGCGACGACGTTCGCAGCGGTCAGAGGCCAGTTGCGACGCCCGGTTAGGCATCCCGCGAAGACGCGCACGTCGTCGGTCAGGTTCGCGACCGCGAACGGCGCCTGGCGCAGGTTTTCGAGCGTGGTCGACGGATGAAACGGGGCGAGAATCCATTTGTCGGCTTCGGCGATCAGTCCGAGAGGCGCGAGATGCGGCTCGCCAAGGGCGTTGACCGTGGTGACGATGGCTTCGCGGATCAACGGCATGACCTACCGCTTCGCCTCGCGCGAGCGCAGCGTGTGGCCCGCCTCGCTCAGCCTGGTCTCATCCTTCACGCGCCGGTCGGTCGCGCAGCCCCAGTCGAGCGGTTCGTCCTGCGCATACCGCTTGCCGAGCCTAAAGGCGATCTCCGCCTTCATCAGCTCGGCGCCGAGATAGAACGCGTGCGCGCCGTCGGTTTCGACGCCGAGTTTATCGAACAAGGCGAATGCGTCCTCCGAGACGAAATGGCCGGCGCGATTATAGACGTGAATCCCGTCCTCCGCCGTCTCGACGCGGAAATTGTCGTCCTTCACTTGCGCGGCGAGCTCCGCAATTTCCTCGCCGGAATTGGGAAAAGGCGAGCGCTCGTGGACCTGCAGCAAGGCGAGCCCGAAACCCATCGGCAGACTATGGTCCGCCGCCGCCGCGTACATGATGCGCCGCGCCGCGTCGTGCTCCTGGATCGTGCGACGCGTGTGAGGGCTGACGTGGACAGTCAGCGCATTGGCGATGCCGAGTTCCGAGCAGATCCCGAGCAGCATCGCCGTAACGCCCGCGGAGTCGGCGTCGGTCAGCTCCGTCAGGTTGCCGGTGCCCATCAGCATTTCCGCTTCCGGCAGCCGCGCGCGCACCTCGCGATAGCGCGCAAGCGAGTCGGCGAAGCCGAAATGGATCGGATCGAGCACAGGATCGAGAATGGCGGCCAGGCCTCGCTTTTGCGCGTCCTCGGCGGCGCGGAACAGAGAAGCAAGATCGCCGTGTCGGACCGGGACCAGCACCGGCCGCGCGCCGGTCTCCTCGGCGATCGCGAGATTGCGCTCGGTGAGGCTGAGCAGAAAATCCGCGCCGGCTGCGCCGCCGCGACGCAACTCGTCGGGCTCGGCCGAATCGACGCTGACCGCCAGTCCCTTCGCCTTCAGCTCGCGCACCGTTTGCCCGAGATGGGGGAAGGGGGTGTCCGGCAGACAGCCGAGATCGATCACATCGGCGCCGGCGGCGCGCAGGGCCTCGGCGCGAAGGAGAATCGCCTCGGGGCTCATCTGGGGGGCGTCGACGATCTCGGCGAAAATCCGCAGTGCATGGCGAGAAAGATCAGGCGGCTTTCCAGCTTTGCCGAAGAACGCCGGCAGGTCCTTCAAATCATCGGGGCCGTGATCGAAGGGGGCGCCGAACTCCTGTGCAAGCCGCGCGAGGTCGGCGCGGCAGCGGCCGGGCACGACCACGCGATCGGCCTCGATCGGCCGCGGCAGCCGACGCATGAGGATCGGTTCCGTCATCAGGGCCGCGACCTTGACGCCGACGTTCAAGATCGTCCACTCGAACACCGTGGGCGACATGCCCTGCAAGACCTTTTCGAGCCGGCTCTGCGCCAGGCGGCCGGTCAAGAACAGGATTCGCTCGCTCATGCGGAGATTTCGCTGCGTCGCCGCGCAATCGCACCGCGAAGCTCGGCAATCGAATCGACAGTCGTCGCGCCGGGAAAGCGGCCGAGACGCTCGCGGTTCTCCAGGTCGATCGGGCGCGGATAGACTTTCACCATCCCTTTCGGCGCTTCGGTCTCGAGCTCGGGCGCGGTGTCGCAGGCGAAGACGATGGCCAGGACGCGGCACTTGCCGCTCTGGGCGAAGACGTTGCTGACGAGATCGTCGGAAATCCCGTAGACGAACTTGGCGACCGCATTGGAAGTGGCGGGCGCCACCACCAACGTGTGATACACGCCGTAATAGAACTGTCCAACCGTCACCGAGCTCGCCGAGGTGTCGCGATAAATGCGGGTATCTGAGGGCAGCGCAAGCTCCTGCTTGTACATGCGCAGCACTTCGGCGCCCGCCTTGCTGACGAAGAGGTCGGCGTGGTCGAGCTCGCGGATCAGAGCCAAGCTCTCTTTCAGGAAATGCCCGGATCCGGTCAGGGCCCATCCCCAACGCGGCGTCTGGCGCTTGGTCATTCGGCTGTCGGCATTCGGTTCTCGGCCGCATCATCTGAGGCGAGGATTTCAGGAAATATAGGGCGTCGCAACCCTTCGGCGAATCTCGCGCTGTCAGCCGCCGCCGCGAGCCAGGCGCGAGCGCAGCTCCGCCTGAGATAGCGCGGGAACAGTGGATCCACGACGCCTTGCGCGGCGAGATCGCGCGCGTCGAAAGCGGCGGCCGCGAAGCGGCCGTGCTTGACGAGCACCAGCCGACCCGCGCCGAGCGCTCCCGCAAGCCACGCGGCGAGGCTGTCGGAGGTCAGCTCCCACAATTCGGGCAGGGCGGCGGTTCGCGTCATCGGCCCCGGCGACCAGACGGGGACTTTGCCGTCCTCGAGGGCGCGCGAGATTGCGGACCGTGACCCGGTCACTCTGAAGGCCGGATTGAGGCTCTGCAGCGCGCGGCCGAATTGCGCCATCGCCATCAGCGCCATGGCGTGCGCGGCGCTGTCGTCGAAGCCCATGGAAGCCTGAGCGCGGCGCACCACGTCGGCGAAAGGGCCGCCGCCAGGCGCGACCACGATCGAGCCCGCCTCGGCCGCGATCGCGGCGAGCCAATCCTTGAGATGCGGTCCGTTGGCGAGGCTTCCGCCCAGCTTGACGATGGTGAGTCGCGCCGGCGAGGAGTCGGCCGCCCGCCTCAAGAGAGGAGCCCGATCGTCGTGTGCATTGCGCCTATCCCAAGAGTTTCCGACGCAGCCGACCTTCTTGACCCTGCCGTTTATTCCGACCTAGCGTCGCCCGGCAAATGGGGAAGGCGCAGTGAGCGTCGTCATCGGTTGGGACATCGGCGGAGCGCATCTCAAGGCCGCGCGCGTGAAGGACGGGCGCGTCGAGGCGACGGTTCAGGCGGCGACGCCGCTATGGCTCGGCCTCGACAACCTCGAGGCCGCCTTTGACGCCGTCCGCGCCCAATTGGGCGTCGCCGACCGTCATGCGATCACCATGACCGGCGAGCTGTGCGACGCCTTTCCTTCGCGAAAAGAGGGCGTCGCGCGGCTCGCGGCGATCGCGGCGGATCATCTCGCCCCGGCGGCCTTGCGGCTCTATGCAGGGCGCTCCGGCTTCGTCGAACTCGGCGACGCCGACTCGCATGCCGCCGACATCGCCTCGGCCAATTGGCATGCGAGCGCAGCCCTGCTGGCGCTCGAGCTTCCGAACGCGCTGTTGATCGACATCGGCTCGACGACGACCGACCTCATCCCCATTGTCGCCGGCCGCGTCGCGGCGCTCGGCTACACCGATGCGGAACGGCTCGCGACCGGCGAGCTGGTCTATACCGGATTGACGCGCAGCTTCGTCATGGCCTTGGCTCCCCGGGCGCCTTTTCGCGGCGGCTGGACCCCATTGATGAACGAATATTTCGCCGACAGCGCCGACGTCCATCGCATTCTCGGCGCCTTGCCCGACGGCGCCGACAAGATGCCGACCGCCGATGGCCGCGAGAAAACCGTCGAGGCCTCGCGCGCCCGCCTCGCGCGCATGATCGGACGCGAGGCGGACGACGGCGCCGCGCTCGAATGGGATGGGCTTGCCGCGTGGTTCGCAGAAGCGCAAATTCGTGAGATCGTGGACGCCGCTTTCCTGCGCCTGTCTTGCTATGACCTGGCGGCGGCGGCGCCGGTGATCGCCGCCGGAATCGGGGACAGCGTCACTGCGGAGGTGGCGCGGCGCCTGGGGCGGTCCTGCGTCGGGTTTTCTTCGGCGATCGCCGCCCCTTCGGAAGCGGACCAGTGCGCGCCCGCGGTCGCTGTTGCGCTGCTTGCGGCGGAGGAGTTTCGCCGCTGAACAGCCGAAGGGAATCGGGACGGGCCAGGGACGACGAGCCTGTCAAATGACACCAGGAAGGATGCCTCGGGAGAGCCACATGCGGTTGTTGAGCATGAAATCATTTCTTGTCGCAGTCGGCGCCTATTTGGCGAGCGCGCCGCTCGTCGCCGCAGCGAGCGCGCCGGCCAATGACTATCCGACCTCGGCGCGCGCCGATTATGTCTTCGCCTGCATGAAGACCAACGGAGACACGCAACAGGCGCTGGAGCAATGCTCGTGTTCGATTGACGTCATCGCCTCGCTGCTTCCCTACGACGATTATGTTGCGGGCGAAACGGTGGCGTCGATGGATCAGGCGACCGGGCAGATCGGCACAATGTTCCGCGCCGCTGCCCTCGCGCGCGACGCCTTGGCTCGATTGCGGCGCGCCCAGGCGGAGGCGGAAGTGCGCTGTTTCTTATAGCCCTGCGCGCGTTCGCCCTTGCAGACTACGGAAGCGCTGACGTCGTCCGCCGCCGGCCCGAAGGACGGAAGAAGCGAGCCGGCGGCGTCTTGAAGGTGAAGCGAAAGAGGACGCCCACGCGCGATCTTTCGGGCGGGCGGCGCGGAGTGGGCGTCTCGGCGTGGGCCGCGCCTGTCGCGAACGCCAGAATTATGACGAAAAGGGCGTTTACAAGAGCAACATGGCCCGGGCTGAATCGGACTGGGCTGATTCGAGAGGAGGAAGAAGGGAGAGGCGACGAGGCCGCCGGCGCGAATGACGGCGGCTATGAGAGTATAGCGGTTTTCGTTCAAGTTTCCGCTTGCGCCAAAAACTCGACCGCCATATTCTCTTTTTCGGCTTCGGCTGCACGAGTGTCGGGGGAACGGGAGCTCCGGCACACATATCGGAGGCAAAGCGAGAGTCCCCGAAAGAAGGGAGTTCACTCGTTTCGTTCTGTCGTGACACGCTGTCGAAGTCGTCCCAACTGAGTGTCGCTCGTAACGCGCGGATTGAGGGCGGGTGCGCTTCAATCGTGCTACTCGACTGTCGAAGTTAACTTGGGAGGAAGCGAATGCGCAAATTCATGCTTGCAAGTTGCGTCAGCGTTGCGGCCCTGCTGGCTGCCGGCTGCGCCCTAGCCGACGATGAGCTCATGAAGCTCCAAGGCGACTATAAGCAATGGGTCATACCGCGTCAGAACTTAGCCAACACGGCCTATTCGGGACTTAAGCAGATCACCGCCGAAAACGTCGGCAAGCTGCAGCCGGTCTGGACGTTCTCGACCGGCGTCCTGCGCGGTCACGAAGGCGCTCCGCTGGTCATCGGCGACGTGATGTATCTGCATACGCCGTTCCCCAACGACGTCTACGCGCTCGACCTCAACAACAACGGCAGGATTATCTGGAAATACGAGCCCAAGCAGGATCCGAACGTCATCCCGGTGATGTGCTGCGACACCGTCAACCGCGGGCTTTCCTATGGCGACGGCAAGATCTTCCTCCATCAGGCCGATACCACGCTGGTCGCGCTCGACGCGAAGGACGGCAAGGTCGTCTGGTCAATGAAGGACGGCGACCCGGCGAAGGGCCAGACCGGCACCGACGCCCCATTTGTCTATAAGGACAAGGTGTACATCGGCGTGTCCGGCGGCGAGTTCGGCGTTCGCGGCTGGGTCTCGGCCTATGACATCAAGGACGGCAAGCTCGCCTGGCGCGCCTACTCCGAAGGACCCGATTCTGACATCATGGTCGACCCCGAGAAGACGACGTCGCTCGGCAAGCCGGTCGGCAAGGATTCTTCGCTCAAGACGTGGGAAGGCGATCAGTGGAAGATCGGCGGTGGCGACACCTGGGGCTGGTTTTCCTTCGACCCTGAGCTGAACCTCATCTACTACGGCTCGGGCAATCCTTCGACCTGGAACCCGTCCCAGCGCCCCGGCGACAACAAGTGGTCGATGACGATCTGGGCGCGCGACGCCGACACCGGCATGGCGAAGTGGGTCTATCAGATGACGCCCCACGACCAGTGGGACTATGACGGCGTCAACGAGATGATCCTCACCGACCAGAAGATCGACGGTAAGGATCGCAAGCTCCTGACGCACTTCGACCGCAACGGCTTTGGCTATACGCTCGATCGCGAAAACGGCGAGCTGCTCGTCGCCGAGAAGTACGATCCGGCGGTCAACTTTGCGACCAAGATCGACATGGACAAGTCCTCGTCGAACTATGGCCGGCCGGTGCTCGATCCGAAGTATGAGACGTCGAAAGAGGACGTCAACGTCAAGGGCATCTGTCCGGCGGCCTTGGGCACCAAGGACGAGCAGCCGGCGGCCTACTCGCCGGAGACCGGGCTCTTTTACGTGCCGACCAACCACGTCTGCATGGATTATGAGCCGTTCAAGGTGGCCTACACGGCGGGGCAGCCTTATGTCGGCGCGACGCTGTCGATGTATCCGCCTCCCGGCCAGGAAAACATGGGCAACTTCATCGCCTGGGATGGCAAGACCGGCAAGATCGTCTGGTCGGATCCGGAGCGGTTCTCGGTCTGGTCGGGCGATTTGGCGACCGCGGGCGGCGTCGTGTTCTACGGCACGCTGGAAGGCTACCTCAAGGCCGTCGACGCCAAGACGGGCAAGGAGCTCTACAGCTTCAAGACTCCGTCGGGCATCATAGGCAACGTTATGACCTACGAGCACGGCGGCCGCCAGTATGTCGCGGTGCTCTCGGGCGTCGGCGGCTGGGCCGGCATCGGCCTTGCGGCCGGACTGACCGATCCGCACGCCGGTCTCGGCGCCGTCGGCGGCTACGCCGCGCTGTCGAACTACACGAACCTCGGCGGCGCGCTGACGGTCTTCGCTCTGCCGCAGGACTGAACCTCGGCTGATTGAAGAACACGCAATTTGCCCGGCGCTTGCGCGATGAGCACGCGCCGGGCTTTTTTTGGTCCGGCATCGGACGCGAGAACAAAAACAAACCAAAACCAAGGAACGGGCACGTGCGGATTGTTTATCTGGCTATGGGTTTCGCATTCACCTTGAGCCTTGCCGCGCCGATGGTTGCGCGCGCGGATGGGCCGGGCGATCCGACCGCGGTCAAGCAGGACGAAGACGGCATCTGGCGCGACAAGGACGGCGATCCGACCTACAAGATTGAAAAAGACGGAGCGGTCGACTGGTACACCTATTCAGGCTTCCGCCGCTATCATTCGGAATGCCATGTCTGTCATGGCCCCGACGGCGAAGGCTCGAGCTATGCGCCGGCGCTGGCGAACTCGTTGAAGACGATCCCCTACGCCGATTTCTACGGCATCGTCGTCAGCGGACGAAAGGACTTCCTGAACGGCAAGGACCTCGTCATGCCGGAGTTTGCGGAAAACAAGAACGTGATGTGCTACCTCAACGATATCTACGTCTATCTTCGCGCACGCTCGCAGAACGCCGTGCCGCGCGGTCGCCCCGCGGAGCATGCGCCCAAGCCGGATTCCTACACGAAGAACGAAGATAAATGCATGAGCTCCAGTTGAGCAAAGGGAGTGTTCTTGTGCGGGGCTCTGACGGGGCCCGCCAGCCGGCTTTTTGCCCGGTGGAGGTGAGGAGGGGAAAGCAAGACCAAACCCAAACCAAGGAGCGGGCGCATGCGGTTTGTCTACACACTGATCGGCGCCGCGTTCATCTTGGGCCTTGCCGCTTCGAGCGTAGCGCGCGCGGACGCGCCGGGCGACCCGGCCGCAGTCAAGCAGGACGACAGCGGAATGTGGGTCGACAAGAATGGCAATCCGACCTACAAGATCGAGAAAGACGGAACCGTCGATTGGTACACCTATTCAGGCTACATCCGCTATACTGCGAATTGCCTTGTCTGCCACGGCCCCGACGGCGACGGATCGAGCTTTGGTCCGGCGCTGAAGGACTCGCTCAAGACGACCGGCTACACCGATTTCTACGGCATTGTCGCAGGCGGACGTAAGGACCTTCGCAACGGCCAGGACCTTGTTATGCCGTCTTGGGCTGCCAACAAAAACGTGATGTGCTATATCAACGACATCTACATCTACCTGCGGGCCCGCCCGACCGGCGCGCTTCCGCGCGGGCGCCCCGAGCAGCATGCCTCCAAGCCGGCGGGGTGGACCAGAACGAAGACCAATGCATGGGCCCCGATTGATGAGCGAAAATTCGAACGTCGCCGTTTCACGGCGTCTGACAAAAGGAGCGCTCCTTGCGCTCTCCCTGGCGAGTCTCGCCTGCCTGGCTTGGCCCGGTGCCGGCCGGGCCCAGGAGGACACGGGAGGGGCGGTCGAGCTTGTCGATCCGCACGTGTTTCGCGCCTGCGCCGATCCGCGCAACCTGCCGTTTTCGAATGAGGCCCGCGAGGGCTTCGAGAACAAGATCGCGGAGTTGTTCGCCAAAAAGCTCGGCAAATCGGTCGCCTACACGTTTTATCCCGGCGCAACCGGGTTCATCCGCAACACGCTGAACGCACAGCGCTGCGACGTCGTCCTGGGAATCGTCCAAGGGGACGACATGGTTCAACCGACCAGCCCCTACTATCGGACGGGCTACGTCGCCGCGTATCGCAAAGGGGGGCCCCTGGATGGCCTGAACTCCCTGAGCGATCCGCGTCTGAAGACGGCGAAAATCGGCATCGTCGCGGGAACCCCGCCTGCGACTTTTCTGGCCATGGATGGATTGCTCGGCGACATCAAATCCTATGCGCTGGTCGTCGACACCCGCGTCAATTCGCCGACCCACGACATGATGGACGATCTGGACCGGGGCGACATCGACGTCGCCTTGCTCTGGGGTCCGATTGCAGGCTACTACGCGCTGAAGGCGAAGAGGCAGATGACGGTCGTCCCGCTGCTCAAGGAGCAGGGCGGCCCCCCCATGGTCTTTCGGATCGTCATGGGCGTGCGGCATTCCGATCAGAATTGGAAGCGCACCCTCAACAAGCTGATTTCCGACAATCAGAGCGACATCGACGCGATTTTGCGGTCGTACGGCGTTCCGTTGCTCGACGAGAATAACCAGCCGCTCACGCACTGATGCATCATGAGCGCCCGCTTCGCCTTCCCGCGTATCGAAGCGCGAAGTCCGTCAGAGCATGTCCCGATGGACTGGAACCGTCATTGCGAGGAGCGAAGCGACGAAGCAATCCACCCTGGCGCCATTTGGCGTTATGGATTGCTTCGCTTCGCTCGCAATGACGGGGCTGGGTTCGTCTCATCGGGACACGATCTAAAGAGCGTTCTGCACGGCGCGGGCGATCGCGCCAATGCGTTGCTCGATCAGCGTCGGAGTCTCGCAGACATAAGAGACCAGCTGACGTCGATCGTCGAAAATGCGGGTGTCCCATTGCAACCGCTGTTGGCTCTCGGCGCCAGATGGCGGCTGGCCGCTCTGATTCTGGTCCCCGGATTTTTGGACTGCCCCGGACTCCGCGCGGATGCGGTCGGACAGCGCGTGCTGTTTGCGGCCAAAACGATCCAGTCCGGCGAGGATTTGAGACCGTTGCTGCGAGAGATCCTCGAAGGCCGACGCGAACGCACGCAAGAGCTTCGCATCCGCGTCGGCTCCTGCCTGTTTCTTGAAGTCGACAATCGCCAATTCCACGTCGGCGATCGGAACCCGCCGCCGCGACATCTTGGCGGCCAGATCCGCGACGTCCTTTTCGTCGCGCCAGCTTTGAGAGTTCAAATCGAGTTGGGGACCCGCCCAGATCGAGGCGAGCGAAAATGTCGGCGTCTTGATCTGCGGACAGGGCCAATTCGGATCCGCCTTCGCAGGTTGCGCGATTGCCGGCTGCGCCCATGCGGCGGCAAGCGCGATCGCGAGGACGGCAGGGAGCGCAGTTTGCATTCAGCTTTCCTCTCCGAGGGAACCATAGGATTGCGTTCGCTTCAATTCAAGCCGCAGCGCCGCGCTGGGGCGTCGCCTAAAGGATTCTCTGGGTAAACACATGCGCGATCGGATCGTCCTCGACCGCACGGTTCGCCGCCGGGAAGCGACACGATAACTCGCATGCTGGCGAGCGTCGTCAACTCCGCGGAAGCGGAAGTCGTCTTGCGGCTCGGCGCCGACGTCATCGATCTGAAGGACCCGCGGCGCGGCGCGCTCGGGGCCATTCCGCTCGAGGCGGCGCGCGCTATGGTGCAGGCGGTGGCGCGGCAGCGAGAGACGAGCGCGACGCTCGGCGATCCACCTTACGACGAGGAAGCGCTTCTTGCGCGGGCGCGAACGCTGGCTGCGCTGGGCGTGGACACCCTCAAGCTCGCGGTGGACGCTCCAACGCTCGAACGTCTTCGCGATTCCATGGCGCCTTCGGCGCGCGAAATCGCCCTCGTCGGCGTTATGTTCGCCGACGAAAAGCCGGACTTCGCTCTTCTCCCTCGTCTGGCCGAGCTCGGGTTCAAGGGCGCGATGCTCGACACGCGGGACAAGACCGGCGGTCGTCTGCTTGCGCATCTCGACGCCGCGCGGCTCGAGGATTTTTGCGCGCGTTGCCAAGCGACCGGACTCGCGAGCGCCTTGGCTGGCTCGCTCGAGCCTCCCGACGTTCCGCAACTCATGCTCGTGCGCCCCGATGTCCTCGGCTTCCGCGGAGCGCTTTGTCACGCCCACGATCGCCAAGGCGGGATCGACCCGCAGGCCGTCGCGCTGATCCGCGACTTGATCCCTCGCGAGAGGCCCGAAGCGGACGCCTCTCCGAAGATCGACTGGCGGCTGCTCGCCCGCGGGATTATCGGCGGGCGCGAGGCCGAGGGCGAGGTCGACCGCGTGTTCGTGCGTGATTTCGTGGTTCATGCGCAGATCGGCGCCTATGATTTCGAGCGCCATGCACAGCAGCGCGTGATCTTCGAGGTCGAAGCTTGGGTGCGGCGAGCCGGCCTGCACGTGGAGGACATGCGCTCGATCTTTTCCTATGACATCATCCTCGATGCGATTCGAACTCGTCGTCGGCCGCGGCCACATCGACTTCGTTGAGACTCTCGCCGAGGATGTCGCCGCGATCGTGCTCGGGCATGCTCGCGTGCGAAGCGTTCGCATCAACGTCCGGAAGCTCGATGTCATCGAGGGGTCGGTCGGCGTCGAAATCCGTCGCGAGCGCACGGCGAGCTCGGCCGACGCGCGGTCTCTTGGCCTGGTCGCCAAAGGCGCGACGCCGTCGAAGGATTAATTCGAGGCGCCTCTGAGGCGGCTCGCGTTTGCTCAATTGCCCTCGTCCCGAGGAGCCCGCTGCCCTCCTCCTGAGGAGCCCGCGAAGCGGGCGTCTCGAAGGACGGCCGCAGCACGGTGGCAAACGGGCGTCCTTCGAGGCCCTTTGCCTTCGGCAAAGGGCGCCTCAGGACGAGGCTGGTTGGTAGGCCGCCGCGGCGGGAGCGGCGACTGGTTCGACGCTGCCGCGGTCCGTTCAAGCGAACGTCCGCGCCAATTCAAAGGCTTGGCGAAAGTCGAGCCGCAGCGCGCTCTTGCTCTCGGTCATCTGCTTGAACAGCCCCAACTCGGTTCGATACTTGACATTGCCGATCGCGAGCGCGCCGACGCCGAGCGCGCCGTGCTCGCCGAGCGGCGCTCCATTCGCCTGCAAGTCCATGCCTTCGATCCCGAGCGGCGGCACTGCGTTGACGTCGGCGGCGACCAGCAATTTCGCGGCGCTCGCGATCTGGGCGGAGTCGAGCACCCGCACCCCGGCTCTCGCCGCGCACAGCGCGATTTCGGTCGTAGCAAGGATCGCCGACTTTTTCTCGGGCGCCGAACCATCGGCGACGGCGAGGTCGACGCCGAACCGGCGTTTGATCTCAGCGGCGTGGCGGGCCACGCGCTCGGTTCCGTCGTGCCCGACGAGCGTGACGGATGCGCCTTCGAGCGCGGCGATCACGCCCGACGCGGTTCCCACGACGCCGGTGGCGCCGAAGATGGAAACCGCGGCGCCTTGAAGCCCGCGATTCTTTTTCTCCCGGAGCGTCTTTTCGACGACGGCGATCATCGCCGCGGCGGTGGTGAACGAGCCGGCGGGGTCGGCGAAAAGCGAAATCTCGAACGGTTTCAGGAGCGCCTTGGCGGCGGCGTCGAGCATGTCGAGGGCGAGGAAAGCGTCCTTGCCTCCGATGAATACGCCCGTCCGCGCCGCGTCCCGCGGCGATCGGGAAAACATCGCGTCCTGAACGAGGCCGGTGATTTCCTTCACCGAAACGTTGACGTAGGGCGCGACCGCATCGTAGCCCGCGTCGATCGCCATGTTGACGTCAAAGGGGCTCATATGGGCCAGCGGCGTCATCATGTGCAGGATGTTCTTGGCCATCTTTCCTCCTGGACGATTATTGAATTGAGAGGTGTGGCTCCCCGCGGATCTCTTCCCCCCGGATGTCTTCCTCGCGAATCTCCGCGCCGTGATCGCGCGCTCTGCAAATTCTGATTTGCACGCTGCGCTCGCCTGCCTCGCCGGCCCGGCGGGCGAGCAATTCCGCATGGTCGAGGTCGCGTGCGAAGGCGAAGCCGGTCGGTCCCCACGAGCTCTGGCCCACTCCGTTTGCGCCGAGTCCGGCGAGTCGCTCGGCGACCCTGCCGACCGCGGCGCTGGTGAACCGGCGGCCGCCTTGAACCGGAGCGAAATGATCGCCGACAATCTGCTGAACTCGAGAGACGCCCTGGCCGAAAGCCTCGAAATCCGCCTCGGCGGCGCCGGGCAGGATTTGCATCAGCGTGCGGCGGCAGATCTCCTCCGCCAACTCGGCCGGCATGCCGGGCAGGCGGGCGAACGCCTGCTTTTCCGCCTCGCCGTGCGCGCCTTCGATGCTCGGGTCCAAGAGGAGAAGAATTCGCCAGTCCGGCGGGAAATCGACATGCGCGACGACCGGCGGGATTTCGGTGCTCGGGCCCCTTCCCGCGTCGACCACCAGGCCGCCGCGCTCGAACAAGGCTGCGCCGACGCCGGATCGCACGCCGCGTTCGAGCAAGCGGGCGTCGCCTCGCGGGTCGAGCGGTAGTCCGAAAAGCCGGCGAAACCCCGATGCGATCGCTATCGCAAGCTGAGTCCCAGACCCGAGCCCAGCATGCGCGGGGATGGCGCTGGAGATGATGAGCCTCTTGTTCGTATCGAGGCCAAAACTTTCGGCGAAATGGCGCGCCAGCCGTGCCGCACGCTCACGCTCTTCGCCCAATATTTCGAAGCGCATGGCGTCGCGAAGCTGAACGCGCATCTCGAACGTGTCGATGGCGAGGCCGATCGAGCCGAAACGGCGGCCGAGGTCGCCATTGAGATCGAGAAAGCCCAAATGCAGGCGCGCAGCCGTGGTAACCCGAACGCCTTTCAATTTCGCGCCTCACTCGAGATCGATCCCCCGCTTTCACATGGCGCGAGTTGATGGTGACTTTGCGAAACTTCGCGCCGTTTGCCAAGCGCCGGATGCGGGAATCTGCGGCCCCTATGCCATTTTTCGCGCCCTTGCGCAGGCACGGCGCGAAGCGCAGACTGACTCCGCCCGCGACGAGGTCGGAACGTCATGGTCGCTGCAGGAGCGCGGCGTTCGCGGGCAGCTGCGGTGCGCGTCTCTCTTTATGGCAGGTAGGCGATGATCGAGCTGATTTTGACGGTATGCGCGCTCAATGCGCCAAATCAATGTGAAGAGCGGCGGAGCCAGTTCATGTCGCAGGAGTCGCTGATGCAATGCGCGATGCAGGCGCCGCCCTATATCGCGGCCTGGTCCGGCGAACATCCCGCGAGCCGGGTCACCCGGTGGCGATGCGCCTATCCCGGTCAAGGAGGCCAGAAGACCTGATCGACGGGGGCGAGATGTGTCGAAGCGGCACGTTGCCGTCACGGGCGCATGAGACTATCGTCGTCTCATGCGAAGAAAAAACGCAGTGCGGTTCATGGGAGGCTCGCTCGCGCTAGGGCTCGCAGTCGCGCCGCTTTGCGCGGTCGAGGCGCAGGATTCGATGCGGGGCCTCAACATGTCCTCGCCCGAGATGACGACGGCGGAGATGACGCGCGCCGAGCTGCAGGCCGCGGTCGCGGCGGTGCCGCGTGGGAAGGGGGCGGATCTTTCCGGGAAGCGGCTCAACGGTCTCGATCTGTCCGGTCTCGACCTGTCCCGCGCGAACCTTCGTGCGGCCTATCTCAACCACGTCAAGCTTTCGCACGCCAACCTGGACGGAGCCGTTCTGGACCAGGCTTGGGCGCTCGGCGCCGATCTCGCGGGCGCCAGCCTCGTCAAGGCCAGTCTGTTTGCGACGCAATTGCAAGGCGCGAATCTCGACGGCGCCAATCTCTCGGAGGCTCGCATCGCCGCGGACATGAGCAATGCGCGTCTCGCCGGCGCGCGGCTGGAAAAAGCGGATTGCGGAGCGGACTTGAGAAATCAGTCGATGGGCCTCATGCACGCCTCGTTCAAGTCGGCCGATCTCTCCGGCGCCGATTTCGCCGGCGCCAATCTCACGCTGGCCGATTTGCAATTCGCCAAGCTGACTGGCGCCAATTTCGCCGGCGCGACGCTGCGCGAGGCGGATGCGAGCGGCGCTGATCTGCGCGGGGCAAATTTCGAGGGCGCCGACACGTCGGGCCTGGACGTCAATTCCGCCCGCATCGACAAGGCGAGCGCGCCTTTTCTCGCGAGGGCGAGCCACCTCGATCGGGCGTACCGGCAGTAGCTGCCTTTCGGTTGTGACGCTCGCGGCCACCCTTCGGCCCTTGCGACTAAAGAGCGGGCCGCAGGGCGCTCGAACGAGGCCGTGATTTCGCTGGTCGTGAAGCGATATTCGTAAATGAGCCTGCCGTTCTGCTCCGGCAATCCATGTTCGCGCAGAGGTGGAGCCGGCAATCGGATCCGGCCATGCCAAGGAGAGAGATCGCGTCAGTGGGCGGAGAGCTTGGCGTTGATGGCGGTCGGGCCGGCTTCGCGTGCGGCTTCTCGGATAGCCCTACGCCAGTCGGCTATTTCGTCGGTGAAAGCTTTGGCGAGGGTGTCGAGCCAGGCGATGTCTCGCGCGGCTTCGGCTTGCGCGTCGGCGGGGCGCCTGCCGCGTCCTCGATGTCGAGTGCGGCGCGCCACAGGGCGTTTAGGGCAATTCCTACGACCGCTGCGTGGTTGTCCTTCAGTTCCAGCCTTCTACACGTGAGCAGCTCTTCGTCCACTTGGCCGAAGGTGAGCTCGTAGACGTTCCCCATGTGCTGTCCTCGTGGTTGTCAGTTCGCGAAGACGCTGTTTTTCCCGGTGACAAATTCCCCGTTAGACTAGTTCCATTTGGAAATTTGATCAAGTTCGCATTGTTCTCCGAGGTCCGATGTGTGTTCTATAACCGCGAGCTGAAGGACAACCTTGAGTATCTTCGCTTCCGCCAGAGCCGCCAAGCCCACCAGCGCCGAGCAGTCGATGCGCCCGGCCATTTTTATCATGTAAAAAATGTAACTTACGCGAGGAAGAGCGCTTGCCTCGGAGCAAGCAGGCCGCCCGGAAATGGCGCCGCAACCCTCTGAAAAGTCCCAATTCGCGCCCAGACCTCGTATGGCGTCGAAGCCTTCACATCCACAAGCAGCGTCTTGAGACGGCCCCCGCCTGAAGGCGAGGCGCGGGCTCTGACTACAGGCGCGGAAGCAAAATCTCCCCTTTGCCGAGCGCCGCCAGATCCCCCGCGAGGCGCCTCAGCGGCCGGCGAAACAGCCTGGCCAGCTTCGCGCTGGCCTGAGCGACGTAATCGGCCAGGAGCCGCGCCGCGACGAGATCGTGCTCGCCGCAATCGGCGAATGTCGGGGAGAGGAGCGACGAGCCTCGCCCCAGGAGGATTGTGCCGCGGTCCATCAGATAGCCGGGCAGGTCGCCGGCCTCGCCGCCGATGGCCAGCGTGCCCGCGATCATCCGGCTGCCGGCGTATTCGCCTGCGCGGCCCTCGATCAGTATGGCGCCGCGCCTGAGCCTGTCGCCGGCGCGCGGCCCCGCGTCGCCGCGCACATGCACGACGCCGCCGCTCATACCGACCGTCTCGCCAGCCAGCGGACCTCCGAGTCGCTCGCCGACGTCGCCCGCGATCTCCAATGCGCCGCCCTTCATTCCGGAACCCGCGAACGGGCCGGCGTCGCCCCTAATAGTCAATCGTCCGCCCGACATCGCGCGCCCGGCTTGGACGCCAACCTCGCCCTCGACTTGCAGGCTCCCCTCCGTCATTCCCATCCCGACGCGATCGAAACGCGGGCTGCCGTCTTCGATGAGGATCATGTTCGGATCGCCCTCACGGATGTGGAAAACGTCTCCCACGGTCACGCGCTCGCGCGTCGTTCCGAGTTCGATCCGGGCGATTTCCGCGATAGTTGTGCCCGCCAGATTTTGCGGGATCAGCGGCGACAGATCGAGACGCTGGGTCGGCCTCGCGCGCGAGGCGAAGGTCAGCGGCTTCACGGCAAGAGATCCTTGAGGTGATAGTGGTGTTTGCCGAGTTTGCCGCCGTAGTTGCCGGCGCCGACCCGCAATGCGCCGCGCTCGGATCCAAGCTCCGCGATCGCGGCGAGCCCCGCGCGCATCGCATCGGCGACGGCCCCGCTGGTGAGGCCGTCAATGACGATTTCCAGCACCGAGCCGATTTCGGGGCCGAGAGCGCTGTCGACCGCGCCCCTCAGTGTGGGGCAATAGGGGTCGTTGGTCGACGCGCTCGCGCCCTTGTATTTCGAGCCGACCTTCGAGCCCGAGCGAACGATGCCCCCTGGAAAGGGCATGATGACGTCGGCGACCCCGCGCATCGCCTTGATCGCCGCCTCCGCCGCCGCGAGGGTGTTGGCCGCGCTTGCGCCCATGGTCAAGAGGTTGCCGCCGCCGACCGCGTTCTTCGTCAGATAGGTCGTCGATTCGCAAACGAACTCTCCGTCCATCACCGGCACTCGCCAGTACCGGCGGGAACCGAGTTTCTTGGAGATCTGCCAGCCGTCGCCGAAGAAACGGATCGCGGCGCCAAGCTTGAGCTGCTCCTCGCCCGCGTCGAGCCCGGCATAGCAGGCCGAGCCCGGGCTGGTGAGCACGCATTGCCCGACGCGGTTTTGAAGCTGTCGCTGCAGTTCCGATGTCGACACCGCGAACATGAGCACGCGCACGCCCGGACGTCCGTCCGGCGTTTCTCGCGCCGACATGACGCGATCGACCCCGGCCTCACAGCCGCAACCGATCACCGAGGTGGCGAATCCCGTCGCGGTCGCCGCCGCCTGGAGGGCCCAGCGCACGGTCGGCGCCGTAATGACGAGGGCCGTCGCGCGCATGGCGAACGCTTCGGCGAACGTGTCGTCGATCGCGACGCCGTTGACAATCAGCGCGCGCATGCGACGGCCTCAAACGGGTCCGGCCGGGCGATGGCGCCTTCCGGCACGCGCATGAAATCGGAGGGAAGCCCATAGCGGGCGTCGTAATAGCTCTTCATGCGCCGCCGCATCGAAGCTTCGACGCCGGGCGCCACCTGCAGCGCCCGGCCGAAACGATAATGCGTCACCGCGCCGTCCCGCACGACGAGATCGCCATCCTTGTAGACGCGCGCCGCCGAGCGGAACATCTCCGCAATGTCCTTGCCGGGGCGATAGAGCGCCACATCGGCGCGCGCTCCGACGCCGAGATGACCGCGATCGGTGAGGCCGAGCAGTTTGGCCGGGGCCGGTCGCGTCATCGTCGCAATCTCGTAAAGCGTATATTCGCGCTCGAGCGACGGAAGCGTCGTCACCGCCGCGGCGTCGGTCGGAAGCCGCGACACCCACTGAGCGCGCAGATCCTTATCCATCAACAGAGCGAATATCTCGGGATAAGCGGTGAACGGCGCGCCGTTGGGGTGATCTGTGGTAAAGAACACCCGCCAGGGGTCGTCGATGAGCAGGAACAGCTCCAGCCCGACGGCGAATTGCACCGCGTTGTGGAAGCTGCCAGCGCGATATTCGTATGGCACAATCCCGAAGCCGTTCGAGTCGCCGTCGAGGATGACGTATTTCTTCGGACGGGCCTGCGCGCGCGCGGAGAACTGCCGCAGGACGTCGGACGAAATCGTCACCGTCTGCCCAAACATCACCTGCCCCACGTCGACGGTGACGTTCCTGGCGGCGTTGACCGCCTCGGCCAGCCGCGGCGCGGCGGAAGAAAAACCCTGCGGACCTTCTGTTCCGTAACCGTAGAACTGGAGGTGCGCCAAGTGCAGCGGCAAGTCGTCCACAGCTGCGATCGTCTTGAGCGCCGTTTCGACGTTTCCCGGCGTGCCGAGATTGTTGCAATGGACGTGCAGGGGATGAGGAACGCCGGCTTGATGCACCGCCTTCTGCAGGGCCCTGACAATCTGACGGCTCGTCACGCCGTAGGAGGGGACCACATCGTCAAAGGAAAAGCTGCGCACATTCTCCTTGAACGCAGCGACGCCGCCGGCGTTGATGACCTTGATCCCGAGCCCCCGCGTTGTCTGCAAAGTCCAGGCGACGTGGTCGCGGATCGCGCTCTCGCTCTCACCGGAGCGGATGAGACCGAGCACGAAGTCGTCGTTGCCGAGAATCGTTAAGATGGCTTTGTCGATGATCGGAGTGTCGGCCAGTTCGAGATGCGCATGCAGCGCGAGGTGCGGCAAAATCGCCGGCTCGACCACCGTCGTGAAGCCCATCTGCGCATAGAGGCAACCAGTCTGGAAGGTCGACCAACCGGCGTTGGAGAGGGGCGTGGCGGCGGGGCGCCGCGCGTGGGCCCGATGCTGTTCGGGCAAGAGCAGACGCGCTGTATTTACGTTTGCGCCTGCGATGTGCGAATGGATGTCGATCCCGCCGGCCATTGCGATGAGGCCGGTTGCATCGACTGTCGCGTCGGCTTGGGAGCCTTCTGGCGGCGCGACGATCCGCTCGTCGCGAAACCAGAGGTCGCCGATCGCGTCGCGTTTGTTGGCGGGATCGACGACGCGGGCGCCTTCGATATGGATTAGCATGCGTCGGCGCTTGGATCTGGAAGGTAGGCGGCGATGCGCCCGAGAGCTTCGGCGACGCTCAGACTTGCAGCAGGGGCCGAGGTGGTCATGGCGACCAGTGTCCCGACATCCGCCGAATGCAGGATCGCGTCGTGATCGACGCCGGGGCGCCCGACAGCGATGCGCACCTTCGGTTCCTCTTTGAATTGAGTTCCGCGCTCGCAAAGCCCAATGACCTTCAGCGCGCCGAGCCAGGCAGGAGGCGGCGCCCCGAATGCTGAGATCCACAACGCGCAATCGGTTTCCCCGGAGGTGGCGAGCCGTTCGGCGTCGAAGCGCCAAGGATCGTGCAGCGGCAGCCCTGATCCGAATCCTGTCCGCATAGGGAAGCCGGTCATCCAACCGCAAGCCGCGAGCACCCCGGCGCCGTTTTCGGGCGCAGCGAGAGGCAACGTCGAAAACCGCGTCGTTTCGTTTAGATCGCGCACGACTCCGTTGAGCATTTCGAGTTCGAGCGCCCCGAGACGCGCCGCCGTCCAGACGGCCAAACCAAATCGTGCGCCTTTCAGAGCGGCGGCGAGAGAGTCAAGGGTTGGCAAAGGAATTCGGGTTTGCGCGACAGCACGGCCTTTGATGCGCGCGCGCAGCGCCGCCAAATTGGAGGCGAGCGTCGCGCCGAGGCCTGCCGCGATAACCTCGATATCGCCGTCAAAGCCCGAGATTTTTGCGTCGGCCTCTGGCGCGAGCCACACGATCCGCCGTGCGATTCCTCCGCCATCAGGGCTCGCCGGCCCTCGCAACAATCGCTCGTTCAAAGCTGGCCAGGTTTCCCGCAACAAGTCGCCGACGAGCAGGAGGACGTCGGCGCGGACGCGCGCTTCGCCCGGAGTGGTGAGCATGACGCCAGTCTCTCGCAAACTGTCCAGATCTCGAAGCAAAGCGGCGGAATGCGCGTGCTCGACGACTCCGCCGACGCGCTCGGCGAGCCCGATCGCCGCCCTCGCTCCCGCGACATCCGTGCCCAATCCCGCCATGAGCGGCTGACGGCTTTGCGCCAAGAGGCGAGCCGCGGCGGCAGCCGCATCGTTCAGCGACGCCGGCGCGCCGTCGATCCATGCTGAAGCCTCCGCGTAAAGTCGATCCCTCCCCGTCATGCGCTTCGCTCGCTTCGTCCGTCCGAGGCCGAATTCGACATCATCGATCGCAGTCCAAGAATCGGGAATCTGAAACCGCCTAGCGACGCTTGTCTCGAAAATGTGCTCCCGCTCAATGTTGGCGCCGCCTACGACGGCGCGCCCCGCGGCCACTTGTCCTTGCAGAGCGCATCCTAGATGCAGATCGTCGGCGAATAAACCAGGAAAACCATTTCCAGCGGCAGCGCTGCGACCGCGCGAAGGTCGACCGGCAAGAACAGAGCCCCACGTTTTGCGCGGCCCCAGAACTCTTGCTGTCCTTTCGACTAGACAGATCACAAGTCAGAGGGTTCAATCCCCCTTTTCGACAGCATGAGGAAATGCCTTGCCCGTGGCCTCCAAGTTCGCCAAGCCTTAGCGCCGTGCCTCCCTACGTCTTACGCGCGACTCTCGCTCCTCGAGCCGAATACCAACGGAGGCGAATGCCGGTCTTCGGACCATGACTTATCGCCTGGCTATCATTGTCCTGGCGAATTCCGCCCGTGCGCTCGCGGCGTCAGCCGGACGCGCTGGATTTGCTCCCCTCGCAATCGATGTCTTTGGCGACGACGACACGCGAGAGATGAGTTTTGCAACCATAGCCCTTGAGGGCGGACTGTCGGCTGGCTTGATCAGCGGCAAAGTGGCCGGTGCCGTCGAATGCCTGACACGCGCCTATGATCCGGTCGGGCTTGTCTATGGCTCCGGCTTCGAGCAGCAGCCTGAATTGATCGCTGCGATCGCCCGGATGACGCGAATTTTCGGCAACGACGCCGAGACGATCGAACGCTCGAAAGATCCCCTCGTCCTTGCGCGACTGTGCGCGGCGGTTGGGATATCGCATCCGTCGATCACGTTCGCGGCGCCGCAAGAGCCGGAAGGTTGGCTCATGAAAGCCCGCGGCGGCTCCGGAGGCGCACATGTCACCACGGTGAGACGCGGCTGGCCGGCGCCGCCCGATTGCTACTTCCAGCGTCGGGTAACGGGCGAGAACGTTTCGGCGTTGTTCGTTGCGGACGGGCACACGGCCGAAATCATTGGCTTGAGCGCGCAATGGCGTTCGCCGACTCCGGCGTCGCCGTTTCGATATGGCGGCGCGGCCGGGCCCATCGATGTCGTCGCTGCGCAAGGCGAAGGTATCGCTCGCTCTGTCGCCTGCATCGCTTCCGAACTGGGACTCGTCGGTATCAACAGCGCGGATTTCGTCGTTTCCGACGATACGGTCTGGCTCATCGAAATCAACCCGCGGCCAGGCGCGACACTGGATGTGTTCGAACCCGACCAGGGGGCGTTGATTGTAAATCACCTCGCCGCCTGTGAAGGCAGACTGGTCGCAGTTCCATTGGGTTCGGAACTCAAGGCGGCGCAAGTCGTCTATGCCCCATGCGACATTGTGATGTCGAACTCGAGGCGCAATTGGCCAGAGTGGACGGCTGACAGACCGCCTCCGGGAACACGGGTCGCCGCCGGCGATCCGCTGTGCACGGTTCTCGCTTCGGGAGCGACCGTGGGATCGGCGCGAAGCCGGGTCGAGACGCGAGCGCGAGACATCATCGCTGACATCCAGGAGTTGAGACATTGAGCGCCGTCGAGATCATAAGCGTCAATCGTCAGGCTGCGGAGCTCACGGCTGCGCTCCGCCGCGACGCCGCAATGCTAAATCTCGGCTTTGCGCGGGGGTCGCTCGGCGAAATATTGATCGACGCCGGCGCAGCGTGGCGGGGCGGCGTTGAAGCCGGTCTCCGCATCGCGGAGATCTGTTTGGGCGGTCTCGGCAGAGTTCGCCTTGTACCGAACGGCGCTACGCCGAACTGGCCATGGACGGTCGCAGTCAGCTCTCCGCAGCCCGTCATCGCGTGTCTCGGCAGCCAATATGCCGGTTGGAGCCTTTCGCACGGCGCCGGTAAGGACGGCTTCTTTGCGCTCGGCTCCGGGCCGGCGCGTGCGCTGGCGCAGAAGGAGGCGGTCTTAAAGGACATCGGCTACCGCGACGAAGCCGATGTCGCGACGCTCGTCATCGAAAGCGGGCGGCCCCCGCCCCCCGAGGTCGTGGAAAGCGTGGCGCGCGACTGCGGCGTCGCCTTGTCGGCTCTTACGGTGATTTACGCGCCCACGCAGAGTCTGGCGGGCGGCGCCCAGGTTGTCGCGCGGGTGTTGGAGGTAGCGCTGCACAAAGCCCATGAGCTTAAGTTCCCGCTCGATCGCATCGTCGACGGCATGGGCGCCGCGCCGGTCAGCCCGCCGCATCCCGATTTCGTCGTCGCCATGGGCCGCACCAACGATGCGATCATCTACGGCGGACGCGTGCAGCTCTTCGTGACCGGCCCGGCGGCGGACGCGAAGGTCCTCGCCGAGGCCCTTCCAAGCAGCGCCTCCCGCGATTTCGGCGCTCCATTCGCCGAGATCTTCAGACGCTTCAAGGGTGATTTCTACGCCATCGACCCCATGTTGTTCAGTCCGGCCGAGGTCATCGTCACCGCGATCGAAAGCGGGGCGAGTTTTCACTTCGGGACGTTGCATCCCGAATTGCTCGATGCATCCTTCGCCTGACGCGGCGGCGGGTTCCGCCGAACGTCCGGTGGTTCTCGTGGTCAGCGATCAGCGCGATTGGCACGCGCGCCAAATGGAGGCCGCGCTCGCCGCGGCGGGCGCGCGCGTCGCGCAAACCGATCTTGCCGCGTGCGACTTCGATACGCAAAGCCCGAGCGGACTGGCGTTGCCTGTCCTGGGATCGCGATTGCCGGATGCGGTGCACGTCCGCACGTTCTCGGCCGGCTCATTCGAGGCGATCACCAAACGGCTGGGGCTCCTGCACGCATTCGCGGACCTCGGAGTGGTGGTCTGGAACGATGCGCGCGCGATCGAACGCTGTGTCGACAAGTCGATGACGAGCTTTCTGCTCGCGCGCGCCGGCGTGCCGACTCCGCCAACCTGGACGACGGAATCGGCCGAGGCGGCGCGGGTCCTCGTCGCACGGGAGGCGCCGCACGGGCCGCTCGTGCTCAAACCGCTGTTCGGCGCGCAGGGCAAGGGCTTGCGCCTCATTCGCAGGCCGGACGAGTTGCCGGATCCCGAAGCCGTCGCAGGCGTCTATTATCTTCAGCGTTTTCAACCGCTCGCGACCCAAGACTTCCGGGACTATCGCCTGTTCGTTCTACGTGGTCGTATCGTCGCCGCCATGATGCGTCGCGCCTCGACTTGGATCACCAACGTCAAGCAAGGCGGCGAACCCGTCGCGGTGGCGCCTGATCCGAAGATGGAGCGCCTTGCCGTCGCCGCCGCGAAAGTGGTCGGAGCCGTGATTGCCGGCGTCGATGTGCTGGTCGGAATTGACGGCGCGCCGACTGTTCTGGAGGTCAACAGCATGCCGGCATGGAGCGGCTTGCAGAAGGTCAGTGCGGACAACGTCGCCGAAGCGATCGCCAAAGATCTGATGGACGAATTGGCATACCGCCCGGCCGGACGGCGAACTCCATGACAAGTCGCGATGATCGGGTTGCGGCGGCGTATGTCGACGCATGCCTCGCCGAGCTCGACGCGCTCAAACCCGGCAACGTGCATCGCTTCGCGCCAGGCCACGGAATGAATCTGGCCGATTTCGTTCGCAGCGCCGAGGCGAGCGCCGGTCCGATTGCGACAAGAGGCGCGCGCGTCGGGGTGCGGATTCGCGAAGCCGTCGCCGGAACCCTGTCGGCGGTCGGGCAGAACACAAATCTCGGCATCATCCTCTTGTGCGCGCCGTTGGCCGCGGCGTTCGAGGTCGAGGACCTCGCGCTGCGCCCTGCGCTGGCCCGCGTGCTCGACGATCTCGATCGGGCCGATGCGACGGATGCCTTCGCCGCGATCGCGGCCGCAAATCCCGGCGGGCTAGGTCGGGCGGACCGGCACGACGTGCACGCCGCCGCGACCGTAACGCTCCGCGAGGCGATGGCTGAGGCTCGAGACCGTGACCGCATCGCCCGGCAATATGTCACGGCTTATGAGGATGTTTTCGCGCTCGGCGCGCCCGCCCTTGCGGCGGCCCGGCAGCGGCGGCTCGACGCGCATTGGTCGACGCTCGCCGTCTATCTGACGTTTCTCGCCGCGTTTCCCGACACGCATATTTCGCGCAAGCACGGCGGCGCGACCGCCGAGGCGATTCGCCGCGAGGCGGCCGGCTGGCTCGCGGCCTTCGCTGCGGCTCGCGATCCGGAGGAGATGACCGAGGGGCTCTTGAAGTGGGACGCGGCGCTCAAATCGCGCGGAATCAATCCAGGAACCAGCGCCGATCTGACGGTTGCGGCGCTCTTTGCTGCGAGTCTATCTTCGCTGCGCCGTCGCAATTGCGCTGCGACCATCTTGCCCTCGCGCCCCAAGGATGATTGATTTGCGCCTGCGGGAGACACCCCGTGACTATCCGGCCAACCGGTCCCGCCCGATGAGGCGGGATGCTGACAACAAGGATAGCCAGTTCGCCGCCTCGCAACCGGCGAGGGCACGTGGTTTGGCTTGATCCGAGGGAGGAATGAGTATGGCCAAGATTAACAGACTGATGGTCGGCAAATCGCTCGTCGGCGAGGGCAACGAAGTTGCTCATATTGACCTCATCATGGGGCCGCGGGGCAGCGCGGCGGAAACGGCGTTCGCCAATGCGCTGACCAACAACAAGGACGGCTTCACGTCGCTCCTCGCGGTGGTCGCGCCTAACCTGCCAACCAAGCCCAACACCGTCTTATTCAACAAAGTGACAATCAAGGGCGCCAAGCAGGCGGTGCAGATGTTCGGGCCCGCGCAACACGCGGTCGCCAAGGCGGTCGCCGACAGCGTCGCCGACGGCGTCATTCCCGTCGAAGAGGCCGACGACGTGTTCATCTGCGTCGGCGTTTTCATTCATTGGGAAGCGGCCGACGACAAGAAGATCCATGACTTCAACTATCGCGCCGTCAAGGAATTGATCGAGCGCGCCGTCTCCGGCAAGCCGACGCCGGCCGAAGTCGTCGCTCAGCGCGACAGCGCCAAGCACCCCTTCAGCCCCTAATCCCTGCCGCGGGGAAAACTTCAGGGGAAGGTTTCGTCTTTCGACCATTCGGGCCAAAACCCCCCGGAAAGCCGATACTCCGAGGCCTCTTCGCCAAAATTCCCCGCGCGCTCGAACAGCGAATGAATTCGGTTGAACGGGGAATGAAAGTTCCCTGTTCGGCATAGAGCAGGTTCCGATCGACTGGAATCGTCCCTCACCATGACGGGGCCGGACGCCGACGGCTCTCGGAAAGCTTCCAAAGTTTGCTGAAAAGTTCCGTCGGCCCTTCCATATCGTTCCGAAAACGCTCAATTCCCTTCCAATTCGTTCCGAAAGTTTCGCCGGTGAAGCTAGATCCATCAATGGTTTACGACAAAATCCGCCGCTGAAGCGCTGAAGGCAACTCCCATGCTCGGGGCTGGCGGTGATATGCCAGTGTAGAGCCTGGGAGGGGGCCGCCCGTGCAGGTCGGTGCGGGTTCGAGGGAGGCGCACAAGAACCTTCTCTGTCGCGAATGCGAGAACATATAAAGTACATATCTTTGAGCTCCTGTCAAGAAATTGTTCTTCTCCTCGCCCTGATCGCGGAGCTGCGGCGGACGGCTGACACCCCGCACGGGGCCGCGCAAGCTGCGTCATCAAGGAGAAGGCGGCAGAGATGCGGCCGCATTGACAGCGGGATCGGCAATATCGACGCTGAACCCGGAAAGGTTTGCCTAGAATGTGGCGCTCAATTTCCCTTGGCAACCGGCTCAACATCATTTTTGGCTCTCTGGTTCCTACTCTGGCTCACCGTCGACGCCGGCCGCCATATCGTCGAGACAAGCGCGCGGGCGCGGACTGAAACGCAAAGCGCCATGCGGCTGACCAGGGATTTTCTCGGAACGGCCGTCGCGGGACTCGAGGATTCGCCGGAGCCCGCGCGCGCTCTGCCGGCGCTCGTCGCCGGTCTCCAGAACGTTCGGCACGTGCGGGTGGGAACTTGGGGAGCCGTCAATCGCCTCTGCGACGGCTCTGGCTGCGAATGACCGTTCGGAGGCCCCCCGATGGTTTCGCTGGCTGGTCAATGCGCCGAGCGAGGTCGCGTCCTTCCCCGTGCCTCTCAATGGCGGGAAAGTGGCTTCGATCGTCATCGTCGCCGATCCTTCCGACGAAATCGACGAAGCCTGGACGGCGCCCGGGCGAAGCGCTCGTGGCGGCGCTGCTCGCCGTAACGGCGATGGGCGCGATGAGTTTTCTGGTCGGCCGCGCGGTGAAGCCGGTCGATATCGCCGGGGCGATGCTGACGCGCCTGGCGGAGGGCGATTATGCTGCGCGAGCGGAAGTGGTCGGACCGCCGGAAATCCGCAATCTCAATGCGCAGGTCCGGAGAGGCGCTCGACAGCCTCAGCCGCGCCAATGGCGAATGATGGAGCGGGTGTTCGACGCCCATGACCAGGAGCGGCGGGTGATCGCACACGAGCTCCATGACGAATTCGGTCCGCATCTGTTTGCCTTGAGGGCGAGCGCGGCGATTCTCGCCAAGAAGGCCGGCGGCGATTCCGCCGCCACCGCGGCGGCGAACGCGATCCAAGCGCAGGTCGAAGCGCTGCAGGTCCAGAACCGGCGCATCCTTGCCGATCTCCGTCCGGCTGCGCTCGATGAGCTCGGGCTTTCCGAGGCGCTTAGCGCGCTCGTCGCACATTGGCGGCGGGCGGCGCCTGCGGTCGCCGTCACGCTTCGGGTCGACCCGCGCGCAGAGGCCTTGGGCGAACGGGCGAGTCAGATGGCCTACCGCTTCGTACAGGAAGCGATGACAAACGCCTTTCACCATTCCGGGGCTACTCGGATCGACGTATCGCTCGAGTTCGAGGCTCGGGACCCTCATGCCAACCCACGCGATCCGGCGTTGGCGGGTCTCGTCATCCGGGTCGCGGACGACGGAAGCGGATTGCAGGGCGAAAACGCTGCCGGAATGGGACTTGCCGCTATGCGCGATCGCGTTCGGATTCTTGGAGGCCGGATCCGAGTTGCCTCGCCAGCCTCAGGCGGAGTCTCGGTCGAGGCGCGGTTCGGAACGAGGGATGACCGGGAAAAATTCCCGGAAATTTTGGGAACAGGCAGTCGGACAGTTCCGAATAATTGAAATCAACTAAAGCAGACGGTGCGTGTATCCTCCTGTGGCCGCGGGCTGGCGTTTTTTGAGGCATGCGCACCTCATTCTCCCGACAAGCTGGCCCGCGGCATCGTTACGGCGCGCTCGAATCAAAGGGCGCAGACGTCAGGGAGGGGCGGCGATATGACCAGAATTGCGGCACTCCGATGCGGTTCGCTCAGCGTCGCCGTGATGGCTGCTACGATTGTCGGCGCGCGCGCCGAGACGGTCGTGCTGCCGACGTTCAACGTCGTCGCGACCACCCCCTTGCAAGGCGGCGAGATCAACGTCGCACAATACCCCGGCGCCGTCTGGCAGACCGGCGCGCAGGACATCCAGACCTATTACGATACGACCGTCCCCGACACGTTGGCGCGTCAGACGCCGGGCGTCACGGTCAGCAATGTCTCGGGCAACGACTTCCAACCGAGCGTGTACTATCGCGGCTTCGCCGCGACGCCGGTCACCGGAACGCCCGAAGGGCTGGCGGTCTATCAGAACGGCGTGCGCATCAACGAGGCATTCGGCGACACGGTCAACTGGGACCTCATCCCGGAGAATGCGATCGACAAGATGACGATCGTCGCCGGGGATCCGATCTATGGTCTCAATGCGATCGGCGGCGCGCTCAACGTGACGATGAAGAACGGCTTCACTTGGGACGGCTTCGAAGCCGATCTTCGCGGCGGCTCGTTCTATCGCGCGCAGGAGGAGTTTCAGTACGGCAAGCAGATCGGCGACTGGTCGGTCTATATGGCGGGCACTCAGATCAACGACGGCGGCTGGCGCATCGCCAGCGCGTCGCAACTCACCAACTTCTACGGCGACGTCGGCTACAGGGCGAACGCGTTCGAGTCGCACCTGCAGCTCACCGCGGGGAGCACCCAGTTCGGCGACTCTGCTTTCGCGCCGATCCAGCAACTGCAGAACAATTGGAGCAGCGTCTACACCGTCCCTCAGACGACGTACAACAAGATGGCGATGCTCCAATGGAACGGCAGCTACGCCTATTCGCCCACGCTGAGTTTCCAAAGCGACGTTTATTTCCGCGCCTTCAATCAAGCGCATGTCGACGGCAACCCGACCAGCGTTACCCCTTGTCCGCCTTTCTCATGCATCAACAGCAGCCCGGCGCATGACACGTTAGGCGGGATCATCCCCGATATCTCGCAGGACGGGACGCTCGATCTCGGCGAGATCGATCGCAACTGGACCCAATCGCGTTCGCTCGGCGGCGCCGTGCAAGCCGTCGACACCGACAAGATTTACGGGCACGACAACACTTTCACGGTCGGCGCGTCGCTCGACTACGGCTGGACGCGTTTCACCGGCAATAGCCAGCTTGGGACATTCTTTAACGACAACAACACGTCGTTCCCGATGATCGGCTTCCCCTACCTGATCGACGAGCCAAACAGCTTCCTGGCCCCGATCGCGGTCCAGACGACCAACCTCTATACCGGCCTCTACGCGCTCGACACGTTCAGCGCGACCGACCGTCTGACGCTGACCGGCGGCGCGCGTTTCAATTTCGCGGGGATCAATATTGAGGGCGCGAACGCCGCTCTGCTCAACGGCTACTCGACCTACTTCCACCTCAATCCGACGGTCGGCCTGACCTACAAGATCACGCCTGACATCAACTTCTATGCGGGATATGCGATGTCCAACCGCGCGCCGACGCCGCTCGAGCTCGGTTGCGCGGATCCCAACAAACCTTGCATTATCGACAACTTTCTGGTTTCGGACCCGCAACTGAAGCAGGTGGTCGGCAACACCTTCGAGTTGGGATTTAAGGGACAGAACGATCTCAGCCAGTGGGGCAAGCTGCAATGGTCGGCGGGGCTCTTCCGCACGACGCTCACCGACGACATCCTGCCGCTGCAGAGCGCCGTCACCGGCTACGGCTATTACGCCAACGTCGGGACGACCTTGCGCCAGGGTGCGGAATTCAGCGCGCAGTGGACCGGCGATCGGTGGTCGGCCTACGCCAACTACACCTATATCGACGCCGTCTATCTCTCGACCTTCGAGGAGCCGTCGCCGTTCAATCCGTTGGCCGACGCCAACGGCAACATTCCGATCACCAACGGCACGCCGATCGCCGGCATTCCGAAGAATACGGTGAAAGTGGGCTTCGACTACAGCGTCACAGACAGGTGGAAAGTCGGGGCCGACATGGTCGCGGCGTCAGGCCAGGTCATCTACGGCAACGAAAACGGCGCGCTTCCCCAAGCCCCTGGCTATGCCGTGTTCGGCCTGCACACGTCCTACCAGATCGGCAAGCAGTTGCAGTTCTATGGCCTCATCGAGAACCTTTTCGATCAGCGTTATTATACGGCCGGCGCCCTGTTCGACACTTCTGCGCTGCCCCACACAGCGCCCTTCCTGACCAATCCAACGAGCCTCGGTCCCGGGAAGCCCTTCGCCATCTATGGCGGGTTGCGGCTCACGCTGTAGCGTGCAAAAGACAGCTGCAAAACGGGGAGATCAGTCATGAAGCTTATCAATCGGAGAACACTTCAGCTGGCGTCGGCTTTGACGTTTGCGCTCTCGCCCGCGCTCGCGGCGCCAGTGTTCAGCGGGATCGATACGAACAACGACGGAACGATCGACCTGGATGAAGCGAAGGCGGCGGCCAGCGCCGTCTTCGACAAGCTCGATGTCAATCACGATGGCACGCTCGATCGCCCCGAGCTGAGACGCCGCATTCCCGAACAGGATTGGAGGATCGCCGATCCTGACAACGACAATACGCTCACCAAGGACGAATATCTCAATTACGTGGAGTTCGCCTTCAAACGGGCCGACACGAACAGCGACGGGACGGTGGACGCGAATGAAGCGCGCATGCATGCGGGCCGCCTGCTATTGCGCCTGTTGCGCGCGCGCTGACTTCGACGATGTGACGCGCAAGCAAGCGCGGGTAAGAAATCAAGCCGATCGATGCGGCTTAGGCTGTGATGCGTTCCCGGAGCACTGGCGCGTGGCCAGATGCTTTCTCAGGAGGTCGTTGTGCGCCGAAGACAGTTTCTTTTGACCGGCTTGGCTTCGGTTCTCGCGGCGCCGACGGTCGCCCAAGAGCAGAAGACCAACACCGATCTGGATCTGGAGCCTGTCAAAGGAACGGAAGAGCTTTGGTATCTTCTGACAGCGCTTGACGCCTTGATCTTCTGTCTGGCGGTCGCGGTCATCAAAGAGCCGGCCGTCATTATTCAGGCGCGCCGGGAGATTCAGCTTTATGCCTCGCAGCTGAGCGACCCCAAGGCCGAAGAAGCGCTCAACGCGGCGCTCAAATCAAGCGACGGGCAGGCCCGGGTCGAGCAGAACAAGACGGCCATCAACAACGCCGCCAAAGAGATCGACGCGCTATTGACCGACGTCGTCTCGCCGCCGATCCGCGATAGCCTCGTCCATGCATTCTCCCGATCATCGACATTGCTGGTCGCCCGCGCAGCCGAGAACCAGTCGTGGTGGTGCCGGGTTTACGCGTTTCGGAAAGTACGCTGCTAGCAGACATTTTTTGACCGGCCAACGGATCGAAACACGTTCACCACAAAGAGCACCAAGAATGCACAAAGCTCACCAGCCGACCGTGTCCTTCGTGCAAACTTCGAACCCTTAGTGGTGAAAGTGCGCCTTACACCGTTCATGGTCAGAAACGTCATTCGTGGATCTGCCCAAGCAAGTTTGCTTAGCAGCGACCGCGACAGAGCCCCTTCCCATGTTGGGGTGGGCGGGCTGGCCTTGTGGCCCCTTTGGGTCGCGCATGAAGGGATTGGACGGATGGGAAACCTTCTTCGAACGGATAGCTTCAGGCGGCGCTTGTGGCCGACGAAAGGCCTGCTTTTCCTGAGCGCCGGCGCCATTATTGAAATTGTCGCATTGTTCGACCAGACGAGGAAACCATGACGCCGACGAAACCGAGAATTCTGGCGCTTGCGTCTCTTCCGACGTTCGCTCTCTCGCCCGCCTTCGCCGCGTCGCCGCTCGCCGGCATCGGCGCGGACAACCACGGTGCGGTCGATCTCAACGAAGCGACGGCCGCGGCCGGCCCCGAATTCGACAAGCTTGACGTCGATTATGGCGGCCCGCTGGATCACAAGGAGCTCGGCGGCCGCCTATCCAAAAAGGATGTGACCCCCGATCCCCACAGGGACGGGACGCTGACCACCGTCGAGACCGTCTTCAAGCAGGCCGACAGGGACGGCGACGGGACCGTGGACGGCATAGGAAGCGCTTGCGCCGGCGGGCTGCGCCTGCTGAGGTGAATGTGTCTGGCGGGAAGCGCGGTCGCGCTGCGACAGCCTTCGCGGTCTGCGCTGGGTTGAGAACCAGGATGTGGACGCGCAAGAGCGTCGCGACGGGAGCGAAACGAGGGGATTGACATGCAGGGTTTGGACCTCTCCCCGGTCGGGCTCTTCCTCGAGGCGGGCCTCATGGGCAAGGCCGTCATGACCGTCCTCTTCGTCGCCTCGCTGTGGTGCTGGGTGCTGATCATCGAGGGGGTGATCTCGGTTGTGCGCATCCGCCGCGCGGTGCGCGCCGCGCGCGCGGGCGGCTCGATCGCCGAGTCCCTTTCCGGCGTCGCCGTCGCCGGCGACGAGGAGGCGCACCGGCGCATCGCGGGAGAGACGGTGAGCGAGCTCAGGGCCCGCGTCTCCGATTCGATGGCCCGCGCGGCGCGCGAGTTGCTGACGCGGTCCGAGGGCGGGCTGCCCAATCTCGCGGTCATCTCGTCCGTCGCGCCGTTCGTCGGCCTGTTCGGCACCGTCTGGGGGATCATGTCGAGCTTCGCCGCGATCGCGCAGGCGCAGGACACGAACCTGGCGACCGTCGCGCCCGGCATCGCCGAGGCGCTCGCCGCCACGGCCTACGGCCTCGCCGCCGCGATCCCCGCCTCGATCGGCTACAACCGCATCGGCGCGGCCTACGCCCGGCTCGGCCAGGAGATGGCCTCCTTCGTCGAGGAGCGCGCGATCGCCCTGATCGCTCGCCCGGCCGAGGTGGCGCGCGACGGCGGCCCGCGCCGACGCAACGAGGCGCCGTGATGGCGATGAAGCCGCGCAAGATCGGCGAGGGCCTCTACCAGCCGCTGGCCGATATCAACGTCACGCCGCTCGTCGACGTGATGCTGGTGCTGCTCATCATCTTCATGGTCACGGCGCCGATGCTGGCGACGGGGATCAAGGTCAATCTGCCCCGGGCGCAGACGGCGCAGCCGCTCGAATCGAAAGACCCGGTGGTTGTCGTTGTGGCGAAGGACGGCGCCGTCTCGGTCGGCAAGGATTCCGTTTCGCGCGAGCGCTTGCGGCGACGGTCAAGGCAAAACTTGGCCAGTCGAACGGGGTCGTGCAATTGCGCGGCGACAGGGACGCGGCCTACGGCGACGTGGTCTCGGTCATGGACGATCTCGCGGCGAACGGCGTGACCCGCATCGCCATTGTTTCGAGCGGCGGCCGAAAAGCCGCGCCAGCCGATCCGGCTGCGAAGCCGTGACCGACGCGGCGCTCGGCGGGCCGGTCTTCGAGCCGCCGGCGATCGAACCCCGCTGGCTTCGCCCAGCGGTGATCGTCGTGGTCGTCGCGCTGCACGCAGCCGCGATTGCGATTCTGCCCTATCTCGCCCCGCAACAGACGCCCGAGCCGCCGCCGGAAGTGGTCGTCGACGTCGAGCCCGCCCCGCCGGAAGCCCCGCCGGCGTCGCCCGAACCGCCAAAGCCTCCAGAAGCCGCCGCCCAACCGGCGCGCGCACCCCCTCCGCAAGCGGCGCTCCCGCCGGCCGAGACGCCTCCCCCCGCGGTCGAAGCGCCACCCCCGACGCCCGAAACGACGCCCCCGCCGCCCGCGGCGGAGATTCCCCCGCAGGCGGCTCCGCCTCCGCCGGTCGTCGAGGGCGCCGGCGCCGCCGCCCGTCGCAGAGACCCCGCCGCCGGAACCCCCGCCGCCGCCGGCGCCGGTGGAGCTCGCGCCGCCGAAGCCGCCTCCGCCGGCGCCGCGGGTCGAGCCGCCCAGGGCAAGGGTCAAGCCGACCCCGAAGATCGAGCCCAAGCCGGAGCGCGCGCAGCCGAGAACACGCGAGACCGAACAGAGATCCGAGGAGGCCGCCAAGGCGGCCGCAACTCGGGAGGAGCGGCTTCGGGAGGAACGGCTTCAGCAGGAACGTTCATCCGCCGCCCGTGCGGAGGAACGTTCATCCGCCGCGCGCCCCGAAGCGAGCGCCGCCTCGAAGTCGGCCTATATTTCAGCGGTCGCCGGCGCGATCCGCAGCCGCCTGTTCTATCCGCCCGCGGCGCGGGCGCGGGGCGCAAGAGGTGTGGTCGGCGTCGCCTTCACCATCGGCCCCTCGGGCGCGGTCTCGTCTTTCGCCATCACCCGATCGTCCGGCGACTCGGACCTCGACGCCGCCGCGCGGACGCTGGTGCAGTCGGCGCATTTTCCGCCGCCGCCCGGCGGCTCCATCCATTTCGCGACCAGCTTCAACTATGAGCCCCACTAGCGATTCCCCGCCGCGCCTGAGGGCGCTGGTGCTTGGCTCCGGCGGCGGCGGAGGCGTGCCGCAATGGAACTGCGGCTGTCGGGTCTGCCGGTTGGCCTGGAGCGGCAACGGCCGCGTGAAGCCGCGCACCCAGTCGAGCCTCGCCGTCAGCGCCGATGGCCGCGACTGGCTCCTGCTCAACGCCTCGATCGATCTGCGCCAGCAGATTCTCGCGACGCCCGCCTTGCAGCCCAAGGGCGGCGCCCGCCATTCGCCGATCGCCGCCGTCCTGCTGACCAACGCCGACGTCGACCACGCCGCGGGGCTGCTCGCGTTGCGCGAGCGCCAGCGCTTCACGATCTTTGGCGCGCGGGCCATCCTGGACACAATCGGCGCCAACCGCATCTTCGACGTCGTCGGCCGCGACATCGTCCCGCGCAAGGCCGTCCGGCTCGGCGAGCCGTTCGAGCCGCTGCCGGGGCTCGAGGTCGAGCTCTTTGCCGTGCCGGGCAAGGTCCCGCTCTGGCTCGAGGAGGGCGAGGTCAAGACGGACGAGATCGGCGAAGGCACGGTCGGCGTCGCCGTCGAGGCGGCCGCCCGCCGGCTCGTCTACGCGCCGGGCTGTGCGCGCGTGACCGGCGATCTGCACAAGCGCGTCGCTTCCGCGCACGCGCTTTTCTTCGACGGCACGCTGTTCGCCGACGACGAGATGATCGTGAACGGCCTCGGCGACAAGACCGGCCGCCGCATGGGCCACATGCCCGTGTCGGGCACGGGGGGAACGTTGGAAGAGTTCGCGCGGCACGCGGGCGTGCGCCGCATCCTCATCCATATCAACAATTCGAACCCGATCCTCATCGAAGGATCGCCCGAAGAAGCGCAAGTGAAGGCGGCGGGGTGGGAAATCGCCTTCGACGGAATGGAGGTCGCCCCATGAACAGGCATGCGTTTTTCGAGCCGATAAGTCCGGAGGCGCTCGAGGCCGCGCTGCGCGCGGTCGGGCCGGAGCGCTATCATGACCTGCACCCGTTCCACGACCTCCTGCACGGGGGCAAGCTGAACAAGGGGCAGGTTCAGGCCTGGGCGCTCAACCGTTACGTCTACCAGGCGGGCATTCCGCGCAAGGACGCCTCCTTCATCGGCCGCTGCGACGATCGCGAATTGCGCCGCGAGTGGCTGCACCGCGTCACCGACCACGACGGGCACGGCGACGACAAGGGCGGCATCGAGCGCTGGCTCATGCTGACCGACGGCCTCGGCCTCGACCGCGATTACGTGATCTCGCAGCAAGGCGCCCTGCCGGCGACGAAATTCGCCGTCGAAGCCTATGTGCATTTCGTGCGCGAGAAGCCGCTGGTCGAAGCCGTGGCGTCGAGCCTGACTGAGCTCTTCGCCCCCCCGATCCATCGTCGCCGCATCGACGGCATGCTGGCGAACTACGATTTCATCGACGAAAGGGTGGTCGCCTATTTCCGGCGGCGCCTCGAGCAGGCCCCGAAGGACGCGAACTTCGCCCTCGAATACGTCAAGACGAACGCGCGCACGGTCGAGCAGCAGAAGGGCGTGATCGCTGCGCTCGAGTTCAAGACCGACGTCTTATGGGCGCAGCTCGACGCGCTGCGCCACGCCTATGTGTGCGGCGCCGTTCCGCCGGGCGCCTTTCGGCCGAGCTGATGCGATGACGATCGAGATGAACTCGCGGCCGCGCCTGCCGCGCGGCGTCAGGCTCAGGCGCGACGAGGCGCGCGGACGCTGGACCCTGCTCGCGCCCGAACGGATTTTCGAGGTCGACGATATCGCCGCCGCGGTGCTCGAGCTCTGCGACGGCAAGCGCGATCTCGCGGCCATCGTAGCCGATCTCGCGGCGCGCTATAATGCCCCCGCGGCGGTGATCGAAAAGGACGTCGTCGCGATGCTCACTGACCTCGAGGCCAAGAGGGTGCTCGAATCATGACCGCCCATTCCCCGCCGCCCCCTCGGCCGCCGATCGGCATCCTGGTCGAGCTGACCCATCGCTGCCCGCTCGGCTGCGCCTATTGCTCCAATCCGCTCGCACTCGAGCGTCCGGGCGTCGAGCTCGACACGGAGACCTGGAAGCGGGTGTTCGGCGAGGCCGCCGCGCTCGGCGCGCTGCACGTGCATCTCTCGGGCGGCGAGCCGACCGCGCGGCGCGACATCGCCGAGCTCACGCGCCATGCGTCGGAGGCCGGGCTCTACACCAACCTCATCACCTCGGGCGTGGGAGTGGGCGAGAAGCTCTGGGGCGATCTGGTCGAGGCGGGCCTCGACCACGCCCAGCTCTCCTTCCAGGGCGCGGATAAGGAGACCAACGACCGGTACGGTCATTACAAGGGCGCCTGGGAGAAAAAGCGCGCCTTCGCCGCGATGGTGACGAAGGCGGGCCTGCCGCTCACCCTCAATGCGGTGATCCATCGCGCCAATCTCCATCAGGTCGGCCAGTTCATCGATCTCGCGCTCGAGCTCGGCGCGCGAAGGCTCGAGGTCGCCCACACGCAGTACTACGGCTGGGCGCTCTTGAACCGCGCCGCGCTGATGCCCCCGAAGAAAGAGACGATGGAGGCGATCGCGCTCGTCGAGGAGACGCGGCCGAAGCTCAAGGGCAGGCTCGTCATCGACATGGTTGTGCCGGACTATTACGCCCGCTATCCGAAGCCTTGCGCCGGAGGCTGGGGCCGGCTCGCGATCAACGTCTCGCCCTCC
Source organism: uncultured Alphaproteobacteria bacterium (assembly GCA_963819255.1). Classification (GTDB taxonomy): domain Bacteria; phylum Pseudomonadota; class Alphaproteobacteria; order Rhizobiales; family Beijerinckiaceae; genus Roseiarcus. Next base: position 49,342 of record CAWFVS010000007.1, read on the forward strand.
GGCAAGGCGCTGCCGTGCCACGCGGCCGAATCGATCCCGGGACTCGAATTCTGGAGCGTGCGCGAGCATTCGCTCGCCGAGATCTGGCGCGACAATCCGGGCTTCCGCGCCTTTCGCGGGACGGACTGGATGAAAGAGCCCTGCCGCTCCTGCGAGCGCCGCGAGACAGACTGGGGCGGCTGCCGCTGCCAGGCGCTGGCGCTGGTCCGCGACGCCTCGGCGACCGACCCGGCGTGCCACAAGTCGCCGCACCACGCGCAGATCGCGGCGACGGCCGAGGCGGAGGCCGACGCGGACCAAACCGCGATCCGCTGGCGCTCGTACAAGGAGAAGGTCGAGGCGTGAATCCCTTCTCCCGCTTGCGGGAGAAGATGGCGCGAAGCGCCGGATGAGGGTAAGGGGCAGAAACGCGTCGATGAAGAATCGCCGCGACGGTGGTGCAGTTCAACTCGCGCTTGATGCAGCGGGCCACACCCCATCCGGCGCTACGCGCCACCTTGTGTCCGCAAAATGTGAGAGAGTGGGCGAACGGGCGGCTGTTCCAAGCAACCGCCCGTCGCCGGACCTGAGCCCGTGGCCACCACAGATGAAGACTGCGGGGAAGCGAGGGACAGGTCTGGCGTCTTCCATAAGCCCGAACAGTTGCATGGGCGTGAGAGCCCGCACGAGCAAGGAAGGGAGTGGGAGTATGCCACAAGAGACGCGCATTGTCGGCCTCGATGTCGCAAAGAAAAAAGTCGACGCCTGCATTCATTCGCTGGGGCTGCGCCGGTCGGCGCCGAGCACTCCGGAGGGCGAGGCGGAGCTGATCGCCTGGTTGCGGTCGAACGGGGTCCGCCGCGCGGTGATGGAGGCGAGCGGCGGTTATGAGCGGAGCTGGGCGGAAGCCCTGCGCGCGGCCGGGCTCGAGGTTGTCATCGTCGATCCGAAGCGGGTTCGCCATTTCGCCAAGGCGGCCGGGCGGCTGGCCAAGAACGATCCGATCGACGCCGAGACGATCGCCAGGTTCGCCGAGGCTTTTCCCGACGGCGAGCCTCAAGCGCACGATGCCGCGCGTGAAGAGATCGCGCGCCTGGTCCAGGCCCGGACGGCCTTGAAAGACGTGGAAGATCGCATCAAGCAGCAGCGCGAGCATGATCCGCCGGCCATCGTCGCCAAGGCCCAGGCTGCGATCGCCAAGACGATCCGCGCCGAGCTGCGCAAGCTCGACGCCGCCATCGCCGCCAAGATCAAGGCCAACCCGACGTTCGCGCGCCGGGCCGAGCTCATCGACAGCGTGCCCGGGCTCGCCGACCAGACCGCCGCCGGGGTGATCGCCTGGCTGCCCGAGCTCGGACGCATCAGCAACGGAGCCGCCGGCGCCCTTCTCGGCGCCGCGCCCTACGACGACGACAGCGGCGAGCGCAAAGGCGCGCGCTGCATCAAGGGCGGACGCCGCAAGCTGCGCAACCTCCTTTATATGCCGGTCATGGGCGCCGCCACCCAGCACAACCCGGTGCTCAAAGCCTACTACCAGCGCCTGCGCGCCAAGGGCAAGGAAGCCAAGGTCGCGATCATCGCCTGCATGCGCAAGCTGATCGTCATCTTGAACACCATGCTCGCCCGCGACGAGCCCTGGAACCCGCAGGCTCGAGCGGCCGCATGAGCGGGCCCGCGCGAGGCCGCCGGGCGGCGCATCGCGCCGACCGCTTGCAGGCCCAAAAGCCCGGTGAGCGGACGGGGTCAAGGCCGAAGCCGCCGGAGGCGGGGGCGCGAAGCGCCAGCCTTGAGCCCGGCCGAGCACCGGGCTACGCCACCAACACAGTTGCTTCCCCAGCAGAGCTGAGGAAGGATGACCGCTACCGGCAGAGCGGATAGAAGGCGTCGAGCTCGCGTCCGCTCAGGAAAATCGGCCTGCGCGTCAGGCCGCCGTGCCGCATAATCCACCTGCGGATCGGCGCGGGATAGGCTTGGGCCACCACGCGGGTCGCCTCCGGCGCCGGATATTCCTCGCCGTACTGGTCGACCATTCTCGCCGCATGGAAGCCGAGCACGGCCCGCCTCGTCACGCAAATGCGGCTGTGAGGCACGATGTCGAGGACGAGCGTGCAGGCGGAAAAGCAAGGGCCGTCGATGACCACCCGCTGGCCGGAATCGCGCACCGTTTCGAAATATTTCAGAAAAGACGTGGCCTCGCCGCCGGGGCTGGCTTCGATGCGCACCTCGGCCAGCGCAGGGCTCAGGCAAAAGAGAAACAGCAGAACAGCGGAGAGAGTGCGCCGCATCGGACTTATGCCCATATGCTCGGTCATTGGGATAGGCCGAAGGTAGATGCGATTTGTGGCCGATCAAGGGACTGGGGCGGGGGGACCTCGTCGTTGCGAGGACCCACGCCCGGAATTCCGCCGGCGGCGGCTCAGTATCCGACCGCCGGCGTGCCGCTTTGCCCCAGACCGGAGGCGCCAACAAGCGTCGCGTTTGGCGTGCGGAGAATTGCGGTCGAGGCCGACGCGCGAGGCGGCCGCTTCCCGGCTGACGCCAAATCCCTAGCCGATTTCCATGACCGCCCCGCGCGCGAGCCGCGGGGCGAGCTTGCGCATGTCGGCGGCCGAGACGGCGACGCAGCCGGCGGTGGGCGTCAGGCCGGACCGGGCGAGATGGAAGAAGACCGCGCTGCCGCGTCCCCTGGCGCGGCGAAAGAAATTGTAGTCGAGCACGAAGGTCAGGTCATAGAGATGGTCGTCGCGCCACATCTTATCGGTGCAGTCGGCGGCGGGCAGACGCACGGGGCGGTTGTAGCGCGGACTCGCCGGATCCTCGCACCAACCTTGGTCGCGCCGCAGCGGGACGAGCGGCACGCCCCCCGCCGCCGGGCGAACGCGGTCGGGACGATAATAGGCCCACAGGAGCCGAAAACGCCCCGCCGGCGTCCCGCCGTCGCCCTCGCGCTTGCTTCGGACGATGCCCGCGGGGCCGAGCGCGCAAGGGACGCGCTGGGGCCCTGCCGTAAGCCAACCTCGGACGCTGTTCCCGGAAACGGGACGAACGCGAAGACGAGTGAGTCGCTGGGACATGGAGCGCTTGGACCGAGAGGACGGAATGAATTCCGCTCACCCGGCCAGCAGGCTTCTGACGATGGCGCTCGCCTTGGCGAAGTCCATCTCGCCCGGATGCGCCTCTTTCAGCGCGTTGATCACCTTGCCCATGTCCTTGACGCTCGCCGCTCCGGTCTCGGCGATGGCGGCGCGGGCGGCGGCGGTCACCTCCGTCTCGTCCATCTGCTTCGGCAGGAACTCGTTGATGACCGCGACTTCCGCGTTCTCCTGCGCGGCGAGCTCCGCCCGCCCGGCCTCAGCGTAGATCGCCGCCAACTCCTGCCGGGACTTGACCATCTTGGTCAGCAGCGCGAGCTCGTCGGCCCGGCTGACGATCTTGCCCGCTCCGCGCGCCTCGATCTCCCGTTCCTTCAGGGCCGCCATAATGAGGCGGAGCGCGCCGACCCGAACCTTGTCGCCGGACTTCATCGCCTCTTTCATCCGGGCTGTCACAGTCTCGCGCAACGGCGCCGCATCCGCCATGGGGTTCCTCGAATGTTGTCGGTCGCGTCGGCTTGACGCGCTGATTGCGCGGCGCTTAAGCACAGGCCCATGTCCAGCGCAACCAGTCCAAACCCTGCCGCCGGGCCGAACGACGAGCCCGCCGCCGGCTGGAGGCCGCGCATCGCAACCGGCGTGCTGGTGCTCGCCAACGGCGACGTGATCGAAGGCCTCGGAGTCGGGGCGACCGGGTCGGCGGTCGGCGAAGTCTGCTTCAACACGGCGATGACCGGATATCAGGAGATCCTGACCGATCCCTCCTACGCCGCCCAGATCGTCACCTTCACGTTTCCCCATATAGGGATCGTCGGGGTCAACGACGAGGACGTCGAGGCCGTCAACGCCGCCTCGGCGTCGGCCGCAGTCGGCGCGATCTTCCGCGCCGATCTCTCCGAATCGTCCAACTTCCGCGCGCACGGGCGGCTCGACGCCTGGCTCAAGGCGCGCGGCCTCATCGGGCTCAGCGGCGTCGACACCCGCGCGCTGACCACGCTCATCCGCACGCGCGGCATGCCGAATGCGGTCATCGCCCATTCGCCCGACGGCGCCTTCGATCTTGACGCGCTGCGCGCCGAGGCCGCGCGCTGGCCCGGCATCGACGGCATGGACCTCGTCCCGGCCGTCGGGTCGACCCAGCGCTACGACTGGGACGAGACGAGCTGGACGCTTGAGAGCGGCTATGGGCGCCGGCTCGAGACGCGCTTCCACGTGGTCGCGGTCGACTACGGGGTGAAGCGCAACATCCTCAGACTGCTGAACGACTGCGGCTGCTCGGTGACGGTGGCGCCGGCGACGGCGACCGCCGAGGAGATTCTGGCCATGCGGCCCGACGGGGTCTTTCTGTCCAATGGCCCGGGCGACCCGGCCGAGACCGGCAAATATGCCGTGCCGACGATCAAGGCGCTGCTCGACACGAAGATCCCGCTGTTCGGCATCTGCCTCGGCCATCAGCTGCTCGGGCTCGCGGTCGGCGGGCGCACGGTGAAGATGCCGCAGGGCCATCACGGGGCGAACCATCCGGTCAAGGACTTCACCACGGACAAGGTCGAGATCGTGTCGATGAACCACGGCTTCGCCGTCGATCGCAACACCTTGCCGGCCAACGTCAAAGAGACGCATGTCTCGCTGTTCGACGGCTCGAACTGCGGCATGGCCCTCACTGATCGGCCGGCCTTCTCGGTGCAATACCACCCCGAGGCCTCGCCGGGCCCCCGCGACAGCCACTATCTCTTCCGCCATTTCGTCGACCTCATGGAGGCGGCGAAGGAGGGGAAGCCGCAGGCGGCGTGAGGAGCCCTGGGATTGGCGTCATCGCGCGTTCCCGCGTTTGCGATGGTGAATATCATCTCGACCTTCTCGAGCATTTCGCGATGGCTGGCCCCCTCAACCGATTTCCGCTTTTTGTCGTGGCGAGCATTTTCGTGTCCTTCGGCGGCGTCGCCGCCGACGAGGCGCGTCCGTTCCGGAAATTCGGCCCGGGGTCCTCGAGGGGTATCTGCCGGAGAAGGCGGTTGTCGACAGCGCCGCCCTCTTGCCGCCGCCGCCCGCGGTGGGTTCCGCGGCCGCCGCGCTCGACCAGGACGTCGCCCGCGCAAATCTAACGCTTCGGGGCGGCGATCGCTGGCGGCTTGCCGCCATGGACGCGAACCTCGGCTTTCCCGAAGACGCAGGCGTTTTTTCCTGCGCGCTCGGCGCGCCGGTGACCGAGCAGGACACGCCGCGCCTCTATCAGATGCTGCGTCGCGTCCATGACGGACGCCGGTCTCGCGACCTTCGCCGCGAAGGACAAATACCAGCATGCGCGTCCGTTCATGCTCGACGATCAGCCAATCTGCACGCCCGACAAGGAGCGGAGCCTGAGGGCCCAGGGCTTCTATCCGTCCGGCGATGCTTCAATCGGATGGGCCTGGGCGCTCGTGCTCGTCGAGGCGTCGCCGGATGAGAGCGAGGCGATTCTCGCCCGCGGCCTCGCCTTCGGCGAAAGCCGGCTCGTCTGCAACGTGCACTGGCTGAGCGACGTTATCGAGGGCCGGCTCATCGGCGCGGCCACCGTCGCCCGGCTGCACGCCGAACCCGAATTTCTAGCCGACCTCGCAGCTGCGAGAGCCGAGCTCGTGGCAGTACGCGCGAGGCCGCCGCAGCCCGACTGCAAGTTCGAGGCGGAGGCTCTGGGCGCGACCCTTCCGCAGTCGCCTTGACGCCCCACGTCGTCGGCTTCATCGCATTTTATGCGCGCACTGCAATGAGCTTGTGATCTTCGCGCGAACGTCGTGTCCTACGGAACCATACGGAACCGGCAATCTAGTTGAGAAAATCGCGAATTGACGGGCCGTCGCCCGACATTCACCGAATGCCCTAGTCGCTAGCGTCAACGAATTGGTGGTGATTTTCTGAATCTCTGTCGCCGCGAGAGCAGCGACGGAGGTAAATCGTGTCCGAGAAGGAGATTGCGGTCAAGAAGTATGTGGTGGAGCTGAGCGCCGAGGAGCGCGAGCGGCTCGAAGCTCTGATTCACACCGGCGAGAGTTCGGCGCGAGTGCTGACGAGGGCGCGCATCCTGCTCAAGGCCGACGTTTCAGAGGCGGGCGAAGGCTGGAGCGACAGCGCAATCTCGGCAGCGCTGGACACCAGCGTCAACAATGTCGCTCGCACGCGTCAGCAGCTGGTCGAGGAGGGGTTCGAGGCGACGCTGAGCCGCAAGTACAATCCCAACTCGGCCCGGCCACGGATATTCGACGGGGCGGCCGAGGCGAAACTGATCGCCCTGGTTTGCTCGCCCGCTCCGGAAGGCTTCGCTCGCTGGAGCCTGCGTCTCCTCGAAGAGAAAGTCGTCGAATTGAACATCGTCGAGAAGGCCAGCGACAATACGATCGGACGGACGTTAAAAAAAAACGCTCTTATGGCGTTAGCCGTTGGTAAGGCCCCAAGCCAGCGGCGCCGAGGATCCAGTCCTCCGGTTTGACCTGCGGCCCGAGCGCTTCGAGCGCTCTGCGCCAGCCGAGATAGTTCGGCAAATTCTTGGTCGCGACGCCATGGAAGCGGCGCATCCATTCTTTGAGCCGGCCATGGTAGGCATTGACATTATTGATGTGGAGGTCGGGGGCGTCCGGGCTCGGCTTTCCTGGAGCGGGCAAGACGTGATGCGGAATGCCCGCTTTCTTGGCGAAGGCGACGATGGCCCTGCCGCCGTCGCAGCAGAACTGGTTGGCGGGAGTGACAACGCCGCCCAATGCTCCTGTGATGGACGCCCGGTCGAGCTTGGGCAGGACGGCGTCAATGGTGGCGCCAGCGCGGTCTCGCGCAACGATCACCGGGATCTGTTCGGCGGACAAGCCGCGCTTTGCCGCCTTGCCGCCCCTCTTGCGTGCCTTGCGAGGAAGATCAGATCGTTTCCCCTTGAATGACTCCAGAATAAACGTCTCATCCCCTTCCACAATTCCAGACAGGGTCTTGGGTTTGTCGGACGATGAGACTCAAGAAATCGATGCCTCCATCGAAATGCTGTTTTATAGTCGACTTCGCAGCGTTCCGCAGCTTTCGAGGTGGTTACTCCATCGATCATGGATTGGGCCTGCTCCCGCCACTTTTCTCTCTTGCGCAATCTCGCCAACGGCGTCTTGGTCAAGCCATTGAATGTGCGGCCGCAGCCGCGGCAGCGATACCGGGGCAATCCATTCGCCTTGCCCCACAAAATCACGTCCCGATTTGCGCAGTGTGGACACCCCATGCCGACGACCCGACGGTGGCCGACTTCAGCCACGGAACCCAACCGGGAACGGCTTGGGTTCGGCGGTGCAGGGGGCTCCACTGAGCCCTCCAACTCCGGCATGATCGTGGAGTTCCGATCCGTGACCGCCGCCTCAATGGCGCAGCCCCAATATTCGAACGCCTCGTCATCAAGGCTGGCCATCGCCTCGGCCAAGGCCAGCGACCGGAACGCCTCCCGCCGCTGCGATGACGTCAGCCTCGCTGTTCCAGCCACCCATTCCGCGAAATCCGCGACGTCCATGCATGCCTCCTCGGAACCTGCGAGGAAGCCTACCATATACCAATAGCTAACGCCATAAGAGCTAAAAAAAACGCTCTTAAACTTAAACCGCACCGCAGACGGCAATGGGTGATTCCGCCCGAGCCGGCTTCGTCGCCGCCATGGAAGACGTGCTGGAAACCTACCAGAGGCCGTGAGATCCCGATCGTCCGCTCGTGTGTTTGGACGAAACCTCCAAGCAATTGATCGCCGAGACGCGCGCTCCGATCCCGCCCAAGCCCGGAAGGCCCGCTCGTCACGACTACGAATACTTGCGCAACGGCGTCGCCAATCTCTTCATGATGTTTGCGCCGCTGGAGGGCTGGCGCCGCGTGGAGGTGACCGACCACCACGCGGCCGTCGATTACGCGAAAGTCCTCAAAGAGTTATCCGACGTGCATTTCCCCGCCGCCGAAAAAATCGTGCTGGTCCAGGACAATCTGAGCACCCATACGCCGGCCTCGCTCTACGCCGCCTTCCCCGCCCCCGAGGCGCGTCGCCTCGTCAACCGGTTCGAATGGCATTACACGCCAAAGCATGGAAGCTCGCTCGACATGGCCAAGTCCGAACTCGCCGTTTTGACCACCCAGTGCCTGAGCCGCCGCATCCCCGACAAGCCGACCCTTGAGAAAGAGGTCGCGGCCTGGCAGAGCCATCGAAACAAACACCACGCCAAAGCCGACTGGCAATTCACGACCGAAAACGCCCGTGTCAAACTGAAAAGGCTGTACCCCTGTTCGATCCGGTTAGATCGCTGAAAGATTGGACCGGATACATCGTTGACAGGTCTATTGCAGAAGAGGGCAAATGGCTCGGCCGCTACACCCATGTCGAGCTCATGTTCATCGACAAGAGCGGCCGGCTGCGCCGGCGCAACTTGTCGAAGCCGCGGCCGGGCTGTGGACTTGTGGACAACGCGAGGCGTTGCCCACAGGGTCCACAGGCGCGCCAGCAGCAACAGCAACCCACCACCTAGCAACCCACCACCTAAGCCGGCGGAGCCGGAACCAAAAACGCGTCAGGCGTTTGAACAACAACCACCCTCAGCTGTCCGGGCAATTTTGGATGATCCGCCAATTCACATCCGCCCAAAATTTTCCCGCCAACGCGGGTGCAAACGGTAAGAACCCGTTGGGTTCAAGCCATTACGGCCGGACGATTGTGCCAAAAAATATTTCGGCCGCAACGCCAATCTGCGCCAAAAATATCAAGAGTCACTCCGTAAGCGCCTAAGTGGCCAAAAGTGTCAACCATGTATCCGGTCCAAATTGTCAACCATCGATCCGGTCGCACACCCCCCCCCCCAGTTTGAGTAACTCGGCGACTAGTTGCGGCCTAGTTGCCTCGGCTGCGTCGAAGGCGGCAAGGGCGACGCGTTGAACTCGAACTGGTGGGAGACATGCGCATGACGGCGCGATCATTGCGGCTCCGCAAAACGAAACATTGCCTCGCTCAATGCAATGGCCGAAGCCAGAGATAAGACCTTGGCAAGGGAGGAAAGCGTGCCTATCGAAGGTATCGACGTATATCAAGGCGACGGTCTACTCCAAAAGGTGGACCATCGAGCCCAGCTTCCGCGACAGCAAGGACCTGCGTTTCGGAATGGGCATGAGCGTGCTGAGCATCGACGATCCGCAACGCCGCGACCGCCTCCTGCTCCTGAACGCCTTCGCCATCCTGCTCCGGGGTGCGGAAAGCGAGCCGTCGCTGGCGGCCAGATGCCAAGCCTCCTTCATGCCCACAGCTTTCACGCAAACGACCGCGCCGACCTTCTGGCGGGCGGCGGTGACTTCGGCGTCGCGCAACATGCGCGCCCGCCCGCCTTTGCCGACCCAGTCGGCGGCCAACCGCGTTTCGCCGTCGGCGGCGCTGACATGGATGTCGCCGCGAAAGCGGATGACGTATCGGAATCCCAGGCTGTCCAGGAATTCGAACAGCTTGACGTCGCCGAAGCCGCGGTCGGCCAGGATCGTCACGGCGACGCCCTCGGGCAGGAGCGCCTTCAGCCGGGACAGGCACAGGTCCTCGAAATCGTTGCGCTGGTTCTTCAATTCGTCCTTGTCGACGGTCAGCCAGAGGAGCGGGGTGGCCCGTCCGTGGCGGGTGACGAGGTGCAGCGCGAGCGTGGACTGGTTGTCGGCGTCGAAGTCGGTCCAGTCCATCGCCACGACGATCTCGCGCCGCTCGCCCACCACCTCGCGAACCCACGAGGCGAACAAGTCCCAGGGGACCACGCCCGCGTTGCTCAGCAAGCGGTCGACTTGTTTGATCGCGGACTTGGCGAACAATCCGCGCGCCCGCGCGAGCGCCTGCCCGATTAAGGAAACCGCGAGCGCCGCCCCGGTCATCACCCCGAGCGTTGCATTGGCCAAAGACAGCACGCGCTTGGCGTGCAAGTCGTCGATGAACACGCGGTTCAGAAATTCATGAACAAATCCAAATCGCTCCCTCGGCGCCCGCATCGACCCCCCGTCGGCTGATTCTCCATCAGGCAACGCGGAGACTCCCAAATTCAGGCCTTTTCGAGTCCGTGAAAATGGGGGATTCATTGAATTCCACTTCTATGGCGCAACGATCTCCTCCAGTAAACCAATCAAGGCATTCTTGGACGTTGCAACCAAATCGAAGCTCGGATACGGCTCAGGCGACCTTACGCCGGTTATCGACGTTGAGGACAACCCGGCGTACGATGGGCCATGGAATCCGAAAAATAACGCCGCCTCCATTCAAGGTGTTCGAGATTGGCTTGACGTGGCTTGACGCGATTTCAACTAAGCTCAAGGGAGGAGGTTTGAAAAAGTTCACGATGGAGCCTCTTGCAGAAAGGCTGACCGAAGCGATTTTTTCGTGCCGCGCCGGGTAGGCGCGGCTTGGTCAGGCAGGGGCGGGCCTCAAGTCGACGACGCGGATGATCTGATCGACGGCGAGCGCGACGATGCCGAACATGAGATGGCATTTGACCTTGAGCGCGCCGCGGACGCGGAGAAATCTGGCGCCGAACTCGTCTTTCAACCGGGCGTTGACGCGTTCGGCCATGGTGCGGAAATCGTAGATCCGGTCGGCGAAGTCGGGCATGTGGATGAGCTTGAGGCGCTCGACCTCGCGGCCCCATTCGGCCTTGCCTTGGTGGTCGGCGCGAAAGTTGCGGTCGACGATGGGGGCGTGGCCGAGCGCCCGGCTCTGGTCGTGGATCGCGGCGGCGTCGTAGGCTGAAGTCCATGAGATCGTAGAGATAAGAGACGCGGGCGCTCGTCATGGTCATCAAGGGAATGGCGACCTGGCTGTCGTGGACGGAGGCCGAGGTCAGCACGCAGGAGACCGGGATTTGGCCGCAGGCCACGTCGATGTGGAGTTTGTACCCGGTCCAGGTCTCTTTGTAGCCCTTGCTGTTTTTCTTGCAGCCGACGTCGCAGGCGGTGGGCAGGTCGGCGAGCATCTGGCCGAGGTTCTGCGTGACCTGCCGCTCGAGACGCGTCGGCTCCGGCTTCGGCCGCGGTTCGTCCTTGCGCGGACGTCCGCGCTTGCGCGGCGGCGGGGGATGATCGGGCGCCGGGGATTGTCTTGGCCGTCGTTGGCCTTCATCTCAACCGGCTTCTCGCGCGCTTCGATCTCGGTGGCGTCGCGCGCGATCGCCCCGATGATGCGTCCCCCGAGCGCCCGCTCGATCAGCGCCGCGTGGATCTTGTTCGGCGGCGCGCCCTGCGCGAATTCGGCGAACGCCCGGGAAAACGTGGCCTCGGACGGAACTTGCGCGCGTCGCTCCCAGCCGAGGATGCGACGCAGCGACCTGTCGACGGCGAGGCGCTCGATCAGGGCGCTGGTGGTGGGAACGCCCAGGACCGCCTTGGCCACGAAAGCTCGGGCGAGGGCGCGACGGTCCTCGGGCGGCCGACCCGGTCCCCTGGGCGGTTCGGGAACGAAGGCTTCGAGGCCGATCACGTCGAGCGTGGTGACGAGATGACCCAACGCTTCGGTGATCGGATCGTTGTCCTCGCGCATCCACGGGAACAAATGGCCCTGCAAATAGCCCTGGATGTGGCTCCAGCGCGCCTTTATCGCGTCGAGAGGGTCGTCAGTCATGTCTACAGCCAAGGCTGAAGCAAATCGCTTTGTACGATAACAGCGTAACACCTGAACTGCAATCTAAAATATTAGCTCTTATGGCGTTAGCTATTGGTATATGGTAGGCTTCCTCGCAGGTTCCGAGGAGGCATGCATGGACGTCGCGGATTTCGCGGAATGGGTGGCTGGAACAGCGAGGCTGACGTCATCGCAGCGGCGGGAGGCGTTCCGGTCGCTGGCCTTGGCCGAGGCGATGGCCAGCCTTGATGACGAGGCGTTCGAATATTGGGGCTGCGCCATTGAGGCGGCGGTCACGGATCGGAACTCCACGATCATGCCGGAGTTGGAGGGCTCAGTGGAGCCCCCTGCACCGCCGAACCCAAGCCGTTCCCGGTTGGGTTCCGTGGCTGAAGTCGGCCACCGTCGGGTCGTCGGCATGGGGTGTCCACACTGCGCAAATCGGGACGTGATTTTGTGGGGCAAGGCGAATGGATTGCCCCGGTATCGCTGCCGCGGCTGCGGCCGCACATTCAATGGCTTGACCAAGACGCCGTTGGCGAGATTGCGCAAGAGAGAAAAGTGGCGGGAGCAGGCCCAATCCATGATCGATGGAGTAACCACCTCGAAAGCTGCGGAACGCTGCGAAGTCGACTATAAAACAGCATTTCGATGGAGGCATCGATTTCTTCAGTCTCTATCGTCCGACAAACCCAAGACCCTGTCTGGAATTGTGGAAGGGGATGAGACGTTTATTCTGGAGTCATTCAAGGGGAAACGATCTGATCTTCCTCGCAAGGCACGCAAGAGGGGCGGCAAGGCGGCAAAGCGCGGCTTGTCCGCCGAACAGATCCCGGTGATCGTTGCGCGAGACCGCGCTGGCGCCACCATTGACGCCGTCCTGCCCAAGCTCGACCGGGCGTCCATCACAGGAGCATTGGGCGGCGTTGTCACTCCCGCCAACCAGTTCTGCTGCGACGGCGGCAGGGCCATCGTCGCCTTCGCCAAGAAAGCGGGCATTCCGCATCACGTCTTGCCCGCTCCAGGAAAGCCGAGCCCGGACGCCCCCGACCTCCACATCAATAATGTCAATGCCTACCATGGCCGGCTCAAAGAATGGATGCGCCGCTTCCATGGCGTCGCGACCAAGAATCTGCCGAACTATCTCGGCTGGCGCAGAGCGCTCGAAGCGCTCGGGCCGCAGGTCAAACCGGAGGACTGGATCCTCGGCGCCGCTGGCTTGGGGCCTTACCAACGGCTAACGCCATAAGAGCGAAAATATTTCAATGTCACACCTGAAACCGTTCACAACAGCTATAAATACTACAGCCTTACTAGACTAAATTCGTCAATCTTTTTGCAAGAGGCTCCATCGTGAGCTTAAACGGAAACAGGCCCCGCGCCGACCGCCGCCAGTTTATCGGCGGCTCGGACGCCCGGATCATCATGGGCGCGGACGAGGCCGCGCTCATCCGACTGTGGAAGGAAAAGCGAGGCGAGGCGGAGCCCGAGGACTTCCGCGACAACCTTATCGTCCAGCTCGGCGTCGCGACGGAGGCGCTCAACCGCAGCTGGTATGAGCGCAATACCGGACAAATCGTCGGCGACGTGCAACGCTGGGTTCAGCATCCGGTCCATCGAAACTTGGCCGCCACCCTCGATGGATTCGTCGACGGCCTCGACGCGGTGTTCGAGGCCAAATTCATGCTGCCCTGGTCGTTCTCGGAGGAGGCGGCCATCGAAAAGCACATGGCCCAGCTGCAGCACAACATGTGGGTAACCAACGTGGTTCTTCAATTCGTCCTTGTCGACGGTCAGCCAGAGGAGCGGGGTGGCCCTTCCGTGGCGGGTGACGAGGTGCAGCGCGAGCGTGGACTGGTTGTCGGCGTCGAAGTCGGTCCAGTCCATCGCCACGACGATCTCGCGCCGCTCGCCCACCACCTCGCGAACCCACGAGGCGAACAAGTCCCAGGGGACCACGCCCGCGTTGCTCAGCAAGCGGTCGACTTGTTTGATCGCGGACTTGGCGAACAATCCGCGCGCCCGCGCGAGCGCCTGCCCGATTAAGGAAACCGCGAGCGCCGCCCCGGTCATCACCCCGAGCGTTGCATTGGCCAAAGACAGCACGCGCTTGGCGTGCAAGTCGTCGATGAACACGCGGTTCAGAAATTCATGAACAAATCCAAATCGCTCCCTCGGCGCCCGCATCGACCCCCCGTCGGCTGATTCCTCCATCAGGCAACGCGGAGACTCCCAAATTCAGGCCTTTTCAGAGTCCCGTGAAAATGAGGGGATTCATGAGAGCCAACACCCCAGTGACGTATGGCAGCCCTAGAACCGGATGATCCCAGAGGACAATGACGATTGCGATTGAGGAGCTTTACGACAGGGTCTTGGCTCTGTCCTCTGACGTGGAGGACAACTTCCTGGAGCTGGGCCGCTCGCTCCGGCAGTTGCTTGACCGGAACCCCGACCTGTTCCAGCAGATCGTAGAGAAGGGAAACCTAGCCAAACATATTTGAAATTTCGCCGCCGCTCAGCGGCGGCGAGGACCTGCGGGTAACCGATTATGGTGGTGACGCGGCGGTTTTGGCGATCGGTATAGACGAAGGCCGGTCCGTCGAGGCGATAGCTGCCGGGCCAGGCGATTTGGAAGCCGGCGTCGGTTTCCTCAAAGGCGATGGATTCCGGATCGCCGTCGCGGGCGAGGCGGGCGGCGAGGCGATCGGAGGGGTCGAGGAGCCAGGCATCGCCTGTTTCGGTCGAGAACAGGACAAGCTGGTCGGCGGTGACGACGCGTCCGTCGCGAGCGGCCGCCCGTCGCTGGATGGAGTGAATCTCGTCGGCAAGTCGAAGTCGGCGGCGGTTGCGCGACGGTTTGCCCGATCGGGTTGGCATCGACCGTTGCGGGGGGCGAGGCAATGGACGTCTTCACCAAGCTGTTCGGCGAGTTCCTGGTCTTCGTCTATCACTGCTTCGACCGGATTGTCATTCACGGCTATCTGACGGCGCTGTCGCGGCCGGAGCTGGTCGTGCACTTCTTCCGCGACATCGTCGGCGTCGCCGAGGTCAGCAAGGAGGCGCTGAGCCAGAGGACGGCCGACTATCAGGGCTGGGTGGAAGCCTATGCGCGCAACCATTCGATCCCGATCGAGTGGGCCGAGAAGGGGGTGCGCAAGGAGGACCACGTCCTGCCGTGGCTAAACCGGATGGCGCGGCGTGACGCCTATGGCGTCTACTTCATCTTCAAGAGTATGGAGCAAGGGCCGACCTACCGCATCAGCCTGCCGAAGTATCCGAGCAAGGATCCGCATTACCGCATCCTCGCCCGTCAGCGCAGCCGCTTCACACACTACTACTTCTACATCCGCGACGAGGCGCTCGGGCCGATGGTTCTGCGGGTGGCCTCGTTCCTCCCGTTCCAGACCACCTATTACCTGAACGGTCACAGCTTCATCGAGCAGGAGCTGAAGCGGGCCGGGATCGGCTTCCGCAAGCACGACAACGCCTTCCTTGCCGTCGCCGATCCGGCGGCGCTGCAGGCGGCGGCCGACCGGCTGAGCCCGGACGTCATCCGCCGGCGGCTCGACTACTGGACGCTGATCCTCGGACCGAAGTTCTCGAAGAAGGAGCGCGCCCAGCTCAACCTGTCGCGCCTCTACGCCATCGCGCAGGTCGAGTATTGCCGCAACTTCATCTTCAAGCGCCACTTCCCGATCCATAAGCTGTTCGAGCGCAGCTGCCAGCTCGGCCTGTGGCGGCTCGGCGCCGACAAGATCGCTGCGATCTTCGGCACGCGGCTCAATCGCCGCATGCGCGGCAAGCTGGCCACGGTCATCGACCAGATCGAGCACGGCCATCACGTCTTCCGCGCCTACTTCAAGAACGGCTTCCTGAAGCAGTACGAGAAGGTCTCGACCTTCCTGCGCAACGAGCTGGTCTCCAACAACCTCAACGACTTCGGCCTGAGGAAGGGGCTCGACCATCTCGAGGCCGTGCGCACCACCTTCCAGGCGATTACCGACCGCTTCGCCGGTTACCAGGCCGAGTGGCTCAACGTCCACGTCGACTTCCCGCTCCTCCAGCGCCTCGCCCGCCCGATCAGCGTCGGCGCGATCCGTTACCCCGGCCTCAAGATCCACGAGCCGCGCATCATGCGTCTGTTCGAGGTGCTCTTGCATGGCGGTCCTCAGATCGGCGGCTCGACCACCCGCCAGATCCATCGCGCCGTCCTCACCAGCTTCGATCTCTCCGAGAAGGCCTACGGCCTCAACCAGCTGCGCTACGACCTGCGCAAGCTCAAAGGCCATGGCCTCATCGAGCGCGACGGCTCACGCTACGCCTACCGCCTCACCCAAAAAGGCGTCCAGGTGGCGCTGCTCTTCCTCTTCTTCCACAAGCGCCTGTGCGGGCCGCTCGCCAACAGCCGCTTCCATCACCGGCCAGACCCGCAACACCGCCCCAACAGCCGGCTCGAAGCCGCTTATCACCGCGCCGACACCGCGATCCAACGGGTCGTCGATCTTCTCGCGGCCGCTTAAATCTGCGCCTCCATCAGCGCGATTGTGCAACTCGTCTTGTCACGAATCGCTCGGGTAGGAAGCTGATGTTTTGAAGGGCCCGCCGCCAAAACGCGCTCTGATAGCCCGCAGCCTGAGCGTCGCCTGCGAGAACGGCATATGACGCGGCGGCCACTTTGGTCTGCGCCCGCTCGTCGCCGCAATTGGGCCGCAGCGCGGCCCCATGATTGAAGCGCCGGCGGCGGCATGGAACGGCGCCGATACGAGGAACATTTATGGTCGCCCAAGCTCTCGCTTGGCGGTTCTCCCCGATCGACGCCCAATCCGGGGCGGCGATTGCGGCGGCCATTGTCTTGATTTCGGCCGCCGGGCTCGGCGGCGCCCGCGGGGTCCCGGCGTGAGCGAACGACGCCTCCATCATGCCGACAGCGCCGCCTTCCGCCATGCGATGCGGGCGCTGTCTTCCGGCGTCGCGATTGTCGCCTGCGGGGACGGCGACGAGCGCGTCGGCTGCACGGTCACCTCGATCGCTTCGCTGGCGCTGACCCCGCCGACACTGTTCATTTGCCTGGCGCGGTCGGCCTCGACGCTCGCGGGCGTGCGGGAGACCGGGGCCTTTTCGGTCAATCTTCTCGCCGCGCGGCACGAGGCGCTGGCCCACCGCTTCAGCGGGCGCGGCGGCGTGCATGGCCAGCGCCGCTTCGCCGAAGCCCGCTGGACCACGCTTGCGACCGGCGCGCCGATCCTCGCCGACGCGCTCGCCGCCTTCGATTGCCTGGTCGAGGAGGTGATCGAACGGCATTCGCACGCCATCATTCTCGGCGCGGTCGTCAGCCTTCAGGAAGGTTCTGATGAACCGGCGCTGGCCCACCGGCGCGGGACATACGCGCCGACGCGCTAGACGGACCAACTCGCCAGGCGCGCTTGCGCGGCCGAGGACCAAATGCGCGCTCGACGAGCGCGGGCAGTGCGGTCAGCGGCCAGGCTGCATGCTCGGGAACCCTTTCTTGCAGGCCAAGGAATTGTGCCACGAAGACGGCAAGCTTTGGAGCGCGGCCGACCTCGAGGGCCCGCTAGCCGAGAGTAGCGCTGTAGCGCTCCCATGGTCGACAACTCGGGCCGCGCCGAATACCTGAACCGCGCCCGGGAGACCCTGCAGCGGCGCGGACCAGATCTTTCAAAGTCCCGAGCGCCGACCCCGGGTTTTGCGCGGCGTTCGAGAACATTGCGGTAAGCCAGTCTGCCAAAGAAAAGCATCAGAGGCTCGAACAATTGTCGCCTGCGCGAATCCGCCGTTGACGACGAAGTCGCGGACTCCCTGCAGTTTGAGCGCGCACAACGTCCCGTCGGACGGGGACCAGGACTTCACCTTGGTCAGATGTGGCGCCGGTCTTGGAGGGCGATCGCCAATCGTCGGCGCATCCGCCGCTCCCCAATCTCGCGGACATGCTGTAACGTCTTCCGCCGCTATTGGGACGGAGGACGCTCATGACCGCCAATCTTCAGATCCTGCTCGACCACCGTCCGACCGGCAAGGTTTCGCCCGCCAACTTCCGCTTGGTGGAAACGCCCGTCCCGACGCTGGGGCCTGGCCACGTGCTCGTGCGCCACGAGTTCCTCTCGCTCGACCCTTACATGCGCGGGCGGCTCAGCGACGCGAAATCCTATGCGGCTCCGCAGGAGATCGGCGCCGTGATGCAAGGCGGAACGGTCGGAGTCGTCGAGGCGTCGAACAACGCGCAGTTCAGGGTAGGAGACGCGGTCGTCGGCATGGGCGGCTGGCAGCGCTACGCGGTGAGCGACGGGCGGGACCTCAGAGTCGTGGACGCCAAGGCGATCCCGATCCAGGCGTATCTCGGGCCGGTGGGCATGCCGGGGGTGACCGCCTGGTACGGCCTCAACAGGATCATCGTTCCGAAGGCGGGCGAAACAATCGTCGTCTCCGCGGCGACCGGCGCGGTCGGCTCTGTCGTCGGCCAGCTGGCGAAGGAGGGGGGCGCTCGCGCAGTCGGCATCGCCGGTGGTCCGGAGAAATGCGCCTACGCCACAAAAGAGCTCGGTTACGCGGCCTGCGTCGACCACAAGTCGCCGAACCTCGCCGAGGAGCTCAGGGCGGCGCTGCCGAACGGCGCGGACGGCCTGTTCGAGAACGTCGGCGGACAACCGTTCCTGCAGGCTTTGGGACGCCTGAACGATTTCGCCCGTATCGCGGTCTGCGGCCTCATCGCGTCCTACGAAGGAGGGCCGACGACCTTGCCGGACATGCGCCTCGTCCTCGTCAAGAGAACTCAAGGTCGAGGGCTTCATCGTCTCGGATCACCTCGACCTGTGGCCCCAGGCGATTGGCGAGCTCGCGGGTCTTGTCGCGGCCAAACGGCTGAAGTGGCGGGAGACAATTCGCGACGGGCTCGAGGAGGCGCCGCAGGCCCTGGTCGATCTCCTGCGCGGAGAGAATTTCGGCAAGATGCTGATCCGTGTGACGTGAAAAAGAAGCAGATTTTTTCGACCAGCTCAACCGAATGGTGTAGTCAAGGAGCGATACGCTCGAGAATGCCTGCTTAGAGCGGGTCTCGTTTGGGCGGAACCGATGCCCTCTTTGCCAGCGACTGTCGCGTTGATCCCCTTGGTCCCTTCGTCGATCTCCGCCGACCTCGGATCGCGCCATTTCCATCGCGGGCATCAATGTTTTCAGCGGCTTGCGGTGCCGTTTCCATCGCGCCTGAGGCCCCGACGAGGCGAGGCCACTCATCCGTTTCTCAAGACATATTTTACAGTATATCGATGTCTTTACCAAGTTTTGGCGCGATAGCAATGCGAAGCGCAGCGAGACGTCGATAAGGGCGCGCGTGGCCGCTCGGCGACGACAATTCCAACTCAACGGGACGCGCTCTAGCTGCGCGGCTTCACCTTCTTCCCCTTGGCTTCCGCCGCCACGCTCCTGCGCAGCGCGTCCATGATGTTGACGACATTCGTGGCCGCGCGCGCGGGCTCCGCCTTGGGAGGGGCGGGCCGCACTTTCGTGCGCTTGCTGCTGATGATCTCGATGAGCCGCTCCTGGACCGGATCGTGCACCATCTCGGGGCTCCAGGGCTTCCTGCGCTCCTCGATCAGCTGCGCGACGAGATCGAGCAGGGCGGGGTTCGGCTTGGTTTCCCGGATGCCGCCGAAGACGGCGCTTGGATCGCGCATGTCGGCGCCATAGCGCAGCGTCCAGAGCTCGATGCCGTTGTCGCGCGGCCTGAGCAGCACCGCGCGCTCGCGCCGATGCAGGACGAGGCGGGATATGCCGACCACGCCGGTCGAGCGCATGGCGTCGCGGATGACGCAGTAGGCCTCCTCGCCGACCTTGTCGTCGGGGGTGAGGTAGTAGGGCGTGTCGTACCAGATCCAGTCGATGCTGTCGGCCGGGGCGAAGGTCTCGATGTCGATGGCGCGCGCGCTCTCGAGCCTGACCGCATCGAGCTCCTCGTCCTCGAGCAGGACGAACGAGCTCTCGTCGCGGGCGTAGCCCTTGACCTCGTCGTCCTCGTTCACCGGCTCACGGGTCGCGCTGTCGACATAGCGGGTGACGACCCGGTTTCCGGTCTTGCGGTTGAGCGTATGGAAGCGAACTTTTTCGGCGTCGCTCGTGGCGGGCGTCAAGGCGACCGGGCAGGTCACCAGCGAGAGCTTCAGATAGCCTTTCCAGAACGGACGCGGCGCCATCGCAAAGGTCCGCTATTTGTCGCCCGGGCGCCGCTTGCCCGGGTCTGCCGGCTTCTTGGCGGCGGGCTCCGCGGTTTTCGGCTTGGCCGCACGCGGCTTTTTTTCGCCTGACGGCTCTGCGGTCTTCGCCTTGGCCGTGGGCGGCTGCGGCGTTTCGGCCGGCGGCTCGTCGCTCGTTCGCCTCGCCGGACGAGCCGGCATCTCACCCGCCGGTTCGGCCCGATCTTTGGCGACCTCCGCCTCGTATTTCGACTTGGCCTTATCCGCCTCGTATTGCGCCTCCGCGGCGAGCCAAAGCCGTTCCGAATGGCCGTCGGGCCGTCCTTCCTGCTCCCACAGGCGATAGGCGATCTCTTGAATGTGTTGCTCGCGATTGCTCATTGCCGCCCTCCAGGTCGTGGCGGTTGGGCCCGTCTCGCCGCTCAAACCCCTTCCGGGCCGGTCGCCGTGGAAAGTCCTTAAGTTGGGCGCAGCGGCCCGTCAACTTTCCGCGGCCTTCGCACCGGTTGCCTCGCCCCTCGCAGTCGAAAATCCCGGCGGGCGCGGCCTAGTGGCCCGTCATGGCGACCAACCAGAGCAGGATGATCGACACGCCGATGAGCGAGGCCGCGACCATGCGGATGGTCTCGAATTGCAGGAGCTCGGTCGCAGTCATTGGGCGCTCTCATCGCGCTGGTCGGGCAAGAACCTGGAATGACGCGATCGCGCGGCGAAAGTTCCAAACAATGGGGTCACGCCTTCCAAGTCAGGGGGCCGCCTCCCACCCGAAATGAGACAGCGCCGGGCCCGATTCTGCGGCAGGCAAATTCTGGTAATCAGGGTACAAGGGGTTCCAGTCGACGCCCTTCACCTTGAACACGCTGGTCGGCGCGGGCTTTTCTTTGCCGCCCATCGTCGCCAGATAGAGCGCGGAGCCCGCCAGCCCGGTTGTAGGCGCGAACGTTGCCGGCAGGCTTGTCCGCCACGATTGTCGCCACCGCCCGACGCCATGTCGCGCCACAACGTCATAGACTCGCCAGACGAGCGGTGGAGAAAGACGGGCGACCGACCAGAACACAAAGTTCGCGTTTTATAGGAAGGGTGAGGCTGCCATGACGCGTTGGCTATGGGCGTTGATCGCCGTAGCAGTCCTTGTCGCCCTCGGGGCGTATTTCTGGACGACGTTCGGGCCGCATGTCGCACAGGCGCCTGCGCCGGCTACGCACGTCGCGGAAAAAGCTCCAGCCGCACCCCCTGCCGCTCCGTCCGCAGAGACGTCCGCGTCCGCGCCGCCTCCCGCTTCCCTCTCAAAGGCGCCTGCGCCCGCTCCCGTAGTTTCATCGTCCGCGCCGGCTCCTGCGCCGGCGCCCGCTCCCGAAGTTTCGTCGTCCGCGCCCGCTTCCGCGCCGGCGCCCGCTCCGGCTCACACGCCCGTTGCGCAGACTTCTCCCTCTGCGGCATCCACATCTCCCTCTGCGCCATCCCCATCTCCCTCTGCGCCATCCCCATCTCCCTCCGCGCCATCCCCATCTCCCTCCGCGCCATCCCCATCGCCTGCTGCGCAGCCGCCCGCGCCCGCCCAGCCGGCGACGTCCGCCTCCCAGGAGGCGGGGACGAAAGTCGCCTCCCTCGAGCCGGGATTCGCCGACAAGGACCTGATCGCCGCGCTCAACAATTCGAAGTTCGATTTCCCCTCGGGCGGCACGGCAGTGCCGGCCGAAGCGGCGCCCTTTCTGAAGCGCGCCGCCGAGAACATGAAGGAACTGCCCCCGGGACACGTGCTGCAGATCGCGGGCTACACCGACAATACCGGCAATCCTGCAAAGAACGTCGCGCTGTCGCAGAGGCGGGCGGAAGCGGTTCGCGACGCGCTGATCAAAGAGGGCGCCAATCCGGACTTGCTGGTGGCGAAAGGCTACGGCGACGCCGATCCGATCGCGAGCAACGCCACCCCCCAGGGACGCGCGGGCAACCGTCGCATCGAGTACCACGTTATAAAAGCGCCTTAGCCGGGCTGGGCTGCCTGCGCGAGATGCGTTTGCGGGCCGTAACGCAGACGGCGGCCGGAGCGGCCCCCCGGGTTCGGCAAGGTCCACCGGGCTCAGACACACGAGCCGCGCGATGCGAGTTTTTTCTCTTTCAAGTCTTCTCCTCGCGGCTCAAACTCGGCGCCGTCCGATTGACGCCGGTCGGCGGGAGGCGGACGGTAGCGCGGCATCTCAATTCGCCGGCGAGGGAGACGGAGCCATGGAGCGCGCGGTGCGGGAGAAGATCGAGGCCATCCTCGAGGGGGCGAGCGAGATGACGATCGCCACCGTGCGTCCCGACGGCTATCCGCAGGCGACCACGGTCAGCTACGTCCACGACGGCCTGACCCTCTATTTCGGAACCGCGGCCGATTCCCAGAAGGCGAAGAACATCGCCTTATGCGACAAGGTCTCGCTGACGGTGAACCTGCCCTTCCACCGATGGGAGGAGATTCTCGCTTTGTCGATGGGCGCCCGGGCGGCGCTCGTCACCGACCGCGAGGAGATCGCCAAGGTCGGCCGCCTCATGCTGAAAAGATTCCCGCTCGGCGCGGATTTCGGGCCGGACGAGGCCGACACGATCGCGCTCTTCTCGATCAGGCCCGTCGTCGTCTCGGTGCTCGATTATCGCAAGGGCGTCGGGCATACCGAATTGGTCGAGGCGTAGAGCAAGTTGCGTTCGGCGCGGGTCGAAATCTTCATCGGGCGGGCTTCCGCCTTTTGCGCGGCCAGGTCGGCCGCCGCCGGCCACGTGGCCCTGTTGGCCAGACGCGTCCGAACCTTGATGAACGACAACCCGGCGTCCGGGTAAGGTTCTCGTGACGGCTGCGGGAAGCCGTATCGGATTCCCGCAGTCGCACGCTCCGGCCAGGGCGAGGCGCGCGCCACTCCGCCGCTGCAGCCGACGCCTGAGACACCCGGCATTTCGACCGTCACATCGTTCGGGTCCTTCCCGAGACAAAGTCCAGTCGGATGGCCGGTCCGGCCGGGCCACGGCATCGGCGAAGGCGACGTGATCGGCGGCGGCGGTCGTAACCCGCAGTCGACTAAAATTTAGTCTTGCCGAAGGAGACGTTTCCTGCGCACACTGAACACCTCATAACATAATTGCGGTGCAATAGACGTTCTGGACAGTTCGAGCATTCCGGTTAAGTCGCGTGCTTAGTCAGCCTGAGGGCGGCGGGGGGCGATCACAATGGGAGGCGAAGTATGTTCGGTAAGAGTTTGTTCTTTGCTGCTGCGCTGCTTGCGGGAACGTCACTCGGGTCGCAGGCCGGGACCGTCACGCCGCTGACGAAGAGTTCCGCTCGACGGCGCCATCTATGGGTTTCTGCTCACCGACGGCAGCCTTCTCTTTCAGGGCGGCTTGCTGCAGGATTTCTACCGCTTCAAGCCGGACAAGTCAGGCAGCTACGTGAACGGCACCCTCTATCCCGCCGCAAGCCCTGCCGCCGAACTACATTCCCTATGCCACCTCAGGCGGCGTCCTGCCAGACGGGCGCGTGCTCTTGATCGGCGGGGAGTATACGCTGCTGTCGAACAACACCCTCACCTTCACTTCACAAACAAGATGGCGATCTACGATCCGAAGGCGGATAAGCTGGACGATGGTCGCGCCGCCTTCCGGTCCCGATTGGGGTTTCATCGGCGACTCGCCGTGGACGCTCCTTCCGAACGGGCATGTGTTGCTCGGGGAGAAGTTTACCGACGGCTATGGCCGAGCTCGATCCTAAGACCCTGACCTGGACCGATGTCTCCAGCTTCGGCAAGGTTGATCGCATTCGCCGAGGAAGGCCTTACCCTGCTGCCGGACGGATCGGTGTTGACGGTCAACATGAGCTGATCCTCCCTTTGCGCAACGGTACGTCCCCTATTCCAATGCGTCGCAAGTCGCGATGGGAGGACGCCGGGTCGACGCCGGCCAAACTGCCGGCCACGGATATCAACGCGGTAAAGAACATCATTTACGACAACGGCATGAGAGTCTACCATCCGCCCGGCGAGATCGGCCCGGCGATCCTTCGGCCGGACGGCACGGTATTCGAGACCGGCGCGAATTGCAACGTTAATGGCCCCAGCACCGATCCGAGTGCTTGCGTGATCTACCAGCCGCATCGCCCACACCGCGGTCTACAACCCGACGACCAATTCCTGGACGGCCGGCCCGGACCTCCCCGACCACGAGGGCGCGGGCGATACCTTTGCCAGCCTGCTGCCGGACGGGAATGTCTTTTTCCAAACCAATACAGTCACCCGGACTCAACGATCCGCTTGCTCGCGCCAACGCTCGTTACGCGAGCATCCGCAACGGCACGATGCGTCCCGTCGCCACCGAAGCCGAGAGCCACAGCGCCGCAGCAGTCGCCGTGTCCGGCTGGCTTCATCTATAAGTTCTACGAGTTCGACGGCACGAAACTCATCCCCGAGCCGTAGGCCACTTTCTGCGGGCAGCCCAGCACGCTGCTCTTGCCGACCGGCCAAGTGATGCTGGACCTCCAGGCTCGTCTACACGTCCTCGGGCATCTATCAGGGCTCGTGGGCGCCGATGATCACGAAATTCCTCTACTCGAACAACGTCAATCCAGGCGGGAAGTACCAGATCTTCGGCACGCAGTTCAATGGCCTCTCGCAGGCGAATGCGTTCGGCGACGAGTTCCAGGTCGCCACCAACTTTCCGCTGGTGCGCATCACCAACGATAGGACGGGCGACGTGAAATACGCGCGCACCTACAACTTCAGCACAATGGGCGTGGCGACCGGCTCCGCCATCGTTTCAACCTGGTTCGACGTGCCCACAAACACCGAGATGGGCAACAGCAAGCTGGAGGTGGTCGCCAACGGCATCCCCTCCAAGCCGATACCCATCACTGTCATCCCGGGTGGGCTAGAGGCAAGCGCGAACTGAGCTTCGGGGCGACGTCGCCGGCGTCGCCCGGCTCAGACCAACTCGCGTCGCTGCGCGCGCGGTTCGTGTGCGGCCGCAAGCCGAGCGAGGCGCACCATATTCGCTGCGCCCAGCCGCGGGCGCTTGGCCGCAAGGTCAGCGACGAATACACAGTCCCGGTCTGCCGCCTCCACCATCGCGAACTCCATCGCTACGGCGATGAAGCGTCATGGTGGGCCGCAGTCGGCCTCGATCCGATTTCAATCGCACTGAGCCTTTGGAGACGATCCGGGGCCGGCCAGAGGCAAGTAGTCGAGGGCGAATTCGCACAGCACCGAGCCGTGGAGGACCATCGTGCGCCAATGGACGCGCAGACGCCGGTATCCAACTCTTCGCCTTTCGGCGATGGAGGTCGGTCGGGTGAGCCTGAGGACACGCCATCTATGCAATGAAGCCACATTACAGCGCCGCCATACAACAAATCGTGCTCGGCGGTGAGGATGGAAGCATTCGCTTCTTCACGCGGCTCCCAGCGAGCGAGGGCCGGCTCGGGCATGATCGCTTGCAACAGGGAAGCGACGAGTTGGCTAAACAGAAGCCACGTTTAGGGGTCGAGCATCCTGGTGCTCGATTGAATACCGCTGCGCTTGGGCTCGGCAGCTTCAATTTGAGGGATTTCTGCGCCACGAGAATCCCTATCCGGCGGGCACAGTAGCGCACGGGAAGTGGGATCGGGCCTGGGTGCGAGCCGACATTGTGGCGGCGCCGGCCTATAGCCCGGGTTCCTAACGCGCGATGGCACCGCCTTATCAGGACCCAAAAAACCTGGTTGGCCATTGAGGCCCTCGACTATGGATTCCGACGAAGTCCTGGCGGTGGACGTAAGTCGGCTGAGTCTAGAAAACAGGCAACGGAACAGGCAAACTGAGGCAATAATGGCGCGCGGCGGCAGGAGATCGACGAGTTTCAGGCCCGGCAGATCGGGCAACCACGGCGGCCGGCCGGAAAGGCCGCACCCGATTGAAGCGAAAAAGGTCATCGCCGACGTCAAAGTGGAGGCGCTAAGGCAGCAAGGGGCAACCGAACGCAAGTCGCGCACATGTGGTTCTGATTTCAATTCAACCGCTGGCACTAACGCCAATATGTACTCGAACTGGAAAGTGAGGGCTGCCGTGAAGCGCATTCTCCTGGCGATTGCAGCGATCATGCTGGGCGCTCGGGCGATGGGGGCGTTCGTCACCTTCGGCCTTACATATTCTTTTTATCCGCTACAAATTCGCGGTGGAGTTCTGGAGACTGCGCAGGGCAAACCGTTCCTGATGGTCGGAGACACGCCACAATCCCTTATCGGCAATGTGCTCCCTTGCTCTGGCGGCACGCACACTTACGCGGCGTGCAGCGTATCGACGGACAGCATCGCAGGCGGCAAGGCGACGATGGTCGCCTATATGCGCAATGCGCAGCAGAGCGGGTTTAACACCCTCATGGTCATACCGCTCTGTGATAGATATACGCCGTGCGCCAACGGAACCAGCACGACGCCAGACGGGATAAATCCATTCACTGGCTATATCCGCGGGTGCTCGGACCGCACGGCAGTCGAATGCTACGATTTGACGACGCCGAATGAAGCATACTTCGCACGAATTGATCTGATGGTGGAGCTGGCGGCGCAATTTGGACTGGTCGTTATGCTCAACGTGCCGGAATCGGGAGCCTGCTTATCGTCGTATTGGCAGCAGACTTTCCTCAACAATGGCACGTCAAACGTGACGACCTTTGGGACGTACTTCGGCAGCCGTTATGGCAAGTTCGCAAACGTAATCATGGAGTGGGCGGATGACTATACGTGCTGGCAGACTGCGGCCGACGATGATCTGGTCTATGCGTTCATGGGCGCGTTTCATGCGGCTGCGCCAAACGTTTTGACGACAAGCGAATTGGCGATGGATGTCAGTTCATCTCTGGACGACACCACGAATAATTGGGTGAGCGGAAAGGCTCCGTTGAATTTGAACGGGTTGTACACTTACTATCCTCCGTATTTAGAGGTGTACCATGCCATCGGTCAATCATCGTCTCTGCCGATCTATATGGAAGAAACGAACTACATCGGAGACAACGACACCGGATGGGACGCGGACAGCCCTTTGAGGGAACGGAAGCAGGAGTGGTGGACCCTGACCTCCGGCGCCGCCGCGGGCGGGCTGTGGGGCAACAAAGTTACGGTAAACTTCGTCGCGGGGTGGAACACCGCCTCGAACCTGAATCCAGTTCAGGTTACTCAGATGAATTACATGGCGGAGTTCGTCGCGCTCAAGATGCCGAACTGGCCGTCCCTTGTTCCCGATACCTGCTCGTCTCATAACTTGGTGACCGCTGGCTACGGGACTTGCGCCACGAGCCCTTGTCAGAGCGGCCCGCAGTGCCAGACTCAGCCGGCGAGCGGCTCGACAATCGATCAGAACTTCTACGTCACAAGCGAGGTCAACGCAGCCGGCACCCTCGGCGTGGTCTATTTCCCCGACAACTCCACGACCGTCACCATGGCAATGAGCAAATTCGCAGGCTCCGTGACGGCGGTCTGGTACGACCCAACGGCGGATCCGACGCAGGCGGGAAGCTACACGACGGCGACCGGCTCTCCGTTCTCCAACACCGGAACCCAGACCTTCACCAGTCCCTTCACTCATACCGACGGCGCGCACGATGCGGTTCTCCTTCTTTCGGCGCCTTAATAAGCTTGCTGCTGTTCTGCTTGGGCTGGCTCTCGCCGCCTCGAGCCGGAGGTTCCGCTGCCCGACGCCATCCCCGACAGCGACGGAACTGAGCTCCACTGATCGCCTTCTGTCGACAACGCGGCCGTCGATCGCATAGGCCTTCAGGTGCATGAACGGGCCACCGCGCTTGATCCGCACGTTAGCGTTAGCCGACAAGTTGCCGAGGTTGACGAAGTCGTGACGCTCGCGCGGGTCGAGAACGATCCGAATGGCGACGCCGCGCCGCTCCGCTCCGCGGCGTTGAGGGCGTCGAGAACAACGGAGTCCGTAAGGGGCGTAGGATGCGAGGCATCGAGTTCTTGGCGGTCGCGATGAGAGCCGCGTCGATGGCGTCTAGTCGCTCGTTGCGGGAGAAATGAATCCCATGTGCGGATCCGAGTTTTCTACGCGTAAATTAGCCGCTTCAGCAATATCCGTCTCTTGCTCTGCAATTAAATTGCTGAACTATTGAATTATATTCATGTACTATATCATTTGCTTCGGCTTGTAAAACATTTTATGTAATCATCATTAACAGCGGATCAGTAGGAATCAATCTCACTCTCACAGATAGAAAAGATGTAGTCGTCACTCGGGTCAAGCATTGTGTCATGTTGGCTTGTCTGGTCTCTTGAGATCTGGTCCCAGCAACTCCTCAAACTGATCTTCGACAGTTAGAGCGTGCGCGCTAGGCGGAAGGCGTTGATATAATTGCGGGCGACCGGCAACAGACCCGAAAAGTAGTGCCACGCTGTTCGCCAAGTCCTATTGATTTAATTACGGTATTAGCGGATACTGTACGCACCAAGATCGAGTTGGTGCCGGTTTCCACGCCATGCATTGCCGCAAAAAGACCTTGGGCTGGTGCTCCGCGATGCCTTCGCGCCGGTTCTGGACGATCTGAAGCTAGGCGCGACCCCCTGCAATAGGGCGCAACGTCGAATCTACGCCAAATCTCCGTAATGTAGTGCCGCGGCGGCTGCGCAACGCGCTTTTGCGCTCGATATCAATGACTTGGTTTGAACAACTGTTGAAGATCAGCCAAAGCGAATGCATTGAAACGGGTAGCCCATCGTCGCGCTCGGAGGTATTGAGGCACTTGCTTCAAACCGCGATTCGAGTTCGTACCAAGCGATCCATGAACTCGCAGACGCCAGCTACTGACGGCCAATGCTGAAATAGCGGAATCCTCTCTTCCGCATATCCGATGGCGAATAGATGTTGCGGAGGTCGACAATGATCGGCTCGCTCAGTGCGTCTTTAATGCGGGCGAGGTCGAGCGCCCGAAACGCATCCCACTCTGTCACGATCACAAGCGCCGAAGCCCCTTCCGCGCAAAGGTAGGCATTTTGACAAAAGGCGACGTCGGTCAAGACTTGCCTTGCCTGGTTCATGGCCTGCGGATCGTAGGCGCGGACTTTCGCGCCCGCCGATTGCAAAGCAACAATAATGTCAATTGCAGCCGCCTCACGGATGTCGTCGGTGTTTTGTTTGAAGGCAAGACCCAAGATCGCTACCGTCTTCCCGGCTACGTTGTCGCTGCACGCGGCGATTACCTTTTGCGCTATTCCGTTCTTGCGCGCCTGGTTGGCTGTTGCGACCGCCTCAATGATAGACGTCGGGGCGCCGAGCTCCCGCGCCGTTTGCGCCAGCGCCAGCGTATCCTTTGGAAAACAGGAGCCGCCGAAACCGGGGCCAGCATGAAGGAATTTGGAGCCAATGCGCTTATCCAAGCCCATGCCGCGCGCGACGTCTTGCACATCCGCGCCGGCTTTTTCGCAAATGTCCGCCATCTCGTTGATGAATGCGACTTTGGTCGCGAGAAAGCCATTTGCAGCATATTTGATTAATTCGGCGGTGCGCCGGGCCGTAAACAGAAACGGCGCGGCGTTTAGATAAAGTGGTCGGTACGCTTCGTGCATCAATGCGGATGCGCGCGTATCGTCCGTCCCGATGACGATCCGATCTGGGTGCTTGAAGTCATAAATCGCTGCGCCTTCGCGCAAGAATTCCGGATTTGACACGACTGCGAAATCAGCGCCGGGATTTACGGTGCGAATAATTCTTTCGACCTCGTCGCCTGTCCCGACGGGAACTGTCGATTTGTTGACAACGACCATGAATCCTTTCAAAGAAGCAGCGATCTCCTTCGCCGCGGCGTAAACAAAGCGCAAGTCCGCCTGTCCGTCATCGCCGCGGGTGGGCGTGCCAACCGCGATAAAGACCGCCTCAGCCATTTCGACGGCACCAGCCAAGTCGGTCGAAAAAGTCAGCCGGTCCTCGCGGACATTGGTTTCCACGAGGCTTGGAAGACCGGGTTCGTAGATGGGCATCTTGCCGGCTTGGAGCGCGGCGATCTTGGCGGCGTCGCTGTCTACGCAGGTCACAATATGCCCAAAATCGGCAAAGCATGCCCCGGATACGAGCCCAACATAGCCGGAACCTATGATTACAATGCGCATTGGTCAGTCATCCCCTCTGTCGGACTGGTGCTCGATCGGTAGCTCCCTCTTCTGTTCGATTCGGGCGGCCTGCACCATCGCATCGTGCTGGGCCATCACTAGCCGGTATCCAGCGCGGACACCAACCAGCGCTTGTGACGCAGTAGAACTAATAATTACGCTCTTATGGCGTTAGCCGTTGGTAAGGCCCCAAGCCAGCGGCGCCAGGATCCAGTCCTCCGGTTTGACCTGCGGCCCGAGCGCTTCGAGCGCTCTGCGCCAGCCGAGATAGTTCGGCAAATTCTTGGTCGCGACGCCATGGAAGCGGCGCATCCATTCTTTGAGCCGGCCATGGTAGGCATTGACATTATTGATGTGGAGGTCGGGGGCGTCCGGGCTCGGCTTTCCTGGAGCGGGCAAGACGTGATGCGGAATGCCCGCTTTCTTGGCGAAGGCGACGATGGCCCTGCCGCCGTCGCAGCAGAACTGGTTGGCGGGAGTGACAACGCCGCCCAATGCTCCTGTGATGGACGCCCGGTCGAGCTTGGGCAGGACGGCGTCAATGGTGGCGCCAGCGCGGTCTCGCGCAACGATCACCGGGATCTGTTCGGCGGACAAGCCGCGCTTTGCCGCCTTGCCGCCCCTCTTGCGTGCCTTGCGAGGAAGATCAGATCGTTTCCCCTTGAATGACTCCAGAATAAACGTCTCATCCCCTTCCACAATTCCAGACAGGGTCTTGGGTTTGTCGGACGATAGAGAACTCAAGAAATCGATGCCTCCATCGAAATGCTGTTTTATAGTCGACTTCGCAGCGTTCCGCAGCTTTCGAGGTGGTTACTCCATCGATCATGGATTGGGCCTGCTCCCGCCACTTTTCTCTCTTGCGCAATCTCGCCAACGGCGTCTTGGTCAAGCCATTGAATGTGCGGCCGCAGCCGCGGCAGCGATACCGGGGCAATCCATTCGCCTTGCCCCACAAAATCACGTCCCGATTTGCGCAGTGTGGACACCCCATGCCGACGACCCGACGGTGGCCGACTTCAGCCACGGAACCCAACCGGGAACGGCTTGGGTTCGGCGGTGCAGGGGGCTCCACTGAGCCCTCCAACTCCGGCATGATCGTGGAGTTCCGATCCGTGACCGCCGCCTCAATGGCGCAGCCCCAATATTCGAACGCCTCGTCATCAAGGCTGGCCATCGCCTCGGCCAAGGCCAGCGACCGGAACGCCTCCCGCCGCTGCGATGACGTCAGCCTCGCTGTTCCAGCCACCCATTCCGCGAAATCCGCGACGTCCATGCATGCCTCCTCGGAACCTGCGAGGAAGCCTACCATATACCAATAGCTAACGCCATAAGAGCTAATAATTACCTTCAACGGTTGGACGGCCACAGACCTGAGGAGGACTTCGCGCGGCCGATCGCGGTAGCGACGAGCGCGCCGCTCGCATCGAAAGTCGTCCCCCGGGCGGTGTAGGGGGTCCCCACTTTCAACGGACCGGTGACTCTTTCGTTCTGGAACGCCGCGGACGCATCGATCGTCGCAGTGTTGCCGGCGCGGGTTTGCAGCGTCAGGGTTTTTCCCTTCACCGCGAGGAGCGTTCCAGAAATCAGGTGACCCTTGGCCGGCCGCGCAGCAGCGTTCGCAACCGCGGCGCTCGACTGGATCGGCGAACCTGTGCCGCCCTTTCCGAAGATATTGAGTTGCCCGCGCGTATTCCCTAACGCATCGAGATACGCGGAAGCGACATAGACCTTCCCGTTGGCGACGACCGGCACGAGATTGGCGTTGCCTCCGGTGTTTGGCCACGATCCTGCCGGAGCGGAGAAGAGTTGCGTGAGCGTCGTCGAACCGCTCGGAGGTGTTGCCGCGAAAGCGTAGAGAGTGATTGCGGTCGGATCGGCGCCCTCGCCGGTCGGGCGGCCTACCGCCCATATGATGGCGCTGCCTGCGGCGCTCCCATTGGATGAAACCGACGTGAAAAACCCCGGGTCTTGCCCGGAAGACGGCAGCGCTGCGGTCGTCTCTGGCGTCAACGCCGGGGCAGGCGACATCTGCACCTGAAAGGTGCGCAGAGTCGAGCCATGGCTCGTGACGACCCGACCGATCCCATCCGACCCGACGAAATAGGACGGTCCGCACCAGCAGGAGTCGATCGCTTGCGTGTCAAGCGGCTGTCCGGTCCCCAGGTTGGCCGGATCGAGCAGGAACACCCTTCCGTCTTTGCCGGCTGCGACCGCAAGATAAGGATAAGTCGGGCTGCCGGTGGCGAAAAGCATCACCCCGCCGGACCCGAGATCGGTGTCCCCTTGATCCAGTTCATAGGTATTTGGCGATGCAGACGGCGTGAAAACGCCGCCAAGCGCAAGCCCACTCGAAAGCTGGGCCACGCTCTCCTGGATATGTGTGACGCCATCCCATGTCGTGCTGGGGGGGCAGGGATCGCCTTCCACCGTCCAGTTGCAGTCGGAATTTCCTGTCGAGAAATAAAGCGAAGTCCCGTCGCTGGCGAGGCCGAACCCGGACATCCAGACCGAAGTCAGGAAAAACGGCGGGCTGACGTCGGGATCGGTCACCTGCGTGTCGTTGAGTTGAGTGGCGGGAAGCGGCCCGAGGGATCTTGCGTTCCATCCCATGACCCAGCCGCGCGCATATTGCGCGTCGTAATCGCAAAAGCTTCCGAACCCGGCATAGACGACCCCATTCAGCTCGAGCAACCCGGGACGCTGCCTTTGGTAGGTCGCGTTGAAGGCATAGGTCGAGCCGTCCACCAGAGTCTGGGACGCCGCGATTGTGACGGGAGCCCTTTTGTCCTGCAAGGCAAAAAGGTTGAGGGCGTGGAGCTGATAGGCCGGCGTCGGTGCGGGGCTCGACGGGGTGAGATTGACGTAGGCGACAACGAACAAGGTGCGCGCCTTAAAGTCAACGACGGGCGTGCCCGATATTCCGACGTTTGGCCCATTGTTGCGCACGCTAATGGCTCAGGCACCGGCGGACCGAGATTGGTCTGCAAGAGAATCTGGCCGCTCGAAGCATCGATCCGTAAACCGAATTGGACTCGGTAGCGACATAAACGACATGTGGGATCGCTCCCGCTATATTTACACCCGGCACGAGAAGAGGTTGGGCGTCGACCTGGTCGTCGAGCTGAACGGTTGCGAGCACTCCAAAATTCTTGCGCGGAAAAGCCGAGGCGGTGAGCGCTGTTTCGAAACTGTTCCAGCCAGTCCGGAGGCTGTCGTAGTGGTATGTTGAAACGGCGACTTTGGCGTCGCCGGCTATTGGGGCCGACGCGACGAACAGGGCCGCGAAAATTGAACGACAAATTGTCCCAATAGCGCGTGATGACCTGATCGAACCCTTCCACATGATTCCCCCCCGCGTGGATCAACTCCAGGATTCAGACTTCCGTTACGGTTACGTTGGACTTCCCGTTACGTTAACATGAACTACCACGTTATGCAATCTATCCAATTGTGGGAAAGCCTGAAACTTTCCTGCGTTGAATAGATCGAGGGACGCGCGCCCGAGGGGCAAGTCCCAAAGTGGGGATCGGCGCTCCGCCAGATCCCATCACCCCAGCTTCAACGCAGACGGGCTCCTGCGATTGTGCAGCCGGCGCTCCCAGTCGAGCGCCTGGCGCACGATGTCGTCCAGATTGTCACGCCTAGGCCTCCAGCCGAGCGCGCTCTTCGCCCGGTCGGCGCGGGCGACGAGGGTCGCCGGGTCGCCCGGACGGCGCGGCGACAGGACGACTTTGAAATCGACACCCGACACCCGCTTCACCACGTCGATCACCTCCTTGACCGTCTGCCCATGGCCGTAGCCGCAGTTGCAGACGAGGCTCGTCCCGCCCCCGCGCAGATAGGCGAGCGCGGCCAAATGCGCATCGATGAGGTCGGTCACCTGGATGTAGTCGCGCACGCAGGTGCCGTCGCGGGTCGGATAGTCCTGGCCGAAGATTTCCATTTGCGGATAGAGGCCGAGCGCCGTCTGCACGCCGCGCTTGATAAGATGGGTCGCCTTCGGCGTCGACTGGCCGAGACGTCCTTGCGGGTCGGCTCCGGCGACATTGAAATAGCGCAGCGCGACGTAGCGGAAGGCGTAGGCCCGGGCGGCGTCCTCGAGCATCCATTCGACCATCAGCTTCGAGCGGCCGTAAGGCGAGATCGGCGCGAGCGGCGTCTCCTCCGACACCGGCTCGGACGAGGTTTCGCCATAGACGGCGGCGGTCGAGGAGAAGATGAAGGTTTTCACCCCGCCCCTGACGGCCGCTTCGATCAGCGTGCGTGCGTTCGACGTGTTGTTGAGGTAGTAGCCGAGCGGATCGGCGACCAATTCCGGCACCACGATCTTCGCCGCGAAATGGGCGATCGCGTCGATCTCGTGCTCCTCGATCAGCCGGGAGACGAGATCGGCGTCGCCGGTGTCGCCGACGACAAGCCTCGCGGCCTCGGGCACCGCCCAGTCGAAGCCGGTCGACAAATTGTCGAGCACGACGACGCTCTCGCCCGCATCCAGGAGGCCCAGCGTCATATGGCCGCCAATATAGCCAGCCCCGCCGGTCACAAGAACACTCATGTCAGCTCCTTCCCGTTCCACCAGCGTCCCTCCGGCCAAAAACCACACAATAGCCGCCCGAGCTATTAAGCAACAGCAGTTTCTCCTCCGCCGGGTCCACGGTGCTTGAGTCACTCAGTGTCACCGTCCGAAGACGGCGTTGCGGCGCCCGCCCCTTCC
>CAWFVS010000008.1:0-57776 GCA_963819255.1 uncultured Alphaproteobacteria bacterium
CGCCTTGTCGAGCGCCGCCAGCTCGCCCGGCAGCGCATAGGCCCATTGGGTGATCGTGCCGGCGCCGAGAAAGACGACGATGTCGCCAGGCGCGGCCAGCTTGCGGATCATCGGCGCGAGCTTTTCCGCCGAAGGCAGGGCGAGGGCGTGCCGGTGGCCGTGCGCGGCGATTGCGGCCGTGAGCGCGTTCTTGTCGACCCCTTCGATCGGCGCCTCGCCGGCCGGATAGACGTCGGCGACGATCACGCTGTCGGCGTCGTTGAAGCAGGTCGCGAAGGCGTCGAACAGCGAAGACAGCCGCGTATAGCGATGGGGCTGCACGACGGCGATCACCTTGCCGGTCGAGGCCGTCCGGGCGGCCTGGAGGACGGCGGCGATCTCGACCGGATGGTGGCCGTAGTCGTCGTAGACCGCGATCCCGTTCGATTCGCCCGTGCGGGTGAAACGCCGCTTGACCCCGCCGAAGGCGCCGATCGCCTTGCGATTAACGTCGACCGAGGCGCCGAGCTCGTGCGCGACGGCGATCGCCGCTGTGGCGTTCAGCGCATTGTGCCGGCCAGGCATCGGCAGCGCGAGATCGTCGATGTAGGTGGCCCGGCCGGTCGCCCGCTCGCGGATCAGCACGGAGAATTTGGTGACGCCGCCGTCCATGGCGACGTCCAGGAGGCGGATATCGGCCTGCGGGTTCTCGCCGTAGGTCAGAACGCGCCGGTCCTCGATCCGGCCGACCAGCTCCTGCACGGTCGGATGGTCGTGACACATGACGGCGAAGCCGTAGAACGGCAAGTTCTCGATCAGCGCCAGAAAGGCCTCCTTGATCGCATCGAAAGTCCCGAAATGGTCGAGATGCTCCGGATCGACATTGGTGACGATGGCGATGTCGGCCGGCAGGTTCAGAAAGGTGCCGTCGCTCTCGTCGGCCTCGACCACCATCCAGTCGCCGGCGCCGAGCCGCGCGTTGGTTCCGTAGGCGTTGATGATGCCCCCGTTGATGACGGTCGGGTCGAGCCCGGCGGCGTCGAGCAGCGTCGCCACGAGCGAGGTCGTCGTGGTCTTGCCATGCGTGCCGGCGACCGCGACGCACTGCTTGAGGCGCATGAGCTCGGCCAGCATCTCGGCGCGGCGGACAACCGGATCGCCTCCCGCGGGCTCGGCCAGCTCCGGATTGTCGCGCCGGATCGCGCTCGAGACGACGACGACCGCCGCCGCGCCCAGATTGGCCGGATCGTGGCCGACGAACACTTTTGCGCCGTGCTCGCGCAGGCGCTTGACGTTGGCGTTGTCGCTCGCGTCCGAGCCTTGCACGGTGTGCCCGAGGTTGATGATGCCCTCGGCGATGCCCGACATGCCGATGCCGCCGATGCCGACGAAGTGGATGGGGCCGATTTCCTTCGGCAGTTTCATGTCCCGATTGTCTCCCGCGAGGGCCGGCCGACCGGCCGAACTTCATGCGCGGGAGGAAATAGGGCAGTCTGGGCGATTTGGGAAATCAGGCGGAGGGACGCGGGGAAAAATCCCTGCGCCGCAGCCAAGGCCTGAGCAGACATTGCTGGACCGTCCAACGGATCGAAGCTGCTCACCACAAAGAACACCAAGGAGGCACAAAGCGCGCCAGGCGATTGTGTGCTTCGTGCAAACTTCGTGCCCTTGGCGGTGAAAATACACCTTGTCCGTCCATGGTCGAAAACATCGTTAGCGGGTCTGCCCAGGCAAGTCTGCCCAGGCAAGTCTGCCTAGTCGTCGGCCTTCCTCCAAGCGGTTTCGTCGACGGTCCTCGCCGCCGGCTTGATCGCGCCGTTCGCATTCACTAGAAGCCGACGATCCGGGCCGGCGACCCGGAGGCCGAGCCCTTTCCTCAAGCTTCAAGCAGCGGATGGAACGCCAGAACAAGGATCTGCCATGCGCGTCTACTATGACCGGGATTCCGACCTCAATCTCATCAAGGGCAAGAAGGTCGCCGTCGTCGGCTACGGCAGCCAGGGCCATGCCCATCTGCTCAACCTGCGTGACAGCGGCGTCAAGGAGATCGCGGTCGCTCTGCGCGGAGCGTCGCGCTCGGTCAAGAAGGCGGAAGCCGAGGGCCTGAAGGTCATGGACGTTCCGCGGCCGCCAAATGGGCCGACGTCATGATGATGCTGACGCCCGACGAATTGCAGGCCGACATCTATCGCGACGAACTCGCGCCCAACATGAAGCAGGGCGCGGCGCTGATGTTCGCCCATGGCCTCAACGTGCACTTCAACCTGATCGAGCCGCGCGCCGACCTCGACGTGCTGATGGTCGCGCCGAAGGGTCCGGGCCACACGGTGCGCTCCGAATACAAGCGGGGCGGCGGCGTGCCATGCTGCTCGCGATCCACCAGGACGCGAGCGGCAACGCGCACGACCTCGGGCTCTCCTACGCCTCGGCCATCGGCGGCGGCCGCGCCGGCGTCATCGAAACCACGTTCCGCGAGGAATGCGAGACCGACCTGTTCGGCGAGCAGGTGGTGCTCTGCGGCGGCCTCGTCGAGCTCATTCGGGCGGCTACGAGACCCTGGTCGAGGCGGGCTATGCGCCAGAGATGGCCTATTTCGAGTGCCTGCACGAGGTGAAGCTCATTGTCGACCTCATCTACGAGGGCGGCATCGCCAACATGAACTACTCGATCTCGAACACGGCGGAATACGGCGAATACGTGAGCGGCCCGCGCATCATCCCGCCGGCGGCGAAGGCCGAAATGAAGAAGGTGCTCGACGACATCCAGTCGGGCAGGTTCACCCGCGAGTGGATGCTCGAGAACAGGGTCAACCAGACCTCGTTCAAGGCGATGCGCGCGCGCGCGAACGCCCATCCGATCGAGGAGGTCGGCGCCAAGCTGCGCGCGATGATGCCCTGGATCGGCAAGAACAAGCTGGTCGACAAGGAGCGGAACTGACTTCGCGGCGACGTCCGAGGGGCCGGCCGCCGATCGCGGGCCTGTTGCGGGCGAGTTGCGGGCCGATTTCCGCTGGACAGCCCGGCGCCCCTTTGCTACATGGCCGGCCTTCCGGGCGAAGCCCGGCGCTTTCGATGGGCGCATAGCTCAGTTGGTAGAGCAGCTAACTCTTAATCAGCGGGTCCAAGGTTCGAGCCCTTGTGCGCCCACCATCGAAATCTAGGACTTGGCTGACTTCTCTAACCAGATACGGCGCTAGGTACAGTTCCGAGGTTTCACCTAGGTTTCACGCTCGCCTTGCCGTTAAGCCGAGGCAGCTCCCGAGAAAGGTGAAGCCGAGCGACGCTCGCTCGCCAACGCCTTGCGCTATTCATTTGGGCGTTTCCTATCCTCGCCAGTACGGGCCTCACGGGATCGCCCTGAGGCCAGCGTGCTCTCGACACACGCTTTGCCCTGACGGCCGGGACTTCGGCGCACGTTCCGTCATACCCCGCGTCAGCCGACGAGGTGAACAAGCATTCTTTGCCGGCCGAGCCACCCCCGGAAGGGGAAATAGAGTTCCTATATGGTCGGGGCTTCATGGTTGCTCACACAATTTTCCAAAATTTCTAGAAAAAATAACATTAACAATCAGTTTAACTAGACACTTCAGGATGTGACTTGCTCGCCGAGGATGCGCCCCAGTTCATCGATCTGGCTGACGCCTATCGAGGCCGAGCACGACATCTACAAATCGTGATAGGAGTGCGAGTTCCTCCGCGATAACTCCGCGTCCATCGCCATCCGCGTTGGCCGTGTCCAGGTAGTCGGGCTTCCCGTAACCTCGCCCATGATTGCGTCGGGTCTGGGCGGATACGGGACCCTTGTCAGATTGAACGTCTTGAGTGAATTATCAGGTTCTTGATCATCACACCTTTTCAATGGATACGCAGTGGCAGGTCTAACTGACATATGGGGGACGCAGTGGCCGGTCTAACTGACATGGAAGAGCTTCTCGGCCGCATTCAGAACAAGACGATGGTTGGCTACTTGAGGGAAGCGATCGCCTGTTATCACACTGGCGCTTATCGCGCTTGCATCGTACTAAGCTATATCGCCTTATTTGACGATCTTGGCCAGAAGCTGCATGAGTTGGCCAAGACCAGCGCGAAAGCAAAGACCATCTCAATAGATGTAAAGCAGCGCCAGAGCGATCAAAAGATTTTCGAGACTTACATGGTCGATCAGCTAAAGGCCTCGAAGCTGATTACCGAGGCAGAGGCTTCGGTACTGGAGCAAGTGCGCGTTTGCCGTAACAAGGCTGCTCATCCTTCTGGCGTCCACGCTTCACCGGAAGAGGCACGTTACGTGTTCTTCGAGGTAATCGACAAGTTTCTGAGTAAGAAGTTGCTTTTGACGACACAGGCGGTGGACGCCTTGATGGCCCGGCTAGAGAACGCGAACTTCTTCCCGACAATGGATATAAAGGAGCACAAGGCGATTGTTGAAAGCGAACTCACAGACCTGCATGAGGCGGTTTACCCGTATCTCGTCGAACAGTTAGTGGATGGCTCCGTCAGCGCGAACCAAACGACCGCCACTAACGCGTCCCGGTTCCTGGTAGGCCTCGCCTATCTCCAACGAGAAGAACTTACAGCGCACATTCACAAGCGTCTGGTTAAGCTAAAGGCCGAGGACCCGGATTACCGGATGGTGATCGTGCGCGCGGCGTCGGTCAATGCTGCCGTTCTGACCGGGCATGACACGCCCACCGCCATTCGGATAAAGTCACTGCTTAATGCCGCCATAGATAACGCCAATCCCGCGGATGCAGTCACGCGGCTCACCCATCCAGTCTACCTGTTCGGCTCACTGCTCACGCTGGGCGAGAAGAAGGTCCTGGAGGAGTTTGGCGACGCCGCGCGCAAGATCGTTATTAAGTATCGCTTTACCGGATCACTGGTGAATGGTCTTGCGGATGCACCGGAACTGAAGAAGACATGGCTCGCCAAGTTAAAAGAGGAGGCAGGGTCAGCCACGTTCGAAACGGCTAATCGCTTCGCGACAAACGTTCCGGATATAGACGATCATTTCCCCGGCGTAATTGAACAGCATGACGCCTTAGAACTTGTCGCTGCTGTGTGCTATGCAGCCGACATTGGTGCCTTCACCTCCAGAGATTTACGCGCTGGCCGCTTTTCTGCCGTTCCAAAACTAAAGGAATTGGCCATTGATTTCGTGAATAATAGCCCAGCCACAGCAGCTAAATTGGTGAAGGATGCAGGTATAACCGAGGACCTGAAGACTTTTGCCATCGCGTATCTCGGTAAAGGTACCCAAGTATACTTATCGTAAATTACGAGAGTTACGCTATAGACCATGAATGGCGTGGGGACTGGAAGGGGACACTAGGAGACACACTTTAAGAATGGTGATCAAAAGCAACTTGCGGTTTTCGTTGTTGGAGATGAAGGGATAAAACTCATTAAATACGCTTATGAAGCCGTGGCATTACGGTGACACTTGCGGTGACACTTGCATAATTACCCCCATTCGGCGGCCAGGCCGCTGGCGCCTCAGCCCCGGGCCCTCCGCCGCAAGCCGCGGCTTGCGGCCGCGCTTCTGCGGTCGCGGATCGCGCCCGGTGAGCGCCGCGAGCCGGTCGAGAAACGCAGGCCTCCCCAGCGGGCGGCCGATCGTCTCGGCGGCGCGCAGCGCGGCGATGAGCGCCGGGGCCGGCTCATCCGCGATCAGATCGGCGAAGTGCCCGCCGCAGCGAGACATGAGCGGCGCGGCCTCGACCAGCCCATCGTCGCGGCCGGCCAAATGCGCCCGCGCGCTCGACCACGGCCAATCCTCGGCTCTGCGGACGAGCCGCGCCCTGACCGGATTCATCGCCACATAGCGCGCCGCCGCCATCAGGTGCTCCTCGTCCATCACGACCGAAGAAAAGCGCGCCTGGAAGAGATGCCCGGTCACGCGGTTGCGCGCGTTGACGAAGCCGGAATAGCGGCGGTGGGCCTTGCCGATCCCCCGGCCGAGTCCTTCGGGCGTCGTCGGGCCAGGATGAGATGCACGTGATTGGGCATCAGGCAATAGCTCCACACTGAAAATATGCAACTGTCACCGTAATACCCCTTCTCGAACTCGGACATCCGCCGCTCGCGAGAGACCCGTGGGCAGACTGCTATACCAACTTGTGAAGCGGTCGCGCAGGCTTGACGGTTGAGACGGTTGCGCCACTGCGCACGACGCTGCTAAACGTGTTCCCCCTTCATCTTCTCGGCCTTCCTCGCCAGGAGTTCGGCGAACCTCGCCTCGGCGGGCTGAATGATCTTCTCATCCAGCGCCCCGACAAGCGCGTCGAGCGAGGAGTAATAGAGGGGTTCGAAACCCAATCGCGGTGCTTGGTCCACAAGTCCTGAAGCATGGAGAACGGCTGCTCCCCCTCCTCGATGATAGGCCGGAAAGGGACCATGATCTCGGGCACTGTCGCCTGCAATTCCAGAGGAGCCGACTTCGGGTTCGTGATGTCAGCGATCACGAATTTGGACAGCCCGGCGAGCAGTCTGACAGTCTCAGTGAAGTCCTTTGTCTCTGGCTTGTCGAAGTTGAAGACGATCGGCAGGAAGCCGCGCCTTCGAAGCTCCTCCCGCAGCCGCTCAAGGACCGCGATCCGGCCTTCAGTGAACCGTCCTAGCAGTAGCACGCCCTTACGGCCAATCGTGTCGATGACGTCGCGGATTTTCTCGTTGTGCAGCAGCAGATAGACGAACTGTGCGACCTCGATGTTGTCGAGGGTTACTTCTGGCTCGCCATATGGAGTAATGACCAAGTCTTCCTGTTTCGTCCCTTCGCTTAGCGTCACATTCCATGCGGATACGCCGTGGACGCGGCAGCCCGTGAGAACTGCGTTTGTCAGATTGGTTTTAACCAGCGTCGCCCCGAGGAGGACCGCGGCGCGGAGGTTCGCCCCGCTGAGGTCCGCCCCTGTGAGGTTCGCCTCGGTGAAGCACGTACTCCAGAGGTTCGCCCCACCAAGGTTCGCGTTGACGAGGAACGCCCCGCTAAGGTTCGCTCCGCTGAGGTCCGCTCCGCTGAGGTTCGCCTCGAAAAGTCCCGCCCCGGGAGATTCGCCTCGCTGAGGTTCGCCCCGCTGAGGTTCGCCGCGCGGAGTCCCGCCCCGCTGAGGTTCGCCCAGACGAGGTTCGCCCCGCTGAGGTCCGCCCGCTGAAGGTACGCCCAGCTGAGGTTCGCCTCGCCGAGATTCGCCTCGCTGAGGTCTGGAACAATCGGGTGCTCTTCTTCCTCCACGCATTCCAGACATCGACGCCTTGCTGGAGGATTTTGAGATGCTCTGGGTTGGCCATAAGGGTCGGCCCGCTTGTTCATCTGTCCGCGGCTGTAACAGCGCCCCTAGCGAAGGGCGGCGGCGCGACATGCGTCACTGCCATTGCTTCTCGCGCGCACTTTGAAACTCGGCTGCCTGCTTCAGTAGGCGTTCGATTTCCTCGGCGGTCCGGCCTTCGGCTTCCACATCACCAATTTTGAGCCGCACCTTGCGACCGTATCGCGCTTGAACCCACGCTCCGCAAACGGCGGCGGCGGCGGAGACAACGGGCGGAACAACCACGATTGCAAACTGCGCGAGCGGATAGCCGCCGCCTTCGACCGCGTCGAAGACTATCGCGTATTGGGAATGGTTCGCACCGGTAGCGCGGAGCGCTTCGGAAAAAGAGGACAGCTCTTCCTGGAATGCAGGATCGTTCTTGTGCAGGTCGTCCGAGGCTCGCACGTAGCCCTCCGCCACAGCGCGCGAAACCCGTCAGCACCGCTCCAGTCGCGTTGTCTCTTAAACCCAAGCCGACGCTGCGCTCTCCCGACGTCACCAGGATGAGCATTGCCACGCTAACGGCCACGCAACGAAGCTTGAAGCGTCGACAATGAGAGCCCCTCGCGCTGCAACTCGATGGGGATCGTCGCCAGCAGCCGGGACAGCCGATCTTCCAACGGGTTTACGGTGACGCTTGCTTCATTTCCCCTTTGGTCGAATTCTATTGGCCGGTTATGTGTCCCCGACTTGCCGCGCCCTGTTGCGCAGCCGCGGCAACCGACGCGAACGCGTCTTCTTCAGCGACGGCGATTGCCGTCTCCATCGCGATCTGCTGCGGGAGGTCTGCGACAAGGCGGGCGAGACGCGCTTCGCGCGGCCGACGGCGAGCGACCCTTCGGCTCAGAGGCCTTCCTTGAGCGGGTGGCCGCGCTCACCCGCTGCAATCCGCGCCGCGGCAAGCCGGGGCATCTTCTCGCGTCGTGCGATCGTCGATCAAGATTGATGATGTTGGACGAGACGTTGTTAAGCCGACGTTGGTTGTTGGGGACGGTGTCCAACCATCTTAAGAATTCCGAGGGCCGGCCCCCGTCCGGCTCGACGCGTGCGAGCCCCCACTAGTCGCCGATGAGCGGCATCGGGCGCAGCGGCGCGTTCGCTCTCGACTGGCGTATCTGACCGGTGGTGGCGTCGTCCGCCACGCCCTGGCGGGCCGAGCGCTTGCTCCCCGTGGTGGCGGAGGCTGGTTGGCTAATTGCATGAAAATTGTTTCAGTATAAGGTCTTTCCCGTTGCGCTCCGGGATGGAGGTTCATGCCGTGTCGTTCAGGTCTCTTCGTCTTCCTGCTCTCATGGCCGGGGCGGCAGCGTTCGTCGCCTCGTTCGCCACTCCCTCGTTTGCTTGGTACTCCCATGCACGCCACTCCTATCGCACGACCCATCATGTCGTCGTCCATCGCACCGTTTACCCACCCGCGCCCAGCTACGCGTGGACACCTGCGGCGGCCATCGCGACCGTCCTCGGAGCCGTGAACATCGGCGGCGCCGGCGAGCAGCCCGACAACATCATCGGCGAGTATGATTGCGCCTACGGCTATCCGATCGCGGCCACCGGGGAGGCATATTGCCCGCCATACGGCTATTACACCCTGGGCTACGGGTATCCCGGCCCGCGCTAGGCGCTGAGCCTCGTTCCGAGGGCCTGAAGGGGCCATATCCGCCGCGAAGCATAGCCCGCCCTGGCATTGCGGTTGCCCTTCAGAGTGCTGCCGCCGGCCCAGTGCATGCGCCACACTTAGCCAGCGCGTTCACTTCCTCTCAGTCTTTCTCGTGCGGGGCGTCTGCCGCCTCCAGAATGGCTTCCCTCATGGCCACCTTCACTTTATTCGGCGTCCCACCCTGCCGCCCACCGGTCTTAAAGCCCCTGGCCATTTTTCGCGCCGCTCGTAGCGGAGAAAAGCTATTGTCCGCCGCCCGGACTGAGAGGGCAGCGGATAATGGTCGCATTCGAGCGGCTCTTGCAGGACAAGCCCGACATGGCCGAAAGCGACGACGGAGAGGCAATGGCGGCGACGCTTGTCTGGGCGTTCCCACGCCAAGGACTACGAGCGGGTTTGCCGTAACCTATCTTCTCTGAAAAGCGGGGTTCCCCGCCTTTGTCCACTTCCGGCAACGGCCACTCCAATAAATGATTCCCATGCGCTTGGAGATGATCCCTCAACTTCGCACGTCCTGGAGAACGGATGGCCCATGCACGAGCCGTCGGTCCGGCACTTTCGGTTGACGCGCCGGGATGCTAAGTGCCGGGCGCTTTGGGCGCCCCGATCCGTCCGCGGGGAAGAGGGCGGGTGCGGCGGTTAAAGATGCGGAGGACGAACGTGGAAATCCGGATTCCGGCGCA
Organism: uncultured Alphaproteobacteria bacterium; assembly: GCA_963819255.1. GTDB lineage: Bacteria > Pseudomonadota > Alphaproteobacteria > Rhizobiales > Beijerinckiaceae > Roseiarcus. The sequence continues at coordinate 9,626 of CAWFVS010000008.1, forward strand.
GCATAGACCGCGCCCTCCGAGGCGCCGTCGGGCGGGCGGAGGACCGCGACATCGGGATGGAGAGTCTCCGTCGCGGGGCGGCGCTTTGCGTGCTGATTGTCATCTGCGCCGCCCTGTTGGGGTCGAGACCCCTTCGGAGGCTCGTTCACGGAAGACGAGCGATCGTCGTCCTCGGACTCGCTCTCGCGATTGCTGTGGTGGCGCTCGAATACCCTAACCCGAAAAAGCGCACTACCGATGCCCCTGTCTCTTTCGGGCCGGCGGCAGCTCGGGTGTCAGAAAATGAGCCGGCGGGACGAGGCGTGAATCAAAGCGCGGAAGAAAATGCGAGAATGGCCCAGTGGAAAAGCAGCATTGAGCAGGCGCTGGCAGAGGCGGAGGCCAGAAAACAGGCTCGACAGCAGGACGCAGCAACGGCGGAAGACGGCGTCAACGCGACAGAGGCGCGGAACAGCACGGCGCAAGAGGGACGCGGATCGATTTGGGCGTCGCACCAGAATTCGCGCAAAAACAGGCGCATGCTCTGAACGCGGGCAATGAGGACAAGGCCGCCACCGGGACCCAAGCGGCAAGCGGCCCAAGCGGCGCCAAAGACGCGAACGCGGCGAACGACGCGAAGCGGGCAAAAGAGACGATAGGCTCGGAGCCGTTTTCCGACATCTCCCCGACCGCTGGCGGTCAGAACGAGCAAACGGGGAGCACAAGTCGATCGAATGGCAGTCAGCGGGCGCAAATTGATAGAGCGATGAAAGAGACCGATGATCCTGAAGTCGCACGCAAGAACGGCATTGCCAGGCACGCAATGACCTATTCCTGGGTGACAACGGATGGAGCGGGCCATCAGTGGGTGCACACCAGGCCAATTTATTATAGCCAGAAAGACTGAGAACTAGCTTAGCCAGCGTCGGGAGAATCGCGTCGGGTCGCTTCGGCCTCACCACCGCCGGAACGCGGGTCATTCCGATTCGAGAGGCAGGACATGAGCCAGAAACTGAAAGTCGAACGCAAGGGCCATGTGCTGTGCATCGGGCTGAACCGCCCGGAAAAATACAACGCCATGGACGTGGAGCTGTATCTCGCGTTGGCCGACGCCTATGGCGAGCTGCAGCGCGGCGACGAACTGCGCTGCGGTCTGCTCTACGGCGAGGGCCAGCACTTCTGCGCCGGCCTGGAGCTGGACAAGTGGGGCCCGCAGTTCGCCAAGGGCAGCTTCCCCGAACTGCGCCCAGGCGCCTGCGATCCCTTCGGCCTGGACCCGGCGCGCCGGGTGGCGAAACCGATGGTGGTCGCCGCCCGCGGCATCTGCTTCACCGCAGGGCTGGAGCTGATGCTGGCCGCCGACGTGCGGGTCGCCGCGGACGACGCGCGCTTCGGCCAGATCGAGGTGAAGCGCGGCATCTACGCCGTGGGCGGGGCGACCATCCGCTTCGTGCAGAACATCGGCTGGGGCAACAGTATGCGCTACCTGCTCACCGGCGATGAATTCGGCGCCGGCGAGGCGCATCGCATGGGCCTGGTGCAGGAGGTGACGGCGCCCGGCGAGGAGTTCGCCGTAGCCCTGGGCGTCGCCGAGCGCATCGCCCGCCAGGCGCCGCTGGGCGTGCGCGCCACCCTGGCCAGCGCCCGCCTGGCCCTGGCCGAGGGCGAGGCGGAGGCCGCGCGGCGCCTGCTGCCGGACCTGCAGCCGCTGATGCGCAGCGAGGACGTCAAGGAAGGCGTGGCCTCCTTCCTCGAGCGCCGCGAGGCGACCTTCGCCGGTCGCTAGTTAAGTTAGAGCAGATCCCGTTCGGTTGAATCGTCGTCGCGAGCAGCTAATCGCGCTCGCAATGCGAACGCGAGGGCCAGAACTCCAAGCTCCTGCGCCTGCGGGGCTGGCGTCCCGCATTGCGACGATTTTCTGTCGCATGAAAGCTTGACTCGAACGTAAGCAGAACATACAATGTACGCAGACGCGGCTCATACATCCCTATAATGCTGTTTGAAAGCTCAATCGTTGCGCGGCCCTGGATCCCCGCTCGCCCGAGCGTCGCGTCCGTGGCAAGGCCTGCGAGCGGGCTGGAAATTTCGCGGCAACGGCTGAGCAGATCGAATGGGCGGACTCTGCAGGAGGATCGGGCCGCGAGGCGCGAGCTTGCGGGCGCGAATTTTTTCTGCTCGATCGGCCTCAAGCCTTTGATAAGGAAAGGAAAATCCCATCAAGGAGGTTTGGTCCTGCGGAGGCGGACGCGATGACGCGATGGAAATGGCGCCGCAAGCTCTTGAAAAGATGGATTTCGGCGATGGAAATGGCGCTGTCCCAGGCTGGCGGACTCGAATGAAGGGACTTGGGGGTCGCTCCACCGGCGAGTGCGGTTCAAACCGATCGGGAACCTGCTCCAGCCCAAACAATGGGGCGGCCGTCACGCTCCCCCCGCCCCGATCCGCCTCTCCAGCGCCTCGAAGAGCGGGTTGCGGGCGTCGAACACCTGCTCGAGCGCGGCGACGCTGACCCGGTCGGCGCCTTGGGCAAGAAGCCAGCCGGCGAGATCCGCCGCCTTGTCCTTCGCGCAGTGCAGGGCGACGAAGCCACGGGGATCGAGTTCGTCGCCAATGGCGGAGACCGCCCCGAAAAGCTCGCGGGCGGCCTCGACGATCGCCCCGCCCCGGTGAGGCAGCCGCGCGCGGATCTCGCGGGTGCGGCGCGCCTCCTCGCTCGCGGCGATGCGGTCGAGGATGGCTCTCGCGCTCGCCCGCACGGCCGGTCCCCACGGCGCCTCGAGCGAAGCGACCAGCGTCGCCTGCGAGCGCAGAATGGTTCCGTCGTCGAGCGGCTTCAGAGCGTTGGCTTTGAGCGTCGCGCCGGTCGTCGTGATGTCGACGATGAGTTCCGCCGCGCCGGCCGCCGGCGCGCCCTCGGTCGCCCCGAGACTTTCGACGATGCGATAGTCGGCGACGCCGTGCTCGGCGAAAAAGCGCCGGGTCAGGTTGACGTATTTCGTCGCCACCCGCATCCGCTCCCCGCGCCGCGCGCGGAAGGCGGAGGCGACGTCCTCGAGATCGGCCATGGTGCGCACGTCGATCCAGGCCTGCGGCGCGGCGACCACCACATTGGCGCGGCCGAAGCCGAGCGGCGCGAGCAGCTCGAAACGCGCATCCGCGTCGGGGACCTTTTCGCGCACCAGATCCTCGCCGGTCACGCCGAAATGGGCGGCCCCGGCGGCGAGCTGTCCGACGATCTCGGCGGCCGACAGATAGGCGACCTCGACGCCGGGCAGGCCGATCAGCGCCCCCCGGTAGTCGCGCGCCCCGCGTCCCTGCTGGAGCTCGAGCCCCGCGCGGGCGAAAAAGGCGGCGGCGCTTTCCTGCAGGCGGCCCTTGGAGGGGACGGCGAGAACGAAGGGCCCCTCCGCATCGCCGGCTTGAGAGGACATCAGCGCGCGCTCCCCCTCGGCAGCCGGTCGAGGTCGATCGCGGCGCCGACGGCCGGAATGTCCTCGCTTGCGCCGAGACGGCGGGCAAGCCCGTCGTAGCGGCCGCCGCCGAGGACGGGCTTCGCCCCGGGCCTTGCGGCGTCGCGCGCCTCGAACACGAAGCCGGTGTAATAGTCGAAATCGCGCACGAAGGCGGCGCTGAACACGGTCTCCTCGATCGGGACGCCGCGCGCCGCGATGAAGCCGTTGCGCCTCTCGAACCCGTCGAGCGCCCGCATGAGGTCGAGCTTTGCGTCGTCGGCAAGCCGCCGGAGCTTTCTCGCCGCCGCGTCCGGATCGCCGGACACGGCGAGGTAGGATTCCAGCACCTTGCGCTTGTCCGGGTCGATCGGCTCGCCGGAGCGCAGCGCGGCCTGCTCCAGGAACCGGTCGGCGATCTCGCCCGCGCTGCGCCCGCCGACCGCGTCGATGCCGGCGATCGCCAACAGATCCTCGACGAGCGCCTTGGCGCCGGCGTGGTCGACGCTTTCCAGCGCCGCGAGCACCCCGGGCTGAGCGAGGGCGCTCGCGCCGCGCCCGTCGAGGATCGAGGAAAGGCTGCGGCCTTGCGCCACGCCGCGCCGCAGCCGCCGCCGCCAGACGCTCGGCAGCGAAAGCGCCTCGAGCAGGCCGTCGAACAGCCCCGCGTCGCCGAGGCGCGCGGCGAGCCGGCCGCCGACATCCGCTGCGGCTTCCATCGAAAGGGCAAAAACTTCGGCGTCGGCGGCTTCCGCGTCCTTTCTGCCAAAACTCTCGAGGCCGGTCTGGGCGCGCTCTCCGCCCTCGACCTGGGAGCGGAAGACCGGGCCGAGATAGGCGTACTCGGCCGTCCGGCCGGCCTTGTCCGAGGCGAGATAGGCCCGGCAGACGGGAATCGTGTATTCCGGCCTCAGGCAGAGCTCCTCGCCGGCGGCGCCGCTGGTCAGGAAAAGGCGGCCGTGGATCTCCTCCCCCGACATGTCGAGATAGACCGCCGCCGGATGAAGGATGGGCGGCTCCATGCGCACGAAGCCGGCGGCGAGGAAATGCTCCAGAGCCCGTTCTCCCGCGCTTCGGGCGGATTGGGTTGCGCCGGGGGAAATCGAATCCACTCGGGTGGGTCCTCTCCTTCGTGTCATCCCCCGCGAAAGCGGGGATCCAGCGCGCCGGCTCGGACAGACGCCACGGAGCCCTCTCGACGCATTCAGCGCCCCATGATCTGGATGCCCGCGTTCGCGGGCATGACAATCCGGCGGTGCGGGCTTCCTTTAACAAAGCCAGGCGGGCGCCGCAGCCCCTTTCGCGTCCGAAGGTGAATGGCGGCGGCCCGGGCGGGCTCGATCGCCTGACGTCCCGGCGCCCCTTCGCGGGGTGTCGGCCACGCTGAGGTTGCCGCAAAACTCCGCCCATGGGATGAGATCCAGGGATTCATGCTCGAAGTCAACAGCCGATTTATGCATTTCGCCTTGCACATTGTCCGGGGGCTTTTTCTCGCGCTCGTCCTCATGGCGTGCGTCCGCGCCGCCGCCGACAAATCGCGCCCGCTCGACCTCGACGCGACCCGCTCCGCCCTGACCGCGATCGAAACGGCCCTCAGGGACAAGGATCTGACGGACGCGGATTTGCAGCGCCTGCGCGCCGAGAACGACCCGCTCGACGTCGCCCTGCAGGCGGCCGTCGCCGACATGGCGCCGCGGCTCGCGGCGTCCGCGAAGCGGCTGAGCGAGCTGACGCCGAAGTCGAAGGACGCCGCGGCGCCGACCGATGCGGCGACCGTCGAGCTGGCGAGCGAGAAGCAGAGGCACGATGCGCTCGACGCAAATCTGCGCACGGCGCGGGCCATGCAGTTGCAGGCCGACGAGATTGCGACCCGAATCGCGGCGAGGCGGCGCGAGCTCTTCGCACGCGAAACCTTCGCCAGGTCGTCGAGCGTCTTCAACCCGCAATTGTGGCTGAGCGTCTGGCGCGAGGCGCCGACGGACTTCCGCGTGATGACGGCCGTGATCGGAGGCTGGCTCGCCTCGGTCCGCGCGCCCCTGACCCTGATGCAGGTCCTCGGCATGGCGGGCGCGATCGTTTTGTTCGCGCTCGTCTCGATCCCCCTCCTCTGGATCGCGCGCCGCGTCGTCTATCGCGACCCGGCGGAAGCCTCGCCGAGCCGGTTGCGCCGCGCGACCGCCGCGGTCTGGACCTTCTTCGTCCTCGCGGTCCTGCCCCTCGTCGCGCTGTGGGCGATGAGGCTCGCTCTCGACGCGTCCGACCTTTCCAACTCCTTCATGCAAGGCGTTCTCGACGCCGTCTTCGCCGGCGCGCGCCTCGCGATCGCGTTCAACGCGATCGGCCGGGGCATGCTCGCGCCGCAGGCGAAGGCTTGGCGCCTCGTCAACCTCGACGACCGGTCGGCGGCGCTGATCTTTCGGGGCGGCATGGCGATCGCCGGCGTCTGGGCGGTCGAGCGGCTCGTCGAACCCCTCGCCGACGCGGTCGCGTCGCTGAATGTCGCCGTCGCGGGACGCGCGCTCGGCGCCGCCCTGATCGCGCTTATCGCCGCCCACACGCTTCGACGCGTCAGCGCGCCCGCCGTCGCCGCGGCGAAGACCACTCAGCTCGACAAGACGGCGCCGGCCAGAACCTTGGGCTGGGCTGCGGTTCTCGCCGTCTTCGCGGCGACGGCGACGGGCTACATCGCCTTCGCCAACTTCCTGGTCAATCAGGCGCTTTTCCTCTCCATCCTGGCGAGCGCCCTCTATCTCATCGACGTTGTCGTGCGCGACGGTACGGACACGCTGCTGAAGCCGGATTCCGCGATCGGCTCGCGCCTCCTCGCCACGCTCGGCCTGCGGCGGAACGTGCTCGCGCAGATCGTCGTGGTCGTGCAGGGCTTGGTGCGGCTCGTGATCATGGTCGTAGCCGCTGCGGCGGTGCTCGAGCCATGGGGAGTCCAGTCCCAGGATTGGCTGAGTTCGTTGCGCGCCGCCTATTTCGGCTTCGCCGTCGGCGGCGTCACCCTCTCTCTTTCGTCGATGCTGACCGCGGCGGCGGTCTTCGCAGTCGCCCTTTTTGCGACGAGACTCGTTCAGGGCTGGCTGAGCTCCCGCCTCCTTCCGCACACCCGGCTCGACGCCGGCGTGAGCAATTCGGTCAGCACGATTTTCGGCTACGTCGGCGTGATCGTCGCCGTGCTGCTCGCCGGCGCGCAAGTCGGTCTCGACCTGCAGAAGCTCGCCATCATCGCCGGCGCGCTGTCGGTCGGCATCGGCTTCGGCCTGCAGTCGATCGCGCTCAATTTCGTCTCGGGCCTCATCCTCTTATGGGAGCGCGGGATTCGGGTCGGCGACTGGGTGATGGTCGGGGCGGACCAGGGGCTCGTGAGGCGCATCAGCGCCCGCTCGACCGAGATCGAGACGTTCGACCGCGCGACGCTGATCGTGCCGAACTCGAACCTGGTGACCGGCGTGGTGAAGAACTGGGTCCACACCGACCGGGTCGGCCGCGTCATCATCTCGATCAACGTGGCTTACGAAAGCGACGTCGAGGAAGTGCGCGAGATCCTGATCGGCGCGGCGAAAGCGCAGGATCTCGTGTTGGCGATCCCCGCCCCCAGCGTCCAATTCGCCGAATTCGGCGAATGGGCGCTCAAGTTCAATCTCGTCTGTTTCGTCGACGACATCGAGATGGCCGATCGGGTGAGGAGCGAGATGAACTTCGACATCCTGCGCCGCCTTCGCGAGGCGACTATCCGCATTCCCTATCCGCAGTTCGGCCAGCTCAGGCCGGGCGCGAAGTGAGCCGCGGGAACCCTTCCCCAGCTCCGCTGGGAAAGGTGGCGTGCAGCGCCGGATGGGGTGTGGTCCGCCGCTTCGACCGATGTTCGGTGGCTCGAATTCGCAACATATCTTCTCCGCACGCAGCCTGCGCGGCTTGGCGCGAGAAGAGAGTTCACGTCTCGCGCAACGCTGCACGTACGTCTATCGTCCGCCTGCTGAAGCTCGTTTTGCACGACCGACGCCGCGAAACTTCCATCGGACGGATTTCTGCTCGCCACACCCCATCCGGCGCTTCGCGCCACCTTCCCCAGCTAAGCTGGGGAAGGTGTTCCAGCGAGCCCTGCTTCCCAGGCGATCATCGCCTGCTTGCGCTCGAGCCCCCAGTAATAGCCGGTCAGCGCGCCGGAGCGGCCGAGCGCCCGGTGGCAGGGAACGACGAAGGAGATCGGATTGCGTCCGACCGCCGCGCCGACGGCGCGCGCCGCGGTCGGTTTGCCGATGCTCCGCGCGATGTCGGAATAGGTCGTCGCGCTTCCGACAGGCGCGCGGAGCAGCGTTTTCCACACGAGCACATCGAAATCCGAGCCAATCAGCGCGAGCCTCAGCGGCGCGTCGGGGCGCCAGAGTTTTGGGTCGAATGCGCGCCTTGCCGTGGCGCCCGTCCCGTCGGCGTCGGCGAAAAAGCGGGCGGATGGCCAGCGCCGCCGCATGTCGCCGAGGGCCGCTTCGCGATCGTCGTCGACGAAGCCGAGCCCGGCCAACCCTTGAGGCGCCGCGACGACGACCGCCTCGCCGAACGGCGAGGGATGGAAGCCGTAGCGAAGAACGAGGCCATGACCGCGACGATCGCGAGGAGTGAGCGCCTCATGGGTCGCGAACATATCGCGCGGCGGGGCGGAGCCGGAAAGATCGACCGGGCGGCCCTCCTCGAGTGCCGCCGCCGAGCTCCGCAACAGCTTCCGCACGTGTTCGACGGAGATCGCCTGCAAGAAGGCCGTCGTCGTCAGGCTCGCCCATCGCTCGAAGACCTGCTCGAGGCGCATGGGCGTGAGGCCGACGTTCGCGGCGACCTCATCGATCGAGGGCTGCTCGCGCCGGCGGCTCGATACGAACGCGATCGCGCGCTTGACGACAGCGTAGTCTGCGAGGGCCTCAGGGGCGGTCGTGTCGAGCATGGCGTCTATTCCGGTTCCTTACCCTCACCCCAACCCTCTCCCGGAAGCGGGAGAGGGGGCGAATCCCTTCTCCCGCTCGCGGGAGAAGGTGGCGCGAAGCGCCGGATGAAGGCCTTCGCGCCCAGTGCAAAACCTGCCTCAGCCCTGCTCCAGCAATCCGGTCGGTAGACCGTCGATGCTGACGGCGTTCTCCTCGCGCCGATAGGCCTCGAGGCCGTCCTCGCCCTTGGAGCGGGCCCAATTGTCCAGGGAGGGGCGCTCGCCGCGGTAGGCGAACAGCGGCACGCCGTAGCCGCAGGAGGTCTGGACGCGGTCGGCGTGGAGAACAACGATCTGGCGCGCGCCGGGCGGCTCGACGCCGCCGAACGCGCTCGAAAGGATCGCACAGTAAGCCTCGCCGCCACGCCTGTAAAACCTCGCCGCGCCCATAGAGGCGCAAAATGTTCGGCGGCCCTTCGAAGGCGCAGAACATCAGCGTCAACCGCCCATCGGCCTTCAGGTGCGCGGCGGTCTCGGCGCCGCTGCCGGTCTTGTCGAGATAGGCGACGGTCATGTCGTCGAGGATCGTGAGCAGGTCGGTTCCGCGCGGCGAAAGGTTCACATGCGCGCCGGGCGCGGTCGAGGCCGCGAAGAAGATTTTTTGGCGGGCGATGAAATCCCAGCAGGCCGCGTCGATGAAGGGAAGCACTTTCATGAGATTCCAATTCTAAAGCAGAAATTCCTTGATTGGCCAATGGATCGTACCTGTTCACCACAAAAGGCGCCAAAGATGCACAAAGGGCGCCAGTCGACCGTGTCCTTCGTGCAGACTTCGTGCCCTTAGTGGTGAAGGCGGCGTCAGGCCGTCGCGCTTGGGGCGCGGAGGCCGGAAGCGCGTCCCGCTCGGCGGCGCCGGGCGCGAGGAGACCGTCATGGCGCCGCGCGGGAGCAAAGCTTTGATCGAGAGCATCGACCACTTCGTCATCACGGTAGCGGACGTCGAAGCGACGCTGGTCTTTTATGAAAGCGCGCTCGGGCTGGAAATCTTGAGGTCGCCTGGACGGCCTGCGGCGCTCGGCTTCGGCTCGCAGAAGATCAACGTGCATCAGGCCGACCATACCTTCGAGCCGAAGGCCTTGAGGCCGACCGCCGGGGCAGCGGACTTCTGCCTGGTGACCGCCCGAACGCTCGACGAGGTTGCGGAGCGCCTTCGCGACCTCGGCGTCGAGATCGAGCTCGGTCCGGTCGAGCGGTGGGGCGCGCGCGGCAAGATGAGCTCGATCTATTTCCGCGATCTCGACGGAAACCTGATCGAGGTCAGCGAGTATCCTTAGACGCTTCCGGCTGGTCGCGCAGGGCTCGCCAGACGGTCATCGCGACGCCGTGCTCGGGGTCGAGCGGGATCTTCTCGCTGGCGCTGAGGCCGGCCGCGGCGAGCACAGCCTCGGCCGTGAGGCCCGTGTCGCAGGCGGAGAAAACCGCTCGCCCTCCGGGCAGCTTCACCCCATGCGCGCGCGACAAATGGAAAGCATCGAAGCCGATCCTGAGGAAGAGGTCGAACACGCCCTGGCCGCCGGGGATGGCCACGTCGCCGCCGCGCGGCAGCAGTTTCGTTGTGACCTCCGCCCAGTTCGTCCGCGGCGGGCTCCACCACCAGGCGTCAGCGCGGTCCTCGAGCCCGGCCGCCCGGCTCGAAATCACGAGACGCCTGTCGCCCCTGACGTTGGGCTCGAGCTCGTGGCTGCGATGGCCGAACACGATGAGGTCCGAGCGCGCCAGCGCGTTCTGGTAGTACTCCCAATCCTTCTCGTTGCGCAGCGAGGCCGGAACAAGCCCGTCGGGGCCGGCGATCCGGTCGTCGTCCGAAACGATGGCGTAGCCGTCGATCCTGACGGGGCGGCTCGTCGCTTCCGCGGGACTGCTCATGCCGATGATCCCCCATTACGCCGCCGCCTCCCGCAGCCTCGCCGCCGCCGCTTCGGGCGTCAAGTCGCGCTGCGGCGATCCCAGCATCTCGAAGCCGACCATGAACTTCTTCACCGCCGCCGAGCGCAGGAGCGGCGGGTAGAAATGGGCGTGCATCTGCCATTCGGCGTGCGCCGCGCCTCCCGTCGGCTTCTGGTGGAAGCCCATCGAATAGGGGAACGACACGTCGAACAGCCGGTCGTAGCGCCGCGTGAGCTCGGACAGCGCGCCGGCCAGCGCGGGTTTTTCCGCAGGCCCCAATTCGTCGAAGCCGCCGATGCGCCGCCGCGGCAGGATCATCGTCTCGAACGGCCAGACCGCCCAGAACGGCACGAGGACGACGAAATGCGCGTTGGCGAAGACGATGCGCTCGCCGCGCTCGAGCTCCTGCTCGAGATAATCGACGAGCAGGACGCGGCCGCGCTCGAGGAGATATTCGGTCTGACGGCGCGTCTCCTTCTCGAGCTCGTTCGGCAGGTGGCGGGTCGCCCAGATCTGGCCGTGCGGATGCGGGTTCGAGCAGCCCATGATCTCGCCGCGGTTCTCGAACACCTGGACGGAGGCGACGCCTTCGCGCGAGCCGAGGTTGATCGTCTCCTCGACCCAGGCGTCGACCACCCGCTCGACGTCGGCGACCTCCATTTGCGCCAGCGTCAGATCGTGGCGGGGCGAGAAGCAGAGGACGCGGCAGAGGCCGGATTCGCCTTCGGCGACGAGAAGCCCGTCCTCGATCCTTTCCGGCGGCGCGTCGGGGTGAAGCGCGGCGAAGTCGTTGTCGAACACGAAAGTGTGCGGATAGTCCGGGTTGCGCGCCCCGCTCGCGCGCGCATTGCCCGGGACAGAGATAGCAGCCCGGGTCGTAGGCGAGCGACGGCGCCGCGGCGAGCGCCTCGCGCTTGCCCTGCCAGGGCCGCTGCATCCGGTGCGGCGAGACGAGCGTCCATTCGCCGGTCAGCGGGTTGAGGCGCCGGTGCGACGCCTCGCCGAGATCGAGCCTGGCCAAGGCCTCTAGCCTCCTTCCAGCGGAACGAGGCCGGCGCCGTTTGAGGGCGAGCAGACGAACACGTCCGCCTCGCGCCCGGCCCCGGCCGGATAGCCCTCGACGATGTGCTTCCTCACGCGCTCGACCGCGCTCGCCTCGACGAGGCTTACCGTGCAGCCGCCGAAGCCGCCTCCCGTCATGCGCGAGCCGTAGACGCCCGCCTCGCTTTGCGCGAGGCCGACCAGGAAGTCGATCTCCGGGCAGGTGATCTCGAAGTCGTCGCGCATGGAGGCGTGCGAGGCGTTCATCGCCTTGCCGCAGGCGGCGAAGTCGCCCGTCTTCAGCGCCCGCTCGGCCTCGAGCACGCGGGCGTTTTCGGTGACGATGTGCCGGCAGCGGCGATAGACGAGCTCGGGCAGAATTCTGCGATGGCGCTCGAGGTCGGCCGGGGTCAAGTCGCGCAAGGCCGCGATCGGGCCGAGATAGGGGCGCAAGAGCCGCACGCCTTCCTCGCAGGCCTCGCGGCGGGCGTTGTATTCGCCGCCGGCGTGCTGGTGGCGCACGTTCGAATTGGCGATGACGAGCCTCAGGTTCGGCGCGATCGGGACGTTGCGCGATTCGAGCGAGCGGCAGTCGATCAGGAGCGCGTTGCCGGCGACGCCGCAGGCCGAGACATACTGGTCCATGATGCCGCAGCGCATGCCGACATAGTCGTTCTCCGCCCGCTGGCAGAGTCTCTGCGATCTCGACAGGATCGAACGGCAGACCGGCGGCTGTCAGAAGCGCGTGGGCGACACTCACCTCGAGAGCCGCCGAGGAGCTCAGGCCCGCGCCGAGCGGCACGTCGGTGAAGACGACGAGGTCGGCGCCATTGAGGCGCCGGCCGCTCTTCTCCAGCATCACGGCGACGCCGAACACGTAGTCCGACCACGTCGCGGCGGCGCGCCCGTGGGCGGAGCATCGAGGTCGAATTCGCGCGTCTCGTCCATGATCATCGAATAGACGCGCAGGCGCCGGTCTCCCCGCGGCGCGGCGGCGACGAGGGTGGCGAATTCGAGCGCCGCCGGCATGACGAAGCCGTCGTTGTAATCGGTGTGCTCGCCGATCAGGTTGACCCGCCCCGGCGCGCGGCTGACCTTGGCCTCGCGGCCGAAGCGGCTCGTGAATTCCTGCGCTGCGTCGCGCGCCAAGACGCTCATTCGAGGACCTCGCCCTTGGGACGAAAGGAGACGGCCTGGCGGCGCGCTCGTCAAGCGGCCTCGCCCGGGAGCCCGATGGAATCGGGTGGCCTCATAAGGTCCAGCCGCACAACCGGCAAAGCTGTTGAAAATTATCTTTACTCGGCAATAGTGTTCCGATTTCGGGACTGCGGCCAATTTCGGAGGGGAAATGCGAACCCAGCCCGAGGTTATATGAGCCTGGACCAGTTCCGCCTCCTCGCCGAGAACGTGCCGGTCATGTGCTGGCTGGCGGACGCGACCGGACACATCTTTTGGTACAACAGACGCTGGTACGATTACACCGGCGCGACGCCCGAAGAGATGGAAGGCTGGGGCTGGCAGTCGGTTCACGATCTTTTGACCCTCCCGGAAGTTCTGGATCGCTGGAAAATGTCGCTCGCGACCGGCGAACCCTTCGAGATGGTCTTTCCTCTTCGTAGCGCCACAGGCGAGTTCCGCCCTTTTCTGACCCGCATTGAGCCCGTCCGCGACGGCGAGGGCCGCATCACCCACTGGTGCGGCGCCAGCATCGACATCAGCGCCCAGCGCGCCGCGGAAGAAGCTTTGGAAGGCGCCAATTCACGCCTGCGGGCGATGCTGGACGCGCTGCCGATCATGGCCTCGCTGCAAAGAGTGGACGGCGAGGCCGAATTCCTGAACCGCCGGTATCTGGACTACCTGGGCGATCCGCCGAGGGGGATTTTCGCCGGACGCCGGGATGTCGTGCATCCGGACGACCATGCGGCGCTGCTTGCCGCCCGAAAGCGTGCCCTCGGGGAAGGCGTCGGCGCAGCCGAGGTTCGGTTGCGCAGACGCGACGGGGCATGGCGATGGCATTTGGTTCGCTGGACGGCCTTCGACGCCGAGCCGAGCCCGCGCTTTCTTGTGACGTCCGTCGATATTCACGACGGGCGCCCTTGGCTATTCGACCCTGACGGCGGGAAGCGGCGCAGAAGCCATCGCGCACCTGGACAAGGGCGCCGAGGTCGATCTTGTCGTCACCGACCTATCGATGCCGGGGATGGACGGACAGAGATTGATCGAGGAGGTTCAACGGCGCCGCACGGCGCTTCCAACCATTCTGCTGACGGGGTTCGCGACGACTGCCGCCGAGGTCGCCTTGCGGGATGCGACCAGCGGCCTCTTCAGCGTTTTGCACAAGCCGATGGATGGGCGTTTGCTGGCCCAACGGGTGGAACTGCTGCTGGAAGCGGCGCGACGGCGGTCTTGACTTCCGCGACGGGCTGTTCGGCTCTATGCTTCGCTGGGCCGATCGGGAGCGCGGCGATGACGTCGGCGGAGTGGCTGGGTGTCGCCGGGACGGCGAACAGCGCCTTCCTGTTGGCCTTTTCGTCGCTGTTTTCGATCATCAACCCGGTCGGCGGCACGCTGATCTTCGACAGTTTCACAGAACGCTACACCCACGCGGAGCGGACGAGAATCGCCGCCTGGGTCGGAATATACTCGCTGTTGATCATGTTCGGCGCGCTGTGGACCGGAGAATACGTGCTCAGCTTCTTCGGCGTTTCGCTCGATGCGCTGCGCATCGCCGGCGGCGCGGTGATCGCTCTGAGCGGATGGCAGCTGCTGACGTCGGGGGAGCCGCACCCCGACCGCCGAAACCGCGAACAGCAGGCGGCGGCGCAAAACGCGGACGGCGATCCGATGCAACTGGCGTTCTTTCCCCTGACCCTGCCCTTCACCACCGGGCCGGGAACGATCGCCGTCGCAATCACCCTCGGCGCCGAACGGCCCCCGGACGGGTTCCGCCTGCTCGCCTTCTTCAGCGGCGTGAGCCTCGCCGCCGTCGCTAATGCCGCGATCGTCTGGATCGCCTATCGTTACGCCGATCGCGTGATCGCGCTCATCGGCCCGACCGCGCGGCTCGTCGTGGCGCGGCTGACGGCCTTCCTTCTCATGGCGATCGGCGTGCAAATTCTGCTCACCGCCATCGGGGACCTGGTCGTGAAATGGCGCGCCGTTTAGGCGCTTCGTCGCCCATCGGGATAAGGAGGGAGCGCGTGTGAGAGCTCAGATGATGCTCGCCGGCCTGTCGCTCGCAGCAGGCGCGGCGCTCGCCGACAGCGACGTTCGTCTCGGGCCCGCCGCTTATGGCGACTGGGAATTCAAAGGCGACGCGTTCGTGGCGCTCCACGGCTCGTGGAACCGGGCGAAGCGCACCGGCTACAAGGTCGTGCGCATCCTGATGAAGGATGGCCGGCCAACGGGCGTCTACGAAGATTTCCTGACCGGCTTCGTCACCGACGACGCGAGCGTCTGGGGCCGCCCCGTCGACGTCGCCTTGACGAAGGACGGCGCTCTCCTCGTCACCGACGACGAGGGCGGGGCCATCTGCGGGTGAGCTATCGGGGCAAGTGACGCGGCGCGGAAACCTCGATTCACGGCAGCGTATAGGCCATCTTCACCGTCGTGTAGAACTCGGCCGCGTATCGGCCGAGTCCCGCGACCCGAGGCTCGAGCCTTTGCGGCCGCCGCTCAAAAGGCCCGCGCCGCCTTTTCCGCTTTGTAGAGCGCGCGGTAGCGCCTGAGACGCGTCGCGTACAGGGCGGCGCTCTTCGCGTCAGGCTCGAACGCGCGCTGAGTTCCGCGGGCGCGCGCAGACCGCCTCGACGCTTCCGGCGCCCGCCGCGAGCATGCCGAGCCGCGCTGCGCCGAGCGCTGCGCCCGCCTCCGCTCCCTGCGCGAGGTCGATCGTCAGCCCGGTCACGTCGGCGATCATTTGGCCCCAGAAATCCGACCGCGCGCCGCCGCCGACGAGGAGCGGCCGATCCGGCCGCGCGCCAGCGGCGTCGAGCACGTCGACGGCGTCGGCGAAGGAGAAGGCGACGCCCTCCATCACCGCGAAGACGAGCGCATCGGCGCCGTGGCCGGCGCGCAGTCCAGCGAACATGCCGGTCGCCTCCGCGTCGTTGTGCGGCGTCCGCTCGCCGCTGAGGTAAGGCAGGAAGACCGGCGCGGAGGCGACGGCGCTCGGCGAGCGGGCGAAGGCCTCCGCCTTGAGGACGAGATCGGCGATGTCGCGCTCTCGTCCAAGGACCTCGGCGATCCAAGACAGCGCCGAGGCGGCCGACAGCATCACCGACATGCCGTGCCAGCGATTGGGAGAGCATGACAGAAGGCGTGCAGCGTCCGTTCGGGCAGGCTTATGAAGCGGTCGGTGACGGAGAACACCACGCCCGAGGTGCCGAGCGACACAAAACCCGAGCCCGGCGCGGTCGCGCCGACACCGATCGCCGAGGCGGCATTGTCGCCGCCCCCGCCGGCGATCGGAATTTTGCGCCCCTCGAGGCCCCAGGCTTTTGCTGTGGCAGACGACAGATGCGCTGAGATTTCCGATCCTTCGACCAGCCTCGGCATGGCTTCCAGCGAAAGCCCGGTCGCCGAGAGCAGGTCCTCGTCCCAGCGTCGTTTGCCCACGTCGAGCCAGGAGGTCCCCGAGGCGTCGGACATTTCTGACACCGCTTCCCCCGACAGGCGAAGGCGGACATAGTCCTTCGGCAGGAGGACGCGCGTTGTCGCGCTCGCGACCCCGGGTTCGTGCGCCGCGACCCACAGCATCTTCGGCGCAGTGAAGCCCGGCATGACGAGATTGCCGGTGCGCTTCTCGACGTCAGGCACGCGACGCTTGAGCTCCGCGCATTCGGCGAAGGAGCGGACGTCGTTCCAGAGAATCGCGGGGCGGAGCGGCCTGTCGTTCGCGTCGAGCAGCGTCGCGCCGTGCATTTGCCCGGAAAGGCAGAGACCGGCGAGCGCCGCGAAGGCGGACGGCGCCTGACGACCGATCGCCGCCACAGTCGCCTCGACGCCGTCGACCCAGTCATCCGGGTTCTGCTCGCTCCACAGGGGATGGGGGCGAGAGACGCTGAGCGGGGCGGAGGCTTCGGCGACGACCCGCTGCTCGCCGTCGATCAGCAGCGCCTTCACCGACGACGTCCCGATGTCGAGACCGAGATATGTTGCTTGTTCGCGCTTAGCCATGACGGCCTCCCTCCCGTGCGGCGCCACCATAAGCGCAAAGCCCCGGGCTTGTCCCTGGCGCAGGGAAAAGACCAGGCAAAATCTCGTCCTTCGGCCGATTAGAGCGTGTCTCGTTCGGGCGGAGCCGATGCCGTCTTTGCGGGCGACTGTCCCTTCATCGCGTCGATCCCCGTGGTCCCCTTCGTCGACGTCCGCCGACCTCGGATCGCGCCATTTCCATCGCGGGAATTCATCTTTTCAGGGGCTTGCGGCGCCGTTTCCATCGCGCCTGACGCCGCGGCGAGGCGAGGCCCCTCCATCCCATTCTCGAGCAGTTTCCACAGTATATTAATGTCCTTATCAGGTTTTGGCGCGACAGAAATTGTCGCCGGCGCGCAATGCGGGGCGCAGCGAGACGTCGATACGGGCGCGCGGCGCGGCCATCGCTTCGCGACGACGATTTCCATTCCAACTCAACGGGGACGTGATCTAGGCGAAAAATCGTTCCGAAGAGCCCGGGGATTTGTGGCGGTTCCGGCAAAATTCCCTACGCGGTCGAACAGTGACTTTTTCCGGCCCGTCAGGGAACTAAAGTTCCTGTTCGGGCAAATGCAGGGATAACTCCTGCCTGATGCGCCGCTTCGCTGTCGGCTCGCAATGACGGATCCGAGCCTCAGACCGCCTCGGCCAAGAGCGGCAGGCGCTGTTTCCCGGGCTCGCCGTCCTTGTCGATGAGGCGGGTCGGGTACTCGCCAGTGAAGCAGTGATCGGTGAACTGGGGATGCCTCGAGTTGCGCGCCGCATAGCCCATGGCCCGGTAGATTCCCCCTATCGAAAGGAACGCCAGGCTGTCGGCGCCCATGAACCGTCGCATCGCGTCGAGGTCCATCCGCGCGGCCAGGAGTTTTTCGCGCTCTGGGGTGTCGATGCCGTAAAAGTCGGGATAGGCGATCGGCGGCGAAGAAATGCGGAAATGCACCTCGCTGGCGCCCGCCTCCCGCATCATGCGGACGATCTTGACGCTGGTGGTGCCGCGCACAATCGAATCGTCGATCAGCACCACCCGCTTGCCCCGGACCACGGCGCGGTTGGCGTTGTGCTTCAGCCGAACGCCGAGCTCGCGGACCGACTGGGTCGGCTGGATGAAGGTGCGGCCGACATAGTGGTTGCGAATGATGCCGAGCTCGAAGGGCAGGCCGCAGGCTCTCGCAAAGCCGATCGCGGCCGGGACGCCCGAGTCGGGCACCGGCACCACCACGTCGGCCTCGGCGGGCGCCTCGCGCGCGAGCTCGGCTCCCATCGCCTTGCGCGCATCGTAGACCGAACGGCCGTGCACGATCGAGTTGGGCCGGGCGAAGTAAATATACTCGAAGATGCAGGGCCGCGCCGCAACGCGAGGCGAGGGGAAGAAGCTCTTCACGCCCTCGGCGTCGATCACGGCGACCTCTCCGTTCTCGATGTCGCGGACGAACCTCGCCCCGATGATGTCGAGAGCGCAAGTTTCGGAGCACAGGATCGGACAGCCGTCGAGCTCGCCCAGCACCAGCGGGCGGATCCCCAGCGGATCGCGTGCGCCGATCAGCTTCTTGTTGGTCAGGGCCACGAGCGCGTAGGCGCCCTCAATCTCCGCCAGCGCCTCGACGAAGCGGTCGAGGATCTTCTGGCGGCGCGAGCGCGCCGCCAGCAGCAGGACGACCTCCGTGTCGGTGGTCGACTGGCAGATGGCGCCACCGCGAATGAGCTCGCGCCGCAAGGTCAAGCCATTGGTGAGGTTGCCGTTGTGGGCGACCGCCAGGCCGCCGGCCTCGAGCTCGGCGAACAGGGGCTGGACGTTGCGCAGCGCCGTCTCGCCGGTCGTCGAATAGCGCACATGGCCGATGGCCGCCTCTCCCGGCAGCCGGTCAATCGTCGCGGCGCTGGAAAAATGGTCGCCGACCAAGCCCTGGCGGCGTTCCGAATGAAAGCGGCTTCCGTCGAAAGCGACGATGCCCGCCGCCTCCTGTCCGCGATGCTGCAAGGCGTGCAGGCCGAGCGCGACGACCGCCGCGGCGTCCGGATGGCCGAAGATGCCGAACACCCCGCATTGCTCGCGCAGCCGATCCTCCTCGAGATCGACGAGGGAGTCGTCAGCCAGTTCGAAGCCGCGGTCGATGGGGTCCTCGCTCGATTCGTCGGAGGCGTCGGGCCTCCATCCAATCATTGTTTGGGCGTCGCCGCCGCCGGCTGGGGCACATTCCTGTTGATAAGCGCGTCGAGCTTCCGCTTGTCGAGATTGTTCGTATTGGTCGGCGACTTCGACCTTCTTCTGCGACGCGGCCGACCCCGGCGCGGTCGGCGGGACGGAATTGTCGGTCGGCTCGTCGCTCGCGGGAAGGATATTGCCGCGCGACTTGATCCAGGAGTCGATCGTCGCCGCCGCGTCCTCCGGCAAAAGGGCGACGATCCTGTCCGCGGAGCCGGTCAGCACCGGACGCGTCTTGGCGTTTTTCACCCATTCCGGCTGCTGCTTGTCCGAGACCAGCCAGTTGAAGATCGCAAAACCGACGACGGCGAGCAGGAAACCCCTCGCGACGCCGAACACGAAGCCCAGCGTGCGGTCGAGCGCCCCGATCTTGCTGTCGAGAATCGCGTCTGACAGCCGGACGGTGAAGAGCGACACGACGATCAGCGTGGCGAAGAACACGATCGCGGCTGCGAGCGCCTGCGCGACGACGTCTTTATGGATATAGGGCGTGAGGTAGGGAACCACAACCGGATAGAAGTAATAGGCGGCTGCGGCGGCGGCGGCCCACGAGGCGATCGCGAGGACCTCGCGGGAAAAGCCGCGCAGCATCGACAGGAACGCGGAAATGAGGATGATCGCGAGCACGGCGAGATCGAGATAGGAAGGCATTCTGAAAACCTCGTCGAGACGCTCGAAAACCGCGGCGACGATCGTCGCCGGCGACGTCCGGCGGAGCGCCTTATAGCCAAGCCGACCCGGTTCGTCACCTCGAGCGGAACGGAGGCGCTCTCTCGGTTTAAATTTCCGGTGAGATGAAGGCTTTCGCACGCAGGGCCTACAAGGGCCGCCCAGGGAACGCCCGGTGTCCGCCCCTTGGACTTGTATGGGGCGATTGCTGTCAAGGGTGTTTTGAGCTGCATCTCCTTGTTCGATCGGGCCTGCGACATCTCCTCGTCCCGACCTGATTTTACTGGGGCGCTGCGCGGAGCGGCTGTCAAGGGTGGCCGAAGGCCATCGCGCAGCGACTTGCCCTTGACGGCTGCGAGCACAGCGCCAGACTCGCTCATTCGGGACGACACGGGCGCCGTGTCCCCGCTCGTTCAGATCGATAACGGCGACGATACCGAGGGGAGCTCGCCATCGGGCGCGCGTCGCGCGCCACGAACTTGTATTCGGCCGACCCAAGGGTCGATACCACGATGCAGTCATGCGCATCGGCGGCGAAGCTCCGAGGCGGCGGGCCCATTCTAAACCGCGGCGCAAAGGCCACAGTCCAATATCGGGTTGCCGCTGCCTCGGTCCGTCATCTGCAGCCGAGCGTCAATGCGACGCCAGGCTGCAGCAAACTCAATGGCGCCTACGCCGCCGGGCGAAGCTGCAGACCCGCCGGCGTCTCGCCCGTGGTCGCGAGCCGCCACAACACGATGAGCAGTTTGCGAGCGAGCGCAACGATCATCGTCTTGCGTGTGCCGCCGCGGGCATCTGACGCTCGCTTCCAAAACCACTCAGTCAGGGGACTGCCCTTTTGATGCAGCAGGTGACCCCAGGCGAGTTCGATCATCCCGCGGCGCACGCGGCTGTTGCCCGCCTTGGCGAGTCCTCGCTCGCGTCGTCTTTGCCCACTCTCGTCTGGAGCTCCGGTCAGACCGGCATAGCGCGCGAGGGCCCTCCGGTCCCGGATTTCGCGCGAGAAGACCTCCTGCACGAGCATGTCCGCCGTCTCGATCCCGACGCCGACCACTCTTGCCAGCTGCTGGACCATGGCGTCGCGTTGCTCGCTTGGCTCTTTCGAAAGCCGCTTGGCGCGGGTTTTCTCGATCTCCTTGATCTGGCGCTTGACGACCTGCAGGCGGTCCATGTCGCGTCGCATCTCGGCCAGCGTGTTCTTTGGTATGGCGGCGCCCTCCGGCGTGCGTAAAGTCTCCAACTGACCTTCCGCTCGAGCCAGATTGGGCCGGAAGCCGCGAATGCCCAGACGGGCGAGATTGGCCTTCAGGCGGTTGAGAATGCGCGTGCGCTCCCCGACAGAGTTTGCCGCTCGCGGCTTGGCCGCCTCGCATCCTCGTCCTCGAGCGTGGGGATTGCCGCCATGCTGCAATGTTTCGGTTCGCCGCGCAGCCAGCCGACAAAGGCGCGCTTGAGGAGCTCGGTGTCGAGCCGATCTGTCTTCGCACGCCGGTGCTCGCGCGGCACCGGGACGCTCGATGGATGGATCACATACGCTTCGACAGCCTGAGCGCGCAGCCAGCGCGCCAACCAGAATCCGTCGCGGCCGGCCTCGTAGGCGACGGCGATCCTGTTGATCGCATGGCCGGCTTTCGCGGCTTCTGCGCGCCAGCGGTGCAGAAGCTGCAGGAGGGCGTCGCGGTCCGGGCCGATCTTCTTCAAGGGATAACGATCCAGTCCTGGCACGATGCCCGCGACCAGCCAACTCGCCTGGCCCATCTCGACGACGGCGATCAATGTCGCGTCTTGATCGAGCGCGACGAGGGATTTGCTCAAGTCGTTCTGCTTTGACATAGGGGCGCTCCATCGTTTGGTTGCCGCGACGAAGGCTCCAGTGCCCGCCGCGCGCCCCATAGAATCTAAACCGCTCTCGCGGTAGGGGTGGCGAGCGGACGGGGAGCGCGCCAGGGGCTAGGGGTCAACGTGAAGGCAAGAGCCTGTCTCAGGATCGTGGGGTTCGCAACCCCATGCGAGACAGGATATTTCGCGATGTCTGAGAAGCCCATCAGCCCATTGCGCCAGCGCATGATCGACGAATGACGGCGCGCCGGTTCAAGGAGAAAGTGCAGAAGGACTACGTTCGGTACGTGAGGAACTTTGCGGCTTTCCTCGGCCGCTAGCCGGACACGGCGACGAGCGAGGACCTTCGCCGCTTTCAACTGCATATGGCGAAGCAACAGATCGGCGCGCCGACGATCAACGCCGCCATCGCCGCGCTGCGCTTCTTTTTCACCGTGACGCTCGAACGGCCCGACCTGGTTCGTCCTCTGAGGATCGTCAACGAGCCGCGCAAGGCGCCGGTCGTGCTGAGCCGGGAGGAGGTGGCGCGGCTCCTCGAAGCCGCGCCAGGCCTCAAGTACAAAGCCGCGCTCAGCGTCGCCTACGGCGCGGGCCTGCGCGTGTCCGAGGTCGCCAACCTCAAGGTGTTCGACATCGACAGCCAGCGCATGACGCTCCGGGTCGAGCAGGGCAAGGGGCAGCGGGATCGCACCGTGATGCTTTCGCCGCGACTGCTCGAACTCCTGCGTGAATGGTGGAAGGCGGCGCAGCCGCAGGTCTGGCTGTTTCCCGGTCAGAACCCAATCAATACTGTGACCGCGCGTCAGATCAACCGCGCCGTCACCGCCGCCAAGAACATTGGCGGGCGTCACCTTCAAATGGCAGGACTACCGCATCAAAGGCCGCGACCGGCTCAAGACCATGACGCTCGACCCCGCCGAGTTCATCCGCCGCTTTCTCCTGCACGTGCTGCCCAGCGGCTTCCATCGCATCCGGCACTACGGCCTGTTCGCCGGGACAGGGCGGGCCCACAACATCGAGCGCATCCGCCAATTGCTCGCCGCGCCCAAGCTCTCGCCCCGGGGCGCGCAGGCCGAGGCCGAGAGCGAGACCGAAACACCCTCGCCTGCGCGCCGATGTCCGTGTTGCGGGCGGCCGGATGGTCATCATCGAGACGTTCGAGGGCGCCCGCGCCGCGCGGTCTTCATCGCCGAGCCGGATCAGGATCGACACCTCATGATCGACGTCGCCCTGCCTTCCGCCGCGCAACGCCGTTTCTTCCCGCCTAAAGCCGCGCGCCGGAACAGGAAGCCGCTGCCCGCACAGGACCGCCAGTCCCTCTCCAAGCGCGGCGCCTGCCCCCGCCGCTCGCAGAATCCTGCGCAAAAAAGCTCGTCGTCTTCACTCCCGCCGCGATCGATCCCGCCGTCAGCGCCCGAACTCCCACGAGCGCTTCGTCCGCCAGCCCAAAATCTCCATAGGTCGGGCCCGCCGAACCAGCCCCAACTCCCCGCGGTTTCCTCCTTGGGAGGCTTTCGAACGCCGGCCCCAGAAGCCGCACGACCGTCTCGTAAGGGGCCGGCGTCCGAAACCCTTCACCTTGCACGACCGTCTCGTAAGGGGCCGGCGTCCGAAACCCTTCACCTTTGCAGCCCTTCCCGGTTGGTGCCCTGAACGGAAGGAATGCGCCGCGGAGCGGTCCTTCCCTTGAAAACAGGAGGACTGGAGCTGGCATTTGGGCTAATGTGGCGACTTCAAGAGGGGCGGGATGAGCGAGACCCGGAAACTAGCAGCGATACTAGTCGTCCGACGTGTCGGCTATAGCCGGCTGACCGGCGCCGACGAAGAGCGCACGCTTGCGCGGCTCCGCGAACTGCGCACCGACCTGATCGACCCGACCATCGCCGCGCATCACGGCCGGATCGTCAAGCGCACCGGGGACGGGTCGATCATCGAGTTCCGCAGCGTCGTGGACGCGGTCCGCTGCGCGAACGAAGTGCAGAACGCGATGGTCGGACGCAACGCCGACCTTCCGCCTGAGCGCCGCATCGAATTTCGCGTCGGAATCCACGTTGGCGACGTGGTCGAGGAGAGCGACGGCGATCTCATGGGCGACGGCGTCAACATCGCCGCGCGGCTCGAAGGCGTGGCGAAGCCCGGCGGGATTTGTCTGTCCGAGGACGCCTACCGGCAGGTGCAAGGCAAGGTGGAGGCCAATTTCGCAGACGCAGGCGAGCAGAGGCTGAAAAATATCTCGCGTCCGATGCGCGCCTATTATTTGGCGTCCAAGAGCGCGACAACCGCCGAACCAGCGCCTTCG
Organism: uncultured Alphaproteobacteria bacterium; assembly: GCA_963819255.1. Taxonomy (GTDB): domain Bacteria; phylum Pseudomonadota; class Alphaproteobacteria; order Rhizobiales; family Beijerinckiaceae; genus Roseiarcus. Next base: position 33,169 of record CAWFVS010000008.1, read on the forward strand.
CCCTTCATGCGTCGGCTCGCGGCGGCGCTCGGCGCCGGGCGCACGCGACGTTGAACTAGACCGGCGCCTTCTTGCGGCGGAATGGGGCTCGGATCGGACTTCTGATTTTGGTCACCCTCGCCGGCTCGCTGGCGCTGGCGCGATTGTGGCCGGCGTTGCCATTGATCGGCTTCGAGCAGGGAACGCCTGCCCGGATGCCGACCAAGAATGTGGAGGCTTACGACGACTACCTGCGAGCGGAGAGCGCGGGATTCTAGAACGGGGGTGACCTCGCTCCGGCGCGCGCCATGGTCTACTACGCGAAAGCTGTCGAACTGGATCCGAGCTTCGCGGACGCCAGTCCGGCTATGCGCTGGCGGCTGCTCTGGTTTCAGCCTTCAATTTGGATTTCTTCGCCTCGTCGCCAGTGACTCGCAAACGCGCCTACGACGCGGCCGGTCGCGCGCTGGAGCTCGACCCCAACAATGGCCGCGCCTATCTGGCGCTCGCGGCCCTCCAGCTCAGCGATGGCCGACACGCCGACGCGATCGCGTCTGCGCGCCGGGCCGTCAGTCTAGGCCCGCATGACCCGACGCCCCTTGCAACGCTCGGGGTGATTTTGGCCTTCTCGGGCGCGTCGAAGGAAGCGGTGGCGATAACCGAGCAGGCGCTGCGCCTCGGTCCCTCGCCTCCGCCGGGCGTTCGGCTCCTCGCCGGCAACGCCCGCGATCAACGCCGCCGCCGCCCCGAGCATCAACCCCACCGTCGCCAAGGCGCCGACTTGACCGCGATTTCCCCATAGACGCCTTTGTCGCCCTCGCCGCCCGGATAGGGCGACAGAGCGGCGCCGCGCCTCCGAAACAACCGGACTTATCGTCCTGTCCCACCGCATGGCCAAGGATTAAAGAAAAATAGCACGCAACGCGCACGTTGTCGATTGCCTAAACTGGGTCTCGAAAGCCGCCCCAATGTCGCCATTTCGGCCAAGGTGCAAGATGGAATGGCGGCTATGGCGCGGACTCCGGTCCTTCCCTAGGCGACCCCTGTAGTGCCGCTATCCGCCCTGGGACTAAACGCTCTCGCGGTAGGGGTGGCGAGCGAGAGGGGCGCGCCAGGGGCTAGGGGTCAACGTGAAGGCAAGAGCCTGTCTCAGGATCGTGGGGTTCCACAACCCCATGCGAGACAGGAGATTTCGCGATGTCTGAGAAGCCCATCAGCCCATTGCGCCAGCGCATGATCGACGACATGACGGCGCGCCGATTCAAGGAGAAAGTGCAGAAGGACTACGTCCGGCACGTGAGGACCTTCGCAGCCTTCCTCGGCCGGTCGCCGGACACGGCTACGAGCGAGGACCTTCGCCGCCAGCTCCACATGGCGAAGCAACAGATCGGCGCGCCGACCATCAACTCCGCCATCGCCGCGCTGCGCTTCTTTTTCACCGTGACCCTCGAACGGCCCGACCTGGTTCGTCCTCTGAGGATCGTCACCGAGCCGCGCAAGGCGCCGGTCGTGCTGAGCCGGGAGAAGGTGGCGCGGCTCCTCGAAGCCGCGCCAGGCCTCAAGTACAAAGCCGCGCTCAGCGTCGCCTACGGCGCGGGCCTGCGCGTGTCCGAGGTCGCCAACCTCAAGGTGTTCGACATCGACAGCCAGCGCATGACGCTCCGGGTCGAGCAGGGCAAGGGGCAGCGGGATCGCACCGTGATGCTTTCGCCGCGACTGCTCGAACTCCTGCGTGAATGGTGGAAGGCGGCGCAGCCGCAGGTCTGGCTGTTTCCCGGTCAGAACCCAATCAATCCTGTGACCGCGCGTCAGATCAACCGCGCCGTCACCGCCGCCAAGACTCTGGCGGGCATCCCAAGCGCGTCTCGCCTCATACGCTGCGGCACAGCTTCGACACGCATCTCAAATGGAAGGACTACCGCATCAAAGGCCGCGACCGGCTCAAGACCATGACGCTCGACCCCGCCGAGTTCATCCGCCGCTTTCTCCTGCACATGCTGCCCAGCGGCTTCCACCGCATCCGCCACTACGGCCTGTTCGCCGGGACAGGGCGGGCCCACAACATCGAGCGCATCCGCCAATTGCTCGCCGCGCCCAAGCTCTCGCCCCGGGGCGCGCAGGCCGAGGCCGAGAGCGAGACCGAAACACCCTCGCCTGCGCGCCGATGTCCGTGTTGCGGCGGCCGGATGGTCATCATCGAGACGTTCGAGGGCGCCCGCGCCGCGCGGTCTTCATCGCCGAGCCGGATCAGGATCGACATCTCATGACCGACGTCGCCCTGCCTTCCGCCGCGCAACGCCGTTTCTTCCCGCCTAAAGCCGCGCGCCGGAACAGGAAGCCGCTGCCCGCACAGGACCGCCAGTCCCTCTCCAAGCGCCGCGCCTGCCCCCGCCGCTCGCAGAATCCTGCGCAAAAAAAGCTCGTCGCCTTCACTCCCGCCGCGATCGATCCCCGCCGTCAGCGCCCGAACTCCCACGAGCGCTTCGTCCGCCAGCCCAAAATCTCCATAGGTCGGGCCCGCCGAACCAGCCCCAACTCCCCGCGGTTTCCTCCTTGGGAGGCTTTCGAACGCCGGCCCCAGAAGCCGCACGACCGTCTCGTAACGGGCCGGCGTCCGAAACCCTTCACCTTTTCCGACATCCCGGCTCGTGCACCGTGCGTTGCAGGAACGCACCGGCGCTCATCCAATCCGATACGACTGCTCGCCTCGGCGAACGCGCTTTCCCGCGCCAAAGCGCTGGCGCGCCGGCCTCGATCGTCTCGCCTCGACCTGCTGGGACCTACTCGGACGGACGCCAGGGCTGCCGCTCACGCCGGGCCTGAAGCTCCTTGATCTTTTTTCGCCGGGCGGCGTTGCCTGATAGTAGCGCCTGTTTCGTTGCCTGTTTTAGCAAGCGAGTCGTTTGTTTCAATTCATTCAGCCAAAGAGGCTGCGCCGAAGGGGCGGCTCGCGTGAGCTTGTCGTTGAACTCCGGGCAGTCGAGCGTCGCCTTCACAAAGTCCTCCAGGGGCAGGCCGTTTCTCAGAGCAGACACCCACCCCGCAAAACCGACCACATCCGGCTCCCGACCCAGCGCCCCTCGATAAATCTCCGTAACCACCTCCTCGAATGAGAGTCCGCTCTTATCCGCGCTCCCGTCCGCCGCCGATTCCTTTGGGATGGACCATTCCGGCCTTCTGATTTTCTCGACGACCATGATGATCTCGTAGCAGCCTCCGGCGTGGCGGTCCGGACCGATCTGATAGGTGTATCCGCGATCGTTTTCCTCCAGAAACCTGACGCGGTAGCTGTTTTCCTCGAGAGAGTCCTCGAATTCGGCGAGCAGGCTTTTCGGCGTGTAGAACCGCCTGTGATCGTTGCTCCACCTCGATGGAGGTCTTCTCTTCTTTTCATACAAAAGCTGTGAGGGAACGATGCACACCACGAATCCGCCGAGCTTGAGAACGCGGTGCCAGTCTTGAATCACGGTTCTGTAGGCTTTGATGTGTTCCAGGCAATGACTCGAGAACACGGCGTCAACCGTCCCATCGTCAAAGGGAAGCCGCACCCCGTCGTAACCCGGATAGTCGAGGTCCACTCCGATCGCATGCGGAACAACCGGACGAGCCCGGGCGCCGCGAACTTGGCCTCTGTAGCCAACGTCGAGAACTCGCGGGCCGCTCAGAAACCTGTCCAGGAAACCCGAGGCGCGCCAGAATTGGTACGATTTTCCTGCCTCTGGCGCGGTGCTTACGTAGTGAGCCGGAAATCGATCGCTCATTCGACCACTCCGCCATTCCGACAATCAGCGCAACAGACTGCGTATTGCGAGTGACGTCAACCTGACCTTATCTGTTCGCTACCAGTCTGACGGGCTGGGCACGCTCCGAACAAATATCGCTAAAGGTAAAGCGTATCGGACGCCGGCGCGTTCCGGGACGGTCGGGCGGGTTGTGGGGCCGACGTTCGAAGCCTCCCAAGGAGGAAACCGCAGGTATGAAACTAAGATGCTATTGGGCCGGGACTGCGGCAGGCCGAGGGGAACGAGCCTCAACCTTCGCCTCGATCCCCGCCGCCGCGATCAGCGCCACCAAGGAGGCGACCGAGGCGATCGGTGTCTGGACAATTTTGGCGCTTTCGCCCTCGGAGCGCGGAGACGGCGGGGCGAAGGCGCTCGTGAAGCCGAGCTTGGCCGCCTCCTTGAGGCGCAGGCCGGCGTGAGCGACGGCGCGGACGGCGCCGGAAAGCGCGATTTCGCCGAAATAGACCGCGTCGTGCGGCAGGGCCGCGCCGGTGAGGGAGGAGACGAGCGCCGCCGCCGCGGCGAGATCCGCCGCGGGCTCGGCGACCCGAAGGCCCCCTGCGACGTTGAGGTAGATATCGTACTGACCGAGCTTGAGCGCTCCGTGCGAATTCGAGCACCGCCAGCACCATGGCGAGCCGGCTCGGCTCCCAGCCGACCACCGCCCGGCGCGGCGTACCGAGCGTGCTCGGCGCGACCAGCGCCTGAATCTCGACCAGAAGGGGCCGCGCGCCCTCGACTCCGGCGAACACTGCGGCCCCGGGGCTGGCCGCGCCGTCGCGGCCGGCCAGGAACAGGGCAGAGGGATTGGGCACTTCCGCGAGGCCCGCGCCCGTCATCTCGAAGACGCCGACCTCGTCGGTCGCGCCGAAGCGGTTCTTGGCGGCTCTGAGCAGGCGAAAGGCGTGCGCGCCATCCCCCTCGAACGAGAAGACGGCGTCGACCATGTGCTCGACGACGCGGGGACCGGCGATCTGGCCGTCCTTGGTGACATGGCCGACGAGGAGCAGCGCCGCGCCGCTCGTCTTGGCGAAGCGGATCAGCGCCTGAGCCGAGCCTCTGACCTGGCTCACCGTGCCCGGCGCAGATTCGATCGCGTCGCTCCACATCGTCTGGATCGAATCGATGACCACGAATTTCGGCGCGTCGCCTGAGCCCAGCGTGGCCACGATGTCTTCGACCAGCGTCTGGGCCGCCAGCTGCACCGGCGCGCCCGCCAATCCCAGCCTTGCGGCGCGGAGCCGCACCTGGGCCGTCGATTCCTCGCCGGACACGTAGACGACGCGCCCGGCCGACTGCGCCACGGCCGCGCAGGCCTGGATCAGGAGCGTGGATTTGCCGATCCCCGGCTCGCCGCCGATCAGCGTCGCCGACCCCGGCACGAAGCCGCCGCCGGCGACCCGGTCGAGCTCGGCGATGCCGGTGCCGACGCGCGGCTCGGGCTTCGAACTCGCCGGCGAGGTCCTCGAGGGGGAAGGGCCGGCCGGACATGCCGCGACGCGCAGCGGCGCCGCCGACGCCGAGAGCGGCGGCCTCCTCGATGATCGTGTTCCACTCGCCGCAGGATTCGCATTTGCCCTGCCAGCGCTGGGTGATCGCTCCGCAGTTCTGACAAACATAGGAAGAACGCAGCTTGGCCATGGCGCCGAAGTGGCAGCTTTGTCGCGGCCTGTCGAGGAATTTGACATAGAGATCGGATTCCTCGGGGGGCTGTAAGGCGCGGTCGCCGACCGCGCCCCGGCCGGGTCATCGACCCGGCCTAACAGGGCCAAAGGGGCGGGCGCCGCCGCCTGCGTCAAAACGCCCCGTTCCTCCACCGGGCGCCGCAAGCCATATTGATCCGCATGGGGGGTTGCCGGAGCGGTCGCAAGGGCCGCCGAGGCGGGACGGTCGGGGGACCGTGAGGAGGCGGGGTCGCCGCATGGCGTATGCATTATTCAGTCGTCCCCTCGAAGGCGAGCCGAGAATCGGCAGGCTCCTGGCGGCGAGCTTTCCCCACTTCGATTCCCTCATCGTTCCGTTCGAGGCCGGCCAGGAGGTGGTGGGCGAGGGCGATCCGACGGAGAGCTTTTTTCTCGTCATCCGCGGAATGTTCCGCGCGGTGAAGTTCACCCGCGACGGACGCCGTCAGGTCTTCGCTTTTTACATACCGGGCGACATCTGCGGGCTCGAGCCCGACAATTCGCACAAATTGACGATCGAGGCTGTCGATTCCTCTGCGATGGCGATCCTGCCCCGCCAGGCCTGCCGCGTCCGGATGAACGCCGACCCCCGCCTCAATGGGGCTCTGTTCGACGGCGCGACGCGGGCGCTGACCCTGTCGATCGACCACATGATGATGATCGGGCGCAGCTCGGCGGAAGAGCGCTTGGCCTGGTTCTTGACCATGCTCTCGGCCCGTTCCGCTTCTCCGAGCGCCCACGTGCTCGATCTCGCGATGCAGCGGCAGGACATTGCGGACTACCTCGGCCTCACGATCGAGACGGTGAGCCGGACGTTTACGATGTTCCGCGACCGCGGCTATCTCAACTTGCCGCACAAGCGCCGGGTGGAGATCCTGCGGCCGGACGCGCTTGCGCGGCTCGCCGCCGCCGATCGCGACGCGGCTGCACCCTTCGCGCCGGTGGAATATGAGGCTGCGGTCGCCTGAGCGGGCGCCTCCGGCCGGCTGACAAGAGCCTCGCATCCCGATCCGTTCGAAGCAGTGATCCGCGCCCCTGGCGGGCCGGGTCGATGACCGGTCGAGGCGGTCGATGACCCGGCGAGGCGCGGTCGGCGACCGCGCCCTACAGATGCGAGTTCAAGTGCGACAGATGGTCACGCCGACCCGGCGTCGCCCTGTCGAGGCGCGCAAAAATCGCCGGTTTTTCAAACGCTTCTCTGTTGACCGGCCCCCTTTCGGGCGTAAAATGCGATCTTCGAGCGGGTGGACGGCGGCGGACGGGCATGCATTAGAAAATCATCGTGCGAAAGAGCCTCCGCGATGGCGGAAGGCTCTCGAAATCGATCGACGTTCCCGGTATCGAGGGGCGACGGCGTCATGGCGCCGTTCGAACGGAGGCCGGGAGTCGCCTCTTGTATCGGGGATGAGGAATGCAGACGGTATCTCAACCAAAGTCGCTCTGGGGCGGCGAAATCGGGCTCATCGGCGCCCTCGCGATCCTTGGCCTTCTCTGCCTCTTTATCGCGGCCAGGACGGTCGAGCCCGCCTACGCCTTCCATATGGCGCTCGGGGTCATCTGCGCCGCGCTCGGGATCTTCGCGATCTTCCAGCGCTACAACAATCGCCCGGCCGAGCGCCCCCCGCTCGAGATCAACGGCCTGCCGAACTACAATTTCGACGTCGTGAAGTTCACGACCATCATGGCCCTGTTCTGGGGCCTGGCCGGCATGGCGGTCGGGGTCTACATCGCCGCCGAGCTCGCCTTCCCCGGTCTCAACATCGCGCCCTGGTTCAACTTCGGCCGTCTGCGGCCGTTGCACACGTCGGCGGTCATTTTCGCCTTCGGCGGCAACGTGCTGTTGGCCACCTCGTTCTATGTCGTGCAGCGAACCTCGCGCGCGCGCCTCGCCGGCGATCTCGCCCCGTGGTTCGTGGCGCTCGGCTACAATTTCTTCATCCTGATCGCCGGAACGGGCTACCTGCTCGGCATCACCGAAAGCAGGGAATACGCCGAGCCCGAATGGTACGCCGACCTGTGGCTGACTATCGTCTGGGTCGTCTACCTGCTGGTGTTCCTCGGCACGCTCTACCGCCGCAAGGAGCCCCACATCTTCGTGGCGAACTGGTTCTATCTCGCCTTCATCCTGACGATCGCGATGCTGCATATCGGCAACAACGTCGCGGTGCCGGCGTCGATCTTCTCGTCGAAGTCGTATGTGCTCTGGAGCGGCGTGCAGGACGCGATGTTCCAGTGGTGGTACGGTCACAACGCTGTCGGCTTCTTCCTGACCGCCGGCTTCCTCGCCATCATGTATTATTTCGTGCCGAAGCGCGCGGAGCGGCCGATCTATTCCTACCGGCTGTCGATCATCCACTTCTGGGCGCTGATCTTCCTCTACATCTGGGCCGGACCGCATCACCTGCACTATACCGCTTTGCCAGACTGGACGCAGACGCTCGGCATGACGTTCTCGATCATGCTGTGGATGCCCTCGTGGGGCGGCATGATCAACGGCCTGCTGACGCTCTCGGGCGCCTGGGACAAGCTGCGCACCGACCCGGTCCTGCGCATGCTGGTCGTCTCGGTCGCCTTCTACGGCATGTCGACCTTCGAAGGCCCAGCGATGTCGATCAAGGCGGTGAACTCGCTGTCGCACTACACCGACTGGACGGTCGGCCACGTGCACTCGGGCGCCCTCGGCTGGGTCGCCTTCGTCTCGTTCGGCGCGATCTACTGCCTCGTCCCCTGGCTGTGGAGCAAGCGCGACCTCTATTCGCTGCGCCTGGTTTCCTGGCACTTCTGGATCGCGACGCTCGGCATCGTGCTCTACATCACCTCGATGTGGGTGGCGGGCATCCTGCAGGGCCTGATGTGGCGGAGCTACACGCCGCAGGGCTATCTCGAGTACTCGTTCATCGAGACGGTCGTGGCGATGCATCCTTTCTATGTGATCCGCATGCTCGGCGGCGTGCTGTTCCTGCTCGCCTACTGCCTGATGCTCTACAACGTCTACATGACGATCACGGCCTCCGAGCAGGCGGCCCCGGCGGCGCAGCCCTCCCTCCAGCCGGCGGAATGAGGACGTTAACACCATGAGCAGCTCCGCGCAGACTCACCACGGCGGGTCGCTTTTCTCCAGGCACCACATCCTGGAGAGGAATCCGCTCCTCCTCGTCCTCGGCATCCTCGTCATGGTCGCCATTGGCGGCCTGGTCGAGATCGTCCCGCTCTTCTACCTGAAGAGCACCATCGAAACCGTGCAGGGCATGCGGCCCTACACGCCGCTCGAGCTCGCCGGGCGCAACGTCTACGTGCGCGAAGGCTGCTACCTTTGCCACAGCCAGATGATCCGTGCGCTGCGCGACGAGGTCGAGCGCTATGGCCACTACTCGCTCGCCGCCGAGAGCATGTACGACCACCCGTTCCAGTGGGGCTCGAAGCGCAACGGACCGGACATCGCCCGGGTCGGCGGCAAGTACACCGACTCCTGGCACGTCGCGCATCTCATGAACCCGCGCTCGGTGGTGCCGCAGTCGATCATGCCGAACTACGCCTTCCTGTTCGACACGCCGCTCGACACGCGCGAGCTCGTGGCCAACGTCCAGGCCAACCGCGAGCTCGGCACGCCGTACACCGACGACATGATGGCCAACGTGATGACCGACTTGAGGGCCCAGGTGAGTCCGGACACGCCCGAGGCGGCGGCGCTGCTGAAGCGTTACCCGAAGGCGGTGGTGCGCAAGTTCTATCCCGGCTCGCCCGAGATTACCGAAGGCGACGCCGTCATCGCCTATCTGCAGATGCTCGGCACGCTCGTCGACTTCAAGCTCTACGACAACAAGGCCAACCTGCGCTGACGGTGAGGGGACCAACATGCCGACAACCTACGAATTTCTGGCGCAGTTCGCGCAGACCGGAGGGACCGTCTACGCCTTCTTGTTCTTCCTCGCCGCGCTCGTCTACGCGCTTTGGCCGAAGAACCGCGCTCGTTTCGATGAAGCGGCCCGCATGCCGCTGCGGGAGGATTGAGCGATGATCACGGACCCAGTTCAGGTCGACCGGGTATCCGGGCAGACAACGACCGGCCATGAGTGGGACGGCATCCGCGAGCTCAACACGCCGCTGCCGCGCTGGTGGCTGTGGCTGTTCTACCTGACGATCGCCTTCTCGTTCGGCTATTGGATCGTCTATCCGTCCTGGCCGCTCGCGACCGGCTACCTCCCGGGCATCTTGGGCTACACCAACCGCGCTCAGGTCGCGGCGGACGTTGCGGCGGGCCAGGCGGCGCGGGCGAAAATGGCGGCGGGCCTCGAGAAGGCCACCGTCGATCAGATCGAAGCCGATCCGAAGCTGCTCGAGATCGCACTCACCGAGGGCAAGGCGGCCTTCGGCGACAATTGCGCGCCGTGCCACGGCTCCGGCGGCCAAGGCCAGAAGGGCTATCCCAACCTCACGGCGGGACGCTGGCTGTGGGGCGGGACGCTCGACCAGATCCAGACGACGATCACCCATGGGATCCGCGCCGACGACCCGGATACGCACACGAGCGCGATGCCGGCCTTCGGCAAGGACGGGATTCTGAAGCCGGAGCAAATCAATGAGGTCGTCAGCTACGTGCGGACCCTCTCCGGCCGCGCGCCCGAGCAGGGCGCCGACGTCGCCGCGGGCAAGAAAATCTTCGCCGACAACTGCGCCGCCTGTCACGGCGAGGACGGCAAGGGCAACGTCGACATGGGCGCGCCCAATTTGACGACCAAAGTGTATCTCTACGGAGCGGACATCAAAGACCTGACTTATACAGTCACTTACGCGCGCAACAGCACGATGCCGGCGTGGGGGAAGCGTCTCGATCCGGTGACAATCAAGTCGCTCGATATCTATGTTCACAGCCTGGGCGGCGGCAAGTAGGAACCAGGTGGCTGTCCGTGACGATCGGCGCTGAAGAGATCTACGATGACGGTCCGCTTTATGCGGCGGCGAAGAAGGTCTACCCGCAGAAGATCTGGGGGACATACCGGCGCCTGAAGTGGATCACGTTGTGGATCGCCCTCGGCGTCTACTACGTTCTCCCCTTCATTCGGTGGCGGCGCGGACCGAACGAGCCGAGCCAGGCGATTCTCGTCGACATCCCGCATTCCCGGTTCTACGCCTTCTTCATCGAGCTGTGGCCGCAGGAGGTCTATTATTTCACTGGCCTCCTGATCCTGGCGGCGCTGATCCTGTTCCTCTCCAATGCGTTGTTCGGCCGCGTGTGGTGCGGCTACGCCTGCCCGCAGACGGTGTGGACCGACCTCTTCCTCTTCGTTGAGCGCATGATCGAAGGCGACCGGCGCGACCGCATCAAGCTCGACGAAGCGCCCTGGACGGCCGACAAGATCATGAAGCGCGTCGCCAAGCACGCGGCGTGGCTCCTGATCGCCCTGTTCACCGGCGGAGCGGCGATGCTCTATTTCGTCGATGCGCCGACTCTGATGAGGGAATTCTTCACCCTCGAGGCGCCGTTCGTCGCCTATTTGTGGGCCGGCATCCTCACCTTCACCACCTATTCGCTCGCCGGCCACATGCGCGAGCAGGTCTGTCTCTACATGTGCCCCTGGCCGCGCATCCAGGCCGCGCTGACCGACAACGACGCGCTGAACGTCACCTACCGCTTCGATCGTGGCGAGCCACGCATGTCGGTGAAAGAAGCGGCGAAGGCGCATGCTCACGGCGAGCCGGCCGGAGACTGCGTCGACTGCCTGCAGTGCGTCGCCGTTTGCCCCACGGGCGTCGACATCCGCAAGGGCGCGCAGCTCGGCTGCATCAATTGCGGCCTGTGCATCGACGCCTGCGACGCGGTGATGACCAAGATCAAGCGGCCGACCCGCCTCATCGCCTACGACACCGACGAGAACCGGGCGCGGCGCAAGCGCGGCGAGCATAATCTCTATCATCTCGTCCGCCCGCGCACGATCCTTTACGCCGCGGCGATCGCGCTGACCGGCGCCATCATGCTCTACGCGCTGCTCACCCGCACCAGCTCGCACTTGAGCGTGCTGCACGTGCGCGCGCCGCTCTACACCCAGACGGCCGAGGGCGGCATCCGCAACGGCTACACGCTGCGCTTCTCGAACAAGCTCAGCGAAGCGAGCGACTTCACCCTCGAGGTCAGCGGCGTTCCGAGCGCGACCCTGTCGAGCGTCGTCGCCAAGCGGCTCGCCGACGGGCGGCTCGGCGTCCGGGTCGATCCCGACGCGACGCTCGAAGTTCCGGTCTATGTGACCACACCGGAAGCGGCGCCCGGCGCCTCGACGCCGATCACCTTCACGGCGAGCGACGCCAAGACCGGAGAGCGCAGCGTCGTGGTCGACCATTTCTTCGGTCCATCATGACAAACGCAGAGCCTGGCTGCTCGGGAGGGGTCGCGGGGGGCAGGGGAGCAGATCGGCGCAATCGCCAGGAGAGAAGGTTGTGTCTCAGGAGTTGACCGGACGGCATGTCCTTGCGTGGCTCGGCGCGTTCTTCGGGGTGATGTTCGTCGCGAACATCACCATGATCTACTTCGCGCTGCATACGCTGCACGGATCGGAGCTCGAAAACCCCTACGACGCGAGCCAGGCGTTCAACCGCCGCATCGCCGAGGCGCGCACGCAGGACGCCCGCGGCTGGAAGGCCGACGTCATGACCCGGGCCGAGGGGTCGGGCGAACGGATCATGGTCGAGTTCCGCGATCGCAGAGGCGCGCCGATCTCCGATCTCAACGTGACGGCGCGTTTCCAGCATCCGTTCGACGCGGCGCAGGACCGCCAGACGACGCTCTCTTCCGACGGCGTCGATTACGAAGGGATCGCCTCGCCGGTGGCGCCGGGCCGCTGGAACCTGGTCATCGAAGCGCGTCGCGGGTCGGAGCGCCTGTTCCGCAGCGAGAACAAGCTCACGGTCGCGGATACGATCCCGGAAGAGGGCGTGTCGCGATGACCGCAATGCGCGCTCCCGCGACCGCTCGAGCTCGAAAATGCTCCGGGAGCCGGCTTTGACGGAGGCGCAGGACCTCTCGCATTTCGTCCGCCGCCAGGCCGGCGGCGTGGCGGCTATGGATCTCGTCGTCGACGGCGTCCATTGCGGCGCCTGCATCGCCACCATCGAGAGGGGCTTACGCAGGCAGGCCGGCGTCCGCGGCGCGCGGGTCAACCTCGCGAGCAAGCGCGTGACCGTTGAATGGGACGAGGGCGCACTCGATCCGCCGGTCATCCTCGAACGGCTCGAGGCGCTCGGCTATCCCGCCTATCCGTTCGCGGCGGAGGCCCTCGACAGCGTCGAGATCCAGACGGAAAAGCGGCTCCTGCGCTGTCTCGGCGTCGCGGCCTTCGGCGCCATGAACGTCATGCTGCTGTCCATCTCGCTCTGGGCGGGGGCCGACAACGACCCGAACTCGGCCACACGCGACCTCTTCCATTGGCTGTCGGCGCTCGTCGCCTTGCCCACGGCCGCCTACGCCGGCCAGCCGTTTTTCGAGAGCGCGGCGCATGCGCTTCGCGCGCGGTCGGTCAACATGGACGTGCCGATCACGCTCGGCGTCCTGCTCGCCCTCTTGATGTCGATGCTCCAGACGCTGGCGCACGAGCGGGTCGCCTATTTCGACAGCGCGCTGATGCTCATCATGTTCCTGCTCGCCGGGCGCTATCTCGACCAGAGGATGCGCCGGCGCACGCGAGACTTCGCGATCAACCTGTCGGCGATCCGCGCCGAGAGCGCCGTCAAACTGTTCGAAGGGGGCGAGGCGCGCGAGACGCCGGTCGCTGCGATCCGCCCTGGCGATCTCGTGCTCCTGCGCGCCGGCGAACGCGTCGCCGTCGATGGAACGGTCGAAGACGGGCGCTCGGAGATCGACCAGAGTCTGGTGACGGGCGAGACCGCGCCGATCGATGTTTTTCCCGGCGCAACGGTCTATGCGGGAACCGTCAACCTGACTGGCGCCTTGCGCGTCCGCGTGCGGAACGCCGCCAGCGGAACCTTTCTCGAGGAGGTCAACGGCCTGCTCGAGAGGGCGGTCGAGCAGCGATCGTCCTACGTGCGGCTGGCCGACCGCGCCGCAAAACTCTACGTGCCGCTCGTCCATGTGGCGGCGCTCGCGACCTTCGTCGGCTGGCTCGCGCTCGGCGCCGGCTGGCAGAAGGCGCTCTTGATCGCGATCACCGTCCTCATCATCACCTGTCCCTGCGCGCTCGGCCTCGCTGTGCCGGCGGTGCAGGCGGTCGCCGCAGGGGCGCTGTTCCGGCGCGGGCTGATCCTCCATTCGGGCGAGGCGCTGGAGCGCCTGGCCGAGGTCGATGCGGTCCTGTTCGACAAGACGGGCACGCTGACCGAGCCGCGTCCGACCCTCGCCAACGCATCCGACATCGCTCCGGGCGACCTTCGGCTGGCGGGAGCGCTGGCGCTTTCGAGCAACCACCCGCTGGCGAAGGCGATCGTCGAGGCGGCGGGGGCGAAAGAGCCGATCGCCGCCGAGGAGTTTCCTGGGCAGGGCGTCAGCGCCATCCGGCGCGGCGCATGTCTCAGGCTCGGCTCGGTCGCCTGGTGCGGGGCAGAGGCGGAGGCCGCGCCGGTCGCGGCCGCCTGGCCGGACGCCTCGCTGATCGTCCTTCGCACGCCGGAGCGCGCCGTGGTCTTCGCCGTCCGGCAAGCTCTGAGGTCCGACGCCCGCGCGGTCGTCGCCGAGATCGCCAAGCGTCACGAGCTCGAGATCCTGTCTGGCGACCGCGAGCCGGCCGTGGCGCTCATCGCGCGCGAACTCGGCGTTTCGCGATACCGAGCTGGGCTGAAACCCGCCGACAAGATCGCGCGGCTCGAGGCGCTCGCGAGCGCCGGACGCCGTCCGCTGATGGTCGGCGACGGCCTCAACGACGCGCCGGCGCTGGCGGCGGCGCATGTCTCGATCTCGCCGATCTCCGCCGCTCATATCGCACAGGCGCAGGCCGACGCGCTTTTCCTCGGCGAGCGGCTCGCGCCGGTGGCCGACGCCCTTCGCATCGCCGCCAAGGCTCGCCAGCTGATGCTCGAGAATCTGGGGCTGTCGGCGATCTACAATCTGATCGCCGTGCCGCTCGCGGTGCTCGGTTTGGTGACGCCGCTCATCGCCGCGCTGGCGATGTCCGGCTCGTCGATCCTGGTGACGCTGAATGCGCTTCGGGCGCGAGACGCCGGGAGGGGGCCCATGAACGTCCTCGTCTATCTCGTGCCGCTCGCGCTCGGCCTCGGCGGCCTCGGCCTCGCCGCCTTCCTGTGGGCGCTGAAGAACGGCCAGTTCGACGACCTCGACGGCGCCGCCTGGCGGGCGATCAGCGACGACGATCTGCCGGAAGACAGGCAATAGGCACTAGGGTCAAAACCCATTCAGCTTGACCGGCCCACATTGATCGTTCGATCGATTGAACGGCAGGAATTGACGTCAACCGGTCATTGGAGATCCTGGCGGCGGACGTGTTCAAAGCGGTGCTGACGGCCTGAGCGCGCGATTAGGCACAATCGCTTCTAGGGCCCCTAGGAGAGTCACATGCGGCCTTGAGGCCTTTCGACTACCACCCCCCAGCCGGGCACGAGCCGAGGCCAGTCCTGAAGTTATCTGTGAGTCACCTAAGGCGTGACGCGGCAGGGATCACCGCCTCCTCCCATCCCCTAAATCCCCCTGCGCGGCGGTCACCGATCGCATGCGCTTCGCAAAATCTCGGGAACAACGAATCGCCGAGCGCGGCGAAGACCCAAAAAAGGCTCATAGAAATCTGGGTTTCTAGAGCCGTTGGACGCTTCACCGCGTTAGTTGTAATCTGGCAAGGTCATAAGGCTGGAAATATGCGAAACGTATCGCGACGCGCCCTGTTGATGATCGCTATGGCTGCGACAGCGAGCCGCGCCTTCGCTCCTTGGGTGCGAGCCCAAGCGGAATCGCCAAGCCGCACAGCGCTTCGGGGCTATGATCCGGTGTCCTATTTCACGGCCGGGCACCCGGAACAAGGTTCGGCTGAATTCTCCTTTCAGTTCGACGAGGCGACGTATTGGTTCGCGAGCGAGGAACATCGGAAGATGTTCGCCGCCGACCCAGAACGTTATGCGCCGCAATTCAAGGCATATTGCGCCCTCAGCGTGGCGAGGGGCCTGAAGATCGAGGCCGACCCCGAAGCGTGGACGATTTGGAATGGAAAGCTCTTCGTCTTCGCGTCCAAGGACGCGGTGCCGGAGTTCAAGGCCAATCCCGGCGAGATCGCCGACAAGGCGAACGCGACCTGGGCGTCGCTCAAGACCAAATGACTCGCATTATAGCCCGGCCAACTGCAGGGCGGCGACTATCTTCGAGCGCTGCCCTTCGTCCCGAAGCTGCGTCGCGAAGTCCTTGGCCTGGAAGGCTGGGAGCATGCGCTTGACGTTCTCTGCTTCATTGGCCGCGTCGGCCTTGCGGCCCGTCGTCGCATAGGCGCCCGCGAGCAGTGCATGCAAAGTGGCATCTTGCTCATAGCGCTGGATAGCGCGGCCGAGCGTCGCAATCGCATCGTCAACCCGGTCGGCGACGAGATAGGCGATGCCGAGATCGAGATACTCGTCATTCGTAAGGATCGGCTGCACTCGGGCGACTTCGCGCATCGTCTCAATCGCGGCCTTCGCATCGCCGCTCCACAACAATGCGTCCGCAAGGCCGGATTGCGCCTCCGGATCGCTCGGGTTTAGCTCGACCGCGCGGCGGAGTTCGTCAAGCGCTCGGTCGTAGTCGCCGCGGAAGATGTATATTCGGCCGAGCAGAATATGCGCGCCGACGTTCTCATCGTTCGACAGAGCCTTGCGGCCGTTCGCCTCGGCCTGCGTCAGCGCCGCGTCAGGGTCGCTTCTCCAGCCTTCTTCTACCGCCTGCACGTCGAGACGCCCGAGGCCAGCGTAGGCAGGAGCGTAGCCCTGATCAAGCTCGATGGCGCGCCCGAAAAGTTGGCGCGCCTGCGACTGCGCCGCCCGGCTGTCTCGTCGTGAGAGATCACGGCCGCGCAGCACGAGATCATAGGCTTCGAGGTTGCTCGGGGGCTTGCTTGTCAAGCGCGCCAGCTGCAACGCCGTAAGTCGCACTGACAAGGTGGCGGCGATTTGGCGCGCAATCTCGTCTTGGATTGTGAACAGATCCTTGATGTCGCGGTCATACTGTTCCGTCCAGAGTAAGGTTGCGCGGGCAGTCTCGAGAAGCTCCATGGAGATCCTGACACGATCGCCGCTCTTGCGCAGACTGCCATCCACCAAATACGCGACATTCAGCTCACGCCCGATCTCGTCGGGACGCGCCGATTTGCCCTTGTAGGCGAAAGCGGCGCTGCGCGAGATCACCGTCATGTCGGGGAAGCGACCAAGCGCCGAGATGACATCCTCGGTGAGCCCGTCGGCAAAATAGTCCTGCGCCGGATCCCCTGAGAGATTGGCGAAGGGCAGGACGACGAGGGAAAGGCGGGCGGCCTCGGCTGGCGGTGACGTAACGATAGCCGGGCGGTTCGAAGCGACGAGCCACCAGCCGCTCGCCGCGATCACGACAAGCAATGCAGCAAACCCAGCAGCGAGCAGCGCGAGCCGCGAGCGCTTTTTCGGCTGGGGTGGTTTCGCTTCCGTCACGGGCCTCGCCTGCGCCGGCTTGCCGACTTCGAGTGAAAAGACCCGGATCGGATCGGCGATGTTCTTGAGTTGCGTTTGGCCGAGGTCGGTGACCGCGAGATCGAGCCGCCGTTTCACCTGCCGATAGGCGTCCTCTGAGAGACAGTCGCGCCCGGCTCGCAAATTCCTTCCAGCCGCGCCGCGATGTTGACGCCGTCGCCCATCAGGTCCCCGTCGGCCTCCTCGACGACGTCGCCGAGGTGGATGCCGACGCGGAACTCGATGCGGCGCTCCGGCGGCACGCCCGCGTTGCGCTCGACGAGGCCATTCTGCACCTCGATCGCGCAGCGCACGGTGTCGACCACGCTGCGGAATTCGACGAGGCTCCCGTCGCCGGTGCGCTTGACTACGCGCCCGTGATGCGCGGCGATGGCGGGATCGATCAGGTCGCTGCGCAGACCCCGGAGGCGCGACAGGGTGCGGTCCTCGTCGGCACCCGCAAGCCTGGAGTAGCCGACAACGTCGGCCACCAGGATCGCCGCGATTTTCCGGGTCTCGCTCATGGCGGCCCTCCGTCGCCGTGCAGACTAGCACGAAGACCCCGGCCTTGCGTATCTTTGCGTGAAACAATTCAGACTTTGAGAGGCAGCCTCGGCCGAGAGCCACGCCGTTGGGGAAATGACCGCTATTTGCGCGGAACCGCCGCTCAGTGGCGATCTGAGCCGGGTCGTACCTCGCTTTTTTGTGATCGACCGGCTCAGATCAGCGCCCCGCGCACCGTTACACTTCGGTTTGCTCCGCCAACTCCAACGCGTCCTCTACTTCGATGCCAAGATAGCGAACCGTGCTTTCGAGCTTCATGTGGCCCAACAGGAGCTGTACGGCGCGCAGGTTTTTGGTCCGCCAGTAAATTAGAGAAGGCTCGGTGCGGCGCATGGAATGGGTTCCGTAAGCGGCTGGATCAAGACCGATTTCCTCGATCCAAGAGTCCACAATCCGAGCATATTGTCGGGTGCTCAAATGAGGCGACGCGTGAATGCGGCTTTTGAAAAGAAAGTCGTCTGGCGTGAGACCTGACAGCCTGATCCAGTCGGCTAAAACCGTCCGGGTCAACTCCGTGATCTCGAACTGCACGGGTCTTGAAGTCTTTTGTTGCACGACGATCGCACGTGCAGCGACCCGCTCGCCGTGACAGACGTCTCGAACCTTTAGCTTGAGTAGGTCGCAGGCCCGCAACTTGCTGTCGATGCCAAGATCGAACAGCGCCAATTCCCGCGTTCGGCAAAAGACTTGAAGCCGGACACGGATAGCCCAAATTTCCTTGAGTTTGAGCGGCGCCTTCTGACCAACAAGTTTGCCCTTGTTCCAAGGCCTTGGAACAACCCGAATTCTGAATTCGTCCATAGCAGGCTCCTCGAGGTTGGAGGAGCCTCAGCTTGACGCCATCCCGTCAGGTGGCCGCCCGGTGTCGACGTAAAGACGTCGTTGCGGATTTCGGTGGAGGTCGGAGCGGGCGGGAAAGCTGTCGTTCAGGACAAGGCGCGAGACAAGTGATTCTCTGAACCTGACGGCCAAATCACGAACTGGCCTCGCTCCGATGGGCGCTCTGACGCCACTGCTCCCACTCGGGATCGGGTCCGAAGCGCTGGGCGAGAAAATCGACGAAACTGCGAACCTTGGCCGACAACAGCAACCGATGCGGATAGAGCGCGTGGATCGGCAATTCGCGTGAGCGCCAGTCTGTCAAGAGCGCGGTGAGCCGGCCTTCCGAGATATCCATCCCCACGGAGAAGCTCGGCGCGAGGATAACGCCGTGCCCGGCAATCGCCAACTGGCGAACGAGGTCGGCGTTGGACGCGCAAATGCGGCCTGAGACTGTCACCGTCTCGCTTTGCTTTTCCGGACCCTCGAAGCGCCATTTCGTTGGAGCCCCCGCCTCGGTGTAAAGGAGGCAAGAGTGTCGAGGGAGATCGGCGGGCGTCACGGGCCGGCCTGCGCGATGCAGGTAGGCCGGAGACGCGCACAGGACGAGGTGGGCCGAAGTCAGCCGCCTGACTATCAGGCTCAACTCCTGCAGTTCGCCGATACGAATCGCCAGGTCGATCCCTTCCTCGATCAGATTGACGAAGCGATCCGAAACAGCAACATCAACGGCGACTTCCGGGTATCGCGTGATGTAGTCGCTGATCGCTGGACCGATGTGCTTGACGCCGAAAGTCACCGGGGTTGCAATTCGCAACAGGCCGCGCGGCGCTCTTTGTAGCGAGTTCGCCTCCGCTTCGGCCTCGTCTATATCGGCAAGGATGCTTGCACATCGCGCGTAGTAGCCGGCGCCCGCCTCGGTAAGGCTCAGGTGCCGAGTGGTTCGATTGAGCAGCCGCACCCCAAGCCGGGTCTCAAGTGAGCGCACGTGGGCGCCCGCCATCTCCGGCGAAATGCCAAAATGCCTGGCCGCAGCGGCGAAGCTGCCGTCGTCCACCGCACGCTTGAACACCGTCATGCTTGTGAGCCGATCCATTGCCGCACTCCGAAGCATCGTTTGGGAGTGAACGTAGCACATCGCCGATTATCCCACCCCCTCTGCTGGACTATCTCCGCTGCGGCCAACGAGAGCAGCGCCCGGCGCGGCGCAGCCGATGTGGCCGAGAGGAGAACAACAATGGCTACCACTCGCATAGATACTGTCGTGATCGGGGGCGGTCAGGCCGGGCTGTCAGTCAGCTACTACCTGAGCCGCCAAGGTCGAGAGCATGTCGTCCTCGAGCAAGCGGATGCGCCTGCCGATGCGTGGCGCAATCATCGTTGGGAATTCGTTCACGCTCAACACGCCCAACTGGCAATCCCAGCTTCCGGGCGCGGAACAAGATAGCGGCGGTCCGGACGGCTTCATGTCCCGGGACGAAATTGTCGCCTATCTCGAAAACTACGTACGGCAATTCCGCCCGCCCCTTCAGTTACGCACGCCCCACGTCCGATACGGTCGGCAACTGCGTGAAGTCACCTGCCGGCCAGCTGGTGAACGGCTTGCTGACTGAGCCGGGGACGTTGCTGAAATCTGTCCAGGGCACGTGCTTGCGCGCGTAATTTCCCTGCGTGCACACTGGCGACCCAGCCGCGGGCAGGTCCTCGGAGTAGCCGGCGAAGCTCATGCCCGCCGCGATAAGGCCGGCGGCCAGGTTCGGCGCGGTGAAGGTGTGGGGGCAGCTGTCGTCGGGCACTGCCTGCGTGCTGCCGGAGAACAGCGCCAGGTAGTTCGGTTCGCTCGGGTGGGTGACCGCATACGAGCGGGTGAACAGCGCGCCACTGCGGGCGAGCTGGTTGATGAACGGCGCGGCGGAGTTGCCGATGATGTCCGCGTAGGAGTGGTTTTCCATCACCACCACCACCGTGTGCACGGGCCGTGGGACCACGGCCGACGTGGCGCCCGATGTCGCAGACGGCGCCGCACCGCCCCCCGACGGCTGGCTGGTCACAGCCGGCGTGACCGCCGACGGGCGGGCCGGGCTGCTGACCGGCCCCACGCCGGCGCAGCCCGCCAGCGCGACCAGCGCGGCGCCACCGACCAGGCTGGCACGGCGGCGGCTTCGAAGGGCCAGCGAATCCGACAAGACCGACCTCCACGGCGGGAAAAACGGGAACGGTACTCAGCACCCCGGCCGCCTAAGCTAACCGTTCCGCACCCGCTGATAGTAACGGCGAGCCGTCAACCGGCGGTCCTGTGCGGCCACAGGACCCGCCGCGCCTTCCAGATGAAGCACGCGGACCGGACCGAAGGCGCCCAAGGCGCGGCCTGATCCGTCTCCTTGAGCATGCTCGCTGCGACCTTCCGCTGACCGGGAGAATCAGCTACCAATCGCGGGCATGGTCTAACGGCCCGTGGCGTGGTGGGCTACGGGCCTGGTCAGCGGGTTGCGGGTTTTAGGCGGCGGGGGTGATGGTGACGTCGAGGCCGAGGGCCTGGAGCTGGCGGAGGTGGGCGCGGATCTTGCGGTCGCGGTCGGTCTTGCGGTCGTGCCAGCCGGGGCCGAGGTCGCGGAACCTGGCGCCGGGGTCGGACAGCAGGTGCCAGATGATGACGAGGATGGACCTGCCGACCGCGCACTGGGCGCGGACGCCGCCGATGCGGCGGGCGAGGCGGCGGAACCGCTCGCCGAGGAAGGTATCGGTGCGGGACGCGCCGAGCGCTGCCTGGGTGCAGTATCCCTTGAGGTAGGCGTCGCCGTGCCCCTTGGCGGGCTTGCGGGCGCGGGGGCCGGACTGGCGGGCGACGGGGGCGAGCCCGGCCCAGGCCGCGAGGTGCGCGGGGGTCGGGAACCGCGTCATGTCCAGGCCTGTTTCGGCGATGATCGCCCTGGCGAGGTCGGGGCTGACGCCGGGGATCTCCGCGAGCCGCCCGGCGGCGGCCAGGGCGGCCGCGTCCGGGCCGGGGTCGGGGGACGGGACGCCGTCGGCGCTGATCCCCCAGGCTCCCTCGATCGCGTCCAGGGCGGCCTCGATCTCGTCCTCGATCGCGGCGACCGACCGGTCCAGCAGGCTGACGTGGTCCAGGTGTATCCGGATCAGCCGGGGGTGGTGCCCGCCGAGCGCCATGCCGTCAAGGGCCTGCCTGACGGCGGCGTGCCCGCCCTTGACGCCGCCGTGGGCCAGGGCGGCCAGCGTCTCCGGGTCGCGCTCGCCGCCGGCGATGGCCTCCAGGATGTCACGGGCCGTCTTGGTCCTGGACATGGAGTGCACCGCGGACGACAGCTTGACCAGCGCGCCCTCCAGCAGCTTCTCCAGCCGCTGCCACTCCCTCGTCCGGTCGCGGACCAGCATCAGCCTGGTGCGGGTCAGGTCCCGCAGCGCCCGGATCTCCGGCGGCGGCACGAACGACGGCCGCAGCAGCCCCATCTCGGCCAGCCGGGCGATCCACTGCGCGTCCTTCTGGTCGGTCTTCGGCCGCCCGGCCAGCTGCCTGGCGTGCCGCGAGTTCACCAGCTGGACGCGCAGGCCGGCGCCCTCGAGCAGGTAGAACCAGATCCGCCAGTAGTCCGACGTTGCCTCCATGACGACCAGCTCGACCCGGTCCGCCAGCAGCCGCCCGGCCAGCGCCAGGACCTCCCGCGCCGTCGCGGGGACCTCCTCCACCCGCGAGCCCCGCCGGCCGCCCTCGCGGGCCGGCGGCAGCCGCGTGCACACGTCCGCCTTCGCCTTCGCGACGTCGATCCCCGCCACCCGCTCGTAACGGAGCTGGTAGTCCTCGTCCTCCACAAGCTGCGCGGCTATCTTCCGCGCCCTCGCGCGCCCCACCCGGGCCTCCTATCCTTGGAACCGGTAACCAGTCGGGCTGCCCGGGGACCCCGGTCATCTGGCTCGGAGGCCGCGAATACTGACCGACGTGCTCGAAAGGCAACATGAGGCGACCCTCAGGTCAAGGTCCCGGCGCCAGGCTTTTCAACGGGCTCTCATCCCAAGTGGCTCCGGCGTCACGGGCAGCCCGCGCCCATCGTCCCAGCCCCGCCCGCCCCGAAGGACGCGATCAGCCACCCCGGCCGCGAACCGCGCCACAAAGCGGCAGCGACCTGCGCCAGCCGGCAACCCCCAGCCCCGCGCCAAATTCTCCGGGCAGCGCGACCGCCACGGCGAGAAGGCTTTTCAGGTCAACCGCGCTAAGCGCTGTGCAGATCTGCGAAAACGGTAGTCACTCACAAGCGGAACCGCGCTAGCCTCAATCGTTCAGGCAGTCTGATGGCCGGTTACTGATTGTGCCTGCTCCCGTTTTCGGGCTTTGTGTCTGTTTCTGTCGGGGGTGCGGAGTGCGCTGGGCCCCCGGTGTGTCCGGGTGCGCACCGGCTCCGACCGCGCCGGGGTGGGTTCTCCTTCCGTGTCGCCGGGGTGGTTTGTGCTGGTCAGGCTGGTGCTGGCAGGGCGCAGAGCCGGTGCCAGCAGGCGAGGAACGCCTGGGTCCATGGCCAGTCGGGGCTGATGGCGAGAGTCCGCTGCCGGGCATGGCGGGCGAGCCTGGCGGGGAGGTGCCAGATCCGGTAGCGGAGGGTGTCCGGGTCGGCGTCGCGCAGGTCGTCCTCGTCGCAGCAGCCGAGGAGGCGGGTCCAGGCGGCGAGGTCGGCGGCGATGTTCGCCGCGGTGACCCACCCGCGGTTGACCTGCCAGGTCTTCGAGGGCAGGGCGCGCAGGCCCATCGCCTTGGCGGTGCGGACGCCGGCGGTCTCCACGCAGGCGTGCTCGCGGTGGAGCACGTCGATGTACTGGGGGTGGTGGCTGCCGGGGACGCCGCCGATGCCGGAGTCCGGGATGTTCGTGCAGATGACGGAGTACCGCCAGCCGGTCTTCTTTTCGTAGGCGGTGAGGTTGCGCATCTGCCGGCGGGACGGCTTCACCCGGCGGACGATCCACCGCAGCCCGCCGGGCCAGTTCTCTGCCCTGGTCATCAGGCCGGTGATCTCGGCGGCGGCCTTGTCCTCCTCGGCGCTGCCGTCCTGGGCGGTGCCGGGCTTCCATGCGCTGGCGGGCAGCAGCCTGATCGCGTCCTCGTCGGCCTCGGTGATCATCCACCCGCAGGTGAACAGGACTTTCCGCCGCGGGGAGGCCAGGGAGAGAAGGTGCTTGATGAGCTCGTGGCTGGCGCCGGCCCCGTCGACGCGGACCATGACCTTCCCCCGGAACCGGGCCGGGACCTGCCGCAGGGCCATGGCCAGCACCTCCTTGTGATCTGTGAACGTGTTCGAGCCTGCGTTTCCCGGCCGCAGGAGCATGGCCAGGCACTCGCGGGTATTCCGGCACCAGGCGCCCAGCGGGTGGAAGCCGTAGCCTTTCTTCCAGGTAGGAGCCGCCCCTTCCTTATCCGAGTGGGCGGTGACCAAGGTGGCGTCCATGTCGATGACGATCCAGCCCGTCAGGGTCTTCCCGGCAACGGTCAGCCACGGGAAGCCCGCAGCGGTGCCGGCGATCAGCGTCCAGGCGTGCGCCCTGGCCTTCGCCCGGGCGCGGGCGATCCGGTCCGCCATCGCCGGTGCCCCGGCCAGGTCCAGGGCGCGGCGGACCGTCGGGCCGCTGGGCGCGGCCCCGAGCACCGGGGCGAGGTGGGCGAGCAGCGCGATGTCGCTCATGCTCGTGGCCCCGAGCGCGATCGCCGCCGCCATCGAGGCCAGCACGATCCCCCGGTCCAGCAACGGTGCCGTGCCCTTCTGCCGCAAGGCCGCACTAAGGCCGGCGGTGAGCCCGGCCTGGTCGGCGGCCTTGCGGAGCAGGATGGCGCCTGCGTGGCCGACCAGGCCCTTGCCGTCCGCGGTGACCTTCAGGGCATGGTCCCACCCGTTATGCTGCATGGCGGAGAGCGCTCCAGTTCAGGCGATTAAGGCGTGTGGTAACCCGTAATCTCCCAGAACCAGGGCGCTCTCCGCCTTGAAGACGAGTAGAAGGGGATGACCGCTTCGCGGCCATCCCCTTCTTGCGCTCCTGCCCTTGCAGTTCGCCCAGCACCCATAAGGTGCACCCCGCCGAGTCTGCTAAAACACAAACCCCCAGCTCACGGCTACCGGAATACGCCAGAACACTCAGCTCGCCTTCAACGCTGAATAGCGGAGGCTAG
>CAWFVS010000009.1:0-79578 GCA_963819255.1 uncultured Alphaproteobacteria bacterium
CCAGTGTGCTCGCCGGGAGCTGATGGCTCGATCGTGTTTGAGTGGCTGAAGGACGACGGGCCGCTCCGCAAGCTGTTTGTTGATATTGGACCGGGGAGAACATGGAAGGCATACTGGCGTCTGGCCAACGGGAAAATCGGCACCATTTTCGCGAAGCGCATCACGATCAGTACCATCTCAGAGCTTCAGAGGCTGTTCGAGAGGACTGCTCCACGGGTAGCCGATGCCGCCCAAGGACGGTGAGCCCGCTGATGCGGGAGGACATCTGGCTGCGGAACATCACCAACAGGAAGCATGTCCGTGCGGACGGGAAGTTGACCAGCAACGCCTTCACCGGGCGTGCTATTTCGCGTGCGCGCTCCTGGGCGTCCGTGGGATCACGAACTCTCCGGCAGGCTCCTGTCACTCACGAACGACTTCGAGGCTGAAGGTCGGAGGTATTGCGAGCAACGGAACAAGCCTTTCATCGGCGTCATGTATGCGAAAGTGGAGCGCATCAGGCGTGAAACCAACGGCGTGAAAACAGACGTGCACTACACGCCAATTAAGGATGTCGATAAGGCGCATGCAGACCTGACGATGGCTGGTACGAACGACGATAACTTGGCCCCACATCCGAGACTGGCTCCAGGAAGTTCTGCGCGTGTCAAAGCCTGAGCCGAAGTGCGTGCTCGACACCAAGTAGCATCCCAGGTCCTTTGTCGTTCGGACGAAGAAGCCCTCATTGAACTTCAACAGTTCGAGGCATAGGCTTGAGGCGCAAGCTATTGATATGACTTCCACCGATGGACAACCGGCTCGAAAATGTAGTGCCACGTTTTGTGTCATTTAATTTGATTTTATTCGATTATTGCCTGATACGGTGCGCACCAAGGCTGAGTCGCGACTGATTTGCGGGGTCTATTTCGAGCAAGAAGACCTCGGACTGGCGCACGGGGCCTGCTCGGGCAGGCTCTGGACGACCGGTAGATAGGCGACGTCCGCTTTCGTCAGGTCGAAAACACCTAATCCACTAATAAACTACGTGGTGTAGTGCCACGCCATCGGCACAGAGCGACTTTTGCCCACGATATCAGCGGCTTAGTTTTTCCAACTGTTGAAGATCAGCCTAAGCCGGCGGAGCCGGAGCCAAAAACGCGTCAGGCGTTTGAGCAACAACCACCCTCGGCTGTCCGGGCAATTTTGGATGATCCGCCAATTCACATCCGCCCAAATTCTTCCCGCCAAACGCGGGTGCAAGGGTAAGACCCATTGGGCTCAAGCCATTATGGCCGGACCATTATGCCAAAAAATATTTCTGCCGCAACGCCAATTTGCGCAAAAAATGTCACGAGTTCAGTCCGTAAGCGCCTAATCCGCACACCTCAATGTCCGCTCGGCGTCGAGGGCGGTCGGAGGTTAGGTAAAGTTGAAGGTCGGCTTCGGTGAAGGGTTTCGGACGCCGGCCGGTCGTGCGGGTTGTGGGGCCGGCGTCCGAAAGCCTCCCAAGGAGGAAACCGCGGGGAGGTTGGGGGCTGGTTGGGCGGGCGCGACGCGGCAATGGCTCGAAGACCGCGAGGCCGAGCTCCTGCCGGTTCCGTATTATCACGTCGTCTTCACCCTGCCGGCTTCGATCGGCGCCGTCGCGTTCCAGAACAAGGCCGGCCGCGGCGGCCTGGCACTTCGGGCAGTGGCGGTTGCGGCAGGAATTGTAGGCGATGCGCTCGTGCGCGCAGTCCTCGCAGCGCTCGACATGGCCGCCGAGCGCGGAGGTGCGACAGGTCTCGATCGCCGACATGACTTTCAACTGGGTGAGGCTCACGTGGCCGGCGTTGGCCTTGCGCCACGCCGTCCCATGGGCGCGAAAGACGTCGGCGACCTCCAGGCGGGGCCGCACCATGCGGCCTGGGTCAGGCGGGCCGCGTTCGCTTGGTCAGGTTGACGCTGAGCCGCTCCAGCGGGCTCTCGATGTCGCGAACCGTGCTCACCGCGACGCGGGTGTAGAGCGCGGTGGTCTCCACCTGGATCACGCGAATGTCGGCGCCCTGTTCGAGCAGATGGGTGGCGAAGCTGTGCCGCAGCGTATGAGGCGAGACGCGCTTGGGGATGCCCGCAGAGTCTTGGCGGCGGTGACGGCGCGGTTGATCTGACGCGCGGTCACAGGATTGATTGGGTTCTGACCGGGAAACAGCCAGACCTGCGGCTGCGCCGCCTTCCACCATTCACGCAGGAGTTCGAGCAGTCGCGGCGAAAGCATCACGGTGCGATCCCGCTGCCCCTTGCCCTGCTCGACCGTGAGCGTCATGCGCTCACTGTCGATGTCGGACACCTTGAGGTTGGCGACCTCCGACACCCGCAGGCCCGCGCCGTAGGCGACGCTGAGCGCGGCCTTGTACTTGAGGCCGGGCGCGGCTTCGAGGAGACGCGCCACCTCCTCCCGGCTCAGCACGACCGGCGCCTTGCGCGGCTCGGTGACGATCCTCAGAGGACGAACCAGGTCGGGCCGTTCGAGGGTTACGATGAAAAAGAACCGTAGCGCGGCGATGGCGGAGTTGATGGTCGGCGCGCCGATCTGTTGCTTCGCCATGTGGAGCTGAAAGCGGCGAAGGTCCTCGCTCGTGGCCGTGTCGGGCGACCGGCCGAGGAAGGCCGCGAAGGTCCTCACGTGCCGGACATAGTCCTTCTGCACCTTCTCCTTGAACCGGCGCGCCGTCATGTCGTCGATCATGCGCTGACGCAGTGGGCTGATGGGCTTCTCTGACATCGCGAAAGCTCCTGTCTCGCATGGGGTTGAACCCCACGATTTTGAGACAGGCCTCGGCCTTTGCGTTCACCTTTGCTTAGCCCCCACACCCTCCCCCGTCGCTC
The DNA here is from genome assembly GCA_963819255.1 of uncultured Alphaproteobacteria bacterium. Lineage (GTDB taxonomy): Bacteria > Pseudomonadota > Alphaproteobacteria > Rhizobiales > Beijerinckiaceae > Roseiarcus. The sequence goes on from CAWFVS010000009.1 coordinate 2,848, forward strand.
GCCGCCCCTACCGCGCGAGCGGTTTAAATTCTATGGGGCGCGCGGCGGGCACTGGAGCCTTCGTCGCGGCAACCAAACGATGGAGCGCCCCTATGTCAAAGCAGAACGACTTGAGCAAATCCCTCGTCGCGCTCGATCAAGACGCGACATTGATCGCCGTCGTCGAGATGGGCCAGGCGAGTTGGCTGGTCGCGGGCATCGTGCCAGGACTGGATCGTTATCCCTTGAAGAAGATCGGCCCGGACCGCGACGCCCTCCTGCAGCTTCTGCACCGCTGGCGCGCAGAAGCCGCGAAAGCCGGCCATGCGATCAACAGGATCGCCGTCGCCTACGAGGCCGGCCGCGACGGATTCTGGTTGGCGCGCTGGCTGCGCGCTCAGGCTGTCGAAGCGTATGTGATCCATCCATCGAGCGTCCCGGTGCCGCGCGAGCACCGGCGTGCGAAGACAGATCGGCTCGACACCGAGCTCCTCAAGCGCGCCTTTGTCGGCTGGCTGCGCGGCGAACCGAAACATTGCAGCATGGCGGCAATCCCCACGCTCGAGGACGAGGATGCGAGGCGGCCAAGCCGCGAGCGGCAGACTTCGGGGAGCGCACGCGCATTCTCAACCGCCTGAAGGCCAATCTCGCCCGTCTGGGCATTCGCGGCTTCCGGCCCAATCTGACTCGAGCGGAAGGTCAGTTGGAGACTTTACGCACGCCGGAGGGCGCCGCCATACCAAAGAACACGCTGGCCGAGATGCGACGCGACATGGACCGCCTGCAGGTCGTCAAGCGCCAGATCAAGGAGATCGAGAAAACCCGCGCCAAGCGGCTTTCGAAAGAGCCAAGCAAGCAACGCGACGCCATGGTCCAGCAGCTGGCAAGAGTGGTCGGCGTCGGGATCGAGACGGCGGACATGCTCGTGCAGGAGGTCTTCTCGCGCGAAATCCGGGACCGGAGGGCCCTCGCGCGCTATGCCGGTCTGACCGGAGCTCCAGACGAGAGTGGGCAAAGACGACGCGAGCGAGGACTTCGCCAAGGCGGGCAACAGCCGCGTGCGCCGCGGGATGATCGAACTCGCCTGGGGTCACCTGCTGCATCAAAAGGGCAGTCCCCTGACTGAGTGGTTTTGGAAGCGAGCGTCAGATGCCCGCGGCGGCACACGCAAGACGATGATCGTTGCGCTCGCTCGCAAACTGCTCATCGTGTTGTGGCGGCTCGCGACCACGGGCGAGACGCCGGCGGGTCTGCAGCTTCGCCCGGCGGCGTAGGCGCCATTGAGTTTGCTGCAGCCTGGCGTCGCATTGACGCTCGGCTGCAGATGACGGACCGAGGCAGCGGCAACCCGATATTGACTATGGCCTTTGCGCCGCGGTTTAGAATGGGCCCGCCGCCTCGGAGCTTCGCCGCCGATGCGCATGACTGCATCGTGGTATCGACCCTTGGGTCGGCCGAATACAAGTTCGTGGCGCGCGACGCGCGCCCGATGGCGAGCTCCCCTCGGTATCGTCGCCGTTATCGATCTGAACGAGCGGGGACACGGCGCCCGTGTCGTCCCGAATGAGCGAGTCTGGCGCTGTGCTCGCAGCCGTCAAGGGCAAGTCGCTGCGCGATGGCCTTCGGCCACCCTTGACAGCCGCTCCGCGCAGCGCCCCAGTAAAATCAGGTCGGGACGAGGAGATGTCGCAGGCCCGATCGAACAAGGAGATGCAGCTCAAAACACCCTTGACAGCAATCGCCCCATACAAGTCCAAGGGTCGAAACCGGAGATTCAAAACGGAGACACTCCAATCTCAGGCGCTGTTTTCCTCGGACCAGGCTGCCGCGCATATTGTCTCTACGGGAGGACGGCCACGAGGGACGACAACATGCGACGCCTCACGCCAACCGCGTCTTCCTCGCCAAGGGCGTCTGCGGCCTCGAAGCGTTCGGCGCGATCGACCGAGTTCATTAGCACATTAACCAAGAAAAGAACAAGTAGAGAACATGTTGTTTCGCCCTGACAGAGCCTGTGCTATTCTCTCAAGATCAGCCCTGCGACGACGGCGAACGAGGATGAGCCATGGACAAGGAGAAACCGCGCAAGCGGCAGACGACGAAATTCTACCGGCCCGCGAGGGACAAGCGCATCGTGGAGCGGCTGCGCGAAGGCTTCGGCTATGACGAGATCGCCCGCGAGGAGAAGCTGACCGAGCGGCGCGTCCGCCAGATCGTCAAGGAAGCCCTGGAAGGCAGCGAGGCGCTCGAAAGCGCAATCCACGCTCATCTGCAGATCGATCGGCTCGGCCAGGCGATGCGGGTCGCGGGCGAAGCGCTCGCGCGCGGCGACGTCCTGGCGGTCGCGCCGTTCATCAACGCGCTCGAAAAGCTCGACCGCTATCAGTCGCTCGCGCGCGAGGCCGCCCCGCAAACGCGGAAGACCACCGCCCGCGACAGTGTGGTCCTGCAGACGCTCGTCGCTCGGATCAGAAGCCAGGTTCTCGACGAGTGCAGGCGGGAGGCGGCCGCCGCGGTCGCCGCTGCGCCGCCCCTGGATCCAAATCCGGCGCCGGACGAGAGCGCCGCCGCCATCGCGCCGCCGCTCGCCCCGGAACTCGAGCCCGCTGCGTCGCTCCCGGCGCCGGATGAAGGTCCCGCTGTGGCGCCGCCGCTCGCCCCCGTCCAGCCGGACAGCCCATGGGGAACATGGGCGCGCTGACCGGCGAGACTCGTGCCTCCTCCAGCCATAATCGTCCCTAAAGCCTTGACAAACCTTCATTACCCCGGGAAAGGAAGCGTAAATTTCGGAGCCGTTCGGAAGCTTTCGGAAGCCCTGGGGCGGAAGTGTTCGGAAACCCGTTGAAGCTTTTGAAGGGAGAGACGGCTTGGGCTGATCCTCAGACGGCGCCTCGATGCGCCGCAAGGCGCAGCGCCGTTGCATGGACCGGAGCCTCTGGCGGACGATGTCGGCCGACACGGAATTCTATCTCCTCGCGGTCCCGGCCGTGATCGTGCTCGGCCTGTCGAAAGGCGGAATTCACCGGCTTGAGCTCGCTGGCGATGCCGATGCTGTCGCTCGTCATCTCGCCGGTTCGGGCGGCGGCGATCGTGCTCCCCGTTCTGATCGTGCAGGACTGGGTCAGCGTCTGGGCGTTCCGGCGCGACTTTTCGCCGCGCAACCTGCTGATCCTCATCCCGTCGTCGATGGTCGGGGTCGCGGCGGGCTGGCTCATGGCGGCGCGGGTCAGCGAAGACGCGGTCAGACTCGTGGTCGGGGTCATCTCGATCGCCTTCGTCGTGTACATGCTCGCGCGCGACCGGCTCGGTCGCGCGCCGGTGGAACGGCCGGGCTTGCCGGGCGGCGTGTTGTGGGGTTCGCTCGCCGGCTTCACCAGTTTCATCAGTCATTCCGGCGCCCCGCCGTTCCAGGTCTACGTGATGCCCCAGCATCTCAAGCCGCGCGTCTTCGCCGGGACCGCGACGATGTTCTTCGCCGCGGTCAACCTCATCAAGGTTCCCCCTTACTTTCTCCTCGGCCAGTTCAGCCGCGAGAACATGGCGGTATCCGCCGCGCTGATCCCGGTCGCGGTGCTCTCGACCTTCGCCGGAGTCTGGCTGGTGCGGCAAATCGCCGCAGACCGGTTCTACGCTTTCATTCTGATCATCACTTTCGTCATCGGCGTCAAACTGATCTATGACGCCCTCGAAGCGCTGGCGTGACTCTGCGATGCCCGAAGACCGCATTCAATCGAACGTGCTCACCGCGCCCCGCCAGGGGCGCGCTTCCAAGCAGATTCCGTCCTTTGCGGCGATCGGCGCCTTCGGCTACGTCGTGGACGCGGCGACGACCTTCGCCTGCGCGAAATATCTCGGCCTTTCGCCGGAGCTCGCCCGCCCGCCAGGCTTCGTCCTCGCCACGGTGGTCAATTTCCTGCTCAATCGGACGATCACCTTCCGCGATTCGGAGGCGCCGGTCGTTCGCGCCTTCCTCCGCTATTGCGCCGTCGCCTCGGCGGGGCTTGCGGTCAATTACGCGGTCTATTCCGCGTGCGTGCTGCTCGCGCCGCGCGTCGGCGTCGCCGCGACGCCGGCGATCCTTCCCCTCTTCGTCGCCGCCGGCTCCGCCGCCGCGATGGTCCTGACCTTCCTCGGCTTCCGCTTCTTCGCCTTTCGGCCATGAGCCGGCGCGGGCCTGTCCCAAAACCGATCCGGACGGTATGATGACGGCCGAGACCTTCCGGACGGTCGAGCGAGCACTTCCCCTTGCAAAGTCCGGACGAGAGGAACGCCATGACCCAATCATCTTACGATCGCGATCTCGACCGCAACGCGGCCAATTTCCGGCCGCTGACGCCGCTGACCTTCCTCGAGCGCGCGGCGGAAGTGTTTCCCGACCGCCTGGCGATCGCGCACGGCAGCCTCAGGCGCAACTACCGCGACTTCCACGCTCGCTCGAAGAAGCTCGCGTCCGCGCTGGCGAAGCGCGGCTTCGTTCGCGGCGATACGGTTGCGGCCATGCTCGCCAATACCCCCGCGATGCTCGAATGCCACTATGGCGTGCCGATGAGCGGCGCGGTGCTCAATACCCTCAACACCCGCCTCGATGCGGCCGCGATCGCCTTCATGCTCGACCACGGCGAAGCAAAGGCCCTCATCGTCGACCGCGAATTTTCCGGCGTGGTCGCCTCGGCGCTCAAGCTCGCCAAAGGCCGCCCGTTCGTCGTCGATTATGACGACCCCGAATACGACGGGCCGGGCGAGCGCATCGGCGAGGTCGACTACGAGGCGTTCATCGCCGAAGGCGACGAGGCCTATCAGCGCTCGGCCCCCATCGACGAATGGGACGCCATCACGCTCAACTACACTTCGGGGACGACCGGCGACCCGAAGGGTGTCGTCTACCACCATCGCGGCGCCAACCTGCTTGCGGTGGGCAACATCGTCACCGCTGACATAGGCGGTCATCCGGTCTATTTGTGGACGCTGCCAATGTTCCATTGCAACGGCTGGTGCTTTCCCTGGTCGATCAGCGTCAAGGCGGGAACGCATGTGTGCCTGAGGCAGGTGCGGGCCAAGGCGCTCTACGACCTCATCGCCGAGCACAAGGTCACCCACATGTGCGGCGCTCCGATCGTCATGTCGGTTTTGCTCAACGCGCGGGAGGAGGAGAAGAAGCCGCTGCCGCATGTCGTCCGTTTCTTCACCGCCGCCGCCCCGCCGCCAGCGTCCGTTCTCAAGGCGATGGGCGAGGCGGGCTTCGAGGTCACCCACCTCTATGGCCTCACCGAGACCTACGGCCCGGCCGTCGTCTGCGACTGGAAGGACGAGTGGCGTGCGCTCGACGCCGAGGAGCAGGCGCACCTCAAGGCGCGACAGGGCGTGCGCTACCACGCGCTCGAAGCCCTCGACGTCATGGACCCGGAGACGATGGACCCGGTTCCGCGCGATGGGCGCACCATGGGCGAAGTGATGTTCCGCGGCAACGTGGTTATGAAGGGCTATCTCAGGAACAAGGCGTCGACTGACAAGGCGTTCGCCGGCGGCTGGTTCCATTCCGGCGACCTAGCGGTCAAGCACCCGGACGGCTACGTCCAGCTGCGCGACCGGTCGAAGGACATCATCATCTCGGGCGGGGAGAACATCTCCTCGATCGAGGTCGAGGACGCGCTCTTCGAGCATCCGGGGGTGCAGCTTGCCGCCGTCGTGGCCTTGCCGGACGAGAAATGGGGCGAGACGCCCTGCGCTTTCGTCGAGATGAAGCCCGGCCATACGGCGACCGCCGACGAGTTGATCGAATGGTGCCGGGCACGGCTCGCGCGCTATAAGTGCCCGCGCACGATCGTCTTCGCCGAGATCCCGAAGACCTCGACCGGAAAGGTGCAGAAGTTCGCGCTGAGGGAGCGAGCGAAGGAGCTCAGCCAAAGCGTGGGCTAGGGCGTGCCCGACAACGCCTGGCCGCGTTATTGCAACGCGCTGCTGATCGCCGCCGTCGCTTCGGCGGGTCGTCAGTTCCCGGGCCGCGGCGAGCACGCGCCCGAGCGCGTGCACCGCGTGCGCAAGACGCTGAAGGAAGCGCGCGCGATCGCGCGTCTTTTCCGGCCATGTCTCGGAGAGCCCGCCCGCGTCACCGTCGCCGGACTCGCCGTCGTTCGTCGGCGGGTTGGCCGCGCGCGGGACCTCGACGTGATCGAGGCCCGGCTCACCCGGCTTGCCCCGCCGCCGGAGGTCGTCGCGCCGCTCATCGAGGCGATCCGACGCGAGCGGGCGGCGGCGGGGCGCGCCCACGGCGGATTTGCGACGAGCGCCTCCCGCTCCCAGCTCAACGCTATCGTCAAACGCCTCGAGGCCTTGGAACTTAAGAAGGTCGCCGCCGACGACATTGTGGAAGCCGTCGCGCGCACCTACAGGCAAGCGCGAAAGCGCGGAAGAATCGCTTTCACCAGCGACGACCCGGCGGCGCTTCACGCATTACGCACCCGCGTCGTCGACCTTCGGTATCAGCTGGCGGCGCTCTCTCCCGCCCGGCCGGCGGCGCTCGGCGCTCAGTCCGAGGAGCTCAACGCGCTGCGCGACACGCTCGGCGACTTCAATGATCTGCACATGCTGGCGACTTTCGCGACCGAGCGCGCTTTTTTGACGCCCGAGGCGAAGGCGGAGCTGACGGCGCGGCTGGCGGCGAAGCAGAAGAAACTCAGGCGGCGGGCCCAGACCGCGTTCGACCGCTTATTCGCCGAAACTCCCGATGCATTTTCGGGACGTCTTTCGGCCTATCTGCGGCGGTCGATGGGGAAGCCAAGGGCCTCGCAGGCCGCGTAACCGCTCAGATTCCCCCTTGGCCCGGAGAGACTATGGTTTGGGCCAGCTGAAGTCGTCAGCGCGACCGACCTGCGGTTCGGCGGAGCGTCCCAGCGACACGTTTCGATCTTCGTCACCGCCGAGGGCAGTTACATCTCGAAGCGTGCCGACCAGCGCGGCGTTGGTCGCCGTCGGTCTCGCCGTCAGCGACAGGATGGGGCCGGTTTCCGGTTTGAGAGCGGATGGGAGGCCGTTGCCCAGAAACTTGTCTGCGCCCATCTCGCGACGAATTTCCGCATTGATGTCATCGGCTTGCTGCTCGATGTCCGGGGGAAGCGCGGCGATGTCGTTCTGAGCCTTGCCCTTATCGTAGGCGCGGCGAATGTCCATCTCGAGAAATTGCGCGAGCTTGCGGGCGCCAGCTTTGGTGAAATACAGGCCATTGGGACCCGACCGCAGCCTCCCCCTCTGCCCTTCGACGTCCGCCCCGAAAGCGTTGTATTGTCCGTTCTGATCGGCAAAACCGTCCCATATGTCGATGTACTTGCCGCCGGCTCTCTCGACATGCTCCCGATAGATTTCGTTCAGCGCAATAGCTTCGGTGTTGAGTTTGTCATCGGGCATCGGGGGCAACCCGACCCAGAGAACCGGGATATGCTTGTCCCGAAATGGCGCAATCAGGCTCTCGACCCGCTGACCATACAGGGCCAGCCATTTCTCGCTGAGAGGGTCGAGCATTGCGTCACCGTCTTTCAGCGGCTGGAGATCGTTGACGCCCATCATGACGACCGCGACGTCGATTCTTTGTTTGCCCGCGACGAGGTCGCGAGCGGCTTTGGGCCAGTCGTAGTAATCGTCGCGAGTGAGACCAGACAGATCCCGCACGACATCTTTGACCGAAATGTCAGGCTTGTCGGCAAAAGCTTCCGCCAAGCCGTGGGCAGCCGAGACGGCGAGATTGTCGCCGATCACGGTAATAAAAAATGTAGGTTCGACATGCGCTTTGCCGGACAGCGCGCGTGTCGCTGAAGGCGAGACAAAGTCCTGCCTTCGCATCGTTCGCCTCGGATTCTGGCGGATTGGCCTTGGGCGGAGTTTGCTGTTTCGACCCGAACCCGAACAGATGCTGCAGGAAACCGGGAAATCCTCCGGTGTCTTGGGCGCGCGAGCTCGGAACGACAAGAATCCATGAGCAGAGAACCAACACGGCAATCCGCGCCAAAAAACCGAATGAAGACCTGCCGACCGGCGACAATTCTCTTCTCCAACGGACCGAAAGCGCAACAGGCAGTATTTTGGGCGAAGTTGGCGCACCTTCGAAGTCGCCAGCATCATAGCCCAGTTTTTCGAAGTTCGCTCGGAGACCAAATCCCCTTGTGGTGCAAGCGCCGACGGCAGCGACAGGACCGGGAGGAAGGCCTCGACGAGGTCGAGCCGGGAGCATTTGCGCCGTATGCGCCGCTTGCCTGATCATTGCGCGATCGTCAGCCGCCGGCGCAAGGCGCGCCCGGCGAACGCAGCCAGAAGGCCCTTATGGACTGGCCGACCTGCCGCTGGCCCCTGATTGCCTTCTCCCTACCGGAATCGGGCATCTTCAGGCGCCATAGAAGGGGAAGCCACTCTCCGCACGGACTACCTGGTGGAGCTGAGGGGATTCGAACCCCTGACCTCTGCAGTGCGATTGCAGCGCTCTCCCATCTGAGCTACAGCCCCGTCGCGCGGCTCTTTACGTGCGCCTCCCAGCCCTTGTCAACGGCGCCGGAGCCCCAGGAGCCCCAGGAGAAGTCATGCTTCCGCTGATCAAACTCGTGCTCATGATTCTCGATCTCTACATGTACCTCATCATCGCGGGCGCCATTCTCTCCTGGCTCATCGCTTTCGGCGTCGTCAACATCCGCAACGACTTCGTCCGCGCGGTGTGGAACCTGTTTCTCGACGCTGACCGAGCCGTTTCTCCGTCCGATCCGCAAGTTTCTGCCGAATACCGGCGGCATCGACATCTCACCGATCATTCTCCTTCTGGCGATCATGTTCATCCAATGGATCATCGAGGATGACATCGCCCCTCTCTTCTACTGATCCCCATGACCCAGGTTTCCGCCTCCAAGACCGCCGCCGGCCGGTTTTTCGAAGATTTCCGCATCGGCGAGACGATTCGGCATGCGACGCCGCGCACGCTCAACGCCGGCGACGCCTCGCTCTATTCCGCGCTTGTATGGAACGCGCTTCGCCCCCCAGAGCGCCGAGACCTTCGCCCGGGCGATCGGCTATCCGGCGAGCCCGATCGACGATCTGCTCGCCTTCCATGTCGTGTTCGGCAAGACGGTGCCGGACGTCTCCCTCAACGCCGTCGCCAATCTCGGCTACGCCGACTGCCGGTTCCTCAAGGCCGTCTATCCGGGCGACACGCTGTCGTCGGTCTCCGAGGTGATCGGCCTCAAGGAGAACTCCAACCGGCAGAGCGGCGTCGTCTACGTGCGCTCGCGCGGCTTGAACCAGCGCGGCGAGACCGTCGTCGATTACGTGCGCTGGGTGATGGTGCGCAAGCGCGACCCCGCCGCGCCGGCGCCCGAAGCCGTCCGTTCCGAAACTGCCCGAGGCGGTCGGCGTCGCCGGAGCTCGGCTCGGCCTGTCCGCCGATCGACCGCGCCGCGTTCGACGACGCGCTGAGCGGTTCGCCGCACCGGTTCGAGGACTATGCGGCCAGGCGAGCGGATCGACCACGTCGACGGAGTCACGGTCGAAGAGGCCGAGCACATGATCGCGACCCGGCTCTACCAAAACACCGCCAAGGTGCATTTCAACCAACACAGCGAGGGACAGGGGCGGTTCGGACGGCGGCTCATCTATGGCGGCCATGTCATTTCGCTCGCCCGGGCGCTGAGCTTCAACGGCTTCGCCAACGCCTTCCATATCGCGGCGATCAACGGCGGGCGTCACGTCGCGCCGCTGTTCGCCGGCGACACCGTGTTCGCCTGGAGCGAAATCGTCGAGACGGCGGCGCTGCCCGGGCGCAGCGACGTCGGCGCGCTGCGCATCCGAACGATCGCCACGAAGAATCTCCCCTGCGCCGAATTCCCGCTGAGCGAGGGCGACGGCTACGAGCCGAACGTCGTCCTCGACCTCGATTATTGGGCCCTCGCGCCGCGCCGGGCCTGACGTTGCGGCTCCCGGCGGACGCGACCCTGATCGTCGTCGGCGCGCAGGAAGCGATCGAGCATTGCTTGAGCGCGGGCGACGGCCGCAGGGTCGAGGCGAACCTCGCGTCGCTGATCGCCGCCTGGCGGAAGGAGGGATTGCCGGTCGTCCACGCGCGTTTCGACAGCTCGGCGTCGGCTTCATGCAAGGCGTTTGTGGCGAAGCCCTTCGACGGCGAGACGGCGATCGCCGCCGACGCGGCGCAAGCTTTCTTCCAGACCGAGCCTCGAAAGACTGCTCGAGGACGCCGGCGTGACGACGCTCGTTCTTTGCGGCGTGCTGAGCGCCGTCGAGCAGACGGGGCGCGACGCAGAAAATCTCGGCTATCAGGTCTTCATCCCGCTCGACGCCTGCTGGCCGGCGGCGAGCCCGGCCGATCCTGCAATCGGCTTTCCTCGGTCGCGGAGGAGCCGCCCTCGTCGATACGGCCGCCACGCTCGCCGCCGCGGCAATGGCCAAAGCGCGCCAACGCCGCGAGGCGCAACGGAAGGGCTGAGGCCGTAAGCCGGACCGGATCGGTCGAGCTCGCGGCTGGAAGGCGCGGTCGCTGACCGCGCCTCGGCCGGGTCATCGACCCGGCCCTACAGGCCCCCTCTATCTGGGCGCGGGCGGCGCGAACGGCGGCGTCAGGGGATTGCCGCGGCTCCCCCATAGCATGACGCCGGCCGCGGGACTGACGTGCGCGTCGAAGTTGCGCATCGCATGCTGGATCAGCGCAACGGTGTTGGCCACGTGGTTCACGTCGGCGTCCATTCTGGCCACGGTCAAATCCATCTCGCCGATCGAGGCTCGTATCTTGCGGGTGGTCGCGCAAGTCGGCCATCGAGTCCGCAGCGTCCGCACAATCGGCGCTCTCTCGGAGACGTCCCACCGCCGGCCTTCAGGTAATCGTCAGCACGCCGACCGACCCCCGGCGTTCGAGGACGTCGACGACGACGTGCCGGCCGGAGCGACGAAGGGCGACGTCGGCGCTGCCGCCTTCCACATGCAGTCCTCTGAGGATCACCTCGTCGAGAAAGCGGGGGAGGATCGGCTCGCGGAAGGTGATGCGCCCCGCGGCGGGATCGAAAGCTAAGCCGGCGCAGGATTGGATGAGGTAGAGCGGGGCCGCCGCCGCCCAGGCCTGGGGCATGCAGGCCACCGGGTAGAACGTCGGTCCCCGGGTCTTTTGCCGCGGGAATCCACAGAAGAGCTCAGGCAGGCGTCGCAGGTCGACGTAGGTCGACGCGCTGAACAAGCTCTCGAAAACCTTGGCGGCCTCACGACGGAAGCCGTAGCGGGCAAATCCCGCAGCGATCAGGGCGTTGTCGTGCGGCCAGACGGAACCGTTATGGTAGCTCATCGGGTTGTATCGCGCCTCGGTGGAAGCGACGGTGCGGATTTCCCACCCGCAGAAGCACGAGCTGCCCATAGAGTCCGAACGACGGACTCCGCACGCTGCGGATAGGCGATCCCGGCGAAGAGGGCGTGGCCCGCGTTGGAGGCTCGGACGCGGCACGGCTTCTTGTCGCCGTCGAGCGCCAGGATGTAAGTGCCCAAGCCAGAGTTGAAAAACCGGTCGTCGAAGCGGGCGCGCATCGCTTCCGCTTTCTCGCTGGAGGCGCCGGCGCGCTTCGCATCCGCCAGTCGCGACGCGATCCGTTCGGCGGCGCGCCAAGCGGCGTAGACATAGGCCTGCACCTCGACGAGCGCGATCGGTCCCTCGGCGAGGCGGCCGTCGGCGTGGAAGATCGCGTCGTGGCTGTCCTTCCACCCCTGATTGGCCAGTCCCTGGCCGGTGCGCCTTTCGTATTCGACAAAGCCGTCGCCGTCCCGATCGCCGTAGCGCTCGATCCAGTTCAGCGCCGCCTCGATATGCGGCCAGAGCCGCCGGATGGTTTCGACGTCGCCGGTCCGCTCGAGATAGTCTCCGGCGAGCATGACGAAGAGCGGGGTCGAGTCGACGCTGCCGTAATAGCAACCGAAGGGAACTTCGCCGAGGTCGGCCATTTCCCCGTGGCGCGCCTCATGCAGAATCTTTCCCGGCTCCGAGTCCGCCTCGGGATCGCTCCGAACCGCCTGCGTCGCGGCGAGATGCCCCAGCACGCCCCGGGCGATGCTCGGATCGAGCCAGAGCATTTCAAGCGCGGTGATGATGGCGTCGCGGCCGAAGACCGCGCTGAACCACGGAATGCCCGCATAAGGATAGAGCCCTTCGGGCACGCGCGTCATCAGCATATAAAGGTCGGCGATGCTGCGGCGGGCCGCCTCGTTGAAGATCTCATTCGAGGTCTCGACCGAGGCCGCACGCGACGAAGCGTCGCGCAGCTCTCGCCGCGCGTCGCGCAGGCCGATGAAGAACGCGCGCATCGGCGGAAGGGGCGATTCTTCCTGTCGGAAATCAATTTCGATGAAGATCGAACACGATTCTCGGGGATCCAGATCGAGCGCATAGACCGCCCGACCGGCCGACAGCCTCGTCGGCTTGGGGTCGAAACGAAGCGTGGTCGACCGCTGTCGGCTATCGAGCCCGACGTAGCTCAGTGTCACGCCGGCCTCGTCGATCTCGGGCTCTTTGGCTTCGCCCCGCCGTTTCCGATGCGCGCCGCGGACCTCGAACAGGTCGGCGAAGTCCGCGGCGAAGGCGATCCCAACCCGAATACGGCGTCGCCGGTGGTCAAAGTTGCGAATGCTGAGCCGTTCGAAACAGCCCGCCCGCCAAAGAAAGCGCGTTCTTCGCAGATGAATGAGATCGTGCTCGATCGTCAGGCGGTCCGGATCTTCGAACAGGTCCGGATTGGTCAAATCGCAGGTGAGCGTGGCGTTGTCGTCGCGCAACGTCGAGCTGAGCAGCATGGGTCGCGCGCCCTCGATCGTCACGGAGAAATTCGAAAGATGGCGCGTGTCCCGGTGATAGAGGCCCTCGGCGCTCCCGGGGCCTGAAACAGCGTCGCCGTTGTTGTCGAACACGCCGAAGGAGTCGCCGTGCTTGAGAACGAGTTTCCGCACCTGCTCGAGCGACGCGGCCGCCGTGATCGCAAAGGACTCGTGCGATTCCGCCGCCGTATCCTCAGCCGCGAGAGCGCCTGCCGCCTGAACTGCGTCCTCGCCTTCCCGTCGTTCGTCCATCGTTGACCCGAACGTCCGCGCCTGCCTACCACAAGAAAATGCAACGCAGCTCTCAAGCAGAGTCCTGTCCGCCTTTCGGGGCGGTCGTCAGGCGAAACCCGACCCAAAATGGGGGCGGGTAAGGTCGGTGGTCGCTGAGGCGACTTTCCTGCTGCGCGCTTGCCTTTTGTCCTGGGCCCTTGCATAGGGCCGATCTCTCCCGACAAGAATAGGCTTCCCTCCCATGGGTTTCAAATGCGGAATCGTCGGCCTGCCGAACGTCGGCAAATCGACGCTTTTCAACGCCCTGACGCAAACCGCCGCCGCCCAGGCGGCCAACTATCCGTTCTGCACGATCGAGCCCAACGTCGGAGAGGTGGCCGTGCCGGATCCTCGGCTGACCGCTCTTGCCGCGATCGCCGGATCGAAGGAGATCATCCCGACGCGGCTAACCTTCATCGACATCGCCGGCCTCGTGCGCGGCGCGTCAAAGGGCGAAGGGCTCGGAAATCAGTTCCTTGCCAACATTCGCGAATGCGACGCCGTCGCCCATGTCGTGCGCTGTTTCGAGGACAGCGACGTGACCCACGTCGAAGGCCGTATCGATCCGCTGTCGGACATCGCCACGATCGAGACCGAACTGATGCTCGCCGATCTCGAAAGTCTCGAACGGCGCATTGTCGCGATGGAAAAGAGGGCCAAGGGGGGCGACAAGGGGGCGAAGGAAATCCTCGCGCTCGCCGAGCGCAGCCTCGCCGAACTGCGCGAGGGACGACCTGCCCGCGCCGCGGGCGTGAGCCGCGAGGAGCACGATCTCTTCCAGTCGCTCGGTCTTCTGTCGTCAAAGCCCGTGCTTTACGTCTGCAACGTCGAAGAGGCCTCAGCCGACAAGGGCAATTCCTACTCGGAGAGAGTGAGGGAGCAGGCCGCTCAGGAAGGCGCGGCAGCCGTCGTCGTCTCCGCCAGGATCGAGAGCGAAATCGCCGTGCTGCCGGCAGCCGAGCAGGAAGACTATCTCGAGGCGGTTGGCCTCCACGAGCCCGGCCTCAATCGGGTCATTCGCGCCGGCTACGACCTCCTTCATCTCGTCACCTTCTTCACCGCCGGCCCGAAGGAAACGCGGGCCTGGACGGTGGAGAAGGGGACCAAGACGCCGCAGGCGGCCGGGGTCATCCACACCGACTTCGAGAAAGGGTTCATCCGCGCCGAGACCATCGCCTATGAGGACTACGTCGCCAATCACGGCGAGGCGGGGGCTCGCGAAGCGGGCAAGTTCCGCCTCGAGGGCAAGGACTACGTCGTCGCCGACGGCGACGTGCTCCATTTCCGCTTTGCCGGTTGACGGACTAGGATTTTGCGCCGGCTCCGGTTAGGTTGTCGGGCCGTATCGGGACAACGGAAAAAGTGTCGGGCTGGTTTGCGGGATTTCGGAGGGAGGGCGCCGCCTCCACAATTCCGTCGAGGGGTGTCCAAGTGGCGATCGATCTCGTCGGTTTGGTGTCTCAGTTTTTCACGCCGCAATTGGTCGGGGGCCTCGCGCGCGCGAGCGGCATCAACGAAGCGGCGGCGCAGAAGCTGGTCAGCGCCGCGATTCCCGTGATCCTCGGCGCGCTCGCCACGACTGCGGCGGCGCCCGGCGGCGCCCGGAAATTGGTCGAGATCGTGTCGAACTCGGACCCTGATCTTTCCACAAAGCTTTCCGGCGCGATCGGCGGGGGGAAGTCCGGCGCGCTCAACCAGGGCGCGAATTTGTTCGGCGGCCTGCTTGGCGGGTCGGGGTTGTCGAGCATTGCCGGCGCGCTGAGCCAGTATTCGGGGGTGCCGCTGGTCGCGGCCCAGTCGGCGATCGGCGCCGCCGCGCAGGCAGCGATCGCCGCCATCGGCCAGCAGGATCCGTCCGACTGGTCGGATCCGTCATCCATCGCCGCGATGTTCGCTGCTCAGAAGGATGCAATCGCCGCGGCGCTTCCGGTCGAACTTTCGCGAGCCCTCGCCCCAACCGGTTTGCTGGCTGGCCTTGGCGCTCTTCGGGCCGGTCCCGCCCGACCCGTGAGTTCGGCGGCGTCCCGGGCGGCGAGCCCCGTGAGGCCGTCGACCAGCGCCGCCGCCGGACGAACGCGGGCGCCTGCTCCGAGCTCGGGCGGGTTCCCGATCTGGGCGATCATTCTGCTGATCGTCATCATCCTCGCAGCGATCTGGTGGTACTGGCGCGCACACGAGCGCGCCGAGCCCGCGAAGACGGCCAGGCTGCAAACGCCGATCGAATTCGTTTTGACGGCGCCGCCCGATCGCTGGGCTGAAATGGAAGTGTGGGGGCGTCAGCATGAGCGCGTTCGGGCCGGCCTGTAAAGGCGTAATCGGCGATTCAACGACGGCGCGGCGCCCTCGCCCCGCCACGATCGCCATGATCGGCTTGGCGACGCTCGTCGCGGGTTGCGCCAGTCGTCCCTACGGCGATCTCATTGTCGGAACGAGAGTGCCGGGCGCGAGCACAGTCGACCTCCTCGTGGCCACGACCCGCGCCCCGGTCGTCGATCCGCCCGGCGTCATGTTTGGCGGGGCGCGCGGCAGGGGTTTCGATTTCGCCGACATCGTCGTCTCGATCCCGCCGGAAGAGGCCCGCAAGGCCGGCGAGGTTCAGTGGCCGTCGAGGCCGCCTGGCGACCCGGCGCATGACTTCGTCACTTTGCGAGCCGATCGCATGGATCTTGCGCAGGCGAGGGCCGAGTTCAACAAGCGGGTCGCCAAAACTCCCGGACACAAGGTCCTCATTTTCGTCCACGGGTACAACACCCGCTTCGAGGAAGCCGTCTATCGCTTCGCCCAGATCGTCCATGACGCGCATGTCGACGTCGCGCCGGTGCTCTTCACCTGGCCGTCGGGCGGCAACGCGATCGACTACGTCTACGACCGCGACAGCGCCATGTATTCGCGCGACGCGCTGGAGACGCTGCTGCAGAAGCTGAGCGACAACCCGAACGTCGGCTCGATCTCCATCCTCGCCCATTCGATGGGCAATTACCTCACAGTCGAGGCGCTGCGGCAGATGGCGATTCGCGACCGGGGATTGCCGACCAAGATCCGGGACGTGATGCTCGCCTCGCCCGACATCGACGTCGACGTGTTCCGCCGCCAGATCGCCGAGATCGATGCTGTCCCGCGGGGGACCCAGTTCACCTTGTTCGTGTCGAGGGATGACAAGGCCCTCGGCCTGTCGAGTTTTCTCGCCCGCGACACGACGCGACTCGGCGCGCTCGACCCGACGAAGGAGCCTTATTTCTCGATGCTCGAAAAGGCCCGCGTGAACGTTGTCGACCTGACCAGTTTAGCTTCCAACGACGTGGCCAACCATAGCAAATTCGCCACCGGCGAAGTCGTCGCCGCGATCGGGGAGCGTCTCTCCGAAGGGCAGACCCTGACCGACGCCAGGCAGGGCCTGGTGCAATCGCTCGGCACGTTCACCCGAGGCGCGGTCGACGTCGCCGCCGGCGTCGCCGTCGGCACGGTGACGGCGCCGACCCAGATCATGGACCCGAGCCGCAGTGAGAAGTCGGTCGATACCGCTGAACAGTCTCTCACGCTGAAATGATCTGACGCTTCCGGCCGGGCGATCCTCATCGCAATGGTTTTTACCTTTCGAAGATCGATATATACGAGCGAAGGTAGCGCGGTAAGCGCTACCCGCGGTCGTTTCCGCAATGCAATGCAGTAATTTACGGGGAACAACACAGCGGCGGGGCTGTTGGTCGCGACCGGAGGTCGACGTGACGGCTACGCAAGGCGAGAAGCCATCCGCTGCGCGCAGCGAAGGCAATTCCAAAGCTCCCACCATCAACGACGAGGTCGCAGAGCGACGGCCTGCGCCCGAGGTCGATCAGCCGGAAGGTGAGCGGGACGAACCTTCGAGGCGCGGCGTCCGTTCTTGGATCGCCTCGCACAAGCTCGCGACGAGCGTCATCCTGCTGCTTCTTCTGGCGGCGATCGCGGGCGGGGTCGCGTGGTGGCTGAACGCGAGTCAATATGCCGACACCGACGACGCCTTCATCGACGCGCGCCCAAGCGCGATCAGCGCCGAGGTCGCCGCTGCGATCACCGACGTTCCCGTCACCGACAACGAGATCGTCAAGCCTGGGCAGGTTCTGGCGCGGCTCGACGACCGCAATTACCTCGCGGCCCAGTCCCAGGCGAAAACTCAAATTGCCCAGGCCGAGGCGGCGATCGGCTCTGCCGAGGCCCAGACGAAGGCGCAGCAGGCGACGGTCAACTCGGTGTCCGAGCAGGTGACGGAGGCCCAGGCGGCCCTGGTCTATTCCAAGGAGCAGTATCAACGGGCAGAAGACCTGTTGAAAAAAGGCGCCGGCACGCTGCAGCAGGCCCAGCTGGCCAGGTCCGATCTCATCCAGAAGCAGGCTGCGCTGGACGCGGCCCAGGCGCTCCTCGCCCAGGCGAAGCGGCAGCTCTCCGTGGATGCGGCGCAGCGGCAGACTGGGGAAGGGCAGCGACAGCAGGCGGAGGCTCAGCTCGCCCTGGCCGACGCCAATCTGTCGCGTACCGCCCTTGTCGCGCCCTTCGAGGGCCGCGTGACCCAACTGACAGCCGCGAAAGGCGTCTATGCGACGCCGGGGCAGACGCTGATGTATGTTGTCCCGCTCCACGTCTGGGTCACCGCCAACTTCCGCGAGACCCAGCTTGCCGACATGCATCCGGGCGATCCGGCCACGCTCTGCATCGACGCCTACGGCAAGTGCTTCCCGGGCCATGTCCAGAGCATTCAGGCGGGCAGCGGCACGGCCTTCAGCCTCCTTCCGGCGGAGAACGCGACCGGCAATTACGTCAAGGTCGTGCAGCGCGTGCCGGTGAAACTCGTGTTCAACAAACAGCCCGACCTCGAGCTCGGTCCGGGCATGTCGGTGACGCCGTCGGTCAAGGTCCGTTCGAATCCTCTCTCGGGTCTTGGGCTGTGACGGCTGTTCCAGCCAACGGGGGTTGGGACTCCAGCCGCTCGGCCGCCGGCTCGCACAACCCGTGGCTCATCACGATCATCCTGTCGATGGCGACATTCATGACGGTGCTCGACACGTCGATCGCCAACGTCTCGCTCCTGAATATCGCGGGAGCGCTGGGCGCCAGCTATGACGAGGCCATCTGGATTCTCACCAGCTATCTGGTCGCCAACGCCATCATCCTGCCGATCAGCGGGTGGCTGTCCGACGTCGTCGGACGAAAACGCTTTTACATGCTGTCGGTCGGGCTGTTCACCGTCGCTTCCCTGCTGTGCGGCCTCGCGCCGAACCTGACGCTCCTTGTCGTGTTCCGGGTCTTTCAGGGGATCGGCGGAGGCGGAATGGCGCCGAGCGAGCAGGCGATGCTGGCCGATTCCTTTCCGCCGGCGACGCGCGCGCAAGCCTTCGCGGTCTACGGCGTGGCCGTCATCGTGGCGCCCGCGGTCGGGCCGGCGCTCGGAGGCTACATCACCGACAACGTTTCCTGGCATTGGATTTTCTTCATCAATGTGCCGGTCGGCGCCCTGTCGCTTGCGCTTGTGGCGATGTTCGTCGACGAGCCCCCTGCTTTGGTGCGGGAGCGTTTGGCTCTCTTGCGCAGGGGCCTCCGCATCGACTGGATCGGCTTTGTGCTGGTCGCGCTGTTCCTCGGCTTTCTCGAGATCGTGCTCGACAAGGGACAGGAGGACGACTGGTTCAAGTCGAGCTTCATCGTCGTGTGCGCGATCGTATCGGCGGTGTCGTTTCTCGCGTTCGTGCCTTGGGAGCTCACACGCGAGGATCCGATCGTGGACATCAGCCTGATCGGGCGACGTCAGTTCGGCACGTCGTTCTTCATCATGATGTCGGTCGGCGCGGTCCTGTTCGGCACCACGCAGCTCATGCCCCAGATCTTGCAGGAGACTTTCGGCTACACCGCCACCATAGCCGGCCTCTCGCTGATGCCGGGCGGCTTCGCGGCCATGACGAGCATGTTGGCGGCGGGGCAGGTGAGCCGCTTTGTTCAGCCGCGATACATGATGGCGGGGGCGCTACTCACGATTGCAATCGCGCTCTATCACTTCACCGCGCTCGCGCCGGACGCGAACTTCTGGTGGTTCGCCTGGGCGCGCGTCTTCCAGATGGTCGGGATTCCGTTCCTGTTCCTGACGATCACGAGCTATTCCTACGTCGGTCTGCCATGGGGAAAATCGGGGCAGGCGTCGGCGCTGATCAACGTCGCGCGCAATCTCGGCGGCAGCATCGGCATATCGGCGATGCAAACCTTGCTCGTGCGACGGGAGCAGTTCCATCAGTCGCGCCTCGACGCGGACCTCGTCCCGTCGTCGCTTGGGTACGTCCACACGCTCAAGCTCGCTGAGGCCTATTTCGCCCAGCACGGGTCGAGCGCGGCCGAGGCCCAGCGCCAGGCGGTGGGGTGGATCGGGCAGACGCTGGTGAACCAGGCAACCTTCTTCGCCTATATCGACGTGTTCGCCGCCCTGGCGCTGTTCGCCCTGCTGCTCGTTCCGGCGTCCTTCCTCCTGCAGCGGGTCGACCTGAGGTCGCCTCAGCGCAAGGCGGCGCCGTCTCACTAGCCCGAGCTTCCGCAGTACGGGATGCGGACGACCAGGGCTTGGCCGCGCTGCGACGGGTGCGAGTGGCGAGGCTGATCGGGACCGCACGGAAGGCCGCTTCGACTCGTCTTCAGGGCTAGCCCAGGGCGCGCTAACCCCGGTGCGCATTCCCGAGGTCACGATCGAGGTCGCCGCGCTTTGGGGCCTGAACGCGCTGGCGGCGGAACACGACGCGGATTGGACTTGTGTGACAAAAGCCAATATTTGCACACAGATAAGAACGCGGCGATGGCGACCAATCTCGCGCAGAAGGCTCCGACGAAGAACCGACGGTCGCGTTCGATCGCGCCACGCGCCGCCGCGGTTCTGGAAGACGCCCGCCGGGCTGGGCTCTTGGACGGCGACAAGACCGAGCACGTGAGCTTTCGAGCCCCGCCGGCGCTGATCGAGGCCGCGCGACGCGAAAGCGGGGCGGGCTCGCCGACTGAACTCGGCATTCTGGCGCTGGCCGCCCTCGCCCAGCCGGACCCCGTCGCCGCGTTTCTCAAGCGCACGAAAGGCGCGCTCGGCAAAAGCCACGCCCTTGACGATTAGCCTCACCGAGGCGCTCCGCAGGCGGAAGCCCGAGCGGAAGACCGCACCGCTCAAGCCTCGCCCGCGCGACGACTTCAACGGCGGCGGAATTGCCTCGAGCGGGACGGCCGGCGCTGCTTCTCGACACCAACGTCTATATTTCAGCCGCCGCGGGAACCCTGCCTGAGCCAGCGGCCGCCGTCGTCGAACGGGCGCTTCTTTTCCACTCTTCGATCTGTCTGGGCGAGCTGGCGATCGGCGTAGCCAACGCCGACCCGGCTCGGCCCGGCTGGCGCGCGATTCGGGATCACTACGCGGCGCTCATCGACGCTGTGCCCGAGTTGCGGCTCAACACCCCGGACGACCAGATTTGGCTCGAGGCCGGCGTGATCGCAGGGACCCTTGCGCGGACGCAAGGGTTTCATAAACATCAGCGGAAGGAATGCCTGAACGACTCGCTGATTTTTCTGTCGGCGGCGAAGGCAGGACTGCCCGTCTTGACAGCAAACCGCGAGGAATTCGACCTGATCCAGCAGCTCGCCCCGGAAGGGCGCTTCGTCTATTATTGAAGGTGGACGCTCAAGGACCGCGAGGCGGCGCTCCAGCTCTCCTCAGCGCGCCCGGGTCCAGCTCATCGACTTGCAGATGAGGCCGCCGAGCATGCAGCCGGCAGTCGTGAGGCGGTCGCCGGAAAGGGTCATCTTGCCGCTGTAGGTTTTGCCGTCCTCCGGATTGAAGGCCTTCCCCGTCCAGACGTTGTCGCCTTGCGGCTTCATGCCGAAGAACACCTCCTGCCCGACCTTCCCCGGATCGTTCTTCGGATCGCGAAGCCAGGAGATCGTTCCACAGATCGCCTCGCCGCCGCAGGGGGCGAAGCGGACCTTCGCCTTCCCGTCCTCGCGCGCCCACTCGCCTTTTGCGTCGCCGGCCGAGGCGGCCGTCGCCGACGCCGCCAGAACGGCGCACGCGGCCAAAAGGCGCAGCATGAATCTCCTCCCCGTCTCTGCCTGAGCCGGCGTTCATTAGCGCGGAGACGGCTCGGCGCGTCAAGCCGGCGCGTTCGCCGACGGATGCATGAGTTTTGCTCGGGGGTGCTTCCCCTCACCCCGGCCCCTTCGCTTCGCTCAGGCGGCTCTCCCCCGCAATCCCCGGGGTCAAGCCGGGGAGGAGAGCGGGCGAAGCTACTGCGTCGGCGCGGGCTGCGCGCTCGCCTGCGCGCCTCCGACCGTGTCGAGACCGTAAACGTCGTCGCGGAAGTTGGCCGGGCCGTCGCCGTTCGACCAGCCCGTGAGATAGACCCAGATGACCGGAACCGGCTTCGGAAGCTTGATGTCGAAGGGCGCGCCCTCCTTGACCTTCTCCAGCATCGCCGCCTTGTCCCAGACGCCGTTCGGGCCTCCGGGCGTCCCCTCGAGCAGCCACTGCGCGTAGTCGTAGACCCCCTGGACGCGGACGCAGCCGTGGCTCAGGAAGCGGTAGTCCGCGCCGAACAGCCGCTTCGACGGCGTGTCATGCATGTAGACGGCGAGCTTGTTGGGCATGCCGATGCGGATCGTCCCGAGGGAGTTGCCGGCGCCCGAATCCTGCCTCAAGATGTAGTTGGCGGCGCGCTCGGTGCTCCAGTTGATCGCCTTCGGGTTGATCTCCTGCCCGGAGCCGTCGAGAATCCGGATCTTCTCGCGCGTCAGATAGCCGGGGTCGCGCTGCATGTGCGGGATGATTTCCTTCTTGATGATGGAAACCGGCACCGTCCACGTCGGATTCAGGTTGATGACCTGGATCTGCGCGGCGATCTCGGGCGACGGGTGTTCGGGATCGCCGACAATCGCGACATAGCGGTGGACGACGCGTCCATTCTCGACCGCCTCGACCGATGTCGAGGGCAGATTGACCACCACATAGCGACTGCTGAAATCAAAAGTGACCCCTGCGAGGCGGTCGGCGCTGGAGGCGAGCTCTCTGAACCGGACGCTGGCGGAAATGTTGATCGCCTTCAGCGTCGCGCCGGCGACCGATTCCGGTCTCCTTGAGCCCCATGTGCGACTGGAAGCGCTTGACGGCGGCCGTCAGCTCGGCAGTCCAGGCCGGCCCGGCCGAATGCTGCGCGTCCAGGTAGCCCTCGATTGCAAGGCGTCTGCGCAGCTTTGCGACCTCGCGCCCCCAAGCGCCGGGATGCAGCGCCACGATGTCGGTCGGCCAGCCGCCGGCGTCGGCGATCGCCCCGTAGCGTTCGGACGCCTTCGCGGTGGAGAAGAACGTGTTGGGCTGAAAGGTGGGCTCGGGGTCGGCCGAAAGGGCGGTCTCGAGCGGAGGCCGCGGAGGAGCGACCTTCTTCGGCTTCGGCCGGGGCGCCGCGGCGACAGGAGGGCCCGCGGGCGCTCCAGCGGACGCCGCCGGCGTCGGGGCGTTGGCGGGCGACGCCGCGGTTGGCGCCGGCGCCGCGGCCGGGGAGGACGCCCCTGCGCTGGGCGCCGGGGCTGCGGCCGGGGAGGGCGCCCCCCCGCTGGGCGCGGGGGTTGTGGCCGGGGAGGACGCCCCTGCGCTCGACCCCGGGGCAGCGGCTGGAGGTGACGTCGCCGCGCCCGCCTGCGACGGCATGAAGGGATTCGCCGGAGCGCCGGCTGGAGGCTCAGGATTTGCTCCGGCGGGTTTGACGGTCGGCGAAACGTCCCGCGCCGGCGCCGTCGTCTCCTGCGCCAAGGCGACCGAAACCGCCAAAGGCAAGCAAATGAGTCCAATAAACCGCACGTCAAACTTCATCGAACCGACTCGCGCCTTCGCGCTTCCATTACGGATGCGCACGCCTCTCTTTTTTGATTAACCATGGCAAGGTTACCAAAACTGTACGACGACGGCATTATTGCGACGGCCGTGAACCAGAATTCCCAGGAACAACGTCACCGGCGATCACGATATGGAGTCTTCTCGGGCCGTGGGCGCCGAGCAGCAGCGTCTGTTCAATGTCGGCCGATCGCGACGGGCCGGTGATGAAATTGAGGGTGCGGGGCGATCCGCCTTTCCCGTAAGCGGTCCGCAATCTGGCGAAGACGCTCTCGTAATCCGCCACGATGTCTTCTTTCCGAAGCACGACGATATGGTTGTCGGGCAGGAAGTTGAGCGTTGTCGGGTTCGCTGGTCCCGAGACGAGGGCGAGCGTGCCCGACTCGGCGATCCCGGCGAACGCCATCGAGACGGCGTTTGCGTCGTGACCGTCGGATGCCCCGTGCAGGATTTCGAGCGCGGTCGCGCTCCACGGCATTGACGAGAGCCGCTCGTCGGCGCCCATACGCAAGGAGGCGGGACAGTTGTTGTCGCGGAGGAAGCGCGCGACCTCGGCGGGAGCCGCATCAAGGCTCTCGACCTCGACGACGCTCGCCTGGACCCGGGCGGCCTCCGCTTTGAACGTCTCGACGCGGGCGTCGACGTCGCCCTGCCCGCGCTGCGGCACGACGCCGGTGGGGCTCTCCGCCAGCCGGCTCTCGACCTCGAACCGGCGCGGAGCTTCGGCCCCCGTCACGCCGAGCGAGCGCCGGATGCTGGCGAAGACGGCCTCGCGGGCGCTCATTGCGTCGCTCCGCCTTTGGCTCGCCACTGGTTCTGAAACGTGGCTTGCTCGGACGCCGCGAGATCGCGATATCGGGTCCAGCCGCTGGCGAACGGCATCGAGGAGAAGCGTCCCTTCCCGCGCCCGGCGAAGTGCATCGCGCGCGCCGCAAGGTCGGTCGCCAGGCGATAGAGCGTCGGCCGCGTGGCGAAGAAAGCCCAGAAGCCCAGCCCGTGGCGCAACGGCGCCGGCGACAGGCGTCGCTCGAATTCCCGCTCGCGCCAGTGACGCATCATTTTCGGCAGAGGAATGCGCACCGGGCAAACTGCTTCGCATCGCCCGCAAAAGGTCGACGCGTTCGGCAGCTGACCGCCCTCGGCGACGCCGATCAGCGACGGCGTCAGCACGGCGCCCATCGGGCCGGGATAGACCCAGCCGTAGGCGTGCCCGCCGATCGCCTGATAGACGGGGCAGTGGTTCATGCAGGCGCCACAGCGGATGCAGCGCAACATGTCCTCGAATTCGCCGCCGAGCATCGCCGAACGACCGTTGTCGAGCAGCACGACGTGATATTCCGACGGACCGTCGGGGTCGTCCGGGCGGCGCGGGCCGGTCGAGAAGGTCGTATAGACGGAGGCGTCCTGGCCCGTCGCCGAGCGCGACAGGACGCGAAGCAGTTGCGCGGCGTCCTCCATGGTCGGAACGACCTTTTCGAGCGACGCGACCACGATATGCGCCTTGGGCAGGATCTGGGTCAGGTCGCCGTTGCCCTCGTTGGTGACGATCACGGAGGCGCCCGTCTCGGCGACGAGGAAATTCGCGCCGGTTATGCCGACGTCGGCAGAGAGAAACTTGGCCCGCAATACGGCCCGCGCCTCGGCGAGCAGCGTTTCCGGGGCCGAGAGATCGCGGTTCGCCGGCAGATCGCGATGCGCCTTGCGGAAATCCTGCTCGATGTCCTCCTTGGTCAGGTGGATCGCCGGGGCGAGGATGTGAGAGGGCGTCTCGCCGCGAATTTGGATGATGTGCTCGCCGAGATCGGTCTCGACCGCCTCCATCCCCGCCGCCTCCAAGGCCTGGTTGAGTTCGATCTCCTCCGAGATCATCGACTTGCCCTTGGTGACGGTCTCGGCGCCGAGCGACCTGCAGAGGTCGACGATGATTCGCCGCGCCTCCTCGGCGTCCTGCGCGTAATGGACGTGGCCGCCGCTTTGGCGCACCTTGCGCTCGTAGGCCTCGAGATAGAGGTCGAGATGGAGCAGCGTATGGTCCTTGATCGCACGGGCGCTGTCCCGAAGGGCCTCGAACTCGGGCAGGCGCTCGGCGGCGGCGGCTCGCTTGAAGGTGAAGTTGCGCGCGTGGCTCAGCGCGCCCTGGAGGCGCGCGTCGGTGAGCGCCTCGTGGGCGTTGCTCTTGAAGTTGCGCGTGGTCGCGACCTCGCTCATCGGCCGGGCTCCCGCTGAGGCTCGCCGATCGCCGGCCCCTCCGCCATCCCCGCCAAAACTTCCGCGACATGCCGCGCTTTGACGGGAGAGCCATTACGCTGAAGCTTCCCGGCCATGTTCAGGAGACACCCGAGGTCGCCTGCGAGCACCGTGCCGGCTTCCGCCCGGCGGATATCCTCCGCCTTGCGGGTCACGATGGCGTCGGACAGCTCGCCGTACTTCGTCGCGAAGAGTTCCGCCGAATCCGCAACAGGTCTCGGCCTCCTCGAGCTCGACGAGCGTGAGCCCTTTGACGCACGCCAGCAGGCGCCGCGGCTGAGCCTTGACGCCGAGCTCCCTGAGCCCTGCGCAGGAATCGTGATAGGCGACGGTTCCCTCGAAGCGGGCCTCCACCCCCTCGACGCGCATGACGTCGACCAGGAAGCTCACGAGCTCATGCGTCTTCTCGGCGAAGCGTTCGGCCTTGCCGGCCATCTCCGGCTCGCCGGCGAACAGGTCTGGATAATGCCTCGCGAGCATGCCGCCGCACGAGCCGCTCGGAGCGACGACGTAGTCGCATCCCGCGAAGGCCTCGATCGCCTGGCGCGCCAACCGCTTGGCCGTCGCCCGATCGCCGGAATTGTAGGCCGGCTGACCGCAGCAGGTCTGGGCGGGCACGACGACCGCGCAGCCCGCGTCCTCGAGCAGCTTGACCGCGGCGAAGCCGATCGTCGGGCGGATGATGTCGACGAGGCAGGTGACGAACAAGCCGACACGCGGCTTCCGCCGCGAAGCCGGCGCGGCGCTGGCCGACGTCTCGCTCATCTCCGCCTCAATCCGTGATCCCGACGCGTTTCCTGCGCTTGCCGCGATTCGAACGGCTCCATAAGGTCGCACAATGGCGACCGACATCGCAACCCGCGTCTATAACCACACCTTCCGGATCGATCCCGCGATCCGGACGCTGCTCGATACGGATTTTTACAAGTTGCTGATGCTCCAGATGATCTGGAAGATGCATCCAAACCGGCAGGTGACCTTTCAGCTCATCAACCGGACGACTTCCGTTCGCCTCGCCGAAATCGTGGACGAGCGGGAGCTGGTCGACCAGCTCGGTCATGCGCGGAGTTCTACGCTTCGCGAAGAACGAGTTGATCTGGCTCGCCGGCAATACCTTCTACGGGACCCGGCACATCTTCGAGCCCGACTTCATGGAGTGGCTGCGCGGATTTCAGCTCCCCGAATACGAATTGACGCGGCGCGACGGGCAATATGAGCTGAGCTTTGCGGGAGCCTGGACCGGAACCACCATGTGGGAGATTCCGGCCCTCGCCATCATCAGTGAGCTTCGCGCTCGCGCGGCGATGCGCAACATGAGCCGCTTCGATCTCGACGTGCTCTATGCGCGGGCGAAGGCCAAGCTCTGGTCGAAGGTCGAACGCCTCCGGCTCCTGGCGCGCGAGGGGCCGCTGAAGGTCTCGGATTTCGGCGCGCGCCGCCGGCACGGCTTTCTCTGGCAGCGCTGGTGCGTGGAAGCGCTGCAGGAGGGCCTCGGCGAAAGCTTCATCGGGACGTCCAACGTCAAGCACGCGATGGACACCGGCCTCGAGGCGATCGGCACCAACGCCCACGAGCTGCCGATGGTCTACGCGGCGATCGCGCGCGACGACGCCGAGCTGCGCGCCGCGCCCTACAAGGTTCTCGAGGACTGGGCGCAGATGTATGGCGGGAACCTGCTCGTCGTTCTGCCCGACTGCTTCGGCACGACGGCTTTCCTGCGCGACGCGCCCGACTGGGTCGCCGACTGGAAGGGCGCCCGGCCCGATTCCAAGCCGGCGGTCGAGAGCGCGCGCGAGCTCATCGACTGGTGGCGACTGCGAGGGCGCGATCCCCACGAGAAGCTCATCGTGTTGTCGGACGCCATGGACGTCGATTTGATCGAAGCGTCCGCCCGCGCGCTTCGCGGCCAGGTCAACCTGTCCTTCGGCTGGGGGACGAACCTGACCAACGACTTCCGGGGATGCGCGCCCGCCGGAGCGGACGGGCAGCTCAGGGCCATCTCGCTCGTCTGCAAAGTGACGGAAGCCGACGGAAGGTCTGCGGTGAAGCTTTCCGACAATCCGAACAAGGCGCTGGGTCCGTCCGACGAGGTCGAACGATATCAGCGCATCTTCGGCGTCGACGGAATGTCGGAGCAGCCGGTCGAGCTCTGACCCTGCCGCGCGGCGACGCCCCTGGCAATATCGGCTGCATCGCCCAGCTCGGGTCCGCGAGCCCGACGCCGGTCGTGCACACGGTCGAGTTCCTGGACTGTCCGAGCGGAGGCCCGAAACCGGCCGCGATAGGGTGATTTCCTGGCCCGACGATACTTCCTTATCGCATTGCGCGAGGCCGGTGATCTTTCCCTTCTCCGCGTTGCGGACACAACGTGGCGCGAAGCGCCGGATGGGGTGTGGGCCGCACCATCGACCCGAGCCAAATTGCACGAACGTCGCCACGATCTTATGTCCGACATTGCCGTGATATCCGCGCCCCGGCTGGCGACCTTCCGAGCCCCTTGCACGACCGTCGCCGCGAACCTTCACCCGACGCATTCCTGCTCTCCGCACCTCCTTCCCCGCTTCGCGGAGAAGGGGGGCAAGGTTTCCCCGCCCGCCGCTCTTCCTCAATACCCGCCCGTGACCAGATTGGTCGGCCTGCCGGCGACGAAGCGCTCGATGTTGTCGATCAACTGGTCGGCCAGCGCCTGCTGCGCCTCGTCGCTGGCCCAGGCGACGTGCGGCGTGACGATGACGTTGGGACGGCGCGCGATGCGCATCAGCGGACCGTCGGGCGGCGGCGGCTCCGGAAGCGTGACGTCGAAGCCCGCGCCGCTGATGAGGCCCTCTTCCAGCGCGATCTCCAGATCCTCCTCCACCACCAGTCCGCCGCGCGCCGTATTGATGAGCAGCGGCCTCAGCTTCATCTGGCGGAACTCGGCGAGCCCGATCATGCCGCGGGTTTCCGGGAGGAGCGGCGAATGCAAGGTGATGACGTCGCTCGTCTCCAAGACCTCCCGCCACGGCGTGTAGAGCGGGCCCAGGCCGCTCTTGCCCTTGTGGGCGGCGAAGACCGGCCGCATGCCGAACGCGCGGGCGATGTCCGCCACCCGCTGCCCGAGGTCGCCCTCTCCGATGATGCCCAGCCGAGCGCCGGCCAGATCGTGAATGGGATGGCGAAAGAAGCAGAACTGACCGGCTTTCTGCCATTCGCCGGCAAGAACGTCGGCGCGGTAGGGAAAGATGTTGCGGCGCAAGGCCAGCATCAGGGCGAAAGCGTGCTCGGGCACCGTGTGCGTTGCGTAGGCGCGGATGTTGCTGACCGCGACGCCGTGAGCCTGGCAATAGTCCTTGTCGATGCAATCGGTCCCGGTGGCGGCCATGGCGATCAGCCTCAGATCCGGCAGGCGCGCCAAGGCCGCTGCGTCGAGCGTCGCCTTGTTGACGATCGCGATCGAAGCGCCGGCGAGCCGTTCCGCCGCCTGCTCGGGCTCAGTGTGGTCGTGCTCGACCAGGATGTGGGGAAAGGACGGCGGACGCAGCCGGATTTGCGGCGCGATCGTCGCCCGATCGAGAAAGACGATGCGGTGCATCTTTCGGCCTCGGATTATGGGCAAAGGCTCGCAAGCTTAACCGGGGCGTCTCAGGTTGTGAATTGCCGGTCGGCTTTGGCGTCATCGGCGCTGCGGCCCGGCCAGGATGGGTCCCCGATCAAACCGGCGCTTTCTTCGAAGCCAAGCTGCGCCCCACGGCCCCCCTCAGATCATCACTTTGCGACATGTGAGGCGACGAAGCGCGCAATCGCGGGGCCCGCGAGCAGGACGAAAAGGAACCTGGCCGTCTGCATCGCCATGACGAACGGCACGTCCACCTTGGTCGAGGCGGCGATGATGGCGACCGAATTGGCCCCGCCGGGACTCTGTCGCGAGATAGGCGGTCAGCGCGTCGACATGCGCGAGCCTGATGAGCGCTGCGGCGAGGCCGCCGCAAGCCAGGATGAGGCAGAGCATCGACGCCGCGACTTTCGGAAAAGCCTTGGCCGCATGGGCGAGAATCGCGCGGTTGAAGCGCCCCCCGATGCTCCAGCCGACGAGGAGGTAGGCGGGGGCGAGAAGCAAAGGCGGCAGCTCGATCCGCATGACGCCGGCGTCCTGCAAAATTGCGCCCGCTCCCATGGCGACGAGCAGCGCCCCGGCCGGAATGCGGAACGCGCGCCCGGCCGCTGCGCAGCCGACGGCCAGGATCGCGGTCAGCATGCAGGACGTCCACGCGACAGGCGGAAACCAAACGAGCGGCGGGGCTGCGTGCGGCGTCGTCACGGTCCATACGCTCGCAACCAGCGTCGCGACGACCGTGACCATGACCACCCTGAGGTACTGCATGAAGGCGACGAGGCGAACGTCCGCGCCGTAGCCCTCGGCCATCAGCGTCATCGCCGTGGCGGCGCCGGGGAAAGAACCCCACACCGGCGCGGAGCCGGGAGAATCCGCAGGCGCGCAAGCAGCCATCCGAGAGCCGCGCTGACGCCGACGACGGAGAGCACGCCGCCTGCGAACGTCGGCCAGTCGCGCCCCATCTCGGCGAGGGTGGAGAGCTTGATCGCCCGCGCGATCAGAAGGCCGACGACGGCCTGTGCGCAGTAGAAAAGCGGCAGCGGAACGCTGACCTCGATGTCGGCGGCGGTGAGCAAGGCGGCCGCCGCGAGCGATCCGATAAGCAGCGCGGCCGGCAGGCGAACGAGCTCGAGGCCCGCGATGAACAGGAGCGAAAGCGCCAGCAGAACCGCCCATTGCGCGACGGTTCTGACGCTTCGCTTGCCGCCCCCCCATCGGGCGAAGCGCGCGAGGCTCATCCGTGCGCCTTCTCCTCACGCTTCGCTGGCTTCGAAGGGCGCATAAGCGGCTTCGAGGCGCCCGTCAACGCGAAGCTCGGGGCGCTGGTACGACTCGCATCTAGCGCGTGTCCCGATGAGACGAACCCAGCGCGCTCATTGCCTCCCGCCGAGCTGGCTGGAAAAGGCGTGCGCTCAGAGCGGGACCAAATCTTCTTGACAAGCTCGGAGCGGCGGGTTCTAGTTTTGTTCCAACCCTTGAGAGCGATTCAGGAGGAAGTTGCAGATTTCGGAACTCTTTCGGAAGCCCCTGGCGGCAATTTCGGAAATCTTTTGAAGCCTTCTGAAGACAGGAAGCCGCCGCCGGCGGCGAAAGGGCTCAAATCCGAGCGGACGACCGCAGGAAAAACACACAGCGAAACGGGTTCTAGAAGAGGGTAACCGGGTCAGAATTTCTTAATTCTGTATTCAGGAGGATCGTTCTGAACGCTCTATAGCCAGTGACGGTTACGATTTTTGGCGCCTGACGCCTTGAAAAGGTTTGGATGCGAAGCTGGCTCTCGGGCAAGGCTCCCACGGCCCGCGGTCGACCTTCGGCCCCGAAAACTCAAGGTTCTTCCCTTGAATCGGGCCCCACGACTGTGACAGTTTGACCGTCTGCCGAAGCCAGCGAGGCGGCGCATGGACCAGATGAGGGAGAACGCCCTTCAGGGCCACAATCGGCCGCGCAATCCCGGCGCGCCGCTCAGCCCTGACTGGTTCGAGAGCGTGGGCGTCAACACGAGCGCGGTCGAGCGGCGCGCCGCGACGCTCACCACCCGCCGCTCGGTCAAGAAGGAATACCAGGCCGCATGGCTGGTGAAGGCGGTCGCCTGCATCGACCTCACCACGCTCGCCGGCGACGACACGCCCGAGCGCGTCCGCCGCCTCTGCGCCAAGGCGCGGCGCCCGCTGAGCGACGACCTCCTCGCCGCTCTCGGTCTTGCCGACGCGCCGCCGACCGTCGCCGCCGTGTGCGTCTATCCGACCATGGTCGCCCCCGCCGTCCGGGCGCTCGAGGGCTCGGGTATTCCGGTCGCCTCGGTCGCGAGCGGCTTTCCCTCCGGCCTCATGCCCCTGAAGCTCAGGATCGAGGAGGTCCGCTACGCGGTCGGCGAGGGCGCTTCCGAGATCGACATCGTCATCACCCGCGCCCATGTCCTCGGCCGGGAGTGGAGCGCGCTCTACGACGAGATCGCCGCGATGCGCGAAGCCGCGGGGCGTGCGCACTTGAAGGTGATCCTCGGCACGGGCGACCTCAAGACGCTCCGCAACGTCCATGCGGCGAGCATGGTCGCGATGCAGGCCGGCGCCGACTTCATCAAGACCTCGACCGGCAAGGAGGAGGTCAACGCCACCCTGCCGGTGAGCCTCGTCATGGTGCGGGCGCTGCGCGACTATCGCGAGCGGGTCGGCGTCGACGTCGGCTTCAAGCCGGCAGGGGGCGTGCGCGCCGCCAAGGACGCGCTCGCGTGGCTCATTCTCATGAAGGAGGAGCTCGGCCTGCCGTGGATGCAGCCCGACCTCTTCCGCATTGGCGCGAGCGGGCTCTTGACCGACATCGAGCGCCAGCTCGAGCATTTCGCGACCGGCCGCTATTCGGCCGCCTATCGGCACGCGATGGCGTGAGGACGTCAGATGGCGCTCGTCAAGGACATCCTGCGCACCATGGACTATGGCCCTTCGCCGGAAAGCGGCGAGCACGTCAGTGCCTGGCTCGCGAAGCATGCGGCGGGCTTCGGCCACTTCATCAACGGGCGCTTCACCAAGCCCGGCGGCGTTCTGTTCGACGTGTTCAACCCGGCGACCGGCGAGCGCATCGCCGGCGCGGCGCAAGGCTCGGACGCCGACGTCGACGCGGCGGTCGCGGCGGCGCGCAAGGCGCTGCCGAAATGGGCGGCGCTCGGCGGCCACGAGCGTTCGCGTCATCTCTACGCGCTCGCCCGCCACGTGCAGAAGCGCGAGCGCTTCCTTGCCGTGCTCGAGACGATCGACAACGGCAAGCCGATCCGCGAATTGCGCGACATCGACATTCCCCTGGTCGCCCGCCACTTCTACCATCACGCCGGCTGGGCCTCGCTGATCGACGCCGAATTCCCGGGGACGCGCCCGGTCGGTGTCTGCGGGCAGATCATCCCGTGGAACTTCCCGCTTCTCATGCTGGCCTGGAAGATCGCCCCGGCGCTCGCGGCGGGCAATACGGTCGTGCTCAAGCCCGCCGAATATACGCCGCTGACCGCGCTCGCCTTCGCCGAAATCTGCGTCGAGGCGGGGCTGCCGGCGGGCGTCGTCAACATCGTCACCGGCGATGGCGCGACGGGGGCGGTGTTGGCTTCACACGATGACGTCGACAAGATCGCCTTCACCGGCTCGACCGAAGTCGGCCGCTTGATCCGCAAGGCGACCGCCGGAACGGGCAAGAAGCTCTCGCTCGAGCTCGGCGGCAAGTCGCCCTTCGTGGTGTTCCAGGACGCCGATCTCGACAGCGCGGTCGAGGGGGTGGTCGACGCGATCTGGTTCAACCAGGGCCAAGTGTGCTGCGCCGGGTCGCGGCTGGTGGCGGCCGAAAGCGTCGCCGACGCGCTCTACGCCAAGCTGCGGGCGCGAATGGCGAAGCTCAGGGTCGGCGATCCCTTGGACAAGTCGACCGACGTCGGCGCGATCGTCGCCCCCGTCCAGCTCGAGCGCATCGAGCGGCTGATGCGCGAAGGTGCAGGCGAGGGGCTGGAAATCTGGCGCGCGGACGATCGCCTGCCGGAGCGCGGCTGCTTTTATCCGCCAACCCTAGTCACGGGCGTCGAGCCGGCGTCGATCCTGGCGCGCGAGGAAATCTTCGGCCCCGTGCTGGTCGCGACCACCTTCCGCACGCCCGACGAGGCGGTGTCCCTGGCCAACAACACCCGCTACGGCCTGGCGGCGTCGGTGTGGACGGAGAACGTCAACCGCGCTCTCGAAGTGGCGGCCCGCATCAAGGCGGGCGTCGTCTGGATCAATTCGACCAACATGTTCGACGCCGCCTCGGGCTTCGGCGGCTATCGCGAAAGCGGCTTCGGCCGCGAGGGCGGCCGCGAGGGCCTGTTCGAGTACCGCGCCGCCGACGCGCCGGCGGGCAGGCTCAATCCGGTCAAGGCTGCACAGCTCAGCGCCCTGCCGGGAACCGCTCCGGCGAATGACCGAGCCGGGGATCTCGACCGCACCGCGAAGCTCTATGTCGGAGGCAAGCAGGCGCGGCCCGATTCCGGCTACAGCTACGCCGTCCTCGATCCGAGGGGCGCGGAAATCGGCCTCGCGGGGCTCGGCAACCGCAAGGACGTCCGCAACGCGGTCGAGGCCGCGGCGAAGGCGTCGTCCTGGGGCGCGGCGACCGCGCACAACCGCGCGCAGGTCCTCTACTATGTCGCGGAGAACCTCAGCGCGCGGGCCGACGAGTTCGCCGGGCGGCTCAGCGCGATGACGGGCGCATCCGCACGCGCTGCCGAGGCCGAAGTCGAGGCGTCGGTCAGGCGCGCCTTCTTCTATGCCGGCTTCGCGGACAAGTTCGACGGCGCAGTCCACGCCACCCGCTCGCGCTTCGTTACGCTGGCGATGAACGAGCCGTGGGGGGTGCTGGGCATCGTCTGCCCGAACGAAGCGCCGCTGCTCGCCTTCATTTCCCTCGTCATGCCGGCGATCGCGATGGGGAACTGCGTCGTCGCCGTCCCGTCTGCGCTTCATCCTCTGAGCGCGACCGATTTCTACACCGTCCTCGACGCATCGGACGTTCCCGGCGGTGTGGTCAATATCGTCACGGGCGAATTCGAACGCGCTCGCCGCAACGCTCGCCGAGCATGACAACGTCGACGCTCTCTGGTACGTCGGCGACGCGGCGGGCGCGGCGAAGGCCGAGGCTTTGTCGGCCGGCAATCTGAAGGCGACGTGGGTCGCCTCCTCCGCCCTGGACTGGACGCGCGCGGAAGGGCGCGCGTTCCTGCGCTGCGCGACGCAGGTCAAGAACATCTGGACGCCCTACGGCGAGTGAGAAGGCCTCACCAGACTTTGGTGACCGTGTATCCCTGAGCGCGAAGACGCTCGATCAGACCGTCCTTTCCGGGGAGGTGCAGGGCGCCCACCGCGATGAAGGCGCCGCCGGCCTTCAACAGCGGCGCGATCCGCTCGGCCATGGTGGCGTTTCGGCCGACCAGGAGGAGGCGGGTGAATTCGTCCTCCGCCGCGCGCTCGTCCTCGCTCACGTCTCCGAGCGCGTCCGAAATCGGCAGGATCTCGGCCGGACGGCTCTCGCGATAGAGCCTCAGCAGGGTCGCGTAGACGTCGTCGTTGAGGCCCGGATCGCGCGCCGCCAGGGCCAAGAGGACGGCGGCGACCTGCGGGCGCATGGCGGAGATAGCGTCGAGCTGCTCTTCGACCGTCTCGAGTCCGACGACCTTGACCCCGGACGCCTCGGCGGACTGGGCAATGAGCTGATCGACTTCCGGCAGATCGGCCGCCTGACGTTCCGCCTCGCACCGCGGGATCGCCGTCAGCACCGCGAGGAACCAGAGTTTGAGATGGTGGGCGAATTCGCCGGGGTAGCCCTGAGCGGCGATGAACTTTTCGATCGCCGCCCGATCGGCCGCAGGCGCGTCCTCGAACGTGTCGTGCGCTCGGTCGAGCGCCCTGCTTAGCATGGCCGCGCCCGCGTTCGCCTTCGCCACCGCGTCCAGCGGGCTGCCGAGCTCCGTCGCCACCACCTTGGCGCCGCCGATTTGCTCCGACGCGCGACGCGCCAGCGCGAGCGCCGAATCGTCGGTCGAATGGATTGTGCCGTAAAGGTAGGAAGGATCCAGCCCGGGCTTGTCGATCCGCCAGAAAACGCCATCGGCGTTGGCGAGATCGTCGGCGCGCTTGGCTTTGGCCGCAGCGAGCCCGGCGATCTCGGTGAGATCCTTGCCGCGGCAGGCTGGCGGAGCTTCGACGGCGGCTGCCGCCGTGGGGAGACAGCACAAAAGCCCGAGACAGCAAAGGTGAAAGGTCGACTTCATCGCCTTGGTATTCACAGTTTCCGCAACGCCACCTCCTCGATGCGATGGCTCGGGCCTTTCGTCAACAAGAGATCGGCGCGCTGGCGAGTGGGCAGGATGTTCTCGTGGAGATTGACGAGATTGATCCTGCGCCAGATCGAGCGGGCGGTCGCCTCCGCCTCCTCGTCGTCGAGATCCGCATATTGACGGAAGTAGCTGCGCGGGTCGCGGAACGCGGTCTGTCGGAGCCCCATGAACCGCTCGATGTACCAGTGCTCCAGCAGCTCGTCGTCGGCGTCCAGGAAGACCGAGAAGTCGAAGAAGTCGGAGACGAACGGAATCTCCTTGCCGTCTCGCGGCAGCCGGTTTGGCGCGAGGACGTTGATCCCTTCGAGGATGAGGATATCCGGACGATCGACGAGGATCGATTCGTCCTGGCACGATGTCGTAGGTGAGGTGCGAATAGACCGGCGCGGCGACGTTGTGCAGGCCCGCCTTGACCGCCGACAGGAAGCGGAGCAGCGCCTTTCCGTCGTAGCTTTCGGGAAAGCCCTTGCGGTCCATGATCCCCTGCCGGATCAGCTCCGCGTTCGGATGCAGGAAGCCGTCGGTCGTGACGAGCTGAACCTTGGGCGTGTTCGGCCAGCGCGTCAGCAGGGCCTGAAGCACCCGCGCCGTCGTCGACTTTCCGGCCGCCACCGACCCGGCGACCCCAATGATGTATGGCACCTTGCCGTCGACGGCGCCGAGGAACCGCTGCGTCGCCTTGAACAGCCCCTGCGTCGCGGCGACGTAGAGCGCAAGCAGGCGCGACAGCGGCAGATAGATCGCCACGACCTCGTCGATTGATATCGGGTCATGGGTCGACTGCAGCTTGCGAAGGTCGTCGATCGTCAGGGTGAGCTGGGTGTCGGCGCGCAACTGCGCCCATTCGTCGCGGGTGAAGCGGCGGAATGGGGATTCCAGGGGAGGAGCGCGGACTTGACGATCCAAGACGACTTCCTTGTGCTTGCCCTCGCGCGCTAGCCTTTGCGTGACGCCTTTTCCTGGTGGCCGCTCCGTCCCGTGCGGCTCTGCAACTCGCTCATCACGGACTGAAGCGCGACGCCCCGCGCCTGCAAAACGACGAGCAGGTGATAGAGCACGTCGGCGGCTTCGCTGCGGACTGCGTCTTCTCCCTCGGCGGCGGCCGCGATCGTCAGTTCGATCGCCTCCTCGCCGAACTTGCGCGCGCAATATGCGGCGCCCCTGTCCAGCAGGCTGCGCGTGTAGGATTGCGCGGCGCTCGCTTCGGCGCGGCGCGCGATGGTGTCGGCGAGATCGTCAAGGGTGAACATGTCCAAGCCGTATCGGTGTTCGCCGTCCGGGGACAGCGGGACGAAAGGAGGAGCTTCGTGCGCCAGACCCCGATCGGCGGCAGCGCCGGATTCAGCCCAAGGTCGCCGATATGGAACAGGGCGTGACGGTTCACGGATGGCCCTCCGCGAGCATGGCGCGTCCGCATTATATCGCCTGCCCGCTCGCGGCTCGCAACCGCCGCCCGCGGCGACGGGTCGCACCTTTCCGACGATATTCGGCCCCAATCGCCCCAATTGATGGGATAATGCCCGTTTGGCAGTAGGATTTTTGCATGTCCGGAAACGGTTTCGCGCCGGCGGATGGGGAAGCCGCGAAAACTCTGACGAGCATGCTACGATGGCCAAGCGCCGCGCTACACGAGTATCCGACTGCGCCGCACTTCAGTCCCGACGTCACAGCGGGTATCTACGCGCGTTGGCTCGCCGAGGCGCCGGCGGGAACGCCGCTGTCGCTCTATATTCACGTGCCGTTCTGCGACCGTCTCTGCCTCTATTGCGGCTGCAACACGTCCGTTGTCCGGCTGAAATCGTCGCATCGCGCTTACGCCGCGCTCCTGATGCGCGAGATCGATCATGTCGCCCGGTTGATCGGCAGGCGGGCGCCGGTTTCGCACGTGCACTGGGGCGGCGGCACGCCAACGTCGCTGCCCGCCGACTGCCTGGTCGCCATCACGGACCGGTTGAAACAGTCCTTCGCATTCGCGACGGACGCAGAAATCGCGATCGAGCTTGACCCGACGTCGCTGCCGCCGGACCGACGCGCGGCGCTCGAGCCGATGGGGATCACGCGCATCAGTCTCGGCGTGCAGGATTTGGAGCCCTCGGTGCAGCGCGCGATCGGACGCGTGCAGTCCTACGAAGAGACGAAGGCCTGCGCCGACGCGGCGCGGGATCTCGGGGTCGGATCGCTCAACCTCGATCTCATCTACGGGCTCCCGGCGCAAACGGAGGAGGGGGTTGCGCGCACCGCGCGCCTCGCGCTCGATCTGAAGCCTGATCGGGTCGCGGTGTTTGGCTACGCCCATGTGCCGTGGATGAAACGACATCAGGCGCTGATCCCGGAGGAGCAGCTGCCCGGCCCGGTCGCCCGTTATCGGCAGCTCAAGGCGATCCATCGCGTGCTGACGCAGGAGGGCGGCTATATTGCCGTCGGCCTCGATCACTATGCGCGGCCGACCGACCCGATGGCGGAGGCGGCGGCGAAGCGGCGGCTCAAACGCGGCTTCCGGGGCTATACGACCGACGCCGCGCCGGCCCTTGTGGGATTCGGCGCGAGCTCGATCGCTCGCTGCCGCAGGGTTATGTGCAGAACGCGCCGACGGCGGCGGCTTACGCCGAGGCGATCGGCGCCGATCGTCTCGCGACCGTTCGGGGGATCGCCCTCAGCGCCGACGACCGGCTGCGGCGCGACGTCATCGAGCGCGTCATGTGCGATCTCGAGGTTGATCTCGACGCAGTCGCGGCCGAACATTGCGCTCATTCCTCGCCGTTGAAGGCAGCCGCTTCCGATGGAATGACACGATTCGAGGAGGACGGCCTCGCATCGTGGGACGGGCGGCGCATCGTGGTCGGCGAGCGCGGGCGCCCCTTCGTCCGCTCGATCGCCGCACTGTTCGATGCCTATCTCGCCAGGCAGAGCGACAAGCCCCGCCACTCGCGTGCGGTCTGAGGAACGATCTCTCTCCTTGACTTGGCTCTCAAGCGCGCCTTAAAGCAAAACCCGTTGCCGGGTTGGGGCGATTAGCTCAGCGGAAGAGCACTCCCTTCACACGGGAGGCTTGTTCTGTTTAAAATCAAGACGTTAGGGAGAGGCCGAACCATAATCGATACACAATGGAAGGGCGGTTAGCTCAGCGGAAGAGCGCGCGCTTCACACGCGTGAGGTCACAAGTTCGATCCCTGTATCGCCCACCATCCAGCCTTCGGCGTGGCCGCCACTTTGCCGGGAATTCGTGCCCCACGGGATTGTCATTGCCGCCGCGGTTCGCCTTCCGCGGCAGGTCTGACAAGTGTCGGAAGCACGACGGCTCGCACAATCCGTCTTATTCGCTATCGCGAGGTCAGTGGGGCGAGCCGGCCTCCGGTGAACCCGTGATGGCAATCGAACAGTGCCCGGCTAACGACGCAGCGGTCACCAAAGCGGGCGCCCAGCTACCCGAACTCCGTCTTCTGCCTCTCCCGGCTTGGAGGCAAGAATACGCAAAAGCTCGATAATTTGCTGCCTCTCATAGGTGGGATAGTGAGCTAGCATCAGGTCCGCTTGTGCGGCGAATTGGGCTGCCCGATTTTCATTGCGAGAGGCAAGAGGTGTCGGCCGGCCACCGTGGGAGGCACTCTTTGGAAGCTCTGACATGTTGATTCCCCATTTTTGATGTTTCCCAGAGAACTCTGCTCGATGCTGTCACAAAGCAACCCCCAAATCTGTGGAGTATTCAATGATTTTCGGCCTGCATCGCTGAACGCGAGGTGAACCTCCCCCTGCGGTCACACGTGTTTGTTGACCGCGGACCGGACGACACTGCCATTAAGTTGTCAAACCCGTTGCCGATCACTGACATCCCATAATCGAAGTATTGAAGCACGTCCTCGAAGGGCGGCAGGCGGCTGAACCCTTCGTTGGATCGGCAGTGTCTTGGATTGGTGGCGGCGGTCCAATCCGCTACGGTCTCGTCAGAATTGAATCCGTTCCCAATAGCGTTTTTAGGCAATTCCTATCCTCGATCAAAACTGTGAGCGAACCAAATCCACTAGACCTATTATTTCATATATACGGATTGGGACAATTCGCATTGTCGCGGAGTTTTTTGCGTCTACTTTATTAATGTCATTGTGGGTATCGAGAACTCCATGGTTCTCGCCGTTACGGACGGGAAGTCTCAACACAGAGAGCTTCGACGTCAGCGTACGGACCGCGTTCCATGCGTGCCTTGGCCGTTGAGATATCTACTCGCCGCGCCCTGTCCCTGATGGCGTACGGCGGTGACGCCCGTAAGGATAACAATTCCACCGACTTGGTCCTTGACTTCGAATCCTGTGACCTCGCTGCCAAAATCTATTCGCAAGCCGTT
This sequence comes from uncultured Alphaproteobacteria bacterium, assembly GCA_963819255.1. Lineage (GTDB taxonomy): Bacteria > Pseudomonadota > Alphaproteobacteria > Rhizobiales > Beijerinckiaceae > Roseiarcus. Next base: position 42,320 of record CAWFVS010000009.1, read on the forward strand.
TAATCGTAGGCCATGCGTGGCTAATGTGCGGAAGGTGGATCGCTTGCGTTTGGATAACGCTTCCATCCTTCACGACTTCAAAATTGTAGACTGTCACGGTTCGCCTTTGAGATTTTTGGGGTCCATCAACAGCGCCAAGATCGTCATCAGCAATTTGTGCGCCATACGCAGGTATGTTTACCTTTATATCGTGGCGATTATGTGAAGCTGTGATGGCGAGATTGATTAAGATGACTTGGTGGGAACACCGCGCGCTTGCTGGTAAATCGGAATTGGCCGATGGTTGGCTCTCAACCGGGGGTGGCATCGAGCGACTCCCGGATACGGGGAGGAGCACACAAAGGGAGGTCAGGATATGGGCATACTCAGCTGGATTATCTTAGGTTTGATCGCGGGCTTCATCGCAAGCAAGCTCGTCAACAAGACCGGCTCGGGCATCCTCATGGACATCGCTCTGGGAGTTGTCGGAGCGATCGTCGGAGGCTTCATCGCGAGCGCCTTTGGAATGAGTGGGGTCACCGGCGTCAATATCTGGAGCATCACCGTCGCGGTGATCGGCGCCGTTGTCGTGCTCTGGGTCTACCATGCGGTCGTAGCGAAAACCTGAGCCGTCGTCAGAAAATGGGAGGTCTTTGAGTACTTCGTGAAGCACTGCGGCCGAAGGTATGATTTGTCTAGCCGAGCCAATGGTTCGTTACGTCTCTCGACGGGCCCCAATTCGTGAGGCTATCTGCCCCATCAACCGCCCGCCGAACGGAGCGCTAGGCTGTGGCGCCGGTTCACCTGCTCCGCCATGCATTCCCTTTCGCGCGTCGGGCAGAACGCTGAGATTGTCGGCAAAAATCTCACCAGTACGCTCGTCCGCAACAATGTCGAATTTGACCATCTGCCCCTCCTTCAGCTCAACAATTCCGGCGCGTTCGAGGGCGCTGACGTGGACGTACACGTAAAATCCTCCGTCAAATGGGTGCAGAAAACCGTAGCCCTTCCGGGAGTTGAACCATTTTACGGATCCGATCAATGCGAGTTCCTCCACCGATATTCCGGTTGGCATCCGGCTGATGTTAAATTATGGCAGGTTCCTCGATGGAGGATCAGCTGGCCGTGAAAAGCATCATCTGGCCCAGCTAGGCAGTGCGAAAGCAATTCTGCCAAACAAAAACTCCACTCCCGCCGACGGCTAGCCAACTTTGAAACCAAATCTGGTCAAAAAAACGACGAATTAATGAAGCGGTTCTAAATATTAGTATTAGTGGCCCGCCGAGACTTAACCTTGGGAGTTGTGTGATCCAACTGTTGCAGAAAATCAAACTGCAGAAAGCGCAGGGTCAGCCATGGGTCTGCAACTAGAATCAGCTTGTGCGCCCCTGCTCGTATCCTCCCCTGTCTTGGCCTCGGCGGTGATGCTGCCGCATTCATACAGAGAGGTTGCAGGAATTGGGTTCGAATGCGGGCCTCTGCGCCGCAGGCTCGCGCATCCGATCGAATCGACTAAGCTGGCGGGGTGAACGAGACCGTCGACCTATCCCTTTACAAGGAGGCTTTGCTGTTCCTGGCGACGGCGGGCGTCGTCGCGCCGCTGTTCTTCCGGCTCAGGCTCAGCCCGGTCTTCGGCTACCTCCTGGCCGGCGTCGCGCTCGGACCCTACGGGCTCGGATCGATCGCCAGGAAGGCGCCGTGGCTCGGCGCGCTCGCCATCAGCAACGTCGAGACGATCGATCGAATCGCCGCCTTCGGCGTCGTTTTCCTTCTGTTCAACATGGGGCTCGAACTGTCGTTCGAGCGCCTGAGGCGCATGCGCCGGCTGGTGTTCGGGCTCGGTCTTTTCCAGGTCGCCGCCACGATGCTGGTCCTGACCGCGATCGCCTGGGTGCTCGGTCTGAAGCCGGCGGCGGCGCTGGCGATCGGCGGCGCGCTGGCCATGTCCTCGACGGCGATCGTCATCCCGGTTCTCATCGAGGCCAAACGGCTCGGCGCGCCGGTTGGACGAGCGAGCTTCTCGGTGCTGCTTTTCCAGGATCTCGCGGTCGCCCCGCTGCTTGTCATGGCGGGCGCTTTCGCGGGTGGCGGGCTCGGCGCGGCGCTGATCGGCAGGCTCGTTCCCGCCGCGCTCGCGCTCGCGGCGCTGATCGTCTTCGGCCGGCTCGCGCTGCGGCCGTTCTTCCATTTCGTCGCCGAAACGAAGAGCCCGGAATTCTTCATGGCCGCCTGTCTCCTGGTCGTTCTCGGCGACGGCCTCGCCGCCGCGGCGAGCCGACTGTCAATGGCGCTCGGCGCCTTCGTCGCGGGGCTCTTGCTCGCCGAAACCGAATACCGCCGCGAGATCGAAGTGACCATCGAGCCGTTCAAGGGCCTGCTGCTCGGGCTCTATTTCGTGTCCGTCGGGGCCGGGATCAATCCGGCGCTCATCGCCGCCGAGCCAGGTCTCATCCTCGGTCTCGCGGCGGCGCTGATCGCTCTCAAGGCGCTCATCCTGTTCGCGCTGGCGCTCGGTTTCCGCCTGCCGGCGCGGGTCGGCGCGGAAATGGCGCTGCTGCTCGGACCGGGGGGCGAATTCGGCTTCGTGATGATCGGCGCCGCCCTCGCCGGCGGTCTGATCGACCGCTCGCTGTCGACGACGCTCGTCAGCGCGGTCGCCATCTCGATGCTCGCCGTTCCCCCGCTCGGCCGGCTCGGCGCGCTGATCGACGCCAAGCCGCGCCAGCGCGCAGACGCGCCGCCGGAAGAAGCGCCGCCCGAAAGCGAGGAGCGCCGGGTGATCATCGTCGGCTACGGCCGGGTCGGCGCGCTGATCGGCGACATGCTCGACATGCACAAGGTCCCGTTCGTCGCTGTCGATGCGGACGCCCGCCTCGTCACGCGCGCCCGCGACGCCGGCAAGCCGGTCTATTACGGCGACGCGTCGCGGCCCGGCTACCTGCGCCGCTGCGGGATCGAAACCGCGCGGGCGGTGGTGGTGACCATGGATTCGCCGCGCGCCAACGAAATGGTGGTCGAGACGACCCGACTGCTGCGCCGCGACGTGACCCTGGTCGCCCGCGCCCGCGACGCCGACCACGCGCGCGCTCTCTATGAGCTCGGCGTGACCGATGCGGTGCCGGAGACGATCGAGGCGAGCCTGCAGCTCTCCGAGGCCGTGCTGGTCGACATCGGCGTGCCGATGGGCTTCGTGATCGCCTCGATTCACGAGAAGCGCGACGAGTACCGTGCGGTGCTCGCCGCGGCGGGCGCGCCCGAGCGGCCGCGGGCGGCGGGCAAGCCGAGGCGGAGCTGAGCCCGCCATGAAGCGGATGGTCCGTTGGCGGAGGAACAACAGGCGCCATTGCCGCCGCAATCCTCGGCAAAGTCCCTCGACCACGGCTACAAAGCGAGTTCGCCCATGCCGCCGCAAAACGTCGACGCCATCGTCCTGGGGGCCGGGATCATCGGGGTCTCGGCGGCGCTCGCGCTGCAGGCGCGCGGCCGGATGGTCGCGATCGTCGACCGCCTCGGCGAGGCGGCGGGCGAGACGAGCTACGGCAACACCGGAATCGTCCAGAGCGAGGCGATCTTCCCCTACCTCTTTCCCCGCGCTCCGGCGGAGGTCGCGGCCGCGGCGCTGAACCGCGACCCCCGCGCCCATGTCCGCTACGGCGCGCTGCCGTCGGTCGCCCCGGCGCTGTGGCGGTATTTCCGCGCCTCGACCGATGCGGGAAGGATCGAAACCGCGAAGGCGATGGCGCCCTTCGTCGGCGCCGCCGCGGCCGAGCACAAGAAACTCGCCGAGGCAACAGGCGCGGCGGCGCTCCTGCGGGCGACCGGCTGGATCAAGGTTTTTCGCACGAGGCGCGGCGAAGATTCGGTGCACGAGGAGATCGAGGAGCTGAAGCCCTACGGTTTCGCCCCGATAATGCTCGACCGGGCGGCGCTGACAGCGCTGGAACCGCACATCGGAGAGGCCGCGCGCGGCGGCGCCCATTTCGGCGAGCCGCTGACGACGCCGGACCCGCAGGCGCTGACCCGCGCCTATGCCGCGCTTTTCGTCGAGCGCGGCGGCCGGATGGAGACGGGCGACGCGCGGAGCCTCGAGCCGTCGGCGGGTGGCTGGGCGGTGACGACCGCGTCCGGCCGGCTCGCCGCCCGCGACGCCGTCATCGCGCTCGGCGCCTGGTCGAACGACCTCGTCCGCGCGCTCGGGCTTCGCCTGCCGTTCTTCGTCAAGCGCGGCTACCACATGCATTACGAGGCGCGGGGGAGCGCGGGGCTGAATCGGCCGGTCCTCGATCTCGAGAAGGGCTACGTGGTCACGCCCATGGCGCAGGGCCTGCGGCTGACGACCGGGGCGGAATTCGCCCGCCTCGACGACCCGCCGTCGCCCGCCCATCTCGAGCGGCTCGAGCCCTTCGCCAAGGAGATGTTCCCGCTCGGGGCGCGCAAGGAGCCAAAGCCCTGGCTCGGCCGCCGCCCCTGTCTTCCGGACATGCGCCCGATCGTCGGGCCGTTTCCGGGCAAGCCCGGTCTCTGGCTCGACTTCGCCCACCACCACCTCGGCCTGACCCTCGGCCCGATCAGCGGCCGTCTGCTGGCCGAATTGATGAGCGGCGAGCCGACGATCGTCGACCCTGGGCCGTTCCGGGCCGAGCGGTTCGGGTACGGGGCGCGAGGTTAGACGCTTGCAATTTCTCTATTGACTTTCTCATGGAGTCGCGAGCTTTTCCGGGACAAGTCGAATGCGCCGACCGCGGTGCTCTGCCACAACGACCTCTGCCCATTGGGCGTCATGCTGGGCCTCGCCGATCTCGGCCTCGAGCCGGCGCGCGACGTCGCCGTCATCGGATTCGACAATATCCCCGAGGGCGCCATGCATCGGCCCGCGCTGACGACCGTCGCCATCGGCGCTCGCCAGATCGGGGAGGAGGCCGCGCGGCTTCTGCTCCGCCGGATCAAATCGCCCGAAGCTTCGCCTGAGACCATCATCCTGCCGCCGAAGCTCGTCATTCGTTCGAGCTGCGGCGGCGAATGCGCGCTTGAAGGAGCAGGCTTCGACGCTTGAGCTTGGAAAGGGAGGAGACCCATCGTGAAGACTTACGTAAGCCAGCGCGCCCTCGTCGCGGGCGCCGCAATCGCCTCGGAGGAATTCTGACGTCGCAGCCGGCCTTCGCGGACACGGTGTCTGACGCGAAGGCGGCGGTCGAAAAATTCGCCGGTCCGCAGACGACGTGGGAGGGACCGACGAGCGGGCCGAAGCCGGAGCCGGGAAAGAAAGTCGTCTTTCTGTCGGGCGACGAGCAGAACGACATCTCGCATCTCTACGGCGTCTACATCAAAGAGGCCTGCGACAAGATCGGCTGGACGTGCACCGTCATCGACGGAAAAGGAAGCCCGACCTCCTGGCTCGCCGGCATGAACCAGGCGATCGCGCTGAAGCCCGACGGCATCGCGATGTTCGCGGACGCCGCGAGCCTGCAGGGCCCGATCAAGGCCGGCCTCGCCCAAGGCGTCAAATTCGTCGGCCTGCATGCCGCCGGGCTCCCCGGTCCACAACCGGATCTGAACTTGTTCGTCAATATCGAGGAGGATCCGCGCGCGATCGGACAGGCCGAGGCGGACTGGGCGATCGCCGATTCCGACGGCAAGGCGCGCGTCGTCATCCTCACCCACAACGAATACGCCATCGCCAAAGTCAAATCGATGGCGACCAAGGACGAGATCGAAAAATGCTCCGGCTGCAAGGTGCTGGACTACGTCAATTCTCCAGCCTCGGAAGCGGCGCAGCGTCAGCCTCAGTTGACCACGAGCTGGGTTCAGCGCTTCGGTCTTCCCTTCTACGCCACCTCGGTCGGCGACAACGATTGGGATTTCGCGGTTCCCGTCCTGCGCTCGGGCGGCGTCAATCCCGACCAGGTGAAGCTGATCGGGGCCGACGGCAACCGCTCGGCCTACGATCGCATCCGCAAGGGCGACCAGTATCAGGTCGTGACCGTGTCGGAGCCGATCGAATTGCAGGCCTGGCAGGCGGTCGACGAGTTGAACCGCGCCTTCCACAACGACCCGCCGAGCGGCTTCGTCCAGCCGCCGTTCCTGGTGACGAGGGAGAATATTCATTCCGAAGGAGGCGACCAGAACACGTTCATTCCGAGCAACAACTACAAGCAGCACTACCTCGAAATCTGGGGAGTGAAGTAGGGCGCGGACTGGGCGTTGGCGCCCTCATCCTCAGAAGCGCCGAAGTCGCTTCTCGAACGAAGAGGGCGCCCCGCCCGCGGCCGCCCGAGCGTCCCTTCGCTTCGCGCAGGGCAGGCTCTTCGAGGTCCTTTGCCTGACGGCAAAGGGCTCACGATGAGGCACGGGAATGGCCCGCCGTCACCCTGAGACCCGGCGAAGTACGCGTTCCGAAAGCCTGCCCGAGGCTGGCGAAGGAGACCAGCCCCGACAACCGAGCGAGGAGGGTCATGCAGATTGCACAGCGGTCGGTGACCGACGAGGCGGCGCCCGTCCTCATGATGACGGGCATCGTCAAGCATTTCACCGCGACGCTTGCGCTCGATCAGGTCGACTTCGACGTCCGTCGCGGCGAGGTGCACGCGCTCCTCGGTCAGAACGGCGCCGGAAAGTCGACCCTGATAAAGGTTCTGGCCGGCGTGTACGAGGCCGACGCGGGCGAGATCCGGATCGGCGGGCGCTCGGCGCAAGGAGAGCCCGCTCTTCGATCTCGTTCATCCACCAGGATCTCGGCCTCGTCGAGTGGATGTCGGTCGCCGAGAACGTGGCGATTCAGACCGGCTATCCCCGGTCGCCGCTCGGGGTCATCTCCTGGCGGCGGGTGCGCGACGCGGCGGCGGCGGCGCTCGCCATCCTCGGCAGCGACATCGACCCGGACGCCCCGATATCGGCGTTGCCCGCCGCCGAGCGCTCTCTGGTCGGGAATCTGCCGGGCCCTCGCGATCAAGTCGGAAATCCTGGTCCTCGACGAGCCGACCGCGGCCCTCCCCGAGGCCGACGTCGAACGGCTGCTCGAGGCGCTGCGCCGGCTCAGGACAAACGGCATCGGCATCGTCTATGTCACGCACCGGCTCGACGAGGTGTTCCGCATCGCGGACCGCGTCACGGTGCTGCGCGACGGGCGCCGCGTAGCGACCGTGCCGACTCGCGAGACGTCGCCGGACGCGCTCGTGCAAATGATCGTCGGCCGGTCGATGAGGGACGCCTTCGTGCGGCCGGAGCCGCCGACCGATCGCGCCGTCCTTTCGGTGACCGATCTCATCGCCGGCCATGTCGGACCGGTCTCGTTCTCCGTCGCCGCAGGCGAGACCCTCGGGTTGGTCGGCTTGCGCGGCGCGGGCCACCACACGGTCGGGCGGGCGATCTTCGGCCAGACGCCCGTCGCGGCGGGTCAGATCTCGCTGGACGGCGACCCGATCGATCCCAAGAGCCCGGCCGAGGCGATGGCGCTCGGCGTCGGATTCATCTCGAGCCGCAGAGCGGAGGAAGGCGTGGCGGCGAACCTCTCGGTTCGGGAGAATATTTTCATGAATCCGACCGATCACAGGCAAGGCTGTTCTGGAAATCGTACCCCGCGGCATGGAGGCGCGCGACACCGCGGCGGCGCTCGGTCGCTTTTCGATCAAGGCCGAGGGGCCGGAGCAGCCCGTCGCGACGCTGTCGGGGGGCAACCAGCAAAAGGTCGTGGTGGCGCGCTGGATGGAGGGGCGGGTCAGACTGTTGATCCTGGAGGAGCCGACCATCGGCGTCGACGTCGGCTCCAAAGCGGAAATCTATCACCTGCTTCAGCAATCGCTGCGCGGGGGGATGGCGGCCTTGCTGATCTCGTCCGATTTCGAGGAAGTGGCGCGGATCTGTCATCGCGCGCTGGTTTTCAGCCGGGGCAGTCTGGCGGCGGAAATCCCGCACGAGCATCTGACGATCGAGGCGCTGACCGAGGCCGCGTCGGGAGGGATGCGGCGGGCGCCGAGGGAGAGCCGTGATGACGGGCATGGCGAAGCGAGCGTCGTTCGGCGAGGCGGTCGCCCGCGCGATCTCGGTGTGGGGACTGCTCGTCCTCCTCGTCGTCCTGATCGTCGCCTTCTCGTTTCTGAGGCCCGACACCTTCGACACCTACTTCAATTTCCGCTCCATCCTCAGCAACAAGTCGGTGCAGGCGCTGGTCGCGCTGTCGGTCTTCATTCCGATGGTCGCCAATCAGTTCGACCTCTCCGCCGGCTTCAACGTCGGCATCTCCCAGGTGCTGGCGATCGGGCTCCAGGGCCAGGGATGGCCGTGGTGGGCGGCCGTGGGGGCGGTGCTCGTGATGGGGGCCGCCATCGGCTTCGTCAACGGCCTTCTGATCACCCGGGTGAAAATCGACTCCTTCATCGCCACTTTGGGAACCGGAACCGTGCTTTACGGCCTCAACGCATGGTACACCGGCGGCCAACAGGTGCTGGCGTCCCTGCCGCGCGCCTTCCTCGCCATATCCGGCAGTCTTTGGATCGTTCCCGCTCCGGCGATCTATGCGCTGATCGTCGCGCTCGTTCTTTGGGTCGTCTTCGAATACCTGCCCCTCGGCCGCTACCTCTATGTCCTCGGGGCCAGTCCGCGCGCGGCGGAGCTGAACGGCATCTCGGCCCGGAGATACGTCACCCTCGGCTTCGTCGCCGCGGGAACGCTGGCTTCGTTCGCCGGAATTGTCCTGCAATCGCAGCTTCAGGTCGGCCAAAGCTCGGTCGGCCAGGAGTACCTGCTGCCGGCCTTCACCGCGGCGCTGCTCGGGGCGACGTCGGTGCGTCCCGGCCGCGTCAACGTCTGGGGAACGGTTCTCGCCGTCGCGGTTCTCGCCGTGACGGTGGCCGGCCTCAATCAGCTCGGCGCGCCCTTTTTCGTCGAGCCGCTGTTCGACGGCTCGATGCTGATCCTGGCCGTCGGTCTTGCGGTGCAGGCGGCGCAGCGCCGGCAGCGCCGCGGGACGGAGGCGGACAAGGCGGCGGCGCATGCGAAGACGCCGGTTCCGGAGTAGCGGAGGAGCGGCATGGACGACGAGGTCTTTATCGTCGACGCGGACAATTTGCAGTCGAGGTCGTCCCCCGGTCGGCCCCTACCGCATTCACGAAAAGTCGACAAGGAGGACGCCTAGTGTCGCTGGCGCCGCTGTAGGGAGGCAGGCCGAACGCCCCCAGCGCAAGCGCTAAAGATGTGTGAATGTCGTAGCCGGGAGGGGGAGGCGCAGATTGGTTGAAGGGAATATTGCAAATATTCCCGCCCGACGGAAGCGGGAGGTCAAGGCAGACGTCGATGCAGGCGACGCACGGCGAACAAGATGATAGCCTAGGACGCCTCGGGGCGCCTCCGCGCGCCGACCGAATGGAGGGCCAGAAACATGAACGCCTCCGCCGCCGCCCGCGTCACCAGGGCCGCAGAGGGATTGCCGCGTCGCCGCTTCACCGTCGCCGAGGTCGAGGCGATGGTTGCCGCCGGAGTGATGGAGGAGGGCGAGAGGGTCGAGCTGATCGGGGGGGAATTGGTTCCGATGTCGCCGAAGGGAAACCAGCACGAGGTTGTCAAGATCGCACTGAACGACCACTGGGTCCGCGCGCGACCCGGCGATTGCCGGATCGCGCCGGAAACGACGTTCCGGCTTAGCGAGGACACCTATCTCGAGCCCGATTTCGTCATCTATTCCCGCGCGACAGCCCTGAAGAGCCTCAGCGGGGCGAACGTCCTGCTCGTCGTCGAAATCGCCGATTCCTCGCTCAGCTACGACATGGGCCGCAAGGCGGCGCTCTACGCCAGCTTCGGCGTGCGCGAGCTTTGGGTCATCGATGCGGTTCGGCGGACCGCGCGCGTCTTCGCCGATCCCGCCGCGGAGGGCTACCGTTTCACTCGGGATTTCGGCGCGAGCGACCGGTTATCGCCGCGCTTCGCGCCGGAGGCCTTCGCGCTCCGGCTGGATGAGCTCGAATTGCTCGAGTGAAGGCGCCTCGGCAGTGAGTAGGCAATTGCATTTTGTGTTGCATGATTGAAACTGCGAACTGCCACCGCGCACAAGTCCACCAGTTGCGGAAATTGAGGTCATTCCCCAATCTTCGGCTCCAGTGAAATGTCCGGTAGATACTCCACTATAATTCGCACTTTGGCGCGTGAAGCCGACCAAGCAGCGCGAGCCATTGTTCTACAGGATCTAAAGGATCTGAGAGAGGATCGACGGAAAACGGCAGAAGCAGCGGAATTCCGGTGACAGTGCATTCTACTCATCGACGTTTCGGGCCAACGCCTCGCTGATGGCGCGCTGCGCCACAATAGAACCTGGTCATGACCGCGCGCGTCCACGCCAGAGCCTCGGCCGCGTGGCCGCGGGCGCCAACGGGACTCGTGTAGCGCCGTGATACACTTAAAGCGAGAATGTGAAAGGTGACCAAATGGCCATCGCCGACCTGGTTTATGAACAGACCAAGAAGCTCCCCGAACACCTCGCCCGGGAGGTGCTCGACTTCGTCGGCTATCTGACGGAACGGCAAGAACGCGAGCGCGACCGCGACCTGATCAGCGCTCAAGAATCCGCGTTGAAGACGGTCTGGGATAACCCCGACGATCAGGCGTGGGATCGTGTTTGAACGGGGCGACCTCGTTCTGATTTCCTTTCCTTTCTCGGACCTGTCAGCGGCCAAGAAGCGGCCGGTGCTCCTGTTAACCCGCCCCGACGCCTACGGCGATTTCATCGCCTTGGCGGTTACCTCCCGTCCTCAGACCGATCACGGCATCGCCCTCGATCCGGCCGATCTCGTGCAAGGCAGCCTCCCACTCGCGAGCTGGATTCGAACCGACAGAATCGTTACTCTCAACGCCAGTCTCATTGTCAAGGAATTCGGGCGTGTTTCCGAGGCTGTCATCACGGCGGCCGTGTCCCGGATCTGCGCATTTGTTGGACTCGGGAAACCGTGACCACGCGCATATTTTACGGCTCCTGCCGGTCGCCCACTCGGGAGCGCGATGCGCGTTGGCCGGCGTGTCGTTCCCATTCTGCCGTATGAGGTCAAGCTAAGGACCGACCTTCATCGAGGCATTTCGCGAAATATGCAAGCGTCACCGTAATTTCCCGAACCTTGCGGCCGAGGTTGTTCTAGACTGTCGCGATGAAGTTCGTAGCGTCGAGCGGGTGCCCGTTCGGGCTGCGGTTCGCGAACCCGGCGAGCCCCGCCTGCTGGTCGAGCGACAATTCCAGGAGATCGGCGACGGCGATGCGGGAAAGACGAGCCATCGGGCCGGCATGACCGGGCTGCGAAGTCATGCAATGCTTACCTTGTCCCCGTAGTCCCGGCGGGCGCTCGTCGAGCCGCACCATCGGGCGATCAGGAGCCGATGTCGTTCGTCGAAGGCTGGGCGAAAGGATAGACACTCTATCCTTTCGCGGCGCCTTTCCGAGCGCCGGCGAGGCCGCCCGCGAGCCCGCTTTCGAAGCCCCGGCGCGCTTCCGCAGTCTCTGCCTGTTATCGCCAAGACGCCGCCTGTTATCGCCCTGATAAGGGCAAAATCGCCCCCTGTTACGCTCCTGTTATTGCGCCTCACCGGCTCGCAGTTTTGGTAACATGCGAAGCGATTTTTACGCCGAGAAGCGCGACCGAAAGGAAGCGCCTCCCCGTTCTCTCCCTGTTTAACAGGGGAATCGCCCTGTTCGCCTGGCACCGGGCCTCATCTTGGCGGGCTCGCAAGGTTTCTCGCGTGAAGAATCGGCGCCGGCGTCGCTCGACCGCCGGTCCTTCGGACGGAGCGGCGGCGGAGCTTAAGCCAGCTTGAAATCATCCCGGCCTATAACCCCCGCATCCAGTCCGTCAGGGTGACCTCGTCGCCGAGCCAAAGCGTCTCTTCGGCCCGAAGGCACGCCGCCTCGAGGCAAGCCTCCGCCTCGCCGCCCAACAGGCTCCTGACGAAGACGGGCAGGCCGCCGGGCAGGAGGACGTTCACCGCCCGGCAGAGGTGGAAGGCGTCGTAGCCGATCTTGAGGAACATAGTGTAGACCGCCGGCCCGCCGATGACGGCGATCGTCCCGGAGTCGACCCCAAGCGCGGCGCAGGCCTCCTCGAACAGCGCGCCGGCCGGGTTCCAGAGAAGCGCGTGGAAATTGTTCGGATGGGGCGCCAGCGCTTCGACCCTGTGGGTCAGGATCAGGCGGCGGCGCCTCAGCGTCTTCGGGTGGAACTCCTGCGAGTGGCGGCCGTGCACCACCACGTCGGCGTGGTCGAGCGCCTCCTCGAAGTAGCGCTTGTCGGCGTCATGCTCGAGCGAGGGCGGCATCACGCGCTCCGCGTCGGCGATCATGCCGTCGGCTGAGGCGATGACGTAGCCCTCGATGCGAAAGGAGCCGATCACTCCGAGGTGTCCGCGTTGACCAGCGACAAAAACTCCGCGCGCGTCGCCGGCTGGTCGCGGAACGCGCCCAGCATGCGGCTCGTCACGAGATCGGCGCCGCGCTTGTGGACACCGCGGCTGATCATGCAATGGTGGGCCGCCTTGACCACCACCGCCACGCCGCGCGGATTCAGCACTTCGTCGATGGTGTTGGCGATCTGAGCCGTCATCCGTTCCTGGATCTGCAGGCGCTTCGAGAAAATCTCGACCACGCGGGCGAGCTTCGAGATTCCGACAACTCTGCGGTCCGGCAGGTAGCCGACCCACGCCCGGCCGATGATCGGCGCGATGTGATGCTCGCAATGGCTCTCGAAGGTCACGCCGCGCAGCGCGATGATCTCGTCGTAGCCGTCGACCTCGGAGAAGGTCTTGCGCAGCACCTGCGCCGGGTCCTCGTCGTAGCCGCAGAAGTACTCGCGGAAAGCCCGCGTCAGCCGGCGTGGCGTATCGCGCAGGCCGTCGCGGCCGGGGTCTTCGCCGATCCATCGGATGACCGTGCGGAACGCCTCCTCGGCTTCGGCGTCGCTGACGTCCTTGGCGCCGCCGGCGGACGCTTGCGGGGTGATGCTTTCGAGCTTGCGCGTCATCTTGCGGTTCCTTTCGGCCGTTCGCGCGTCACGAACGACATATCCTCGCCAACTCTAGCCGTGGCCGGCCCGCTTCTGAAAGGCCGGTCGGCGAGCTCCTCGCCCGCGGCGCGTTGCTCATACACCATTCGCGAGAAACGCGAGGGTGGACATGTCGAACTCCCGCCCGATAACAGCCGGCCGAAGAACGAGCCTGGACGGACCGAAATGGACAAATGGCGCCAAGGGGGCCTTTCCGTCCGCACGGCGGCTGTCGAGGATCTCGACGCGGTCGCGAAGATCGAACGCAATTCCTTCCCCGAGGATCAGGTCTCGCGGCGGTCGATCCGCTATTTCCTGCGAGCGCCGCACCGCCCGGTGATCGCGGCGGAAATCGACGGCGAGCTCGCGGGCTACGCGCTCCTGTCGCTGCGCAAGGGTTCGCAGGCGGTTCGCGTCTATTCGATCGCGGTCGACGCGCGCTTCGCGCGCCGCGGGGTCGCCTCGGCGCTGCTGCAGGCTTGCGAGAAGTACGCCCGCGGGCGGCAAAAGTCCGAACTCACCCTCGAGGTGCGCTACGACAACGCGCCCGCGATGGCGCTCTACGAGAAATGGGGCTTTCGGCAGTTCGGCGAACATGCGGATTACTATGCGGACGGAGCGACCGCCCTGCGCTACAAGAAGCTCCTGGGCTCAGGCGACGCGGCTTCCGGATGGAAACCGCGGCCGTCGAACTCCCGCGCGGAAGCGAAGCCGAACCTGACCGGCGCGCGGCTGGTTGCTTTGCCCGGACAAGCCGAGTACAAGCGCGGCTCTTGCCGGGACACCCTATGCCGAATTCGTTGCCTGCCCACCTCAAGAGCCTTGAAGCCGAGTCAATCCACATAATGCGTGAGGTTGTCGCCGAGATGCGCAGCCCTATCATGTTGTATTCGATCGGAAAAGACTCGAGCGTCATGCTGCATGTGGCGATGAAGGCCTTTCATCCGGCCAAACCGCCATTTCCGCTGCTTCACGTGGACACGACCTGGAAGTTTCGCGAGATGATCGCCTTCCGCGACGAGACCGCGCGCAGGCTGGACCTCGAGCTCATCGTGCACGTGAACGAGGACGGCTTGCGACGCGGCATCTCCCCGATCGCCTCCGGCTCGCAGGTTCACACCCATGTGATGAAGACGGAGGCGCTTCGCCAGGCGCTCGAGAGGGGCGGCTACGACGCGGCGTTCGGCGGGGCGCGGCGCGACGAGGAGAAGAGCCGCGCCAAAGAGCGCATCTTCTCGCACCGCTCGGCAGCGCACGCCTGGGATCCCCGCAATCAACGTCCTGAGCTGTGGCGGCTGTTCAACACGCGCGTTCGCGAGGGCGAGTCGATGCGGGTCTTCCCGCTGTCCAATTGGACCGAGCTCGACGTGTGGGAATACATTCGGGCCGAGAATATCCCGGTCGTGCCGCTCTACTTTTCCAAGCCTCGTCCGGTGGTCAAGCGCTCGGGCGCGCTGATCATGGTCGACGACGACCGCCTGCCGCTCGAGCCCGGCGAGGAGCCCCGAATGGCGCGCGTGCGGTTCCGCACCCTCGGCTGCTATCCGTTGACCGGCGCCATCGAATCCGACGCCGACACGCTCGACGACATCATCGCCGAAATGCGCGCCGCGACCCACTCCGAGCGACAGGGGCGCCTGATCGACACCGATGAAGCCGGCTCGATGGAAAAGAAAAAGCGGGAGGGATATTTCTGATGAACGAGGCCGTACGCAGCGCCGCTTTGCCCACTGTGCGGCTCCTCACTTGCGGGTCGGTGGACGACGGCAAGTCCACGCTCATCGGCCGGCTCCTGTATGAAAAGAGGCTGATCTTCCACGACCAGCTCGCGGCGCTCGAGCGCGACTCCAAGAAGTTCGGCACCACCGAGGACGACATCGATTTCGCCCTGCTCGTCGACGGGCTCGAGGCCGAACGGGAGCAAGGCATCACGATCGACGTCGCCTATCGCTACTTCGCCACGCCTGCGCGCTCGTTCATCGTCGCCGACGCCCCCGGCCACGAACAGTACACGCGCAACATGGCGACCGGCGCATCCAACGCAGACCTCGCGATCGTCCTGGTCGACGCCCGCAAGGGGTTGCTCACGCAAACCCATCGCCACTCCATCATCGCCTCGCTGCTCGGAGTGCGGCACATCGTCCTGGCGGTGAACAAGATCGACCTCGTCGAATACGACGAGAAGGTGTTTCGCGACATCGTCTATGACTATCGCAAGTTCGCCGAGCCGCTTGGTTTCAACACGCTCTTCGCCGTTCCGATTTCAGCCCGCTACGGCGACAACGTCTCGTCGAAGAGCCGGCGCACCGACTGGTTCGAAGGAACTCATCTGCTCGATTATCTCGAGCAGATCGAGGTCGGCGAAGACCGTCGCGCCGCGCCGTTCCGCCTCCCGGTGCAATGGGTCAATCGCCCGCATCTCGATTTTCGCGGAATCGCCGGCACGATTCCGAGCGGGCGCATTCGGACCGGCCAGTCCGTCGTCGTCGCGAGCTCCGGCCGCCTCAGCACGGTGGCGAAGATCTTCGTCGCGGATCGGGAAGTCGAGAGCGCAGAGGCGGGCGACGCCGTGACGCTGACGCTGGCCGACGAGCTCGATATCGCTCGCGGCGACGTCCTCTCGCATCCGGAGAGCCGGCCCGAGGTCGCCGACCAGTTCACCGCGCACGTCATTTGGATGAGCGCGCAGCCCATGCTGCCGGGACGCTCCTATCTGTTGAAGATCGGCGCGCGCACGACGCCGGCTTCGATCACCGAGCTCAAACACCGCATCGACGTCAACAATTTCGACAAGCTCGCCGCCAAGCGGCTCGACCTCAACGAGGTCGGCTTCTGCAATGTCGCGACGACCATGCCGGTCGCCTACGACGCCTACGCCGAGAATCGCGAGACCGGCGCCTTCATCCTCATCGACCGCCAGACCAACGAAACCGTGGCGGCCGGCATGATCGCGCACGGCCTCAGACGCGCCACCAACGTCCATCGCCACGGACTGACCGTGACGCGCGAGGCGCACGCCAACCAGAAGCTGCAGCGGCCTGCGATTTTGTGGTTCACCGGTCTGTCGGGCGCGGGCAAATCGACGATCGCCAATCTGGTCGAGACCAAGCTGCATGAGCGCGGCCACCACACCGCCCTGCTCGACGGCGACAACGTCCGCCACGGCCTCAACAAGGATCTCGGCTTCACCGCCGCCGACCGGGTGGAGAACATCCGGCGCGTCGGCGAGGTGGCGAAGCTGATGACCGACGTCGGCCTCATTGTACTCTGCTCGTTCATCTCGCCGTTCCGGGCGGAAAGGCGGCTCGTGCGCGATCTGGCCGCCGAGGGCGAGTTCATCGAGATCTTCGTCGAAGCGCCGCTCGAGACCGTCATCGCGCGCGATCCGAAGGGTCTGTACAAGCGGGCGCTCGCCGGCGAGATCAAGAATTTCACCGGCGTCGATCAGGCCTACGAGGAGCCGGAGGCGCCGGAGATGGTCCTCAACTCCGCCCGGGAGAGCGCCGACGCCCTGGCCGAGCGCATCGTCGACGAGCTCGAGCGGCGCGGGCATATCGCGCGGCTCTGAGGCGCGGCGCTCACACCCGCCGCCATGCTCGCGCGTTCGGGCTCCCTGGGCCATCGCGCTTCCAGAAGCGGGTCGCGGTTGGGACGCCTTACTGCGAGCCCGTCGCTCGGAACCGGACGTGCGGCTTTTCCACATCCTGCGGCTCGCCGGTAGGCTGACGGCCGAGCTTCCGACGTAAACAGAGTCTCGCGACCCGCCCGGGGCGCCCGCCCATCTTGCCTTGGGAACATCATGAGCCCGGTCAACGTTTCCTTGTTAACTATTTTCATCGGAGGGCTGTGGTGTTTTCACCAAGGACGATCTTTGCCGCCGCGGCTCTTCTGTCGTTCATCGGTCCGGCTGTCGGGGAACACATCGGGGCGTCCGATGCGGCGGGCGCCCAGGAGCTGGTCATCCAGTCCGCAGAGGTCGTTCGCAATCTGAACTCCAACCCGGACTTCGCCCGGCTGCTCGCGAAGGCCAAGGGAGTGCTCGTTGTCCCCGATCTCGTCAAGGGAGCGCTGGTGCTCGGCGGCTCCGGCGGCAAGGGAGTCCTGGTCACGCGCCGCAACGAGAATATTGGGACCTGGAGCAATCCCGCCTTCATGTCGATCGGATCGATTTCTTTCGGCGCCCAGGCCGGCGGCAAGGCCGGCGCCGTGGTGATTTTCCTGATGTCGGACAAAGCCGTGGCGCAGTTTGCGGAGCAAACCAATCTTTCTTTCACCGGCGACGCCAATCTGACGCTCGTCACATGGTCCCCTTACGCTGGAGTTCACAATCGGCCAAGGCGACGTCGTCCTATGGTCCGCAACCGACGGCTTATTCGCCGGACTGAACGTCAGCGGCATCGAGACCCACGCCGATACGACCTATGACAAAGCCTATTACGATAATAAATACACAACTACATCGCAAATAATCCAGAGCTCCTTTGGAGACCCGTACGCTTTCAGGCTTCTGAGCGAGCTACCCAGTTGATGGCATGCGGGCGAGGCAAATCTTGCGGGTTCCGTTCCATCCATGGAGGCTGACGCGCGCCAGGACGCGCGCAAGCAGGCCTCATCCGTTGGCGACGGCGCTCGTCGCGCTGGTCGCGCCCCTCCTGCTCGAGGGCTTCGCGTCGGTTCACAAGAGCTTCCTCTATCCACAGGGGCCCGTCGCGGCCGCGCAGCGCACGCACATTTTCGTCGTGATGCTCCTTCTGTGCATCGTCGTCGTCCCCGTCCTATTCGTGACCCCCCTGTTCGCCTGGCGATATCGCTACCGGAACGCCGCGGCGCCCTATACCCCGAGGTGGTCCTTCAATTGGCCGCTCGAATTCGTGATCTGGGGGGTCCCGCTCGCCATCGTCACCGTGCTCGCGATATGGCTGGCGCAGGACACGGCCGGCCTCGACCCCTACGCGCCGCTCTCCCCGCGTGACCCACCGCTCAGGATCCAGGTCATCGGCTACGACTGGAAGTGGCTCTTCGTCTATCCCGACTTCAAGATCGCCAGCATGGGCGAGCTCGCGATCCCCGCCGGAAGGGAGCTGGCGTTCCAGCTCACCTCGGATACGGTGCTGCAGTCGTTCTTCATTCCGGCGCTCGGCAGCCAGATTTACGCGATGCCGGGCATGGTGACGCAATTGCACCTAAAGGCGTGGTCGCCGGGCAGGTTCCTGGGCGAGAACACCCAGTACAACGGCGACGGGTTCGAAAAGCAGAAGTTTGTGGCCAGCGCGGTGGATCCGGCCGCCTTCGACGCGTGGGTCCGCCTTGTCCAAACAACGGGCATCCCGATGACCCCCGCGACCTATCATGTCGTCCAGGAGAGGAACGCGCTGGATTCGACGATCCAGGCGTTGGGCCCCCACGGGGCGCCGCTCGGCGTGCTCTACTTCAGCGACGTCTCGCCGAACCTGTTCGGGGACGTGTGGAAATCTTTCCACCTCGCCCCGCACAGCTCGACCGTTCTGCACATCGGGACGGCGGCGCCGACGCCGCCGAAGTAAAAGCATGGACTGGTATCACTTCTGGCTCGGAAGGCTCAGCCTCGAGTGGCTGCCGTTCTGGGATGCGGTCCTCCATCCCGACCTCGACACGATCGTCAATGACGCGATCGCGACCTTCGCCGCGTCGCTCGTCCTCTTCGGCGCGGTCGTCGTCGCCGGGCTCATCACCTGGTTCGGCAAATGGAAGGAGCTGTGGTCCGAGTGGCTGACCAGCGTCGACCATAAGCGCATTGGCATCATGTATATCGTGCTGGCCTTTGTCATGATGGCGCGGGCGATCATCGAGGCGGCCCTGATGCGCACGCAGCAGTCCTTCGGGCTCTATGGCGGATTCCTGTCTTGGCACCATTTCGGGCAGCTGTTCACCACCCACGGCACGATCATGATCTTCTTCATGGGGATGCCATTCCTCACCGGGGTCATCAACTTTGCCATGCCGCTGCAGATCGGGGCGCGCGACGTCTCCTTCCCGGTGATGAATTCCGTCAGTCTCGGCCTGACGGCGGCGGGGGCTGGAATCGTCATGATCTCGCTGGTCATCGGCAAGTTCTCGACCGGCGGCTGGAGCGGCTATCCGCCCTATACCGAGACCGCTTTCAGCGGGGGCGTCGGCCCCGACTATTGGATCTGGGCCGTCTCGCTGTCATCGCTCGGATCGATGATGACCGGCATCAATTTCGCCGTCACCATCTACAAGAAGAGGGCGCCCGGCATGCATTTCATGCGCCTGCCGCTCTTCACCTGGACGGCGCTCTGCACCAGCATCCTGATGATCTTCGCGATGCCGCCGCTGACCGTCGCCACCGCGTTGCTCGCCCTGGACCGTTATCTTGGCTACCACTTCTTCACCAACGACATGGGCGGCAACATGATGAACTACGCCAATCTATTTTGGCTGTTCGGCCACCCGGAGGTCTACATTCTCATCCTGCCGTCGTTCGGGGTCTATTCGGAAGTGTTCTCGACCTTCTCGGGCAAGACCCTCTACGGCTATTCGTCGCTCGTGCTTGCGACGATGGCGATCAGCGTTCTGTCGTTCACGGTGTGGGTGCACCACTTCTTCACCATGGGCCAGAGCGCCGGCATCAACACTACGTTCGGCGTCGCCACGATGCTGATCGGCGTTCCGACCGGGGTGAAGGTGTACGACTGGCTCTGGACGATGTACCGCGGCCGCGTGCGTTTAACCGTCCCGCTCGTCTACGGGCTCGGCTTCATGATGCTGTTCGTCATCGGGGGCATGTCGGGCATCATGCTCGCCAATCCGACCATCGACTACCAGGTCCACAATACGCTCTTCCTGATCGCGCACTTCCACAACGTGCTGATCCCGGGCCTGCTGACCGGCATGCTGGCGGCCTATCATTTCTGGTTCCCCAAAGCGTTCGGCTTCAGGCTCAACGAGCGGTGGGGGATGATCGCAGCGATATGCTGGATCGTCGGGTTCATGATGGCCTTCTTCCCGCTCTACGCGCTTGGCCTTCTTGGTTTTCCGCGCCGCACGCTCGCGTACACCGATCCGGCCTATCTGCCCTACATGCTGATCGCCGGCTTCGGCGCCTGCGTCATTCTCGCCGCCTTTGCGAGCCTCCTCGTCCAGCTTCTCGTCTCGATTCGCGACCGGAACCTGAATCGTGTACCGGCCGGCGATCCCTGGGACGGGCGCAGCCTCGAGTGGTCCATCTCCGCGCCCCCGCCCGAATACAATTTCGCCTTCCTGCCCAAAGTGACAAGCCGCGACGCCTTCACCGTCGCCAAGGAGAGCGGGGCCGCCTATCGGATGCCCGACAAGTTCGAAGACATCGAGATGCCGAAAAACAGCGCCTTGGGGATCATCCTCTGCGTGACCGGGGCACTGATCGCCTTCGGTCTCGTCTGGCGCATCTGGTGGCTTGTGGTTGTCGCCGGGCTCGTCGCGTTCTCGGCTATCCTCGGACGGGGATTCGTGCGCGACACCAAGAGGATCATTCCGGCGGAGGAGGTCGAACGAACTCATCTCGAGTGGCTGAGAGCCGTGGCTGGGGCCCACCCCGTCACGAGAGGCGAGGAGTTCGAGCCGATCAATGAGGGGCTCGCCGTCCATCCCTTCATCGAGGCGCCGCAATGAGCTCGGTAACCGCCGACGCCCTTAAGCATCCTGGAATGAATCTGGGTCCCGCTCATCGCGACGCGGACGAGAGCGCCGAGGAGCTGCTGTTCGGCTTCTGGGTCTTCTTGATGAGCGATGCGGTCATCTTCGGACTGCTGTTCGCCACCTATGTGATCATGCTCCCGTCGACCGCGGGCGGCCCCGGGCCTCACCAGCTTTTCGACATCAAGAGCGCCTTCATCGAGACCGTTGCGCTGCTCTTCAGCAGCTTCACCTACGGCATGGCCTCGGTGTCACTGAAATTTGGGCGCAGCCCGACGCCGATCGTGCTCTGGATCGGCGCGACCATCCTGCTCGCGGGAACGTTCCTGCGCTTCGAAATCATGGACTTCCTGTCGGCGATTCACAAGGGCGCCGGCCCGGACAGGAGCGGCTTCGCGTCGGCCTATTTCGCGCTCGTGCCGCTGCACGGACTGCACGTAACCGTCGGAACCATCTGGATGGCGGCCCTTGTCGTTCAGCTTTGGATCTACGGCGTCGACAAGGACGTGAAGCTCGGCTTCCTCCGGCTCGGCCTGTTCTGGCACTTCCTCGATATCGTCTGGGTGGGGATTTTCTCGGTCGTCTATCTCGGGGGGCTCGCGTGAGCCGCGGAAATGGTATCTCCACGACAGCGCGATCCCGCCGGCGATCCTGGCCCTTGATGATCGGCTTGGCCGCGGTCGTCGTTCTCTCGGCGGGTCTTCTCCGAATGCCGGACGGAGCGCCCGAGGGCGAAGATGACGATCAGGATCGGAATCGGGGGGACGACTATTGGCGCGAGCTCGGTTCCTACGTCTGGGGCCTGGGCCTCGCCTTCGCATTCACGCTGGTTCCGTTCGCCCTGGTTTTCTGGTCGGCCCTGTCGCGAACGGGGCTCCTGATCGCGATCGGCGTTTTCGCCTTCATGCAGATCATCGCCCACTTCCGTTTCTTCCTGCACATCAATCCGCCGCGGCAAAATACGGACGACCTGGAGCTCATCCTGTTTTCCGCCCTCATCATCTTCTTCATGGCGGGCGGCACGATCTGGATCCTGTTCAACCTTGCTTTTCGAATGATGCCGTGAGCGGCTCGGAGCCCTCCGATGTCTGCGTCTGTCGTCCGTTCGCCGGGCGAGTCACGGCGGCCGCCGTGACCCTTCACGCCGCCTTCTGGTAATCCTTGACGTCGGCGAAGGCGATGTTCGGCCAACGCTCCTGCTCGTAGCGAAGGTTGAAGGCGCTCGTCGCCATGAAGACGGGCGCGCCGTCGAGATCGGCGGCGAGCGACGACGGGTAGGCGGCGAGGAACTTTTCCATCTCTCCATTGTCCTTCGAGGACACCCAGCGGCAGACCTCGAACCGGCTCGGCTCGAAGGAAACAGGCAGCCCGTATTCCGAATCGAGTTGCTCGACGAGCACGTCGAGCTGCAGCGCGCCGACCACGCCGACGATCGCCGGCGCGCCGTCGAACGGCATGAACACCTGCACCACGCCCTCCTCCCCCATCTGCTGCAGAGCCTCGCGCAGCTTCTTCGCCTTCATCGCATCGGCGAGTTTGACCCGCCGCAGGATCTCCGGGGCGAAGCTCGGCACGCCGCGGAAGACGATCTCCTCGCCCTCGCTCAGCGTGTCGCCGATCCTGAGGAGCCCGTGGTTGGGGATGCCGACCACGTCGCCGGCGAAAGCCTCTTCCGCCAGCGAGCGGTCCTGGGCGAAGAAGAACTGCGGGGCCGAGAGGGTGACCGGCTTGCCGGTGCGCACCAGCTTCGCCCGCATGCCGCGCTCGAGCCTGCCGGAGCAGACCCGCAGGAAGGCGATGCGGTCGCGGTGGTTCGGGTCCATGTTCGCCTGGATCTTGAACACGAAACCGGTCATCCTCGCCTCGTCCGCTTTCACGGCGCGGCTCGCCGCCGCCTGCGCGCGGGGGCTCGGCGCGAATTCCACCATCGCGTCGATCAGGTCCTTCACCCCGAAATCCTTGAGCGCGGCTCCGAACAGCACCGGGGTCAGGTGGCCTTCGAGAAAGGCCTGCTTGTCGAAACCCTTCAGGCCTTCGACCGCGAGATGCAGTTCGTCGATCGCCTCGGCGCGCTCGTGCTCGGGCAGGAGGCCGGCGACCCGCGGATCGTCGGGTCCTGAAACGGCGCTCTCCGCAGCCTCCTTCTCGAAGGCTCTCAGCCCCCTGCGGCGGATGTCGTAAAGGCCGGCGAGCGAGCGGCCGCGCCCGATCGTCCAGTTGAGCGGGGCGGCCTCCAGCGCGAGCGTCTTTTCGATCTCGTCCAAAAGGTCGAACGGATCGCGCGTCTCGCGGTCCATCTTGTTGATGAAGGTGACGATCGGGATGTCGCGCAGGCGGCAGATCTCGAACAGTTTTCGCGTGCGGGACTCGATGCCTTTCGCCGCGTCGATCACCATCACCGCCGAATCGACGGCGGTCAGCGTGCGATAGGTGTCCTCGGAAAAGTCCTCGTGGCCGGGCGTGTCGAGCAGGTTGAAGACGCAGCCGGCGTATTCGAAGGTCATCACCGAGGTGACCACCGAAATGCCGCGCTCGCGCTCGATGCCCATCCAGTCGGAGCGCGTCTTGCGGCGGTTGGCCTTGGCGCGCACTTCGCCGGCGAGCTGGATCGCGCCGCCAAAGAGCAGGATCTTTTCGGTGAGCGTCGTCTTGCCGGCGTCGGGGTGCGAGATGATCGCGAAGGTGCGCCGGCGCGCGACGGGGTTTTCTTCAGGCATGGAAAACGGCGATTTGCGGAGAGGCGGCCGTTTACTTAGTGCGGATGGGGCGGAAGGGAAAGGGCCGGCCGGTCTCGTCTGAGTTTGAAATTTCGACTTCGAACCCAAGAACCCGTTCCGCCCGATCGAGTTCGCGCAGATGACGGGCAGGAAAAGTCCGCTTTCGGACTCGCAACCCCTGAGGTCGACATTTCGCAATGCGGCAATTTGTCCGAGATCGCCGGGTTGGACTGGCGCCGTCCGGTCGCTAAACCGTCATGTCGCAGTCTTACGCGACGGCTTTTCCCACAAGCCTCGAGTTTAGCGTTGCCCCCTGCCGAGCGTCACTACGTCCATCGAACGGGCTGGCTGCGAGCCGCGGTGCTGGGCGCGAACGACGGGCTCCTCTCCACGGGGAGCCTGGTCGTCGGGGTCGCAGCCGCTGCGAGCGGGCGCGGCGAGATCCTGACTGCGGCCTTCGCCGGTTGGGCCGCCGGCGCGATGGCCATGGCCGCGGGCGAGTTCGTCTCCGTAAGCTCCCAGGCCGATTCCGAAGCCGCCGACCTCGCCCGTGAAAAGCAAGCGCTCAAAGAGGAGCCGGTGGAGGAATTCACCGAGCTCGCGCAAATCTATGTCGACCGCGGTCTGGATCCCGCGCTCGCGCGGCTCGTCGCCAAGCAATTGATGGCGAAGGACGCACTTTCCGCGCACGCTCGGGACGAGCTGGGATTCTCGGACACTACCAGCGCCAATCCTTTGGTCGCGGCCGCGGCGTCGGCGCTATCCTTTTCCATTGGCGCGGCCCTGCCGACGCTGGTCGCGATCCTGGCGCCTCGGGAGACGCTCATCGCGACCGTTTCGATTGCGACGCTCATCTTCCTCGTCGCACTGGGCGCGCTCGGCGGCTGGCTCGGGGGCGCTAGCCTAATCCGGCCCGCCTTGCGGGTCGGATTCTGGGGCGCGCTGGCGATGGCCGTGACGGCAGGCATCGGAGCCGTTGTCGGGAAGACGGTTTAGCTTTTTTGCTCAAACCGAAAACGCTCACGGTGGACCATCTCGTTCGCCTCGAAGGAAGCGATCCAGAGCTTGCTCCCGCCACCCTTCGCAGCTACGACATCGGGGTGCGACCGGAAGGCGAACCGGGCCAACCTCCAGAGTACCCCGGAAACGACGCCTGAACCGCCTTCTCGACGCTCCGCCGGTCGGCCTGACTCCGGCCAGCGTCCAGGATGTTAAGGCGATCCTGTGCTGCTGAGGAGACTCGCATGGACCGCGCCACGATCCACATCGCCTACGGCCGGGGCCAGCTTCCGGTCCGCCTGCCGAAGGACGCGGAGCCGAATGTCATCCGCAAGGCGGTCCTGCCGAAGCTCAAGGACCCCGCGGGGGCGATCCAGCGCGCATTCGAGAACCCGATCGGCTCCGCCCCGTTCGCGGAGCTTGCGCGGGGCAGGGGGAGCGCCTGCATCCTCATCTGCGACATCACCCGGCCCGTGCCGAATCGCCTCTTTCTGCGGCCGATGATCGAAACCACGTCGTGGAGGCCGGGATTCCAATGGACAGGATCGCCGTGCTGGTTGCGACCGGCCTGCACCGACCGAACGAGGGCGAGGAACTGGCCGAGCTCGTCGGCGACCCCTGGGTGCTCGCCAACGTGCGCGTCACCAACCACTTCGCCCGGAACGCCGGGGATCACGCCGATCTCGGCACGCACCGCGACGCGCGGCACGCCGATTCCGATCAACCGCCGGTTCATCGATGCCGACCTGCGGATCGCGACCGGGCTCGTCGAGCCCCATTTCATGGCGGGCTGGTCGGGCGGCCGCAAGGTCGTCGCACCCGGCGTCGCGGGCCACGAGACGATCCGCACCTTCCATTCCGCCCGTTTCATGGAGGATCCGCTGGCGGTCCAGTGCAACCTCGACGGCAATCCTCTGCACGAGGAGCAGCTCGAGATCGTGCGGCGGATCGGCGAGATCTATGCGCTCAATACCGTCATCAACGAAGACCGCGACCTCGTCCACGTGACTTTCGGCGAGATCATCGCGAGCCACCTCGCCGCGGTCGACTTCATCGCGAAGGCGACGCAGATCAAGGTCCGCCGCAGGTTCAAGACCATCGTGACATCGTCGGCCGGCTATCCGCTCGACAAGACCTACTACCAGACCGTCAAGGGCATGGTGACGCCACTCGACATCCTCGAGCCAGGAGGCACGCTCATCATCGCCTCGGAATGCTCGGAGGGCTTCGGCTCGCCGGAGTTCCGCGCGGCGCAGGAACGGCTCGTCGACCTCGGCCCCGAGCGGTTCCTTGCAACGCTGCAGGCGAAGACCTTCGCCGACATCGACGAGTGGCAAACCGAGATGCAGCTGAAATCCACGCGGCTGGGACGCGTCGCCCTGTATACGACCGGGCTTACTCCCGAGGAGCGACGCATTACGGGCGTCGACATCGTGACCGACCTCGACGAAGCGGTGGCCGACAGCATCAGGCGCTCGGGCGACCACGCTTTGGCCGTCATCCCCGAGGGACCCTACGTCGTCCCCATCCACGCCGCGTCTGGCCGTTGAGGTCATGGGCGGGCTGCACGTCCATTTCGACGCCGTGGGCGGTGTCGCGGGCGACATGATCGTGGCCGCGCTGCTCGACGCTCGGCCCGACCTTCGGGATCGCGTCTGGGCCGACCTCGCCGCCGTCCTGCCGCCCGAGTCGGGCGCCCCACGCCTTCTGAGCGGCGCCGCTGCGGGGCTGAGGGCGGTCCGCTTTCAGCTAGAGCATGACGAAATAAGTTCGGACCAACTTGCCTTGCCCTCCGCTCTCTCGCGCGAGCGGGAAAAGGCGGCCGGCGGCAGAGGGCCGAAAGAGGGCCTGCGCCGGGATTCGATCGAGAGTCCTCCGGTTCCAGGCGCGGGTCGCCACGGCGGCGCGGCGGGCGACTACCGCGACATGCGCGCGCGGATCGCCCGCGCTCGCCTCTCGGAAGGCGCGGCGGATCGGGCGCTCGCCATTCTCGCCCTCATCGCAGGCGTGGAGGCCGAGCTGCATGGCGTTCCCGTCGAGGAGGTGCATTTCCACGAGATCGCCGATTGGGATTCGCTCGCCGACGTGGTGGCGATCGGCAGCATCGCGGCGGCGCTTGGGGAGGCGAGTTACAGCGTCTCCGATTTGCCGCGCGGGGGAGGCCTCGTGAAGACGCGGCACGGCCTTTTGCCCGTTCCGGCGCCCGCCACGGTCGCTCTTCTCAAGGGCTTCACCTGGCGGGACGACGGGATTGGAGGCGAGCGCGTGACGCCGACCGGCGCCGCGGCGCTCGCCCATCTCGTCGGCCCGTCTCCGGCCGCGTTCCCCCGCGGGAAACTCGTGGCGATCGGCGCAGGCGCTGGCATGCGGGAGATCGAGGGCCTCCCGAACGTCCTCAGGGCGCTCGTTCTCGATCGCGAGAGCGCTCGCGACGCCTCGCCGAGGGAGGTTGCCGTGATCTCGTTCGATGTCGACGACATGACGGGAGAGGAGATCGCGGCGTCCGCCGACCGGCTTCGCGCGGCGCCGGGGGCGCTCGATCTGACCATCGGGACGCGGCTCGGCAAAAAGGGGCGACCCGTCCACGACTTCCGGCTGCTCGCGCGGACCGAGGCAGTCGAGGCGATCGCCGCGCGCTGCCTGACTGAGACCTCGACGCTCGGGCTTCGCTGGCGGGTCGAGAGCCGCGAGGTTCTGCCGCGCGACGAAAGCGTCGCGCCGAACTCCGGCCGGAGACGTCCGCGTCAAGCGCGCGGTCAGGCCCGATGGGGAGATCAGCGCCAAGGCCGAGGACGACGATGTCCACGGGGAGAGTTTGATAGCCCGCCGCCGCCTCAGCCGCCTCGTCGAGTGCCGGAGCGATCAAACGGAGCCGCATTCGCGATGATGCGCGACGACGCCATGGCCGGGATCGTCCAGCGCCCCGTGGAGAGGGTGCTGTCGGATCTCGAAAATCTGCTCCGCGAGGCCGGGCCGATCGCGGTCGCGGTCAGCGGCGGCGTCGACAGCATGACGCTCGCAACCATCGCGCACCGCGCGGCGCCCGGCGAGACGGAGATGATTCATGCGGCCTCGGCCGCTGTTCCAGCCGAGGCGACGAAGCGGGTTAAGCGCGAAGCGGCCCGCATGGGCTGGCGGCTCGCAATCGTCGACGCGGCCGAACTCGCCGACCCACGCTACCGCTCGAATCCGGTCGACCGCTGCTTCTTCTGCAAGACCAATCTTTACGACACGATCGCGGCCCGGACGGAGGCGCAGATCGTCTCCGGCGCCAACATGGACGATCTCGGCGAATACCGCCCCGGTCTCGACGCCGCCCGGCGTCACGGAGTCCGCCATCCGTTTCTCGAGGTGAAAGCCGGCAAGGCTTTGGTTCGCGCCCTGGCCCGCCATCTGGGGCTGAAAGAGCTCGCGGAGCTTCCCGCCGCGCCTTGCCTGTCGAGCCGGGTCGAGACGGGGATCGCCATCCGCCCCGATCTTCTCGCCGCCATCCACGCCGGCGAGCGCCTGCTCGTCGAGGCCCTCCCGCGTATCGGACCGCAGACCGCGGTGCGCTGTCGCGTCCGGCGGTCCGCCGTCGTGATCGAACTCGACCCCGGGAGCTTTGAGGCGCTCGGCGGCCGCTCCGACCTCGTCGACAGAATTGCGCTCCTGTTCGCCGCCGCGGGCGTGACCCTTCCGGTCGCCTTCGCGCCATACCGGACGGGCAGCGCCTTTCTTCGCGGACCCACCCTTCCCACTTTGGGGGAACACGCCGCGCGAAGCGCGACGAATGGGGGATTTTGCTCGCCGGCGGCGGAGGCGCAGCCGTGACGGGGACGCCGTTCGTGCTCGATTTCGAGCGCTTCGGCCGGATCGGGTTGGACGAGGCGATCTTCTGCGCCGGCAAGACGGTCGAGCAGGTCGACGCGATCCTCGACGCCTGCTCGGAGCGCGACCGCGGCCTGCTGCTGACGCGGCTTTCGCCCGAGCCCGCGTCGCGTCTGGCCAGCCGTCATCGGGAAAGGCTCGACTACGATCCGGACTCGCGCACGGGAATCTTTCTGCGTTCGCATCCCGCGCGGCCCTCACACGACGTCGCTGTCGTCTGCGCCGGAACCTCCGACCTTCCCGTCGCGCGCGAAGCATTCCGCACGCTCGCGTATTATGGCCAGGCGAGCCGGTCCTTTGCCGACGTGGGCGTCGCGGGCTTGTGGCGGCTCATGCAGCGGATCGAGGAGATCCGCGCCTGTCCCGTCGTGATCGTCGCGGCCGGGATGGACGCGGCCCTTCCCAGTGTCGTCGGCGGCCTCGTCCCCGGCCTCGTCGTCGCCGTGCCGACCTCGGTCGGCTATGGCGTCGCCGCCGGCGGCCGCCCCGCACTCGAGTCGGCCCTCGCGAGCTGCGCCCCCGGCGTCGTGGTGGTGAACATCGACAATGGCTACGGCGCCGCCTGCGCCGCGCTGCGGGCGTTACAAGCGGCAGGGGCTTCCGGAGGGTGAAGGTCGGCCTGGCCGCAGCCGCCGTTTCGGTGGAGCGATTTCCGCCCGCCTCGGCGTGACAAGCGCCATGCCCGGCGGGCATCCCGTCATCTGGAAAAGACGGTTTAGGTCGGGCGAATCAGAGGCGATGCTCCGCGCCCCCTCTGCTCGCGCCTTCAAGAAGGCAAGTGAAGCATGCTCGATCGTCCCGCCACCCGCGAAGGCTGGCTCGCCCGCGCCGCGGCGCTCACCATCGAAGGCCGCGCCTTCATCGACGGCGCCTATGTCGACGCGCTGGACGGCGCAACTTTCGCCAGGATTTCGCCCATCGACGGAAAAGCCTTCGCGACGCGCATTGTCGGCCTCGATGTCGCAAAGAAAAAAGTCGACGCCTGCATTCATTCGCTGGGGCTGCGCCGGTCGGCGCCGAGCACTCCGGAGGGCGAGGCGGAGCTGATCGCCTGGTTGCGGTCGAACGGGGTCCGCCGCGCGTAGGAGGCGAGCGGCGGTTATGAGCGGAGCTGGGCGGAAGCCCTGCGCGCGGCCGGGTCGAGGTTGTCATCGTCGATCCGAAGCGGGTTCGCCATTTCGCCAAGGCGGCCGGGCGGCTGGCCAAGAACGATCCGATCGACGCCGAGACGATCGCCAGGTTCGCCGAGGCTTTTCCCGACGGCGAGCCTCAAGCGCACGATGCCGCGCGTGAAGAGATCGCGCGCCTGGTCCAGGCCCGGACGGCCTTGAAAGACGTGGAAGATCGCATCAAGCAGCAGCGCGAGCATGATCCGCCGGCCATCGTCGCCAAGGCCCAGGCTGCGATCGCCAAGACGATCCGCGCCGAGCTGCGCAAGCTCGACGCCGCCATCGCCGCCAAGATCAAGGCCAACCCGACGTTCGCGCGCCGGGCCGAACTCATCGACAGCGTGCCCGGGCTCGCCGACCAGACCGCCGCCGGGGTGATCGCCTGGCTGCCCGAGCTCGGACGCATCAGCAACGGAGCCGCCGGCGCCCTTCTCGGCGCCGCGCCCTACGACGACGACAGCGGCGAGCACAAAGGCGCGCGCTGCATCAAGGGCGGACGCCGCAAGCTGCGCAACCTCCTTTATATGCCGGTCATGGGCGCCGCCACCCAGCACAACCCGGTGCTCAAAGCCTACTACCAGCGCCTGCGCGCCAAGGGCAAGGAAGCCAAGGTCGCGATCATCGCCTGCATGCGCAAGCTGATCGTCATCTTGAACACCATGCTCGCCCGCGACGAGCCCTGGAACCCGCAGGCTCGAGCGGCCGCATGAGCGGGCCCGCGCGAGGCCGCCGGGCGGCGCATCGCGCCGACCGCTTGCAGGCCCAAAAGCCCGGTGAGCGGACGGGGTCAAGGCCGAAGCCGCCGGAGGCGGGGGCGCGAAGCGCCAGCCTTGAGCCCGGCCGAGCACCGGGCTACGCCGACCAACACAGTTGCTTCTCCCGCAAGCCGGAGAAGGGATTCGACCCTCTCCCGCTTGCGGGAGAGGGTCGGGGCGAGGGCAGGCCTGGCTCGGCCGAAATTCATCTGGCGGCTACCGCGCCGCGGGGGCGCCGACGCGCTTGATTTCCCACTCGAGCTCGACCCCGCTCGTCTCGCGCACGCGCCGCCTCACCTCCTCGCCGAGCGCCTCGATCTCGGCGGCGGTCGCGCGGCCGCGGTTGATGAGGAAGTTGCAATGCATCGGCGAGACCTCAGCGTCGCCGAGGACGAGCCCTCGACAACCCGCCTCGTCGATCAGCCGCCAGGCTTTTTGGCCGGGCGGGTTCTTGAAGGTCGAGCCGCCGGTCTTCTCGCGGATCGGCTGGGATTTTTCGCGCGCGCGGGTGATTCGCTCCATCTCGCCCACGATCGCGGCGGGATCGCCGGGGCGGCCCTTAAGCACGGCGCCGGTGAAGATCACGTCGTCCGCGACCTTACTGTGCCGGTAGGAAAAGCCCATCTCGGCGTTCGAAAAGACGCGCCTCGCCCCGGAGCGGTCGACGCCGCGCGCCTCGACGAGCGCGTCCCTGATCTCGCCGCCGTGCGCGCCGGCGTTCATCCGCAACGCCCCGCCGATCGAGCCGGGGACGCCGCGCAGGAAAGCGAGGCCGTCGACGCCTGCGGCGGCCGCCGCCTTGGCGACGAACTGATCCGGGGCCGCGGCGCCGGCGACGATGCGAAAACCGTCCGTGGCCTCGATCGCGTTGAACGCCTTTCCGCCGAGCCGGACGACGACGCCGGCGATCCCGCCGTCGCGCACGATCAGGTTCGAACCGAGGCCGATCGCCGTCACGGGAATGTCTCCCGGAAGCACGCTCAACAGATAAGCGAGGTCCTCTTCGTCGGCCGGCGAGAACAGGGCCTGGGCGGGGCCGCCGACCCGAAACCAGGTCGCCTCGGCGAGCGCCGCGTCGGCGGAAAGGCGTCCGCGCAGTTTCGGCGCGAGCCCCTTCAGGTCGCAGACAATGTCGGGAAAGCCCATGCGTTAAGCCTTCACGCCTTGTCGAGCGCCGCCAGCTCGCCCGGCAGCGCATAGGCCCATTGGGTGATCGTGCCGGCGCCGAGAAAGACGACGATGTCGCCAGGCGCGGCCAGCTTGCGGATCATCGGCGCGAGCTTTTCCGCCGAAGGCAGGGCGAGGGCGTGCCGGTGGCCGTGCGCGGCGATTGCGGCCGTGAGCGCGTTCTTGTCGACCCCTTCGATCGGCGCCTCGCCGGCCGGATAGACGTCGGCGACGATCACGCTGTCGGCGTCGTTGAAGCAGGTCGCGAAGGCGTCGAACAGCGAAGACAGCCGCGTATAGCGATGGGGCTGCACGACGGCGATCACCTTGCCGGTCGAGGCCGTCCGGGCGGCCTGGAGGACGGCGGCGATCTCGACCGGATGGTGGCCGTAGTCGTCGTAGACCGCGATCCCGTTCCATTCGCCCGTGCGGGTGAAACGCCGCTTGACCCCGCCGAAGGCGCCGATCGCCTTGCGGATGACGTCGACCGAGGCGCCGAGCTCGTGCGCGACGGCGATCGCCGCTGTGGCGTTCAGCGCATTGTGCCGGCCAGGCATCGGCAGCGCGAGATCGTCGATGTAGGTGGCCCGGCCGGTCGCCCGCTCGCGGATCAGCACGGAGAATTTGGTGACGCCGCCGTCCATGGCGACGTCCAGGAGGCGGATATCGGCCTGCGGGTTCTCGCCGTAGGTCAGAACGCGCCGGTCCTCGATCCGGCCGACCAGCTCCTGCACGGTCGGATGGTCGTGACACATGACGGCGAAGCCGTAGAACGGCAAGTTCTCGATCAGCGCCAGAAAGGCCTCCTTGATCGCATCGAAAGTCCCGAAATGGTCGAGATGCTCCGGATCGACATTGGTGACGATGGCGATGTCGGCCGGCAGCTTCAGAAAGGTGCCGTCGCTCTCGTCGGCCTCGACCACCATCCAGTCGCCGGCGCCGAGCCGCGCGTTGGTTCCGTAGGCGTTGATGATGCCCCCGTTGATGACGGTCGGGTCGAGCCCGGCGGCGTCGAGCAGCGTCGCCACGAGCGAGGTCGTCGTGGTCTTGCCATGCGTGCCGGCGACCGCGACGCACTGCTTGAGGCGCATGAGCTCGGCCAGCATCTCGGCGCGGCGGACGACCGGAATTCTTCCGGGCGCGGGCTGCGGCCAGCTCCGGATTGTCGCGCCGGATCGCGCTCGAGACGACGACGACCGCCGCCGCGCCCAGATTGGCCGGATCGTGGCCGACGAACACTTTTGCGCCGTGCTCGCGCAGGCGCTTGACGTTGGCGTTGTCGCTCGCGTCCGAGCCTTGCACGGTGTGCCCGAGGTTGATGAGGACCTCGGCGATGCCCGACATGCCGATGCCGCCGATGCCGACGAAGTGGATGGGGCCGATTTCCTTCGGCAGTTTCATGTCCCGATTGTCTCCCGCGAGGGCCGGCCGACCGGCCCCGACTAATGCGCGGGAGGGAATAGGGCAGTCTGGGCGATTTGGGAAATGAGGCGGAGGGACGCGGGGAAAAATCCCTGCGCCGCAGCCAAGGCCTGAGCAGACATTGCTGGACCGTCCAACGGATCGAAGCTGCTCACCACAAAGAACACCAAGGAGGCACAAAGCGCGCCAGGCGATTGTGTGCTTCGTGCAAACTTCGTGCCCTTGGCGGTGAAAATACACCTTGTCCGTCCATGGTCGAAAACATCGTTAGCGGGTCTGCCCAGGCAAGTCTGCCCAGGCAAGTCTGCCTAGTCGTCGGCCTTCCTCCAAGCGGTTTCGTCGACGGTCCTCGCCGCCGGCTTGATCGCGCCGTTCGCATTCACTAGAAGCCGACGATCCGGGCCGGCGACCCGGAGGCCGAGCCCTTTCCTCAAGCTTCAAGCAGCGGATGGAACGCCAGAACAAGGATCTGCCATGCGCGTCTACTATGACCGGGATTTTGACCTCAATCTGATCAAGGGCAAGAAGGTCGTTGTCGTGGGCTACGGGAGCCAGGGCCACGCCCATCTGCTCAACCTGCGTGACAGCGGCGTCAAGGAGATCGCCGTCGCTCTGCGCGGAGCGTCGCGCTCGGTGAAGAAGGCGGAAGCCGAGGGCCTGAAGGTCATGGACGTTCCGTCCGCCGCCAAATGGGCCGACGTCGTGATGATGCTGACGCCCGACGAATTGCAGGCCGACATCTATCGCGACGAACTCGCGCCCCACATGAAGCAGGGCGCGGCGCTGATGTTCGCCCATGGCCTCAACGTGCACTTCAACCTGATCGAGCCGCGCGCCGACCTCGACGTGCTGATGGTCGCGCCGAAGGGTCCGGGACACACGGTGCGCTCCGAATACAAGCGCGGCGGCGGCGTGCCGATGCTGCTCGCGATCCACCAGGACGCGAGCGGCAACGCGCACGACCTCGGGCTCTCCTACGCCTCGGCCATCGGCGGCGGCCGCGCCGGCGTCATCGAAACGACGTTCCGCGAGGAATGCGAGACGGACCTGTTCGGCGAGCAGGTGGTGCTGTGCGGCGGCCTCGTCGAGCTCATTCGGGCGGGCTACGAGACCCTGGTCGAGGCGGGCTATGCGCCAGAGATGGCCTATTTCGAGTGCCTGCACGAGGTGAAGCTCATTGTCGACCTCATCTACGAGGGCGGCATCGCCAACATGAACTATTCGATCTCGAACACCGCGGAATATGGCGAGTACGTGAGCGGCCCGCGCCTCATCCCGCCGGCGGCGAGGGCCGAAATGAAGAAGATCCTGGACGACATCCAGTCGGGCAGGTTCACCCGCGAGTGGATGCTCGAGAACAGGGTCAACCAGACCTCGTTCAAGGCGATGCGCGCGCGCGCGAACGCCCATCCGATCGAGGAGGTCGGCGCCAAGCTGCGCGCGATGATGCCCTGGATCGGCAAGAACAAGCTGGTCGACAAGGAGCGGAACTGACCTTCGCGGCGACGTCCGAGGGGCCGGCCGCCGATCGCGGGCCTGTTGCGGGCAGTCGTGGGCCGATTTCCGCTGGACAGCCCGGCGCCCTTTGCTACATGGCCGGCCTTCCGGGCGAAGCCCGGCGCTTTCGATGGGCGCATAGCTCAGTTGGTAGAGCAGCTGACTCTTAATCAGCGGGTCCAAGGTTCGAGCCCTTGTGCGCCCACCATCGAAATCAAGGACTTGGCTGACTTCTCTGACCAGATACGGCGCTAGGTACAGTTCCGAGGTTTCACCTAGGTTTCACGCTCGCCTTGCCGTTAAGCCGAGGCAGCTCCCGAGAAAGGTGAAGCCGAGCGACGCTCGCTCGCCAACGCCTTGCGCTATTCATTTGGGCGTTTCCTATCCTCGCCAGACGGGCCTGCACGGGATCGCCCTGAGGCCAGTCGTGCTCTCGACACACGCTTTGCCGACGGCCGGGACTTCGGCGCACGTTCCGTCATACCCCGCGTCAGCCGACGAGGTGAACAAGCATTCTTTGCCGGCCGAGCCACCCCCGGAAGGGGAAATAGAGTTCCTATATGGTCGGGGCTTCATGGTTGCTCACACAATTTTCCAAAATTTCTAGAAAAAATAACATTAACAATCAGTTTAACTAGACACTTCAGGATGTGACTTGCTCGCCGAGGATGCGCCCCAGTTCATCGATCTGGCTGACGCCTATCGAGGCCGAGCACAACATCTTACAAATCGTGATAGGAGTGCGAGTTCCTCCGCGATAGCTCCGCGTCCATCGCCATCCGCGTTGGCCGTGTCCAGGTAGTCGGGCTTCCCGTAACCTCGCCCATGATTGCGTCGGGTCTGGGCGGATACGGGACCCTTGTCAGATTGAACGTCTTGAGTGAATTATCAGGTTCTTGATCATCACACCTTTTCAATGGATACGCAGTGGCAGGTCTAACTGACATATGGGGGACGCAGTGGCCGGTCTAACTGACATGGAAGAGCTTCTCGGCCGCATTCAGAACAAGACGATGGTTGGCTACTTGAGGGAAGCGATCGCCTGTTATCACACTGGCGCTTATCGCGCTTGCATCGTACTAAGCTATATCGCCTTATTTGACGATCTTGGCCAGAAGCTGCATGAGTTGGCCAAGACCAGCGCGAAAGCAAAGACCATCTCAATAGATGTAAAGCAGCGCCAGAGCGATCAAAAGATTTTCGAGACTTACATGGTCGATCAGCTAAAGGCCTCAAAGCTGATTACCGAGGCAGAGGCTTCGGTACTGGAGCAAGTGCGCGTTTGCCGTAACAAGGCTGCTCATCCTTCTGGCGTCCACGCTTCACCGGAAGAGGCACGTTACGTGTTCTTCGAGGTAATCGACAAGTTTCTGAGTAAGAAGTTGCTTTTGACGACACAGGCGGTGGACGCCTTGATGGCCCGGCTAGAGAACGCGAACTTCTTCCCGACAATGGATATAAAGGAGCACAAGGCGATTGTTGAAAGCGAACTCACAGACCTGCATGAGGCGGTTTACCCGTATCTCGTCGAACAGTTAGTGGATGGCTCCGTCAGCGCGAACCAAACGACCGCCACTAACGCGTCCCGGTTCCTGGTAGGCCTCGCCTATCTCCAACGAGAAGAACTTACAGCGCACATTCACAAGCGTCTGGTTAAGCTAAAGGCCGAGGACCCGGATTACCGGATGGTGATCGTGCGCGCGGCGTCGGTCAATGCTGCCGTTCTGACCGGGCATGACACGCCCACCGCCATTCGGATAAAGTCACTGCTTAATGCCGCCATAGATAACGCCAATCCCGCGGATGCAGTCACGCGGCTCACCCATCCAGTCTACCTGTTCGGCTCACTGCTCACGCTGGGCGAGAACAAGGTCCTGGAGGAGTTTGGCGACGCCGCGCGCAAGATCGTTATTAAGTATCGCTTTACCGGATCACTGGTGAATGGTCTTGCGGATGCACCGGAACTGAAGAAGACATGGCTCGCCAAGTTAAAAGAGGAGGCAGGGTCAGCCACGTTCGAAACGGCTAATCGCTTCGCGACAAACGTTCCGGATATAGACGATCATTTCCCCGGCGTAATTGAACAGCATGACGCCTTAGAACTTGTCGCTGCTGTGTGTATGCAGCCGACATTGGTGCCTTCACCTCCAGAGATTTACGCGCTGGCCGCTTTTCTGCCGTTCCAAAACTAAAGGAATTGGCCATTGATTTCGTGAATAATAGCCCAGCCACAGCAGCTAAATTGGTGAAGGATGCAGGTATAACCGAGGACCTGAAGACTTTTGCCATCGCGTATCTCGGTGAGGGTACCCAAGTATACTTATCGTAAATTACGAGAGTTACGCTATAGACCATGAATGGCGTGGGGACTGGAAGGGGACACTAGGAGACACACTTTAAGAATGGTGATCAAAAGCAACTTGCGGTTTTCGTTGTTGGAGATGAAGGGATAAAACTCATTAAATACGCTTATGAAGCCGTGGCATTACGGTGACACTTGCGGTGACACTTGCATAATTACCCCCATTCGGCGGCCAGGCTCGCTGGCGCCTCAGCCCGCGGGCCTTCCGCCGCAAGCCGCGGCTTGCGGCCGCGCTTCTGCGGTCGCGGATCGCGCCCGGTGAGCGCCGCGAGCCGGTCGAGAAACGCAGGCCTCCCCAGCGGGCGGCCGATCGTCTCGGCGGCGCGCAGCGCGGCGATGAGCGCCGGGGCCGGCTCATCCGCGATCAGATCGGCGAAGTGCCCGCCGCAGCGAGACATGAGCGGCGCGGCCTCGACCAGCCCATCGTCGCGGCCGGCCAAATGCGCCCGCGCGCTCGACCACGGCCAATCCTCGGCTCTGCGGACCAGCCGCGCCCTGACCGGATTTATCGCCACATAGCGCGCCGCCGCCATCAGGTGCTCCTCGTCGATCACGACCGAAGAAAAGCGCGCCTGGAAGAGATGCCCGGTCACGCGGTTGCGCGCGTTGACGAAGCCGGAATAGCGGCGGTGGGCCTTGCC
>CAWFVS010000010.1:0-45352 GCA_963819255.1 uncultured Alphaproteobacteria bacterium
GGATTCCGGACTGTCATATGGCGACTCAGCAGGCAAAGAGACTGCGCAGTTTGGCTTGCTGTCTAAGCTCGATAAGCGCAGCCTAAGAAAGGCACTGCCTATTCCATCTCAGCATGGATAGCGTCCAGAGGGAGGAACACATGAAGTACATGTTAGAATACACCGTCCGAATACCGCCCTCACCCACGACGAGAATTTTGCGGGCTTGGAAGCGCTCCTGAACGCTTTCAGCAAGTGGAAGCCGAGGAGGGCTTGAATGTCCACGCTTTCGTGTCGAAGGTCTCTGGCAACGGCGGCTATGTGCTGGTCGAGGCGGGCAACCCCAAGGTCGTCGCGCCGTTCGTTACGAAGTTCAACCACTGGAATGATGTCCATGTCGTCCCGGTTATCGACGTGGGCGAGGCCGTGCCGATCGCTCAGTCGACGCTTGCGTGGCGAAGAGTTCCTCGAAAGGCTGATCTCTCTTGCCCGTAAAGCTGGCGCGCTTCCTTTTGTCCAAGGGACCATCCGGAAAGCCCGCCGAGAGGCGGCCTTTCTGTCTCAGGAAACTGAGTGCTGAACGCGCAATCCGGTGACGCAAAATTCAGCTTCGCGTCCGAACTGACGCACTCGCAATTCTATTCGGCGATGGTCGCTCAGGCATTATGGACCAAGAGGCTGCCCACGGTCGGCCTTTTTAGATCAGGCGTCATCTCTCAAAAGTCTCCGATTTTGGGCCTGAAGCGGCGGGTGCAGAATCTTGAGTTCTGCACCCCGGTGACGGCAGCCAAGGGTCAAAACCCGGATTTCAAACTGGGGCATTACCCCCGAGTGCACGCGGACGCCGACGGCTATGCGCCTATCAGGCCGCCGCGAGCAGCCGAGCTCATTCGGCAGACGCCTGGGCGGTCCAGGAAGGCGCCGCGCGCAGCGGCTCCGCCGCCCGGATCCTGGCGCGCAGCGGCTCGATGAAGAGCTGGGAGGTCCAGGCGAGCGTGGCGGAAAGGATGAGGATGACCGGCAGGGCGCCGAGCGCCAGTCCCCAGCCGCGCGAGGGGGCTCCCGACCAGATGAGATAGGCGACAAAGCCGCCGAGCCACTGACACAGGAAGACCGGGTAGCTCAGATGGCCGAGCGCCTGATCGAGGCCTTTGAGCCGCGGTCCCGGATCGAGCCTCGACAGAAAGACGACGACCAGGGCGGCGAGGACGATATTGACGTAGAAACCGCCGTAGAGGGCATAGCCGTCCGGAAAGAGCGGACCCTCGGCCAGGAGGTTGATCGCCCAGCCCGCCGTCGCCAGCGCTCCCAATCTGATGTCGGCGGGCTTCGCGTCGTTCCTGCGCGCGAAATAGAGCGTCGCCCCGAGCGCGAAGCTCAACAGCGCCGCGGCGGCGC
The DNA here is from genome assembly GCA_963819255.1 of uncultured Alphaproteobacteria bacterium. Classification (GTDB taxonomy): domain Bacteria; phylum Pseudomonadota; class Alphaproteobacteria; order Rhizobiales; family Beijerinckiaceae; genus Roseiarcus. Next base: position 1,378 of record CAWFVS010000010.1, read on the forward strand.
TGAAGTATCGTTCGTCGAAAGGCGCGCCCATGACGAGCCAGGCGCAATGGGCCGCGACGCCGAAGGCAAGACAGAGGAGCGCCCCGCGCAGACTCCGCGCCATCCCGACATAGAGGACGAAATACATCATGATCTCGACCGCGACCGACCATGCCGGCGGGACGAGACGGAATTTCAGCGTCCACGAACGCGAGCGGCTCGAGAAGCAGGTTTTCGGCGACCGCGTCCGAGGTCATGGCGAAGCCCCAGCGCGGCAGGAACGCGGCGGCGTGCTCGGGGCAGAGACGAATGGCGAGCACGGTGGCAAGGCAGACCGCATAATAGGGCGGCAGAAGGCGCAGCAACCGGTTCGACCAGAAGCGGAGCCCGTCGCGCCCGTAGACTTCGTTGAGCGCCGACGTCATCACGAAGCCCGACAGGACGAAAAACGCCCTGACAGCGTAGAAGCCCATATGCGCGGCGTATTTCGCACCCGCAAGATGCGAAAACACGACGATGAGCGCGAGGACGAAGCGAAACGTTCCGGTCAAGGGATCGCCCTCGAGCCGACTGCCGAGGGAAAGACCTCTCGATGTTAGCGGCGTTTCCTTAACCCGCGGTTCATCGAGGTCGCGGTCGCGGGCTCGCGCGTCCGTGCGCGACCTGGGCGACGCCGCCTCCGGGTCGCGCGTCGGGGCGGTGCTATGCGCCGCCGGGGCGTTGTACGTCTTGAGATAATGGGCGATCGCCGCGAGGTCGGCCGCCGGCGCATGCGAGAGGCTGCGGACCACCGCGGTCATCGCGCTGCCGAGCACGTCGCCCGACGGGGTGAAGCCGGTCGAGAGCGCGTGACGACAGTCGCTTCCGACCAGTCCCTGAGACCGTGCGCGGTGATGTCGGGCGCCTTGCCCTTGCCGTCCGGGAGCGGGCCGCCGGTCAGCCGGCGGGACGCGATGATTCCGCCGAGAAGGTCGCGGGGCGAGTGGCACTCCGCGCAATGTCCGGGCCCCTCGACCAGATAGCGGCCGAGCGCCTCCTCGCCGGTCGGATCGACGGCGGGCGGAGTCGATCTTCGGCATGTAGAGAAGCTTCCAGAACCCGACCGCGCGGCGGATCGAGAACGGGAAGAGAAGCGCGTTCGGCGGCGCGCGGCCCGAGACCGGCGGCATCGTGCGCAGGAAGGCGAACAGGTCGCGCACGTCCTTGATCGACATGCGGCAATAGGACGTATAGGGCAGCGCCGGATAGAGATGCCCGCCGCCGCGGCGACACGCCCGCCATGATGGCGTTGGCGAAGTCGGCCGCGCTCCATGACCCGATCCCGTCCTTCGGATCGGGCGAGATGTTCGGCGGATAGAACGAGCCGAACGGCGTCTTCAGCTCCATGCCGCCGCCGAGCCGCAGCGGGTCGTCCTGGCCCGGCGACATGTGGCAGGACTCGCAGCCGGCGATGAAGAAGACGGTCTTCCCCGCCTCCGGGTCGCCCGGCTCCGACACCGCCGCCGCGACTTCGCGGCGGAAATTCCGCGCGGGGCGGTCGCGAACCACGCCGCGGCAGCCCCGGCCGCGACGAGGACGGCCGCGAGGCCGAGCGCGGATGCGATCCGGGCGCTCATGGTCCGCGCCGCCGTCGCAGGCCGCCGCTCGCCTCTACTGCTGCTTCGCCCCGTATTTCTCGTGGCAGCCGCCGCAGTTCTTGAGCACGCCCGGCATCGTGGCCTTGAAGCTCGCCTCGTCCTTGATCGAGGCGAGCGCGGCTGTGGCGTCCGCGCCGAGCTTCTTGAAGCGCGCCTGGAGATCGGCCATGTTGTCGTCTTCCCAGATCGCGGGCAAGGGCGTTGGTGTCGCCGGTCTTGCTGTCGGGCGGGAAGAGGGCGGGCTCCTTGCTCATGGCGTTCTCGTAGGTCTTCAGCGCCTTCTGCACCGTCGCGAGATCGAACGGGGCCTTGCCCTTCAGCATCGCAACGACCGGCTTCGTCGCGGCGCCGTCGGCCTTCATCAGGTCGCGCCGCTCCTTGATCGCGTCGGCGCCCGTCGCCGCCGCCAGCGCAATCCCGCCGCTCGCCGCAATCGCGAGCGCCGCAAACATCGTCCTGATCATGGCTGCCTCCCCTCCTGGTCGGTCGCCGTTCCTCGGCGACTCCGAGTTGCAAACACGCAATGCGGCAATTTCAAGCCGAAATTCAGTGTCCGCGCATAGGCGTCGCCAGAGGACTCTCAGGCCGTCAAGCGGCGGAAACCGGTCCCATTCCGGCTCGTCGCCGAACCGCCCGGCGAGGAAGTCGACGAACGCCCGCGTCTTGGCGGCAAGGTAGCGGTTCGACGCATAGAGCGCATGAACGGCCGAGCGCGGGCTGCGGAAAGCGGTCGAGGACGGTCCGGAGGCTGCCGGATTCGATGTCGCGCCCGACAAGGAACGTCGGCAGGAACGCGACGCCCCGCCCCGACAGCGCGGCGGCGCGCAGAACGTCGCCGCTGTTCGAGCAGAGGACGGAATTGATCGGGACGCTGACCGCCTCGCCGTCGCGCACGATCCGCCAGCGCTGCAGCATGGTCGTGTGGCCGTAGGTCAGGCAGGCGTGGCGGGCGAGATCCTCGGGCTCGATGCGGCTCGCCGTGGCTTGCGATATAGGCGGGGGAGGCGACGAACACCCGCCGGGCCGGGCGCGAGTTTTCGCGCGATCAGGCTCGAATCCGCGAGTTCCGCGATCCGGATCGTGACGTCCGCTCCCTCCTCGATCGGATCGATGAAGCGGTCGGTCAGCGTCAGCTCGATCCTGAGCTTCGGGTGCTGGCCCATGAACTCGGCGACGGCGGGGGCGAGGTAGAGCGCGCCGAACGAGGCCGGGCCGTTCAGCCGGAGAACCCCCGCGGCTCGCCGTGCAGGCGCGCGACCTGCATCTCCGTCTCCTCGACGCGCGCCAGAATGTCGAGGCAGCGCTCGTAATAGGCGAGCCCTGCCTCGGTCGGCCGGACGCGCCGGGTCGTGCGGTCGAGCAGGCGGACGCCGAGGACATGCTCGAGCTCCATCACCGCCTTGCTCGTCGCCGAGCGGGTCGTCCCCAGCGCCCGCGCCGCCTCGGCGAAACTGCCGAGCGCGACGACTTTGGCGAAGGCGTTCATCGCGCCGAGCTTGTCCATGGATTGTATCCAGATCGGGAGACAGTCTGCGCTCAGACTAGCATATTGTCTCCGCACTGCAGCCAGCGATAAATTGGCGGCAACGACAAATCACGGCGAGCACGACATCATGAAAAGCATCATCAGAAGATCGGAAGAGCGCGGCTCGGCCGATTTCGGCTGGCTCGACAGCAAGCACACTTTCTCGTTCGGCGGCTATTACGACCCGCAGCACATGGGCTTCGGCCCGCTGCGCGTCATCAACGAGGACCGCGTCGCGCCGGGCGGCGGGTTTCCGACCCATCCGCATCGCGACATGGAGATCATCTCCTATGTCGTCGAGGGCGGCCTCGCGCACCGCGACAGCACGGGCACGTCGTCGGTGATCCGGCCGGGCGACGTGCAGCGGATGTCCGCCGGCACGGGCGTGCGCCACAGCGAGTACAACGCCAGCGAAACGGAGCCCGTCCATTTCCTGCAGATCTGGATCATTCCCGAGCGGCAGGGTCTGAAGCCGGGCTACGAGCAGAAGACGTTTGCAGCCGAGGAGAAGCGCGGAAAACTCCGCCTCGTCGGCTCGCGCGACGGGCGCGAAGGCTCGGTCGTCATCCATCAGGACGTCGATCTCTACGCGACCCTGCTCGAGCCGGGCGAAGCCGTGACGCATCGCCTGGCGGCGGGACGCGGCGCCTGGGTCCAGGTCGTCGACGGCGAGTGACGGTAAACGGCCAGACGCTGCGGGCGGGAGACGGGGTGGCGATCAGCGGCGCGGGCGAGATTCGTCTCGAGGCGCGCGCCGCGACCGAGGCGCTCGTCTTCGACATGGCGCCTTAAGACGGGCGTTGATGGAAGTGGGAGGCTCGCGCAACGCGCCGCGAGCCTCCGCCATGCCTTAAGACGGCCGCGTGAGTATGTATCTTTACTTTCTTCCTATACGTGAATAGTTTTAACGCCCTGAATTGCACGCAAGAGACACGCGAACGGATAGTTAAAAGGGAGGGACAATGCGCTATTTCCGATTGCGAAGCGCTGTTATCGCCTTCTTGCTGATGAGCAGCGCCAAGATCCACGCGCAAGAAAATTGGCCGATGTACGGTCGAGATTGGCCGATGTACGGCCGAGATCTGCAGCACACGTTCAGCAATTCCGCATCACAGATCACTCCAGACAATGTCGCAAGCCTGAAATTGGCGTGGACGTTTCCGACCTCCGATGCGATCAGCGCATCGCCGACTGTGGCAGGCGGCGTGCTCTATGTCGGCGCCTGGGATGGCTTCTTCTATGCACTTGACGCCCGCACCGGATCGATGCATTGGAAATTTCAGGTCGACTGGGACAACGCGATTGTTCCGATACCGCCGCAGTGCCTGGCTCCCGGGGAGAAGCCGCCGCCGCGGTTCTTGACCCTGGGTGGATTGATCACCTCTACGGCAGCCGTTGTCGACGGCCAAGTCTACTTCGCCGCCGGCAAGACCGTCTATGACCTCGATGCGGCGGACGGCTCACTGCGCTGGAAACATATCATCTGCGGCAATCCCGACGAGCCGCATTGTCAGGCGGATGCGAACGATCCGACGCAGGTCTTCTCCTCGCCTGCCGTCTTTGGGAGGCTCGTCTTCATCGGGCACACGGTTAAGGGGATTGTCGGCTATCGGGGAGCGATCGAGGCGCTCGATGCCAAGACCGGGGCTCAGCGCTGGCGCTTCGAGGTCGATCCGATCGTGAACGCTCAAGGACAACCGACCCTGGACAAAGCAGGGCATGCGATCGGCGGATACAATCGTGGATGCGGGACTGTTTGGTCCTCCGCAGCGGTCGATGTCGGCCTGCATCTCGTTTATTTCGGCGCCGGAGACTGCAATAATGATCCGACCCCGCCCTATCATGAAACGATCCTCGCCCTCGATGCCGCCACCGGAGTGCTGGTGTCGCTGTACCGGCCGTCCGACCTCCTCAACGCGTGTGACGAGGATTTCGGCGCCTCTCCGAACCTGATCCGCCTCGGCGGTCGCCGCTATCTCGGCGAAGGCGGCAAGGACGGGACCTACTATCTGCTTGATGCCGCCAGTCTCGACCTCGTATGGGCGCGCCATGTCGTTTTCGGGGGAAGCGAGGGCGGCTTCTATGGCGCTTCCTTCGACGGCCGGAGGATCTTTGCCGCCACGAGCCTCGGCGACGGCAATATCTATACCAAAACCGGACTGTCGATGCCTCCAACCCTGCGGATACATTCCTGCAGGAGCCGAGCATGCACGCCTTCGACACCCGGGGCGGCAGCATCGCCTGGGAACAGACCCACAACCATAGCGTTGCGCCCACCTCGATCGCGAATGGCGTCGTCTTCTCCGGGCTGATCGGCATCGAGGGCTTCGGGGTCAACGCCTATGATGCCCGGTCTGGCCAGCTTCTCGTGCAATTGCCGATAGCGCTCTCAAAGGCGGGATCGGTCAATTCGGCGGCGACGCCGCTCGGCAAATATCTGTATATCACGTCGGGAACCTCGACCGACGGTAGCGGCAGCGGCGTTCTTGCGTTTGTTCTGCCCGGCAATGGAGACTGATCAGCTAAGCTTCGGCCCTATGAGAGCTATCCGTCGCGGTCGCCGGTCGAGCGCCGACCAGCCTCGATAGCGGCGTCGACAATTCTGATTGCACTGTCATGCGCTATGGTGACCAGGTCCTCGAATTCTTTCGTTGGGCGAAGCTCGCTTCGGAGCAAGTCCTTGCTCACCGGGTCGGCTTGGATGACCGCTTTCAACCGCGGCAGAGCGTCCGCCACTTCAGAGGCAAGAACTTCGACGATTGCGGGCGCCGCTCGGGCGACCGCCGCAAGATCGAAGACGTCGCGAGCCGTGAATTTTGCCGAGCGGTAACGGATTTTCTTGACGATCACCTCCTCGAGCGTCTCGAGAGCGACCGCGCGGTTTCGGTACCGCTCCCAAGTGAAGCCAGGGTCCGTTTGAAGGTGCGGCGACAGAAAGTCGATTTCACCCCCCTTGCATTCGAAGCTGAGATAATGGCCCCAATGGAATTGCTCGCTGATTGCTCTTGATCCCGGATTCTTGGCTGGCGTGAAAGCTTTCAGAGGTTGCGACGGCACGAAAATATCGATGTCGTCGCTCAACCTGTGCGCAATCCTCAACGCGATCGCCGTTCCGCCGCCCAGCGTCCAGTCGGGCCGCCGGCCTCTATCGAACGGTCGCGATCCTCGGGGTGGATGGCGTCGAGCCAGCCGAATCCGGGGCTCTCCACGAATGGCGAGCCGGTGAAAATGCTCCACTGAGGGCTCGCCCAGGTGCGATAGCCGTCCGCCCGGCTTCGAAAGACCCGCTCGGGGAGATTGATCGCCAGGGTTCTGAAAAGATCCTCGCTGTCGCGCAACTGTTGCTCGGCCCGGTGGTGCAGGTTCGGTCACGTACGATCTTGACGAAGCCGACGCTTCGGTCGGCGAGCGGCATGAGCAACCCCGACCCCCAGAACAGCGAGCCATCCCTGCGCGCCTGCGAGCGCTCGTCCTCGGCGCGGCCGTGCGCGAGAGCCAAGCGACGCTCCTCGGCCGCGGCGTTGAGGCCGTCCGGCTCCGGCGGGAAAATCACGTCGGCCGATCGCCCGAGGATTTCCTGTTCTTTGTAGCCGAACAGACGCTCTGCGCCCGTGTTCCAGGTCGTCGTCACGCCATTCGGATCCATGGTGAAGATTGCGAAGTCGGTCGCGCTTTCGAAGAGGAGTTGCAGCAGCTCCGAATCGGGAAGAACCGGCTTCCGGACGTCATCGTCGTGCTCGGCCACCGGCGTCTCCGGAAGTTGATCCCGCGTCGGGACGCTTCGGATCAGTGGCCAAGAGCGCCGAGCAGGAACGTGACCGAATGAAAAACAGGCTAAGTGGCCGGTTCGTTCCGGATCCGCGCCCGCTGTCGTCCCGTTGAAAGCGGCGCCCAGCGCCCCGGGGCGGGCGGCTGTGTTGCGAGGCCGGTTGCGCGCGATGTAGGTTGTAATATCGTCGCGGGCTCTCAGGCGGACGAGAATTGACCTTTCGCAGGAAGCATTTCGCCTTCGTCGCGCTCGGCCTCACCCTTGCGGCGCCCGTGGCGCGGGCCGAGGCGAGCCAGGCGGACCAGATCCAGGCGGCGCTTAACTCGTGGGTTGCGGAGCGGACGCCGGTGGAAAAAATCACCGGCGTCGCCGCCTATGTCAGCTTCGGCGATCTCGGCCCGGCGATCGAGGCCTTCGCCGGCAAAACCGGACGCGATCCGCACGGTCTAAGTCGTCATTCAAAGCCCGTTCCATCTCTCCCGCATGGTCGCGGGGGCTGACGATGCGGAACATGGGACTTGTTGGCCGCTCGTTAGCCCGACGCGCCCGATAAGTCGGACAGATCCTCGTAATCGTTTGTTCTTATTGGTAGGCGCGCCCGGTCTCGAACCGGGAACCCTCTGATTAAAAGTTTGATGGCCGCAGTTTCCCCGTCGTTTTCTGAGTTTTCTGCTCTGCCGCTATCTTTCAGTTTTGCCTCACGTTTTGATTGCTCTTGCTTTCCCAAGATTTCTGGGCATATCCTGATTCCGCTTACCGAGTGCTTACCGAGCGCTTACCGGAAGCCGAAGTCAGAAGGTCCGAACCAATGTCCCAAGGCCGCATCTCGATACGCTCGGTAAACGCCCTTCGGTGCCCGACTGGCAAAGATCGTGTGTTCCTTTGGGATGACGCGCTCGCCGGCTTCGGCGTTTGCGCCTTTCCAAGCCGCAAGGAAGAGGGCGACAAGGAGGGCGCCAAGAAAGTCTACGTTGTGCAGTTCCGGAAGGACGGCCGGTCCCGCCGCGTCGCGATCGGCGAGCATGGCAGACTCACGCCCGATGAGGCGCGGTCTCAGGCCAAAATCATGCTGGGCCACGTTGAGAAGGGCGCTGATCCGGTAGAAGAACGCCGCAGGGCGCGCAAGGTCCGCACCTTCCGCCAGGTTGCCGACGACTTCATGAAGCCGGACGCGAGGGGCAAGCGAAAGGACCGGACCCTCGGCGAATATCGCGCTCTTCTCGACAAGCACGTCCTTCCCGCGATCGGGAACGTCCGTATTCTCGACCTGCGTCGAGCCGACATCGCCCGACTTCACGCGAAGCTGTCCAAGACACCCTACGCGGCCAATCGCGTGCTGGCGCTCATTTCGAGCGTCTGGAATTGGGCCGCCCGGCGCGAGGAAGTCGCCTTCATCGACAACCCCGCCAAGGGCCTGGAGCGCAATCCCGAGCGCAAGCGCGAACGCTTCTTGACCCGCGAAGAGCTCGCCCGGCTTGGCGACGCGTTGCGCGAGGGTGAGACGGTCGGCCTGCCCTATTCGGTAGACGAGACGAAGCCGAAGGCGAAGCACGCCCCGAAGGCGGAACACCGCCTAGTCAAGCTTGATCCCTTCGCAGTTGCGGCCATCCGGCTCTTGATCCTGACCGGCGCCCGACTGCGCGAAATCCTCGGGGCGCAGTGGCGTCACGTCGATTTTGAGCGCGGCATCATTCACCTGCCCGACAGCAAGACCGGCGCGAAGCCGATCTATCTCTCGGCCGCGGCCCAAGAGGTTCTGTCGGCGCTGCCCCGCATCGAAGGCAATCCGTATGTGATCCCCGGCGAGAAAGACGGCGCGCCGCGGGCGGACCTGAAAAAGCCCTGGGGCGCCGTCACTCGCGCGGCCGATCTCGGGGGCGTCCGCATCCACGACTTGCGCCATAGCTTCGCCAGCTTCGGCGCCGGCGCGTCCCTGGGCCTCCCGATCATCGGAAAGCTGCTTGGCCACTCACAGGCCGCCACAACGCATCGCTACGCCCATCTGGATGCGGACCCACTGCATCGCGCGGTCGAGACGATCGGCGCGACGATCGCGGCCGCGATGGACGGGAAGAAAGGCGCGACCGTTGTGGCTATCCACAAGCCGCGGCGCTAAGTTGCTGTAAGTTCCTTGACGGCGATGAACATATCTCCTATGTTCTGCCTGCCCGATCAGAAGGGCTGAGTCTCGCGGCGATCAGAAGTCGCGATCGGAACCGGCGATCAGAAGTCGGCGAAGCGCACGCTCTGCGACTCAACGAGCGACAACCCCCTATCCCTTTCGAGGTTCACCATGAGCGATCACATGACCGCGCGTGGCGAGGGTGTCGCATCTGGCCCCTCCACGCGTTATCTGCGCCGCAAGGAAGCGGCGGAATATCTCCTAAAAACCTACGGCTTCGGCGCTGTCCGGACCCTCGCAAAAGGCGTTGTGACCGGCGACTCGCCCGCCTACCACAAGGCCGGGCGGATGGTTTTGTACACGCTGCCCGCGCTAGACATATGGGCGAAAGCGAAGATCGGTGGCGCCCGCCGCTCGTCAAGCGACGGGAAGGCCGCTTGACCGATGTCCTTCCCTTTCACGGCGAAGGCCGCGCCCGCATGTGCGGAGCGCGACCCTCGGATTGAGCGGTTTCCCGGCCGGCTCGAAAGACACAATATGCTCCCGGCCTTCGGCAGGCAAGCCCTGCTGCGAACAGAGGTGCGCCGGCTCAGCGACAAGATTGACGAAAATCACCGGCAACTTGTCGGCCTTCTGATCGCGGGAGGACCGCGATGAGCGACACTGTCGTGACCTTCGGCGAGTTCGCCCGACGGCGCTTCGAGCAGATGGAGCTTATCGCCCGGCCGTACGGCCCTGGCGTGATCTCCCTCTCCGATTACGGCAAGGGCGCCAATCCACGGTACTGCGTCGAGTTTTTCAACGACAAGGGCGGCGGCGGGACGGAATGGGAGGGCGACGATTTAGGCGAGTGGCTTGAGGCTGCTGCGCGCGTCGCCCGCGAGCGCTCCCCCGAGCGGCGTGGGATTGTTGTTGAAGCCTTCACCGTTGGGGAGGCGCGCCGTGGCTAAGCCAAATCTCCACCTTGTCGGGCGCCGCGTTACCGAGGGCGAGCTTAACGAACTCAAGCAAGCCCTTGGGGAAGACTATCGGCCCATAGGAGAAATCGACTCGCCGGCCGTTGAAGCGGCGAGCGATTTCGATCGCACGACTTTCGAGAGAAACCCGGGCCTTACCGAATACGTGCGCTTTGCGCTCCCGGGCGAATGGTGGCCGGGCGTCGAGTTTGTTTACGTGCGCCAAATACGTCCCGGCATGCGGACGCGCCAGCCTTGCCGACCGGCGGAAGAGGAAGCCGTCCAATGAACGCGCCTCTCGCCGACTTTCAGCCTCCCGCCTCCAGCTCGCCGCTCGATTGGGCGCTTGCCTACGCCAAGGCTGGCCTGGAGGTGTTCCCGGTCGGGGCTGACAAAAAGCCGCTCACTGCGCACGGCTTCAAAGACGCCACGACCAACGAGGTGGTGATTCGTGCGTGGTGGGGGACGCTGTGGAAGCACGCCGACATCGCATGGGCGGTTCCGCCGGAGAACGTCGTTTCGGACCTGGACGTGAAAGGCTCGAAGAACGGGCTTCGCGACTTCGTCACCCTCGAAGGCGTGGAGCCGAGCGCGGTCGAGACGCCCATGGCCTCCACGCCGACGGGCGGACTTCACGTCATCTATTCCGCAAATGGCGTCTCGTACAAGAACGCGGTGAGCCTCAACGGCTCGGCGATCGATCTTCGAACAGCCGGCGGCTACATCGTGCTCCCGACTCCGGGCAACGGGCGGGAGTGGCTCAAGCCTCTCTCGACCCCGCTCGCCGCCGCTCCCGCATGGCTTGCCCCGCCGCCGGCCCCTGAGCCGCGCCAGGGCGAGGCCAGGGCGTTCTCGGGGGTGTCGACGCCCTACGCCCTCGCCGCGCTGGAGGACGCCTGCAAGAGGATCGTGAGCGCGCCCTACCGCGAGCAGGAGAGGACGCTGAACAACGAGTGCTTGGGAATGGGTAGCCTCATCGCGGGCGGCGAACTCGACGAGGCTGAGGCTGTGGCGAGGCTTATCGAGGCGGCCCACAACATGCCGGCCTATCGCGAGCCCTGGGGCGATCTGTCGTGGAAGGTGCGCCGGGCCGTCGCCGACGGCAAGCGCAAGGGGCCGCGCAACACGCCGTCGACCGCGATCGATCCGGAAACGAAGGAGGAGATTGAGGCAATGGCGCGCCCGGGGGGCACGGCGTCTACTACGGACGGGGCGCCTATGGGTCCGCAAGCCCGCGGGAACATCCCTGACGGCGTTTTCCGGGCCGTTGCGCGCCTTGTCGATTTCGCTCGCGAAGCGGAGGCGAAAAGCGGATCGATAATCAGCGCGGCGTCGCTCGCTGGGATTGTTCCGCCGACGCGCTATTTCATCGTTGACGATCTCATACCTTGCCGCACGGTCACGATGTTGGGCGGCGACGGTGGAACCGGAAAGTCGCTCTTGGCGCTTCAGCTCGCCGTCGCTGTCGCTGGCGGCGGCCGTTGGTTGGGGCGCGAGGTATTCCCCGGGCCGTCGCTCTATCTCTCGGCCGAAGACGAGCTTGACGAAATCAACCGGCGGCTCCGCGCCGTCGCGTCTGCCGAAGGCCTCAACATTGGCGATCTTGGCCATCTCTCGATTTACCCTCTGGCGGGCGAAGACGCCCTCTTGGCCGCGCCCGATCGCGACGGACGCCTGAAACCGTCCGTTCTTTGGGAAGCCCTCTGCAAAGCCGTCGAGAGGCTGGAGCCGGCGCTTGTGGTTCTCGACACGAACGCGGACTTTTACGGCGGAAACGAGATCGATCGCGCTCAGGTGCGGCAGTTTGTGAGCCTGCTTCGCCGGCTCGCCATGCAAGCCGATTGCGCGATTGTGCTGCTCAGTCATCCGAGCGTCAGCGGCATGACGAGCGGCTCGGGCCTGTCCGGTTCGACTGCCTGGAACAATTCGGTTCGCTCGCGCCTCTACTTCGACCGCGTTCGCGACGTCGAAAACCGTGAGCCGGATCCTGACCTTCGCGTGCTTCGCCTCTTGAAGGCGAACTACGGCCCGGCGGGGGCCGAAATTCGCATGAAATGGACCGAAGGGCGCTTCGTCGCCGAGACGCCCCCTGCCGGCCACTCTAGGCTCGCCAAGAGGCTCACGCCGATCGCGTGTTCCTTGATCTCCTGACCAAGTTCGCGGCGCAGGGGCGCGATGTGACGCCGAAGCCGAGCCCGTCCTATGCGCCGACGATCTTCGAAAAGCATCCGGACGCCGAGTGCCTCCGAAAGCGCGATCTCGCGAACGCGATGGAGCGGCTTCTCGGCGCCGAACGCATTGAAGTCGAGACGGTAGGCCCACCCTCCCGTCGATACTCGCGCCTCGCTTTGGCTCAAAGGGAGGCCGAATTGTGAGACTTCGAACGCACCTTCGAACGGCCTTCGAACGCCTTCGAACGGGGTGTGCTCGCACACCCCCTTATACCCCCGGGGCATTCGAACACGCCCCCCGGGGTTCGAACCCCGGGCGCCTTCGAGCCGCCCCCCGTCGGACGATGCCGAGTGTGGCTAGCCTCGGCGTCTCCCATCTTCGCGGAGTGAAACACGATGACTGACCCGGCAGGCCGAAAGCCGCAGTCTGCGCCGCTCGCGCCCCCTGGCCCGCGGACGAAGGCGCGCGCCGCGGAGGCCGCCGAGCGCAACGCCAAGCGCCCCATCCGGCCTCGGGTCGTGGTCGAAATGAAAGCCGACGCCGTCAGGGTCGGCCCGCCCCATAGCGACGGGGCCGCCTGGCAATCTATGCTGCTCGACGCCTTCGGCACGACGAGCGACGATTTCGTCACTGGCGAGCTGGGCCGGATCGCGAATGCGCTGCGCCCGGCCGCCGATCCTGATCCGAAAAAGACGTCGGGAGACCTCAATTTTGCGCTCGCGGCGATTGCTGGAACGCAGCCGGAAAACGAGATCGAGGCCATGCTCGCCGGCCAGATGGCTGTAGTGCACGCGCTTGGCATGGAGATGCTGGGGCGGACAGGGCGCGCCCAGACAATCGAGCAGCTGCACGCCTTCGGGTCGCTGGCGAACAAGCTGCTCCGAACCTACACGATGCAAGTCGAGGCGCTGGCCAAGCTCAAGCGCGGCGGGGAGCAGACCGTCCGCGTCGAACACGTGCACGTTTATCCCGGCGCCCAAGCGATCGTCGGGGCGATTTCAGCCCAGCGGGCGGAGGGTGGGGTAGGCGATGAAAGAGGAAACCAAGCCGATGGAACGATTGACGCGAGAGCCATTGCCTTTGCGCCTTGCACCGCGATGTTTGGCCCGGACGCGAGGCGGGACGCCCTGCCAGAAGGCGGCGGCGACGGGCAAGAAACGCTGCCGGATGCATGGCGGGGCAAAAGGCAGCGGCGCACCTCGCGGTGAGCGCAACGGCAGTTATCGCCATGGGCTCTTCACGTGCGAGGCTATCGCCGAGCGGCGTGCGCTCCGAGCTCTGATTCGGGGCATGAGGGGAACGCTTGGGGCGTCTTGAGGTTTGGCCTTCGTGTCACGCCGCGCTTGCCATCGAGCCTTAACAAGTTGTAAACGGCGCGGCTTTATGTTCTGTTGGTCACTCGAATCGGCGAGGTTGAAATGAGTAAATCATTGGAATTGCTGATCGAAGCAGCGAGAAAAGTCGCGCCATCCCCGCAGGAGCAGGAGGAGCAGCGGCGGAGCTTCGCCTATGGCAACACAGCATTCGAGAACCGCCTTATAACTAGGCAAATGATTAACGAACAGGCTGAGGCAATCGCCCGTGAGCGAGACCAGCAGCGCCGACGCTGAACGTCGCGATAGTCGCGCTTTTGAACCGGAACTAATCTCTGATCCGATTGGGAGGGCGAAGGCGGAGGCGGCGAATGGGCTTCGCCAATTCGACGCCGGTAAAAACGCGGCGCAAGAGGCAATCGATCGAGCGAACGGCGGACATCCTTTCAAACTCCGACCGTCATTGATTCTTGGCCTGCACAGGGAGGCGCTCGCCGGAATAAGCGCATTCGCTGGAAACTTCCGCCCGGCTGACGTATCGATAAACCAGAGCAACCACACCCCGCCCGGCGCTCATCTTGTCCCGGCGCTTGTCGAGGATATGTGCGATTACGTGAACGACCATTGGTCGTCTGAGACCCCTGCAATACACTTGGCTGCCTATGTGATGTGGCGATTGAACTGGATACATCCATTCGCCGACGGCAACGGGCGCACCTCTCGCACGACGTCCTACGTCGTTCTGATGATTAAGACTGGATTCATTGTGCCGGGTACACCGTCAATTCCGGATCAAATCGTGTCGGATCGCAGCAAGTATTTTCGTGCGCTTGATGAGGCAGACGCGGCCTGCAAAGCGGGAAAGATAGACGTATCCAAGATGGAAGAATTGCTTGCGGGCATGCTGGCGCGACAATTGACGGGTTACTATCGCTCTGCTGGAGGCAAGCTACCCGATGGTGTCGACCTCGACGCCCTCTAGCCGCGAGTCATTGCCCAGAACGCCGAGCTAGCGCATTCTTGACGCTCATGGCTTCCCACTTGTGACCGCGCGGCGTCGGTACGCCACGGGCGTTGAGGGCTTCGGCGATGGCCCGCAACGTTCTTGCGCCGCTCTTCTGGATTTCGGCGATGATTGGCAGGACGTTCGCGGCGTGACGGTCTGCGTTGGCCTTGAGGGCCGTTGCGCCGGCTTCCCGGGCCGCTGAGATATTCGGATTGCCGAGCTTCTGCCCGCGGGCCTTGGCGGCGCTGAGGGCGGCTTTGGTTCGCTGCGATATCAGGGCGCGCTCTTTCTGGGCGAGGGCCGCGAACAGGTAAATCATGAACGGGTCGACGTCCGGGCCGAGCTCGGCGACGATGAACGGAATCCGGTGCACCATGAGCCCGCTGATGAAATGGACGTCGCGCGAGAGGCGATCGAGCTTGGCCACGACAACCGGGCATTTCAGCGCGCGCGCCTTGGCCAGCGCCTTGGCCAGTTCGGGGCGGCGATCGAGGGCGTCGCTTCCCTTGCCGGTCTCGACCTCGACAAACTCGGCGGCGATCTCAAAGCCGTTCGCCTTGGCGAAGCTATCGAGGGCCTGGCGCTGCGCCTCGATCCCGAGGCCGGACTTGCCTTGCTGCGCCGTGGAGACCCGAATGTAGGAAACAAGCTTGGACATGGGCGTATCCCTATGCGTCGCTCTGGACGTATAAGCATCATACGACCATTTTAGTTTTTTACAAGAGGAATTTTGAGACCCGCGACGAAATCATTGAGACCGGCGACGATCGCGAGGCCTTCGCTGTCTTGGCGCGGCTGACGATCGCCATTCGTGCCCTCTGTTTTGACCGCCTAGTCGTGACGGTGGCGTGCATCGTTAGCAACAGGAAGGGGCTGACGCGGAAACCGACAATCACCCAGGCGCTATCAGACAGGCGGCCGTGGGGGATTTCGACGATGATGAACCGCTGCGCGCCGCTATTTACGCCCCACGAAACGCGCTAAGGCGTCGGCTATCAAGCGGAGCTGATCTGCCTCCGGGACCGATTCTTGCGGATCTGGAGGCGTGCGAGCGGCTTCTATCAAGGCTACGGCCAGATTGCGGGCCTCGTCGGACGGAAGGTGGCCCAAGCGCTCAAACGCCGATGACATTAGCATCGTAAGGCGCGCGTCGAAGCGGTCGGCGCCGTTGCCGGCCGGCTTGGCAACGGCCGCCGCGGGCGGCTCCTCGCCGCGCCCCGTGGCCAGCCAGTCGAAAGAGGCGCCGGTCTTTTCGGCGATCCGCGCGAGGTTTTCGCGGTTGATCCCCAGGCCGCGCTCCCAATTCCCGACCGCCCCGCGGGTGACGCCGAGCGCCCTCGCGAATTCGGCCTGAGTGAGGCCGGCGAGTTTCCGCACCCTGCGAATCCGCTCCGTAAGGCGCTCCTCGAAGCGGTCGGCGCCATTGCGGGCCGGCTTGGAAACGGCCGGCCTAGCAGGTTCATCTAACCACAAGTCCGTCGCCGTCATGCTGGACTCCTAGACTGAATTCGCGCGTCGTTCTGCTGTTGAGACGCGCAACCACTTGAGTTGTACAGCGACTTCGCCCTGATGTCCACAGTGTTTACGTCAAGTTGTCGTTGGGCCCCACGCCGGATCGCGCAGCGCGCGAATTGGCCCTCGCCAGACTTAGGGAAGGCCGCAGAGCGGTATCCTGTATTTCGGCTGGAACTGTCGTAGCGCCAAAGCTCAACCGGGGCGTCTGCGGCCGTTTCTGACTCGAGCTTGGGAATTTAACCGGGGCAGTTCTCGACCTTGGGCGTGTCCGTAGTCTCTCGCGGCTCATGGCGTGGCCTTTCTTCGATCCGCGAGGCTGACGACGGCGCCCGCCGCCTTCGGCTCGCAGTATGCGGCCCATGCCTCCATCAGCTTGCGGCGCTTCTCTAGGGCGTCCTCTCGCCGGTAAGCGGCCTCCGTCTTGTCGCCGATCGCGTGCGCCAACGCGGCCTCCGCGACCTCGCGGGGAAAGCTCGTCTTGTCGCCGCACCAATCGCGGAAGGCTGACCGGAAGCCGTGAACCGTCGCGTCATCGACGCCCATGCGCCGCAGGAGTGCACGTTTATCCCGGCGCCCAAGCGATCGTTGGCGCGGTTTCAGGAATAGGGGGCGAACATGAAAGAGGACCACAATCTCATGGATGGCTCGAACCAAAAGCGGCTGGCCCTTTCAGCTGGCCCCGAAGTGCCTGGCGAAGACGAGGGCCGGGACGCCGTGCCAGAGGGCGGCCACGAAGGGCAGGAAGCGCTGTCGGATGCACGGCGGCGCGGACGGAATCGGCGCGCCCTCGGGTGAACGGAACGGCGCTTACAAACATGGCCTGCGGACGCGGAAGGCGATCGAGGGCCGGCGAGCGCTGCGGGCGCTGATCCGGGCGATGAGGGCCGATGCCGCGCGGCTTTAGGCCCTCGCCAGCGCGTTCCTGACGCTCGCGGCCTCCCACTGCCGCCCTCGCGGCGTCGGAATGCCCCGCGCGTTCAAGGCCTCGGCGATGGCCCGCAGCGACGTCGCGCCGCGGAAGGGCCTAGAGTCTCCTGTGGCCATCGGCATCAGAGGCCGGACGGGTCGAGGCCAAGCTTCCGCACGCGCTCGATCACGCTGGCTCGAGGAGCGCCAGCCGCGATGGCCTTGCGCGCTTCCACGATCACTGCGTTCCTGGCCTCTGAGGTGACAGGCCTCCAGCTTGCCCATTGGGACGGATCGCCGCCCTCGAACTCAAAGCCCTTGCTGACGGTCCCAATGGGCGGCGCTTGAGGCGCGGCTGTGGTCGCCTGGCGTGCCTCTGTAGTCACCCCGAAGAGCCATCTTCCAGCGGCATTGTCCCATATCCCGGTCTGCGGCCAGACGCAACCGATGACGGCGACGATGGAGAACGCGGCCGCGGCATCGGCGACCCAGCCCCCGCGCCACCAAGCCAACCAGAGGCTCTTGGTTGCGATCCATAGACCAGTGGCCACGATCAGCAAGAATGCGACAGCGAGCGGGGAGACCAAGACAAGCAAGGCGGGCTCGCCGCTGGTCTTGCAGATAAGCAGGATGACCGCGAAGGCGATGAAGATCACAAGGCGCTTTGTCAGGCGCATACCTGGAGGCGGATCAACATCGGCCCAATCGTCATCGTGTCGCATGCGTCGGGCCGTCATTGTCTTTGAAGTTTGTTCTCCATGTCGCGAACCTGAGCCTCCAGGGTGTCGACACGGTTGGCCAAGTCAGCGGCGCGCACATCGAGATCGTCGATCATCAACCGAAAGTTGATATTGTCAACGGCGCCATAATTGGGGCAGCATGACCTCCGGGGAGGCTGGCCATGTGGACGCTTCGAGTAATCTCTGTTGCCCTTCCGACTTTGCTCTTTGCGAGCTCTGGTTACGCGGCGGGGCCTATAAGTCCGGTGAATGTAGGTAATTGGCGCGGTGGTAGCTACACAGACAACTCCACCGGCAAGTTCACCCATTGCGCCGTAACCGCTTCTTATCGAAGCGGGATTTTATTCAGCGTGGCCGTTGGAGTAGGCTACTGGTGGCGGTTCGGCTTCATAAATAACGCTTGGCATCTAACGGTTGGTCAGAGTATACCCGTCGATCTCACTTTTGATGGGCGCGGTCCTTATCATGTTTACGCGAGAGTAAGCCAGCCAAATTTTGTAATCATTGATATGCCGACAACCTCGGAATTGGTGCGGCTATTCAGGAATGCAACCCAAATGACGGCTTATACTAGTGGGCAGTTATTTTCGTTTTCTCTTACGGATACGTCCATAATGCTGCCTGCACTTCATCGAGTGCGTACGGAATCGCGCCGTATCTGTTGCGGCGAACCCGCCCGTATCAGCGCCACCTCCGGTCGCGCCCTCGTCCCCGACAAGTGGCGCTTCTAACTCAAGCGCACCCGCACCCGATCTTCACGACGAGGCTATGGAAGTTGCGCAAATTTCATCCTGAACGCGAAGCTCGACAGTCCCCGGGTTCTCAATCGGCGCGAGACCCCTGTTGACTATGCTTCCTACGGCGCAGGCTGGACGGCGACCGGCGCGCTCGGAAGCGTGAGAATTATCACTGGGCACGCCGGACACGAAGGGAATTGACGTTGCCGCAGAGGTCGTAGGGGCCGACGCAAGAGAGTGCAAAGGAAAATTTGCCCTCCGCACGTTCAAGTGACATGGTCGATAGCGAGGTCGTGTTTCGAGGCTTCTCCTCGTGCGAGGACAGCGGAGGTAGCCGCACCGTGGAATATTTCATAGTTCCCCGGAAGAAGGGAGGCTTCGTCCTGTTTTCGATCGTGGGCGCGTCCTCAGGCGACAACCCCTCGGCAGCCATAGCGCCCGACAAACTGCCGGTCTTCCAAAAGGCTGCATTGACCGCGGCTAATTAATTCAGGCCTGTGTTCAGTTGAGGAGGATGAGCGCAAGCGCAGGGGTGCATGGCTTCCGCTCGATAGTGAGGCCAGTTCGGGCAGCTCCTTGTTAAGCGCGCGCCAGCGCGTTCTTGACGCTCATGGCCTCCCACTGCCGGCCGCGCGGAGTAGGAATGCCGCGGGCGTTCAGGGCATCGGCGATGGCCCGCAGCGACGTCGCACCGGACCTGCGAATTTCTTCGATGATCGGCAGGACGTTCGCCGCATGCCAGAAAGACGGGAGCGTCATCGGCGCGTCCGGCACGGAATGCGCCAGCGCTCAACTCGCCGTGCCACGGTTAAACTCGATGCCGCATTTCTTCTGGACGTTGGCCTGTTCGATTGCGTCCATCTCGCCCTTGAGCTCGGCGAGTTCCTGGGCGTTAGTCCCGTTACCGTGCACAAGGAAAGCGGCCGGCCAAAAAACGACCAGGGCAACCCCAGTGGCGATGGCGTCGTTAGTCGCGTTCTGGTCCTGCATGCCGGCAGCGGCTGCGGCGCGCGAGGATACCCGCGCCGCTTCTTCGCGCAGTTGAGCGCAGGAGTAGCTTTGATACTGCATGGGCGAGACGTAGGCCATCACGACGTCCTGCGAGCGAATTGCGCATCCCGTCAGTGTGAGCGCGTAAGTCCCCGACGCAGCCGCAAGCGTGGCCGCGCGAATTAGTCCTTTTTATTCGAAGCCCCCTTTCCAGTCCAGTTACCCAAGCCTTCCCCAGATTGAGCTCACGAGATGAAAACGCTGTAAACTGCTCACGTAAAAACAACTGGCTTGATGGATTGCAGCTCCAGGACCCAAGGTCGACGCTTGCCCCTGGGCGTCCATCGCCTTTTTCGCGCTCCTGGATGATCAGCTTGATGATTTTCCGTGCGCAGCCTTTCGCGTGGAAATTTCCGTCCGGCGGGTCCGCTACGGGTCCGCCAGCGGAACCGCGAGACAGCGACCGCGCAAGTGCTGAGATTTCGGGACAGGCGCCCGCGGCCCAAGGGCGGCGGATGAAGAGACAGCGACGATCAGCCACGGCCCGAGAAGGCTTCGTTAGGCAATTGGAACGTCTTTGTTTCCTTCAACGGTGTCTTGACGAGAACACTGTGGACAATGGCCGCAACTTGAGATACAACCAATCCGGTTGTCCGCAGGGTCAACTGGGAAGGTGCAGCTTTGGCTATGTTCTCGTTGTCGCCTCGTCAGCGCCTGAGGATTCAGCACATAGACGCCGAGGCCGAGGCATTGATCGGCTATTTTGGCGTTGAAGCCTATCGCGAAGCGCGCCGAAGGGAACGAGGCGCGAGTTCCGAGGCGATCGCCAGAGACTGGGGCCGGGTCGCGCGGGCGGTCGCACGCAAGACGAAAGAGCTGACCGGGTAATCCGGATCGCCTCGACACCGCGGGTCGCTAGCGCCGCTATCCAGCCTCCATCTCGACGAGCCTCAGGATTACGTCGCTGTAGCTTTCGCCGGGCCCGCGCATGGCCGCGAGGCGGTCGATGATGGCCGTCTCCAGCCAAACGAGCCGTTCGCCCCTGGCGTTGGTCTGCGCCTCATAGCCGACGCTCCCGAGCGGCAACGTTGCGGCGATCGCGTCGAAGGCGGCGGGCGTGATGGCGATGCGGATCATTCGGGGCGATTGGTCCAGGGTTCGAGGGGGAGGCGCTGTCTGGCCAGCGCTCCTTTTCTGCTTACCGAGCGCTTACCGGGGCCGCCGCGAGTGCCCGTCTGACCTCTTTCGGCTCTTCTTAAATCATTGATTTTTAAGTGGTAGGCGCGCCCGGTCTCGAACCGGGAACCCTCTGATTAAAAGTCAGATGCTCTACCTATTGAGCTACGCGCCCACTTCGTCGCCTTAGGGGCGGCCTCGTCCCTACAACTTCGTGCGGGGAGGGTCAATTGCAAGCGGCGCGGGCGCGCGAAGACGTGGGGGAGCCAAAAAAGGGCCGCCTCGCGGCGGCCCTTCCTTCCCGGCCCGCGCACCTCGGCTAGGCAAAGGCGACCGGCATTCCCAGCGCTCGGCGCGACGGCGGGCCGCGCCAAGCGCAACGAAGCCGAACCGCTTTCGTCCGCCAGATTGAGGGCTCCGGAATTCGGAGAACGGCCAACCCGCACACGGTCTGGCGGCGGTTGGCGCTTCCGGCCGAATTCGAGAGTTTTTGTTGCCGTCGTTAACTTCTAGCTCGCCTGTTCGACGATTGCAAGTGTACCACAACCGCAGGTTGCCGTATTTTTGCGGCTCGCCTCGCCGGGTAACGGGGGCAAATCTACGAGCACCCTTGTAGGGCGGGGTCGGCGACCCCGTCGGCGCGCTCAGCGAGCGCGCCCTACAAACGGGCCGCCCGCCGATTTGCCGCGCTCACGTCGCCCGGCGCTTACCCATGTTGGGAACCGGTCCTGCACGGGCGTCGGTTTCCGAGAAAGACGAGCCGAGTTTCCGCGGCCCTGGCCTCGCTCAAGCGATCGCGGCCAGACGCTGCTCGCGCGACGGGCGACGGCCGACAAGGAGAGCGAGGCCGACCGCCAGCATGAGCCAGGTCGTGGGCCCCGGGGCGCCCACCGATCGGACCTGGCCCGAATTGTCGCTTCCGAGCCCGCCCTTTGACGGGAAGTCATGGATCGAGCCGACGCGGTCGAACGCGCCGTCGCTGGCGCCAAAAAGGTCGACGTCGGCGCCGAAGAGAGTTGGATTGTCGGCATAGGAGCCCGTCGACATCGGCGCGGCGTCGGTGCTCCACCTCCCGCTGTTCGCGAGACCGCCGACCGTGATCGTGTCGCCCTGCGCAAGGAGCGCATCCGGCGTGTCAAAATGAAACGAAAGCGTGTTCGCCTGAGCCGCGATCGGGGCCAGAGCCATGACCGCCACGGCGGCGCGGAGAATTTTACGAACCATATTCAAACCCTGGTTGCTCATCGTGCCGGCGAGGGGGCAAGGAACATGCCAGAGTCGCGTTATCATCGTTAACAAGAGGACGAGGATTCGAGCCAATCTCAGCGCTGTCATGCCCGCGCAAGCGGGCATCCAGAAGCCGCGGGCGTAGGACGGTTGCGGAAAGCTCGCTCGTCCTCGGCAAGCACTGGATCCCCGCGTTCGCGGGGATGACACGGCGGAGGGGGCGGCGGCGCCTTAGCGTCTGAGGCTTTTCGCCGAGCGGCCCTGAGCCGGGCGAAGTCGTCGCCGGCGTGGTGGGACGACCGCGTCAGCGGCGAGGCCGAGACGAGCAGAAACCCCTTCGCCGCGCCGATCGCCGAATATTCAAAAAATTCCTCCGGCGGGACGAAGCGCTCGACCGGATGATGTTTCGGCGTCGGCTGGAGATATTGCCCGATGGTGAGGAAATCGACGTTGGCCGAGCGCATGTCGTCCATCATCTGCAAGATCTCGTTGCGCGTCTCGCCCAAGCCCACCATCACGCCCGACTTGGTGAAGAGGGCGGGATCGAGCTCCTTCGCCCGCTGCAACAGCCTCAGCGAATGAAAATAGCGGGCGCCGGGGCGGACGGTCAGGTATTTCGACGGGACCGTCTCGAGATTGTGGTTGAACACGTCCGGCTTCGCCGCGACCACGACCTCGAGCGCGCCCTCCTTGCGCAGGAAATCGGGGGTCAGCACCTCGACCGTCGTGTTCGGCGCTGCGGCGCGGATGGCCCGAATGGTCCGGGCAAAATGCTCCGCTCCGCCGTCGGCGAGATCGTCGCGGTCGACCGAGGTCACTACGACATGGGCGAGCCCGAGTTTTGCGACGGCGTCGGCGACGCGGGCGGGCTCGCCGGCGTCGAGCGGGCCCGGCAGGCCGGTCGCCACATTGCAGAAGGCGCAGGCGCGGGTGCAGACATCGCCCATGATCATGAAGGTCGCGTGGCGCTTCGACCAGCACTCGCCGATGTTGGGGCAACTCGCCTCCTCGCAGACGGTGACGAGCTTGTGCTCGCGCACCAAGGCCCGCGTCTCGGCGTAGACCGCCGAGCCCGGCGCCTTCACCCGGATCCAGGCCGGCTTGCGGGCGACCGGCTGATCCGGCCGGTGCGCCTTCTCCGGATGGCGGGGGCGCGCGGGCCAGCAGTCTGCCGCGACAGCGTCGATGAGCCGGGTCATGAAAGCTATCTAGGACCGGGCCGCGCGGCGGTCAAACCGTAAGCCTCGCCGCGCTTCGTACTTCCCCAGCTTGCTGGGGAAGGTGGCGACATAGGGCGTCGAAAGACGCCCGTCTGTGTCGACGGGCTATGGCGCCGGATGGGGTGTGGGCCGCACCATCGACCCGGGTCGGATTGCATGAACGTCGCCGCGAACTTATATCCGACGCGTCCGTGATATCGTCGCCCCGGCTGGCGACCTTCCAAGTCGCGCTGCACGATCGTCACCGCGAAACTTCACCAACGCATTCCTGCACTCCGCACCCCATCCGGCGCTGCGCGCCACCCCCGGGTCTGCGCCCGGGGGCAGGCTCTTCCCCGCTTCGCGGAGAAGGAGAGACACGCCGACCCCCTCAAGCGTATTTGCCGCCCTCGAATCGCTTGAGCCACTCGGCCAACTCGTGCTCGATCCAGGCGACGGCCTCGGCCCGCTTGTAAAACCCATCGATCTGCGGCTGGGGCCCGTGCGGGAGCAGGACGCGCACGCACCATCCCTTCCCCTTCTTCATCTGGACCGGTTCGAAGATCACTTTGGGCTTGGTCGTCGTCATTTTTTTGAAACTTGGTCCGCGAGATGGTTTGAATTATGGAGCGCCTACTCCCGGATTGCCAGAGCGAAAATGCGCCGCCGCTTCCGCCTTGAGACATCGGGCGGCCTTTTGCGTTATGGTCGCGGCCCCTGCGCGAGCGGTGGTGAAAGAAGGAGCGGTCCCTTGGCTACGAGTGTTCACCAGTTCCTCTGCCTGACCGACAATTACGGCGTGCTCCTGCACAATTCTGCGACCGGGTCGACCGCCTCGATCGACGCGCCCGAGGCAAAGCCCATCCTCGAGGCGCTCGATAAAAGGGGATGGACGCTGACCCATCTCCTGATCACCCACCACCACGCCGACCACGTGCAGGGGGCGCCGGAGCTCAAGGCGCGCTTCCCGTCGCTCAAAGCCGTCGGGCCGGCCAAGGACGCGGCCCGCATCGGCTTCCTCGATAGGCTCGTCGGCGAGGGCGACGAGGTGCGCGTCGGATCGCTCGGCGGCGAGGGTGATCGAGACGCCGGGCCATACGCTCGGCCATATCGCCTATCACTTCGAGGAGGACGCGCTCGCCTTCTGCGGCGACACGCTCTTCTCCCTCGGCTGCGGGCGCGCCTTCGAAACGCCCTATGCCGTGCTCTGGGCCTCGCTTCTCAAGCTCGCCGCCCTGCCGGGCGAGACGGAGGTCTATTGCGGGCACGAATATACCCAGGCCAACGCGCGCTTCGCGCTCACCATCGAGCGGGACAATCCGGCGCTGAAAGCGCGCGCCGAGGAGGTGGCGCGGCTGCGCGCCGAAAAGCGCCCGACCCTGCCGACGACGATCGCCGCCGAGCTCGCCGCCAATCCCTTCCTGCGGGCGGACAAGCCCTCCGTGCAGGCCGCGATCGGCATGGCCGGCGCCGACGCGGCGGAGGTGTTCGCGGAAATCCGCGCCCGCAAGGACAGGTTCTGAAGGCTGCGCGCAAACAGTAATAGTACTATATTATTATGTTATATTGGGAAGGACTTCCGCGCATGCCCGCCGCTTTCGAGCCCGTTTTTCGCGCTGACGCTAAACCGGGTCGCAAACCGCTGAAATCGTTGGGGCCCGACGCTAAACTGGCGCTAAAGTGGGCTAAACCGCCGAAAGCCTACGGCATGACGTAGGTCGCCCTGCCCTGCCCCGTCAGGGCCGCAGGGATCGCGCCCGGCTCGTTGACCGAGAAGACGACGATCGGGATGCCGTTGTCGCGGCAGAGCGCGAAGGCGGCGGTGTCCATGATCTGCAGGTTGCGGGCGATCGCCTCGTCGTGGCTGAGCTTCTCATAGCGCCGGGCGGTCGGATCCTTCTCGGGATCGGCGGTGTAGATGCCGTCGACCCGGGTCGCCTTCATCACCGCATCGCACGACAGCTCGCAGGCCCGCAACGCCGCGCCGGTGTCGGTGGTGAAGAAGGGGTTGCCGGTGCCGCCGGCCAGCATGATGACGCGGCGCTTGACGAGATGGGCGAGCGCCGCCTGGCGGGAATAGGGCTGGCAGAGCGAGGGCATGGCGACGGCCGAGAGCACGCGCGCCGGCTGGCCGATCTGCTCGAGCGCGCCTTCCATCGCGAGCGCGTTCATCACCGTCGCCAGCATGCCGATCGAGTCGGCGCGGGCGCGCTCGATACCCTTGTCCGCGCCCTGCAGGCCGCGGAAGAAGTTGCCGCCGCCGACGACGACCGCCACCTGGACGCCGAGATCGGCCGCGGCCTTGAGGTCCCCCGCCATTCGCGCGACCGTCGGCGCATGCAGTCCGAACGGATCCGGCCCCATCAGGGCCTCGCCCGAGAGCTTGACCACGACCCGGCTGAACAGGGGTGTCGACGTCATGGGGCCCTCGCCAACCTCTTTCGCGCCCGGCGGCGCAGTCAAAGCAAAAAAAGCGGCCAGAAGGCCGCTTCGAGACTTCAGGGCGCCCGGCGTTCCTCCGCCGGCTTCTCGACGCCCTCGCCGAGAGCGTAGCGCACGAAGCCGGCGATCGCGATCGGCGCGCCGACCGTCTTCTCGGCCTCCTTGATCGCCTGGCCGACGCTCTTGGCCGGATCGTGGACATAGGCCTGATCGAGCAGGCAGACTTCCTTGTAGAAGGTCTTGAGGCCCGACTCGACGATCTTCTCGATGACGTTGGCCGGTTTGCCGGCGTTCTTCTCCGCGAGCACCGAGCGCTCGCGCGCCACCGCCGCCGGATCGACGCCCTCTGCGTTGAGCGCGACCGGGCTCGCGGCGGCGACATGCATCGCGAGCTGCTTGCCGAGCGAAACGAGCGCGTCGCAGTTTCCCTTCGAACTCGAGACCGACGATGACGCCGATGCGTCCGAGGCCCTCGACGATCTGGCTGTGCACGTAATGGCCAATCGCGCCCTCCGCGACGCGCAAGCCATGAACGCGTCGCAAGGTGATGTTCTCGCCGATGGTGGCGATGGCGTTGGCGATCGCCTCGTCAACCGTGCCCCCGCCCATGTAATGCGCCCCGAGGACCGTCTCGGCGTCGACCTCGGGCGCCTTGTCGAGCGCGACCGCGAGGATCCCGCGCACGAGCCCCTGAAAGTCGTCGTTGCGCGCGACGAAATCGGTCTCGGAATTGACCTCGACGACGACCCCGACCTTGTCCTCGACCGCCACGCCGACCAGACCGTCGGCGGCGACGCGCCCGCTCTTTTTGGCCGCCTTGGCGAGACCCTTCTTGCGCAGCCAGTCGATGGCGGCCTCGATGTCGCCGTTCGTCTCGGTCAGCGCGTTCTTGCAATCCATCATGCCCGCGCCGGTCTTCTCGCGCAGTTCCTTGACCAGCCCGGCGGTGATCGCAGTCATCCGAGTTCCCTCACATCCTCTCGAGCCTGCGCGGCGAAGGCGGCGCGGCGTTTCTCTTTGGCGCGGGCTAGGCCCGGACGACTTGCGCCCCGGCTGAACCGTTCGAATGCGGAACGGCCGGACCTTTACCCGGCAGCCATCAATGCGCGCGCCTGCTCGCTCCACTTGTCGCGGGCGATGCGGCCATTGAACCTCAGATCGGCGTCGAGCTTGGCGGCCTCGGCTTCCGTCATCGCGGCGAGCTGCCAGTAATGGAACACGCCATGCTCGTTGAGCCTCTTGACGATTTGCGGGCCCACGCCGGTCAGCTTGGCCAGATCGTCGGGCGCGCCGCGCGGCGCGGCCAGCAGTTCGAAGTGGTCGGTCGCCGACTCGATCTCCGGCTCGACCGGCGCCTCCGGCAGCGGCTCGGCGATCGGCGTCTCGGCCGCGCCGAGGTCGACGCCCGCCGCGCCCTGGCTGCGGCCGATGCCGTCGATGGCGGCGCGCGCGACGAGCTCGCAATAAAGCTGGATCGCTCGGCCGGCGTCGTCGTTGGCGGGGATGGGATAGGCGATGCCATCGGGATCGCAGTTGGTGTCGAGGATCGCCGCCACCGGGATCTTGAGGCGGTTCGCTTCCTTGATCGCCAGCGCCTCCTTGTTCGTGTCGATGACGAACACGAGATCAGGAACCCCGCCCATGTCCTTGATCCCGCCGAGCGCCGTCTCGAGCTTGCCGCGCTCGCGCGACATCATCAGACGCTCCTTCTTGGTGAGGCCCCTCGCGCCCTCGTTCAGCATCTCGTCGAGCTTGCGCAGGCGGGAGATCGAGGCGGAAATGGTCTTCCAGTTGGTCAGCATGCCGCCGAGCCAGCGCGCGTTGACGAAATACTGGGCGGAGCGCTTGGCGGCGGCGGCGATCTCGTCCGACGCCTGTCGCTTGGTGCCGACAAACAGCACCCGTCCGCCCTTGGAGACGGTGTCGGATACCGCTTTGAGGGCCTGGTGGAGAAGCGGCACCGTCTGGGCGAGGTCGATGATGTGGATGGAGTTGCGCGTGCCGTAGATGTAGGGCGCCATCTTGGGGTTCCAGCGATGCGACTGGTGACCGAAATGGGCGCCCGCCTCGAGCAGCTGGCGCATGGTGAAATCAGGCAACGCCATGGGAATAGTCCTTGTCCGGTTGAGCCTCGGCGGATCGTGAAACGGCGAAGCGAGCCTCGCCACCGGAGCGGAACCTTGAACAGGAGCCGCAGAAATCCGCCTGTGGAATGGCGGGGCATATAAGCGAGCGAAAGGGGAAACGCAAGCGCGTTCCACGGCTCGAGCCGCGCCCGGACCAAGTCTTTTCAGGGCTGCCGGCCCTTCGTCATGCTGTCACATGCATTGGACAAGGCTGGCCCCCCAATTCATTCGGCCGGCTCATTCTCGATTGCCTCGGCGTCGAGCGTGCGTCTATGGGTTCGTCTGGCCGCGCGCCCATCTCCCCGAGCGGCAACGGAATTCGCCATGCTGACCTCGATCGCGTCCGCTGGACGTCGGGTCCTGCCGAACCAATGGGACCTGATCGCGTTCGCGGCGATCATGGCGGCGCTGACTGCGGTCGCGCAAAGCTACCACGGAATTTCGGCGCCGCTGCCGGCGCCGAACGAACCGGTTGTCTCGCTCGATTACTCGAACTTGCCCTATTATGCGCTGCGAACGGCGTTGCGCATGTTCGCCGCGCTTTTCTTCTCCCTCGTCTTCACCTTCACCTATGCGACTCTCGCGGCGAAGAGCCGGCGCTGGGAGATGGTGCTCGTCCCGGTGCTCGACGTGCTCCAGTCGGTGCCAATTCTGGGCTTTCTGTCCTTTACGGTGACATTCTTCCTCGGCCTCTTCCCGGGCAACACGCTCGGGGCGGAGCTGGCGGCGATCTTCGCGATCTTCACCAGCCAGGCCTGGAACATGGCCTTTTCCTTCTACCAGTCGCTGCGCACCGTGCCTCGCGATCTCGAGGAGGTCGCGCGCGGCTTCCGCCTGACCGGCTGGCAGAAGTTCTGGCAGCTCGAGGCGCCGTTCGCGATGCCGGGCCTCATCTGGAATACGATGATGTCGATGTCCGGCGGCTGGTTCTTCGTCGTCGCGTCGGAAGCGATCACGGTCGGCGACACCACGATCACCCTCCCCGGCGTCGGCTCCTACATCGCCAAGGCGAATGACGAGGGGAACTGGTCGGCGATCGGCGCCGCGATCCTGACGATGGCGATCGTCATTCTGCTCTACGATCAGTTGCTCTTCCGCCCGATCGTCGCCTGGGCCGACAAGTTCCGGGTCGAACTGTCGGCCGGCCAGGAGGTTTCGACCTCGTGGGTGCTGAACCTGTTGCAGCGCACTTACTGGCTTCGGCTGGCCTCCCAGCCGATTTTCGCGGCGCTCCGCAGCGTCAGCCTTCTGCCGATCCGCCTGCCGCAGGTCATGCCGGCGGCCGGCGCCCGGAAAGACCGGCCGCCGTCCCGCATTCTCGACACGATCTGGATCCTCTTCATCTTGGCCGTCGCCATATGGGCCGCATGGCTCACTGTTCGGTACATTGCGACCGAAGTCGGCTGGGACGAGGTGAGCCATGTGTTCGTCCTGACGGTCTACACTCTGATAAGGGTCTTCCTGCTTATCGTCCTGGCGTCGCTGATCTGGGTGCCGATCAGCGTCTGGGTCGGCCTCAGGCCGCGCTGGGCCGAGGCGATCCAGCCGATCGCCCAATTCCTCGCCGCCTTCCCGGTCAACCTCTTATTCGGCGCGACCGTGAGCCTGATTCTCGCCTACAATCTCAACACCAACATCTGGCTGAGCTTCCTCATCATCTTCGGCACTCAGTGGTACATCGTGTTCAACACGGTCGGCGGCGCCGCGGCCTTCCCCAACGACCTCAACGAAGCGGCGAAGAACTTCCGTATTCACGGCTGGCGGTGGTGGACGCAGGTCATCATTCCCGGCATTGCTCCATATTATCTCACTGGCGCGATCACCGCTTCCGGCGGCTCGTGGAACGCCTCGATCGTGGCCGAGTACGTGAAATGGAAGGACCACACGGTCAGGGCGGCCGGCGTCGGCTCCTACATCGCCGAGGCGACCGACAAGGGCGATTTCCCGAAAATCGTGCTCGGGGTGGCCATGATGTCGCTCTTCGTCACCCTGTTCAGCCGGCTGTTCTGGCGCCAGCTCTACGCTTTCGCCGAGCGCCGGCTGCGCCTCTGACCCTTTGTCCAATCAGGAGCTTCCCATGCTGGACATTGCCTCGACCACGCTCATGAGCGTCGACAACGTGACCAAAGTCTTCGCTACGGGTTCGGGCGAAAGCCGCAAGCCGGTCCTCGAAAACGTTTCGCTTAGCCTGAGAGCCGGCGAAATCGTGGCTCTGCTCGGCCGTTCCGGCTCGGGCAAGTCGACGCTCCTTCGCATCATTGCGGGGCTTGCGAGCCCGACCGAGGGGACGGTGACGATTTCGGGCAAGCCTGTAACCGGGCCTGCCGAAGACGTCGCGATGGTGTTCCAGAGCTTCGCGCTCTTCCCCTGGCTGAACGTGCTCGACAATGTCGAAATCGGCCCACGCGCGAACGGAGTGCCGCTCGAAGAGACGCGGCAACGCGCGCTGAAGGCGATCGACACCATCGGCCTCGACGGCTTCGAATCCGCCTATCCGAAGGAGCTGTCCGGCGGGATGCGCCAGCGCGTCGGCTTCGCCCGCGCGCTCGTCATGCAGCCGAAAATCCTGCTGATGGATGAGCCGTTCTCGGCGCTCGACGTGCTGACGGCGGAGACACTGCGCACCGACCTGCTCGACCTGTGGCAGGAAGGGCGCATCCCGATCAAGTCCATCCTGATGGTGACCCACAACATCGAGGAAGCGGTGCTGATGAGCGACCGCATCCTGGTGCTGTCGTCCAATCCCGGCCGCATCGCCTCCGAGATCCCGAATGGGATCCCGCATCCGCGCGACAGGCTCACTGCGGATTTCCGTGCACTCGTCGACAAGATCTACGCGCTCATGACCCAGCGGCCCGAGGCGAAGCCGGCGGCGCGCGAGGCGGCGGCGGCCGGGCTTGCCCTTTCGCTGCCGACGGTCTCGACAAACTCGCTCGCCGGCATGCTCGAAGAGGTCGCTGCGCCGCCGTACAATGGCAAAGCGGACCTTCCGCACCTCGCCGATTCCCTCGGCTATGAAATCGACGACCTGTTCCCCCTCGGCGAGACGCTTCAGCTCCTCAAACTGGCCGATTTCGAGGAGGCGGACATCAAGCTGACGCCCCTCGGCCGACGTTTCGTCGACATGGACGTCGACCAGCGAAAGAAGGTGATCGGCGAGCAGGCTCTGACGAACATCCCGCTGGCTTCCCACATCAAGCGCGTGCTCGATGAACGTCCCAGCCATCGTGCGCCTGCGTCTCGCTTCCGCGAGGAGCTGGAGGACTACATGTCCGAGGATTACGCCGATCGCACCCTGCGCACGGTGATCAATCTCGGACGTTACGGCGAGCTTTTTGCCTACGACGAGAACGCGCAAACGTTCAGCTACGAGAATCCGCAGTAGCCGAGGGAACCAACGCGGCTCCTTTGGTTTGACTTGTTGCCGACCGTGCGCCGCGGTAAGAATTGTGCAGTGCAACGCGCCAGGCCCATGGGAGACGCGCGATGAACGAGACCTTAGCGACCACCAAGGCCGGCGATGCGTCGGTCGCAACCATCACAGTCGGCGACAAGACCGTCGAGATGCCGGTCAGGGCCGGCACCGTCGGCCCGGCGGTCGTGGACATCGGCAAGCTCTACGCCCAAACGGGCATGTTCACCTATGATCCAGGCTTCACCTCGACAGCGAGCACGGAATCGAAGATCACTTACATCGACGGCGGCGCGGGCGTCCTGCTCTACCGCGGCTATCCGATCGATCAGCTCGCCGAGCACGGAGACTTTCTCGAAACCTGCTATGTCCTGCTTTACGGCGAGCTTCCGACGGCTTCGCAGAAAGCGGACTTCGATTATCGCGTCACGCGGCACACCATGGTGCACGAGCAGATGACGCGGTTTTTCAACGGGTTCCGTCGCGACGCGCACCCGATGTCGGTGATGGTGGCCTGCGTCGGGGCGCTGGCTGCCTTTTATCACAACTCGATCGACATCAACGATCCCTGGCAGAGGGAGGTCGCCTCCATTCGGATGATCGCCAAGATGCCGACGCTGGCCTCGATGGCCTACAAATACGCTATCGGTCAACCGTTCGTTTATCCCAAGAACGATCTCGAATATTGCGCGAATTTCCTGCGCATGTGCTTCTCGGTGCCCTGCGAGGAGTACAGGGTTAACCCTGTGCTGGCGCGCGCGCTCGACCGTATCTTCATCTTGCACGCCGACCACGAGCAGAACGCTTCGACCTCGACCGTTCGCTTGGCTGGGTCATCCGGCGCGAACCCGTTCGCCTGCATCGCCGCCGGTATCGCCTGTTTATGGGGTCCCGCGCACGGGGGCGCAAACGAGGCGGCGCTCAAAATGCTCGGCGAGATCGGCGCCGTCGAGAATATTCCCAAGTATATCGCCAAGGCCAAGGACAAGAACGACCCGTTCCGCTTGATGGGCTTCGGCCACCGCGTCTACAAAAACTACGATCCACGCGCGAAAATCATGCAGAAAACAGCGCACGAGGTCCTCAACGAGCTCGGAATCAAGGACGACCCGCTGCTCGACGTCGCCGTCGAGCTCGAGCGCATTGCCCTTTCCGACGAGTATTTCATCGAGAAAAAGCTTTATCCGAATATAGACTTCTATTCGGGCATCACCCTGAAGGCGATGGGCTTTCCGGTCGCGATGTTCACGGTGCTGTTCGCCGTCGCGCGCACCGTCGGCTGGATCGCGCAGTGGAAGGAGATGATCGACGATCCGGAGCAGAAGATTGGCCGTCCGCGCCAGCTTTACACCGGATCCAAGCAGCGCGCGTACAGGCCGATCGGCAACCGCTGATTGGATGCCGCCGGCGGCTAAATTGCAGCGCTGCGAACTGCATTTTCCTGTGATCGCGCGCGCCTTGCCGCTCGCATGTCCGAATCATGGCCGCAGCGGGTCGTCCCTGACCACGATCTCCGTGCGCCGGACGCCGATCGCGGCAGCGAGCCAGCGCAGCCGGTCGACCACGACCTCGCTGTCGGGCGCGCGGGCCGCGGCGGCAACCTCGAGCCGGACGCAATCCGGCTGCAGGCGCAGACGGGCGCTTGCGAGCACTGCCGGGACGGCGCCGGAGAACCGGTAAGCGAGCAGGATCGCCCGGCCGAGAATCTGCGCCCGGCGCCGGATTGCCGGGGAAAGCAGGCCAATCGCGGGCTTGAGCCAGGGGTCGTTGGGCCGGCCCATGTAACGCGCATGGACAGCGGTGGCGATGAAAACCCGTTCGCCGTGATCGAGGCCGATGAACGGCAGCGTCAGCAAACGGCGGAAGCTCTCCTCGGCTCTCAAGTCCGGCGCGTCCCGCCAAGCGATATCGGAGAGCGCACAGACCGCCACGCGCAGGCGCGCTTCCGCCGGCGTCTCGCCGGGGACGAGGCCGGCCGTCCAATCCGCGAGGGCGGGGGCGAAATCGGGGACCCTCGCGAGGGCAAGGCCGACGAGCTGAGCGCCCTCGACCAGAGGATCGAGATATCGCTCCGCATCGTCCAGGCGTGAATAGAGGAGGCCTTCGCGAAGCCCGAGCGCCGAAAACACGACCCGCTCCGGCTTAAGGCGCTTCAGCACCCGATCCAGAACAAGCGCCGCGGCCGGAAGCGTACGTGCTCTTCGCGGGGGGACGCCCGGGGTTGCGGCAAGCTTCGCGGGCGAAACTCGCAAAAGCGATTTGGCGAAGTCGCGCGCGGCCGAGGCTTCCACCGAATGGCCGTGCACCACCTTGACCGGGGCGCCCGACGCCTCGATGTGCGCCTTGGCGATCGCTCGCCAGCCACCGCCGACCGGATAGAAAGTCGGCCGCTGAAACGCGGCCTTGAGCGAGTCGCGCAGAATTCCGTCGACGCGGCGCTTGGCCTCCGCCTGGCCCTCCGCGAGCATAGCCTCGACCGGCAGGGCGCCGAGCGGCAGGCTGACCCAGCTCTCCCCGACATGGTCGTCGACGGCTTCCGCTAGCTCGAGGCTGCCGCCGCCCATGTCGCCGACCGTCCCTTCGGGACGGAAGAATCCCGAAATCACGCCGAGCGCCGCGTAGCGCGCCTCCTCCGCGCCTGGGAGAATGCGGACGTTGAGTCCGGTCTCCGCCGCGATGGCTGCGGCGAGCTCCGGACCGTTGGAGGCGCGGCGGATCGCCTCGGTTCCGGTGACGTCGAGCGTGGCGACTTCCATGGCGTCGGCGATTGCGCGAAACCGACGCGTCGCCTCGAGAGTTCGCCGAAAACCCTCGGGCGCGATGGCGCCCGTTTCGGCCAGGCCCTCGGCCAACCGGCAAAGCGACTTCTCGTTGAACCGCGGCATCGGCGCGCGGCCGAGCTGGTCATAGACCATGAGCCGCACCGAGTTCGATCCGATGTCGATGATGGCGTAGTGCGGCCGCTCGGCCCGCACGATGCGCGCGGGATCGAGAGTGAGCGGCCGCAGCGGCTCTTCCGGCGTGTCCATCGCGTCCTCCCGCTCCACCGCGATCATGCTCAACGGCTGCGAATTTGGCCAGCCCTGCCGTTCTGGCCGTTCTTGGCTCGCCCACTTCTTTCTTTGGCGCCCGGGTGTAATGTCGTCTGGTTGACAACAGATCCCACGCCGTGGTGCAGGCGCATCATGAGCCCGTCCCTCCCCGCCCTTCTCGCGACCGGCTTCGTTCTCGGGTGGTCGGTCGCTTGGCCGCCCGGCCCGATCAACGCCGAGATCGCGCGCCGCTGCGCCTCAGGCGATCTCCGGGCCGGAGTTGCGGTGCTGGTCGGGGCTTCCAGCGCCGACGCCCTGTGGGCAGTGGCGACGGCGCTGGGCGTCGGCCTCTTGTTCGCCGCGCCGCTGGCGCGCTCCGCCATGGGGCTTGTCAGCATCGCGCTCCTGCTGGCGCTCGCCTTCCTCTTCCTGCGCGCCTCGTGGCGGGCTTTTGCGCGCGGCGACGCGCCTCAGCCGCAGCCAAAGGCGCCGGCGAAGCTCGCCTCGGCCAAAGGCGGCTTCGGCCTCGGCGCGGCGATGGCGCTGACGAGCCCGTGGAACGTCGCCTTTTGGCTCGCCGCCATGGGCCGGCCGGAGCTCGCCGGCGCGCGGGCCGGCGCGCTCCTCGTCATGGCGGCGGCGGTGATCGCCGGCGCGCTGACCTGGGGAATCATATGGGCGACATCCAACGCCTTTCTGCATCGCAGCCTCGAGGGCGCGGCCAAGCGTTACTGGACGATTTTCGTCGACCTCGCGACCGGCGCGCTGATGCTCTGTTTCGCGATCTCTTCTGCTGAGCGGTTGATGGCGGGGTGAGCGAGTTCCGCCGCCTCGTGCTTGTTCGATCGCGTCGGAACTGGCCTCAAGCTCCCGTCTGGCGATGGGGGCCGGATCCGCTGATAACAGGGGCAAAAACAGCGGATTTTCGCAAAACGAGGCCGCTCCGGACCGCGGTTTTGCGGACAATACGCCTGCAAATTCAGGAGCTTAATCACAAATCGGGGCAGCAGACGGAACAGCGGAGTTATTCGCGACAACAGCGGATTTGCAGCGCGCGGCGCCGATGGTTCAGCGGATAAGCGTCGCCACCGAGCTTCTTCTTCGCACCGAAGGTTTTGAAGGAAGTTCGGATTAGCGGCCGCGGCGAAGCGGTCGACGAACGGCGGGTCGGCGAACGGAAGCCGAGGCTGGCGCCAAATCTTCGCGCCCGAATCGATTCCTCCGGTCCGCGAAGACGCGTTAATCCGCGTCCGCCCGCCGTGACCAGGACAAGGCGAAGCGGCCGATCTGCAGCGCTCTCAATCGCGCGATGAGCGCGTCCGGGTCGCCGGTCACCGCGATCTGCTTCAGTCTGCTTTTTGCGCCGGCCGCGAACTTCGAACCCGAGAGATCGGGGCCGTTAGCTTCGCGGCGAAGAGCGCACGGAGCGCTTCGTTGGCCCGACCGTCCTCGGGCGCGGCGCGCACGCGCGCAAACAGCACGCTCGTCCCGTCGGAGAGTCTCGCCACGCCCTCGATCGCGTCGCGCCCGCCTCTGGGCGTCAGACGGCACGCGACCACGATCCCCTCGGCAGTGGGCCGCCAAGGCTCGCTCACGGCTCCTCCCCGTCGTTCATCGGGTGCAGATCGCGCACCATCGCCCTGGCGCGTTCGTCGAGCACGTGGGTGTAGATTTGCGTGGTCGAAATGTCGGCGTGGCCGAGAAGGTCCTGGACGACGCGCAGATCCGCGCCGTTCTGCAGCAGGTGGCTGGCGAAGGCGTGACGCAGCACGTGCGGGCTGACCTGCGCGGGTGAAAGGCCGGCCGCCGCCGCGATAAACTTCAAATCGCGCGCAAAGCCCTGCCGCGTCATATGTCCGCTCGCGCTGTCGGCCGGAAAAAGCCAGGGCGAGGACGCCATGGAGGGCGCGGCTTCGCTCAGCAGCGCGCGGTATGTCGCGATTGCTGCGCGAGACGGAGCGGAGAGCGGCGCGAGACGCTCCTTGCCGCCTTTGCCGCGCACCGCGACGAGCGGTTTTTTGGCGTGCGCCGCGGACTTGGGCAGGCCGAGAGCCTCGGAGATCCGTAGGCCCGAGCCATAGATAAGTTCGATCAGGCAGGTCGCCCGGGCGGCGGCGAGCCGCTCGCGCAGCGGCCGCTGCGAAGCGTCGAGCCTCTCGCGTGCGGTCCGGATCAGCCGGTCGACGTCACCCACCGTCAGCACCCTGGGCAGAGGCCGCCCGCGGCGCGGCCCTTCGACCGGCAGCGTCGGGTCGTCGCGCCGATGGCCCTCCGCATAGAGGTGCTTGTGGAACTGGCGAATGGCGGACAGTCGCCGCGCGAGCGAGGCGGCGCTCAAGCCATCCGCGCCTCGCGAAGAAAGATAGGCTTGCACATGCTGCGCGCCGGACTTCAGCGCGTTCGTCCCCTGCGCGGAGAGATGCCCTTCGTAGTCGGAAAGATCGCGGCGGTAGGCCGCGAGCGTATTGGCGCTTGCTCCTCGCTCCGAGGCGAGCGCATCGAGAAACTGCGCCACGAGACGGCTTGCAGGCGCAGTCATTTGCGTGCCTTAGGCAACGGGATTGTTTGAGCGATCTCTCGCGGCCTCACCTTCACGAAATTCGCCAGCGCGAGCTGGCCCTTGGTGACGCTGCAGAGGTTGCACATGAACAGGGAACCATGCACCAACGGCCGGACGAGGAAAGGGTACAGGGAATGTCGTTTAGCGCGCAACTCGCACGAGCTGAGCTCATGGGCGCCTCCGGCCGGGAGCCTTCGCACGGCGAGCTTTGGGTGTTCGGCTACGCTGATGTGGCGGCCCGGATTCGCCTATTCTCCCCGCTGCAAGGCGATGTTGCGCGGCCCCTCGCCACAATTCGCAGCGGGCTCGCAAAGAGCGCTGAAGCGCGAGCGCATCGGCCGCTTCGGCCCTAGAGCAGATCCCGATCAGTTGGAACCGCACGAGCCAGTGCGAGCGACCTGAAACACCTCCGAACCAAATTCGAAGCCCGGCGCCGTGCAGTCCTGTCAGCGATCTCGGTTTTTCAACGCATTGGGCGCCAAAAACCTGTCCCTTCGTCGCTTCGATTTGGTAGTCCTTTTATTCGACGTCCACCGCCTACGATCGCGCCATTTCCATCGCCGAAATCAATTTTTGCAAGAGCTTGCGGCGCCATTTCCATCGCGTCATCGCGTCTGCCTCCGCAGGACCAAAAACCTCCTTGACGGCCATTTCCCTTCCCTTCGCCTTGCGCAGGCGTTGTCAATCAAAGGCTTGCAGCCGATCGAACAGAAAAAATTCGCGCCCAGCTCGCGCTCCGATCCTCCCTGCAGAAGTCCGCCCATTTACTCTGCTCAGCCTTTGCCGCAGCATTTCCAGCCCGCCCGCAGGCCTTGCCCCGGGCGCGACGCTCGGGCGAGCGGGGATCCAAGGCCGCGCCATTAGTTCAAACAGCAAGTTAGGGTGTGTGACCCGCTTCTCCGAACATTGTATGTTCTGCTTATGTTCAAGCCAAGCTTTTGTACGACAGCGCGCTGTCCGGACCAGGACACTTGGTTAATGAGATTAGGACAGCGAGCGCACTTAGTTTAGCTTCATGTCATAGCCGGCGAGCGCCTTGGCCAAGGAGCCAAGCATCCTCAAGGCTTTTGGGCTAATCGGACTTGCCTCCTGGATGACCGTAAATCGCCGATGCACCTTGCGCGGCTTCGTCGGCGCGTTCGAGAGGCATGCTTCAAGAAGCTCTCCGATCGTCCAAATGTGATCCGCGAGCCGTTGCGCCATTGCGGGGGCGTGACCCTCAGCGCCTCATGGATCCGATTTTGTCCGGGAGCGTCAGGATGACCGGCACGGCCTTGGAGTGAACCGGCGTGACCACTCCCTTGTGGCGAGCGACAATAAAGGGGACGTTTCATGGGTAGAAATACGGATTGATTCCCGCTGGGACGGACGGCAGGTTTGTTCAAGTCGGGTTATTGGGTTTGCGAGGTGGGAACGCCTATCCAGTGGTTGCGGGGGGATTAGAGGACGATCTGCGCTTGATTTTGGGCGCAATGGACGCAATGGTTAACTCCTTACGCTGTTTGTTTCAACGGAACGACCTCAGCTATTCCCCTCATTTTTTCGACGACCAAAATGCAACCGGAGGTTGGCGCTTCGCTGCGACAATTACTCGCGTGACGAGTCTGAAGCGCGAGTTCGGGGGTCCCTATTGTCAAGAAAGAGGTCGCGCGATGCTCAATGTGGGACCTTTGTAGTCTTCTCGTTCGTCCCTTATGAGGGGCCGAAAAGCCTCGAAATCAGGCCGTTCTCGAAATGAGGGGATTTCTGGAGCGGAACGACCTCGCTTTTTGGGAGGAAATTTCGTCGCGCAACTCAATCACAGCCTGCCGACGCATCGGTCGAGGATGAATGGGCGACTTGAGCTTAATGAACCTGTGCAGATCTCGCAAGAGGGAGGCTTAGCGAGCCGCTGAGATCGTCAAACTCTGCGCGTTGGGGGCCTCGTCGGATATGACGACCTTGGTCCTTAGAGGAACTGGACCGCCTTGGACGCGGGAGCGCCGCAACGCGGCCGCGAACGCGCTCGCGACGGGTTGCCTTTATTTGGCGCTCTATGTCGCGCTGGATTGGATCTCTTTTATCGGGGCGCTGCCGGGCACAGGTTACACGCCGTGGAATCCGCCCCCTGCCCTAAGTCTGGCCTTGCTGGTCAGCAAGGGGCTGAGGTTCGCGCCGGCGCTCTTCGCCGCCCAGCTCATCTCGAGCAAGGTCGTCGACCATTTTCCAGCTGGCGTCTCGGCCTCTCTGGTTAGCGCTTTCGTCGTCGCCTCGGGCTACACGGCCACCGCGGCGCTGCTGCGCCGATTGCCGCCTTTGACCTGCAGCCCAATCCGCGCCAGGGTCGTTGCCGCCTTCCTGGCGACAACGGCGGCCGGCGCTCTCGGGGTCGCCGTCGCAGACGTGAGCGCAGTCGTTGCGCTTGGCGGATTGCCGCCGACAATCGTCGGCAGCGCAATTCAGCATTCCTTCATCGGCGACTTCACCGGCATCATTGGCCTGCTTCCGGCGCTTCTCCTCTGGAGAAAGGCTTGGGAACGATGGAGGGAAATCACCCTGGGCGCCAAGGCGAGCAACCTCGGGGTGTTTGCGATCGGACTCGGCGCCGCGCTCTTGCTGGTGTTCGACAATGCGCACGAGAAGGAGCTGCAGCTCTTCTACCTGATGTTGCCGCCCGTGATCTGGGTCGCCGTCCGCGAGGGGCTCGCTTGGTGCGCGATGGCGATCCTGGTCGATCAACTGGCCCTCGTCACGCCGATCGCTTTGTTGGGCTTTTCCACGCACGACTTCCTGAGTTGCCAGCTTCTGTCGATCGTCATCTCCGCCACGGGACTGATTCTCGGCGCCGTCGTGACCCAGCGCCATCACGCCGAACTGCTTCTGCGCCGCCAGCAGGCGGAGCTCGCCCGGCATGCCAGGCTCACGACGGTCGGCGCGTTCGGCGCCGCGGTCGTGCACGAGATCAGCCAGCCTCTGGCGGCGGCGGCGGCCTTTGCCCACTCGAGCAAGCGGCTTTTGCTGGAGAACCCGGTTAATGCCGAGTTGTTGCGCAGGACGGTCGAGAATGTCGAACAGGAAACGCGCCGCGCCGGGGCGATTGTCGAGCGCATTCGACATTTCCTCGACCGGGGCGAGTTGCGCTGGGATTGGTCGATCTCGGCGAACTGTTGCGGAGGCTGTGCGGCGCGCTCTCCGACGAGGCGCAGGGGTGTGGCGTCGCGATACGGGTCAGCGCGCCGATGTCGACCCTGG
The DNA here is from genome assembly GCA_963819255.1 of uncultured Alphaproteobacteria bacterium. Classification (GTDB taxonomy): domain Bacteria; phylum Pseudomonadota; class Alphaproteobacteria; order Rhizobiales; family Beijerinckiaceae; genus Roseiarcus. The sequence continues at coordinate 41,150 of CAWFVS010000010.1, forward strand.
TCGACGCCGATCGCATTCAGATGGAACAGGTCCTCGTGAACTTGATGCGAAATGCGATCGAAGCCGCCCAAGTCGGCGGGGGAAATGTCCAGACAACTCTCCCGCTCGCCGGGTGCTGTCCGGATCGAGGTCGAGGACAATGGTCCCGGCGTCGCCCCCGATATTGTGGAGCGCCTGTTCGAGCCGTTCGAGACGACGAAGCGGCGCGGCATGGGGCTCGGCCTCTCATTGAGCCGGGAGATCGTCAAAGCCCATGGCGGGCGACTGTGGCTCGATCGAACCGGCGTGGGCGGCTCCAAATTCGTGCTGGAGCTGCCGGACAACAGCGAGGCTTCCCTATGACGGCGCAACAAACGGTTTTCGTTGTCGAGGACGACGAACGGATGCGCGTCGCCATCGAACTGCTTCTTCGCACCGAAGGCTTCGAGGTTCAGAGCTATCCTGACGCCGAGGCGTTTCTCGCCGGCGAGGCCTGTCCTCAATCGGTCTGCCTCCTGACCGACGTTCGCCTGCCTGGGGTGGATGGTCTAGCCCTTCACCGCCACCTCGTTGCAACGGGGGCGGCCCCGGCCACGGTGATGATCACGGGCCACGGCGACATTCCAATGGCGGTGTCGGCGCTAAAGGAGGGCGTGCTGGACTTCATTGAAAAGCCCTTTCACCCGCCTATGCTCGTGGAGTGCATGAAGGAGGCGTCGCGTCGCGCGCTCGCCACGCGCGATCGTGAAATGAAGATGGCGGAATTCAAAGTCCGGCTCAGCACCCTGACCTCGCGCGAGGCGGAGGTGTTGGACCTGCTGGCCGAAGGCGAGTCCAGCAAGGCCATTGCGAGTTGCCTCGGCATCAGCGTACGGACCGCCGAACATTATCGGGCGAAGATCATGGAGAAGCTGGAAGCTCCCTCGACTTCGCGCCTGATCGCCTTGATGTCGGCGCTCTAAGCGCGCCTGACGATTCGCGCCTCGAGCCGCGGCACCCATGGTTCAGCGGGGCCGGGCCCTTCTGCGGCCGCGGCAGCGCCGTCCCCCCTCTCACTCTTCGCCACGATCCGCAACAGGTCGTCTCGCAGAGGCCGCTGAAGCGCGAGCGCGTCGGCTGTGTCCGCCTCAAGCCACAAGTCGACTTTGTCCGGCGTCGTCAGGATGACCGGCATGGCGTTTGGGTGAACCGGGGCGACGATCGCGTTGGCCGCCGTCGCCCGAAAACCCAACAGCTCATGGACGCCCTCGACCGGCGCGCACTTCGGCGCTTGCACGCTGCCAGGGGCGTCCACAGGCCGGCGAAAGCGAAGAGAGGCAGGTCCTCGCCGCAAGTTGGGCTGATCGGGAACGATCGCCGGCAGCGGCGGAGGCTGCCGGCGCGGTCGCTCCGCACGCGAAAGAGGTCGCGGATCGCCGACTGGCTCTTCGTGATGCTGTAGAGGTTGCACATAGACCGGGAACCAGGCGCCAACGGCCGGACGAGGAAAGGGTATGGGGGATGTCGTTTCGCGCGCAACTCGCACGAGCCGATTTGGTCAGCGCCTTCGAGCCTTCGCACGGCGAGCTGTGGGTGTTCGGTTACGGCTCTCTGATGTGGCGGCCCGGATTCACCTATTCTTTTCGTTGCAAGGCGATGTTGCGCGGGTGGCGCAGGAGCCTCTGCATTTATTCGCACGTCTATCGGGGAACGCCCGAGCGGCCCGGCCTCGTGCTCGGTCTTGACCGGGGCGGCGCCTGCCGAGGCGTCGCTTTCCGGGTCGAGGCGGCGTTGCGCGAGCCGACGATCCGGTATCTGCGGGAGCGGGAGCAGCCGACCGCGGTCTACCTCGAGCGCACGGTCCCGATCGAGCTCGAGAGCGGCGAGCGGATGAGCGCGCTGACTTTTGTCGCCGACAGGTTGCACCCGCAGTACGCCGGGCGCCTTGCGCGGGATGCGATGCTCGAGCGGGTGCGCGCCGGAAAGGGCGCCTCGGGCGACAACGCGGCCTACGTGACCGAAACCCACGACCACCTTCTGGCGATCGGCGTCCGCGACGGCGACCTGGAATGGCTCGCCGCGTGCTTGCGCAGCCAGTAGTTTCTGAATTGGGCCGGCGACGACTTTTGCTGCGCCCCGTGAACGAGAAAGAAACTGCGCTCGATCTACCATGCCCGCCAAGCAGCCGAGGGTGTTGAAAGGAAACACGTAACTCCCAAGCCGCAGTCGGTTTCGCGGCATGCCCCCTCCAAACGCTTCGCGTGGTCCCCTCCCCCGTTCCGCTACGCTTCACGGGGGAGGATATGGCCGGCGCGCTATCCTCCCCCGCTTGCGGGGGAGGGGGACCGCCCGAAGGGCGGTGGAGGGGGTGGTCGTCAGGCAGCTTGGGAGTTACAGAAAGACAAAGAACTCCAGGGACCCTCTCGCAGCAAAGAACGACGCCCGCCGCTTGAGCGGCGGGCGAGCCTCTTGCCGGTCGTGCGCCAGGTTCGCCCGCAGGACCTCAGACGAACTTGACGAAGGCGCCGCCGTGCCCGTCGTTCGCCAGTTTGAAGTCGCTGGTGACGTAGTCGCCGAGCAAGGTCAGTTTCGCTACGTTGGCGCCGTCGGTGACGGTGAGCAATCCCGAGGTCAAGGAGGCGTACTCCTTGAAAGTCTCCTTCTCGGTGGCGCTGTAGACGAAGCCGCCGAGGTCGAACTCGTCGCCGGTCGAGAAGCCGCCGATCGTCGCAGTGGAACGTCGCCAGGTTGCCCGGATAGAGCGCCAGATCGCCGCCCGACCCGGCGAACAGGATCTCTGTCCGGCCGCGACAGTGCCGGAAATATTGGCCGTTCCACTGGAGATGGTGAGGCCGTTCGTCACGGAGCCGCCCGATGAGACCGGCGCCCAACGTGCCGCCCCTGAGCGTGGCGGCGGCGACCGTGGCGCCCGAGGAGACGAACATCGCCCCGCCGCTGCTCAGAACCGCTCCGCTCGTGACCCCGTAGACGTATTCTTTGCCGCCGCTATAGATCGTGTCGCCGTAGCCCAGGCCTCCGTGGGAGATGGTCTCCTTGCGGCGGGCTCGAGACCGTCTTGGCCGGAGGCGAGTCTGAGTACGCCTACATCTACTCGGGCGGCAAGCTCAACGACAAGGCCCTCGCCTACGAGTTCTATATCTACTCCGGCGGCACGCAGACCGTCCTCAACGGCGGCGTCGACGACTACGCACAGTTCTCCGGCGGCATACCGAGCTCGTCCGTCTCGGGTCAAAGGTCCGCCAAGCCGAACAAGCGCCAACACAACTTCGGCCAACGCGCAAGAAAAGACGTAGGAGCTTGCCGTCGATCCCAGATGAAAATCAATTCGTATTTCTACCCAATTCGAGGATCTTTTCGCTCGGTATTCTCCTCGAAAGACTTTTGCGGGCCCGTCACGCCTTGACTTGCTCGCGGCCGTGGAAGCGCGCTTGCCGAAGGCCCCGCCAGCGCCTCGGGGCCGGCTCAATGTCCCAGTGAACCACGCGCCGCGTGAGCCTGGGCGAGACCTCGCTTTGGCGCTCAGACGTGCCGCGCTCCACCCGGCCGGAGGGTCGCCGCGCCCCGGCGGAGCGGCTTTGCCGCGCCGCGCCGCCAGGCCATCTCCAGGGCGGCCCTGAGCTCCGCCTCGCTGAGCGCGGCCAGCGTCGCGCGCGTCCACCCCCGCCGGCCCCAGGCGTTGTCGAGCGGAGCGAAGGCGTCGGGCGCCACTGCGCATTTGAGCGCCTGCTCGTCGGGCGCCAATTTGATGTTGGCGGTCAGCCCGTCAGGCGCGAGGGTGGCGAACGTCACCCGCGCCTTGAAAAGGCGCGCCGGTCGAAATGCGGATATTCGCCCGTCCCGTCGAACGATAGCGCGATGCGGCGGAAGTCTTCGGCGTCGACCATGGGCGGCTCCGGCGAATTGTTTGACTGGCTGCACCTTAATCCTGCGCCGTCCCCTTCGGTTGCGCGGCCAGCGCGCAGGAGATTCGCGACATAAAGACGCTCCAATGTTCGGACCCGCATTGAAATGGCGACATTGGGACGATCGTCGATCGCGGTCAGGAACGACAAGACGGCGACGTCGCCCTCGATGAGAACATCCACGCTTCGCGCGTGAAGAATCTGTGTGGCTCCATGCCTGTCTCCTCTCCCGTCGTTCTATCGTCGCGCCGCCTCTTGGGTAGCACTTAACGTCGAAAAAAATGTGTTTCGAAATCAAGCCGGTTTAGCAACCGCCTAGATG
>CAWFVS010000011.1:0-53175 GCA_963819255.1 uncultured Alphaproteobacteria bacterium
GGAATTGTAGGCGATCGCGTTCGTGCGCGCAGTCCTCGCAGCGCTCGACGTGGCCGCCGAGCGCGGCGGTGCGACAGGTCTCGATCGCCGACATGACCTTCAACTGGTCGAGGCTCACGTGACCGGCGTTGGCCTCTGCGCCACGCCGCCCCATGGGCGCGAAAGACGTCGGCGACCTCCAGGAGGGGCCGCGCCACGCGGCCGCAGTCAGGCGGGCGGCGTTCGCTTCGTCAGGTTGACGCCTAGCCGGTCCAGCGGGCTCTCGACGTCGCGGATCGTGTTGACGGCGACGCGGGTGTAGAGCGCCGTCGTCTCGAGCTTGGCGTGGCCCAGCGGACACGCGTCATAATGCACCTTCAATCAACTCATTGAAAATCAAAGGCCCGCTGATCAGGATTTGGTGTTAGCGGACGGTCTGGTCGCTTGCGATCAGTAAACCCGACCAGGTCTGCGGTCCTGATCACCCATGGAGCCCCGGGACAGACCTGGCGACCCTTGATGTCGCCACGGCGAAGCATGCGCAGCGCCGTCATATTGCACACCCCGATGATTTTGGCTGCCTCCTCGAGCGAGATCTCGCCGCGCTCAGCCCATTCGCCGTCGCGGTAGCCGGCGATCTCGTGGTGATTGCGGAAGCCGCGCACGCGCTCCTGCGTCCACGCATTGCCATATCCGGTCGCGACGCCCATGCGGTTGAGCAGGCGCGCAATCTGACGGTCCGGCATCAGTCGGGCCAACTCGCGCATGAGCGCGATCGTTTCGTCGGGAATGCGCGGATTGTGCCGGCCGGCTGCATTCAGCCGCTGCTTCACCTGCAGCTCAGTATGATCGCCGCCTTGCCAGTGCAGGACGGCATGAATGATCGCGCCGTCGCGGCGCACGACAACCTCCGAGATCGCAGTGCGCAGAATCCGCTTGCGGGTCGCAGGCGTCGCGGCGGGATGCGACCAGGCGCGTTCGAGATCGGCGCCGAGCGAAAGGAGTTGCTGCCGCTCCGGCTCGCCAAGCGGGGGCGGACGCCGCGCGATCATGGCCGCGATGTCGCCCTCGATCCGGGCAATGGCTTGCAAGGCCTCGTTCCACCGGCGCTCCAGCTCGCCGGCGACGAGCCGGTTGGCCGGATCGACAGCATCGTACTGTCGACGGGCATGAGCAGCCTCATACCGGGCCTGCTGCAGGGAGAGTTCCAGTTGCCGCTGAGCCGCCGTGGTCTCGCTCGACTGGACTTCGATCGCCTTGACCGCCGCTTCCACACCGAGCGGTCTCAGGATGCGCAGCACCTCCTTGGCGATCGCCGCGTCGAGGCTCAAGCCGCTCACCGAGATGCATCGCTTGGCGCCGTGGTTCATGCGCGCGCCATAGCAGTTATAGCGGCCGAGCTTGCCGCCGTAGTGCACATGGAGTTTGCGGCCACAGTGGCCGCAGCGCAGAAGCCCAGGCAGCAAAAGCTCGCCTTCGCGGGCCGCCCCGCGAGCAAGCGCGCTGCTCATGCCGGTCGCGTTGTTGGCGATTGCTTTGACGTTGCGTTCGAACTCCTCCCAGCTGATGTAGGCGGCATGATGGTCCTTGATCAGGACGTCCCATTCATCGATCGGCCGGTGCACGCCACGACGAACGCGCTTGCGGCCGTCCACTACGCTGATCCGGCTCGTCGTGCGTCCGAATGCATAGGCGCCGGCATAAATCGGATTGGTCAGGATGTTGTGCACGATGTTGTAGGGCGGCAAGCGCCACACGACGCCGTGCGCCTCGCCCCGCCGCGATTTGGCGGGCAATTCGATTCCTTCGTCTCTGATCCAGACGTGCACCTGCCGGGCGCTCTGGAACTCGGCGAATTTCGTGAAGACGAGTTGAATGGCCTGTTGCACGCGCTGGTCCGGGTCCTTTTCGATCCGGCCGCGCCCGACTTTCACATAGCCCGCGGCCACGCCGAGAACCAGGTCGCCGCGACGCGCCATCTGACGCAACGCTTCCTGCGAGCGCTGGCGGAACAGCGACAACTCGAGTTCGCTCATCGTGCCTTTCATGCCCAGCAATAATCTATCGTTGGGATGGCGAGGATCGTAAATTCCGTCCTCGTCGACGAGGATGGCGCCGACCAATCCACAGAACTCTATCAGCGTGTGCCAGTCGCGGCCGTTGCGGGCGAGACGCGAAGCCTCGATCGCGAAAACGGCGCCGACGCGACGGTCACAGATTGCGGCCAACAACCGCTCGAAGCCCGGACGTGCGACGCCGCCGCCCGATCGTCCGAGATCGTCGTCGATGATCTCGACGGTCGTCCAGCCAAGTTGCCTGGCGCGATCGGCAAGTCCGTATTGCCGGCGCTGGCTCTCGAGGTTGTGCACGAGCTGATCCGGGGTCGATTGACGGACATAAACACAAGCGATGCGTTGCAGATGCTCGACGGTGATCTTGCTCATGGATGCTCTCCCGGCTTCTTAAGTTGGACCAGCGTCGCCGCGATCTCGCGGAGCAGAGCTTCCAGGAGAGCCGCGAGTTCGACCTTGCGAGCCGGGCACGGATTTGCGAGCGGCGTCTCCTCGTCGAACAGGCTTGGTTGGCGATGTTCGGATTTGCGCTCCATGCTGGGCTGTCTCCGTCTTTGATTCGGACAGGAGAAAGCCTAGGAGCGCATCGACCTCCGCACGCATCGCGCGCAGAATATGGAGTGGAAAGTGCGGCTCGGCGCCGATCGTGAAACGAGATGCCGCCGGTTCCGTCATCCAGGCCGGCAAGCAGGCGAATGAGCCGTCGGGTTGGAGCACGACGACGAACTCGACGCCGCCGCTTTCGAGCCGCCGTCTGATCTGGACCACTTCGCCGAAGCGCGGATGGAACCGGTAGCTGATACGGGCTTCAGCCGGCTGTTCGTGGGCACTATGTAGCCATTTCGAGCAGCACCTGGATCACGCGGATGTCGACGCCCTGTTCGAGCAGATGGGTGGCGAAGCTGTGCCGCAGCGTATGCGGCGACACGCGCTTGGAGATCCCCGCCAGGTCCTTGGCGGCGGTGACGGCGCGGTTGAGCTGGCGCGCGGTCATAGGATTGATCGGGTTTTGGCCAGGAAACAGCCAGACCTGCGGCTGCGCCGCCTTCCACCATTCGCGCAGGAGTTCGAGCAGTTGCGGCGACAGCATCACATCGCGATCCCGCTGCCCCTTGCCCTGCTCGACCCGGAGCGTCATGCGCTCGCTGTCGATGTCGGACACCTTCAGGTTGGCGACCTCCGACACCCGCAGGCCCGCGCCGTAGGCGACGCTGAGCGCGGCCTTGTACTTGAGGCCCGGCGCGGCTTCGAGGAGACGCGCCACCTCCTCCTGGCTCAGCACGACCGGCGCCTTGCGCGGCTCGGTCACGATCCTCAGAGGACGAACGAGGTCGGGCCTTTCGAGCGTCACGGTGAAAAAGAACCGCAGCGCGGTGATGGCGGCGTTGATGGTCGGCGCGCCGATCTGCTGCTTCGCCATATGCAGTTGAAATCGCCGAAGGTCCTCGCTCGTCGCCGTATCCGGCGACCGGTCGAGGAAGGCGGCGAAGTTCTTCACATTGCGAACGTAGTCTTTCTGCACTTTCTTCGCTTGAACCGGCGCGCCGTCATGTCGTCGATCATGCGCTGACGCAGCGGGCTGACGGGCTTCTTGGACATGGAAAGCTCCTGTCTCGCATGGGGTTGAACCCCATGATCTTGAGACAGCGTCGGGCTTTCTCGTTGTCCTTACCCCCGCGCGCGCCCCTACCGCGCGAGCGGTTTAGTCCTCGGGTCAGAAGCTGAAATTCAAACTGACCCACGACCGCAGTCTGAACGTCAGTGACAGAACACTCGGCCCGCGCCTACTCCGTGCGGACCTGAAACTCGATCTTCCATTTCCGGTCCGAGTTGGCGTGCTTCATCCAGAGCTCGAGCGTGCCGAGCTCCGTGACGACAGATTCGATCCGCACGGGGACGACCTGTCCGGCCGGAACGTCGGGCAGGGCAGGAAGCTCGACTTCGAGCAGGCTGGTCTCTTCCAGCTCGCGTTCGGCGTCGGGCAGGATCTGGCCCGGCGTGTCGCCGCTGCGCACGGCGGACGAGAAAAAGCGGAATTCTGCGGCCTCGCCCGTCACCAGGCCGAACGTGCGGCCCTCGATCAGTTGCTCGGTTCCCTCCTCCATGCCCTGCGGCACGACGCAGAGCGCCTTGACCGGCGGCCGGAACCCGGGAATGGCCGGCATCGACGTTTCGAGCCCGACATAGTACGAGCGCGCGGCGCCGGCCTTGATGCGCATGCCTTTGCCGGTGGCGCGGCGCCGCCCGTAGATGGCGGCGCCCTGGGCGACCGCGAGGTCCGGCTCGAAGCCTTCGAGCTCCCGGACCGGCTCTCCGCCATTCCAGGACGCCAGCAGGTCCAGGACCCGGTCGCGGATCGGCTCAGCCTTGAACACGCCGCCATTGAACAACACGGCGGTCGGCAACAGCGCCGGCCCGCCGGCCCGAGATCCGACCAGCGCGCCGAGTTTGTCGCTCGCCTGCACATTCTGCAGGCTGCGCGTGAGGAAGCGGGCCAGATGCTTGCTGATCACCGGATCGGACGCGTAGGGCAGGCCGAATTCCTGAAGTCCGGTCCGCCGCGCCTCGTGCGGCAGGTCGTCGAGAGCGGTTCTGGCGAAGAACCCGTCGACGACGACCTGCGACAGCAGGGCGCGATCGAGCGCGGTGGAAACCGTCTTGGCGAACAGGCTCGAGCCGCGCGAGGGAACCGCGATCGGCGCTTCCGCCAGGCCGGCGTCCTCGAACAAGGCGATCTTTGCGCGTTCTGCGGCATGCGCCAGCGCCAGGAACTGCCAGGCGTCCAGCGACTTGCCTTCGGCCTCGAGCCTCGCCTGCAGGGTATAGGCCAGCGCCAGATCCATGTTGTCGCCGCCGAGCAGGATGTGTTCGCCGACGCTGATGCGCTCGAGCTCCAGGGCGCCGTCGACGTCGGTCACCGCAATCAGGCTGAAATCGGCGGTGCCGCCGCCGACGTCGCACACCAGGATGATGTCGCCGGGCGTCACCGCGTCGCGCCATTGCCGGCCGGCCCGCGCCGCCCAGGCGTAGAAGGCGGCCTGCGGCTCCTCGAGCAAGCGTGACGTGGCCCAGTCCGGCGGCTTCGGCCGCCTCGGCCGTCAGGTTTCGCGCGACCTCGTCGAACGAAGCGGGCACCGTCACTACGATCTGGCCGTCGCCGACGTCCCACTGCCGGCCCTGGGCCTCAGCGGCGTGGAGGAAGGCGCCCTTGAGGTGCTCGAGGTAGAGGCGGGAACAATCGAAGGGCGAGAGCTTCTCTTCTGCGCTGTCGGACTTCCACGGAAGCGTGCGCTGCTTCGGATCGATGTGCGGATTGGACAGCCAGGATTTGGCCGACGTCACCAGGCGATCGGGCACCAGGGCGCCATGGTCGCGGGCGAACTGCCCGACGATCCGCGGCTCCCCGCTTTCGGCCCAGGGCAGCTTGAACGACTCCGGCCGGAATTCCTCCGGATGCGGCAGGTAGAGCGCGGAGGCCAGGGTCGGCTTCTCGCCCAACTGGTTGGCCGCCAGGATCTGGGGGATCGGCACGATTTCCGGCCGATCGGCGTCGAGATCGCTGAGCGCCATCGCGCAGTTGCTGGTGCCGAGGTCGATCCCGAGACTGAAGCGAGCTGTCATGGAAGTTGGCGTCCTGATGATCTCGGTCCTGATGATTGGGCCGGGCGGGCCGCCGCCAAAATGGTTTCATTTCACTTCCACCTCCGCGGGAGCGATGGCGGGAAGCGGGTCGGCGGCGCCGCGCAGCAACTGCGGCAGCTTCACCCTATCCGTCTTCCAGCCGCGGTGGACAAGCACGCCGGAGAAGGGCGCGGATCCTGCGATCCGGCCGACCAGCCGGTACTCGTCGGCTGAATACCCGGCTGGAACCTTCACCGTCGATCCCTCCTGCTCCGTACGGACCGGATGGATCGAGAAATGGTCCTGCAGGACGCCCTTGCATCCGGCGTGAACGACCCGGGCGGCCGCCCCGACCTGGGCGTCGCCATAGGCGTTGATATCGTCCATCAGGAAATCGACCAGCCGACCCTTTTCCTGGAGCATCGCCAGGAAGTGGACGATTTCGGCGTCACGGCTCGCTCGAGCCGGTTCCGGCGCCGGGCGGGCCGGTTCGGCCGCGGGCGTTGGCGGGGGCGGCTTCTCGCGCGACTGCCAAAACACCCCGATCAAAACCAGAATCGCCAGCGCCAGCGCGGCTTCCGACAGGATGCTGCCGGAAAGGCTCGGCGTCAAACGCCACGGCCGCCGCGCTGACCGCCACGAGGAGCAGTGCGACAATAATCAAAACCACTCTCATTGCGGATGCCTCTCCGGGGGCGAATGCGTGAAATGCTGACCGGCGACTATAACGCAAGTTTGGGCCGAAGCGGCCAGTCCGCGCTCTCTTCGCATGGACCGGCGGCCGAAGAGATCGGCGCACGAATGCGGGAGGATTTATCGAGGAAATTTGAAAGTGACGGAATTATTTCCGCATTCTCGCAAGCCGTCGACCGGCCTATTGCTCAAGCTTGCTCGCGGGCTTTTCAAACGGCCGGAGCGGGAGGAAAACCATGGCTGCAAAGGGACATGAACCGGGCGGCGTCGACCAGATGCTGCCTCCGGCAAAATTGGCGACGCTCGGACTTCAACATGTTCTGGTGATGTATGCGGGCGCGGTGGCCGTGCCGTTGATCATCGCGGGGGCGCTCGGCCTGCCCGCGGAGCAGCGGGCGGTCCTGATCTCGGCCGACATCCTGGCCTGCGGGCTCGCCTCGCTCGTCCAGTCGCTCGGCTTTCCCTATGTCGGCATCCGGATGCCGGTCATGATGGGCGTCACTTTCGCCTCGGTCGCGCCGATGCTTGCGCTGATCGCCGCCGCCAAGGAAGCCGGCGGCGCGGCCTTCCTTCCGACCTCGCCGCTGCTCACCGTCTATGGCGCGGTCATCGGCGCGGGCGTGTTCGCCGTCGTTGCGGCGCCGCTCATGAGCTCGCTCATCCGCCTGTTTCCCGCCGTCGTCACCGGCTCGATCATCCTCGTCATCGGCGTGTCGCTGATGCGGATCGGGGTCGATTGGGCCGAGGGGCCGCATATGGTTCCCCATATCGTCGACGGCGTCTTCAAAGGCATGATTCCGAACCCGAACCGCGACGCGCTCGCCGGATTTGGCCTGTCGCTCATCGTGCTCCTCGTTATTCTCGGCGTCAGCAAATTCGGCAAGGGATTCGTCGCCAACATTTCTGTGCTGATCGGCATCGTCGCCGGCGCCGTCGTCGCCGCGGCGATGGGCAGGATGAGTTTCGCGGCGGTCGGCTCGGCGCCGGCGGTCGGATTCGTGCTGCCGTTCCAGTTCGGCATGCCCGTGTTCTCGCTCGGCCCGATCGTGACCATGTGCATCGTGATGGTCGTCGTGATGATCGAGTCGACCGGCATGTTCCTGGCGCTCGGCGAGATGACCGGCAAGCCGATCGGCCCCGACGACATCGCCCGCGGCCTGCGCGCCGACGGGGTCGGCACGATCATCGGCGGGGTGTTCAACGCCTTCCCCTATACGTCGTTTTCCCAGAACGTCGGCCTCGTCGGCGTGACCGGCGTGCGGTCGCGCTATGTCGCGGCCGCCGGCGGCGCGATCCTCGTCATCCTCAGCGTCATTCCGAAGCTCGCGGCGCTCGTCGCCTCGGTTCCGGTCGAGGTCCTCGGCGGCGCGGGGATCGTGATGTTCGGCATGGTTGCGGCGACGGGCGTGCGCATCCTGGGAAGCGTCGATTTCCGCCACCGCCACAACCTCTTCATCGTCGCCATCGCGATCGGATTCGGCCTGATCCCGACCGTGGCGCCGGACTTCTTCAAGAATTTCTACGGCCCCCTCAAGCCCGTTCTCGGCTCCGGGATCATTCTCACGACGCTCGTCGCAGTCGCGCTCAACGCCTTCTACAACGGCGTCGGCTCAGAGGAGGCTGCGGAGCATGAGTTGGCGGAGGCGGCGCGCGCCGCCGATCATTGACCTGCGTCTCCCGTTCCACCCTTCCCCCAGCTCTGCTTCGACTTCGCGGGGGAGACCCGGCGCGGCGCGCGAGGCGATAAAGCGCCGGCGGGGAGCGCTACGTCGGCCGGAGCGCCTGGGCGAGCAGGTAGATCGCGTCCAGGGCGGTGAGGACGATGAGAACCTTCCACAGGGGCCGCATCCATCGGCGGGGCGTCCGTCGCCGGGCGAGGGCGCGAGCCTCGGCGACGTCGACCGCGGGGGGCGGCGCGTCCAACAGCGCCCGAAGCTTCTCGAACTCAGACATGAAGGGTCTCCCGCCCGGCCAGCCGATGCTACGGCGAGGGCATTGCCCCGGCAAGCCGATATACAGCCGATAGACGGCAACCAGCCAAGCGACAAATGCGACGGCGGAGGCGAGGCCTCCGCGCCCATAGGGCGATCCGACGCAAGAGCGCCCTGAGCGTCGACGCGCGGCCGGAATCGACTGTGGCGTCGCCATGGTTGTAACGGATCGTCGTCGCAACGCGGGTCGGGCGGCCTCCGTTGCCGGGAACAATTGCGGCTTGTGCCTGTTTGCGTGTTCCGGGGCCGTTTTCGCCCCTAACGAGGGGGGCGACCATTGCGCGAAGGGCGTGTGCCGCCGATCAAGCCGCTTGACGGCGAAGAAGAAGAAGAACCGGATCGGCTGCGTCTGATTTCGACCTGGTCCGTCGCGATCCTGGCCGTCCTCGGCGTGGCCGCGGCCCTCTATCTCGCCAGGGAGCCTCTCCTTCCCGTGGTGACGGCCTTCGTGGTCGGCGTCATGCTGTCGCCTGCCGCGCAGGCTCTCGAGCAGCGCAAGGTGCCGCGGCTCCTTTCCGCGGCCTTGATGGTGCTCTTGACCGCGATCCTGATCGGCGTGGTCGTGACGCTGATCGCCTCGCCCGTGGCCGATCTCGCAGGACGGCTCCCCCAGATTGGCGCCAAGCTTCAGGTCTTCGAGCACGCCTGGCGACGGCTGGAGCTCTCGTTCGGCGTCAATCCCGCGAACTGCGTCGCCGGCCATTCCTTCGCCCAGTCTGGCATGGGTTTCCACAACTCTCGGCTATCTGACGCCGACGGTCACCGGATTGATCTATTTCCTGGTGGTGCTGCTTCTGTTCATTTCCTGGTGGCCTGATCTGCGCCGCCAGCTCGTCATGACCTTCGCGAGCCGCGATTCCAGGCTCAAGGCGCTCAAGATCCTGAACGAGATCGAGGCCAGTCTGGCGGCCTATCTCTTGACCGTGAGCTGCATCAACGCCTGCGTCGGGGCGGCGGGCGGCGCGATCGCATGGCTGACCGGATTGCCGTTCCCCATTGGCTTGGGCGCGCTGGCGGCGACGCTCAATTTCATCCCGATCGTCGGGCCGATTCTGATGATCGTCGTGATGGCGCTGGTGGGAGTCATCACGGCGTCGAGCCTTGGAGCAGGGCTTCTGCCGGCGGCCCTGTTCATGCTGGCGGTTTTTCTCGAAGGCCAGCTCATCACCCCGATCATCATCGGACGGAGGCTCGAGATCAACAACCTGGCCGTCATCCTGTCTCTTCTGTTCTGGACCTGGATGTGGGGGCCGATGGGGGCGTTCCTCGCCTCGCCGCTCCTGATCGTCGCGCTGATCGTGAAAGATCACCTGCGTCCAGACTAGCCGAACCGAGCCGCAACGACGGGGGATCGCGGAGGCCACGATGAACGAGGCCCCGCGGACGCCGCCCACAGAGTTGCCGAAGTCGATGCCGGTTGTTGGACCCGGGGCGAGAAGAAAATTCCCTGCGTGCGACGCATTGAGCCGCACGCCCACCGCCCAAAACAAGCCCGCTTGTGCGGCAGCCTAGATGAAGCCGAGCAACGCCAGGATCAGCAGGATGATGAGGATGGTCCCGAGCCCGCTCGCGGGATAGTAACCCCAGCCGGAACTGTAAGGCCAAGCAGGCAGCGCGCCGACGAGCAGGATGATCACGATGATGAGAAGAATGAGACGCATCGAACCTAAGACTTCCGTTTCTCGCCCCGAAAGGACTGGGCCAGCCACAACGAACGAGAGGCAGAAGTGTTCCCCGTCAACTACGCCGGCGTTGATTCTAGGCGAAGGTCAGAACGATCATTCCAACCGCGGCGAGCGCCATCGCGGCGGTCGACAACCATCCCAGGATCTTGAGCCGCAGGCCGATGGCGAAGGCGCCCATGACCTTCGGGTCCGCCGCCATCGTCATCATGATCGCCATGATGGGAACGGCGACGACGCCGTTGACCACCGCGCACCAGAACAAGGCCGCGATCGGGTCGATTGGGGTGAAGTTCAGGAGCACGCCTGCGGCCGTCGCGGCGGCGATCGTGCCGTAAAACGCCCTCGCGTGCTTCGGCGCGCGGTCGAGCCCAGTCGGCCAGCGAAAGGCTTCGCCGACGCCGTAGGCGGCGGAGCCTGCGAGCGCCGGCACCGCGAGCAGCCCTGTCCCGACGATGCCGAGGGCGAACAGGGTTTCGGCCAACGGACCTGCGAGCGGCCTCAAGGCGAGCGCGGCTTCGGCCGCGCTATGGACGCTTTTCGTCCCGGCGACGTTGAGGGTCGCCGCTGCGGTCGCCATGATGGCGAGCGCGATGCCGTTCGAGAAGCCCATGCCGAGCCAGGTATCGACATGGATCCGCTCGTTCGCGCTCGGCGCCTGCTCCGGCGCTTTCTTCAGCGGCTTTCGCTCCGGCGTCGTTTTCGTATCCTCGACCTCCTGCGAGGCCTGCCAGAAGAAGAGATAGGGACTGATCGTGGTGCCGAGGATCGCGACGATCGCAGTCAAGTCGTCGGCGTGGAAGGAGACGCGAGGAACGACGAGGCCGAGGGCGAGCGCGCGCCAATCGACCTTGGCGAAGAAGAGCGTCGCGACATAGGCGAACAGCGCCAGCGTCAGCCATTTCAGGACCGTGACATAGCGCCGGTACGGGAGAAAGATCTGCAGGGCCGCGCAAATCGTCCCGAACGCCAGGACATAGGCGATCTGCGGACCTCCGACGAGAACCCTGACGGCTTCCGCCATCGCCCCGATGTCGGCGCCGAGATTGAGCGTGTTGGCGACGAGCAGAAGCAGGATGCCGGTGTACACGATCCAGTTCGGATAGAACCTGCGCAGGTTTCCGGCGATGCCCGCGCCCGTCGTACGCCCGATCCTCGCGCTGATGATCTGAATGGCCGCCATCAGCGGGTAGGAAAACAGAAGCGTCCAAGCGACGCCGTAGCCGAGCTGCGCCCCTGTCTGCGTGTAGGTCCCAATTCCGCTGGGGTCGTCATCGGCGGCGCCGGTAATGAGGCCAGGCCCAAGTACGCGCGCGAGTCCCAGCCTCGACGGCTTGACCGCCGACGATCGCGCGCCGCCCCTCATTCGATCCGACATCCTGACCTTCTTGCGCCTCCTTCTCTTTCGGCCGCCCTTCGAGATCGCTTCAGCCGAAAGAGCCGCATCGGAACACGCACAGCATGGTGCGCGTGTCATGCCTTAGACATTAAAACGCCCTGCCTGGCTCCAGGCAGGGCGTCCCGGCGCGAGACAGCAAACCCGCAACCGATATTCTGCGACGTTTACTGGCGGGCCCACCAGGCGTCGATCTGCTCCTTCACCATGTCCTTCTGGATTCCGTAGCGTTCCTGAATTTTGCCTTCCAGCTGCTCGCGGCGGCCGGCGATCGCATCGAGGTCGTCGTCAGTCAGCTTGCCCCATTGTTCCTTGACCTTGCCCTTCATCTGCTTCCAGTTTCCTTCCAACCGATTCCAATCCATAGCCAGTATCTCCATGTTGGCACGCTCGCCAACGAAGTGCGAGACGATCGGCTGTTCCTTTGGCGACCCGCCGCGAACGTGCTTGGCGAAACTCGAAAACCCCTTCAAGGTTCCTTCAGTCCCGACGCACGCTCGGCGGCGACGTTCTGGGGCGATGGCGCGCGTGGAAGTCAGAGGTCAATCAGCGCGAGGCCGCTTTCGGGATCGTGACGCTTGCGAAGATGGACCGGACTCTCGGTCAGCACGACCTCCAATGTCGGCCGCACGTGGCCCTCCAAAAGGTGACCCGCGACTGCGTTCCCATCCCGCCGCCCGAGCACGGCGTGGACGTGCACTGCCGGCTCTCCTCCTTGCCCCAGCGCAACGTCGCCCACGAGCGAGGCCACTTCGACCTGCTCCTCGATCGGATTGCGGCGATAGTCCTTCCGCTCCCACTCGAAGTAGCCGAGGACCGCGCGGCGGAAGGCCCCGATCGCGGTGAATTGGGACGCGCTGAGCCGCTCGCGCCGCGCGAACGCCGTGAGACAGGCGATCGCTTCGTCGTCGGTCTCGAGCACGATCGAAAACGTCCGCTGTCCGTCCGCCTCATGGAGGAGTCTCGAGCGCATCGCCTGTCTCCGTCGTATGGCGCAGCGTGTCGACGACAAAAAAAGTGGCGCGCGAGGAGTTCGCTGTCGCACGCCACGAGCCGGAAGCCGGCCGCCCGTGGGAGGACTATGTCGAGCGGCGGCCGCGCCGGAAAAGTTGGGCTCAGGCGGCTCCCGCCTGAGCCCAAATCGCATCAAGCAGCAGTCATGGAGTCCCGCACGGGTTCAGCCGCGTATTTGCCATCGCCTCCGTGCCGCCGGCGTTCATTGCGGTTGCTCCGCCGGTGTTGATGATGTCGACGACCTGTCGGTTCGAGGGCTGGACGATGACGATCTCGTCGTTCTCCACGACGTAGTCATAGCCGCGGAATTCCGGGACGATGTCGACGACGTTCGCCGGCAACGGCGCCAGAGCGACGGTGGCCGGGAGCGCTGCGCCGACATTGACGTTGACGTTGACGTGCTCCGGCCTGGCGGTCGCGAGCAACCTGTCGGAGAACTCGGCCGCCTTGTCGTTCGCGATGTGGGTGCGGCCGGTGACGTGGACCTGCTGCGGGTTCACATGCGTCGTGCGCTCCGCCATGGCGCCGCCCGTCTTGGTCTGCGCTCCGGTCGCCTGCTCATTGCGCTGTGTCGCCTCGGCGCCCTTCTCGCTCTGGGCGCGCTGGTTGCCTTGCATCTTCTCGCCCTGAGCGCCTTGCGTCTTCTCGCCCTGAGCGCCTTGCGTCTTCTCGTTCTGAGCGCCCTGCGTCTTCTCATTCTGAGCGCCCTGCGTCTTCTCGTTCTGAGCGCCCTGCGTCTTCTCGTTCTGAGCGCCCTGCGTCTTCTCGTTCTGCGCGCCCTGCGTCTTCTCGTCCTGAGCGCCCTGCATCTTCTCGTTCTGCGCGCCCTGCGTCTTCTCGTCCTGAGCGCCCTGTATCTTCTCGTTCTGCGCACCCTGCGTCTCTTCTCGCCCTGAGCACCTTGCATCTTCTCGCCCTGAGCGCCTTGCATCTTCTCGTTCTCGTTGGCTTGTCCGGTCTCGGCGTTGGTCTTGGGCCGCTCAGCCTGCGCCTTGTTCATGGGATGCTCCCCGGGTCGCTCACCCTGCGCGGCCTTGTTTTCCATGCCGGGTTTGCCCATGCGCTCCTGACCCATTTTGGACTGCGCGCGCTCACCCTTCTCCATCTGACCGTGCGCTTGGCCCTTCTCCATCTGCTGGGTCGTCGCGCCCTGCTGACCGGGCTGCTTCTCCTGCGCGGCGGCGTATCCTGTTGCGGCGGCGGTCGCGAGGGCCGCGGCTGCTACCGTCCCAATCCATGTTCTTCTCATGACCTTCTCCAAAGCATCGTTACGAGGGCAAACCTCCCTCGCAAGCCTCCGGAGAACCGTTGACATAGGCGAATGTTCCGGACCGCAGGCGGAACTTTCAGCATATTGCGTCGGTTAACCTTTCCCTTTGGAAGGAGGCTGACATGCCCCGTGGCGACAAATCGAAGTACACCGGGAAGCAGGAACGCAAAGCCGATCACATTGCTGAGAGTTATGAGGAGCGAGGCGTTCCGGAGAAGGAAGCCGAGCGACGAGCGTGGGCCACGGTCAACAAAGACGACCGCGGCGGAAAGAAACCCGGTGGCTCTGGCAGAGGCAAGAAGTCCAGTCATCCTGCCGCGCACAGGGGCGGCAAGCTCGGTGGCGCTGCGTCCGCCGCACGATCAGCGACGAGTCGATCCGCGTCGGCAAAGAAAGCGGCGGCCACCCGCAAGCGCAATGCCGAGCGTCGAACGCATGGATAGGGGAGTTAACCCTAAGCGGGCCGCTCATGGCTTTCCAACAGCCTCACAATTACGTCGCTATGGCTGCACGTCGCTACAGCTGTCGCTTGGCTCGCGGACGCGGCGAACGCGATCTCGGGTCGCACCCCAACGCCACCACGGCTAAGCTCTCTCTGGGCTGCCCAAGGAATGGTCCGTGAAGGAGCGATTCAAGATTCACCACATAGAACACAAAGACCACCAAGAACGGCTGCGCCCTTTGTGTGTCTTGGTGTCCTTCGTGCCTTTGTGGTGAATCGATCTGTCCTTGATCCGCGGGCGCGCCCGAAAATCTTTGCTCAGGAGGAGAATCCGTCGCCTTTGATCGGCTCGCCGCCGCGATCGTGCGCGCCCGCGGGGTCGGTCGCGGCGTTGACCTCGATGAGGATGGTGTGGCCCGACCTGAGATCGCCGCCGGCTTCGCCGACTGCGACTTCGAAGGCTGCCTCTTGGGTCATATAGCTCATGCCGGCGGGTTTCCCGTCCCGGCTTAGCCACCACTGGTCGCCGTCCCGCATGACCCTGTAAGCGATCGTCGCCATCCGCGCTCTCCAAATCCCAGCAACAATGCTGGGAGCGGCCCGGTCGTTCCGGGGCGCCGGCGGGATTGCCTTTTCGCTGCTTGCTATGACCTCGCTAGGGCCAAGAGGCGTCATGCCGCCGGAACGAGGTCCATTGCTTGTCGAGCTTTCGCATCGCCTGGCGGCTTGCGTTCTCGCGGCTGGCGGCGAGCGCGCCGATCGGGACGCCAAGCTCGAGGCGGCCGCCTCGAGCGAGCTGTTCGGCAAGCCGTATCGCAGTCGCGCCGTCGTTGATGGCGCCGAGACTTCTTCTGCAGCGCCTTGAGGCGCTTGACGAAGCGCTTGGGGTTTTTCTCCGGAAAGAGCGACTCGAGGAATTCGACCCCGTAGCGCAGCTTCTTCAGCGACTTGCGCAACGGATGGAGCGCGGCGGGCGAGGCGCCGGGCCGGAACGCGCGGCCACGCTTGCGCACCTTGCGGCTCATCCGGTCGAGGAGGGTGGGGGCAATCTTCGACAGCCTCCGCTCGAGACCCCGGTCTCCGAGCGAGGCGCGCTGTTCGCGGCCGCCTTCCGTCCACGCAGCTAGCCCGAGGACGAGCGCAGTGAACGACGGAGAGCGGATCTCGCGTGCGCATGCGGCGTCGGCTTCGCGCCGGCGGGCCTCTGCCGCGTCGCGAATCAGCTCGCCCCATTCTTCGTTCTCGGCCCCGTCGAAGGAGGCGGGCACGATCTCCTCGCAAAAGACGTCCCAGTCGCGCGCCTCGCCGATCGCGCGCCCGAGTCGCCTCAGTTCGTCTTGAAAGAGAGCGAGGACGTGCGGTTCGAGGCGCGGCTCGAACAGCATGAGCGCCGAGCGCAGGCGCCTGATGGCGACCCGGACCTGATGGATGCCCTCTGGGTCGCCGGCCAGCGCGGCGGGGCGGTTCAACAGAAGATGGCCGAGCGCGCCGGCGATCACATCGCTTAAGCCGTCGGCCGCCCTGACTCTCCGGTCGAGGACCGTCGGCTTGGGCTTCTGGGCTTCTGGAGCGCTTCGGTCCTTGAGACGATAGCCGCGAGCCGCCTTGCTCTCGACCTCGACCGAAAGCGGGCTGGCCGTATGCAAGGCGAGCGCGAGCCGAAAGAGCGCGCCCGGAGCGCCTTTGCGAAGCTCGAGCTCGAGCTCGTGGATAGGCTCGCTCGAGTCGCCGGCTTCGATCGAGCCGTCGTCCAGCGCAGCCTCGATCACGGCGCCGTCGTGTTCGACGATGCGCTTCGTCCGGACGACGTCTGTGACGACGACCGGCTCGAGGCGCCCCTCGATTTCGGGCGCGAAGGCCTCGCCGACGGGCGTGCCGGCGACGAGGCCGAGATCGGGCTTATCCTCCGCGACCGGCCATTCCCATTCGCCGCGCGCCATCGCCGCGCCGCCATCCCCGTCGGCTTTGACGGCCTGAATGCGCTCCGTCCCGGCGCGGCGGACCCTCAGGCTCAAGCCCTGTCGCGCAAGGTCATGCCCAGGGGTGTCGAAATAGGTGGTGATGATATGCTCGGATTTCGGCTCGCTCGCTCGTGGCGGCTGGAATGCTGCATGCTCGGCGAGGCGTCGTTCTCCGGCGGGCGAAACCGCCAGCTTCAACTCAGTCTCAAGCGGTCGCGAACTCTGCAACTGTCACCTCCTCTGCCGGATCAAGGCGAACGCGCCTTGGCCCAGCAGCGATCCGGCGCGGAACGAGCGCCGAATTATTTCCCGTTCTTCCCGCCGGGCAGGATCGCGCCGAGCACTTGGCGTGCGGCGCCCTTGAGCACGGCCCCTTCATTCGGGTCGCCTTTGATCAGCGTTTCGCTGAATTTCTTCGCCTGCTCGAGCGTGATGTGCGGGGGCAGCGGCGGCACTTCCGGGTCGGTCTTGACCTCGAGCACGACCGGCCGATCCGCCGCCAGCGCTTCGTCCCACGCCGCGCCCACCTTCTCGGGATTGTCCACGTAGATACCCTTGAGCCCGATCAGCTCGGCGAAGCGGTGATAGGGGACGTTGGGAATGTTCTGCGAGGCGTCGAACTTCGGATCGCCCTCCATCACCCGCTGCTCCCAGGTGACCTGGTTGAGATCCTCGTTATTGAACACGCAGACGATCCAGCGCTTGTCGGCCCAGTTGCGCCAGTATTTCGCGACGGTGATGAGCTCGGCCATGTTGTTCATCTGCATGGCGCCGTCGCCGACCAGCGCGATGACCGGCCGCTCAGGATGAGCGTATTTGGCGGCGATCGCATAGGGGACGGCCGCGCCCATCGACGCAAGGCCGCCCGACAGCGAGGCCATCATGCCGCGCCGCATCTTGAGGTCGCGCGCGTACCAGTTGGCGCAGGAGCCCGAAGTCGCTGGTGACGATCGCGCCGTCGGGCAGGCGCGGCGAAAGCTCCCACGTGACGCGCTGCGGATTGACCGGATTGGCCGGCTGCATGGCGCGCTCCTCGAGCGTGCTCCACCATTGCTTGACTTCGCTCTCGATCCCATCGCGCCAGGCGCCGTTGGTCTTCTGCCGGATGAGCGGCAGCAGCGCCCTCAAGGTCTCCTTGGCGTCGCCGACCAGATTGACCTCCATCGGATAGCGGAGCGACAGCATTTCGGGCTCGATGTCGATCTGCACGCCGCGCGCCTGGCCTTCTTCGGGCAGGAACTCCGAATAGGGGAAGCCCGAGCCGACCATCAGCAGCGTGTCGCATTCGGTCATCAAGCGCCAGCTCGGCTTCGTGCCGAGAAGCCCGATCGACCCGGTGACATAAGGAAGATCGTCGGGAAGGGCGGCCTTGCCGAGCAGCGCCTTGGCCACGCCTGCCCGCAGTTTCTCGGCGACGGCGATCACTTCGTCGGTCGCGCCGAGCGCGCCTGCGCCGACCAGGATCGCAACCTTTTTGCCGGCGTTCAGGACATCGGCGGCGCGGCGAAGGTCGGCGTTCGAACGGCGTCGTCCTGGGTTTGGCGAAGCCCACGCCCGAATGCACCGTCCCGTGCTTGCGGGGCGGGTTCTCGTAAGTCGTCTCCTGGAGATCGTTTGGCAGCACCACGGCCGTGACACGGTGTTTGCCGAGCGCAATCCGGACGGCTCGGTCGATCAGATGGCGCACCTGCGGGGCCATCGCCGCCTGGTGCACGAACGCGCCCGCCACGTCCTTGTACATGCTGACGAGGTCGACCTCCTGCTGGTAGTGCCCTCCCATCGCGTTGCGCGCCTGCTGGCCGGCAATGGCGAGCACCGGCATGTGATCGAGCCGGGCGTCGTAGAGCCCGGTGATCAGGTGCGCAGCGCCAGGTCCCGAGGTGGCGAGGCAGACGCCCAGCTCGCCGGAGAATTTGGCGTAGGCGCTCGCCATGAAGGCGGCCATCTCCTCGTGGCGAACCTGGATGAACTCGATCTTGCCGTCCGCCCGGTTGAGCGCCTCGATCACCCCGTTGATGCCGTCTCCGGGGTAGCCGAAGATCTTGCGCACGCCCCAGGCGTGCAGGCGTTCGATGACGAAATCTCCAACGGTCTGGCTCATGTTCGGCTCCTCCGTGACGACTCACGGATCAAAAGTTCGCCCCCGAAAGGCTCAACTTGCGTGGCCGCCTGCTTGGCCCCGACGCAAGGGCGGGATCTCCGGCGGACGATCGCGCGGAATCTCCTGCGGAGGTCCCGGCGGCGGGAGGTCGGGCGCTTGGTCAGGCACTCCGATCGGCACATCCCTCTCTGGCGTCTCCTCGGGCGTCGGCGGGCGAATCACGTCCGGTTCGGGCGGCTCGGCGGGTTCCGGCGGACGCACGACATCGGGCTTCGGGACAGTCGGTTGATTTGGCTGTCGGATCGGCATTGCGCCCGAGTTCCCATCGTCTTCTGGTCTCTGGAAACCGCGGCCAAGCGGCCTTTGTTCCGGTTCGCCTGGAACGGCGGAGCTGATGCGGGCAGTTTTCGACGCTAGACTTAAGGAACCATCGGCGCAGCCACCCGTTTGTGCCGCTGCGGAGGTCGGCCATGCTCGGACGTCGCGTTTGGGCCATTGCGGAAGGCTACATTCCCGGTCGCAGCTTCAGCCAGAAGCCCGAGCTCGTGTCGCACGAGGCGGCCTCTATCCTGAACGCCTCCGACCAGCCAGCCTCAGTCGAGCTCACGCTCTATTTCGAGGACCGGGATCCGGCCGGCCCTTATCGGGTGACGGTAGAACCGCGCCGCACGAAACACATGCGGTTCAACGATCTGACCGATCCCGAGCGCGTCCCGCACGACACCCCCTATTCGACAGTGATCCGCTCCGACGTGCCGATCGTCGTGCAGCACACGCGGCTCGAACTCGCGCGATCCCCATATCGCGCTTCTCTCGACAATGGCCTTTCCGGTGGAGCCATGAGCACTAGCGCCCGAGTCATTCGCGCCAGCGCAGGCGCCCGCGTCGTCGTCGTCACTGGGGCGACCGCCGGCGTCGGGCGGGCAATCGCGCGCCGTTTCGCCTGCGCCGGCGACCGCGTCGGCCTCATCGCCCGCGACGAAACGGCGCTCGAGGAGGTCAGGCAGGAACTCGAGGCGTTCGGCGCCGAGGCGGCCGCGGAGGCGGTCGACGTCGCCGACGCCGAGGCTCTGTTTGCAGCCGCCGCACGACTTGAGGACAAGCTCGGGCCGGTCGACGTCTGGATCAACGACGCGATGGAGACGGTGTTCTCGCGCCTCGTCGACATGACCCCGGCCGAATTCCGCCGCGTGACCGAAGTCACCTATCTCGGGTTCGTCCACGGCACGATGGCGGCGCTGAAATCGATGCGTCCGCGGAAAACGGGGCGGATCATCCAGATGGGCTCGGCGCTCGCCTATCGCGGCATACCGCTGCAGGCGGCCTATTGCGGGGCCAAGCACGCGATCCGCGGCTTCACCAACTCGTTGCGGTCGGAACTCATCGCCGAGAGGTCGCCGATCCGCGTCTCAATCGTGGAATTGCCGGCGGTCAACACGCCGCAATTCGACTGGGCGCGGGCCCATCTCCGGCACACGCCCCGGCCGATGGGCAAGCCAGTGCAGCCGGAGGTCGTCGCGGACGCTGTGTTCCGCGCCTCTCACGGCTCGTGGCGCGAATATTGGCTCGGGCTGCCGACGATTTTCCTCATCCTCGGCGATTTCGTTTTGCCGGGCGCGCTCGATCATTATCTTGCGCGCACGGCGATCAGCGGACAGCAGACGAAGACCCTGATCGAAGACAATCGTCCCGACAATCTCGATCGTCCGCTCACGCCGCTGCATCGGGTGCGCGGCTCTTTCGGGGCCGAGGCGGAAACGAGCGCTCCTCTTGTCATCGGGGAGGTGGCGCGCCTCGCCACGGTCACCGCCGGCGCGCTCGTCCTCTTCGTCGCCGGCGCTCTATACGGCGGGAGGAGCCGCACCGGTCCACGCCCGGGTGAATAGTCCGTAGTCCTTCCTGTTCCGTGGTGTTCTTGGTGATGGAAAAATCACCACGAAGGACACAAAGAAGCACGAAGATCACAGCTCCCCGCGAGCGGCCATCGCCTTGATCCGGTCGGCGGTGCGGCAGGCGATCGCCTGGATGGTGAGCGACGGATTGACGCCGCCGACCGTCGGAAACACAGAGCCGTCGCAGATCCATAAGTTCGGCACGTCCCACGAGCGGCAATCGGCGTTGACGACGCTCGTCTCCCGGTCAAAGCCCATGCGGGCGGTTCCGTTCAGATGGGCGGTGTCATCCTCCTGCTCCCAGATATCCCGCGCGCGCACCGCTTCGAGCGCCGTGCGCATGAAGCCGAGCGAATGCTTGATGAGGCGCTTGTCGTTGTCGCAGTAGGAATACGTGACGTGCGCGACGGGGAGCCCATATTGGTCGCGCTCCTCGGCGAGGGTGACGCAGTTGCGCTCCTGGGGCATGCATTCGCCGACGATCTTGAGGCCGACCTGGTGGTTGTAGTCCTTCATCTCGTCGACGAGCTCCTGGCCCCATAAGCTGCGACCGGACGCCAGCTCCTCGGCCCAGGTGACCGGCAGCGGGCCCTGGCTCATGTAGGCGTAGCCGCCGAAGAAATCCTTGCCTTCGTCGGTATAGTTCCAATGCTCGGTCAGCGCGAGCGAGGGCGGGGCCTTGTACCAGCGGATCTCCCTCTCCATCTTTCCAAAGACGGCTTGGTTCGCCTGCACCATCAGGTTCTTGCCGACGAGGCCGGACGAATTGGCGAGGCCGTCGGGAAACTTCGCGCTCTCCGAATTGAAGAGGAGCCTCGGCGTCTCGATCGCGTAGCCCGCGACGACGACGTTCTTCGCCTTCTGGAACCGCCAGCGCCCCTCGCGGAAATAACGGACGCCCGTCGCCCGGCCGCCGTCGTCGTGCTCGACGCGCCCGACCATGGCGAGATCGCGGATTTCGGCCCCCGCCTTGAGCGCCCGCGGCAGCCAGGTCAACAGCACGCTCTGCTTGGCGTTGGTCGAGCAGCCGATGACGCAGAAGCCTCGATAGACGCAAGGGTGGGCGGCGGCGCGCGGGGCGGAGAGCGTCGCGATCGGCGTCGGCGTCCAGGCGATGCCAAGCGCTTCGGCGCCCTCCGCGAGCACCAGGGCGGCTGCGTTGAGCTCATGCGGGCGATAGGGATAGCGCGGCCGCTTAGGCCCCCACGGGTAATTGACCGGCCCGGCGATCTTCAGCGCCTGTTCGACCTCGCGATAGTAGCCCCACATCTCGCGCCAGTCGAGCGGCCAGTCGACGCCGTAGCCAAGCTTCGTCCGCGCCTTGAACCACTCGGGCCGGAAGCGCAGCGACACCATGGCGAAGTGGACGGTCGAGCCGCCGACGGACTGGCCCGAATTGTTCTTGCCGAGCTCGAGCGGATTTTCGCCGTCGACGATCCGCTCGCCGGTCCAGTAGAGCTTTTCCTGCTCGTGTTCGTCGGAGGCGAAGTCCTCCATCGGCCGCCAGTAGGGGCCGGCGTCGAGCGCGACGACGGAGAAGCCGTATTCGGCGAGCTTGCAGGCGAGCGTGCCCCCGCCCGCCCCCGTGCCGACAATGGCGAAATCGACCGGCTCGTCGTCCGAATAGCAGCGCATCGGCGTCCAGGCGCCGGTATGGAAGACGTCGGGCGCGCGGCCGTCCTTCGCCCGCGGCGTCGTCCGCGGATCATCCGACTCGGGCATTTTCTCGTCTCGCCTCGTCTTCGCGGCCGGGCCGCGCTTCGACGGCTTCCCAGGAATCGCGCCGATCGAAGTTCATCCGCACATAGCCGCGTGGGCTTGCCGGCCCGCCGAAGCCGATCTCGCTCCACGCGGCGGGATGGGCGTAATAGGCGCTGACGACGTCGTGCAGCAGCCTTTTCTCGAAAAACAGCTTCGGCGACATGTCACCCCAAGCGTTGGACTGCGCCTTCCCCTCGTGCACGGCTTTCAGGATCTCGTCCTGCCGCTGGGGGTCGAGCTCGTGGAACTTCGCTCCGGCGCGCGCGTGCGCCTCGGCGTCGATGGCGCGCACTCCGCGGCGCCACGCCTCGCCCTGGTGGGGGAGGCGCGAGTCGCGGTAGCCGTCGCCTTGGCCCGCCGCGAGCTTGGCGTCGACCATCGCGGCGACCGGGGCGGGATGCGAGCGGTCGGCCGGCTGCGGCGCGATGCGCCTGCAGATGGCGAGCACGGTCGGCCATTCCTCGTCGGAAAAGAATTCGTGCGCGTCCGGAAGGATCGCCATGCGCGCGTCGATGACGCGTCGCGTCTGCTCGTTCCACGACGGCGTGTTGCGCTTGGCGAGAACGTTATAGCCCGGGTAGCGCTCACGCATCGTTGGACTCCATCAGCGCGAGCGCCGCCATGCCGACGAGGGCGAGGCCGAGGAAGCTCGGCGGCGCCGGAATCGGCGGACCGTTCAGCACGTTCTGGCTCCAGTTGCGCCAGCCGCCCATGTTGCGCGACACGCCGTAGATGTGGAATCCGACGCCCGCGACGCCGAGTGCGGCAGTGGCCCACAGCGCCCCTCGCACCGGCATGCGCGGCATGCTCTCGGGCGCTACGGCCGTCGCGGCAAGGAGTGCGGCCGTGATCGGCGGGACGCTCACCGGCAGATACATCGCCGGATCGTGATAGGCGCCGCGGAAATGCAGGAGCCCCGCCTCGCCGACCGTGCCGGCGAGGCCGGCTGCCGTCGCGGCCGTCAGCAGCCGGCCTGCGGGGACGCCGAACAGCGTCGCCAAACCTCCGCCCGCGCGGCCGACCCGCAGGGCGCAGCGGCCGAAAAATCCAGCCAGCGTCAGCGCGAAGGGCGCGCCGACCGGCGCGGCGTAGAACAGGTTCAGCCAGGAGAGGCCGCTCGGACGCTTCAGAATGTTGTAGGCGTGAAAGCACAAGCCCGCGACGCCGGTCGCTTCCGCGACGCGATAGACCCCGTCCAGCACGGCCGGCGCGCGCAGGCCGAGGGCGCCGGCCGACCCCGCGAACAGCGACAGGGTTGCGCTGATCAGCGGCGCGAACATCCCCTTGTTCTGAAACGAGCCACGGTAATGCTCGAGGCCGCTGTCGGCCAGCACGGCGAGCGCCAGCACGCCGGCGCCGATGTGAAGCTTGCGCGCGGCGCTCGTCTGCGCTTCGAGCCGCCGCGCCTTGCGCCGGCTCCCGCGGGCCCCGAGCGCCGGGAGCGCCGAGAGGGCGGCGCCGAGGCGGAGCTTGCGGGGAACCCGCGTCTGCGGGGGCCAGCGCTCGAGCGCCGAGCCGAGCCGTTGGCTGGCCAGGCGAACCGCGCGGGTGGCCTGGGATGGGGACACATGCTTCATGCTCGACCTCCGACGTTGAACCGGTCCGCGTCCTTCGCCTTGAACCCGAGGACGCGCGCGGCGCCGCTGGCGTCGACGAAGAGCTCGCTTTCGCGGATCGCGCGTTTGACAACGAGGGCGCGCTCCGGCTGGCCAGCCATCTCCAACATGGCGAAGCGGCAGCCATCGCGCCTCGCCCCGGCCAAAAGCCGGGACGCGAGCTTGTCGTCGGAATGGTCTTGCGAATTGATCATGGACCGCGTGGTGGACCGCCGGTTCGCCCGCGGGTCCTCAACCGGCAATCCGGCCGAACGTTCCAGCGGCAGTCCTCCCGGCAAGCGGCCGTGGGCGACAAGAAGGCTCGACAGGGCAAGGCGCGCCGATCGCCATAGCTTGCGGCGGCTCGAAAGCTTCGAGGGGAATGTTTCCGACCGCATATTCAATTCTTTCAATCGCTTGCGATGCCGTTTCCAGCCGAGCTGCACGAGCTGGCTGCCCATCGAGGCGAGCTAAGGGGCGTTTCGATCATTCAAATCCTGCGCTATATAACATGAAAATAATGTTAAAATCGGCTTGCCGTATCTGCCGTTCCCGGAAGGGACGGAGAGGACAGGAAAGCGGCTGCAGGCTCAACGGGTAGGATGCGCCACAATGCGCCATTCGAATTCGGCGCGAGCGTCAACTCTATGCCTTCACCGGCGGTACCTGAGCACTCCGACCAAAGCGGCGAACGCCGGCGACGCCTGTCGCCGGCTCGGATAGTAGAGGTGGTACCCCTCCGCCGTCGGCCACCATGCTTCGAGCGCCGGCTTCAGCCGGCCCTCGGCGATGTGCTGCGCGGCCAGGTCCTCCGGCACATAGGCGAGACCGAAGCCGTCCAGCGCCGCCGTCAGCATCGTCGCCGTGGTGTTGAAGGTGAGTTGACCGCTCACCCGCACCCGCTCCTCGCGCCCGCCGCGCTCGAACTCCCAGGCGTAAAGGCCGCCATAGGTCGGCAGGCGCAGGTTGATGCAGACGTGGTCGGCGAGGTCCGCGGGCGCCTTGGGCGGCTTGCGCCGCTTGAAATAGGCGGGCGCGCCGACGACGGCGAAGCGGAAGTCCGGGCCGATGCGGACGGCGATCATATCCTTGGCGACTTGGGAGCCGCTGCGCACGCCGGCGTCGAAGCGCTGGCTGACGATGTCGGTCAGCGCGTAGTCGACGGCGATCTCGACGTGAATGTCCGGATGGGCGCGCAGCAACGGCGTCAGCTTCGGCCATAAGATCGTATCGACGGCATAGTCGATCGCGTTGATGCGGATCGTGCCGGCGGGCTTGTCTTTCATCTCGCGCAGGCGCGCGAGCTCGCGCTCGATCTCCTCCAGACGCGGCGCAACGGTAAGGAGCAGGCGCTCGCCGAATTCGCTTGCGGACACGCTTCGCGTCGTGCGGTTCAAGAGGCGCACGCCGAGCCTCGCCTCGAGGCCCTGGATCGAATGGCTGAGCGCGGACGGCGTCACCCCGAGCTTCGCGGCCGCCCGCGTAAAGCTGCGTTCCTGCGCCACGACCAGGAACCCCGCCAGGTCATCGAAGCTTTCGCGCGCCATTTGTGAATGCTACTCACAAGCGCATGCAATTTCCACCGGCTAATCGAAACGCATCAAAGAAACTAAGTTCGACCCAGCATCGTTGTGACTGCATATCCTCGAGGAGAGACCCATGGAAATCGTTCGGGCCGGCTCGAAGCCGTCGGCCAAGGGACCCGAGACCTGGTTCACGGGGACTGTGCGGGTCGATGCGCTGTTCAACCCCTTCGACCCTGCGCGCGTGCAGGGGGCCAGCGTGACCTTCGAACCCGGCGCGCGCACCGCCTGGCACACCCATCCGCTCGGGCAGACCCTCGTCGTCACGGCGGGTCTCGGGCGCGTGCAACGCGCCGGAGGAGGTCCTGTCGAGGAAATCCGGCCTGGCGACGTCGTCTGGTTCGCCCCGGGCGAGAAGCACTGGCATGGCGCTTCCCCGACGACGGCCATGACCCATATCGCCATCCAGGAGGTGAAGGACGGCAAGGTCGTCGACTGGATGGAGAAGGTTTCTGATGAGCAATACGGCGCCTGAGAGGATGAGACCGCCATGCCCCACGTCGTCGTCAAGCTCCTCTCCGGCCGATCGGAGACGCAGAAGCACCAGATCGCGGACGAGGTGACCCGCGCCGTGATGAAGACCGCCATGTGCGGCGAGGACGCGGTCCCCGTGGCCATCGTGGATGTCGAACCGGGAGACTGGGACGAGAAGGTCTTCGATCCCGAAATCGCCGGCAAGGCGGACACGCTCTACAAGAAGCCCGGGTACAGGGCAGTCTAGCCGCGCCCTGGAGCGGGCCTTCCGCCTCCACCCAGCGGAATCGCTGCGGCGGATCTTCAATCTCATCAGCATAGCGAGTGTCGATCATGGACTGGTCGCAAGAGCACCTCCGGAACATTGCCAGTTCCGACGATCTGCACATCGCGCCGCTCCGCGATGACGGCGTCACTTACGGCACGCCGACCTGGATCTGGTCCGTCGTGGTGGACGGCGCGCTCTATGCGCGCGCCTACAGCGGGCGGAGCTCACGCTGGCATCAGGCGGCGCTTCGCCAGAAGGCCGGCCGGATCACGGCCGCAGGGATGACGAAGGACGTGGCGTTCGAACCGGTCGAAGGCGCCGTCAATCACGCGATCGACGAGGCTTACCGGACAAAATATCGGGGCAGCCCGCACCTCGAGCCGATGATCGGTCCGCGAGCCCGCGCCGCGACCGTCAAGATAATCCCGCGCGACTAGCAGCCTGTCGGACTGGGTTTTTCGTTGGAGATGCGGAGCCGATTTTTTTACGTGCCTGGACGGCGGAATGGCGCTTCGCGAATTCGAACTTCGACCTCGAATGCGCTTTTGACGCCGTCAGCGCCGCGTTTTGGCGGCGGGACAAGGCTCTTCCGCCCGTTCAGGCGGTCTTCAGAGTGAATAGTCTCCTTATGTTCCATGACATCGTCACGAGACTCCACTCGCCGCGCACGTTGTCGAGGCCGCGCAGGGAAAACTGTCGGAACCCCATTACCGATTTGATGATCCCGAACACCGGCTCCGGCGTTTGTTTGCGAAGCGCATAGAGCTTTCGCCCCTCCGGCGTCTTCAGCCGCCGGGCGTTGGCCTCTACCGCCGTCGGCGGTTTCGGCGCCGGGTTTTCCGGCGCCGGTTCCTGCGGTTCGGGCTTGGCTTCCAAACGTTCGGACAACGGCGGATGATGCGGCTGGCGTCCCATCGCGATGATCGGCTCGATCCCCGCCTTCTCGCAGGCCTCGACGTTGCCGGCGCTGTAATAGCCCGTGTCCGCCAGCAGCGTCGCGCAAGGGCCGACGTTCTTTTGCATCGCGCCGAGCTCGGCGAGCATCGGCTCGACTTGTTGTTTGTCGTTCGGCGCCTGCGTCACGTCCACCGCCACGACCAAATTGCTGCCCACCGCCACCGCCGCTTGCGCATTGTAACATTGCTCGAAGCCGCCGCCCGCGGTCGGCATGATGCGCGACTCCTCGTCGGTCAGATTGATCTGATCCTTTGGCTGGGGGCCTTCGGTCGGCGGCTGCGGCGGCTTGCCGCCAGGTTTCTTGCCCGTCTCGGCGATCTTGGCTTCGCGGGCGGCGAGCTTGGCTTCGTATTCCGCCTTTTCCCGCTCGTAACGCTCCTTGGCCCGCGCCTCGATCTTGGCTCGCGCCTCGGCCAGTTTCTTCAGGCGGCCTTCGCGCAACGCCAGCTCTTCCGGGATCGACAGGCCGTCGGGAAGGTCGGCCGCGTCCGCCGCCTCCGCCTTGGCGAGAAGCTCGGCGACTTCTTGTTTCAGCTGCGCTTCCAGCTTGCCTGCGTATTCGTGGGACAGCGCGCTGTGGCGGCTCGCGTTGGCGTGGATCTTCGTGCCGTCGAGCGCCACGGTCCCCATCTGTAAAACGCCCATCTCCTTGGCCAGCATCAGCACCCGCATGAACAGCGCCTCGATCTCCTTCAGGAAGCGTTTGCGGAACGTCGCGATCGTGTCGTGGTCGGGATGATCGTTGCCTGCGATGAACCGAAAGGCCACGGAATCGTAGGTCGCCCGCTCCAGCTTGCGGCTCGAAAACACGCCCGTCGCATAACCATAGATCAGCAGCGCCAGCAGCATCGAAGGGTGATAAGAGGCCGAGCCCGAACCGCGATACCCGCCGGTCATCGACCGCAAGTCGAGGCTTTCCACCACCTCGACCACGAACCTCGCCAAATGGCGCTCGGGCAGCCAATCCTCCACCGACGGCGGCAGCAAGAACCTCGTCAAGCGATCGACGATCCGGAAATTGCTCATCGCCGATAACCCCGAAGCTCCAAACGAATCAATGCCTTACTGTAGCATGATCCGAGGCCGATACGAAGCGCAAAGCGCTAAGTTCGAGCTAAGTCCGACAGGCTGCTAGGAGGATCCAACATGCCCATCAAGCTTCCCTCCCGCAGGCTCGGCAAAGACGGCCTCGAAGTCTCCGCTCTCGGCTTCGGCTGCATGGGCTACGGCAAGCCGCCGGACAAAGCGGCGCTCGTCGCGCTGATCCGTGCGGCGGTCGAACGCGGCGTAACGTTTTTCGACACCGCCGAGGCCTATGGCCCGCTCCGCAACGAGGAGATCGTCGGCGAGGCGCTGGCGCCGTTCCGCGGCGAGGTCGTGATCGCGACGAAATTCGGCTGGGACATCGATCCCGAGACGGGCAAGCATCACGGCGGCGTCAACAGCAAGCCGCCCCACATCCGCGCCGCAGTCGAGGGCATGCTGCGGAGGCTGAAATCGATAGCATCGATTTGCTGTATCAGCACCGCGTCGACCCGGAGGTCCCGATGGAGGACGTGGCGGGGACGGTCAAGGATCTGATCCGGGCGGGCAAGGCGAAGCACTTCGGCCTCTCCGAGGCCGGTCCGCAGTCGATCCGCCGCGCGCATGCAGTCCAGCCCGTCGCGGCCCTGCAAAGCGAATATTCGCTCTGGACGCGCGAGCCCGAGCAAGACGTGATGCCCGCGCTGGAGGAGCTCGGCATCGGCTTCGTGCCGTTCAGCCCGCTCGGCAAAGGCTTCCTGGCCGGCAAGATCGACGAAAGCACGCGCTTCGACGCCGCCGACTTCCGCAACCGCATTCCCCGCTTCGCGGAAGCCGCGAGGACCGCGAACCGGGCGCTGGTCGACCGGCTCGCCGTCGTCGCCGAACGCAACGGCGCGACCACGGCGCAGGTCGCTTTGGCCTGGCTTCTGGCGAAGAAGCCCTGGATCGTACCCATTCCGGGAACGCGGAAGCTCGAGCGGCTCGAGGAGAACCTGGGCGCTCTTTCACTCAGAGCTTACCGACCACGACTTCCGCGAAATGGATGAAATCTCTTCATCCTTCAAAGTGGAAGGGGAACGGTATCCCGAGGACATCATGCGCCTGTCCGGCCGCTGAACCAGCTGGGGCGCGCCAAGCTCACGTCGGCAAACCCGTCCGAACTCCCGGTACTGGGTCCGTTTGAACTTCAGGTTTGGGCGGAGACCGCCCCTTCGGTCGTCGCCAGTGGAAACGCCCGCAATCGACGTATTGCGGACGTCGCAGGCCGCGGTTTTGGACGCCTCAATTGGGCGGAGAGCGCGCCTGCACGGTCGGCCTCGGGAAGGACCGGAGTCCGGGCGAAAGCCGGCGTTCCAGTGCGAGCCCGGAATAGAGTTTACCGCCCGGACCGGAAGTCGCACTTATTAACGAGCGGTCGCTGTGATCGGATCGGGAAGCATTTGCCGCGGGCGGCATCACGGGTTTGCTGTCTTCTGAAAAAACCGGGCGGCTTTCGCGGTCGTTCACGAAAATGTGAACCCGGCGGCAGCGTCAAACGATAGCCGTTTGTCTTCCTCGGTCGTTGAATGGCGCAAGGCTGGAGTTTGCCCGCCACAGGAGGTCGTTTCATGCCATTCAGCACGCTTGGTCTATCCGTGGCGACGGCCGGGATGGCGACGCTGGCATTCGCCATCGCCGCTCCAGCTTCGGCGCAAGAGCCCTACGCGCACACGCATTACGCGCACACCCA
Source organism: uncultured Alphaproteobacteria bacterium (assembly GCA_963819255.1). Lineage (GTDB taxonomy): Bacteria > Pseudomonadota > Alphaproteobacteria > Rhizobiales > Beijerinckiaceae > Roseiarcus. The sequence goes on from CAWFVS010000011.1 coordinate 29,508, forward strand.
CTATCACCACTATCATCACTACGCCCATTATGGCGAAGGTCGTCAGATCATCGTTCATTCGCAACAGCCGGTGCAGGTGCAGACCTACGCCTGGGGGCCCGTGGGGGCGGTGGGCAGCGTCGTGGGCGGAACCGGCCAGGCGGTGGGGGCGGTCTTTTACGGCGCCGGCGGCATCGTGGGCGGGGTCGTCGGCGGAGTCTTTGGCGGCGTGTCGGCGCTCTTCGGCGGCCCCGGCTACAGTTACGCCCCGGCTAACGGCTACGGCGGCCCGTTCGCGGCGCCGTTCAATGCGGCCGGCTCAGTCGCCGTGGCGCCCTTCCAGGTGGTCGGCGGCGCTTTTGGAGGGACGCCGCCTTCCGGCTATACCTATGCACCGGCAACGGGCGCGCCCGCGTACAGCTACTAGGCAGCTGTGCCGCCTCGGCTTGGATGGACAGTCACTGCGATCTCGTCGCCGGCAACCGCGTCTGCTTTCCGTGACGATCAGCCGATGACGGATCGCATTGCGCATCCGGTGTGGTAAATCTCGGGCCGGCGACGCGTTTGCCTGGACGGGAACTTCCGTCCGTGGCGCAAGCCACGCGTTCGGCCGAAGACCGCTTTCTCGCTCTTCCCGCCCGTTCGTAGGCCCTATCTTAAAGGGCAGCAAAGGGTCGATTTGACACGTTCAGTAGGCCATCGCGCAATGGCCGCTATTTGCGCATTCCTGCCTTTCCTCGGTACGAATTTGAACGGCAGCAACGGGTCGACTCCGGCCATTCGGCAAGCGCGCTAAAGGTTTCGAGGGGGTCGGGACCGCCCGATCTGGCGCCCTACGGTTGGGAACGTCTCTGAAGGGCGGAGAGCGGACGTTCGAAGGTGTGCCAAATCAGACGCCCATCATCTCGTGCTTGCGGCGCGGTCGCGGGAAAAGGAAGGTGGTATAATAGCTGGAGTTTCGCCCCACGTCATTAGACGCGCGCATGAGTGTGAGGCCAAGATTCCGAGAGGAGGATGTTTATCGTGACTCAACCCTATTCCGACACCTTAGAGCAGGCTAGGCGGTTGTTCGCTGTCTTATTGGTGATACGAAGGGCGCGAGGGGTCAGCTTGTCGGACGCGACGATATTGGCGGTCGACCCCGAAGCAGACGGTGCGCAACATTGCCTTAGCTAACTCGCTCCCACACCACCTCAATACCGCTCTGCCCTGGCAGGCCCGAGACCGGCACCGCCACCATGCGCGTTTCGCTTTCGAACCGGATATGGCGGACCTGTTCAACGATCAGCTCCGGCTTGGAAGCATCGTCGACCCAGGTAATCAGCTTAACCCCATCAAATTTGTAGCTTCCGGTATAGGCAACGAAGAACCGTGGCGCTGCATTCGACGGCAACGAAGTTCGGCCATCTCCAACGGCGACGAGCATTCGCTCGGCTTCAAAAATGACAAAGCCGATTGGATGAGACCCCAACGGCAGCAGCTTGTGCCCCGCCTCATCGAACGCGCGTGCCTCGGTCACTCTCCACATTGTTCCGCTCAAGCTTTGCATGTGACCCTCGCGTGTGTCTGCATTCTGAGCCAGCGCCTTCCGACTTTCGAGTGCGTAGCACGCCAGCATGGCCGAGCCGGTTTCCTCCTGACTGAGGCCACCTGAAGCGATCTACACACGAAAGCGCGAGCTTCGGAAGACGCCGAACCATTTCTTCGGCCGCTATTCCCGCGGTTATTCACAGGCTACGTGTTTGGAGCCGCATTTTCGCTCTCTCGGCCGCTTGAGGCGGGCGCAGGCAACTTCCGCTTCGGGTCGGAAGCTGAAATTTAATGGACCCACTACCCAACTCCCCGGCGCCTTCGACCCTCGTCGCGTCGCTGAGGGCGGCGGCTCTATAAAGGAGAATGATCATTGACAAAAGGTATCGAAAACAAGGTCGTCGTCATCACCGGCGCGAGCAGCGGCCTCGGCGAGGCCGCTGCTCGTCTTCTCGCCGAGAACGGCGCCAAGCTCGTCCTCGGCGCCCGCCGGATCGACCGCCTTCGGGCGCTTGCGAAGGACCTGCCGTTGAGTGACGGCGCCGTTGTGCAGACGGACGTCGTCAGGCGCGAGGAGGTCCAGCGCCTCGTCGACCGCGCCGTCGAGCTCCACGGCCGCGTGGACGTCATGATCAACAACGCCGGTCTGATGCCGAGCTCGTTCCTCGAACGTCTGCATGTCGAGGAATGGGACCGCATGATCGACGTGAATATCAAGGGCGTGCTCTACGGCGTCGCCGCCGCATTGCCCCATATGATCGCCCAGAAATCCGGCCACATCGTCAACGTCGCCTCCGTCGCCGGCCACAAGGTGGGGCCCGGCGGCGCCGTCTATGCGGCGACAAAACACGCCGTGCGGGTGATCTCGGAAGGGCTGCGGCAGGAGGTGAAGCCGCACAACATTCGCACGACCATCATCTCGCCTGGCGCCGTCGCAACGGAGCTGACAGAGACGATCACCGACCCGACGGTCGCAGCGGGAATGCGCCAGGCCTACGCCCAGGCGATCCCGGCGGATTCTTTCGCGCGGGCGGTCGCGTTCGCGATGAGTCAGCCAGAGGACGTCGACATCAACGAAATTCTCTTCCGCCCGACCGCGCAGGTCTATTGATTGCGGAACGTCTGCTCAGCCGAAACTCCACCGTCTAGCTTGTCCAAGCGACGTCGGGTTTGCGCTCGAGCGCCGGAGATCGTCGGCATCCCTATTGCAACGTAATGCACCATGGAGAGCTGGCAGGTCGGCGGCCCCTCGGAAATCATGACGTCGGGTCGCCGAGCGCGGCAGACACGGCTTCGGCGAGCCGAAATGCGCCGGGTCGAATAAGCCTATCTGGGCTGGGGCGAGTTTTGCGGTAATCTGCCCCGTTGACCCCCCCGGTCCAGTAGCTATGATCGCCGACGGATCGCGCGCAACCGCCGCCGCATCTATTACTCGCCGAACTGTAAGATAGAGGGTCAGGGAGGAATACGACATGAAAAAGCTCGCTCTCGCACTGTGCGCCGGACTCGCATTGCTCTCGGCTCCCGCCGTCGCCGCGGACAAGCAGATCGCCGTCGTCATCAAGGCGACCAATTCCGACTTCTGGCAGTTCGTGCTCGTGGGCGCCCGCAACTACGCCAAGGAGCATAAGGGCGTCACCGTCACCACCGACGGCCCACCTAACGAGGCCGACATCGACCAGCAGGTCTCGATCCTGGAGAACGTGATTTCGCGTCATCCCGACGGCATCGTGCTGGCCTCCACCAGTTCCGACGCCACCGTGCCGGCGATCGAGAAGGCCGTCGCCGAGGGCATCCCGGTGGTGACCATCGACAACAGGGTGAAGACCGACAAGGTGGCTTCGTTCCTCGCCACCAACAACACGCTGGGCGGCAAGATGGCCGCGCAGGAGTTGGTGAACCAGCTAAAGGCGGCCGGCCGCCCGCTGAAGGGCAAGGTGGCGCTGATTTCCGCCATGGCCGCCGTGCAGGTGCTGGTGGATCGCGACGCCGGCTTCATCGCCGGGATGAAGGAATATGCGCCCGACATTACGGTGATCCCGGCGCGCTACACCAACAACGACGTGTTCCAGGCGGTCAACACCGCACACGATTTGATGCTGTCGAACCCCGAGATCGTCGGCATCTTCGCGGACAACAACACCACCGGCGACGGCGCCGCCCGCACGGTGACCGAGACCGGCAAGCAGGACTCCATCGTCGCCGTCGCCTTCGATTCCGATCCGCAGGAAGTCGAGGCGCTGAAGTCCGGCGCGCTGAAGGCGCTGGTGCTGCAGGATCCCTACGGCATGGGCTATCGCGGCGTCGACAGCGTCCTGCGCGCGATCGAGGGCGAGAAGCTGCCGCCCTACGTGGACACCGGCGCCAACGTGGTGACCAAGGCCAACATGGACGAGCCGCGGATGCAGGAACTGCTCAACCCGCTCGCCCGCGCCAAGTAGCCTCTATCCCGGGCATGGGGCTTGCGGGGGCGCTCTTCCCGCAGGCCCGTCTGACGCTTCACTCCCAACAGCGGCGAGATCAACCCGGTGTCGGATCTCATTACGGCCCGCGGTCTGACCAAGACCTTTCCCGGGGTGCGGGCGCTCGACGAGGTGGACTTCTCACTCAAGCCCGGCGAGGTGCATGCGCTGGTCGGCGAGAACGGTTCGGGCAAGTCCACCCTCATCAAGATCCTGATGGGCGCCTACCGCCGCGACGCCGGCGAAATCGAGATCAAGGGCCAGCCGGTCCACGACCTCACGCCCGAGCGCGCCCGCGCCCTCGGGCTCGCCGCCGTCTATCAGGACGTCACGCTCGCCCGCCAGCTTTCCGTCGGCGAAAACTTCTTTCTCGGCGCCATGCCGCGCAACCGCTGGGGCGCCGTCGCTTGGAGCGCGGCGAATGAGCGCGCCGGCGCCGTGCTGCGCGACCTCGGCCTGGACATCGATCCGCGCTCGCGGCTGCAGGATCTGCCGGTGGCCAAGCAGGAGATGGTGGCGATCGCCAAGGCGGTGTTCGAGAACTCCGACATTATCGTGTTCGACGAGCCGACCGCGCTGCTCACCGATGACGAGACCCAGCTCCTGTTCTCGATCATCCGCCGCCTGCGCGACGCCGGCAAAGGCATCATCTACATCACCCACCGGCTCGAGGAGGTGTTCGGCGTCTGCGACCGGGTCAGCGTGTTGAAGGACGGCGCGCTCGTGCGGACGCTGAAGGCCGGCGAAGTGGACCAGGACGGGCTGATGCGCCTGATGGTCGGCCGGTCGATGGCCGACATGTACATGATCGACCGCCCCCCGCCCGGCGAGCCCGTGCTGGCCGTGCGCAACCTGAGCCGCGAGCCGCGCTTCCGCAACGTCAGCTTCGAGGTGCGCAAGGGCGAAATCTTCGGCCTGTTCGGACTGGTCGGCTCGGGACGCACGGACGTGCTGCGGGCGATCTACGGCGCCGACCGGGCGACGGCCGGCACGGTCTCCGTCAACGGCGCGGCGGTGCGCTTCTTCCATCCGCGGGACGCGATCGAAATCGCGGATCGGCTTCCTGGCGGAGGACCGCAAGAACCAGTCCATCGCCCTGCAGCTGACCGTGCGGGTCAACGCCAACCTGACGAGCTATCCCACGATCTCGCACCTCGGCGTGCTGAGCGTTGCGGCGGAACGGAAGAACGCGGCGGCCTGCATCGACCGGCTGCAGGTGAAGACGCCCTCGGATCTGCAGGTGATCCGCAACCTCTCCGGCGGCAACCAGCAGAAGGTGGTGCTCGGCCGGAACCTGGTCTCGCAGTCGCAGATCCTGCTCTGCGACGAGCCGACCGTCGGCGTGGATGTCGGCGCCAAGAGCGAGATCTACAAGATCTTCGAGAAGCTCACGGCCGAAGGCATCACCATCCTGCTGGTCTCCTCCTACCTGCCGGAGGTGATGGGCCTGGCCGACCGCATCCTTGTGCTCTACGAGGGCAACCCGATGGGCATCGTCCCCCGCGGAGACTTCAACGAGGAAAAGCTCGTCCGCCTCGCCTCGGGCATGGCGTCCTGACGGCGACGGAAGGGAACATGACGATGCCTGCCAAGGCTCCGGAGTGGACGAAAGCGGTGATGTCGAAGCTCGGGCTGACGCTCAGCGAGGCGAAAACCTCGGTGAGCGACGCCCGGAACGCAAGGCCGAAATTGAACCTCGAAACCAGCGCAACGCTCGGCCTGATCATCGTGCTGCTGTTCGTGTTCTTCTCGATCACCACGCGCTCCTTCCTCAGTCTGGAGAACCTGGCGAACCTGCTGCGGCAGACCTCGATCAACGGCGTGATCGCGCTCGGCATGCTGGCGGTCATCATCACGGCGGGCATCGACCTGTCGGTCGGGGCCGTCGTGGCCATCTCGGGCATCGTGAACGCGCTGCTTTTGAAAGCGGGCCTGCCGCTCGGCCTCTCCATTCCCGCTGCGCTGCTGGTCGGCGGCGCGGTCGGCCTGCTCAACGGCGTGCTGGTCTATAATTTCGGCATCACCCCGTTCATCGCCACCCTCGGCACCACCACGATGGTGCGCGGGTTGGTGATGATCCTCTCCGGGGCGCGCATGATCGCCAGCCTGCCGCACGGCTTCGCGAAGCTGGCGAACTCATCGATCCTCTACATCCCGACCATGTTCCTGATCTGGATGGCGCTGTTCGTGATCACCTGGCTGGTGCTCCGCTACACCCAGCTCGGTCGCAACATGTTCATCATCGGCAGCAGCCAGGAGGTCGCCCGCCTCAGCGGCATCCGGCTGGGGCGCAACCTCTATGCCGTCTACGGCCTGTGCAGCCTGTACGCCGCGATCGGCGGCCTGCTGCTGAGTTCGCGTCTGGAGATGGGCGTGCCCACCGCCGGGCTGGGCTACGAGCTCGACGCGATCGCGGCGGTGGTGATCGGCGGGGCGAGCCTGTTCGGCGCCGCCGGCTCGGCTCTGGGCGCGGTGCTCGGGGCGATCATCATGCAGACCATCCACAACGGCGGCACCCTGCTCGGCGTCGATCCGTTCGCGCTGCAGATCATCATCGGCGCGTTGATCCTGCTCTCGGTCGGCATCGACCAGGTGCGGGTGCGCCGACGCAGCGCCGCCTGACATTGTGCGGGGCGCAACGACCGATCCCCGTGCCCTGCCGACGAACCTGCGTGAAGAAAAACAAGGCGAGCCGAGCGAAAGCTCTCTGTCCCTCTCGATGGCGCGGTCACGTTAAACCGACTGCGTCAGCAGTTTGTCTGATGGCCGGCGCCAGCCATCGGTGCGCCATCAGCCCAGACATCGGACATCGCCTTGTTCGGCTTGCGACCAGGCAATCGTGCAATTCAGAACCCACTAACGACATAGCCCCCGTCAACCGGAAGCGTTGTTGCGGTTACGAACAGGGCTGCGGGCGAACACAGGAAGACCACCGTCCCGACAAGATCCTCGACCGTTCCCCAACGCTTCAGCGCTGCTTTGGCGGCGATCTTGGCCGCCGGGATCGGGTCGGACCACAACGCCTTCGTCATGTCGGTCTTGTGGTAGCCCGGCGCAATCGCGTTGACGCGGATCCCCTCGGGTCCAAAGCGGTGGGCGAGGACTCTTGTGAGACCCACAACGCCCGTCTTGCTGGCGCAATAGGCGGGCACGCCGTCGTCTACGACGTAACTCAGCATAGAGGCAAAATTCACGATTGCGCCCTTCGACCGAGCAAGCCAGGGTCGGGCGGCCATCGACAAGCGCATGACGCTGTTGAGATTGACGTCCATCACGTCGAGGAAGCCATCTTCTTCGTATTCCCTCTCCGGCTTCGCGACGCCAGCGGCGTTGACGAGCACATCGAGCCGATCGAATGCCTCCCACGAACGCGTCGATCGCGTTGCGGTCGCGTACGTCGAGTTGTTCAAAGCGAACCGCTTTCGCCTCGGCGTCGCCTTGCGCCGCCTCGAGGCGCTGCCGCGAAGCGCCGGTCGCGACCACGTCGCGCGCCGAGGCGGGCGAAAGCCTTTGCCAGACACAGGCCAATGCCGCTCGTGCCGCCAGAGATCAGCGCGCGCTTTCCGGCGAAGAGGTCAGGGCGGAAGGTCGCGAGGATTTCATCCATGGATTGCGATCCTTGTCGTTCGGGTCATTGGTCCTTTGCTCCCGCGTGGCTCAGCCAGGGCGTCGAGGTCGTCGTAGAGCTCCTGTGAATGAAGGTAGAGCTTGTCGAACGTCGCCTGCATCCGGGAGTACGTTTCGACCCAGGTCGGATCAGGCTTCACCTCGTCGACGTGACGCACATAGGCGGCGACCGCGTCCTCGAGTCTCGAGTAGCGGCCGGTAGCGGTCGCCGCCATCGCCGCGCAGCCGACGACGCCGCATTCAGGCTCTTTCGGGACGACAATGGGCGCGCCGTAAACGCTCGCCTTGATCTTCAACCACAAATCCGTCTTCGCCCCGCCGCCTGAGGCAATGACGCGTTCGAGCTTGCGGCCGGCTGCGTGTTCCATGATGCGAAGGTGGCGCGCTGCGGCGAAGGCTACGCCCTCGAGAATAGCGCGATGCAGGTGGGCGAGACCGTGCGCCGCGCCGAGGCCGAAGAACTGCGCCCGGGCGTTGCGGTGCGCGCCAAGTCGTTCGCCCGTCAGATACGGCATGAAGAACAGCGCGCCCGATCCAGCAGGAGCCGAGGCGGCGCGGCGCGTCATTTCGTCGTAACTGAGCGACTTTTCGTGGAACGCCCGTCGCGCCCATCGCATGGCGTCGCCGCCGGTCTCGAGCAGGACGAACGGCCCCCAGTGGCCCTCGATGGTCGCGACATTGCAGATCTCGGGGTCAAGCAACGGCGCGTCGGCGATGAGGGTCAGGATGCACGAGGTGCCGGTGACGTCAGAGGCGAGACCCGGCCGGCAGACGCCGGAGCCAAGAAGCGCGACAGGATAGTCGGCGCCGCCGACCATGACCGGCGTTCCCTCCATCAATCCGGTCTCCCGCGCGGCCTCCGCCGTGACCGAGCCGAGAATCTCCAGCGGTTCGCGGATCGGCGGCAGTTTGGCGCGATCGACTCCCAGCAATTCGATCATGGTCTCAGACCAGCGTCGGGTCCGCGGATTCATCAGAAAGCTGCACGAGGCGTCGCCGGAGTCCATCGCGATTTCGCCGGTCAGTCGCAGATTGACGAAATCCTTGGGCATGAGGACGGCCCGCGCCGCCGCGTAGGCCGCGGGATCGTTGTCGCGCAACCAGATCAGTTTGAAGCCTGGCCAAGCCGGGGTCGGCGGGTTGCCGCTTTCGGAGAGGTAGGCCGAGGCGCCGTGTTTGCGCTCGAAGTCGGCGACGATCGCGGCGGTTCGCTTGTCGTTCCAAAGAGGCGCTGTCTCACGGGTCGGGCGCCCCGCCTCGTCGACGAGCACGGTCCCGTGCATCTGCCCACATGCGCAGACCGCTGCTATGCGGTCGCGCGCGTCCTCAACGGCGGCAAGCGCTTCGCGAACCGACGCCGCGACGCCCGTCCACCAGTCGACAGGCCGCTGCTCCGCCCAGCCGAATTGCGGCACAATCTGATCGTGCTCGCGAGCAGCGATGTGCAAGATGGCTCCCGTTCCGTCAACGAGCGCAGCACGGACGCTGCCGGTGCCGACGTCGATGGAGAGTGTCAGATCGCGGGCCAAGGCGATGATGTCCAACCATCACTGAAGACGCTTGAGCGCACCGGCGCTAAACTGGACGAGCATCGCGGTGACGGCGCCACTCGCGCGAGGGCCCAAGTCGTTTTGTTCATGGAAGTTTTTTTCCGTATCCACGTTTCCGGGATATTGGACTGCCTGTATCATAAAAGTAGTCACTCAGTCGATGCGGCGAACTGGCTCATGGTTCCTGCGGGAACAAGGGTGTAGCAAGAATCAAGAATTGGACCCGGCCTGGCATCGGGACCGGCTCGAAAAGGGAGCGGCATGAAACTGCGGGAGCCCGGCATTTGCCGAGTCGACGTGGCGAAAGGCGAATTTGTCGGCGCTACGAACCACTGCGTCAAAACGCCTGCCGCCCATCTCGGCGTAAAGTTTGTCCCGACCGGCGGCGTCAGCCTCGACAATATGGCGGACTGGCTGAAGTTGAAGTCCGGCGGCGCGTGGATCGCGCGCGCCGAGGACATCCGCGAGCGCCGCTTCGTCGACATCACGAGGAATGCTCGAGCTGCGGTCGAGCGCGCATGCCGAAATCCGCGGCGCCGCACGATGAGCCTCGCGCCTGCCTCAGCGCCGACCCTCTATTTCATCGGCGTCACGACCGGCAAGAGCTCGATCATGAGGGTCTTTCCCGCCTGGGCGGCGTTCCTGCGCCTCAAGGACGCCGTGATCAAAGGCGTCGACTTCGCCCTCCACGACGAACCGCAGGCCTACCGCGACGCGGTCGCCTTCATCCGCGACGATCCTCTTTCAATGGGAGCGCTGGTCACCACTCACAAGATCGATCTTTTCGCCGCCTGTCGCGACATGTTCGACGAGATCGATCCTCATGCGCGACTGATGAACGAGACCAGCTGCATTTCCAAGCGGGACGGCAAGCTCGTCTGCCATGCCAAGGACCCGATCTCTTCCGGCCTGGCGATCGACGGCTTCCTCGGTGAAAGCTACTTCGCCAGGACTGGGGCGGACCTGTTTTCGATGGGCGCCGGCGGATCGACAATCGCCATCACCTGGCGTCTCATGCGGAGCGAACGCGGAAAGGACGTTCCGCATCGGATCGCCGTCTCCAATCGCAGCCCGCAACGCCTTGAACAGATCCGGCGTATCCACCGGCAGATCCCAAGCGGCGCGCCGATCGACTATGTCCTTGCGCCTCACGCGGAGGATAACGACGCGGTGCTGAAGACGCTGCGGCCAGGTTCGCTCGTCATCAACGCGACCGGGCTCGGCAAGGACGCCCCTGGGTCGCCGCTTTCCGACGCCGCGCAGTTTCCTCCCCACGCGATCGCCTGGGACCTCAACTATCGCGGCGCTCTGATCTTCCTCGATCAGGCGCGGCGACAGGAAACCACGCGGAATCTACGCATCGTGGACGGCTGGAGCTATTTCCTGCACGGCTGGACGCAGGTGATCGCGGAGGTCTTCCACATCAGCATTCCGACCGCCGGCCCGGCGTTTGACAAGCTTTCGGAGATCGCGCTTGAGGCTGCGGGGAGGTGACGATGAACCCTCGCATCCTGGTGACGCCCCGCTCGCTGACCGCCGAGCGGCATCCGTATGTCGAGGAGCTGAGCACGCACGGCTTCGACGTCATCTATTGCACGCCCGGCGCGACTCCGAGCGAAGACGAATTGCTCGCGCTGGCGCCCGGCTGCGTCGGCTGGTTGGCGGGGGTGGAGCCGGTGACGCCGCGCGTCGTCGAGGCCGCCGAGAAGCTCGTGGTCATCAGTCGCAACGGCTCGGGCGTCGATAATCTTCCCCTCGATGTTTTGGCGCGCAAGGGCGTCAAAGTCATGATCGCCAGCGGAGCCAACGCCCTCGGGGTTGCGGAGTTGACGATCGGCCTCGTCATCAGCGCGCTGCGATCGATCCCGGTGGTCGACGCCGGAGTCAAGGCGGGTGGCTGGCCACGGGTGCGGGGCCGAGAAATTCACGGGCGCACTGTCGGCCTCATCGGCTGCGGCGCCGTCGGGCGGGAGGTCGCGCGGATGATGATCGGTCTCGGCGCCAAGGTCGTCGCCTCCGATCCGGCCCAACCCAATCTGGACCTGCTGTCATCGTCCTTCCTCTATGCGGAATTGCCGGAGGTTCTGCGCAGCGCCGACATCGTCTCGCTGCATTGTCCGCTTCCCAGGAGCGGCAGAGCGCTCCTCGGCAAGAACGAGCTGGCGACGCTGAAACCCGGCGCCGTGCTCGTCAACACGGCGAGGGCGCGACTCATCGACGAGGAGGCGCTGATCGAAGTCCTCGACGCCGGCAGGCTCAGTTGCTACGCCACCGACGTTTTCGAACCGGAGCCGCCGGCATCGCTGCGCCTGGCGTCCCACCGCCGGGTCATTGCGACCAGCCACATCGGCGGATTTACCGACGAGAGCGTCGACCGAGCCACCAGGATCGGGGTCGACAATCTGCTCTTGGCGTTACGCGGACGAACCGACAGATGAAGGAACTGGCGACGCGGCCAGTCGAGAGGCGTCTCGCCGAGGTCCTGTCGAGCGCTCCGGGCGATGGTCTTGAAATCCATTGGCTGGGCCAGGCGGGTTTCGTCGTCGACACGGCCGCCCGCCGGCTGGTGATCGATCCCTATCTCTCCGACTCGCTTGCAGAGAAATATCGGGGCGCTGTCCGGCCACACGTGCGGATGACGCCGCCTCCTGTTGAACCGCAGGAGATCCGGCAGGTCGACTTTGTCCTGTGCACGCATGCGCACAGCGACCACATGGACCCGGGGACGCTGCCGGCGCTCATGCGCGCCAACCCGCGAGCAAAGCTCATCGCACCGCTGGCGGCGCGGGATCAGGCGCTGTTGCGTTCCGGCGTCGAGGAGGCGAGGATCATCTTTGCTGACGCCGGCGAGACGATTTCGGCGGCGTCGGGGCTGGCGATCGTGCCGACTCGCGCCGCCCACGAAACGCTCGATACCGACATGGCGGGCCATCATCTGTTTCTCGGCTATGTGATCCGCAGCGCGGCGGGAACGCTCTGGCATTCGGGCGACTGCGTGCCCTTCGACGGACTGGTCGAAGAGGTCGCGCCGCTCTTTCCGAACATTGCGTTGTTGCCGGTCAATGGCCGTAGCGCCGAACTGCGGAGCGGCGGCGTACCGGGAAACTTCACCCTCGCCGAAGCCGTAGACATCACCGATCGAATCGGCGCTTCCACCCTCATCGCGCACCATTACGGCATGTTCGATTTCAACACGGCGCCGCCCGAGGCGATCGACGAAATGGCCGGCCGCCGCCAACGCCCGACGATCCTCCGCGCACGATACGACGTGTCCTATACCGGGATCTGCAGCTCACCTTAACGCCAGCTTGATCCAATAGTCTGCCCCCAAGGATCGCTTTCTTGTCGGCATTCGCCGTGACGCTCCTATGGAGGGAGATTTGGTGCCGGTTGAGGGACTCGAACCCCCGGCCCACGGTTTACAAAACCGTTGCTCTACCAACTGAGCTAAACCGGCGCTTTGCCGCGCCCTTCTGGCTAGCAGCGGCCTCGCCGCAGCGCAAGGCCCGCCCCTTAGCGGCCGGCCGCCACGGTCGGCGTCCACGGCCCCTCGACCGCGACCGCCTCGTCCATGCCCGGCCAGGGGGGCATGGTGATCGCGAGGAAAGCGAGCGGGGCGGCCTCATCGGCGCGAAACTGGAACGCGACGCCGAGCGGCATCGTGACCGCGACGCCGGGCCCGATCGGCTCGACAAGCTCGGTTTCCTCTGCGCGCCGCCACAAGGCGCCGCGGCCCGAGAGCACGTACCAGATCTCTTCGACCGTGCGATGGGTGACGGCGTGCGACACCGCGCCGGCCGGGAGCTCGAAATGCGCCATGCTTCCGCCGGCCAGGCTGAGCAGGAGCCTGACCGCCGCGCCGTCCGGCGCGGTCGCGTCGGGCTCGGCGCCGAGGAGCTTCGTTTCGAACGGCTTCGGCATTGGCCACCTCTCTTTCGTGTCCCTTCGTGTCCTTGGCGGTGAATTCTATCAGCACGAAGAACACGAAGGGGTCACAAAGGGTGGCACGCGCAAGTCCTGCGCCGCCGCTTGGCGCGGCGGGCGTCGGCCTGTATCGAGGGGACATGACCGCGACTTTGACCGCCGAGGAGGCGCTTGACGAGTTCCGCGCCGCCGGCGCCCTCCTCGAGGGCCATTTCGTCCTGTCGTCCGGGCTGCACTCGCCGGTGTTTTTGCAAAAGATGTTCGTCTTCCAGGATCCGGCGCGGACCGAGCGCCTCTGCCGGGCGCTGGCCGCGAAGGCGCGCGAGGCGTTCGGAGACATCGACGTCGTCGCCTCGCCCGCGGTCGGCGGCATCGTGCCCGGCTACGAGACGGCGCGCTGGCTCGGCGCCAAGGCGATCTTCGTCGAGCGCGAGAACGGCGTCTTCACGCTGAGGCGCGGCTTCGCCATCGCGCCCGGCGCGCGGGTGCTCCTGGTCGAGGACATCATCACCACCGGGCTTTCCTCGCGCGAGTGCCTCGCGGCGCTCCGCGAGCATCCGGGAAAGATCGTCGGCGCGGCCTGCCTGATCGACCGTTCGGGCGGCAGGGCCGAGATCGGCGTCAGGCGGATCGCGCTCGCGACGCTCGACATCCCGACCTATCCCGCCGACGCGCTGCCGCCGGAGCTGGCGGCGCTGCCGGCGGTGAAGCCGGGCAGCCGCGCGCTCGCCGGCGCGGCTTGAGGGCGACTCCCGGCATTCCTTCCCCAGCTCGGCTGGGGAAGGTGGCGCGGAGCGCCGGATGGGGTGTGGAGAGCAGGAATCCGTCGATGAAAGTCTTGCGGTGAAGGTCGTGCAATGGGACTGAGACATGAACGCCCTTCCTCAAGCGGGGCAGGCGGCGCGAATTGAGATGCGGAAAACAGGGACGCCTCTATGACTGGTTCGCGGTGACGTTCGTGCAATTTGACTTAAGGTCGAAGCAGCGGCCCACGCCCCATCCGGCGCATCGCGCCAACTTCCCCAGCAAGCTGGGGAAGGGATGCCTGTGGCGATTTGACATGTGTGAATATCGTAGGGTGGCTGGCTCGGCTTTGGCGCTTTCCCGCTCATCGGAGTGATCGCTCGAAGAGCGCTGACGACTTTTGAGAACAAGGCCGATCCAATGAAGAGGGCAACCATCGCATGACCGCGCTTCGCCTCGGCGTCAACGTCGACCATGTCGCCACCGTGCGCAATGCGCGCGGCGGGGCGCTTCCCGATCCGGTCCGCGCGGCGATCATCGCCATCGAGGCGGGAGCGGACGGCATCACTGCGCATCTGCGCGAGGACCGGCGGCACATCCACGACGAGGACATGCGCCGCCTCAAGGCCTCGATCGCCAAGCCGCTCAATTTCGAGATGGCCGCGACCGAGGCGATGCTCGACATCGCGCTGAGCATCCGCCCGCACGCCTGCTGCCTCGTGCCGGAGAAGCGCACCGAGCGGACCACCGAGGGCGGCCTCGACGTGGTCAACGGTTTCCGCGCGCTAAAGCCTTTCGTTGCGGAGCTCGCCCGCGCCGGGATCCGGGTCTCGATGTTCATCGAGCCGTCGGGCGAGGCCTTGAAGGCGAGCGCCGATCTCGGCGCGCCGGTGGTCGAGCTGCACACCGGCGCCTGGTGCGACGCGCTGGCCCACGGCGATTCGGCCCGCGCCGACTACGAGTTCGGCCGCCTGCGGGTCGCCGCCGCCGAGACCGCGGCGCTCGGGCTCGAATGCCACGCCGGCCACGGGCTCGATTACGCTTCGGCCCGAACCATCGCGGGCCTGCCGCAGGTGGTCGAGCTCAACATCGGCCATTTCCTGGTCGGCGAGGCGATCTTCGTCGGCCTTGCCGAGAGCGTGAAATGCATGCGCGCGGCGATGGAGGAGGGGCGCGGAGCCGCCGAGGGGCGAGGATGATCGTCGGCGTCGGCAGCGACCTCTGCGACGTCCGCCGCATCGAGCAGACGCTCGAGCGGTTCGGCGAGCGCTTCATCGACCGCTGCTTCACCGAGATCGAGCGGCGCCGGTCGGAAGCCCGGGCGGAGCGCGCCGCCTCCTACGCCAAGCGGTTCGCCGCCAAGGAAGCCTGCGCCAAGGCGCTCGGCACGGGGTTGAAGCGCGGCGTCTTCTGGCGCGACATGGGGGTGGTCAATCTGCCCTCGGGCCAGCCGACCTTGCGGCTCACCGGCGGCGCGGCCGAGCGGCTGAAGGCGATCCTGCCGCCGGGGACCGAGGGCTTCATCCACCTGACGATCACCGACGAGGGCCCGCTCGCCCAGGCCTTCGTCGTCATCGAGGCGCGCCCGGCCCCCGAGCGCGCGCTTTTGGAGAAACATCGAGGGCAAGTTTCCCGGCTCGACCGGCCCTGGGGAATGAAACGGCAGATGCGCGGCTTTACTGTTGTATTTTTCAACACAAAGGGCGCGAAGGTCGCACGAAGTTCACAAGATCATGCGTTCGACGCCCTGCTGGAGCAGAACGACGTTGAAGTTGATCAGAAAACCGAGTCGGCGGCCGACAGGCGAAGATACGTCAGCAGCTGCGCCTCGTGGACCGGCGACAGCGCGTCCACCGATTTCACCTCCACGACCACGACGCCGTCGACCATCAGATCGACGCGATACCCCGCCTCGAGTTTGACGGCTTCGTAGACGACGGGAAGCGCCATCTGCCGCAGCACCGCATTGCCGCGGCGCTCCAATTCGTGCGCGAGGCAAATTTCGTAGGCGGACGCCAACAGCCCAGGCCCGAGCGTCCGATGCACCGCGATCGCGGCGCCGATGGCGCGCCCGACCCGTTCCGTGCTTTGTGCTTTCCGGCAAGGGCTCGTGGCCTTTGTGATTCTTGGAGTTCTTTGTGTTTCCATTCCAGCAATCTCGGCTATTCGGGCGGTTAAGCGGACGGATCGAGCGCGGTTGTTAAAAGCACTACCGCAATGTATTATTGCAACACAAAGGGGGCCGAGGCCGCACGAAGGTCGCAAGATCGTGCCGTTTGATGCACTGCTTGAGCAGAACAGCGTTGAGGGCTCGTGCCCTTTGTGAGTCCCTGGTGTTCTTTGTGGTTCCATTCCAGTACCTCGGTTGCTCGGTGCAGTGGATCGACCCCGGCTCTGATTTGCGCGCTCCAGCATCCACGCGCTCAATCCGGCAATTCTTTCCCGAGTTCGGGCGTCCGGCTGGCGTTCGGCGGCAACCTTTTGGCGGGAAACAGCTTTCGCGAGTTGTTCTGAAGGCTTTGCGACGATTCGCCGCCGAATGGCGGCGATCGCCCGGAACAAGCCCCGGCGATAACGACTGGCCACTCGCCATCGTCGAGCGTCAACTCTGCACAAGCTAAACCTTTGTTAACTCATGGGAAGGGCCGCGGACAACGGGCTCGCGCCCGATTGCGTGACCTTTATGCAACAGCGTCCCAGGAAAGGCGGTTCCAAGGCGATTTCAAGACAGATTGCTGTTGAGACTCGCCGCGGGCGGGGTATGTTGCGCTGTGTGAACGGGAGAGTCCCGGTCGCGGACGGATTTCAAGGTCGGCTCCTTAAGGGCAGGCCGCGGAGGTCTCTGAAACCATCGGGAAGAGGGGGCTGACCACCATCGGTTTCAGGGTCGCTTCAAAGCGGGCCGCCGAATCGAGAAGTGAGAAGAACCAACGCCCACAATGTCAACTGGAGGTCAATCATGACGCTCATCAAGAGCATGTTGCTCGGCTCGGCGGCCGCCATCGTCGCCGTGGCCGCGGCGCAGGCGGCCGATCTTCCCACTCGCAAGGCGGCGCCTGTCCAATTCGTCCAAATCTGCAACGTCGGCGGCATCATCGGCTGGGTCCTGCCCGGCTCCGACACCTGCGTGAAGCTCTCCGGCTACATCACCGGCCAGTTCGTGGGCGGCAATCTCAACGCCCAGTACAACTTTGCCGACAGCTTTACGGCGCACACCGTTGAGGGCGCCCCGGACTCGTTCAAGAACGTCTATGGGGGCGTCGGTGGGCTCGCGTCCGAAACTATTATTAATAGTCCCAGCCCCGCCACTGCGGCCGTCGGGGGCTTTATTGCGAGTTTCCCCACCCGCCCCTTCTCCGTCTCCGACGGCCGCGGCGGCTTCCCGGTGAACTCGGACGCCCTCGGCCAACCCAATCAGATGGTTCTGTTCAGGAACGGGAACACCTTCAACCGTAGCGAGACCGGCTGGACGACCCGCGCCAACTTCGGCTTCGACTTCGCCTCCAACACCGCCTACGGGCCGTTGATCGGCCATTTCGACATCAACTCGGAAAACGGCAACGGCCTCGACAACGTGAACGCCACATATCTCAACACGGGCTACGTGACCTGGGCCGGCATCACCGCCGGTAAGGCCGCCTCGTTCTATTCGTTCACCGGCGGCGGCGACAACTGGGCGAACTTCTTCTCGCCCGACCAGAAGGGCTTCAACGAGCCTAACCTGCTGGCCTACACCGCCTCGTTCGGCGGCGGCTTCTCCGCCACCATCGCGGCCCAGAGCCCGGGCGCCAACCTAAATCTCGGTTCCGGCGGCGGCACCCAGTATGGCGCCCGAATTATCCCAATATCGGAGCGTACAACGGCGGCCTCGCCCCGTGGACATCACCTTCGGCGGCCAGCGCTGGCCCGACATCGTCGGCGCCCTGCATGTCAAGCAGGGCTGGGGCGAGGCCCAGGTCTCGGGCGTGATCCACGACGTCAACGTTCAGGCCGGTGAGTACAGCGAAAACACCACGCTTGGTGGCCATTTCTACTGCGGTCTTACCGCTACCCAGTACTGCGCCGGGCAGGAACGGGTGACCGGCTGGGGCATCGACGCCGGCGTGAAGTTCAACCTCCAGAACTGGTGGGGTGGCTTCTGGGGCGCCGGCGACGACATCCTGTTCACCGGCTCCTACACCGAGAACGCGGTGTGGTACTCGGGTCTGCCGGACGGGATGTGGGGCGAGAACGGCCAGGTCAACGGCAATGGCCAGCCGATGTATATGGCTGACGCCTACTACAACCCGTTCACCAACCAGTGGTCGAAGCCGACCGCGTGGTCGGTCAGCGGCCTGCTGGAGCACCATTGGACTCCGCAGTTCTACACCGACCTCGAAGCGTCGATCGGCGGACTCGAATGGAGCAACATGAGCGGCGGCTGCTCCTTGTTGCTCGGGCCGACGCTTTGTCCGCTCGCGGGGTCGGTCGCGGGCCCGCTGTCCAAGTCGGCGACGACCTGGCTGATCGGCGCCGACCTCGGGTGGAACCCGGTCACCAACCTGAACTTCGACCTCGAGTTGATGTATCAGGGAAGAACCAGCAGAAGCCGACCAGCTTCGTCGGGACCTACGATATTAACAGCGAAGTGTTCGTCCCGGGCGACTGGCACGGCAACTCGAGCGGCTTCGCCGGCCGTCTCCGCATCACCCGTTACTTCTGATCGCAAGCCGATCGGCTGGAGCAAGGGCCCCGGAGCGAAAGCTCCGGGTTTTTTTTTGTCCTTGCGCGCTGCGAGCAAGCCGAGGCCGAAGAGATTGGCTCCGGGGACGGCGGCAAATCGTATTGTCTCAACTTGAAGGTTCGCCCCTTTTGAATTTTCGGCGGCAAGCGTATCTTTTGCAGCGAAGCAGATCTTTTAAGCCAGCCCAACGTTGAACAAGCGATTTAAAATTCACCACAAAATACACAAAGACCACGAAGAATGATGGCGGCCTTTGTGTATCTTGTGTCCTTCGTGGTCAATGGGTTTGTTGGCTTGTCACTAAATTTCTGCTCATGCCAACAAGCGGCGCCTTGCGGCCTACTTGTCTATGTTCGTGATCGCCTGCTCGAGCGCGGCAGGCGAGACGCGAAACAGGCCCGTGTAGGGCAGGCCGAGCTCGAGCATCAGGAAGACCGCGAAGGCGATGCAGAGGGCGCCGAAGGTCAGGCCGGAAATGACCAGATTGTTGGACTCCGCGAACAGCCCCATGCCGAAGAACAGGAGGACCGCCCAGATCACCAGGACGGCCACGAGGCCTGCGTTCACCGGCTGGCTTGCGACCTGCAGGCTCATGAGGATTCGCCCGTGCTCGATTTGGCCGGCGAGCGCGTTCGCCGAGGCGAGCGCCTGCTTCTGCGCCTCCGTGGTCGGGGTGAGGCCGGCGAGGAAGGTTTTTGTCGCCTGGTAGGCGGCCATGGGGCTCGCCACCGTCAGGAGGGCCGGATCGGGCTCGTCGCCTCCCCAGAAGGCGTCATAGGCCTTCTGGCTCGCTTCCTTGAGCCGGTCCCGCGCCGGCTTCGTCTCCGGCCCGTACTGCGCCAGCGCCTGGTCGAGCTCCAGAATCTGCGCCGAAAGCGCCTCGAGAGTGGTCTTCTGCCCCCCGAAGAACCCGAAGCTCGTGCCGATGAGGGTTCCAAGGACGATCGCCAGAAGGATGCTGACCAGCCCGGACACCTGACCCACAACGGCGCGGGCGCTCTCGCTCTTCTGCTCGGGGGGCAGGCGCTTATGAGCATAGAGGCCGAGCAGCGCCGCTCCGAGCGTCACCACGAAGATCAGGACCGAGACCAGAAAAACGCCCATCGCTGACGCCCCCTGCACGTGCTCCCGCCGGCGCGGAAGAAAAGAAACGCGGGAAAGAACTTCGCGCACAATCGGGCTGGCTGTCCAGTCGGCGGAGCGCCCGACGATCTCAACCTCAACTTCGGCCTTGAGTTGATGGACCAGGCCGTGAATTAGGATCGGTCGAGCGGCCTCATCGGGACCGTCTACAACTTCGGCCAGGCAAGCAAGCCCCTGGCGGCGGGAGAGTTGGGGGCAACTCGAACGGCTTCGGAGGCAAGCTGCGCATCATGGGTCCCCGTTAAGGTCATGGCTTGTCCTCGCTCGCCCGGCCCGCCCTCTCCGGGAGTTCCGCGAAGGGTTACGGTCAACGTCCTCCGTCAATGAAGGAAAGGTTCATGTCGTCAAATATTTATAATAGCGAATTAATTTAAGGATGTAATTCTTTGCGGCGTAGGCGCTTGGACGGGCGGCAGGGGATCGGCGCTGCGCGAGCGCTGCGGGCGGGCCGCCCGCACATGGCGCCGCAAGCTCTTGGAAAGATTGATTGTGCGCCACAGGCAAGCTGGCGCGATCCAGCCGGTGGAAGTCCGGCGCAGGTAAGGGGTAGCGCCCGCCTGCTAGCGAGTGTTGCGCGTCTGTCGGCGACGGCAGGGGCGAAGCGTACACAGCAATCGTGTGGGGTGTGGGATTGAGCCACGAAACCTTTTACGTCGCAGGGGCCGAGCCGGTAATCAACGTCGAAGGCAACATGTGCGGCGCCGTCATGCGAGGCGCTGTCGCCCTGCCGGGGTCGAAGGCCACATCACGTACGAAAGGATCACGTCGGAACCTGGGAGGTCTCATGCCCGACCACAGGCCATCGGCCGTCCTGGTCCGCATGCGGAAGGCGAAGAGCCGAAGCGCATGACGAACGGGCGTGAGAAGTCGGACCCCGCCGTAGTAGCGGCGAAGCAGGCGAACAAGGCCGGGGAACCGGCGGCGGAGCCCGTGGAGCGAAGGGCGGGGGCCAAGGGGAACGCGGGACAGGAACGCACGCTCCGAACGCAGGGTCGGGAGGGCGCGCCACAGGGTCTGGACCGCGTACGGCAAGCCGCAAGGCAGAGGTTTGCCGTCAAGCACCCAAGGTAGGAGCCGTATGCGGTAATGCCGCACGTACGGATCTGTGCGGGGGCCCCGGGGAAACCCGGGTCCCTACCGCGACCTGCGCCCGGAGATGGGACGGGCTCGCAAGTCTTCCGCCGGCCGCGACAGCCTCGCGCAATCCACTCAGGGGGTATCTGGACGCCGGTCGAAGACACTGCCTGTCGCGGATCGGCGAGGTCTTGGATGGACACGGGCGAGATTCTTGCCGCGAATACGCTGAGCCTTCAGGCGGGGACCAGCGGGGCGCTCGCCGCCGGGCTCGCGGCGGCCCTGGCGCGCCCCGACGAGGGCGAGACCCGGGCGAGCCGCCTCGCATGCTGAGAACGGGCGATGCACGAGGCGGGCGGCTGAAGAGGCGGCGGCGGCGCGCGAGCGGGCGGAGGCGACGAGCGAGCGGCAACCCGTTCCTCGCCACAATCAGCCACGAGATCCGCACCCTGATCAGCGGAATTCCCGGCATGGCCGACCTTTCCGCCTGCCGGCGCTCAGCCCCGAAAGCATGAGCTACGTCGAGACGATCCGCAGCTCCCGCCGGCGCTGATCGCGCTCGTCGACCGGATCCTACCCCCCTCCAGATCGATGCCGGCCACCTGGTCTCGCCGCTGAGACAGTCGACCTCTACAAGCTGCTCAAGGCGTAGTCGAGCTGCTTTTCTGCGCGCGCAGAGCAAAGGGCTCGAGATCGCCACCTCGATCAGCGCCGAGGCGCGGCGCTCCCCGCCCGCCCACGGGATACGCCTGAGGCAGGTGCTCACGAAGCTCGCCGGGAACGCAGTGAAGTCCACCTCGGCCGGAGGCGTGCGTCTCCGTTGAGCGGGGGCAGGTCAGGCGCTGCGGTTCGCGGTGGGGGACATGGGCCCCGGCGTGCCGTGGGACCGACGCGCGGCGATCTTCAAGGATTTCGAGCAGGGTGACGGCTGCGACTATGCGCCGGTTCGAGGGCTCAGGCCTCGGTCTCGCCATCTCCCGCCGGCTCGTCGCGCATGGGCGGCGCACTCACCCTCGCCGACAATCCCCCGGCGGCTCGGCCTCCTCCTTCTCTGTCGGTCCTGCCGGAAGGGGCGGCCCGCGCGTTATGGCCGAAGCCGGCACCCGAGCAGGGCGGGCCTCGAGGGGGCGGGGCGCTGATCATCGCCAATTCGCCGTCGAGGCGCCGGCCATCGCGGCCGCCGCGTCGCAGCCGGGGCCGGGTGGCGCGCGCCGAAGGTCTCGATCCGGCCTCGCCGCCCTCGCCGGCGCCCAGCGGCCGGACCTCGTCATCGTCGATTGCGCCCTCGGCCCCGAGGTGACCGACTAACTGGCCCGCGCCGCCCGCGCAGCGGGCGCGCTGAAAAGCTCGTCCGTTTCGCCGTTCGAGCGACGCGCCTTCGGCCAGACGTCCCTTTCTGCCTTCGATGGATGGCTGGTGAAGCCGGTGCGCGTCGCTCGCTGTTCGAGCGCCTCGCGGCGTCCTTCCCCCACCAGCAACCCGTGGAGATGTGCCCTCGGGTGCGGCGGGCGCTCCTCGCCGAAGATAATGATGTCAACGCTCTGATCGCGCGGAAGGCCCTCGCAGCCTGGGTTCTCCGGTCGTCCGGGCGGTGGACGGAGACGAGGCGCTGCGGCTCGCGGCTCCCGCGCCCGGCGCGTCGGCCCCTGTTCGACTCATCCTGATGGACCTCCTGATGCTGGGCCTCGACGGCCTCGAGGCGACCCGGCGCCTGCGCCGGCTAGAGGGGTAGAGCCGAATGCCGCGGACGCCGGTGATCGCTCTGACCGCCGGCGCCTCGAAGACGAGCGAGGGCGTGCAAGGCGGCGGGGTTCGACGCGTTCCTCGTCGAGCTGTTCGACTTCGCCCACTCGCCGGGGGAGATCGAGCGCCTGAGCGGCCAGGCGGAGCCATCCCCTTGGCGCGATCGACCCGGCGTCTAAAAGTTTCCCGCGAAAATGGTTCTGCTTTGTGGGAGGAGGGCGATTGGCGGGGACGCTGGGGCGGCGCTGACATTCGCATCGAGACCGGGGCGGAGGCCGCCCCCGGGTTTTTCGGCGGTCCTCCTGCAGACGCGCACCGATCTCGGGGGCTGGGCCCGCGCTGGCGCGCTCGGGCGCCCGAGGCGCGCTGGCGGTGGAACAAAAAATGAGGTGAAGCGCGCGCAGAAGTTGCGCTACCGCGTATTTTTTGAGGAGGGCGGCTCGCCAGCACCCCATGCTACTGGCCGGATCATCCGGCGGGATGTTTGCCCGCTCGATGCGGTTAGTGACCACCTAATCGTGGTCGACGGGGCGGAGCGTCATCGTGACGGCTCGCCGAAATGCGTGGGCGTCTATCGTCTCCTGCGTCAAGACGTGGCCGAAGCGCAATTTCGGGTTCTACAGTGCTCTCGAATTCGACGTCGGCTGCGCTCGTCGCACGTCGCCCGACGACCCGATTTCTTGAAGTCGGTCGCGCCTGCGTCGCCCCGACCCACCGCGGCCGGCGCGTGCTCGAACTCCTGTGGCGCGGGCTCTGGGCCTATGCGCGCCATCACAACATCGGACGCGATGATCGGCTGCGCGAGCCTGCCCGGCGCCGATGCCTGCCGCCGCATGCCGGACGCGATCCGGGCGCTCGCCGCGGGCGGCGGCGATCCCTCGTGGCGAGTCGCGCCATGCCGCCCGTGCGCGCCGGCGCTCGCTTTGCGAGGGCTCGTCCGCCCCGCCGGCTCGATCGCGCGCGCGCTGATGCGCGCTCCTGCCGCCGCTCGTCAAAGGCTACTGGCGCCTCGGCGCGACCTTCAGCCCCATCCCGGCCGTGGACCCCGCCTTCAACACCACCGACGTCTTCGTCGCGATGCCGCTCTCCGACATCGAACCGCGCTATCTGCAATATTTCGGCGTCGAAGAGGCGCCCGCGCCGCTCGCGACCTGATGAGCGCAGAAGAG
>CAWFVS010000012.1:0-70699 GCA_963819255.1 uncultured Alphaproteobacteria bacterium
CGCGCCATTCACGCCGGCTCCGGCTCCTGCGCCCGCCCCATTGACGCCGGCTCCGGCTCCTGCGCCGTTATTGTAAGCCGCTCCGGCGCCTGCGGGGTTGTTGGCGCCATTTGCTCCGGAGACCTGCGCGACCGCGGCAGGCGTCGCGAGCGCCGCCGCTGCGACTGCGGCAATTGCGACAAGGCTAGCTCGTGCCATTTACTCTCTCCTTCTCTCTCGCATTTTCTCTTTGTCGCGACGACAGAAAAATCGCGACGACGGAAAGCCGTGACGCCGCAAGCTCGCTCATCGGGAGGGAAGGACCCTCGCCCGCAACCGACTTGGCGCCCGTTGACGCTTCACAACGCAACGTCCTTCGGCCGCGATCCGAGCGACTTGGTGGAGCGTGCGGTGGCGTACGTTTTCTCAAGGCCAGTTGTCGCGCGGTGTAGAACGGAACCGGCGTTGGCGAGTTGGAAGACTGAGTTGTCTGGGGCTCAGGGGTGCTCGGCCCTTAGGCGCGGTGTAGGTCTCAAGTTCGAAGAAAGGATACAACAATGGCTCAAGTCACTCATCTCAATCGGGAGCAGCGGGAGCAGCGGGAGCAGAACTGGCGGCCCCGTCGCGTCGCGGATTCTCCAGGGAGACGAAATCGAGACCCTCGAGGACCGAGCCGCCGCCACGGTCGCGGATCCGGCGCCGATGGGCATGTGGGCCTTCGCCACCGGGACCTGGATTCTCGGCACGGTCTTCGGAGGCGCGTTTACGGCGCCGAGCGCGGCCGCTGCGTTGATCCCGATCCTCGTCGCCTTCTCGGGCGTCGCACAGTTCATCGCCGGGCTGTACGCCTATCGTCGCGCGAACGTGCTCGACGCGACGGCCTTCTGTTCGTTCGGCTCGCTTTATGTTGCGATCGCCATACTGTTCGCCTTGCAGTTGCGGGGCGTCGTCCCGGCGACCGGCGATCCGGCGATCTTCCTTGGCTTCCTGCTGCTGTCGTTCGCTTTCATCTCGTTGGCGCTGACGCTCGCGGCCGCTGCCATCAACATCGGACTGGTCACGACGATGGGCCTCAGGACCGTCGGCTTCTGCCTGGCCGGGATCGCCGGGCTCTATGGCGCAGGCATCGGCAACTACATTATCGGTGAAATCGGCGGGTGGTTCCTTTGCGGTTCCGCGCTCGTCTCGGCCTATCTCGGCATGGCCTTGATCGTGAACAGCACTTGGGGTCGCACGGTGTTGCCGATCGGCGGCAACCCCTGAGTGGCGGGAGCTGACAGCCCAACTCCGCTAACAATTAAAAACAGGAGGCACTCATGCCGAATTCAACTCCGAGCGTCTTGTCCGAATCCCAATGGTTTCTGGACGTCTCGCCGATGATCGAGGCGCTTCGGCTCCAGCCGGCCGATTTCGAATATGCTCATGGCTGGCTCCATCACGTGCCCAGCCGTCATCGCTTTTGCTTCGACGGCGCTGGACGGGTGACCATTTGGGCGGTTTGCGGGTGCTCAGGACGGCAAATCCAGCAAGAGCAGAGCCGAGAGCTGTTCGAAACCTTCCACGCTTGGCGGTCGGAATACTGGCGGCCGCTGCAGGCGAACAAGGAGTTCGCCTCGCATTTCCGCAAGCCTAGCCCATGGCGCCGGCTGGTCCGCGACATCAGGATGGCCTGGAGACGATTCCTGGGCCGCCTCGAACCGGATGCTCTGCCGACAGGCGAAACGCCGGCGACGGCGTCCCGGAGCGCCGCATAAAGCGAAGGCTGCGCCTCAGCCAGCTGCGCCTTAGAAAAGCCGCAGCTGGCGGCCGCTTCTATATCTGTTTTCGGGGCAGCGTCGCTCCCGGCCGCAGGCCCCTTTTCGGCTCTCTGCTGCAATTTTTCCTCCCCCTGTTCCGCACGATCGTGTCTCTGTTCCGCACGATCGTCGCCCTGTCGTTTTGGTCTCGTCGAAAGTCAATTCCGTGCCTATCCGGTTAACGCAGGTACCCACTACATATAGGGATGCCAGAGCCATTCTTCCTGCAGCGCCGAGCGCCAGGAGCGACCGTCCTCTGAGATAAAGCTTCGAACGCCTGAGCTCGATCCGGCGCGCAACATTAATCGCGAGCGATCGAACGGCCGGAGTTGACGTATTGCGGACCTAGCTGACCGCGGCCTTGGACGCCTCAATTGGTGAAGGGTTTCGGACGCCGGCCCCTTACGGGACGGTCGTGCGGCTTCCGGGGCCGGCGTTCGAAAGCCTCCCAAGGAGGAAACCGCGGGGAGGTTGGGGCTGGTTTGGCGGGCGCGACCTATGGAGATTTGGGCTGGCGGACGGAGCGCTCGCGGGACTTCGGGCGCTGGCGGCGGGGAGAGTTTGCGGCGGGAGTGGAGACGACGGGGGTTTGGGTTGCGGAGGATTTGCGCGCGGCGGACGCAGGCGCGGCGGTTGGAGAGGGACTGGCGAGCTTGCGAGGACGTCGGCTTCGTGCTCCGGCGCGCGGCTGGAGGCGGGAAGGAACGGCGTTGCGAGGCGGATGGCAGGGCGACGTCGATCATGAGGTGTCGATCCTGATCCGGCTCGGGGAGGTCGACCGTGCGGGGCGGGCGCCTTCGAACGTCTCGATGATGATCATCCGGCCGCCGCAACACGGGCATCGGCGCGCAGGCGAGGGTGTTTCGGTCTCGCTGTCGGCCTCGGCCTGCGCGCTCTGGGGCGAGAGCTTGGGCGCGGCGAGCAATTGGCGGGCGCGCTCGATGTTGCGCGCTCGAACCGTCGCCGGCGAACAGGCCGTAGTGGCGGATGCGGTGGAAGCCGCTCGGCAGCACATGCAGGAGAAAGCGGCGGATGAACTCGGCGGGGTCGAGCGTCATGGTCTTGAGCCGGTCGCGGCCTTTGATGCGGTAGTCCTTCCACTTGAAGGTGACGCCGGCCTCGTCGAGCGCGACGAGCCGGGAATTCGAGATGGCGACGCGGTGGGTGTAGCGGGCAAGATAGGCGAGGACGGCTTGCGGTCCGGCGAACGGTCTCTTGGCGTAGACGACCCATTTGGAGCGGCGCAACGGGGCGAGCGCGGCGTCGAAGGCGCGCTGGTCGGCGAGGGGCGCGAGATCGCCGAGGAAGGTGAGCCGACCGGCCTTGTGCAGCGCGTCGAGGCCTTCGAGAAAAAGACGGCGGAACAGGCGCGAGAGCACGAGCGCGGGGAGGAAGAAGCCGGGCCTGCAGGCGATCCAGCGCGACCCGTCCGGCGACAGGCCGCCGCCGGGAACGATCACGTGGACGTGCGGGTGATGGATCAGCGGCGAACCCCAGGTGTGGAGGACGGCGGTGAGGCCGATGCGCGCGCCGAGATGCTTGGGGTCGGCGGCGATGGTGATCAGCGTCTCGGCCGCGGCCCTGAACAGGAGGTCGTAGACGACGGCCTTGTTGTGGAACGCGATCGCGCCGATCGAAGCCGGCAGGGTGAAGACGACGTGATAGTAGGGAACCGGCAGCAATTCCGCCTCGCGCTCTTCGAGCCATTGCCGCGCCGCCGCGCCCTGACACTTCGGGCAGTGGCGGTTGCGGCAGGAATTGTAGGCGATCCGTTCGTGCGCGCAGTCCTCGCAGCGCTCGACGTGTCCGCCGAGCGCGGCGGTGCGACAGGTCTCGATCGCCGACATGACCTTCAACTGGGCGAGGCTCACGTGACCGGCGTTGGCCTCGCGCCACGCCGCCCCGTGGGCGCGAAAGACGTCGGCGACCTCCAGGCGGGGCCGCGCCACGCGGCCGCGGTCAGGCGGGCGGCGGTCGCTTCGTTGGGTTGAGGCTGAGCCGGTCCAGCGGGCTCTCGACATCGCGGATCGTGCTGACCGCGACGCGGGTGTAGAGCGCCGTCGTCTCGAGCTTGGCGTGGCCGAGCGGACACGCGTCATAATGCACCTTCAATCAACTCATTGAAAATCAAACACCCGCTGATCAGGATTTGGTGTTAGCGGACGGTGTGGCTGATTGCGATCAGTAAACCCGGCCAGGTCTGAGGTCCTGATCACCCATGGAGCCCCGGGACAGACCTGGCGACCCTTGATGTCGCCACGGCGAAGCATGCGCAGCGCCGTCATACTGCACACCCCGATGATTTTGGCTGCCTCCTCGAGCGAGATCTCGCCGCGCTCAGCCCATTCGCCGTCGCGGTAGCCGGCGATCTCGTGGTGATTGCGAAAGCCGCGCACGCGCTCCTGCGTCCACGCATTGCCATATCCGGTCGCGACGCCCATGCGGTTGAGCAGGCGCGCAATCTGACGGTCCGGCATCAGTCGGGCCAACTCGCGCATGAGCGCGATCGTTTCGTCGGGAATGCGCGGATTGTGCCGGCCGGCTGCATTCAGCCGCTGCTTCACCTGCAGCTCAGTATGATCGCCGCCTTGCCAGTGCAGGACGGCATGAATGATCGCGCCGTCGCGGCGCACGACGACCTCCGAGATCGCAGTGCGCAGAATCCGCTTGCGGGTCGCAGGCGTCGCGGCGGGATGCGACCAGGCGCGTTCGAGATCGGCGCCGAGCGAAAGGAGTTGCTGCCGCTCCGGCTCGCCAAGCGGGGGCGGACGCCGCGCGATCATAGCCGCGATGTCGCCCTCGATCCGGGCAATGGCTTGCAAGGCCTCGTTCCACCGGCGCTCCAGCTCGCCGGCGACGAGCCGGTTGGCCGGATCGACAGCATCGTACTGTCGACGGGCATGAGCGGCCTCATACCGGGCCTGCTGCAGGGAGAGTTCCAGTTGCC
Source organism: uncultured Alphaproteobacteria bacterium (assembly GCA_963819255.1). Taxonomy (GTDB): domain Bacteria; phylum Pseudomonadota; class Alphaproteobacteria; order Rhizobiales; family Beijerinckiaceae; genus Roseiarcus. Next base: position 4,723 of record CAWFVS010000012.1, read on the forward strand.
GCTGAGCCGCTGTGGTCTCGCTCGACTGGACTTCGATCGCCTTGACCGCCGCTTCCACACCGAGCGGTCTCAGGATGCGCAGCACCTCCTTGGCGATCGCCGCGTCGAGGCTCAAGCCGCTCACCGAGATGCATCGCTTGGCGCCGTGGTTCATGCGCGCGCCATAGCAGTTATAGCGGCCGAGCTTGCCGCCGTAGTGCACATGGAGTTTGCGGCCACAGTGGCCGCAGCGCAGAAGCCCAGGCAGCAAAAGCTCGCCTTCGCGGGCCGCCCCGCGAGCAAGCGCGCTGCTCATGCCGGTCGCGTTGTTGGCGATTGCTTTGACGTTGCGTTCGAACTCCTCCCAGCTGATGTAGGCGGCATGATGGTCCTTGATCAGGACGTCCCATTCATCGATCGGCCGGTGCACGCCACGACGAACGCGCTTGCGGCCGTCCACTACGCTGATTCGGCTCGTCGTGCGTCCGAATGCATAGGCGCCGGCATAAATTGGATTGGTCAGGATGCTGTGCACGATGTTGTAGGGCGGCAAGCGCCAAACGACGCCGTGCGCATCACCCCGCCGCGATTTGGCGGGCAATTCGATTCCTTCGTCTCTGACCCAGACGTGCACCTGCCGGGCGCTCTGCAACTCGGCGAATTTCGTGAAGACGAGTTGAATGGCCTGTTGCACGCGCTGGTCCGGGTCCTTTTCGATCCGGCCGCGTCCGACTTTCACATAGCCCGCGGCCACGCCGAGAACCAGGTCGCCGCGACGCGCCATCTGACGCAACGCTTCCTGCGAGCGCTGGCGGAACAGCGACAACTCGAGTTCGCTCATCGTGCCTTTCATGCCCAGCAATAATCTATCGTTGGGATGGCGAGGATCGTAGATTCCGTCCTCGTCGACGAGGATGGCGCCGACCAATCCACAGAACTCTATCAGCGTGTGCCAGTCGCGGCCGTTGCGGGCGAGACGCGAAGCCTCGATCGCGAAAACGGCGCCGACGCGACGGTCACAGATTGCGGCCAACAACCGCTCGAAGCCCGGACGTGCGACGCCGCCGCCCGATCGTCCGAGATCGTCGTCGATGATCTCGACGGTCGTCCAGCCAAGTTGCCTGGCGCGATCGGCAAGTCCGTATTGCCGGCGCTGGCTCTCGAGGTTGTGCACGAGCTGATCCGGGGTCGATTGACGGACATAAACACAAGCGATGCGTTGCAGATGCTCGACGGTGATCTTGCTCACGGATGCTCTCCCGGCTTCTTAAGTTGGACCAGCGTCGCCGCGATCTCGCGGAGCAGAGCTTCCAGGAGAGCCGCGAGTTCGACCTTGCGAGCCGGGCACGGATTTGCGAGCGGCGTCTCCTCGTCGAACAGGCTTGGTTGGCGATGTTCGGATTTGCGCTCCATTCTGGGCTGTCTCCGTCTTTGATTCGGACAGGAGAAAGCCTAGGAGCGCATCGACCTCCGCACGCATCGCGCGCAGAATATGGAGTGGAAAGTGCGGCTCGGCGCCGATCGTGAAACGAGATGCCGCCGGTTCCGTCATCCAGGCCGGCAAGCAGGCGAATGAGCCGTCGGGTTGGAGCACGACGACGAACTCGACGCCGCCGCTTTCGAGCCGCCGTCTGATCTGGACCACTTCGCCGAAGCGCGGATGGAACCGGTAGCTGATACGGGCTTCAGCCGGCTGTTCGTGGGCACTATGTAGCCATTTCGAGCAGCACCTGGATCACGCGGATGTCGGCGCCCTGTTCGAGCAGATGCGTGGCGAAGCTATGCCGCAGCGTATGCGGCGAGACGCGCTTGGAGATCCCCGCCAGGCTCTTGGCGGCGGTGACGGCGCGGTTGACCTGACGCGCGGTCACAGGATTGATCGGGTTCTGACCGGGAAACAGCCAGACCTGCGGCTGCGCCGCCTTCCACCATTGGCGCAAGAGTTCGAGCAGTCGCGGCGAGAGCATCACGGTGCGATCCCGCTGCCCCTTGCCCTGCTCGACCCTGAGCGTCATGCGCTCACTGTCGATGTCGGACACCTTGAGGTTGGCGACCTCCGACACCCGCAGGCCCGCGCCGTAGGCGACGCTGAGCGCGGCCTTGTACTTGAGGCCGGGCGCGGCTTCGAGGAGACGCGCCACCTCCTCCCGGCTCAGCACGACCGGCGCCTTGCGCGGCTCGGTGACGATCCTCAGAGGACGAACCAGGTCGGGCCGTTCGAGGGTTACGATGAAAAAGAACCGTAGCGCGGCGATGGCGGAGTTGATGGTCGGCGCGCCGATCTGTTGCTTCGCCATGTGGAGCTGAAAGCGGCGAAGGTCGTCGCTCGTGGCCGTATCCGGCGACCGGCCGAGGAAGGCCGCGAAGGTCCTCACGTGCCGGACATAGTCCTTTTGCACTTTCTCCTTGAACCGGCGCGCCGTCATGTCGTCGATCATGCGCTGACGCAGCGGGCTGATGGGCTTCTCAGACATCGCGAAAGCTCCTGTCTCGCATGGGGTTGTGGAACCCCACGATCTTGAGACAGGCTCTTGCCTTCACGTTGACCCTTAGCCCCTGCGCGCCTCCCCCGTCGCTCGCCGCCCCTACCGCGAGAGCGGTTTAGTCCTTGGGCGGAGAGCGGGCCTACAGGGGACGCCTCGGGAAGGTCCGGAGTCCGCGCCAAAGCCGTCGTTCAATGACGAGCGCGAATACCCGCCCAGAGCACGCATTCAGCGGAGCCCCAGCAGATCATCGCGAAGGACGCGGATTCCGGTCATTCGAGAATTCGCTCGGCGTCGGAACAGAATCAGGAACCTAATTGTGGGCCAGGGCCTTCCGTTCGAGACTTTGTGCATAGAGAGCTGTCTCACGGCGGTTGTGGTCGGCGCTGGCGGCTTGGCGGTCGGCCACGGCGTCTTCGAACGAGATCCCGGCGACTTTGAGCGTCTCCACGAATGCCGGCGTCGGGTAGCTGAGCACCTGGTTGATGAATCGGCAGCTGGCTGAGTCCAGTGCGGTGACGCTGAGGTCCCAGACTACCTGGATCTTCGTCCAGCCGGCCGGTGTCTGCACGTCGCTGAGCGACACCATCCGGCAGTGGTGGGGTTCATGTACCTCGGCCACGTAGTGCTGCACCATGAGGGTGCCGCCGATCACCTCCACGTTGATCGACATCGGCCGGCCGTCGTCGGTCGTTGTTGTTCCGGCGGCGATATGATCCGGTGGCGCGCAACGCTGGTACTCTGCGTCGGGCAGGTGCAGTAGCCAGTCGGCGATGTCTACGCGCTCGACCGGGGCGCGGATCGTGGCGGTCTTCTCGGTTTTGACCAGCACCATGTCGGTCAGGATGTCCGTCGTCGTCATGTTTACGCTCCTTGTTCTCTCATTGGTTGATTTAGCTTTTCGACGCCGCATTGGCTCGGTCCCACCAGCTGGTGAGCAGCGCGGCGTATTCAGCGGGTTTTTCTTCCCAGCAGAAATGGCCCGCGCCAGCAATGAGATCGACCTGGGCGTTGGGTAGTCGCTCATGGAGGAACTTGGCGTTGGACCCGGGGGCACCACCTGGTCGTCGGCTCCGGCAACGATCCGCACTGGTGTTCGAATGCCTGGCAGCAGCTTGGCGAGTTCTGGAAGGTATTCGCGGTAGCTCTGGGCGTACGGGATGGTGTCGGCGAAGCGACCGCCTTCGTAGCAGGACATGTAGTCTTCGCGGATCTCGTCTGACGGGGCGTAGCCCGCGATGGTGCCCAGGGCGATCTCGACGATCTTGCGCCCGCCGATCCGGCGGTAGGGCTCCAGGTCGGGTGCTTCGACCCACTCCTTGAGAACGCCGGTGACATCTAGCGGTACCGCGGCTCCGCCACTGCCGACGACGATGCTGCGGAATCTGTCCGGGTCGGCGGCGGCGGCAAACAATACTGAGGAGGTCCCGATGTCAGGGCCGACGATGTGGGGGTTATCCAGGCCGAGGGCGTCGGCGACTTTAAGGATGAAATGCCCCATTGCCTTCGGGTTCATCAGCGTTTGGCGGTAGTCGGATCCGCCGAAGCCGGGGGGATCGATGGCGACTAGGTGCGCGGCGGCCGCGAGGTGCGGCCAGGCCGGCTCGAAGGCGTATACGCTTTCAGGCCACGGGCTCATCAGGATCGCGTCGGGACCGTCTTGGCCGCCTTCGGCGTAGCGGACCGACAATCCGTCAACCGTGATTGTCTTCGGGTGAATCAGGGCGCTCATGGACGACACTCCTTGTTGGGGGCCAACAGTTGGCCGGGTTGCCAGTCGTGGACGCGCCTTGACGCAGCGGTGTCGTAGACTGGGATATCGTTGGGCATGATCAGCTCCTGTTCCTCGGAGACCTGTTTATGCCGGGCGCGAGGCCGGGATTGATCTCTTCCGGGGTGCGCCGCCGACTTTGCCGTGTCCGCCGGGAGGAACTCCGGGGTTGCTCGATCGGTGGTCGTCGCCGGAATGCATCCCAGGCCGGGCAGGCGGACCCGTAAGGACATCCGACAGTCGGGTCCCAACCTCCGCGAAGGCGCGGTCGAGCCACGATCGATCTTGGGCGCTGACGGCTTCCTCCTTGATCGTCACCGTCGCGGTCAAGCCGGAGACGAGCGGCACGCCCGGAGGAACATGATCGATCGCGATGCGAACCGGCACGCGTTGCGCGAGGCGGACCCAGGTGAAGACGGGGTTGACGTTGGGCAGTCCCTGCGCGCCGCCTGCGGCGTCCGACACGCCGATACCGCGCGTCACGCTGGCCACGTGTCCGAGGATGGGCTCGGCGTATCCCATCAGCTTCGCTTCGACGCGATCGCCGATGCAGACCCGCGCCAGCTTGGTCTCCTCGAAGTACCCGTCGATCCAATAGCTGTCGGTGTCGACGACCGAGATATTGGCGGCTCCCTCATGGGCGAAAGTCGCCGACCCGCATCAAGAGGTTCGTGACATAGCCATTGACCGGGCTGCGAACCTGGGTTCGACGCAGATTGATCTCCGCCTGCGCCACCTGTTGTTGCGCTGCTTCGAAGGCGGCTTTCGCTTGCACCGCGGAGCCGGCAAAGGTCTGCTGTTCCTCCGGGGTGGTCGCGAGATCCGAGAGCCGCTGTCGCCGCTCGGACTGCACCTGCTTGACCTGCAGATCGGCGGCCTTTTGCTGCGCCTGCGCCTTGTCTACGCGCAACGCAACCTCAAAGTCGAACGGATCGATCACGTAAAGCACGTCGCCTTTGTGAACGTACTGATTGTCGCCGACCCTCAGTTCCGTGATCTGGCCGGAGACCTGCGGCGCCATGCTCGCGACCTGCACGCGCACGCGCCCATCTCGCGTCCACGGCGCCGTGACGTAATAATCCCATGTCACCAAGGCCATGACGATGGCGACGAGCGCGATGGTCAGTGTGGTGAGCCTCTTGAAGCCAGCGAGAATCCATCGAAGCGCAAGCCGTCCGCCCGTCGAGCGGCGTTGGTCGAGCGGCGCTCGCTTGCGCACCGTTTCTTCAAGCTGGGGCTCAACCCGCGTGACCGGTTGCATAGCGGGCGTTTGGCGCTCCATGGCAGGAACGCCGCCGGCTGCTGGTTCTTGAGCAGGTAGACTGGGTGCGACCTGTCGAACCGTCTGCTCCACGACTTTGGCATGATACATGACCGTCACTCCTAAAAAGCGACCGTCAGCAGGCCGAGGATCGCCACATAGAGGCTGAGCTCAGCGAGGCCGGATTGCTGAACAGCTTGTCGAACCCGCAAAGACGCAGGATCGGACGAAGAGCGAGGACGATCGCGAGCGCCGTCACCGCGTAGACGATGAACGGCGCGACGAATACGTCGCCTACGACCAGTTCGGAAAACGAGTGCATCACGACACGGTCTCCATGGCGGGCGGGGCCGAGTGTCTCGCGGCGTCGATAACGATGGCTGCGAGCGTGAGCTCACCGCTGATCTCTTGCGACGAGCGCGCTCCCGGCGCTCGCTGCATTTTTCACGGTGAGACCCACGTCGCGGAGGCGTTGCGTATCCTCGGTCGCGAGCGCCTCCTCCGCCTCGGCCGCCAGGTGCGACAGGGAGGTCTCGGCCAGCCGAGCCACGCTGTCGCGACCGAGCCGGATCGCAGCCGCGCGATCGAAATACGACAGGGCCTGCTGCCAGGACCGCGCCGTCCCGATGGCTCGCCCCGCTCGCCGGGATCTGACCGATCCGCGCGGCGTCGCGGAACATGGCCTCTTCCGGCGCGAGGCGTCGATCGCGACTTAGACAGCGCCAGCTCGAAGTCGCGCCGCACCGACGCCATGATCCAGCGTTGGCGACGCTCGATCGATTTCAGGCGGAATGAGGGTCTGCGCCGCTAGCAGCAGGCCAATGCCAGTGCACAAGAACAATACGACGAACAGGAACGAGTTCGCATCGTAAGACTGCGGGTTGCTGGGGGATAGAATGACGAGAATGAAGATCAGGTTGAGCCGACCGAGCGACGCGACCAAGGGATGCGGCCTTGTCGCCGCCACCATCGTGCCGATCACGAAGGGCGCGAGCGCGAGTGCGAGCAATGGGAATTCCGTGACGCCGTCGAGGATCAGAAATTCCAGCGTCCCCGCCAGAACCGCCGCGATCGGCGCCGCAATAAATGCTGCGACGGTGAAGCCTTGCGGATTCGGACTCACGGCGCCCAACCCGATCACAAGGGCGACCAGCGACAGAGACACCTCGGCCGAAGGCCATCCGGCCAGGACGAAGAAGCCGGATGCCAGCACCAGATGGGCCGCGGCTCGCAACCCCGCCGCCGCCGCGATGGCGCGCGATCGATAAAGCGGCATCCGCCACCCCCAAAGGAGTCGGTGACCGGCGTTCAACGCGGCAAGTCCTTCGCGAACCTCGGAGATTCGCCGAAGAAACTCGCGCGAGGCCGTGGCCAATGCCGGTGAGCGCAGCGGTCGCAGCGCTCATATCGCCCATGGCCGGATTGGTTGCCGCGAAGACTGCGTTCAGGGCGCGGGCGGCATGAACCGCCGCTACGAGCGCAACGGCCGTGCTTCGAGCTGCCGCGCTCCGGATCGAGCCGCTCGCCGACTCCGTGGCCAAGCTTGTGATCTCGGGGCGGAGCGCCGCGATGTCGCGCAGCAGCCCCGCGGCAGTCGCCGCGTCGGTCGCCTCATCTCTGGGAACGGGCTTCGCATAGTCGCGAACGCGGCGATGGAGGGCGGCTAGCTGGGACGCCAGCTGCGGGAAGCTGTCGGGCGCCGCCAGTAGGTCGTTCACAAAGGCGATCAGCCGCGATGCCGACCGCGATCGCGGCGCCGCGCGCCACACTGCTTTCGAAGACATGCTGGGGCGTATCGAGCTGCTGGATGGCGATGAGCGCTACCGTATAACCGGAGAGCACCGCCGCATAGGCGTGGTTCCCATCGATGCAATCCGGCTGCGAACACGCAGAGTCCGATCCACCGGCGAAGGCGGCGAGGATCAGGTCGCTGCGTCTGCGAGAAGAAGGCGAGTAATGACGAGGGCTGCCGTGACGCCGATCGATCGTCGCGAGCCAACCGAAAGCAGGCCTTCTCCAACGCGCCTGGCCGCGTGTCGGCGCCGCCAGGATCGCGACCGTGAGGGCGGCCGAGGAGGCCGGCGCCTCCAGTTCGAGCCAGAAGCTGGCCGCCAGGGCGAGCACAACCGCGACCCAAATGCGGATCGCCAAAAGCCCAGGCGCTCAACGGAGCGCCGCCAAAGCTCAACGGACGCGGGATGGTCGCGGTCGTCATGGGATCGTTTCTCGCGCCCGAGATGGCGCCGCCCCCGCGAAGGCGGCCCCGATGGCTGCGGACATGCAAATGATAAGGGCGATGCCCCTTGCAACGGCGCTCATGACCTCACTCCTGATGCGGTGAGGAGCTAGGATCTCGCGAAACCCGCCGCCATACGGCAAAATCGGGAGCTATCCTTCCGGGTTTTGGAAAGGTCCCCCATGGATCGCCTCGAAGCAATGTCGACTTTCCTCGCCGTGGTCGAGCATGGCAGCCTATCCGCCGCGTCACGCCGATTGAAGACGCCGCTCGCAACGGTCAGCCGCAAGATCTCCGAGCTTGAGTCACACCTGCGGACGCAGCTCTTCAATCGGTCGAGCCGCAAGCTTGTGCTCACCGATGCAGGCAGCTCATATCTCGTAGCGTGCAAGCGCATTCTCGCGGACGTGACGGAGGCCGAGCGCGCCGCCGCCGGCGAATATGCCGCGCCGACCGGCGAGCTGGTCGTCACGGCCCCAGTTGTCTTCGGGCGCGTTTGCCTCATCCCGATCCTGGTGGATTTCCTGAAGGCCTATCCGGATATCGATGTCAGTCTGGTCCTCAACGATCGCGTGCTGAGTCTCTTTCAGGAAGAGATCGATGTCGGGCTCCGCATCGGCGCGCTGTCGGACAGCAGCATGGTTGCGATCCGGGTCGGCGCCTTTCACCGCGTGGTCTGCGCCAGTCCCACGTATCTCGCGGCTCGCGGAACGCCTCGCACGCCCGAGGATCTGGCCGGGCACGACTGCATCAGCGTTACAGGCCTTGTGTCAGTGTCATCGGATGTTTGGACATTCGTCAGAGACAAGACGAACGTTGCGGTTCCGGTGCATGCGCGGCTCGTTGTAGGCAGCACTGAGGCGGCCTGTGACGCAGCGCGCGCGGGCATCGGAATTGCTTCCGTGGGTTCTCACCTTGTCCGGACAGCTCTGGAGTGCGGAGCGCTGAAGGCCCTCTTGGATGAGTTCCAGCCAGCGCCGCTGCCGGTTCATCTCGTGTACACCGCCAACCGATTTCTGCCGATCAAGGTGCGCGCTTTTCTCGATTTTGCAGCGCCCCGGCTAAGACAAGTCTTGGCGGAGTAGGCTCGCCGCGGCCCGCTTGCACTTGGGGCCCCAAACGCCCCTCGTGGAAGTTCTAGCCGCCTGCTTCTCAGGCTGGGATATGCGCGTTCATGACAACCCACATCTTCAGCCAAAGTCCGCTTTCTCGCGCTTACCGTCCGTTCATTGGGTCGATCGCGGAGGGCACCAAAGGGTCGATATACGCTCTTCGACGCGTAGCCCGGAATGTCTGCTTTTTGCGCATTGCGGTCGCCCCGGGTACCGGCTTCGAATGAACACATTCCCCCTCCGCGATGTTCTGCCGGCGGCATGATCGATGCCTGCTTCGGGGTCATGAATGGCCCATCAGACAGTGTCGGTGCTGCGCACCGGTCAGTCTATATGTAGCGGGTGTCTGTCTTAACCGGATAGGCACGGTCAATTCTTGCTCGGAAACAGTTGGAATAAAAGACGAATGTATGGCCGACCCGAGCAACGGCCTATTTCTCCTGTTAAAGCAGATCCCGTTTGGTTGGAATCTCCGTCGCGGGAGCCATAACGCTCAGCGCGGGGTTCGGCTCAAAGCTCCTGGGCCTGCGGGGCTGTCGTCCCGCATTGCGACAATTTCTGTATCATGAAAGCTGTCGCAGGAACGAACGAAAGCTTGACACGAACATAAGCAGAACATACAATGCTTGGAGAAGCGGGTCACACCGCGAGCATGCTGTTTGAAAGCTAATCGCCGCGCCGCATTGCATCCCCGCTCGCCCGAGCGCCGCATGCGGGCACGACCTGCCAGCCGGCTGGAAATGCCGGGGCAAAGGCTGAGCAGATTGAATGGGCGGACTCTGCAGGGAGGATCGGGCCGCGAGCGCGAGCCTTGCGGGCGCGAATTTTTTTCTGCTTCGATCGACTGCAACCCATTGATAACAGGAGGAAAATTTTATCAAGAAGGTTTGATCCTGCGGAGACGGACGCGATGACGCGACGACGCGATGGAAATGGCGCCGCAAGCTCTTGGAAAGATTGAGTTTGGCGATGGAAATGGCGCGAGGGTTGTCGGCGGACGTCGAATCAAAGGACTACCGGATCGAAGCGACGAAGGGACTGGTTTGGCGCCCAATGCATTGAAAAGCCGAGATCGCGGACGGGACGTTCGTTCGAGAACGTCGCCGCTTGCCGCGCTACCTCATAGCCCCTTGCGCCATGTCCGCATAGAGGTCCGGCACGTACATCTCCGCCGGGATCGGCGCGCGGTGGTATTCGGGGTTGTGAACGCGCGGGGGCAGGATCGGTTTTTCGTGCGGAACGTCCTCGTAGGGCACCCGGGTCAACAGATGGGCCATGCAGTTGAGGCGGGCGCGCTTCTTGTCGACCGCCTCGACCACCCACCACGGCGCCTCGGGGACGTGGGTGCGGTCGAGCATGATCTCCTTGGCCTTGGTGTAGGCCTCCCAGCGGCGGCGCGATTCGAGGTCCATCGGCGAGAGCTTCCACTGCTTCAACGGATCGTTGATGCGCATGAGGAAGCGCAGATTCTGCTCGTCGTCGGTGATCGAAAACCAGTACTTGACCAGGACGATGCCGGAGCGCACCAGCAAGCGTTCGAATTCCGGCGCGGACTGAAAGAAATCCTCGTATTCCTCGTCGGTGCAGAAGCCCATCACGCGCTCGACGCCGGCGCGATTGTACCAGCTGCGGTCGAACAGCACGATCTCGCCGCCGGCCGGCAGATGCGGGACGTAGCGCTGAAAATACCATTGGCTGCGCTCGCGCTCGCTCGGCGCCGGCAGCGCGACAGTGCGGCAGACACGCGGATTGAGTCGCTGGGTGACGCGCTTGATGACGCCGCCCTTGCCGGCCGCGTCGCGGCCCTCGAAGATCACGACGAGCTTCAGCCGCTTGGCGACCACCCAGTCCTGCAGCTTGATGAGCTCGCGCTGCAGGCGCAGGAGCTCGGAGAAATAGAGCTTGCGCGGAAAGGCGTGCCCCGGCAGCTCATGCCCCTCCGCCAGGAGGTCGGCGAGTTCGGTGTCCTCGAGCTCGAGCTCCAGATCCTCGTCGAGATTGTCCTGAATCTCCGCGTTGATGCGATGCTGCATCGCGCTGACCGAGCCGTCCCTGTTCGCGCTCATGATTGCCAAACCCCTGCGGTCGCCGCACGATTTGCGAAGCCTCGGGGCGGAATGTCAACGATTGCAGCGACGATTTCGCGACAGCGGTACTGGCGTCGCCGAACTTTTTTCGCCGCCAGGCGGATCTCTGGTGAAGGCCGGAGGCCTTTCACGGCGCGCAGATTCCCGAGACAGCAGAGCCCGCAGCTATGTCTTTCTGGCGCTGTCGGGCCTCGCCACTCGGGGCTCGTGGCGGCGCCATCCTCGTCGCGTTCAAGTCTTGAGCTGGGCCCGCCGGGTATGCCGGCTGCGCGCGAAAATGAGCGCGATCGCGCACGAGCCGAGCCGGGCAAGGGTGTTGTCGGCGCGGCTCGTCAGCACGATGGGAACGCGCGCGCCGAGCACGATGCCTGCCATTTCCGCGTCGGCGAGATAGACGAGCTGTTTGGCGAGCATGTTGCCGGTCTCGAGATCCGGAACGACGAGAATGTCCGCCTGGCCGGCGACCGGCGATACGATTCCCTTGGTCCGCGCCGCTTCGAACGACACCGCGTTGTCGAAGCCAAGCGGTCCGTCGAGGATGCCGCCGACGATCTGGCCACGGTCGGCCATCTTGCACAGGGCCGCCGCGTCGAGCGTCGAGCGGATGTCGGGCGACACGGTCTCGACCGCCGAGAGGATCGCCACGCGCGGCGTGACGATGCCGAGTGCAATCACAAGGTCGATGGCGTTCTGGACGATGTCGTGCTTGTCGATCAAGGAGGGATAGATGTTGACGGCGGCGTCGGTGATGAACAGCGGCCGCGGGTAGGCCGGCGCGTCGATCGCGAACACATGGCTGATGCGCCGGGAGGTGCGCAGGCCCGTATCCGCCGCGACGACGGCATGCATCAGTTCGTCCGTGTGCAGCGCTCCCTTCATCACCGCTTCGACCTCGCCGGCTCGCGCCAGCGCCACCGCTTTGGCGGCGGCGGCGTGGCTGTGCTCGGTCGACACGATCCGATACCCGTCGATGTCGATGTTGTGCGTCGCCGCAGCGCGGCGGATCTTGGCTTCCGGACCGACCAGAACCGGCTCGATCAGGTCCTCGCGCGCCGCCTCGATCGCGCCCATGAGCGAGGCTTCGTCAACCGGATGCGCCACGGCGATCTTGAGCGGCTTCAGGTCGCGCGTGGCGTCGATGAGTTGCTTGCAGCGGCGGCCCTTGTCGTGCATCTCCTCGATGAATTCCTCGCGCGGCTCCACGGCGATGGGCTTCTTCGGCGCGACGATCTCCGCCGACCCAGCCATCGCGAGTTCGCCCCGCTGATTGGTCGCGCGCACTTCGATCGTCACCCGCCGTCCTTCGGGCGCTTTCGACATCACCTTGGCGACGATCGTGATCACGTCGCCCGGCCGCGCCGCGGTCGTCGTCTCGATGGTCTGGCGGACCAGTTTCGAGCCGGCGCCGGGAAGCCGTCCTGCTATCAGCGCGCTCATCAGCGCGCTGGCCCAACCGGTCTGGGCCGCGTCGATCTCGAAGGCGCGTGTCGCGGCGACCATCGGGTCGACGAGGCCTGCGCCGATCGTGGCGGCCTGGGTCGCGAGCAGCGAAAAGTCCTCCGAGGTCAGCGCGTGGACTAGGCGATCTTCCTCGCCGACTTCCAGGTCGTCGAACGTGCGGTTCTCGATCGGAGACATGGAACGCCTTTGTTGTGGCTTTTGCTCGAAGCGGCAGCTGCCAGGGGCCGACGAAGCGCATCCCTCTGCGCTCTCGGCGCCCTTTTAGTTGAGAACCATCTCGCCGACTTGACCCGGATCAAGTGGGTCGGCCCCCAGCGGCCGTTCTATAGCCACTCTGCGGCGAGATCGCCACAAACGGCAAAGAACGCTACAAGCGCGGCGGAGGGCGGCCGAGGGCGCCGAGCGTCAAAGTCCGAGGGGAGCCGGGTGAGCGAGCCGGTCGACTCGCAGGAGGCGGTGTTCCGCTTTCTTGCCGACTCGAAAACGCACGGGCTGGCTGAGGCGGTCGTTCGGGTCGACACCGCCAACGCGGTCGTGTTTCTCGCGGGCGCCGACGCCTACAAGGTCAAAAGGGCCGTCAAGTTCCCCTTCATGGATCTCTCGACGCTCGCCAAGCGGCGCGAAGCCTGCGAGGCGGAGATCGACGTCAATCGCGACAATGCGCCGGGCGTCTACCTCGAAGCGCTGCCGATCGTGCGCAAGGGCGCCTCGCTGGCGATCGGGGGCGCGGGCGAGATCGTCGAATGGGTCGCACACCTTCGCCGCTTCGACGAGAACGAGACGCTCGACCGGCTTGCCGAGCGCGGCGGGCGTTTCGGACGCGATCATCGACAAGCTCGCGCTGGCGATCCGGCGCTGCCATGCCCGAGCGCCGCTCCGCGACGCCGCGCGGGCGTCGCACGAACTCGAGACCTATATCGAGCAGAACGACGCCGCATTCGCCGCATGGCCCGACCTGTTTCCGCCAGCGAGCGCCCGCCGTCTCACCCAGGAATCTCGTCTCGCCTTCGCGGTCGCACGGCCGGCGCTGTTGGCGCGCGGAGCTTCCGGACACGTCCGTCGCTGTCACGGCGATCTGCATTTGCGCAACATCGTTCTCATCGACGGCGAGCCGACTTTGTTCGATGCAGTGGAGTTTTCCGATGCGATCGCGAGCGGCGACGTCCTTTACGATCTGGCGTTTCTCCTGATGGATCTCGAGGAGCGCGGTCTCCGTCCTGCCGCCAACCGGCTGTTCAACCGCTATCTCGGCCCCGAGCCTCCCCAGGCCGTCTCGGGCCTCGCTGCGCTGCCGCTCTTTTTGAGCTTGCGCGCCGCGATCCGGGCGAAAGTCGAGGCGGCCGGCGCGGAGCGGCTCGAAGGCGAGAGGCGCGCGCGGGCGCGAGCGCTCGCCCGCGACTATTTCGATCGCGCCGCCGGGTTCCTTCGCTATGCGCCTCCGAGACTTGTCGCGGTCGGCGGTCTGTCGGGCGCAGGCAAGAGCGCGCTCGCCGGCGTGCTTGCGCCACGGATCGGCCGGGCGCCGGGCGCGCTCTGGCTGCGGAGCGACGTCGAGCGCAAGGCGATGTTCGACGTCGAGGAAACCGATCATTTGCCCGAGGCGGCCTATTCCGCCGATGTCTCGCGCGAAGTCTATCGGCGCATCGACGACAAGGCGCGGCGCGCGTTGAGGGCGGGCCATTCGGTCGTTCTCGACGCGACCTTCGCATCGGCAGGCGACCGCGCGGCCGCCGCGCACGCAGCCGCGCAGACGGGCGTCTCCTTCGACGGCCTGTTCCTCGAGGCGCCGCTCGAGACGCGGCTGGCCCGCCTCGCGCATCGCTCTGCGGACGCTTCCGACGCCGACGCTAGGGTGGCTCGCGCGCAGCGGGCCGATCCGCTTCGCGAGCGCGGCTGGTCGACGATCGACGCTGCGCAGGGTCTCGATCGAGCGGCGGCGGCGGCGTCAAGGCGGTTGCGGGTCGGGTGAGGCAAGCGGTCGAAGATGGCGAGGGTGTGACTTGACCCGCCGCCCCAAATCGGTGTTAACATCGTTCATGCGCTGTTCAACGGAGCGGCGTCATTTCGACAACGACAAGGCTTGGCGATCGGCTGGGCCGTGAGCTTCGGACCTGGCGCCATCGGTTGGGGACCGGAGCGTACCGAGGGAGCGGACATGAAGAGTCAATGGTTCAGAGTCGCGGTGTTGGCCTTTCTCCTGACCGCCGGCATGGAGCTGGCGGCGACCGGCGCAGCCCACGCCCAAAGCGTCATGAAAGAGTGCGGCGCCGAATGGAAGGCCGCCAAGGCCAACAACACGACTAACGGCATGACTTGGCAGCAGTTCCTGGCCCAGTGCCGCGTCCAGAAAGCCGCCGCGCCGGCGGCGGCCCCCGCTCCGGCCGCAGCTCCCGCCCCGGCTGCGGCTCCCGCCGCGGCGCCTGCGGCGGCTCCTGCCCAGACCGCACAGCCGAAACCCGCTCTGACGCCGGCGAAGCCCGCGGCGACGCCGACCGGAGCAGGCGAGTTCAGCACCGAAGCCGAGGCCAAGGCCCGTTGCCCGTCCGACACCGTGGTCTGGCTGAACACCAAGTCCCACATCTATCACTACGCCGGCACGCGCAGCTACGGAACGACCAAGCAGGGCGCCTACATGTGCGAAGCCGACGCCAAGGCCGCCGGCGACCGCGCCTCGAAAAGCCGGATCGGCAAGAAGGCGCAGGCGTCGCAATAGCCTCCGCTCATCGGCCCGCTTCGGCTCAAGCGGGCGGCGCAGGCTGAAGCTTGGGCGTCGGTTCCTGCTGAAGAGGGGCCGCCAGCCTGTGACGCGCGTTGGCCCCCAAGGCGCGCGGCGTCGGCATGATCGACGTTTTGCTCCGGCTCGATGAAGCGCTCGCGATCGCTCGGCTCGCCGTCCTCAGAGATGTGGCGCTGCTCTGGCAGCGCCACATCGCCGAGGCGCCCGAGACGTTACAGGCCTGGCTCGCGACTCTTCGCGTTCGTCGAGAGGCCAAATTTTGCTCGTTGCAGACGGCGCTTGAGACGATGCCCTGGCACGACGGCGGATAGTTTCGCGCACGTCCGAAGGATAGATTCGGACAAGGCCGATTGCCGCGGAGTTCGAAGCAAGCCCATATCTCGGTCGGCGTGCATACCGTGCGGCGGCTCGCCGACCCGCGAGGAAGGAACGAAGGGAGAACGACGTGGCGCAAGCGAAGGCCGATCTGGGCGTCCTCGGGCTGGCGGTGATGGGCGCCAATCTCGCGCGGAATGCGGCTCGCCATGGCTTCAGTGTCGCGCTGTACAACCGTCACGCGGAGCGCACCGACGCGCTGGTCCGCGAGCACGGCGGGGAGGGGCCGTTCGTCCCGACGAGGAGCCTTGCCGAATTCGTCTCCTCGCTCAAAAAGCCGCGGATCGTCATCGTCATGGTCAAGGCGGGCAGGCCGGTCGACGACATGATCGAGGAGCTGACGCCCCATCTCGAGCCGGACGACATCTTGATCGACGCCGGGAACTCCCTGTTCTCCGACACGATCCGGCGCGCCAGGGCCTGCGAGGCGAGGCAAATCCGCTTCGTCGGCATGGGAGTGTCCGGCGGGGAGGAGGGCGCGCTCGAGGGGCCCAGCATGATGCCGGGCTGCGAGCGCGCGGCTTACGACCGGATTGCGCCGTTCATCACGAAAATGGCCGCGCAGTTTGGCGGACGCCCCTGCTGCGCGCTGATCGGCCCTGACGGCGCCGGCCATTACGTCAAGATGGTGCACAACGGCATCGAATACGCCGACATGCAGCTCATCGCCGAGACCTACGACCTCTTGAAGTCGGTCTATGGAATGTCGGCGAAGGAGATCGGCGACGTGTTCGTGGGGTGGAAGTCGAGCGCGCTCAATTCCTATCTCATCGACATCACGGCCGAGGTGCTCCACAAGACGGACGACGCCGGCGCAGCGCTCGTCGACCAGATCGTCGATGAAGCCGAGCAGAAGGGCACCGGACGCTGGACGGCGCAGTCGGCGCTCGAACTCGGCGTGCCGATCACCGCGATCACCGAAGCCGTCTACGCCCGCGCCCTGTCGAGCCGGCGGGAGCTCCGCGCGGAGGCGCAGGCGCTGTTCCCTCGCGCCAAAACAGCGGCGCGCAAAGCCTCGGCCGCAGACATCGAGGCGGTTCGCGACGCGCTCTATGCCTCGAAGATCGTCGCCTACGCGCAGGGCTTCGAGCAGATGCGCGCCGCGGGCGCTCACTTTGGCTGGCCCCTCGATCTCAGGGAGATTGCAGCGATATGGCGCGCCGGTTGCATCATCCGCGCGCGCATGCTCGACCGCATTATGGAGGCTTACGACCGGGAGCCCGCTCTCGCCAATCTTCTGCTTGCCGCGCCTTTTCGCGACGCCGTCGCCGGCGCAGAGAGCGCCTGGCGGAGGGTCGTCGGGCTCGCGGTCGCAAGCGGCGTTCCGACCCCGGCCTTCTCGTCGACGCTCGCCTATTTCGACGGCTTGCGGCGCGCGCGGGGGCCGGCGAACCTCGTGCAAGGGCTGCGCGACTATTTCGGCGCACACACCTATCGTCGGCTCGACAAGCCGGGCGTCTTCCATACGCGCTGGAGTTAGGACGGGGCCGAGGTCCGCGCCGATTGAAGCGCGCCGGCCCAGGCGGCGCGGCGGTCCGGTTCGAAGCAGAGGCGTTGAGGAGGTTCCGTGCCTTTACCCCCGATTTAGCGCCAGTTTAGCGGCGGGCGCTAAGGATTCCAGTGGGTTACGACCCGGTTTAACGTCGCATCGAAAAAAGGAGCTTCGACGCCAAATTAACAATATCGTCGCGTTAATTATCCGAGGTGGAGCGTGCGGCGCGATTTCAGCAGCAGGGAGCGCTTTCTCAGCGCCGGAGCGCGCGCCGGCAGTGATGGCATCCACTTTTTACGGCGCCGCGGCTCGATCAGAATTCAAAGAATCCACCGCTGGCCAGCGCGCTTCTCCTGCGCCATCAACATCTCAGTCACGAACTTCAAGACCTCCTCGCGCAGGTCTGCTCGTTCAATGCGCAGAAAAGCCTGAACCAGGCGACGACCCTCCTCAGGAGAAGCCGAAACCTCTCCGGCTCTCTCGCCTTGTCCGACGTCGAGAGTCCCTTTCATTGCAGAGATGAGCCCCATGAAGTCCCTCCGAACTCACACATCGGCAAGGCCATCCATTTTCGTTGAAGGATGCCGTTGCATGAGCATGGTGTAACGCGATCGGCCTAACTGGCGGCTGGAGCGATTGTTAACTTTATGTAATTTGCCCCGAGCCGCCCCGGCCGGAAGCGTGTCCGGGACGAAGACGAGGTCATTCGCCGCTTGTTGGCGAACAGGGTCTCGGCCTTGATCCGGCGATGCCGACCGACCATCTCGGACTCGATTTCGCCCTCGTTCAGAAGCGAGATCAGGAACGGCTTTCAGGCGTTCAGGATGTCCGCCGCTTGCCGAGCGATGAGCATCCGACTGACGCGAGCGAAAGCGTCACCGCGTCGCCCTTGCTGAAAAGGATGGCCAGCAGATGCCGCGGCATGATTGGAACGAGCAATACATCGCAGGCGGCGCGCCCTGGGACACCGGGGAACCGGACGGGCATCTCGTCGAGTTCTTGCGTTCCAGCCCAATAGAGCGGAGCCTGGCGCTCGATGTCGGCTGCGGCACGGGCACGAACGCGCTCTGGCTTGCCGAGCAAGGCTTCGCAGTGCTCGGGATAGACGTGGCCGCGGCTGCGATCGAGAAGGCCCGCGCCAAAGTCGCCGGGGCGAAACTGGATTGCCGTTTCGCGACGGCGGATTTTCTACGGGACGGGGTCTCCGGCGGCCCGTTCGACCTGGTGTTCGATCGTGGCTGCTTTCATGTCTTCGACGAGGCCGAGGACCGCGAGCGCTTCGCCGAGCGCGTGGCGTCGCTGCTCGAACGCGACGGCAGATGGCTGAGTCTTATCGGAAGCACCGAAGGCCCGTCGCGAGATCACGGCCCGCCGCGCCGATCCGCCCGTGACGTGATGAGCGCGATCGAACCGCAACTCGAGATTTTGGAGTTTCGCTCGATTGAGTTCCGGGCAAATCTCCCGGCGCGGGTGGCTGCCTGGCTGTGCCTTTCCCGGCCGCGATTGGTTGCTGCTCAGCCTTCAGCGCAGAGGGATTAGACCGAGAAGCGCAGGCGGTGGACGGTCCGCCCGGCCGTGCGGCCCTTGGCCGCAAGCGCTGTGAATTCCGCGGCTCCATGCGGAGCGCAGAGTCAGATCGGGGTGCTGATCCGGTTCTCGCGTCGATCGAGTTGCGAATTGCAGCGGGGCGGAGAACCATCTCCACCTTGACTTATGTTTCCGCCCCGCGCGTCTCGCACTATCGACGCGCCCGCCAATATTTCACGCCAACTGTTGCAAATCGGACTTACCCACCTTGGGAGTTACCGGAGAGACCGCGACTGTTGGTAGTGTCTCAGTTTGAAATGCCGTTTTCGACCCTTGCTGCCCTTCAAGGTAGGCCCCATGAATGGGCGGGAAGCGCGAGAATTGGGCTTACACTGAATGCCTAGATCGCGCCAGAAAGTGCACCAATAATGCGCCGGTCTCGTGTCCGATGCGCCGATCAAGTTCACCTCGCCCGGACGACCAAGAGCGCGGTTGCCTTTGCGCTTCCGTAGGGCCGGAGTTGGGCGGGCCGGTTGAGCCGGGCCGAAGCAGGCCCAGCGTTTTGGCCGAGCCGAAGTGATCTTTACTTGGATTGCCCCGGTATCGCTGCCGCGGCTGCGGCCGCACATTCAATGGCTTGACCAAGACGCCGTTGGCGAGATTGCGCAAGAGAGAAAAGTGGCGGGAGCAGGCCCAATCCATGATCGATGGAGTAACCACCTCGAAAGCTGCGGAACGCTGCGAAGTCGACTATAAAACAGCATTTCGATGGAGGCATCGATTTCTTGAGTCTCTATCGTCCGACAAACCCAAGACCCTGTCTGGAATTGTGGAAGGGGATGAGACGTTTATTCTGGAGTCATTCAAGGGGAAACGATCTGATCTTCCTCGCAAGGCACGCAAGAGGGGCGGCAAGGCGGCAAAGCGCGGCTTGTCCGCCGAACAGATCCCGGTGATCGTTGCGCGAGACCGCGCTGGCGCCACCATTGACGCCGTCCTGCCCAAGCTCGACCGGGCGTCCATCACAGGAGCATTGGGCGGCGTTGTCACTCCCGCCAACCAGTTCTGCTGCGACGGCGGCAGGGCCATCGTCGCCTTCGCCAAGAAAGCGGGCATTCCGCATCACGTCTTGCCCGCTCCAGGAAAGCCGAGCCCGGACGCCCCCGACCTCCACATCAATAATGTCAATGCCTACCATGGCCGGCTCAAAGAATGGATGCGCCGCTTCCATGGCGTCGCGACCAAGAATTTGCCGAACTATCTCGGCTGGCGCAGAGCGCTCGAAGCGCTCGGGCCGCAGGTCAAACCGGAGGACTGGATCCTCGGCGCCGCTGGCTTGGGGCCTTACCAACGGCTAACGCCATAAGAGCGAATATTTTAGATTGCAGTTCAGGTGTGACGCTGTTATCGTACAAAGCGATTCGCTTCAGCCTTGGCTGTAGACATGACTGACGACCCTCTCGACGCGATAAAGGCGCGCTGGAGCCACATCCAGGGCTATTTGCAGGGCCATTTGTTCCCTTGGATGCGTGAGGACAACGATCCGATCACCGAAGCGTTGGGTCATCTCGTCACCACGCTCGACGTGATCGGCCTCGAAGCCTTCGTTCCCGAACCGCCCAGGGGACCGGGTCGGCCGCCCGAGGACCGTCGCGCCCTCGCCCGAGCTTTCGTGGCCAAGGCGGTCCTGGGCGTTCCCATCACCAGCGCCCTGATCGAGCGCCTCGCCGTCGACAGGTCGCTGCGTCGCATCCTCGGCTGGGAGCGACGCGCGCAAGTTCCGTCCGAGGCCACGTTTTCCCGGGCGTTCGCCGAATTCGCGCAGGGCGAGCTGCCGAACAAGATCCACGCGGCGCTGATCGAGCGGGCGCTCGGGGGACGCATCATCGGGGCGATCGCGCGCGACGCCACCGAGATCGAAGCGCGCGAGAAGCCGGTTGAGATGAAGGCCAACGACGGCCAAGACAATCCCCGGCGCCCGATCATCCCCCGCCGCCGCGCAAGCGCGGACGTCCGCGCAAGGACGAACCGCGGCCGAAGCCGGAGCCGACGCGTCTCGAGCGGCAGGTCACGCAGAACCTCGGCCAGATGCTCGCCGACCTGCCCACCGCCTGCGACGTCGGCTGCAAGAAAAACAGCAAGGGCTACAAAGAGACCTGGACCGGGTACAAACTCCACATCGACGTGGCCTGCGGCCAAATCCCGGTCTCCTGCGTGCTGACCTCGGCCTCCGTCCACGACAGCCAGGTCGCCATTCCCTTGATGACCATGACGAGCGCCCGCGTCTCTTATCTCTACGATCTCATGGACTCAGCCTACGACGCCGCCGCGATCCACGACCAGAGCCGGGCGCTCGGCCACGCCCCCATCGTCGACCGCAACTTTCGCGCCGACCACCAAGGCAAGGCCGAATGGGGCCGCGAGGTCGAGCGCCTCAAGCTCATCCACATGCCCGACTTCGCCGACCGGATCTACGATTTCCGCACCATGGCCGAACGCGTCAACGCCCGGTTGAAAGACGAGTTCGGCGCCAGATTTCTCCGCGTCCGCGGCGCGCTCAAGGTCAAATGCCATCTCATGTTCGGCATCGTCGCGCTCGCCGTCGATCAGATCATCCGCGTCGTCGACTTGAGGCCCGCCCCTGCCTGACCAAGCCGCGCCTACCCGGCGCGGCACGAAAAAATCGCTTCGGTCAGCCTTTCTGCAAGAGGCTCTTCGGACACTGCATTTCGCCATGCGAGCCTGTGTGGTATGAACGCACGTTCAACGAGGTGTCCCAATGCGTCGGCTTTTGCCACTCGTTGCATTGGTCGCAGCGGCGCAAGCCGCGGGCGCGTTAGCCAACCCCAGCGCTTCGTTCGTCTGTCCGCGCTGCGACCTCTCAGATCGCGACGGCCTGATACTCGTCGGAGGCGGCGGGATGGGCGGCGCCGGGGGGATGCACTTCGAAGGCGGCGGGATGGGCGGTGGCATGGGCGGGACCGGAGGCGGGATGGGCGGCGCGGGGGGATGCACTTCGAGCGGCATGGGCGGGATGGGCGGCGGCATGGGCGCGACCGGAGGCGGTATGGGCGGCGGCGGGATGCCCTTCGAAGGCGGCGGCATGGGCGGGACCGGCGGCGGAATGGGTGGCGGCGGCGGGGGGGCTTGGGCGACCTGTTCGGCTTTCACCCGGAAGGCTGTCCCGAGCCTCGGCCGAAGCGGGCCTCGCGCCACCCGAAGCCAGGCATTCGTCGTGCGCCAGATAGCGGTCGAGACAGCTCGATGATTGAATTGCTCGAAAATTGTCGCGCGGCTCGATGCGCCGCTGACGACAGCCCCCGCTGATCCGAGAAGGAGGCGCGGGAGGTGGCCGGGATTTTCATCAGCTACCGGCGGGGGGATTCCGAGGGGCAGGCCAGAGCTCTGTCGATCGAGCTCACGAACTACGTCGGCGACGGTTCGGTGTTCATGGACGTCGACAGCATCGCGCTCGGGCGCGATTTTCGCCAGAGTCTCCACGAGAGCCTCGAAATCGTGCGAGGCGCTGCTGGCGCTCATCGGCCCGAGTTGGCTCGACGCCAAGGACGCCGGCGGAAGGCGGCGGTTGAACGATCCCGCCGACTTCGTGCGTCAGGAAATTGCGACGGCGCTCAAACGAAACATTCCTGTCACGCCGGTGCTGCTGCAGGGGGCGGCGATGCCGGCCCAGGAGAGCTTGCCGGACGACCTGAAAGACCTTGTCTTCCGGAACAGCTTCGAACTGAGCCATACGCGATGGCGGTCCGACGTCCGGGAACTCGTGCAGCGGCTTGGGCTCGCGGACGGGCCAGCCCGCGACGCGCAGGCAAAGACGCAGCGAATCGAGATCAAGCCGCTGTCTTCAGGTCCGGCGGGGGGAGGGGCCCGCGTGCCGGAGGCGCCCAGCGCTGCGCACAGCGCCAGCGCCAGCGTCGTTAACCCGGCGGCGGGCTTTGGCCGCAGGCGCAGTCGCCGTCGTTGCGGCGGGTTCGGCCGTCGCGCTCCCGCCGATCCTCCGGTTGTTGTCGAGGCCGGCGAGGCCGGCGCTGCGGACGGTCGCCGTCAATTACGCCACAGTCAATGAGCAGGGCGCGCGCCTGCCGACAGAAACAGCCGCCGCTTCCCTCTTCACCGAGGCGCTGGCGCCGGGCGTCGGGCTCGACATGGCGGCGATCCCGGCGGGCGCGTTCATCATGGGCTCGCCACCATACGAGCCTGAGCGTCGGGCCAACGAAGGGCCTCAACGCACCGTGACGATGCGGCCGTTCTTCATCGGCGCCTGGCCGGTCACCCAGGCTCAGTGGGCTGCGGTTGCGACCGCCCATCTGCATGGAGCGTCGCGGGCGCTCAACCCGTTCCCCTCGTTCTTCAAGGGCGCCGATCTGCCGGTCGAAACCATCAGCTGGAACGAGGCCGATGAGTTCTGCCGGCAACTCGCTGAACTGACCGGCCGCACATACCGTCTGCCGAGCGAAGCCGAATGGGAATACGCCTGTCGCGCAGGATCGACGGGCCCGTTCAACGTCGGGCCCACGATCACCACCGATCTGGCCAACTACTGCGGCCAGGGCGGCGCTGTTTGCGGCGAGAACAATGGCAGGAGCATTGCCTCCGACGTCTATGATGGGGTGACGTACGGCTCGGGCGCGTATGATCAGGGTCCCATCGGGATTTTCCGGGGGACGACCACGGTCCCGGGGACCTTCCCGCCGAACCGGTTCGGCCTCTACGACATGCACGGCAATGTCTGGGAATATTGCCTCGACGTCGCGACCCCCTCCATGCTGACGCCCCGGCGGACGGCAGCGCCAACATTTCGGGCCCATCGGGGGCAGACAGGATTTTGCGCGGCGGCTCGTGGTCGCATAACCCTGCGATCTGCCGCTCGGCCTATCGCGACTTGATTGCGCCGGACAATCCGGGTTGGCAGGGCCGCATCGGGCTCCGGGTCGTTTGCGTCATCTGATCTCGAACGGAGCTGACGGGAATTGTACTCCGCGCCGCCCGTTCCAAGCGATCGATTCGCAATCGGAGAATGGAACCAGTTCGATGACGCGCGCGCGATCGGATTTCGACGTTCGGCTCCTCCCTCGAACCGCCGCCAGCAGGACCCGAGGAGCACCCAGAATGATCGCAGCGAAGGAGGCGCCGCTTCGCAAGGCGGTGGTGTTCAGTGGCCACATGATTGACGCGCCAGGCCGCGGAAAACGGCGCTTTCCGCCTGACAAGGAAGCTATAGCGGCGCGCGCGATCGCGGGGGCGCTGGATGAGCTCGAGATCGGCGCTCAGGATTTATGCATCTGCGGCGGCGCGTGCGGCGGCGATCTTCTGTTTGCAGAGGCGGCGCTTTCTCGTTCGGCTCGGCTTGAGCTCTATATCCCTTTCGACCAATCTATCTTCCTCGAGAAGTCTGTCGACTTCGCCGGAAACGGCTGGCGCGACCGTTTCTTCGCGGTGAAGGCGCCCGCTTCGCTGCACGTGCAGCCGATCGAACTGGGTCTGCCGCCGTCAGACGAAGATCCTTACGAACGCAACAACCGCTGGATGCTCGAAGCAGCTTCTCGCTTCGGCGCGGAGAGGCTCGACTTCGTCTGTCTCTGGAATGGAGAGGGCGGCGATGGCCCCGGCGGCACGCGCCACATGATGCAGGAAGTGCGCAGCAGAGGCGGAGAGGTGGTCTGGCTCGACACGAAAATTCTATGGGACTGACGGGGGACTGACTCATTTCTTTTATCGAGTCGGTGCGGCCGACGAGTCTCCCCTGTCTCCGCGAAGCGGGAAGGTGGCGCGCAGCGTCGGATGGGGTGCGGAAAGCAGGAATCCGCCGATGAAAGCTTCGCAGTGACGGTCGTGCAATGCGACTTGGGTTCAGCGAGCTCCATACGCGACGTCCGTGCAACGCAATTCGGGTCGAGGCAGCGGCCCACACCCCATCCGGCGGCTTCGCGCCACTTTCCCCAGCAGAGCTGGGGAAGGGTCCCCGCGGCGATTTGACATGTGTGAATATCGTAGGTCTTCGCCCCTCGGCCGCGGATAGCGTTTTTGCCAACTCACAGATCTATGTTCTTTATGTTATCAACGATGAACGGCCCGACCTTCTGCCTCAGGACGTCTTGGGAGGCCGCTATCGTCTCTCCGCTCAAGCTCATTTCGCATCGACCGCTTTTCATCGTGGCGTCCGACGACTTAATTTTGAAGAACAGGACCTGCGTCAGGCTCTGCGAGCCTTGCAGGGTGAAATAGGCGGTCTTCAGGGTCGCCCCACCGTCTCCTCCGTCGACGTAACTCAGCCCGAAGTTTGCGGCTTTGACCTTGTTGCTATTCTGCTGAAAGACCGTGATCCAGGGGGCGTCCTGGTCCATCGAGTCGAGACCGTTCAGCACCGTGAGGATGATCGAGCTAGCGGCGGCGCCAGGTCCGAAGATCGCCGTCACGATCGGGATGATCGCCTTGTGCAACGCGGCGTTCTTGTCGGACACGGTCTCTTCGTTGAGTTCGTTCGCCGTGACTTGCCATCCGATCTTCTTCATCACGCCGTTGAACGCGTCGAACCAGGCGATCGGATCCGCATTTCCCGCAGTCGCCTTGTTCGCAGCGAGTTGGCCGAGCAGCAGCCCGTTGCTGATCGCCGGCCGGATGGACTGAGGCGCCTTGTTGCTGAACTCGGCCATCTGCGAGCCAATCGTCAGGGCCTGATCGACGGAGTTGAAAACCGGAGGCGGCGGCTCCTGTTCACCGGGACCTCGCGTCCGCGCGAGAGGCAGGTCGAGGCTTTGTATGTAGGATACGATTTCAGTCATGAGTTTTTCCCCTGTTGCGCGGTCTCCTCGGTCGGCGTGACGGAGGCGTTCGGCTGTCATCGCGCGAGACGTCCGCAAACGGCGAAGGGAAGCCGGCCCGCTCTCTATTCCGCTGGATCGGCGCGACCTGCTGCGCGGCGTCTTGCAAGGACTGCATGATCGCCATGATCACCAGGCGTCGATGGGATCGTCGGGCGAAATGTCGGGCACGCGCTCGATGTGGTCGGTATCGCCGAAATCGATCTCATCGCCGCCGCGGCGGACGTAGCCCGGTACGCCGGCTTGCGCTCGCAACGCGTTGAGGCGGTTGAGCCAGCCGGCCAGGAACCGGTCCTGCCCGGGCGCCTCGGCAAAGCGGCGATAGAGCGCCTCGCGGATCGAGCAGTAGCGCGCGACCGTGGCCGGCGGGCTGCAGGCGTCGCAGGCCTTCTGCGTCTCCTGCCCGAAATCGCCGTCGACGCCGACGCCGACCGCCTGCTGAAGGATCTTGACCGCGCGGATCGGCCCCATGTTGACCGAGGTGTCGAACTGGACGAGGTCGATGTGCGACTGAAGGACGTCACACAAGGCCTTCCTCCAATAGTTGTTCGAGTAGATAGCGGCGACCTCGAAGTCCGAGATGTTCTTCACGTCGGCCGCCGGCAGGCCCTGGCTCGCGCGCCACGCGTTATAGACGTTCTGCGTTACGCCCTTCATCGTGCGGCCGCCGTGGTCGTTCGGGTCATCCACGAACCCGCGCTCTCAACGAAGGACAAAGGCGAGGGCGGCAGGGTATGCGCTGTCCATGGCTGTTCACTCCTTCATCTATGCGTTCACCAGGTGGGACAAGAATTCGCTTTCGATGAAAGCTCTGAGTTGCGCGATCCACGCGACGGCGCGGGCGCGCGCCGCGGCGGTGCCCGGCGCGCCGCCTGAGAAAATGTCCTCGTAGAACTCGAGCTGCTCGGTCACCGACCGCATCTTGACCGGCGAGCCGATGTGGCGCCATGCGCGCCGATATCCATCCTTCATCGCTTCGAGGTCTTGCGGCAACCCCGCCTGGGTGACGGAGAGGAGCGTGCGTGCGTCCGCGGACCGGATGAGCTTCCAGAAATCCGCGTCCTCCCCCGACGCCTGGTCGATCATGCGCTGCAGATCTCCGGTGACGGCGGAGTCGACGGGGGATCCGTTCCGCGCGGACATGCAGATCTCGGCGGCGCAGGCGCCGAAGCGCGGATAGTCGGGATCCTCGCCGCCGAGTCCGACTGCGTCGTCGCAGCATTGCTTCATCCTGCGGAGCGCGTCGTCTGCCGAGGCGACGTCGGAGGATTGGATCTGGGCGAGCCGCTTCCAGCACCCGGATTGCAGGGACAGCCGTTCAGGCGTCGGCCCGACGGCTTCGGTCAGCGCTTTGAGCTTACGCAGCGCGTCCTCGATCGACGCCTTCGCGCCCGTCGGACTATGCTGCGCTTTCCGAAAGTCGTCGACCGCCTTGCGGACGCTGAGATTGGCGAGCTGCTCGACGGCTTCACCTCGCAGCACGCCTTTTCGCTGGTCATGGCGGCCGAATAGAGGCTTATCGCCGCCGGCAGGTCGCCGAGCTCCGCCCGCGCCTCCGCCAGCGCGACGCAGAGCGGGTCCGACGCGAGCCACCCCTTGCGTTTCGCTTCCTTCTCGATCCCGTCGAGGTTGGTTTCGGCCTGATTCTCCAGATTGCGCTCGAGGCCGACGCCGTCGAGCATCTCTTCGTAGAAGGTCGTGGCGAATGTCTTGCCCCCCTCGTCGGAGACCTCCCAGCCTGCGACGACGACGCAGCGCACGCCAAGCCGGATGAGTTGGACGGAGACGCTCGCCGCGAGCTCCGGGCGCCCCTCGAGACCCTCCTGGATCGCCTTGTCCTCAGCGGCCGCGTCGATCTTGCCGAGGTTGCAGCAATTGATGAAGACAATGCTGGGACTAACCGGCAGCTGCGACAGCTCCGCGGGGCCCATGACGACGCCGGAAGCGAGAACCACCCCGGTCCGCTTGCTTCCGTCGCCCCCTGGGAATTGGTAATTGACGACGCCATGGGCGGAGATGTGAACGATCTCCCACGCCTGCCCGAGGAGCTGCTTGAAAATCTGTTCGGGCGTCGCGGCTGCGGTCACGAGCGGCGTCACGTCGTGGCTCGGCTCGAGGAGCGCGGCGACGGCGCGCGCCTCGGCTTCGGCCCCGGGGAGCCTCGGAAATCCCGGCAGCGGCTCTGCGCCGGGGTCGCCGATGACGAGGGCCTTGGGCGTCCCGGGGAGATCGACGACCCTTTCCGACGCCTGGCTCTGCAACAGCTGGCGGATCAACCCGGAGCGTACGGCCGGGGGTTGGAGCTCGGGCCCGCTCACGGCCTCGGCGGCGAGCCAAGGACGCCGGTCGTCCATGAGCTCCCACGGAAACGCCGCGCTCCATTCGTCGAGGACCAGCCGCCGGTTCTGCTCCTCGGCGCTTCGGTGCTTCAGGAACTCGGGCCACAGCAATTCGAACAGGATGCGTCCCGGGGAGATCGGCGAAGCGTCGAGGTCGATGTTCCGCGCCGTCCGGCGCAAGAGGGGCCCGACGATGTCCAGGTTGGCGGCGATCGTCCGCGCCTCGGCCCGCGCGAAGCCTCCGCCGACCGTGAAGGCAAGGCTGCGATTCGGATCGTCGCGGGGCATCGTGATCTGGATCGGCAGCCACCAGTTCGGATCCCGCGCGATCGGCGCGTGTCGGCGGCCTCCGCTCCGGACGCTGACCTTCGCGAGCGCGAAGCCCGTCTTGAGAGCGGGGTCGCCCTCGATCGTCTTCTTCGCGATGCGCCAGGTCTCGAAGGCGCGGTCTTCGTAGAGCTCGATGATTTCGATGGCGCCGAGCCGGGCGCAGGCGCCTTCCAGTTGCGCGAGGGTTGCGTTCGCCTGAGCGGTCGCCTGCAGAAGCGCCTGCACGGAGCTCGTGCGGTCGACGCCGCCGTCTCCCGCGCCGACGAGCAGAGCGCTCAGCCCGAGCCGCGCATTCGGGTCCGCCGGCTCTGGATACTCGCAGCGCTGGTCCATCGTTTCGGCCGCAAAGGCCAGCATCCCGCGCCGCAGCGTGTCGCGAAGCGCGCCCGTCGATAGGTCGGCGGGCGCGCCGAGCCCGACGACCACCGCCCCGCACGGCTTCGACTTCGGATCAAGAAGAATGACGCTCGTCCCGATCCTTCCGGGATACAGGCCCATCTTGCGCCGTTGGGAGAGCCGAGAATTGAGCGCGCGGTCCAGTCGGGCTTCCGTGCCGGCGAACGTATCGCCGCTGTAGTGGCCAACAAGGACGGGAAATCGCGCGAACGCCAGGTGCCCGTGGACGACGGAAAGCTCAATCCTGTCACCCTGCGACTCGCTCTGCGGTATGTCGACCAATGGCCCCGCATTTCGTGAACTACCCGCCCTTCGTCCACAACGCCTGGTGCCGCGTGCGGCCTTCGCAGTCTTTGAATAAATTGTCGTACCGAAGCGTGTAGCCCTGCGATGTGCGCTCCGAGTTCTTGCTGGCAAAACTGTCGTCGGTCCCGCCGTGTTGGAGCCAGAAATGCATCTCCGGCGGTTTTGAGGTCCAGCGGGCGTGGTACTTGATGACGCCGTCCTGGCATTGTCCGGAACTCTCATCCGGGTAGTAGCCGGCGGCCCCATGTTTGCGCATTTCGCTTTCGAATTCGTCGCGATCGAGCCACTCGCCCGACTGAGCGGCCGCGTTAGACGCGTTAAAGTCGGCTGAAATGTTGTGTCGCCCCGAATCTGCGATAAGGAGCGCAATCCCGCCGGCGACGATCAGACCGAGGAGAGCGACGTAGACGAGCCAGCGCCGCCTTGCGGGCTTGGGCGGCGTCGAGGCAGGTGCGTCTCGGCTCGAGGCCGCAGCGCCGCTGCTCGCCTCCGATGACATCAAGGTGGCTGCTGTCGGCGGCGCCGGAGGCTGCACGGTTCCGGGGGCAATCTGCTGCTTCTCCTCCGTCGCGGCCGGCGCCGCGTCGGCCCCTCGCTGGCGCAGCTCGTCATCGAGTTGCGAGAGCGCTCCGGTGAGTCGCTCGGCGTCCGAGTCGAACCGCGTGAGCGAAATCTCGATCGCTTGCCGGCGCGGAAGCTGCTTCAGGCCGTCGGGCAGCTCCGCCGCCTGCTGCATCGCTGCCCCGTCGACCAGCACGGGGATGACCGGAACGTTGCGCCGGAGCGCCGCCTCGATCTCGATGCGGACGAAGTCGCTCGGGTCGTCGAGCCGCTGGCGGTTCTGGCCGTCGGCGCTGGTAATCCAATGCTTGCCGAGGATGGCGATAAGCGCGTTGCAACTGCCGACGCGCTCAGAAAGGACGTCGACGAAATCGCGCCCGGGCGGGATCCTGTCCACGTCGAAGAAGACGTTACCCTGTCCCAAACGGCTTCTCAGGCGATCGTAGATCCGCCCCGCGTATCCGCCCGAGTCCTCTCGTCGATAGCTGATGAAAACGCCGCCCGCCATGCCAATGCTCCCGCAGCTAATCAATAGAGCAACTAATCAAGACTAGCGTGAGAGAAAAATCCGCTCAACCGGTTTGGACGCCTTTCAGGCGGCGGTAGCGGCCCGCCATGTCCGCAAAGCTTGCTCGTCGAACCAGCGCCATCCGGAAGGTAGCGCAGGAGGACGAGGAAATCGCGCGAACGCCAGATGCCCGTGTACGACGGAAAGCTCAATCCTCTCATCCCGCGATTCAGGCCCAAGAGCGTCGTCCATCGCGAGCCCCACCTTCGCTAGAAGCCCTATGGCGCCTCGCCATCCCCCCGCTTTACGGCGACCTGCACTTTGTCGGCCGTTCCACCTCGTTAGTCAAAGTCTATTCGACGCTGCACGCTGACTGCGATTAACACATCGGACTTGCCAAAGCAGTCATCGGATGCACGGTTGTAAGATCCTGACTGCAAAGGCTAAATATGAATCCCGCCGTGCCTAGCCGGACGCGGCCGCCTGGCAGCAGGTTCACCCAGGGAAGCTGGTTCACATGCGTCCAACAAAATTGAACACTATTAATCAGCTATATCCTGCTCGGCAGTCCGGCGCCGTTCGTGTCGCTGGCCCTGGCAAAAACCCCCACTCCGATTTGAGGTTCCCCGAAACTCTAGAGCGGGTTCCGATTGGCTCAAGGCGCTTGGATGGCGCAAGTGGGCGGAGAACTGCCGTTGGTCGAACGGCGGGAGCGACGCGCAGGATAGCGGGCGTACAAGTGCCGCGGAAGGCTTGATGTCCGCCCATACCCGAAGTTCAAACGGCGACACTATCCAACTGCTCGAGATCGGCGATCAGCCCGGGCCCGATCGGCCGCCATCCGAGCTTTTTGCGCGTTTGTTCGCTGGAGGCGGGCATGTCGAGCGCGGCAAACATGGTGAGCCAGCCAAAAAAGGCCTGAGCCTCTTCCGGGGCGATGGATTTAACTGGCAGTTTCAGGCGCCGGCCGGTGGCGCCGGCGATGTCGCGCATGGGCACGCCTTCTTCCGCCACCGCGTGATATTTTGCATTCGGCTCGGCCTTTTCGATCGCGAGCCTGTAGAGGCGGGCGACGTCCAGGACGTA
This sequence comes from uncultured Alphaproteobacteria bacterium, assembly GCA_963819255.1. Taxonomy (GTDB): domain Bacteria; phylum Pseudomonadota; class Alphaproteobacteria; order Rhizobiales; family Beijerinckiaceae; genus Roseiarcus. The sequence continues at coordinate 35,609 of CAWFVS010000012.1, forward strand.
GGCCGCCGGCCAACGATTGAGCCCGTCCCCGACATAGGCGCACGCGCCTTTTTCCCGATAAGCCGCGATCGCAGGGGTGATGAGACCTTGCCTCATCGTGTCGTGGACTTGCGGGAGGCGCACCACCGACACATTGACCCCATCCGCGGCGATCGCGGCGGCCGCCTCCTCCGAGGCAGCGCGGGGATGCGTGGCGGACCCGACGATCGCATTGTCTTCCCTGGCAGGCTCGCCGGGCACGGTGTTGGCTATGGGGGTCCCGGAGGTCACGATCAGCGGCCGGTCGGAGCCGGCGAGAGCCGAGCCGAGCGCCGCGATGACGCGGCGATCGTCCTCGCAGTTCGCCACGAATTTCGAAAAATCGTGGTTGAAGGCGAGATGGATGACGCCGTCCGACCTGGCCGCGCCCTTCCTGAGGCCATCCGCGTCCTTGACCGATCCGTGAAAAACCTCGGCGCCGGCGGCGGCCAAAGCCGGCGCTTTCTCATCCGAACGGCAGAGGCCGATCACCTGATGGCCCGAAGCGATCAACTCCTTGACGACGGCCGAGCCGATGAATCCGGTGGCGCCAGTGACGAACACGCGCATGAGCAAAGCCTCCATTTCTCGTTTGTCATGCCCGCGTAGGCGGGCATCCAGGGGCCGCAGGGTCGGACCCAGGAAGGGCTTCCGTCGGCTGAATCGCGCGACTTGCTCCGCGGCTCTGGATCCTCGCTTTCACGGGGATGACAAGCCGGGGACCTGCGCTACACGGCCGGAACCAAGGCTCCTTTGTAGACAAATCTGCGGTCAAAAGTTATTCTGGTAAAGTCGTGACTTTATCACGGTATAAAAGCTAACTGGATGGACGACCGCGTCACCCATGAGAACCTGCTCGGGGCCTATCTGAAGGACCGCCGCGCAAAACTCGATCCTGCGGTGTTCGGCTTTCCCTCGGAGCGCCGTCGCACGCCCGGCCTGCGCCGAGAGGACGTGGCGGGTCGCGCCAATATCAGCCCGACCTGGTACACTTGGCTCGAACAGGGGCGCGGCGGCGCGCCGTCGGCCGACGTGCTCGACCGGATCGCCCGCGCCCTGATGCTGACGGATGTCGAGCGCGAGCACCTCTTCCTGCTTGGCCTCGGCCGCCCGCCCGAGGCGCGCTACCGGAAGAACGACGGCGTCACGCCGCGGCTCCAGCGCGTGCTCGATGCGCTGGACCCGAGCCCCGCCGTGATCAGGACCGCGACATGGGACGTCGTCGCCTGGAATCGGGCGGCGACCGCGTTGCCGATGGACTACGGGTCCCTTCCGCCGGAAGAGCGCAATATCCTGCGCTTCATTTTCCTCGACCCGCGCGCCCGCGCCGCGCAATATGACTGGGAAAGCGTGGCGCGCTTCGCCCTGGGCTCATTCCGGGTGGACGCGGCCCGCGCCGGAGCTGCGGCGGAAGTGGAATCGCTGGTCGAAGAGCTTTGCCGGCTCAGTCCCGAGTTCAGAGCGATGTGGCGTGAAAACGACGTTCACGGCGTGCACGGCGAGGCCGTCAAGCACATACGGCATCCGGCGCTCGGTCCGTTCGCCTTCGAGTACTCCGCCTTCGCGGTCGACGGCCGGCCGGATCTCAGCATGGTGGTCTACAATCCGGCGACCCCGGAGGACGCCGAACGGATCCGTTTGCTGCTCGCCTGAACCTCGATGACAGCGAATGCGGTTTTGGACCTGCTGCGCGGATGGTCCGGTTTCTTCGGGGCAGGACGCGCCCTTTGCGCCGCTTGCACATGGCCGAAGCGCACCGGAGCCCCGCGCGCGTCGCGAAACGCTGCGTCGAGGGCAAAAGGCCCTTGTCGTGAATCGTGGAAAGGGTCCATGGCTTCCCGGATGGAGCTCGCGGACGGCCACAGAGAAGCGCATCGGCGCGAGGCGCTGGTTCCCGCGTCGCTCGGCGACCCGAACGCCCTGCGCTTTTGGATCGCCGTCATTCTGACGGGCGTCGCGGCGGGGCTGGGGGCGGCGGCGCTGACAGCTCTCCTGGAGCAGGTTCAGGGCCACGCCTGGGGCGCCTATGAGCCGTCGGCGCTAATGGAGGCCGCGCGGCGCGTCGGCCCCTGGCGTCACGTCCTCCTGCTCCTCTCCGCGGGACTCCTCACGGGCGTCGGGCAGTGGCTGCTGACTCGCCTCGCCTCGGGCAACGGGATCGACATCACCGCCGCCATCTGGTTCCGGGCGGGACGCCTGCCAACCATGAGGACGCTCGGCAGCGCGGCGCTGTCGATTGTCATCGTCGGTATGGGCGCTACGCTCGGACGAGAGGGCGCGCCGAAACAGGCCGGCGCCGTGTTCGGTAATCTGGCGTCGGACCTTGGGCGGCTTTCGGACGAGCAGCGACGCCTCCTCGTGGCGATCGGCGCCGGGGCAGGCATGGCCGCCGTCTACAGCGTGCCGCTCGGCGGGGCAATATTCGCGCTCGAGGTGCTGCGCGGAAAGCTGAGTTTGAGGCTCGTCCTGCCGGCGCTGGCCGCGACCACGATCGCGACCGGCGTCGCCACTATCGTCATCCCGAATGCGCCGATCTATAGGACGCCGCCCTACGCTGTCGGGCTCGGGGACTACGCCTTCGCCGCGCTCGCCGCTCCCGTCGTCGGCATCTGGTCAGTCGGCTTCGTCCGGCTGATCGCCTGGGCCGACCGGGTTCGCCCTTCCGATTGGCGGCGGCTCGTCGCGCCGCCTCTGGTCTTTCTCGCGGTCGGGGTTGTCTCGATCCCGTTCCCGGAAGTTTTAGGAAACGGGCAGGACGTGGCGCAGGCGATGTTCCGGCAACCGCTCGCGCCTCTCGCGCTTCTCGTCCTCCTGCCGGTTCGGCCTCTCTGCACGGTCGGGTCCGTCGCGAGCGGCGCGCCCGGCGGTCTGTTCACCTCCTCTCTCGCGGCAGGCGCACTGATGGGCGGCGCCTTAGGCGCCCTATGGCTCCGGACCGCTTCCGTCGGCCGACCCCGGCCTGTGCGCGATCCTAGGCGCGGGCGCGATGCTGGCGGCGACCACGCAAGGCCCGATCTCCGCGCTGGTCCTGATGATGGAGCTGACCGGGCAGGCGCGCCTGTTCGCGATGCCGATGCTGATCGCCATCGTCGTCGCCACGGCGACATCGCGCAGCATCGAAACGCGCTCGGTCTACGAGGCGCGACTGACCGACGCGGAAGTGGCCGAGCGGCTGAGGGCCAGGGAGGTCGGCGCGGCAAGCGCTCTCCCCACTCCATCGCCGCAAAGCTGACGCACGACGCCTTACGCCTTCTCCACCCACTCGTCCCCCACCTTCTCATAGACCCTTTTCACCGCCGCCCAGGCGATGCGGAACGCGGCTTCCTCCTGGCGGGGGTCGTGGGCGTGGGCGGCGTGGGCGTGGTTGAACGCCTCGCGGAAGATCGTCTGTGCGTGTTCAGGCAGGTGCGAACGGACGGACGGCGGCAGATCGGCGTTGACCTCATAAGGCACGGCGCATCTCCGTTCAGGCGATGATGTCGGGCGCCAGCTTGTCCTCGAGCAGGACGAGCTTGTCGCGCAGCATGATCTTGCGCTTCTTCAGCCTTTGCAACTGCAGACGGTCGGCGGCCTGTCCGGCGCCGCTCAACGCCTCGACCGCTGCGTCGAGATCGCGGTGCTCCCCACTTTGCCCCTCAGTTTCGCCTGAGGGCAAGTACGGCAATGTCATCCGACTGGGGCGCGCCATCCGCGTGGGACTTGACGGAAGAGATGATGGCGCCGACCGTGTCCTCCACCGCGCATCCCGCCAGCCGCTTCAGCGTCTCTTGCAGGCGGCTTTCCGAATAGAGCTGGCGTTCAGGGTTCATCGCTTCGGTCACCCCATCCGTGTAGGTCACGATCGTGACGCCTGGCTCGAGGTGAATCGCATCATCGCGGTACTCCGCCTCGGGCATGACGCCCAGCACCAAGCCGTCGGGCAGGGTCAGGAACCTGCATTCGCCGTCGGCGCCCAAGATCAGCGGCGGATTATGGCCCGCGTTGGAGAAGGCCAGCTCGCCGGTTTTCACGTTGAGAATGCCGATGAACAGCGTGACGAACATGGAGTTCGCATTGTCTTCCGCCAGCGTCACGTTCACCTGTCTGAGAATCCCCGCGGGGGTGATTCCCGGTTGCGTGCTCGCGCGTTTCATCAGCGTCATGGTTATGGCCATGATCAACGAGGCCGGCACGCCCTTATCGGACACGTCGCCGATATAGAAGACAAGCCGGTCGTCATCCAGGAGGCTGAAGTCGTAAAGGTCGCCGCCGACCTCTCTTGCCGTCTTGATGGTCGCATAGAGCGAAAAGTCGCTCCTGTGCGGGAAGGCGGGAAAGATCTTCTTGAGGAAGCTCATCTGGATGTCGTGGGCGACCTGGAGCTCGCTGGCGAAGCGCTCCTTTTCGGCGGTGGTTTTCTTGAGGTCCCTGACATAGGACTGAAGATCGCAAACCATCTTGTTGAATGCGTTGGCCAGGTCTTCGATCTCGTCGTTGGTCCTGACGTCGAGGCGATAGTCCAGGTCGCCGCCGCCGATCCGCATCACGCCCGCGCGAAGGCCCTCGATGGGCCCGGTGATCCCATTGGCCATTCGGCGGGCCGCGCCGATGACCAGGATGACAATGACGACCCCGATGGACACGATCATTTCGAGGATCAAAACCATCTTATTCCGGATGGGATCGGCCATCCGGGTGATCTCCGCCTCGGGCATTGATATGCCGAGGCTCCAGAACGACTTTCCGTTGGGCGAATGGATGGACCGGATAGGGGCGTAGAAAACGTTGGTGGCCGTCGCGGCGTCGTAATCGTCGCCAACCTTGCCGGCAGTCATTTTCGAGCGGATGGCGCCGCCGGCCGCCGGAATGAACATATCCGGCCTCTCCTGGTCGATGAGCTCGCCCTTGTCGTTCAACAGAAAGGCATAGCCCTCGATCTCATCGGGGGTGTGGATGACCGTGCTGCGGATGGAATCCATATTGACGTCCACACCCACCACGCCTGCCAAGCGACCTTGCGCATCGAGCACCTGTCGGGAGCAGGTCAGGATGTCGAGGTCGTACACGTTCAGCCGACCGTTGACCGCCCTTATTTCGTAGTTGTTTCCGTCCCCGTCCTGTAACGTCCACTTGTCGCCGTCGCGCATCGAGATCTTGCCGTTTGCGACGAGGCTGATCCTCCGCCGCGCGAATTCCTTCGCCAGGTCAGGGGAAACCTTGTCGCCGATCTGGCTCTCGAGCTCCTTTCCGAGCGAGAACACATATTTCCCGCCGCCCCAATCGCGATAGATGCTCCACACCACATCGTCCCGGCCGATCGCGCTGCGATACCAGGGGCGGATCCTCGGGTCGTATGCCGAGTAGACGGCCAGTCCGGTTCCTTCTCGCAGCAAGGAAAATACCTGTCCCTTCTCGTCGTCCGACAGCACCCACTGATTGTCGGGATCGGTGGCTTTCACCGCGACATGCGGGGAAAGAGACAGGCCGTTTTGCGTGAACGCCTGCCGCAGCGGCGCAGGGATCTCGCCGTCTTCATTCGACGGCTGAGCAAGCGCCGAGTTGAGGGTGAAATCCATTTTCGGCACGTACAAGCCGGCGTCCTTCCACGGGTGCACCCGGAAAACGCCGGATTGCGTGCCGATAAAGATTTCCGCCAGGTTCGAATCGCCTTTCGCGATAAGCTCGAACAATGCCTCCAGTTTGCTGGTCAGGTCCAACGCCGGTTGGGCGGCGGTCATGGAGACGCCGGGCGCCAGAACATTTTTTGAGGCGGCGGCGATATCGTCCGGCCTCTCGTTTGCTGAATAGGGTCGGCTCTGACCGAAGGCGCCGGGATCACGCAGGAGAGCCTCGGCGTAAAAGGCCGCCATCTGGGTCTCCGCTTCGACCTTTTCCAGCATGGCGCTGGCGATGACCGCCTGATTTCGGTCCAACAAAGCGATGTCTTTATGAGCATGTTGTATAAGCGCCGCTTCGACGTCCTCCCGCAAATCCACCATGACCGTTCTGGTGATCGCCACAAACAGGATCAGCGGGGCCAGCGCCAGCGCCAGCGACGCGAGCCGAAACTTGGTCTTGATGGACCAGCGTTTGGCCTTTGGCCGAATAGGCATGACCGGCATGACGTCAGCCATGGCCGCTCCCGACCTCGAAGGCAGCGGCATTGGGACTTGTGCGGCGGCGTCAGTCATGGCGGGCCCTGACCTCGAAGACGTTGATATTCCTGCCGTTCTCGCGCCGGTAGTCGAAGCGATCGACGCCCTGGATGGCGAGGAAGATCCCCAGGCCCCCGATGCTCCGCTCTTCCAATGGCTTGGCGAGATCCTCGGCTTCAGGCATTTCCATCGTGCGCGGATCGAACGCCGGCGCCTGGTCCTCGACCGTGATGACCAGCGCGCCGTCGCTCACTTCGCCGCCTATTGAAACGACGGCCGACGCTCCGGCGTCCTTGTACCCGTACAGGATGATGTTGGTGGCGATTTCGTCCACCGCCAGTTGCAACTGATAGGCCTTGGCCTCTTCAATTCTTGCGGCGTCCGCGGCTTCTTTGACGAAGCGGCGAATCTCCGCAAGCGAATCCAGCACCGCCGGCAGCGAGCGCTTGTCCATGACGCGAGCCGCCTATTCCGGCGGCGTGTAGGCGTCTTGCAGATGGACGCTGTGGTGGAAACCGCTCATCGTCAGGGTGCTGAGCACCGGCCCGTGGCTGCCGATCACGTAAAGCGATACGCCTGTGCCCATCTTCTGCCGGGCGAAAATGAGCACCCGCAGGCCCGCGCTGGCCATGAACGCCAGCTCGCCCATGAAGAACACCAGCCGCTTCGGCTTCGCCTCGGCCGCCTTCTCGATCGCGTCCCTGAACTGCGGCGCCGTGGCGGCGTCCAGCTCCCCCGACAACTTGATGATGGCCTCATCGGGGCTTTGCGCGACTGAAATGTCGAGTCCCATGTCTTTCTCCTTTTCGTATCTGATGGCTAAGGCGATCCTGGCGGGCGACGCGCCACACGCCCGACTATTGCGCGGCAGGTCGGCCGACCAGGATCACGACAGAACGCGCGCCGACGATGCAGCTCGCCTGGTCCGCCAGTTCCGGCTCGCTGCCGGGATCGAAGACGTCCTCCGGCGAGGGCATGCCGGTGTTGGCGAAGACGCGCCATCGGGACCCCTCCGGCAAGCGAGGCAATTCGAACGGCAACGCCTCCCAGTACATGTTCATCGCCACATAGATGAAATCGTCCTTGGCCGCGCCGCCTTTGGCGTAGTTCCCGCACAGCATGAAGGCGAGGACCCTGCCGCCCCAATCCGGCTGCCAGGCCTGGGTGCCGTGCCACGAAATGTCGCTGTATCCGCAGCCCGCGGGGTCGGCATGGCGCAGATAGTCCCTGCTCCGAAGCGCGGGATGCGCCCGGCGGAAAGCGATCATGTTCCTGACGAACCGGTAGTAGTCCCGGCTGGTTTGCCGCAGCGACCAGTCCAGCCAGTTGATCTCGGTGTCCAGGCAATAGGTATTGTTGTTGCCGAGTTTGCTCTGGCCGAGTTCGTCGCCCATCAGAATCATCGGCGCTCCCTGGCTGACCAGGAGCATCGCCATGGCGTTCTTCATTTGGCGTTGTCGCAAGGCCAGGATCCCGGCGTCTTCCGTCGGACCTTCCCAGCCGCAATTCCAACTGTCGTTGTCGTTGGAGCCGTCCCGGTTGTCCTCGCCGTTGGCCTCGTTGTGCTTGCCGTTGTAGGAGACCAGGTCGGCCAGATTGAAGCCGTCATGGCAGGTGACGAAATTGATCGACGCCGTCGGCCCCCGCCCCTGGTACAACTGGGGCGAGCCCTGGATCGCCTGGCTCATGGCGCCGGTTTCTCCGGGATCGCCTTTGAGGAACCGACGCAGGGTGTCGCGATACTTGCCGTTCCATTCCGCCCAGCGCCCGTAGGCGGGGAAAGACCCGACCTGGTACAAGCCGCCGGCGTCCCACGCCTCGGCGATCAGCTTGCACTTCCCCAGTATCGGATCGAAGGCCAGCGCCTCGAGAAGGGGAGGGTTCGCCATCGGCGCCCCCCAGGGGTCGCGGCTCAGGATGGACGCCAGGTCGAAGCGAAAGCCATCGATGTGGTACTGCGACGCCCAGTAGCGTAGCGCGTCGAGCACCATGTCGCGCACGATCGGGTTGTTGCAGTTGAGCGTGTTCCCGGTACCGCTGAAATTGTAGTAGTAGCCCTCCGGCGTCAGCATGTAATAGGTGGCGTTGTCGATGCCGCGGTAGGAGATGGTGGGTCCCTGCTCGTTGCCCTCGGCGGTGTGGTTGAACACCACGTCGAGGATGACCTCGATGCCGTTTCTGTGCAGCTCCTTCACGAGACTCTTGAACTCGTCCGCGACCATGGTGCCGTCGCGCATCCGGCCCGTGGAGGCGTATCCCGCCTTGGGGCTGAAAAAGCCCACGGTGCTATAGCCCCAGTAGTTCATTTTGGCCCAGCGGGCGTGTTTCTCGTCCCAACGGCTGTTCTCGAATTCATCGAACTCGTAGATGGGCATCAGCTCCACGCAGTTGACGCCCAGCTCCTTCAGATAAGGGATCTTCTCCCGCATGGCGGAGAAGGTTCCGGCCTCTGCCGCGTCGAGCCCCGATGACGGATGGCGGGTGAAGCCGCGCACATGCATCTCGTAGATGATGAGATCCTCGAGCGGAATCTCCAGCGGACGGTCGCCCTCCCAGTCGTAGTCGTCGGAGACGATCCGCGAGCGATGTTGGAACTGCGCGTTCCAATCCGGCGCCTGGCCCCAGACGTCCCGCCCGCCGACGGCGCGGGCATAGGGATCCATCAACACGGTCGAAGGATCGAACCGGTGGAAGGCTGCCTTCCCCGCCTTGCAATGGGGAAGGCCGTTGTCCATACGAAAGCCGTACTCGATTTCCTCATCGTCCAGGTCGAGCACCGTCATGGTGAAGACGTCGCCGATGCGGAACTCCCCCCAGACCGGCTGTCCGGTGAACGCCTTGGCGAACATCCCGCGAAACGGAATCTCGACCAGGGGCTCCGCGGCGCCCTTCTTGAACAAGACCAGGATGCAATAGTTGGCGTTGCGTGAGAACACGGAAAAATTGACCCCGCCCGGCACCACAGAAGCGCCGAACGGATACGGCTTGCCAGAGCGCAGCTTGTAGCCCTGGTATTCGTGGGTGGGATCGATATCGATGCGTTGCATGGTTCAGCCCGTCTGCCGAATGGCGTCTCGTACACTGTCGGCGACCACGAAGAACGCCAGGAATCCCGTGGCGGACATGCTCTTGCGGATGTCGCTGTTGACTCCGACCAGCACGACCTTCGCGTCCTTGGACTTCGCCTCGCGGTAGATCAGCAGCATCGACCGCAGACCGGCGCTGGACATGAATGCGACCCGCTCCATGTTCAACACGATGCGCGCCTGGGGGAGCACCAGCTTGAGCACCGTGTCGTGAAATTCCGGCGCCGTCTTGCCGTCGATTTCGCCGTCCGGTTCGACGAGGACGACGCCGGCGTCGTCGCGTATGTCGACTTGCATCACGGCGCTCCTTGCGGTTGCAGCAGCGCCTTCACTTGTACGCGCCGATCGGTCTGCGGCAGGTTGACGGTCATGCGTTCGGCGTCGAAGTCGCTGTATGGCAGGCCGTCGATCCACACCTTCTCGAGCCGCGCTCTGCCCGACGGCAGGAGATCCGGCGCCACCCGCAAAATGTTGTCCTTGAAGCCTCCCGGCATCGGCTTGAAGTACAGCTCGAGCGGCTGCTGGGTGATGAGCAGGTTGGTATAAACCTGCGCGAGGTAGCAGAGCTCGAAGGAGTGGTAGCCGCTCATGGAGTGGCTGCCTTTCAGGCGCTCGGTGCCCATCAGATAGGGCACGCCGTTCGCCAGCACGTTGAAGTAAACCGCCCCCTCGTCGTGGTCGAGGAAGAAGGCGTTATAGAACGCCGACGACTGCCGTGCGTGCTTCAGGTAGTCCTCGTCGCCGAGGACGCCGCGCAGGATGAGGAAAGCCAGGATGCCCTGCTCCTGCTGCCACCAGGCCTTGCGGTCGTGGAAGGCGAAGCGGTGCTTTGCCTCGTTCGGTCCGAGCTTGCGCTCCATCACGTCGTACCAGCCGCCGCGTTGCGGGTCGCCGCCGATGGCGGGCATCACTTCGGCGATCTTGCGAGCGAAGGCTTCGTATTCCGCCTTCGGCTTTTCGCCGTGCATGCGCATCAGGTTCCAGGCGATCTTGAGGTTGTGGCCGACCACGCCGCGGTTCTGCTGCCACATGTGCGTGTAATCGTGGCTCCAGTCCTCGAAGAACTTCTCCTGGACGAAGGGGCTGTGGTCGTAGTCCTGGAAGTGCTTGGCGATCGTGTCGAAGGTGGACTCCAGCATCCGGCCATACCGCTCCTCGCCCGTGGCGAGATAAAGGTTGATCAGATAGGCCGGCGCGTGGTCGCCGACCGAGTTCCAGTTCTTCTTGGCCCGGTTGGCGCCCAAAGCTTCGCTGCAGGGATCGAGGGTGATCGGGTCGAGGTGGGAGAAATACCCTCCCAGCTTCTTGTCCAGGAAGAAGCGATCGAACAGGTCGACCGTCATTTCCGCGTCCTTGAGAATCCGCGGATCGCCACTGATGCGGTAGGTCTGGATGGGGCCGGCCAGGGCGTAGATCTGCTCGTAGGCCGGGATGGCGTCGAAGTCGTCGCCGAACTCCGATGCGAAGATCTTCGTCTCCCGCCGCCGGCCACGTCGATGCCGTGATACCAGTAGACGATGTTTTCGTCGACGTCGTAAAAGCGCATGTGCTCGCGCAGATATTCCGTGCCCTTTTCCGCCGCCTCCAGGAAGCGGTCGTCGCCGGTCAGCATGTAGGCGGAGGCGAAACCGTAGACCAGGCGCGAGATGGTGTCGGTTTCCTGCCGGTAGTTGTCCTTGTCCTTTTCGCCGGTCACCTTGATGATGGTGCGGTAGTCGTCGTAGTTGACTTCATTCCCGCCGAACTGGGCGCGCAGGTAGAACTCGCCGAGCGCCCGGATCTGCCGCACCCACCAGTCCCGCTTCTCGAAGCCGTATTCATCCGGCCTCGCCGCGAGGAACACCAGGTACTGCGCCACGAAATTGAAGCCGCCGCCCTCGTTGTAGAAGGTCCCGTAGACGAATAGGAAGCGCCCCGGCGACAGCATGGCGCGCATCTGGTCCGTACACCACTGGCGCGGCTCGTTCAGGTTGTTCGCAATCCAGGCGTAGGAGTTGGGACCGAACTTGGCGATAAACTCCCGGCCGTCCGAAGTCCTGATGCGGAAGCTGTCGGCGCCTTTGTCGGAATCCACCACATAGCCGGCGATGGTGTCGGAGAATGAGAAGTTGATCTTATCCATTATTCACCCTTGTCCTCGCAGTGGAGCCGAGATTCTCCAAAACAAACTTTCTTTTCGGGAGATGGCGTTGGACTCCCGATTGCCTGAGCGGCGTCCGAGAACGTCGCTCGTGATGCGCTTAGGGTCGGTAGTCTAGAAGTCGCGGCTCAAGATGCTGTCCATGCAGCGTTCGGCCAGGGCGGCGATCGTATGGGCCGGATTGGTGGCCGCCGTGCTGCCGCCCGGCACCATGGCGCCATCGACCACGTAGAGACCCTCGTACCCCTGCACGCGTCCGTACCAATCGCAGGCCTTGCCGAGCACCGCGCCCCCGATCGGGTGGGCGGTTATTCCTGCATTGGCCTGTGTCGTGTCATGCTTCCCCGCGTTAAGCCGCGACTTCTCGGGAAAGCCGTTTATCGGACAATAAAAGTGGCCAGAGAAGCTCAGGCTTCCCTCGGGGGGCATATCGTAGGGATTGGCGTCGTTCAGAAGCTTGTAGGTATGATTTACCGCATCCAGCATTCTGGCGTTTCCCTCGGTATCCTGCCTCCAGTGCAACTGCGCTCGGTCGGACGCCGGATCATAGGCGTATTCGCCGAGATCCGTCGGCAGGGTCATGCCCAGGCTGGTCAGCGTGCCCTCGGGCGCGTCCCATTCGGGGTAAACGATAAATGAGGCCGGCAAGATCGGGTTGTCGGCATGCTCGATGACGATGGAGGCGGTGCCGCCCTGACCCGGGTTGGTGCGCGTCGAAATGTAGCGCGTCGCGAAAGTGTCGCCGTTGTTGCCCCAATCCTTGCCGATGAAGTCGTTGAGTTTCGGCAGGGTCTTTCGCCCCTTCGCCTCCACCAGCAGCTTGCTGGTGCCCATGCTTCCCGCGCCCAGAAAAAGGCGGTTCGTGGTGTAGCGCCTGCTGCTCAGGACGGCGCCGGTTTCATCGATCTCATCGCACTCGATTGCGAAGCCCGCATCCCCGCCTTCGCTGATCGCCGTCACCAGATGAAGCGGGCGAATTTCGACGTTGCCGGTCTTGACCGCCAGATCCAGATAGTTGCCGTCCAGGCTGCGCTTGGCGCCGCTGTTCACGCCGTACCAGATTTCGCCGGCGATCGCGGCCGGCTCCTTTTCGCCCATCATCTCCTGGCGAACGATATCCCAGTCGATCGCGATATCGAGACGCTTGACCTTGAGCCCCGCGAAGGATGCTTGTTCGGCAAAAATCCGGCTGCTCAAGTAGTACTCGCTGGCCAGAATGTCGCCGGGGATTTGCGACGGCTTGATGACCGAGCGGACGAGCGGATAATAGACCGCGTCCATTTCGTCATACGAGATTTCGCTCGGGAAAACCCTTTCGAATGTTTCCCGAAGCGGCTGATAATGACAGCCGTTATAGACGACGGAGCCGCCGCCGACGCCGCAGGCCGACCACACGGTGATGCCGTCCTCGACGTGCCGCTCGAGAATGCCTGTATATTTGTCGATCGGCTTAGGTTCGAACAGGACGGTCTCGTTACTGAGCCAGGCCGCGCGTCCGTCTGGCTTCCGGTAGGTGCAAAAGGTGTCCTCGTTCGGGGTGATCGCCCAACCGCGCCCCCGCTCGAGCACGAGCGTCTTGACGCCTTTCTCGCCGAGCCGGAGCGCGGCGACGGCGCCCCCGAAACCGCTTCCAATGACAATCGCCTGGCAGGCTTCCGTCTTCATAGTCGGGTCCCCAAAAATCATCAGAGGCAGTAGTAGTACGGCCTGATGCTCGAAGCCGCTTCGCGACTCCAAGCTTGAGTGTCCGCCTGAGGGACATTGGCCTTTTCGATTTCCGCAAAATACGCTGACAGGAACTTATCGGTGACGCCGGGGTGCTTGCCCGTGATCAGGTCGCCGTCGATGACCACATCGGCCGTCTGATCCCCGTCGAAGATCACTTCGCCGCCGGCGTTCTCGACGTCGCAGAGAATGTTATGGGCGCAGGTGACTCGGCGGCCGACCAGCAGGCTCCGGTCCGCGCAGAGGAGCCACAAACTGTGGCAGATCGCGCCGAGCTTCAGGCCCGGGGCGGCCATGATCTTCCGCGCGAGGCGGACCGCCGGCGCCATATTGGGTTCGCCCTTGAGCGGATGCAGCTGATAGCGAAGCCGATCCATCGCATACCCGCCGATCAGCAGGAAGCCGCAGTAGTCCGCGACCTTCACCGTGTCCACATCGGTGGTCACCGTGACGTCGGCGTCGATAACGCCGTCATCCGGGTTGGCCTGAAAGCGGAGCAAGGGATTGCCCCAGAGCTGCGTCATGTAGACGACCTGGTATCCCCGCTGCGGGAAAAACACGTTGAACTTCTTGAACTCGGTCTGGTCGAAATGTTCCTCGATCAGCACGCCGATGCGGCCTTTCACGGGCTCGCCGAAAAAACCCTTGCTCGCGTCGTCAGTCATGGCCGTGAACCTCTCATGGCGGCGTCGGGCAGGCTTTCGCCCCGCGACGCGCGCGCCCCGTCAAATCCCCAAAGGCAGCCTGCTTCGCGCCCTAGGCCGCGACCGCTGTCCCGCCATCTTCCAGCCGAGCCAGCAACTCCTTCGACGCATAGACGTCGCGATAAAAGGTCAGTTGCTCGCTCTTGAAGTAACAGCCGCCTCGATGGCCGCGTCGTACCCAGCAAACACTTCCCTTCGCGATCGTCTCATAGGTCTCGGTATCGATTGCGGCCCACTCAAAATGAACGAATTCGCCCCAGAACAGCACGATCGGCCAAGTCATGGTCACGCCCGGTTGGGCGATCAGCGCCCACCAGTGCTTTTCACGCTCCTTCTGTTCACAAATCCCATAAAAGGGTCCATCCTGACAAAGATAGACGAGATCATCGCGATATTCGGCCGTCAGGATGTCGCCTCTGCCCTGGCGCAGCGCCTCGCAATGCGTCGGCCACCATTCCTTGTTTTCGGCCTCGATTTGCTCGGCGGCATAGCCGGGGCCGATCGCCGGAAGCACCGGCTCCTTTCGGCGGTTGATGTCTTCGGCGAGTTTGATGAGCCGAACTTTCGTATCGTCAGGCACCAAACCGACGCGGGAATAGTCTGCGGCAAGGTCGAGATAGTGATTGCGTCGCTTTTCCATACTTACCCTCAGTTATAGCAATCGTGATCCTGGGATAGTAGCGAATACCTATCACGCTGCAGAATAATAAAAGGTTACTTTAGCCAAACATTGTTTAATTTCAGGATTGGTGCCACGCGACTCGCGAGTTGTCAATTGGAAACTTGCTACAAGGGGTTTTTACCCACTTATGACCTGCATATTAGAGTACGCGTGCGCGAGTTTAGATCACAAATACATATCTCGCCTTGCCGAAGGCGATGTTGGCGTCAGAAATGAATTTTTCGGGCATGACGCGGAAGAGTTCAGTCGGCTGACCCGACTTCCTTAAGGCCAAGAATAGGTGTACGATCCACTGGTTGCCTGCTCAGCCTGGATGATCAAGAGCGCGAACCGACCGCTACGCTTGGTCGTCCGAAGTCTGTATTTCATGTAATCGGGGCAAATTCCCGGGCCAAGCGTTTAGCTTGGTGCGGGCCTGACGAGGGTCGCGAGGTCGGGGATTTCGGGGCCAGGGATGCCGAGACGGGCGCCGAGATAGTTGAAGAAAGGGATTTTGAGTTTCATGCAGGTCTTGGCGAGGCCGAGCATGACGTCGCGGGCTTGGCGGCCCTTGTCGCTGACGGTTCCCCCGGAGATTTTGCGCTTGGTGACGAAGGCGCGGATGTCGTTTTCCGATGCGTTGGTGTTGAGCGGGATTTCCGGTCTTTCCAGCACGCGCAGAAGTTCGTCCTTGCGCCCGAGCAGGCGCTTCAACAGACGGTCGAGCGTCGCATAGCCGGTTCGACGCCTGAAGATGCGATCGAATTGCGCGCGCAGGAGGCTCGCCTGTTCCGCGCTGGGTGTGAGCTTGTACTCCTTCAACCGCCCATAGAACCACCAGATCATCCGTCTCGCGATCTCGACGGCGTTGCTTTGCTTGTCGTTGGCGGGGACGAGTTTATGGACGAGGCGGTCGGCATGAACCCAGCAGAGCGCGTGGACGCCGACGCGGAACTGGCCGGCGTCGTCGGAGACGATGACGGCCTGGCCGAGCAGGCCTTCGGCCTCGATCGCTCCCCACAGCGCCGCTTCGCTGGCCGCCCGCACCGGATCCGGCGTGACCCGCAAGTCGGCGAGGCCGAGGGCGCGCAAGTGGTCCATCCAATCCTCGCGCGTGCGAAAGACCAGCGAGGCATGGCCGGCGAGCCTGTCGATGACGTCCTGGGGCAGATCGGCGCCGCGCATATAGGCGATCGCCGCCCCGTTGATCACATAGCGCGCCGCCCCGCCCAGCAGACGGCTGAGGAAAGGAAAGCTAGGCGCGATTTGCCCGGCCCGGTGCGAAACGCGGTGAACCGGTCGGAGCCGATGTGCGTGGTGAAGCAGGACTTGCCGGCGTGGCGGGCACCGGTGTCGTCGACGGTGACGAAGGGGGAGTCGGCGAGCCCCGTCCGCAGCACGGCCTCGTCCTCGGCGCGGAATGTCTCGAGCTTGGCGGTCACCAGCCGCACCACTTGGCGCTTCGAGATCATGAGGCCCAAGCCGGCGAGCAGCGCCGCGATCCTGTCGCAGGTCATCTGGCCCTGAAAATGCAGCGCCAGCACCAGACGAATAAGATGCGGGCCGCAACCGCCGACAATCCCCGCCGGGAGCGGCGCGATCAGGGTCTTGCCGTCCGGCGTCTGCCAGCGCTCGCGCCGATAGAGCGTCGCCTCGGCCTTGACCGCCAGGTCCTGAACGGTGATCTCCTCATAGCCCTTGAAGCGCGAGCCCGTCGGCGCCTCGACCGCCAGCGTCTCCGTCCGGGCGACTGAGAGCTTGAAGACGCCAGGGCCGCGCCGCCGCTTCGTTGCCTCTTCCTCGTCGCCCTTCGCTCCGCGCTCCGGCCGATCCGTCGCCTTCTCCATCCCGGACGGTTTGTACGGCGGACGCGGCGGCAAACCCTTCAGCCGCGCGATCTCGTCCTTCAGCGTCTGGATCTCGGCCCGCAGCCCCGCCTCGACCCCGTCGCGTCTCTCGAGCTCCGCCTGCAAACGCGCCGTCTCGCCAATCAATCGGCGAACCAGGTCGATCAACTCGGCCTGCGTCATGCGTTCAAGCGAATCAGTCGAGCCAGGCGACATGCCTAGCGTTATTCAAACCTTCCCTAACGTTTCCTTCTTCGTCACAAGCCTCGCCCGGAAATTTGCCCCGTTTACCATTTCATCCGCTAAGTCATGATGGTAACGGGCCCCCGCAACCAAACCTTTAAAGGGCGCTCCGCAATCAAAGTAGCTCGTTTCTGCTTGCCCCGCGCCTGATGCGCATGACATGCGCCGGCTTGCCGCCTCCGCGGAAACGGGCGGGTGGGCCGCCGGGGTGCGCTCGCGGAGCGCAAACCAATGTAAGATCTCGCAAAGGCCGGTAGCTCGCTCAGGCTTCCTGGGATCGCGGGCCGGCGGCGCTGGAGAGGCCGGTGGCGCGCGCATCTCGCGATGCATGACGAAGGCCCTCCGGGTCGCATTCGGTGCCGCAGGGAATTTCGCGCATTTCGGGCCGATTTCCGAAAAACCGTCTCGGAAAACCTAGCGATTCCAGGCTGTTCCAGGAAAACTCCCTACCCGACCGAACAGGGAATTAATTCGGCCCTGCAGGGAATTCAATTCTTTGTTCGTCCAAATGCAGGGATATCCGCGCCAAACGAGCCGCCTATCTGGCGCATTCCGCAAGCGAGGCCGCTGGAAAAGAACCGAGCAGGGCGCAATTGGCTATTCGTATTGGCCGCCCGCGCCAAAGCCTCGGAGTTTGCGGATCCCGGATCCCAGATTTTGGCGCGCAAGCTCATGAAGAGCCGTCGTCGTGAGCCGGTTCGCCTAGCCCGCGCAGAACCGCCGGCAAAGCCTCCGGCAGGTCCTCCGAGATGAGGCCCTGGCCGAAGGCGCGGGCGGCGGCGCCGTGCAGCCAGACTCCTGCCGAGGCGGCCTCGAAGGCGGCGACTCCCTGGGCGCCGAGGCCGGCGACGATGCCGGTCAGGACGTCGCCGGACCCTGCGGTGGCGAGCGTCGGCGGCAGATCCCAGCCGATCGTGGCGCGGCCGTCGGGGGCGGCGACCACCGTGTCGGAGCCCTTGAGGACGACAACCGCGCCGGTGAGCCGCGCCGCTGCGCGGGCGCGCGCGAGCTTGTCGTCCTTCGGGTCCACCCTCGCCGCCCCGGCGAACAGTCTCGCGAATTCGCCCTCGTGCGGCGTCATGATCGCGGCGTGGCCGCCACGCCCGATCAGCTCGCCGAGCTTGTCCGCTTCGCCGGCGAAGCTGGTGAGCGCGTCGGCGTCGAGCACGACGGTCCGCCCGCTTGCCGGCCGCGTCAGGGCGGCCGCGACGAGCCTGCGCAGCTCGGGGCCTGCGCCCGCGCCGGGCCCGAGCGCGATCGCCCGCCGGCGCGCATCGGCGAGCAGAGCCTCAAAACCCTGCAGGCCGGCGAAGGGGGCGACCATCACCGCCGTCGAATGCGCGGCGTTGACGGCGACAGAATTGATCGGGCTCGCAATCGAGACGATGCCCGCCCCTGCCCTGAGGGCTGCTCGCGCGGCGAGCCGCGCCGCGCCCGTCGCATGCGCCATGCCGGAGAGGACAAGCGCCGCTCCGCGCGCATATTTGTGCGAGCGGGGGCCGAGACGGGGCAGCGCGTGGCCCCAGAGAACCGGCGAATTGACGAAGGTTTTTGGCGCGATGCGGCTTAACACGCCAGCCGGAATGCCGATGTCGGCGAGACGGATTGTTCCGCAGAGCGACCGGCCCGGCTCCAGCAGGTGGCCGGGCTTCAGCCGGAAGAAGGTGACGGTCGAGGTCGCCTCGACCGCGGCGCCGCGGACCTCGCCGGTCGCGCCGTCGAGGCCCGAGGGCACGTCGACGGCGACCACCGGCCGGCCGCTGCGGTCGAAACCGTTGATCCGCTCGACGATCATCCGCGCCTCGCCCTCGACGTCGCGCGCCAGCCCCGCGCCGAAGACGGCGTCGGCGACACAGTCCGCGGCCGAAAGATCGACGCTCGCCGCGGGCAAGACTTTTCCGGCGAAGCGGGCGGCGGCGAGCGCGGCGTCGCCGCGGATCGCCTCGCGCCGCCCGAGGAGGCCGACCTCGACGCTGTATCGGCGCTCCGCCAGCAGACGCGCGGCGACAAAACCGTCGCCGCCATTGTTGCCGGGGCCGCACAGAACGACGATCCGGCCGCGCGACCGCGCCAGGCGCGCCGCTTCATCCGCGACCGCCCGCCCGGCGGACTCCATCAGCGCGATCGCCGCCGTCCCGCCCGCGATCGTCATGCGGTCGGCCTCCCCCATCTCGGCGGGCGTCAGGAGATGGGGCAAGTCCAGAGGATCGAGCATGCGGGCAAGGTGGGATGGCGCATCGGCGGTGGCAAGCGATAAAAACGTCTTTGCTTCCCCACCATTTCTGCTATATCGCGCCCGCGGCTGATCCCCGATAGCTCAGCTGGTAGAGCATTCGACTGTTAATCGAATGGTCGCAGGTTCGAGTCCTGCTCGGGGAGCCAGCGCCAAAATCAGCCATTGAAATGGTTGGCGGATTTGCCATTAGTGCCCTCACCCTGTGATTGGGTGAGGGAACAGGTGTTCAGGTTTTGGGCTTTCTTTCGAGCAGAACTACAGCGCTCGTCGCCATCTTGGAGCGGTCGGCGCGCCGGGTGTAAAGCGTCGCCATGTTCTCGCGTTCCCAGCCGTACAGGGCCATCAGCTGCGCCGTGGTTGCGCCCGCCTCCGCGGCCCGCGTTGCGCCGGCCTTCCGCAGGCCATGCGCCGAGCCGGGAACGCCTCCAGCCTCGCACGTCACGCGAAACCAGTTGCCGAACGATTTCTGGGTCATTGGCCCGCCGCGCTCGCCCGCGATAAAAGCCAAATCGCCCGTTGGCGCGGCTTCGATTGACCGGGCCGGCGGCGGCAAAACAGGCGCGGAAACGACGGTCCCGGTCTTCTCGGTCTTGATCGTAAACACGCCGTCCTTAACGTGCTGGCGCCCGAGCCGAACCGCGTCGCCGCGGCGAAGGCCCGTGTAAAGCAGAAGGTCGAAGGCGAGCCGCTCGCGCGTTCCGACCTTCCAGCGGGATTCGAACCGGGCCAATTCGTCGTCGGTCCAGACGTGATATCCTTCGCTCTTGGTGGTCAGCAGCTTCACGTCGCGCGTCGGATCGTGCGAGGCGATCTCGACGTCAAGCGCCCATTGGAACAACCCGCGCATGGTAACGAATTCAGAACTGCAACACGAGGATACAAAGCGGCTTGAAGATTATGCTTCGCGAGAACACGCAATAGATAATCCGCATTTTGGTAGTTTATTGACTTACATAGGAGCCTCTTGCAAAAAGGTTGATGAAGCCGGTCTAGTAAGGCGCTAATATTTATAGATATTGGGATCGGTTGCAAGTGCTGCATAGAAATATATTCAGATTGCGATTCAGGTACCGCGCCGTTATCATAGAAAACGATTTGCTTCAGCCTTAGCTGTAGACATGACTGACGACCCTCTCGACGCGATAAAGGCGCGCTGGAGCCACATCCAGGGCTATTTGCAGGGCCATTTGTTCCCTTGGATGCGCGAGGACAACGATCCGATCACCGAAGCGTTGGGTCATCTCATCACCACGCTGGACGTGATCGGCCTCGAAGCCTTCGTTCCCGAGCCGCCCAGGGGGCCGGGCCGGCCGCCCGAAGACCGTCGCGCCCTCGCCCGAGCTTTCGTGGCCAAGGCGGTCCTGGGCGTTCCCACCACCAGCGCCCTGATCGAGCGCCTCGCCGTCGACAGGTCGCTGCGTCGCATCCTCGGCTTTCGAGCGACGCGCGCAAGTTCCGTCCGAGGCCACCTTTTCCCGGGCGTTCGCCGAATTCGCGCAGGGCGAGCTGCCGGACAAGATCCACGCGGCGCTGATCGAGCGGGCGCTCGGGGGACGCATCATCGGGGCGATCGCGCGCGACGCCACCGAGATCGAAGCGCGCGAGAAGCCGGTTGAGATGAAGGCCAACGACGGCCAAGACAATCCCCCGGCGCCCGATCATCCCCCGCCGCCGCGCAAGCGCGGACGTCCGCGCAAGGACGAACCGCGGCCGAACCCGGAGCCGACGCGTCTCGAGCGGCAGGTCACGCAGAACCTCGGCCAGATGCTCGCCGACCTGCCCACCGCCTGCGACGTCGGCTGCAAGAAAAACAGCAAGGGCTACAAAGAGACCTGGACCGGGTACAAACTCCACATCGACGTGGCCTGCGGCCAAATCCCGGTCTCCTGCGTGCTGACCTCGGCCTCCGTCCACGACAGCCAGGTCGCCATTCCCTTGATGACCATGACGAGCGCCCGCGTCTCTTATCTCTACGATCTCATGGACTCAGCCTACGACGCCGCCGCGATCCGCGACCAGAGCCGGGCGCTCGGCCACGCCCCCATCGTCGACCGCAACTTTCGCGCCGACCACGAAGGCAAGGCCGAACGGGGCCGCGAGGTCGAGCGCCTCAAGCTCATCCACATGCCCGACTTCGACGACCGGATCTACGATTTCCGCACCATGGCCGAACGCGTCAACGCCCGGTTGAAAGACGAGTTCGGCGCCAGATTTCTCCGCGTCCGCGGCGCGCTCAAGGTCAAATGCCATCTCATGTTCGGCATCGTCGCGCTCGCCGCCGATCAGATCATCCGCGTCGTTGACTTAAGGACCGCCCCTGCCTGACCAAGCCGCGCCTACCCGGCGCGGCAAGAAAAAATCGCTTCGGTCAGCCTTTCTAGGTAAGAGCGTGCCTATCCGGTTAAGCCATACACCCACTAGATGTAGGATGCGCCCAATCGCCGGAGTAAAGCTCGTCGTAGGTCGGCGCTCTCGCGCTGCCTGCGAGGCCTAGTAGCGAGCGGAAAGCGTTGAACGGGTAGAAGCGGCGGTTGAATTGAAACGTGAACTCGTTGAGATAGGCCTGCAGATGCCGCGCGCTGACCCCGTGATGCGTTCCCGCCAGCCACGTTTTCAGATTGGCGAAGACGAGATGGCTGATCGGGAGGAACTCCTCGGAGATTTCGGGGTCGCCGCATTCGGCGATGGCGCGATGATCATAGCCGCGCTTGCCCAGGTCCGCGTAACCGCTCCAATCGTCCGTGACGATCAACGTCCCGTTCGCCACGGCGCCCTCGACGAAGCCGCAAAGCGACTTTGCGCTTCGGTCGGCGGCGACGGCGATCCGAACGCGCCCCGCGTAGCGCCCGTCCTTGCGCATGTCTTGCGCGGTTCCCGGCGCGCGGCGGCGCACTTCGACGGCGCAGGCGACGAGGGTTTTGTGATGAACGCCCCGGCCTTCCCCACGCGTGCGGCCGCCGACCCATGTCTCGTCGACCTCGACATGCTCGTTCGCGCGGCCGCCGATGCGATCCCGATCGGGGCGAACCATTCCAGCGCGCAGCTTGTGGAGGAGCTGAAAGGCGGTCTCGTAACGCGAGAGGCCCAACTGCCGTTGGAGCTGGACAGCGGATACGCCGGGAGTTTGGCTGGCGACCAGATAGGCAGCCCAAAACCAGATGGACAACGGCGTGCGGCTGCGCTCCATGATCGTGCCGACAGTCAGTCCTGTCTGGCTTCGGCATTTCCGGCATGTCAGCACGCCCGGTCGGCTCGCAATGCGGAACGGTTCGCCGTTCGCCTCACAGCGCGGGCAGACGAAGCCGCTCTCCCAGCGCGCCTTTTCGAGATATGAGGCACAAGCCGAATCATCCGGGAAAAGCCGCTGAAACTCCGGCAGCGACCGAGGAAATGGCAGCGCCGCGCGCTGCTCCACGTCCATCACAACGGCGCAACTTAATGTCATGCAAGGACAACTTCATGAGATGAGCAATGAACAGATTGCCTTGATTGGGCCAACCGCCGGCATAATGGAGCAGCCAGTTCTACTAGGACTTGGAATTAAATCATCGATACTGTATTCAAATTTTGGGAAGTCACCAGCCAAGTATGCCGATTATTCTGTTTATCATGTCTTCACAAAGGGCGAATGGGGCGATGGAACCGCTGCCAAGAGTATACAAAATTATAAAACTGCGTGCATGAATACAAAGAAAATAGACAATGCGACAGACATATTGTTTCCGACTACCGTTAATAATTCCAAATCAATAACTTTAGATACAGCGGATGTGAGGAACAGTAAGTCGTATGTTGCTGAACAAGATCTTTTGAATGGGAGTAGTATTTTTTCTGAAATGGGATGCTTCGTTTACGAAACAGAAACGCCATCCACCATACAGCATTTTGTTATTTTTACGACGCCAAAACCACTAAGCTCCCCGCCCTTAACATCTGTGCCATTGGCCCAGACGCAGATTAAAATTAGGATCAGTGCGCCCGCCGCGGAACACGCCGCGCCCGTCCTCACGGTATACACATCATAAGTGGTCACAGCCGACGGCTCCCTTATGCCTTTACGCCACAATACCGCAAAGAACCTGAAATATATAGCACTAGGGCTAGGACTGAAGGTAACGACTTTTGAAATCGGATCCCGCACTGCCGGGGCACCCGACCAGACGACCGGTTTCAGCCCACACCTTCAAACTCAGACAGTGCCCGCGATGGCGTGGGGGCATTGTCGCCGCGGCCGCCGGTCGCGTCAGCCGCTCAGGCCCAGCGCGATCAGCCGCAATGAGCGCCGGCAGGTCGGCCGGAAATGGCGCCGCAAGTCTTTGACATTGGTGAAAACCCGGAAACGCCGGGACGGCCACGCAACCGGCTCGCCTCACCCGCCTTCCTTCCCGGTCAGCGCCGCCAGCTGCGCCTCCTCCTCACCGCTCAACGGCGGCGTCGGGGGAGGGGCGCGGCGGCGGGCGAGGAGGACGGCGGCGAGGCCGGCGGAAAGCGTCAGGGGCGCGCTGAGCCAGAGGAGCCACGTCTGCGGCTCGAACGGCGGTTTCAGCAGGATGAAGTCGCCGTAGCGCGAGACGAGATAGGCGCGCACCGCCGCGTTGCTCTCGCCCTCAGCGATGCGCCGGCGGATCAGCACCCTTATGTCGTGGGCGAGCGGCGCCTCCGAATCGTCGATCGACTGGTTCTGGCAGACCATGCAGCGCAGCTCGGCCGACAGCGCGCGGGCGCGCGCTTCCAGCGCAGGATCCTTCATCACCTCATCCGGCTCGACGGCGAAGGACGGCGCCGCGAGAAGCGCGAAGAGAAGAGCGAAGGCGAGACGAAGGCCGCGCATGGCTCTATTCCGCCGCCGCCGCGACGGCTTGGGCCCGGGCGCGGACGGCGACGCCGAAGCGCAGCCGCCGGTCGGCGAGCGACAGCGCGCCGCCGAGCGCCATGGCCGCGCCGCCGAGCCAGATCAGCGTGACCAGCGGCTTCCAGTAGAGCCGGGCGGGCACCACGCCGTCCGGCGCCGGATCGGCGATCGACACATAGACCTGACCGAAATGCAGCGTCGCCATGCCGGCTTCCGTCGTCGTCATCTGGCGCGCCTCGAACTGCCGGCGGGCGGGCGCTATGGCCGCAACGACCGATCCGCCCGAGCGAACCGTCATCGGGGCGACCACCTCCTTGTAGTTGGGGCCGACAAGCTTCTCGAGCCCGTCGAGCGTGATCTCATAAGGCCCGACCGCCTGGGGAACCCCCTTGTGCAGGGTCGCGATCGCCTCGGCGCCGAAGCCGACGCCGGCGAGGCCGAGCAGGGTGAGGCCGACGCCGATATGCGCCAGCGCCGCGCCCCAGAACGACAGGGGCAGTCCGGCCGCCCGCTTCAGCGCCACGCCGAACGCGAGACCCGGCCGCCATGTGCGCATGAGAACTTCAGTCAGCGTTCCGGCGATGGCGAAGACCGCGATTCCCGCCGCGATCGAGGCGAGGATCGATTGCCCTCGCAGCCGGGCCGCGCCCGCGATCGCGACGAGCGCGCCGGCGGCGAGCGCGACCGTCAGGCGCTGCGCGACGCCGAGCAGATCGCCGCGCTTCCAGGCGAGCGAGAAGCCGACCGGGGTCACGAAACAGGCGGTCATGAGGAGCGCGCCGCAGGTCATGTTGAAGAAGGGCGCGCCGACGGTGATCTTCTCGCCGGTGAGCTGCTCGAGCGCGAGCGGATAGACCGTGCCGAAGAGCACGGTGGCGCAGGACGTGGTCAGCAAGAGGTTGTTGAGCACCAGCGCGCCCTCGCGCGAGATCGGGGCGAACAGGCCGCCCTGCCTCAGCATCGGCGCCCGCCACGCGAACAGGGCGAAGGAGCCGCAGATGAAGAGGACGAGGATGGCGAGGATGAACACGCCGCGGCGGGGATCGTTGGCGAAGGCGTGCACGGAAGTCAGCACGCCCGACCGCACGAGGAACGTGCCGAGCAGCGAGAAGGAGAAGGCGACGATGGCGAGGAAGATCGTCCAGACCTTCAGCGCGTCGCGTTTCTCCATCACCGCCACTGAATGGACGAAGGCGGTTCCGGCGAGCCAGGGCATGAGGGAGGCGTTCTCGACCGGGTCCCAGAACCAGAAGCCGCCCCAGCCCAGCGTATAGTAGGCCCAGAAGGAGCCGGCGGCGATGCCGAGGGTGAGCAGGCTCCAGGCCACCAGCGCGAAAGGCCGCACGAAGCGCGCCCAGGCCGCGTCGATGCGCCCCTCGATGAGAGCCGCCGCCGCGAACGAGTAGACGATCGAGAAGCCGACATAGCCGAGATAGAGCAGCGGCGGGTGGATCGCGAGGCCGGGATCCTGCAGGATCGGATTGAGGTCGCGGCCCTCGAAGGGCGCGGGCGACAGGCGCTCGAACGGATTCGAGGTCAAGAGGATGAACAGGAGGAAGGCGACGCTGATCAGCCCCTGCACGGCGAGGGCGTTGGCGCGCAGGGTGCGCGGCAGCGAGCGGCCGAACAAAGCGACGAGCGCCCCGAACACCGCCAGGATCAACACCCAAAGGAGCATCGAGCCTTCATGGTTTCCCCAGACGCCGGAGATCTTGTAGATCGTCGGCACGGCGCTGTGCGAGTTCTCCGCCACGTTGAGGACCGAGAAGTCCGACGTCAGATGCGCGTTGACGAGCGCGGCGAAGGCGATCGCAACGAGGGCGAACTGGGTCAGCGCGGCGCTGCGCCCGACCGCCATCAGCTCCGGATCGCCGAGGCGCGCGCCCCACGAGGGGACGATCGTTTGCGCAAGCGCGGCGCAGAGCGCGAGAGTGAGCGCGAAATGGCCGAGCTCGACGATCACCGCGACGCCTCCCCTTCCTGCCAGCGGCCCTGTTTCTTCAGCGCCTCGACGACCTCGCGGGGCATGTAGCGCTCGTCGTGCTTGGCGAGAATCTGATCGCCGCTCAACCGGCCGTGCGGGCCGAAGACGCCCTCGACCACGACCCCCTGGCCCTCGCGAAAGAGGTCTGGGACGTTGGCGAAGCAGTCGCCCCCGCAATCGACGCCGACGGTCTTCGTTCCGTCCGTGACATTGAACCTCAGCCGGTCATCGGCGCGCACGACGGAGCCCGTCTCGACGAGGCCGCCGATCCTAAGCCTCGTTCCGGGCTGGACGTTCTTTTCGGCGATTTCGGTCGGCGTCAGGAACAGCGAAAGGCTGTCTCTCATAGCGTAGAGTCCGAGCCCGACGGCGCAGCCGATGACGGCGAACGCGGCGGCGATGAGAGCGAGACGGCGGCTGCGGCGGGTCAATTCGCCTCTCCGAGGCCGAGATCGCGGGCGAGCGCATCGAGACTGGCGACCGCGTTGGGATCCGGCGCGAGCGCCTTGCGCGCGTCGGCGAGCGCGGCCTTGGCCTTGTCAGACTGATGCAGCACCGCGTAGGCGCGAATAAGGCGAGACCATTCGTCGACGCTTCCGCCCTGGCTGGCGAGCCGGTTCGCCAGCCGGCTCACCATGCCCTCGATCATCGCCTGCTGTTCTTTCGATCCGAGCGCCGGCGCGTCCGCCGCCGACTGCGGCGGCGGCTCGCCCTTCAGCGAGGCGAGGCGGGCCTTCACCGCGCCGAGCCATGGAGCGTCCGGCGGGGCGTCGGCGGCCAGCGACTCGAAGGCCTGCACGGCCTCGGCCTTCTTGCCGTCCTGCTCGGCGGCGAGCGCGAGATAAAAACGCGCCTGCGGCTGGCCGGGCTGTTCGGCCAGCGCCTTGGCGAAGGCCTCACGCGCCTTGTCGGTGACGACCCCGCCGGCGATGGCGACCAGGGCCTCGCCGTAGCCGGCGCGGCGCGAAGGCTCCTCGCCGAGCAGCCGGAGCGCTTCGGAATAGGCGTGCGCGGCGTCCTCGTAGCGCTCGAGCCGCATATAGACCGGCGCGATCACCGCCCATCCCCTGCCGTCGTCCGGCTTTGCGATCAGATGCGCCTCGACGCCAGCGACGGCCGCCTCGATGTCGCTCGCCGCGTGCGCCGCGGGCTCGCGACTGGCCAACGGCTCATCGGGCATGCGCGGCTGGCCGATCAGGGCATAGAGGGGAAAGGCGATCGCCGGCACGCCGACCGCGATCAGGACCGCCGCCGCCAGACGGTTTCCAGCGCGCGGGGCGGCGGATTGCGAGGGTTCGGAACGGGCGGCGATCAGCCGGCGAGCCGCCTCGGCGCGGGCGCTTGCCGCCTCGCTCCGCGGCAAATGGCCGCGCTCGACGTCGCGCTCAATCTCGTCGAGCTGCGCCTTGTAGAACGCCGCTTCGCTCGCCGCTGCGTCGGCCCCGCCCGACGGGGACGAGGACCGAAGAACCGGCCAAACCGCGGCGAGCGCCGCAAAGGCGGCCAGTCCCGCGAAGATCAACCACACCATCGCCAATTCTCGAGGCTGTCACGTTTCGGTCTGAGCAATCACCGTCCGCGTTCCGCCGAAGCACCCCCCAAAAACGGCTATTTTGAGAGCGTCGTCAAACCCGGGCGATCGGGAGAGGGACCGACCCTCATCAGGTCGGAGGGTTTCCATTTTCTTCCGCTAGCCGGCCGGCGGCGCGAGCTGCGCCAAGAGGTCCGCCTTTACTGGTCGAAGCGCGCGGCGCTGTCGAAATCCGCTGTTACGGGGAATTCTCCCGCTGTTCCGCCTGCAGCGGTGGATTCCGACCGGCGCCTTGAATTTGCGAGTATTTTGGTCACAAGAGTTTCGCCGGAAACGGCCCGTTTGTCGAAATCCGCTGTTCTTGCCCCTGTTACCAGCGGAAATCGGGCGCGCGTTCGTTTCTCATCCCGCCGCCATCGCTAGCGCGTTATCTGCCAGGTCCCGTCCGCCTGTTTGCAGGCGACGCCCTGGCCGCGGCTCGGCCGTCCTGCGATGTAGATCGTCTGCGAATAGCCGCGACAGCCGCCGCCGATATCGGCCCCCGGCGCCACGAAGCCGAACACGCCGTGGCCGCCGCGCCAGGAGCGATTCTGTCCGGAGTCGAGCGCCGCGATCTGGGCGCTCCAGGCGGCCTGCCGATCGGCCTGCGTCAGCGACGCGCCGAGCGGCCCGCCGAGGACGCCCCCGAGCGCCGCCCCGGACGGAACGGACGACGCGGCCGGCGGCTGCGGCGAGGCCGCGGGGGCCGCAGGCGACGGCGGGATCGAAGCCGTCGAGGCGGCGGACGCGGGCGGCAACGGTTGCGCCTGGACCGCGGCGACGGGGGCCATCGGCTGCGCGGCCTCGGTCGAGGCGACCGCGGCGGGCCGCCTCGGCGTCGCAGCGGCTAATCCTCGCGCGGGCGCACCCTCGCCGCCGAAGCCGGCGCAGCCCGGCAAAATCGGCGCGGCCAGCGCCAGGATCACGACAATGCTCGGCTTCATCTCGACAACCCCGTCTCCCACGATGCGACCGGCCGCGGGTTCCGCCTCAAACGCAAGGCAGGCGCAGAACCGCGCGCAAGCCGCCAAGCGGACTTTCTTCGAGCTGAAGCGACCCGCCGTAGCTCGCCGCGAGATCGACGACGATCGAAAGGCCGAGCCCGGAGCCCGGCCGGGATTCGTCGAGCCGCTTGCCGCGTTCGATGGCTTCGGCTCGCGCCCCCGGCTCAAGGCCCGGTCCGTCGTCGTCGATCTCGGCGACGAGGAAAGCGGCCGCGTTCCTCGCCCCGGTCGGGACGCGCGAGGCGTGGATGGATACGGTTTCGCGCGCCCATTTGCCGGCGTTGTCAAGCAGGTTGCCGATCAGATCGGTCAGGTCCTGCGACTCGCCGCGAAATCGCAAGCCGTCCTGCAACCCGACGGTGAAGTTCAGATTCCGCTCGGCGTGAAGCTTCTCGAACGTGCGCACCAGGCTCTCCACGACCGGCCTGACCTCGGTGACGACGCCGACCACGCGCGCCCGGGCGGCGGCGCGCGCCCGGTCGAGATAAAAGCCGACCTGCTGCCGCATGATCTCAGCCTGCTCGCGCACCTTTCCCGGCAAGTTCGGGCTGCCGGATTCCGCCTCGTTGACGAGCACGCTGAGCGGGGTCTTGAGCGCGTGGGCGAGATTGCCGACCTGGGTGCGCGCGCGCTCGACAATTTGCCGATTGGCGTCGATCAGCTGGTTCACCTCCGCCGCCAGAGGCGCCACATCCTGCGGGAACTCGCCGGCGATATGCTCGGCCTCGCCTCGGCGGATGGCCGCCACGCCCTCGCGCAGCGCCCGAAGCGGACGCAGGCCGTAACGAACCGCGAGCGCGGTCGAGCCGATGAGCGCCAGCGCCAGCGCCAGAAAGGTCGCCGCCAGAGCCCATTCGAAGCCGTGCTCCCGCGACTGGATCTCGTCCGCGTTGGCGGCGACCTGAACAAGATAACGGCCCTCGTCGCCGGCGTCGATCTCGCGCTCAACCGTCCGGAGCGCGTGCCCCCCGGGCCCGATGACATAGCCGCTCAGAACCTGGCCGTGATCCTGATCGGGCGCGACGAGGCGGGGAAGCTGGGTGGCGAACAGCGACTTCGACGCCCGGATCTCCGGCGGATTGGCGTCGAGCCGGGTGATCTGCCAGTACCAGCCTGAGAAGGCGAGTTCGAATTGCGGCGCGACCCCGATGGGCGCCGGGCCCTTTCCGTCTTCGTTCGGGACGCGCGTTGGCGATCAGCGCCTTCAGGTAGACGCCGAGTTGGTCATCGAAATTCGCCTCCGTCCAATGCGCGTTGAGCGCGCTGAGGCCCAAGCCCGCCAGGGCGAGTATGAGCGTGCTCCAGAAAGCCGCCGACAGGAAAAGCCGCGAGGCGATCGAGCGCGCGCCGAGCGCGTTGCGCATTAGACGGCTACGGGACCTCGCGTACGGCTCCGCGCGCCGCGCTGGTGGCGAAAGCGGCGTAGGCGCGAAGCGCCTGCGAGACTTTGCGCGCTCGAGGCTTGGCGGGTTTCCAGGCATCCTTGCCCTTGGCTTGCATCGCGGCGCGCCGCCGGGCGAGCGTCGCTTCATCGACGAGGAGGTCGATCGTGCGCGCCGGGATGTCGATGGCGATGCGATCCTTTTCCTCGATGAGGCCGATCGCGCCGCCCTCCGCCGCCTCCGGCGAGACATGGCCGATCGAGAGGCCGGCGGTGCCGCCCGAGAAGCGCCCGTCGGTGATGAGCGCGCAGACCTTGCCGAGGCCGCGAGACTTGAGATAGCTCGTCGGATAAAGCATTTCCTGCATGCCCGGCCCGCCGCAGGGGCCCTCGTAGCGGATGACGACGATGTCGCCGGCGGCGACCTCGCCGCCCAAAATTCCCTGCACCGCGTCGTCCTGACTCTCGAAGATGCGTGCGGGGCCCTCGAACTTGAGATTGCTTTCGTCGACGCCGGCCGTCTTCACGATGCAGCCATCGAGCGCGATGTTGCCCTTGAGCACGGCGAGACCGCCGTCCTTCATGAAGGCGTGCTCGACGTCGCGGATGACGCCTTTCCCCCGATCCTCGTCGAGCGAGGGGTAGCGCGCCGACTGGCTGAAGGCGATCTGGGTCGGCACACCGCCCGGCCCCGCCGCGAAGAACTCGCGTACGGCCTTGCTCGAGGTGCGCCTGATGTCGTTGCGCGACAGCGCGTGCTCGAGCGACTCGGCATGGACCATCCTAACTTTGCGGTTGAGGAGCCCGGCCCGGTCGAGCTCTCCGAGAATGCCCATGATTCCGCCCGCGCGATGCACGTCCTCGATATGAACGTCCGGCACGGACGGGGCGACCTTGCACAGCACCGGCGCCCGGCGCGACAGCCGATCGATGTCCTCCATCGTGAAGTCGACCTGGGCCTCGTGCGCGGCGGCGAGCAGATGGAGCACCGTATTCGTCGATCCGCCCATCGAGATATCGAGCGTCATCGCGTTCTCGAACGCCTCGAAGCTGGCGATCGACCGCGGCAGCACGCCCTCGTCGTTCTCTTCGTAGTAGCGGCGGGCGAGGTCGACGATGAGGTGGCCGGCCTCGACGAAGAGCCGTCTGCGGTCGGCGTGGGTCGCGACCACTGTGCCGTTGCCGGGCAGCGAAAGGCCGAGCGCCTCGGTGAGGCAATTCATCGAATTGGCGGTGAACATGCCGGAGCACGAGCCGCAGGTCGGGCAGGCGGAGCGCTCGATGACAGCGACGTCGGCATCCGAGACCTTGTCGTCGGCGGCGGCGACCATCGCGTCGATGAGATCGACCGTCCTTGCGCCGCCTGAAAGCTTGACCTTGCCCGCCTCCATCGGGCCGCCGGACACGAAGACGGCTGGGATGTTGAGCCTTAGGGCGGCCATCAGCATACCGGGCGTGATTTTGTCGCAATTGGAAATGCAGACCAGGGCGTCGGCGCAGTGCGCGTTGGCCATGTATTCGACGCTGTCGGCAATCAGCTCGCGCGAAGGGAGCGAATAGAGCATGCCGTCGTGTCCCATCGCAATGCCGTCGTCGATCGCGATGGTGTTGAACTCCTTGGCGACGCCGCCCGCCGCCTCGATCTCACGGGCGACCAACTGGCCGAGGTCCTTCAGATGGACGTGGCCCGGAACGAACTGGGTGAACGAATTGGCGACCGCGATGATCGGTTTGCCAAAGTCCCCGTCCTTCATGCCGGTGGCGCGCCAAAGACCTCGGGCCCCCGCCATGTTGCGGCCGTGCGTCGAAGTTCGGGAGCGATACGGGGGCATTGGTGGCCTTCTGTCCAGAAGCGGGTCGGCGCGGTGCGCACTGAAGAACATTCTCGCATTTTCAGACCGTCTCCAGCAAGAGTGGGGAGACCGGCCCGATCGGATCGGTATACAGCTGCAACGGAACGAGGCGAAGGGGCAATAACGCTCCCACAAATCCGCTGCAGAGGCGGGCGCGCCAATCGCGCAGCGCGCTCGGTAACCGCAGCGGCCGATTCTCATCTCGAGGAGTTCGAAGCGCCGCTCGACGCCCGACGGCGGCCGCCGATCGCGCCGCTCGGTTGCCCCACGGGCATGACGGCGAATCCTTTGCCTGTGGATTCAGGCGTGGTCATTGTATTGTCCGACCACCCTGGAATGGGATATGAGCTTCCTTGTCATCGCGTCCGCAAGAAGCACGCATATCATTGCTCGCGCGGCGCGGGGAGGACCGATGGATCGCAAGTGGTTGCCGCTGAACGCGCTGAGAGCGTTCGAGGCGGCTGGGCAGCACCTCAGCTTCACAGCAGCCGCCAACAGCCTCACAGTCGCCCAGAGCGCGGTCAGTCGGCACGTCATCGTGCTCGAGAACTTTCTAGGCGTATCCCTGTTTGAACGCCGTCCGCAGCAACTCGTCCTCACGGACGCTGGACGGCACATCCTGCCCGTCGTGTCGAAGTCGTTCGACCGCATCGATCAGGCGCTGGGGGAAGTCATCAAAGAAAAGGGCCGGCCGAAGCGCATGTTGAAGGTCGCGCTGCCGACCTCCTTCGCCCATCGGCTGGCGATCCCGATCTTGCGCGACTTTCGCGCCGAGAACGCCGGGATCTCGCTTGAGATCGTCTCCAAGCCGACGACCGGGCCGGAGGTGGACGGCGATGTCGACATCGCCATCGTCTACTCCGAGCCGCGCGTCACCGACGCCATCCACGATCTTCTCTGGATGGTGCGCTCGACGCTGCTGTGCAGTCCGAAGCTTCTCGAATCGATCGACGGTGCCGATCCGTCCAAGCTTATCGCCTCGAGCGACCTTCTCCATCTCAAGATTGACGGGCGGCCCCGCCACTTCTTCTGGGAAATGTTCGTCCGCTCGATCGGGCGACCGGACCTCGCCGTCGATCGTGGCCTGGTGTTCGACACCCAGCAGCTGGCCGCGCAATATGCGATGAGCGGCGATGGGCTCGCACTGCTCGATCCCCTGCTTTTCCATGAGGAGATCAACGCGGGCCGCCTGGCGCGCCCGTTCGATCTCTGGCTCGACGAAGGCTACGGCTATTACCTGACGACCCATCCCGAGGATCTCAGCAACGAGGCGGTCGCCCTGTTCCGTTCGTGGCTGATTGCGCGTTTTTCCGCCGGCCGCGCGGCCGAGACCGAAGCCGCCGTGCAAGAGCCGCCGAAGCTCCGCGCCGCCAAATAGGCGGGGAAATTGTCATGTCCCGATGCAAATTTCGGGCGAGTCTCTAAGTCCCCTTCGGGGCTAGGCCGACCCCGTCGACGATTTCAGGAAACTCATGCCCGTAGAATCTGAGCCTCAAGACGCCCGGCGGCGCCGCAGGCGTGGCGGCGCGCGCGCCGGAGCGTCGGACCTCGCTCGGCCGCCCTCCCAGCCGCGATCGCCGTTTGCGCCACTCGAGCTCGTCTCGGCGGACGAACTCGAATCCATCCATCAGGCTGCGCTGACCGTTCTGAAGGAGATCGGAATCGACTTCTTGCATGACGGGGCGCGGGCGATCCTGAAAGAGGCGGGCGCCGACGTCGAACAGGGCTCGAAGCGGGTGCGCTTCGAGCCGGGGTTGGTCGAGGCGCAATCGGCGTCGCGCCGAGCGAATTCGTCCTCCACGCGCGCAACCCCGGCCGCAGTATGGCGATCGGCGGTCGTCATGTGGCCTTCGGCTCGGTCGCGAGCGCGCCCAACTCATCCGACAGAGCCGGCGGGCGCCGGCCCGGAAACATCGCCGACTTTCGCAATTTCATTCGTCTCGGCCAGTCGTTCGACTCAATCCACTTCTGGGGCGGCTACCCGGTCGAGCCGGTCGACATCCACCCGTCGATCCGGCATCTCGACGCCCTTTTCGACATGCTGACGCTGTCCGACAAGCCCATCCACGCCTATAGCCTCGGGCGGGAGCGGAACCTCGACGCGATCGAGATGATCAAGATCGCTCGCGGCATTGACGATGCGGCGCTGCGGCAGGAGCCGTCTCTGTTCACCGTCATCAACTCCTCTTCGCCGTTGCGGCTGGACGACCGATGCTCGAGGGCGTGATCCAAATGGCCAAGCGCAACCAGGTCATCGTGCTGACGCCCTTCACGCTCGCAGGCGCGATGGCGCCCGTGACGCTGGCGGGCGCGCTCGCTCAGCAGAATGCCGAAGCGCTTGCCGGCCTCGTGATGGCGCAGGTCGTCCGGCCCGGCGCGCCCTTCGTCTATGGCGGCTTCACCTCCAACGTCGACATGAAGTCCGGCGCGCCGGCCTTCGGCACGCCGGAATACATGAAGACGGCGATCATCGGCGGCCAGCTCGCCCGGCGGCTCGCCTTCCCTATCGCTCTTCAAACGCGAACGCCGCCAACGCGCTCGATGCGCAGGCCGCCTACGAGAGCGTGTTTTCGCTGTGGGGCGCGATCATGGGCGGGGTCAATTTTCTCATGCATGGCGCGGGGTGGATGGAGGGCGGCCTGCAGGCCTCGTTCGAGAAGATGGTGCTCGACGCCGATCTCCTGGCGATGGTCGCGGAGTTCCTGCGGCCGGTTGCAGGTCGAGGAGCAGGAGCTCGCGCTGGAGGCGATGCGCGAGGTCGGACCCGGCGGGCATTTTTTCGGCGCCGAGCACACGCAGTCGCGCTACCGCACGGCCTTTTTCGCCCCGATGATCTCCGACTGGCGCAATTTCGAGAGCTGGCGCGAGGCCGGAGGGCCGACCGCCGCCGACGCGGCCGAGAGGATCGTGGCCGAGCGGCTGCGCGATTACGCGCCGCCGCCCTTCGAGCCGGAGCGGCGCGAGGCGCTGGCGGCTTTCGTCGCGCGGCGCAAGGCCGAGGGCGGCGCCCCCACCGACTATTGAGCCTTAGGCGTGGATGATCGAAGGCGGGCGTCGAGCAGAGCCAAAATTCGCAGGAACGTCTCGCATTTGGGCCGATTTGCCCAAAAAGCCTCTCAAAAAGCCCAATGATTTGAGGCGGTTCCATGAAAATTCTCTGCCCGGCCGAACAGGGAATTAATTCGGCCGATCAAGGAATTAAAGTTCCCTGTTCAACCGATGAGTTTCTTGCAAAAAGATTGATGAAGCCGGTCTAGTAAGGCGCTAATATTTATAGATATTGGGATCGGTTGCAAGTGCTGCATAGAAATATATTCAGATTGCGATTTAGGTACCGCGCCGTTATCATAGAAAACGATTTGCTTCCGCCTTGGCTGTAGACATGACTGACGACCCTCTCGACGCGATAAAGGCGCGCTGGAGCCACATCCAGGGCTATTTGCAGGGCCATTTGTTCCCTTGGATGCGTGAGGACAACGATCCGGTCACCGAAGCGCTGGGTCGTCTCATCACCACGCTCGACGTGATCGGTCTCGAAGCCTTCGTTCCCGACCCGCCCAGGGGGCCGGGCCGGCCGCCCGAAGACCGTCGCGCCCTCGCCCGAGCTTTCGTGGCCAAGGCGGTCCTGGGCGTTCCCACCACCAGCGCCCTGA
>CAWFVS010000013.1:0-27696 GCA_963819255.1 uncultured Alphaproteobacteria bacterium
TTGTCCAACGCGGACATCGCGCTCTATGCCGCCAAGGCTGACGGGCGGCGCGGCTGGCGCGCTTTCGAGCGGGAGATGGACACCAAGATCCAGGTCCGCCGGCTCATTGAACTGGAACTTCGCGCCGCCGTCGCCAACGATGCGATCGACGTCCATTTTCAGCCGATCGTCGACGTCAGGACGCGCAGGATCTTATCGTTCGAGGCGCTTGCCCGCTGGCGCCATCCGGTGCGCGGCGCCGTCTCGCCGGGCGAGTTCATCCCGATCGTCGAGGAAATCGGACTCATGGAGGAGTTCGGAGCGTGCGTCCTGCGCCGCGCCTGCAGGGCTTGCGCCGCCTGGCCGCAGGACGTCAGCGTGTCGGTCAACCTTTCGCCGTCGCAGTTTCGCAGCGGCAACATCGAGGCCATCGTCGAGGGCGCCTTGAGGGCGACGGAGCTGCGGCCCGATCGCCTCGACCTCGAGATCACCGAGTTGACGCTGCTCGATGACCGTGGCGACGCGCGCGGGACGCTCGACGCGCTCCGCGCCCGCGGCTGCCGCATCTCGCTCGACGATTTCGGCACTGGCTATTCGAGCTTGAGCTATCTCCTGAGCTTCCCGCTCGACCGGGTGAAGATCGACCGCTCCTTCACCGTAGGCCTCGGCATCCAGGAGCGCGCCTCGATTCTGGTCGAAAGCGTCGCTGCGATGAGCCGCAAGCTCGGCATGACCGTGCTGATCGAAGGCGTCGAGACCGAACGGCAGATGCGGATCATCGAGCAACTCGGAACGATCGCCGAGGTGCAGGGCTTCCTGTTCAGCCCGCCGGTCGCGCCGGCGGAGGCGTTCGCGCTCGTCGGTTCCGGCCGACGCCCCGCCGGGCGGCGGCGGCCTGAAGACCGCGCCCTGCGGCTCACCCGCCCTTCAGCGCGCCGACGAGCGCCTCGGCGTCGGCCGAATCCCATTTGACGGCGCCGGCGGCGGCGCCGATCTCGCATCCGTCCCTGTCGATCAGCATCGTCACCGGCAGGCCGAGCGCCTTGCCGCCCTGGCGCAGGGTCTCGAAGGCGTCGCCGCTCGGGTCGGCGTAACGCGCGAGCGCCTTGACGCCGACAGCGTCGAGGAAGGCCGCCCGGCGCTCGAGCCGCGCCGTGTCGACATTGACCGCCACGACCTCGAAGCCCGGGCCGCCCGCCTCGGCCTGCAGGCGATCGAGCGCCGGCATCTCGGCGCGGCAGGGCACGCACCAGGTCGCCCACAGGTTGAGGAGCACCGCCCGGCCGCGGAAATCGGCGAGCGTCGTCTTCGAACCGTCGGGGCGCTCGAAGACGAGCGGCAGGGCCTTGCCCGGGTCGGAGGCGATCGACACCGCCGCGACCTCGCCCTTCGCCAGCGGCGCGAGCTTCGCCGCCAGCGCCTTCGAGGCGGCGGGCAGGCGCCCGCGACCTTGCCGGCCGGCGCACGCGTCCCGTATAGGACGGCCCCGGCGGCGAGCGCCGCAAGGACGCCGAGCGCGGCCGGCAGGAGAAGCTTGCGCGGCTTGTTTCCGGTCGTCGTCATTCTCGAACCATCCAGGGCGAAAATCTCATGAGCAACGCGATGTGGGGCGGCCGGTTCGCCGCCGGCCCGGCCGAAATCATGGAGGAGATCAACGCCTCGATCGACTTCGACCGCAAGCTCGCCGCCCAGGACATCGCCGGCTCGCAAGCCCATGTCGCCATGCTCGCGCGCCAGGGCATCGTCGAGGCCGCCGACGCGGAGGCCATCGCCAAGGGACTGGCGCAAGTCAAGGGCGAAATCGAGGCGGGCGCTTTCGCCTTCTCGCGCGCCCTCGAGGACATCCATATGAATGTCGAGAGCCGGCTCGCCGAGATCGTCGGCCCGGCCGCCGGCCGGCTGCACACCGCGCGCTCGCGCAACGACCAGGTCGCGGTCGATTTCCGCCTGTGGGTGCGCGACACGATCGACGCGCTGATCCTCCAGATCGCCGAGCTCCAGAAGGCGCTCGCCGCCCGCGCGCTCGACTGCGCCGGCATGGCGATGCCGGGCTTCACCCACCTGCAGTCGGCCCAGCCGGTCACCTTCGGCCATCACCTCCTCGCCTATGTCGAGATGCTGGCGCGCGACGCCGGCCGTTTCCGCGACGCGCGGAAGCGCCTCAACGAATGTCCGCTCGGCGCGGCGGCGCTCGCCGGAACCTCGTTCCCGATCGACCGCGAGATGACGGCGAAGGCGCTCGGCTTCGACCGGCCGACCGCCAATTCGCTCGACAGCGTCGCCGACCGCGACTTCGCCCTCGAGGCGCTTGAGCGCGGCGGCGATCTGCGCGACCCACCTGTCGCGCTTCGCCGAGGAGATCGTGCTCTGGACGACGCCCGCAGTTCGGCTTCGTCAGGCTCAGCGACGCCTTCTCGACCGGCTCCTCGATCATGCCGCAGAAGCGCAACCCGGACGCGGCCGAGCTCGTGCGCGGCAAGACCGGCCGGGTGGTCGGAGCGCTGGTCGGCCTCCTGACCGTGATGAAGGGCCTGCCGCTCGCCTATTCCAAGGACATGCAGGAGGACAAGGAAGGCGTGTTCGACGCGCTCGAGACGCTCTCGCTCTGCCTCGCCGCGATGACCGGCATGGTCGCCGACATGACGCCCGACGCCAAGCGGATGAAGGCTGCGGCCGGCGCGGGCTACGCCACCGCCACCGACCTCGCCGACTGGCTCGTGCGCGCGCTGAAAATGCCGTTCCGCGAGGCGCACCACGTCACCGGCCGGATCGTGGCGCTCGCCGCCGAGCGCGGCGTTCCGCTGGAGAAGCTGTCGCTCGCGGAGATGCAGAGCGTCGAGCCGCGCATCACCGAGGACGCTTTCGCGGTGCTCGGCGTCGAGCGCTCGGTCAGGAGCCGCACCTCCTACGGCGGCACGGCGCCGGCCAACGTGCGGCGGCAGGCGAAGGCCTGGCTGAAGCGGCTCGGGGCGGGGTGAAGGGCGGCCGCTCCTTCGGATGGTCGCGCGCCGATCTTAAGGGAAAACCGGTTTATCGCCGCTTTAGCGCCAGTTTAGTGTCAGGCCCCAACGATTTCAGGAGCTTGCGACCCGGTTTAGCGTC
The DNA here is from genome assembly GCA_963819255.1 of uncultured Alphaproteobacteria bacterium. Taxonomy (GTDB): domain Bacteria; phylum Pseudomonadota; class Alphaproteobacteria; order Rhizobiales; family Beijerinckiaceae; genus Roseiarcus. Next base: position 3,082 of record CAWFVS010000013.1, read on the forward strand.
GCCCGCGAAAACGGGCGCGTCGCGCATCGCCGACCCTCCCCAGCGGCTCGGCCAAATGATCCGGTCCGCGCTCCCCGAGTCGGACGCCACCGGCCTTCGGCGCATTGGGCGCCCCAAAAACAAGCATAGCAGGGATGAAGCTGTTTGTCCATGATTTGTTCTACTGTCTCAGATTTCGCAGGTGCTCGCGGCAGCAGGGAAACCAGCGGCCCGTTACGCCGCGCGCGCGACAGCCGCCACTTCGAGGCGCACCCCTCGGCTTGAACGGGCGCATCTCCTCGGCCGTTAACTCGCCAACCTCGCCGTGCTTGCCGTTCCGGCGATTAGACACGGCCATGGCGCCAAATAACTCTGGCCATCCGACACGGGCGTTTCTAGGATACGGTCGTCGCCAATGCGGAATGATTTGGGAGCCCGAACAATGAACAAAGCTCTTATGGCGTTAGCTATTGGTATATGGTAGGCTTCCTCGCAGGTTCCGAGGAGGCATGCATGGACGTCGCGGATTTCGCGGAATGGGTGGCTGGAACAGCGAGGCTGACGTCATCGCAGCGGCGGGAGGCGTTCCGGTCGCTGGCCTTGGCCGAGGCGATGGCCAGCCTTGATGACGAGGCGTTCGAATATTGGGGCTGCGCCATTGAGGCGGCGGTCACGGATCGGAACTCCACGATCATGCCGGAGTTGGAGGGCTCAGTGGAGCCCCCTGCACCGCCGAACCCAAGCCGTTCCCGGTTGGGTTCCGTGGCTGAAGTCGGCCACCGTCGGGTCGTCGGCATGGGGTGTCCACACTGCGCAAATCGGGACGTGATTTTGTGGGGCAAGGCGAATGGATTGCCCCGGTATCGCTGCCGCGGCTGCGGCCGCACATTCAATGGCTTGACCAAGACGCCGTTGGCGAGATTGCGCAAGAGAGAAAAGTGGCGGGAGCAGGCCCAATCCATGATCGATGGAGTAACCACCTCGAAAGCTGCGGAACGCTGCGAAGTCGACTATAAAACAGCATTTCGATGGAGGCATCGATTTCTTGAGTTTCATCGTCCGACAAACCCAAGACCCTGTCTGGAATTGTGGAAGGGGATGAGACGTTTATTCTGGAGTTATTCAAGGGGAAACGATCTGATCTTCCTCGCAAGGCACGCAAGAGGGGCGGCAAGGCGGCAAAGCGCGGCTTGTCCGCCGAACAGATCCCGGTGATCGTTGCGCGAGACCGCGCTGGCGCCACCATTGACGCCGTCCTGCCCAAGCTCGACCGGGCGTCCATCACAGGAGCATTGGGCGGCGTTGTCACTCCCGCCAACCAGTTCTGCTGCGACGGCGGCAGGGCCATCGTCGCCTTCGCCAAGAAAGCGGGCATTCCGCATCACGTCTTGCCCGCTCCAGGAAAGCCGAGCCCGGACGCCCCCGACCTCCACATCAATAATGTCAATGCCTACCATGGCCGGCTCAAAGAATGGATGCGCCGCTTCCATGGCGTCGCGACCAAGAATTTGCCGAACTATCTCGGCTGGCGCAGAGCGCTCGAAGCGCTCGGGCCGCAGGTCAAACCGGAGGACTGGATCCTCGCGCTGCTGGCCTGGGGCCTTACCAACGGCTAACGCCATAAGAGCGATGAACAAAGAAACGAATTCGGGTTCTGCCGCGGCGAATGCCTTTTTCCAGCATCCGATCCTGAATTCGCCCTATGAGCGGCCCCAGAGGCACTGGGAGCTCGACGAGTCCGGCCAGCCTACCCAGCAGATCATAGAGCAGCGACGCAGCGCGAAATTCATCACGCCGATCCCGAAGCCGAAGAAGCGCAAGGCGCCTGCGCAACAGGGGTTCGTCTTCGACGAGGGCATGGGGCTTTCAACCACGGCGCAGACAGTACGACCCGACCGGAATCATCAACGAAGTCCGCAGCTACGTCGAATCGTGGCGGCGCCTGCCCAACCCCAATCAATGGCAAGTGACGCCGGAAACGGCGCGGCTGCTTCAACACTGGCGGCATCATGACTTCAGCGATGTCCGTCCCTTCTTCTGTCAGGTGGAGGCGGTCGAAACCGCAATTTGGCTGACTGAGGTCGCGCGCCAGTCGAGAAATGGGCAAGCGCGTGCTCGACCATCTGCCGCGGCGAACAGCGAAGCAAACCCGGAGCTGATGCGGCTCGCGCTGAAGCTGGCGACGGGCGCCGGCAAGACCACGGTCATGGCGATGATCATCGCCTGGCAGACCATCAATGCGGTGCGGCATCCGACGAGCAAGAATTTCACGCGAGGCTTTCTCGTTTGCGCGCCGGGCCTGACGATCAAGGACCGGCTGCGCGTTCTCCAGCCGAACGATCCGGACAGCTACTATGTCAGCCGCGAACTCGTTCCCGGCGACATGTTCGAAGAGGTGAAGCGGGCCAAGATCGTCATCACGAACTACCACGCTTTCAAGCTTCGCGAGCGGATCGAGCTGTCCAAAGGCGGACGGCAACTGCTTCAGGGCCGCGGCGGCGAGGAGCTGAACACGCTCGAGACCGAAGGGCAGATGCTCCAGCGGGTGATGCCCGACCTGATGGGGATGAAGAACATCCTCGTCATCAACGACGAGGCGCACCACTGCTACCGCGAGAAGCCGGACGACGGCGACGAGGAGGACCTGAAAGGCGACGAGAAGAAAGAGGCCGAGAAGAACAACGAGGCGGCGCGCGCTCTGGATTTCCGGTCTCGAAGCCGTGAACCGGAAGCTGGGGGTCAGCCGCGTCATCGACCTGTCGGCGACGCCGTTCTTCCTCAGCGGCTCCGGCTATGCCGAAGGCACGCTGTTCCCGTGGACGATGAGCGACTTCTCGCTGATGGATGCGATCGAATGCGGCATCGTGAAGCTGCCGCGCGTGCCGGTGGCGGACAACATCCCCGGCAACGAAATGCCGATGTTCCGCAACCTCTGGGAGCACATCCGAACGAAGATGCCCAAGAAGGGCCGGGGCAAGCAGAACGCGCTCGATCCGCTCAGCCTGCCCACTCAATTGCAGACGGCGCTGGAGGCTCTTTACGGGCACTACGAGAAGACATTCGAGCTTTGGCAGAAGGCGGGCATCGGGGTGCCGCCGTGCTTCATCGTCGTCTGCAACAACACCTCCACCTCAAAGCTCGTCTACGACTTACATCTCGGGCTTTCTAGCGAGAGAACGATGACGGACGACGACCCCGATAGCGGGCCGCCTCGAGCTGTTCCGGAATTTCGACGAACACGGAAACCCGCTTCCGCAGACCGAACACGCTGCTGATCGACAGCGAACAGCTCGAATCGGGCGAGGCGCTGGACGACAATTTCCGCAGCATGGCGTCCGACGAGATCGAGCGCTTCCGCCGCGAGATCGTCGAGCGCAGCGGCGACTGCCGACGAGATACAGGCGGCAAGGAACTGGACGACGTGACACTGCTGCGCGAAGTGATGAACACGGTCGGCAAGCAGGGCCAGTTGGGCGGATCGATCCGTTGCGTCGTTTCCGTTTCGATGCTCACGGAGGGATGGGACGCCAATACCGTCACCCATGTTCTGGGCGTGCGCGCTTTCGGCACCCAACTGCTGTGCGAGCAGGTGATCGGTCGCGCTCTGCGTCGCCAGTCCTATGATTTGAACGAAGAGGGCCTCTTCAATGTCGAGTATGCGGACGTTCTTCGGCATTCCGTTCGACTTCACGGCAAAGCCGGTCGTTGCGCCGCCGCAGCCGCCGCGAGAGACGATCCAGGTCAAGGCGGTGCGGCCCGAGCGAGACGCACTTGAGATTCAGTTTCCCCGAGTGGAAGGTTATCGCGTCGAGCTGCCCGAGGAGCGGCTGACGGCGGAATTCAAGAGGACTCGGTGCTCGAACTGACTCCAGACCTCGTCGGCGCTACCGAGACGCAGAACTCCGGGATCATCGGCGAAAGGCGGGACTTGAACCTGGAGCATACCGGCGACGTGCGGCCGTCTCAGCTCTTGTACGAGCTGACTCGCATCTTGCTCTGCACAAGTGGCGTGACCCAGGCGAAGACGCCAAAGCTTCACCTCTTCGGCCAGCTCAAGCGCATCGCCAAGCAATGGCTCGACGGATATCTGGTGTGCAAGGGCGGCACGTATCCGGCACAACTCAAATACAAGATGCTGGCCGACATGGCCTGCAACAGGATCATCGCAGCGCATCAACCGCAAGTTTGTCGGCGAGCGTCCGATCAAGGCGGTGCTCGATCCGTACAATCCCACTGGCTCCACGACGCACGTGAATTTCAACACGTCGCGAAGCCGATCGCTGGGACACGAGCGGGCCGCCGCCGAAGAACCACGTCAATTGGGTCGTGCTCGACAGCGACTGGGAGGGCGAGTTCTGCCGCGTCGCCGAATCGCATCCGCGGGTGCATCGCCTACACCAAGAACCACAACCTCGGCCTGGAAGTGCCGTATCGCTACGGCTCGGAGATGCGGAAGTATCGGCCGGACTTCATCGTGCTGGTGGATGACGGCCACGGCGCCGATGACCCGCTGCATCTCGTGGTCGAGATCAAGGGCTATCGCCGCGAGGACGCGAAGGAGAAGAAATCCACGATGGACACCTACTGGGTGCCCGGCGTGAACCACCTCGGCGACTATGGCCGCTGGGCGTTTGCCGAGTTCACCGAGGTTTATCAGATCGAGTCTGATTTCAAGGCCAAGGTGGAGAGCGAGTTCAACAAAATGATTGAGTCCGCGACGGCTGAGCCGGCGGCCGGAAAGAAATAGCCATGGCCGAAAGAGAGACCGCTGCCACTCCCCTGAACACAAGTCTGTCGAAGCGCTCAAGCACGACGAGGCAAAGCGGAAGAACATCCCGACGGCGGAATATCAGTCGGTGCTGCAAAAGGAGCAGCAGAACCCGATGAGGTCGCGCTATCCGCGCAACACCGACCTCGATCCCCAACTGGTCTGGCGCGGCAAGGATGAGCAGGACTGGAGCGACCTCGTCGTCCATGCGCCGCCGCTCTACATCCAGGAGAAGGTCCATCCGAAGGCGCTGATCGACGACCTGCTGCGCGCAACAAGGAGCGCGAGCACGAAGCCGGGCAGCTAACGGCGGACCTGTTCGCCGACTTCAACGGCATTCCCAAGGGCGTCGACAAGACCGAGTTCTATCAGCACGACCAGAACTGGTCGAACCGCATGATCCTCGGCGACTCGCTTCAGGTGATGGCGAGCCTCGCCGAGCGCGAGGGCCTGCGCGGCAAGGTGCAGTGCATCTACTTCGATCCGCCATACGGCATCAAGTTCAACAGCAACTTCCAGTGGTCCACCACCAGCCGCGACGTGAAGGACGGCAAGGCCGACCACATCACCCGCGAGCCGGAGCAGGTCAAGGCCTTCCGCGACACCTGGCGCGACGGCATCCACAGCTACCTGACTTATCTCCGCGACCGCCTCACGGTCGCCCGCGATCTGCTCACTGATTCCGGCTCGATCTTCGTGCAGATCGGCGATGAAAATGTTCATCGCGTCCGCGCGGTAATGGATGAGGTGTTTGGGGAGGACAACTTTCATCAGTCAGATCACTATTCACAAAAGACAAGCGGGCAGACTGCATACTCTAATTGCGACCGTCTGCGACTACATTCTTTGGTATTGCGAAGAACAGCAGATCGACCAAAGTATCGGCAGCTGCTTCGAATGAGACTCGAGCTGAAGCCACGGAGGACGCTTACATACGTCAAGCTAGACTTTGACAGCGATTGACAGTCGGATGACTCCTGACGAGAACGTGAGCGCAGACTCCGGCCAATGCTGCAACGGCGTGCGCTCGTATCAGCCTGATCAACTTCATCAGACAGGAGTCCGAGCGCACGCAACATGGCAGTCGAATTTCAAGGCCAGAAGATTTCCGCCCACGAACGGAGTACTGGAAGACAGCAATCGATGGCATGTCAGGCTCACAAGAAGCGGCGACGTCTTGAGGCTGACGGAAGCACTTAGCTATGTGAGCTTCCTCGATGACTTTCCGTTGCGCCAATCGATAATTGTTGGGACGACACAGGATCGGTGCAGTTCAGCGGACGACGAAAGTCTACGTCGTTCAAACCGACGACTAAAGTGATTGAGCGTTGCATACTGATGGCCACCGATCCCGGCGATCTTGTGCTCGACCCGACCTGCGGCTCCGGCACGACCGCCTACTGTCGCCGAGCAATGGGGCCGCCGCTGGATCACGATTGACACTTCGCGCGTGGCTCTGGCGCTGGCCCGTGCCCGGATCATGGGCGCGCGCTATCCGTTTTACCTGCTGGCCGATTCCCGCGAAGGCCAGATCAAGGAAGCCGAGGTCACCCGCACAGCGCCAAGTTCGCAGCCGGTGCACGGCAACATCCGCCACGGCTTCGTCTACGAGCGCGTGCCGCACATCACGCTGAAGTCGATCGCCAACAACGCGGAGATCGATGTCATCTGGGAGAAGTGGCAGACGAAGTTGGAGCCGCTGCGCGAGAAGCTGAACGCCGCGCTCAAGAAGCTGGCAGGAATGGGAGATTCCGCGCGAGGCCGACAAGACGTGGTCGGAGCAGCGAAGAAACTGCACGCCGACTGGTGGCAGGCGCGCATCGCCCGCCAGAAGGAAATCGACGCGTCCATCGCCGCCAAGGCCGAGTTCGAATACCTCTACGACAAGCCCTACGAGGACAAGAAGAAGGTCCGCGTGGCCGGTCCTTTCACAGTCGAAAGCCTAGCCCGCACCGCGTGCTCGGCGTCGATGAGAACGATGAATTGATCGACGGCTTCAAGGAAGACGGCGCCGAATACGGCGCGAAGCAATCCTTCCCCCAGATGATCCTGGAAAACCTGAAGACCGCCGGCGTGCAGCAGGCGCACAAGGAAGACAGGATTACCTTCACTGCTCTCACTCCTTGGCCCGGCGATCTGGTCTGCGCCGAAGGGCGCTACATGGAAGGCGACGACGGAAAAGCGCGCCGCCATCTTCATCGGCCCGGAATTCGGCACGGTGCAGCGCGCCGACCTTGTCGCCGCCGCCCGCGAAGCCGGGGATGCCGGGTTCGATGTGCTGATCGCCTGCGCGTTCAACTACGAGGCGCACGCGACGGAATTCAGCAAGCTCGGCCGCATCCCGGTGCTCAAGGCGCGAATGAACGCCGACCTGCACATGGCCGAGGACCTCAAGAACACCGGCAAGGGCAATCTCTTCGTGATTTTCGGCGAGCCGGACATCACGCTCCTGCCGGAGCCGGACGGCAAGATGCGCGTGAAGGTGAACGGCGTCGATGTGTTCAAGCCGCAGACCGGCGAAGTCGTCAGCGACAGCGCGGACGGCATCGCCTGCTGGTTCATCGACACCGACTACAACGAGGAGAGCTTCTTCGTCCGCCACGCCTATTTCCTCGGCGCGAACGATCCCTACAGCGCGCTCAAGACGACCCTGAAAGCCGAAATCGATCCCGAAGCGTGGGCGACGCTCAACAGCGACACGTCGCGTCCGTTCGAGAAGCCGAAGACCGGGCGGATCGCCGTCAAGGTGATCAACCATCTTGGGCGATGAGGTGATGAAGGTGTTCAAGGTGTGACGTGATGGAATTCCGGATCGCCGACACCTTCACCGACAGCCTCGCCCGCCTGACCGGCGACGAGCAGAAGGCGGTCAAGACGACGGCGTTCGACCTCCAGCTGAACCCGGCCAATCCCGGCATGAGCTTCCACAAGCTCGACAAGGCGAAGGACAAGAACTTCTGGTCGGTGCGGGTGAGCAGCGACATCCGGCTGATCGTTCACAAGAGCGACGCGAGCCTTTTGCTCTGCTACGTCGACCACCACGACAAGGCCTACGACTGGGCGGAGCGCCGCAAACTGGAGACGCATCCGAAAACCGGCGCCGCGCAACTGGTCGAGATACGCGAGACGGTCAAGGAGATCGTGGTCCCGGTATACGTGCAGATCGAGATTCCGGCGACGCCGCAGCCGGCCGCCAGGAAGAGCGCCTTTTCGCCGAAATGTCCGACGACGAACTGCTCGGCTACGGCGTGCCCGGCGGAGTGGCTCGCCGACGTCAAGACGGCGACCGAGGACACGCTGCTTGCTCTGACGGACCATTTGCCGGCCGAAGCTGCCGAGGCGCTGCTCGAGCTGGCGACCGGCGGCAAGCCGCGCGCGCCGCAGCCGGCTGTCGCGAGCGGCAATCCGTTCGAGCACCCCGACGCCCTGCGGCGGTTCCGCGTCATGGCGACGTCGAGGAACTGGCAGCGCGCCCTCGATTTCCCGTGGGAGAAGTGGACGGTCTTCCTGCATCCCGAGCAGCGGCAGTTGGTCGAGCGCGACTATACCGGGCCGGCGCGCGTCTCCGGTTCGGCCGGCACCGGCAAGACGATCGTCGCGCTGCATCGGGCTGCGCATTCTGGCGCGGACGAACCCCGACGCGCGGGTCTTGCTGACGACCTTCTCCGACACGCTGGCGAACGCGCTGCGAACCAAGCTCGAGACGATTGCTCGGCAACGAGCCGCGCCTTGCGGAGCGGATCGACGTCCATTCGCTCAACGCCATCGGCCTCCGGCTCTACAAAGCGCACGTCGGCCCGGCGACGATCGCCGGCGGCGACGTGGTCCGCGAGCTCATGCAAGAGGCCGCGAGCGCACGTCGGCGGCCACAAGTTCGCGCTGCATTTTCTCCTCACCGAATGGGAGCAGGTGGTCGACGCCTGGCAGCTGGAGGACTGGGAGGCGTATCGCGACGTCGTGCGGCTTGGCAGGAAGACACGCCTCCCGGAGCCGCAGCGCAAGGTTCTGTGGTCGATCTTCGAGCGGGTTCGCGCCGGGTTGAAATCGCGCGGGCTGATCACCACGCGCAGCTCTTCAGCGCGCTCGCCGCCGCGATCTCGAAAACCAAGAACGCCGGTTTTCGATTTTGCGGTCGTGGACGAGGCGCAGGACATCACCGTCGCGCATGTTCGCTTCTTCGCCGCGCTTGGGGGCGAGACCGCCGCAATGCTCTGTTCTTCGCCGGCGACCTCGGGCAGCGCATCTTCCAGCAGCCCTTCTCGTGGAAGGCGCTCGGGTGTCGACATCCGGGGACGCTCCCGCACATTGCGCGTCAACTACCGCACCTCGCATCAGATCCGCACGCAGGCGGACCGGCTGCTCGGCCCGAGCGTGACCGACGTCGACGGCAACGCCGAGGATCGGAGCGACACGGTTTCGGTGTTCAACGGTCCGCCGCCGATCGATTCGCTCGCTCAAGAGCGAGAGCGAGGAAATCGCGTTCGTCGGCGACTGGCTCGCGGAACGCGCCAAAGCGGGCGTCGCTGCCGCACGAATTCGGCGTGTTCGTCCGGTCGGCGGCGCAACTGGACCGCGCCCGCGCCGCCGTCAAGGCGGCGGGCCTTGCGTTCAAGATTCTCGACGAGCACGTCGAAACCACCAGCGGCCACGTCTCGATCAGCACGATGCACCTGGCCAAGGGCCTGGAGTTTCGCGCCGTGGCCGTGATGGCCTGCGACGACGAGATCATTCCCTTGCAGGAGCGCATCGAGACCGTCGGCGACGACGCCGATTTGCAGGAGGTCTACGACACCGAGCGGCACCTGCTGTACGTCGCCTGCACGCGCGCGCGGGATCATCTGCTGGTCACAGGCGTCGAGCCGGTGTCGGAGTTCCTGGACGATTTCACGAAGGGCGGTCGGGCCGCCCCGCGTGCTTGAATGGACTGATCGTTTGCTTGGCGGAGCGTGGGCGCGAAAGGAATTCGAAGTCAAGGACGACCCTAAAATCCTTCGCCTCGACCATGCCGGGGTCGACGTCGGCGATCGGCTCGAACAGGCGCATGTCCTCAGCCGTCAGCTCGCGAACCTCGCCGCCCTTGTTCGTCAAGGTCTTCGCATGAGGCCCGCTCCTCTCGTTTGTTCGCCTCAGCGAAAACTGACGATCCGGCGCGGGTCGAGGTGTTAAGTGCTCGGTGTGAACCGGTCATGACATTTGTGTTAAACGCGCGCGGCGAGGACAGGTCACTTGAACTTATGATAGGGTCGAACTCGGCGACGTCGGGATCGGAGCCGGAATTGTCCGACGAGAATCCGAGAACAAAATTCCGATGCCCGCGCCCTCCCGGCAATGCGGGGCTCAGCCCCGGGATATAAGAAGCATGACCGAGAAGACGATCGATCTGGATCAGCATCGCGGCATGGCGGCGCAGAAGGCCACCGACCTGCGCCGGCTGCTGGCGGAGGTTGAGGCCAACGAGAAGGCCTTGCGTGCTCGGCAGGAAGAATTGGAAACTCACCTGCTCGCAGCGCCGGCCAGGAATTGGGGCGAGGCCGCCGAGAAGGCGCGCTATCTTCTCAAGCTATTCGCCGCTTCCTTGAGCGCCCAAGACCCTCGAAGACAGAAGCTGATTGGCGCCGTGCTCGACGATTTCGAGCGGCTCGAGCACGCAGCTGAATAGGCGCCGCTCGAGACGGTCGTCGTCCACGCTGGATCCCGAGCGGCGTCCCTCAGCGGCCCGGTATGTGTTCTTCGCCTGCCGCCCCCTCACCCCTCGATCGGATAGCGGAAGGCCGCGCTGGTGTCGCGGCCGCCCTCGCCCCGCGCGATCGCCGCGTCGTAGAGCGCCGCCAGGCTGGGCATGACGGCGAGCGCGACATCGTGGCGCGGGGCCTCGTCGATCATCAGCCGCACGTCCTTGCGCGCCATGGCGACGGTGAAGGACGGCGGCTCGTACGGACCGGAGGCGACCTTGGCGGCGCGCGCGGGCAGGAACTGCCCGGGATTGAATTCCTTGAACATCGCGACCGCGTCGGCCGGGGCGACGCCGACCGCATGGGCGAGGCGCACGACGTCCGCGACGACGCCCATCATCCCGATCAGTGTCAGGTTGCCGAACAGCTTGTAAGCGGCTGCGACCCCCGGCTTCGGCCCGAGGTTGACCACCCGGCCCGTCATCTTTTCGAGCTCTGGAAGGACGGCGGCGATCCTGGCGGGATCGCCCGAGATCAGCATCAGGCCGGTCCCCTCGCGCGCGTTGGACGGCGCCATGAACACCGGCGCATGAAGGAACACCCTGCCCCGCCCGACCCAGCGGGCGATCCGTTCGACGGTCGGCGTCGGCGCCGTGGTCGTGTGGTCGATGATGAAGCTCGAGGCCGGGATCGAGCCCGCGAGCGGCTCGAGCACGGAATCGACCGCGGCGTCGTCGGACAGCGACAGATAAATGCGCTCGACGCCCTCGATCGCTTCGGCCGCGTCGGCGAAGGCGCGCGCGCCGTCGACCTCGAGCGCCTTCGCTTTCGCCTGATCGCGGTTCCAGACATTGACCTGATGGCCGTTCTCCAGCATCCGGCGAACGAAGCCCGCGCCCATCAGCCCGGCGCCGAAAAATGCGATTTTCATCCTGTCCTCCATCTCGGGCGCTCGTGGGCGCGCGCCGGATATCCTGCAACGCACACGCCGGCGATACAACGAGGCAGACGCACAAATGGATTGGCTTCGGCTGGCGACGCCCACATCGAGCCGGCGTTCTATGACGAGAGAATGACGTCATGCCGCCACCGGCGACGGCGCCGGAGGAACCGGCGCGGTTGGCTCGCCCGCGCACCCGAATCCTGGCGACGGGTCCGTAACGGCTGGGACGTTTCCCTCGAATGGGTCTTGTCTGTGACGAGCGTCACGGACGCCGCCGCGAGCGGCGTTTATTGTTGAGGAGGATTAGGGCAGCCGCATCGGGAGCGTGCGTCTCGAGCGAGCCGGGAGACCCGCCCCGCAAGCGATGATCGGCCCAAGCGAGGACCAGTTGGAATAAGCCCATGCGCAACGAGCTTCTTGCCGCGTTCGAGGATCAGATCGCCGAGCTCAAGGAACAACTGCCCGAACTAACGGGCAAGTCCCGGCTCAACGCGATGGCGCAGCTCGAGTCCCTGACCGAATTCCTCGAACTGATCGATCTGATCGGAGACAAGCGAGAGCAGCCTGCGGCTCACCATGAAATTATGGCTGCCTCGAACGACTGACGGCGACGAGGAACGACTTCCCGAAGCTGCAGCTTAGAGCGGGTCAGGTTGGGCGGAACCGACGCCGGCATTGGGAGCGATCCTGGTCAAAGCGGCGGAAGAAGCAGCACAAGGCGCCGTTCGCCGCCCTTCGATTGCTTTGTCGCTTCGCTCCTCGCAATGACATTCCGGCGATCGGCCCGCTTCAGCCTGTCTGCGCGATGACCTCCGCAAAGCCTTGCCGCCTGGAGGCCCAGGCCGGCCGCCAGCCGAGCGCCTCCCGCGCCTTGCGGTTCGAGCCGGCGCGGTTCTCGGTCATCATCGCCACCAGATGCTGGCCGAGCGCGATCCGGGCGAGGAAGGCCGGTATGCGGCGGGGCGGCTTGGCGCCGAGCATTGCGGCGAGCGCCGGCAGCCATTCGCGAACCGGAGCGGGCTCGTCGTCGACGATGTTGTAGACGCCGGGGGCGCCGGTCTCGACGGCAAGCGCCGTCGCGGAGGCTGCGTCCTCAAGATGCAGGAATGACCACCAACCGCCGCCGTCGCCGATCATCGGCGCCCGCCTCGCGCGCACTTGACCGATGAACGGTCCCTCGAACAGGCCAGAGCGCGGTCCATAGAAGGCGCCGTAGCGAAGGACGACGCCTTCCAACCTGCGCGAGCCTGCGACGGAGGATTCGAGATAACGGATCGCGTCGAGCGCGCGCCGCGTTTGGCGCGGCGGATCGGGATCGAGCGGATCCTCTTCCGCCTTCACCGGTCCTCCCGTCCTGGCGTAGGGCCAGCCGCAGAAGCTTTGCGCGACGAGCCGGCGCGCGCCGCTTTCCTCGGCCGCATCAAGGAGATGGTCCAGCGCCTCCGTTCGCAACCGGTTGGTCGCCGCGAAAGCGCGATCGAAGTGAACGAGGTCGCTCGCATTGCGGAGCGCCGTCATCTCGTGAACAACCACTTCGGGCCGCGCTTCGAGGACGGCCGCTCTGACCGCGTCTCTGTCGAAGGCGTCGACGACCATTGCCTGGACACCGGAGCGGCGAAGTGCGTCGGCTTTCTCCGGCGACCGCGTAAGTCCGGCGACCCGATGACCGGCCGCGACGAGCATCGGCGTGAGACGGCGGCCGACCGCTCCCGTCGCCCCCGCGACCAAAACCTTCATGACGAGCCGCTTTCTGTTCGGCCGGCGGCGGAGGCGGGAGTTGAGAGGTTCTCGCACCTTCCGAGCGGCGATGATTGCGCGGGCGAGCCGCCCCCCAGCCTATCGCACACGGTTTTCAATCCCTTTCGCAACCCTTTCGTCGGTGGTGACAAGCCTTACCCAGCATGGTTTGATTACGCCGGGTTCGAGGCGCGCCAGCCCAGCCGAGAAACGAGCGTGAGGACGACGCCGAAAGTAGGAGATCGGCAGTGAACGCCGAATTCGCCTCTCTTGCGGGCATCCTGGATCTCGCCAACGTCATCATCCATGACGTGGATGGCAAAATCCGCCACTGGACGACGGGCTGCGAGCGCCTTTACGGCTGGAGCAGAGAGGAAGCCGTCGGACGCGCCGCCCAGGAGCTGTTGAAGACCACCTATCCCGTGCCGCGGAACGAGATCGTCGCGGTCCTTCGCGAGCGCGGCAGCTGGCAAGGCGAAGTCGACCATCGGACCAAGTCCGGATCGACCGTCTCGATCGCCAGCCTTTGGGTCGCGCACAAGTCCGACGACAACGGCGTCGGTTTCGTGCTGCAGAGCAACAGCGACATCACCGGGCTGAAGCGGGCCCAGGCGGAGCTTGCGACGCGCGAGGCGCATCTGCGTTCGATCCTCGACACCGTCCCCGAAGCGATGATCGTGATCGACGAGCGCGGTCTCGTCACCTCCTTCAGCGCCGCGGCGGCGAAGCTGTTCGGATATCGGCCTGAAGAAGTGATCGGCCGCAACGTCAAGATACTCATGCCCGAACCCTACCGGTCCGAGCACGACGCCTACATCGCCAACTATCTCAGGACCGGCGAGGCGCGGATCATCGGCTATGGCCGTCTGGTGAAGGGCCTCACCAAGGACGGCGCTGTGTTCCCGATGGAGCTGGCGGTCGGAGAGGCGCGGGCGAATGGAGAAAGGATCTTCACCGGCTTCGTGCGCGACCTCACCAGCCGCCAGAAGATCGAGGAGGAACTCCGGCAATCGCAAAAGATGGAGGCGGTCGGCCAGCTCACCGGCGGGGTCGCCCACGATTTCAACAATCACCTGACGGCGATCATCGGCAACCTCGAAATGCTCTACCCGCGTCTCAGCGAGACCGAGCAGCGTGAGCATGCCAAGGAGGCCCTGGAGGCGGCGCAGGAGGGCGCGAAGCTGGCCGCCCAGCTCCTCGCCTTCGGCCGACGCCAGCCGCTCAATCCGAAACCGACCGACGTCGGGCCGCTCGTCGCCAATTTCGCCGACCTCCTGCGGCGGACGCTGGGCGAGGCGATCGAACTGCGGATCGTGGTCGTGGGATCGGCGCATGTGACCGTGGTCGACCCCTCACAGCTCTGGAACGTCCTGCTCAACCTGGCGATCAACGCCCGTGACGCGATGCCTCGCGGCGGACGGCTGACGATCGAAATCACCGATGTGCGGCTCGACGCCGACTATGCGCAGTCGTATCCGGACATCCGCACCGGCCCTTATGTGCTGATCACGGTCACCAACTCGGGAACCGGCATGTCTGATGAGGTGCGCCGGCGGGCGTTCGAGCCGTTCTTCACCACCAAGCCGGCCGGCGCCGGCACCGGCCTCGGCCTGAGCATGGTCTATGGCTTCGTCAAGCAGTCGGGCGGGAACATCCAGATCTACAGCGAATTGGGGCACGGGACGAGTGTGCGCGTCTTCCTGCCTCTCGCCGAGAACGTGGAGGGGGCGGCGTCGCGCGCGGTCGAAACGCCGGAGGCGGAACTGCCGGGCGGCGCCGAGACCATCCTCCTCGTGGAGGACGACCCTCGCCTGCGCAGGGTGTTGAGCAAGCGGCTCAGGAGCCTCGGCTACGAGATCATCGAGGCAGACAGCGGCGTCGCCGCCCTCGCTCACCTTGCAGCCCGTCCGGACATCGCGATGATCTTCACCGACATGGTGATGCCCGGCGGCATGACCGGCTACGATCTGGCGCAAGCGGCGCTGGCGATGAAGCCCGACATCAAGGTGCTCTTCACCTCCGGCTATGCGGAGCCGGCAATCGCGCGGCTGGGGCTGAAGAGCGGGGCGTGGCTCAAGAAGCCGTACACGGCCGACGAGCTCGCCGAAAAGGTCCGGGCGGTTCTTCGCCCCCCGCCGGATTGAGCGTGCGGGGCAGCCGTCCCTCGCTTGGAGCGACCCCCGCGAGCGACGGATTGCCTTTTTGCTCCATCGAGCGCCGGCAAACCGCTACCGTCGGCGCCTGCGCCACGCCCTCGCGCCCGTCGCAGCCGCCACCGCCAGAACTCCGGCCGTCGGGAGCAGGAGCGCGCGAATCCCCCACGCGGCATAAGCGATTCCGCCCACCGCCCCGCCGCAGACGATGCCGATCCAGAGGATCAGGTAGGGAACCCAGGCCCCTGCGGGGCCCGCGAAACAAAGGGCGTCCGCCAGCCGCTCGCCAAAACTGACCAGCGTCCCGGTGACATAGGTGACCGCGGTGCGGTCTGACCCGCCTTGTGGACGACCGCATTCTGCCTGCCCATCGCCAGCGCAATCAGGTAGGCGGGCCGCGCGCCCGAAAGCGGCACGAGCGCCGCCGCGCCGAGCAGCGCCAATTCGACGATCAGGATCACGGGGCGGCGCCAATCCTTCGCCGCGAGCGCGAGCGACCGCCCGCCGACCACCCCGGCGACGAAAAAACCGACAAGGCCTCCCGCCATAGACGCCTTGCTCAACGAGGCGCCGGCGATCGCAATGGCGAACTGCGTCGAATTCCCGCTCATGAAGGAAACGAACAAATGGCCGAGGGTCAGGAATCCGACCGCATCGACAAAGCCCGCTATCGCGATCAGCGCCGTCGCCAGCGTCAGGTCGCCAATCGCGTCTTCCCTCATCGACGTCGCCTCCGTGGGAGCGGCCTGCTGCGACCGCTCCGCCGGGGCCGGGGCGCCGCCCACGCTTTCCGCAGTTCTTGCGGGCCTCGCCGACTTGTCGCCGATCCCTCTCCGCCCCCTTGTCGCGAAATATCAGCGGGATCCGACCGCCCGCTCGAGCTCGCTCTTGCTCATCTTCGATCGGCCGGGAATGTCGCGCTCGCGCGCCTTGCGATAAAGGTCGTCCCGCGTTTCGGCTCCCCTTCTGCGGTGGGACCGGGATTCGCCCCGGCCCTCCGTCTCGGCCTGCGCGGTCTCGCCGCGGGCCTCCTTGGCCTTGGTGTGGCGGAAGCGCTCTTTGTTTTCTTCGGGACTCTGCTGGTTCGACGCGCCTGCTTCGCTGAGCGCAATCGCGATCGCCTGCCGCGGGTTCTTGACCTTCTTGCCGCTCGCTCCCGAGCGCAGTTCGCCGTGCTTGTACTCGTGCATGACCCGTCCGACCGTCTCTTTCTGCGGCTTGGACTGTTTCGTCGCCATGATGGTGATCCTCTTCAGTCGAAATCCGCCGGCGCCTGAGGGCCTTCACCCGGCGGTTCTGGAAAACAACACGAATTTGCGCGCAAGGGTTCCCATCGCGAAGGGTGCGGGAAGGCCCTCAAAAAAGCTGGGGCGCGGCGCTAGGCTGGCGCTGGACGGGCTCAACCCTGCGGAGGAAGCCATGTTTCTTTCGGCGGAAGCGCGATGGTTCTGGCGAGACGCCTGTCCTGCAGAGGTGCGCCAGTGGTTTTATGTAGGGCCGACCGCCCCGGCGATCCCGCCAGGCGGGGGCGAGAGCGAGCGCATCGACCGATATCTTCATGCGAAGGGCATTACGGAAATCGGCGTCAAGGCGCGCGGCGCTCGCGAGGGGCGGCGCGACGACGTCGAGATCAAGGGCCTGGTGGCCGTCGTCAGACCGCCTGATCCGCCGGCCAGCGACGCGGCCTTTCCCCTCGATTGGATCGAGATCTGGTGCAAGTGGAAGGCGCCCCAGGTCGTAGCGGCCGACGGCATTCTCACCCGCAAGAGGCGCTGGATGCGCAGGTACCTGGCGGCCGCAACCGACGTCGAGGAGATGCCTGTCGACGCCAACGCGGAGACGCCGCTTGCCCCTGCCGTGGGCTGCAACCTCGAACTGGCTGAAGTCGCCGTGGAGGACCGCTCGGCCTCCTGGTGGACGCTCGGCTTCGAAGCGTTCGGCGACCTTCAGTCCGCGCCCGCCGCGCTTGCCGCGACATTCGCTTTCCTGCAGGGGAACGGCCGGTTTCCGCCGTTGTCGGGCGAACGCCTCAGCTACCCGGAATGGCTCGACCGGCTGTAAGGGTCCGGCTGAACGGGTGGCGCACTCTGGCGGACCGAATCCGCTGGTAAGAGGGGCAAAAACAGCGGATTTCGCAAAACACGACCGCTCCGGCTGCGATTTTGTACCTAATGTACTTGCATTTTCAGCAGCTTGGGCTGAAATCGCCTCGGCAGGCGGAACAGCGGATTATTTCCCGATAACAGCGGATTCGCGTTGGCCGTCGGCTGCGAGAACAGCAAAGCCCGCGCACCGTCGAGGCGCCGCTTCGCGCCCTTGCAAAATCGGCGATCGGCCGCTTCAGTCGGGCCGGCGGCCGGCGGGAAAGGGACACGATGCCGCAGATCGAACACAAGGGCCTGCGGCGGGGGTTCCCCCTCGGCCTTCGAAAGATCCGGCTCGTCTGCGGGCTGGTCCTCTTCGCTTACGCGACCCTGCATTTCGCCAATCACGCGCTTGGCAATATCTCCGTCGATGCGATGGAGAAAGGGCTCGCGGTCCAGAAGCTCATCTGGCAATCCGTCCCGGGCGCCCTCGTCCTTTACGCCGCGCTCCTCATCCACATGGGACTGGGCTTCTGGGCGCTCTACGAGCGGCGCCAGTTCCGCTGGACCAGGTTCGAGGCGGCCCAGCTCGCCCTCGGGCTCATGATCCCTTTCCTGCTGGCTGATCACGTCATCGGTACGCGGGTTTCCTTAAGCCTGTTCAAGACGGACAAGGGCTACGCGCAGGTGTTGTACAAATTGTGGGCCGGCCCGCCGCCTGCCGGAGCTTTGCAGGCTATTCTCCTGCTTATCGTGTGGATTCACGGCTCGATCGGGATCCGCTCCTGGCTCGCTCTCAAGCCCTTCTATCCACGGGTCAAAAACCTTCTCCTGTCGGCCGCCGTGCTGTTGCCGGCGCTGGCGCTGCTCGGCTACTGCCAGGGCGGCCGGCAGACGCGCGAGGCGGCGGAAAGTCCGTCCTGGCGAGCGCTGAATTTGACCGCTGAGCATGTCGGAACCCCGGGTGAGGCCGCCTTGCTCGTTCTTTACCGCGACGAGACGCTCGTCGCGTTCGCAGCGATCCTCGCAGGCGCCTTCCTTGCCCGGGGCGCGCGCCGCGTGAGAGACCGTCGGAGCGGCACGATCCTACTCACCTATCCCGACCGCGCGATCCGCGTGAAGCGCGGATTGAGCGTGCTCGAGGCGAGCCTCCTCAACAACATCCCTCACGCGCATGTCTGCGGCGGACGCGGCCGTTGCTCGACCTGCCGCATCCGCATCCTGGGCAATTCGACCGACCTGCTTCCGATCGGCCCGGCGGAGCAGGCGGTGCTGGAGCGTGTCCACGCGGGAGACGGGGTGCGGCTCGCCTGCCAATTGCGCCCGATCCGCGACCTCGCCTTCGTGCCGCTCCTTCCTCCGCATGTGACCATCGCCGACGTCTATGGCGGTCTGCCGGCGAGCAGCGGCGAGGAGCGCTACGCCGTCGTCATGTTCGTCGACATGCGCGGATCGAGCCGGCTCGCCGAGAGCCGGCTGCCCTACGACACCGTTTTCATCATCAACCAGTTCCTCAACGCGGTGAGCCGCGCGGTGATTTCCGCCGGCGGCGAGCCGAACCAGGTTTTGGGCGATGGGCTCTTGGCGCTGTTCGGCCTCAGGAGCCTGCGAGAGGAAGCCTGCCGCCAGGCGCTTCAAGCCTGCGCGGCGATCGCGGCCAATGTCGAAGAACTGAACCGCGCGCTCGCCTACGGGCCGGTCGAGCCCCTCCGCTTCGGCGTCGGGATCAACGCCGGCACGATCATCGCCGGCGAGATCGGCTACGAGCGCCACGCCCAGTTCACCGTGATCGGCGACGCCGTCAACGTCGCCGCCCGCTTGCAGGACTTGACCAAGCCGCTCGGCTGCGAGGTTTTGATGAGCGAGGAGGTTTACGCGAAGGCCGGCTTCAAGCCCGACGACCTGCCGGCGCATGAGGTCGACGCCCGGGGGCGGGAGGCGACGGTGAAGGCGCGCAGCGCAGCAAGGGCGGCGGATCTCGCCCTGCCGTACGGCGCGCCGGCGACCTCCTGACCGGCGGCTAGAGCAGGTCCCGATCAGTTGGAACCGCACAAGCCAGTGCGAGCGACCTGAAACACTCCCGAATCAAATTCGGGGCCCGGGCGCCGTGCAGTCCCGTCCGCGATCTCGGCTTTTCAATGCATTGGCCGCCAAAACCTGTCCCTTCGTCGCTTCGATCGGGTAGTCCTTTTATTCGACGTCCGCCGACGACGATCGCGCCATTTCCATCGCCGAGTCGCGGTAGGGACGCGCATTACTGCGCGCCCCCCGCACAGATCCGTACGAGCGGCTTTCCCGCATACGGCTCCTGCCTCGGGTGTTTGACGGCAAACCTCTGCTCGGGCCAGGGATGGAGGATACGGGCTTTGGGGAGGTAGCGGTCAGCGAGCTGCATGATCTGGCTCCAGCCCGTCATGTCCTTGTCGCCGCGCCTTCTGAGGGCGCGCCGCCAAAGGTCGATCACGGAGAGCCGGAAGCCGGCGACCGCCCGACTGTTGGTCGGGACAGCGTGGTAATTCATGAAGCCTCGCACGACCAGCCCCAGCCACTTGCCGGTTTCCGGCAACGGCCGGTGCATGCGCTTTCGCAGCTTGTCCTTCAGTTCTTTGAGCTTCGCGCGCATGCGATCCCGCCGGGATTTCCTGTGGATCAGGAACTTGCCCCGCCGTGTTTTTCCGCAAATGAAGGTGAAGCCTAGGAAGTTGAAGGTCTCCGGTTTGCCGAGCCCGCGAGCCGTGCGATCGGCCGCCGCATGGCGGCCGAACTCGATGATCCGGGTCTTGTCCGGGTGGAGCGAGAGCGCAAACGCCTCGAGCCTCGTCCGCATCGCGTCGAGGAAGCGCCGCGCGTCGGCCTCGTGCTCGAAGCCGAAGACCAAGTCGTCGGCATAGCGCACGACGATCATGTCTCCCTTGGCTTCGCGCTTGCGCCATTGCGCGGCCCAGAGGTCGATGACGTAGTGGAGGTAGACGTTGGCGAGCAGCGGCGAAATCACCGATCCTTGCCCCGTCCCCCGTTCACCGGCCGTCAGGACCCCATCCTCCAGGACGCCCGCCTTGAGCCATTTCTGGATCAGGCGGAGGATGCGCACGTCGCCGATCCGATGCTCCAGGAAGCGGAGAAGCCATTCGTGGCTCACCGAGTCGAAGGAAAGGGCCACAGACTGCCCATCGCCACGATCTTCCGGCAGCCGTGAGGATCACGCGCAACCGTCACGCCTTCGAAGGTCGAGCGCTGGCCGTGATCAGCGCCATCCGGCGGCGCGGCGTCTCCTATCTCCTCACAATTCTGCCGGACGGCAGCCGGTCGTTGATCCCGGCGAGCTGGACCGATTGGAAAATTGCGTCGCCTGGAGGAACGCCGCCAATCGATGCCGATGACGCTGGCCACGATCTCGGCAGGCTCGGTGATTTGCTCCGGCTGCGCGAGCTCGTCGACGCTCTCAGCAGCCGAGGCGCCGAATCGGCGCCGCGCAAGGAGAGCCACGATGCAATTGAACTTGCAGCTTTTCGACCAGAGCGATGTTCCACAAAGAGCGCCGGCGGCGTGGGAGGAAATCGAGGAAGCCGCACGCATCGCCGCAATCGACATGCTGGCGCGCCTGATCGCCCGCATGCTTCAGGACGAGCCGGCGACGGAGGCGAGCGATGAATGAGCGCGCCAAGATCACGCCAAGCCATCTGTCCCGGCGGGCCATCGTCTATTTGCGCCAGTCCAGCGCCGCGCAGGTCGAACACAACCGTGAATCGACAGACCGTCAATATGCGCTTGCCGGCAAAGCGCGCGATCTCGGCTGGCCCGATGAACGCATTATGGTCATCGACGAGGACCTCGGCCTCTCGGGGTCAGGCTCGGCGGCGCGTTCGGGCTTCGCCCGCCTCACCTCGGAAGTAGCGCTTGCGCACGTGGGCCTGGTGCTCGGTCTCGAAGTCTCGCGGCTCGCGCGCAACAACGCCGAGTGGTATCGCCTGATCGATCTGGCCGGATTCACCGACACGCTGATCGGCGACGCCGACGGCGTCTATCATCCGGCCGTCTTCAACGATCGCCTGTTGCTTGGGCTCAAAGGCACGATGAGCGAAGCCGAACTCTACGTGCTGCGGGCTCGCCTCAATGGCGGAATCCGCAACAAGGCGGCGCGGGGCGAACTGCGCCGCGGTCTGCCGGTCGGCTTCGTCTGGGGCGAGGCCGATGGCGAGGTCCGCCTCCATCCCGACGAGGCGGTCGTCGCCGCCATTCGCTGCGTCTTCGCTCGCTTCGCCGAGATGGGGTCGGCGCGGCGCGTCTGGCTGTGGTTCCGCTCCGAAGGGCTCAAATTCCCCCTGCAAATGCACGCCCGCGCCGAGATCCGTTGGGTCGAGGCGAGCTACACGGCCATCCACCACGTCTTGAGGAATCCCGTCTATGCCGGCGCTTATGTCTATGGCAGAACGCGCCAGGAGACGATTCTCGACCCCTCTGGCGCGCGCAAGAAGCGCATTCGACGTTTGCCCCGCTCGGAATGGCAGGTCTTCATCAGAGAGCATCACCCGGGCTTCATCGACTGGCGGACTTATGAAGCCAATCAGCAACGCCTCGCCGAGAACACGCGGCCTGAGCCGCACAAGAGCTGCGGCGCCGTGAGAGAAGGCGGCGCCCTCCTGCAAGGTTTCGCCAGCTGCGGCCATTGCGGACGCCGCCTGCACACCCACTATCGCGGACGCAACTCTGCTCCTGGATATCATTGCGCCGGCAAGGCGCTGGTCGAGGGCCGTGGCGTCTATTGCCTCAGTGTCGGCGGCGTTCAAATCGACGACGCCGTCACGAAAGCCTTCATCGCCGCCCTGGAACCGGCAAGGCTCACCGCAGCGGTCGCCGCCGCCGAGCGACTCGAGGCGGATCGTGAGACGGCGCTCAAGCAATGGCAACTCGCCGTGGAACGCGCCGGCTACCAAGCCCAACGCGCCGAGCGCCGCTATCGCGCCGTCGACCCCGACAACCGTCTCGTGGCGCGCGGGCTCGAGCGAGAGTGGGAAGAATCGCTGAAGGCGCTGGAGGCCGCAAAGGCCGATCTCGCTCGTCGCGAGAGCGAGCGCCCGCACGTGATCGCCCAACAGGAGCGCAACCGCCTGCTCTCACTCGGTCCTGATCTCCTCTCTCTGTGGAACGCAAACACGACCACGCCGCGCGACCGGAAGGAGTTGCTGCGCACGCTCATCGACGAGGTCATCGTCAAAGTCGACCGCGACGCCTTTGCCGCCCATCTGACGATGCGCTGGAAGGGCGGCGCGCTGACCGAGATCGATCTTGCTCTGCCCCGATCGCGGCCGGCGACGATCCGCACGGACGAGGACACCGTCGCGCTCCTGCGACGACTGGCGGTGCATTATCCTGATCCCGTGATCGCCGGCATCCTCAACCGGCAGGGCCGCACGACCGCCTATGGCCACCGCTTCGACCGCAACCGCGTCGGCAATCTACGCCGGCACTGGAAAATCCCGGGCTTCCAGGAAAAAACGCAAGCCGACGGCGAGCTTATGACCATCAGGCAAGCCGCCGACGCGCTCAGCGTCGCTCCCTCGACGATCCATCGGTTGCTCAACGACGGCATGATCGCGGGCGAGCAGCTCACGCCCGCCGCTCCCTGGCGCATCCGCCTGACCGATGAGCTCAAGGCGCGCTTCAACAGCGAAACGTCCGATGACTTCCTGCCGATGCACGAGGCCATGCAGGCGCTCGGTGTCTCGCGCCAAACCGTGTTGCAGCGAGTCAAGCGCGGCGAACTCGAAGCCGTCCACGTCATGCGCGGGAAGCAAAAAGGACTCCGCATCAAGGTGTTAGCCCCGCAACTCAGCCTTTTCGCCCACACCGCATGAACCAGGGGGTATTATGACGCAGCATCCAAGAACGAGCGGATGTCGGCGTCCAGTATCCAGTTCACCTTCCTCTTGCCGATCCCGACCACCAGGGCGTCCAGCGCGTCATGCGCGCCGCGTCCGGGGCGGAACCCGTACGAGAACCCGAGGAAGTCCTCCTCGTAGATCGCGTTCAGCACCTCGGCCACCGCCCTCTGGACGATCTTGTCTTCCAGGGCGGCGACCGCCAGGGGCCGCTGCTTGCCGTCCGCCTTCGGGATGAACCGCCGGCGGGAGGGAAGCGGGTGATACGGTCCCCCTTTGTGGACCCGATCGCAAAGATCGGCGAGCTTGCTGTCGAGATCGGTCTCGTAGTCGCGCCACGTCAATCCGTCGACGCCCGGGGCGGCGTCCCGCTTCAGAGCGTAGAAGGCGTCGCGGAGTCGATCGACGTCGACGTGGTGCAGGAGCGCGGTGAACTGCGTCTCCTTTCCTTGCCTTGCGGCTTGCCGTACGCGGTCCAGACCCTGTGGCGCGCCCTCCCGACCCTGCGTTCGGAGCGTGCGTTCCTGTCCCGCGTTCCCCTTGGCCCCCGCCCTTCGCTCCACGGGCTCCGCCGCCGGTTCCCCGGCCTTGTTCGCCTGCTTCGCCGCTACTATGGCGGGGTCCGACTTCTCACGCCCGTTCGTCATGCGCTTCGGCTCTTCGCCTTCCGCATGCGGACCAGGACGGCCGATGGCCTGTGGTCGGGCATGAGACCTCCCAGGTTCCGACGTGATCCTTTCGTACGTGATGTGGCCTTCGACCCCGGCAGGGCGACAGCGCCTCGCATGACGGCGCCGCACATGTTGCCTTCGACGTTGATTACCGGCTCGGCCCCTGCGACGTAAAAGGTTTCGTGGCTCAATCCCACACCCCACACGATTGCTGTGTACGCTTCGCCCCTGCCGTCGCCGACAGACGCGCAACACTCGCTAGCAGGCGGGCGCTACCCCTTACCTGCGCCGGACTTCCACCGGCTGGATCGCGCCAGCTTGCCTGTGGCGCACAATCAATCTTTCCAAGAGCTTGCGGCGCCATTTCCATCGCGTCATCGCGTCTGCCTCCGCAGGACCAAAAACCTCCTTGATGGCAATTTTCCTTCCCTTGGAGGCATCAAAGGCTTGCAGCCGATCGAGCAGAAGAAATTCGCGCCCGCAAGCTCGCGCTCGCGGCCCGATCCTCCCTGCAGAGTCCGCCCATTCGATCTGCTCAGCCTTTGCCACGGCATTTCCAGCCCGCTCGCAGGTCTTGCCCCGGACGCGACGCTCGGGCGAGCGGGGATCCAAGGCCGCGCAACGATTAGCTTTCAAACAGCATGCCAGGGGTGTGTGACCCGCTTCTCCGAACATTGTATGTTCTACTTATGTTCGAGTCAAGCTTTCGTGCGACAGAAATTGGCGCAA
>CAWFVS010000014.1:0-51570 GCA_963819255.1 uncultured Alphaproteobacteria bacterium
TATTGGTTATGGTAATCTCACGAATGCCTACGGCTTTGCATCACCACAGGCTCAGGCTTGCGGCACAGAATCCATATGCAACTGGTTTTGCTCCTCCTCAACAGCCATATGGCTATCCACCACAACAAACGCAATACGGCGGGTATGGTGCTCTTTCCTATGGTTACAGTGTCCCTCCAATGATGGGATACGGTTATCCGGGACCGTTCCCGACCCTTGCACTAGAGCTTCGGCAAGGCCCTCGAACATCTCGACGGCGTTTTCATGGGGGCGCCACCGAGCAACGGGACCTTCATAGGGGGCATGGACCTCATCTGAGCGCGCCTCAGCGGATCCGACACGTTCAACGATCCGACCCAGGCGGCCATATGGCGTGCAGGCCGACCTGAAGATCAGCGGTCGTCACCGGTTTCGGCGGCGTTCGCATGCCGATCGGAGCACCGAACCTCGAGCTCTATGAGACCGTTCGAGCACGCTACTTCCACAGTGGCGCGTCGCTCACACTCACCACCCCGTGGTCAGCTTATCGCTTTCGGCCTCAGGCGAGTTCGAAACGAATGTCCTGCTGACCCTCCAGAAGCGTCTTGCGCCCAAGGGCGTAGATGTTCTCGAGGCCTTCGGTCAGCGTCAGGAAGTGATTGCCCGATAGTGGGCCGGCCTTGGATGCGAAGCTCACATTGCCGTAGGCGAGCAGAAGCTCCGTCTCACTGACCCCGCCGGGATAGAGGATGACCTGACCCGGCGGCCGGGTAGCAGGTATTGTTCTCGAAGCCGACGCCGAAATCCGTGTCGCCAAGCGGAACCCAGACGCCCTCGCCGCTCCAACGAACATGGATGATCTTGCTGGAGAACGGCATGTGCTTGCGGAAGGCCGCCACGGTCTTCGGCGCTGCCTTCTCTTCGAAATGGCCGAGGAACACATAGGGTCCCGCCGTCACTCTCACTTTGGTCATGTCAGTTTCCTTTATAAATTGGCGATGAATTCGCGGGCGCGAGATGCTCAATGAAATCAAGGAGCACCCTCGCGCCCATGTCGATGTCCTCCGGAGCGGCGTACTCTTCGGGGTTGTGGCTGACGCCGCCGCGACAACGGACGAATACCATACCGAATGGAATGCGGCCGCGGAACGCCATCGCGTCGTGACCGGCGCCGCTGGGCAGGCGGCGCGCCGCCAATCCCAATCGTCCCATCGATGCGGCCAGAGCGTCGGAAAGGCCGGGATCGCCGTGCGAAGACGGAGCCTCGTAATTCACTTCGACCTGCGCGCGAACGCTGCGCGACCGGGCGATCTCACCCACGCTGTCGACGATGTCGCGCACGGCGGCCTTGCGGACGGCGTCATCGGGCGCGCGCACGTCGAGCGTGAAGGACACCGCGCCAGGCACCGTATTCGCGGCGGGATGGTCGATCTCCAGCCGTCCGATCGTCGCGACGAGATCCGGCTCCCTCCGGGCGCGGCTCTCGATCGCGGACATCATGACCGCCGCAGCGGCCAGAGCGTCACGGCGCAAGGGCATCGGCGTGGCGCCCGCGTGCGCGCTCTCCCCGACAACCCTGATCTCCCCACGGCTGGCGCCACTGATCGCCGTGACCACTCCGACCGGGCGCTTCTCGGACTCGAGCACCGGCCCCTGCTCGATATGGACTTCGACATAGCCGATGACGTCTTCCAACGGCCGAGCTTCGCCTACTATGCGCGTCGGGTTGCACCCGAATGCGGCAAGCGCCTCCCGGCGCGAAATCCCTTCCGCATCGCGCTCATCGAGGAACGCCTCATCGAAGAGGCCGGCCAGCGCGCGCGATCCGCCCAGCGTCGAGGGAAAGCGGACGCCCTCCTCGTCGCCGAACGCCACGACTTCTATGGCGAAGGACAAACGTCGCTCCTGCCTGCGTAGGCGATCGACGATCTCGATGGCCGTGATGACGCCGAGATTTCCATCGTAGGGACCTGCCCGGCGCACCGTGTCGATATGAGAGCCGAGGATCAGCGTCCTGGCATGCGGAC
This sequence comes from uncultured Alphaproteobacteria bacterium, assembly GCA_963819255.1. Lineage (GTDB taxonomy): Bacteria > Pseudomonadota > Alphaproteobacteria > Rhizobiales > Beijerinckiaceae > Roseiarcus. The sequence goes on from CAWFVS010000014.1 coordinate 2,007, forward strand.
GTTCGGCTTCGTAACGGCCGACAACGTTACCGATCGAGTCGATCCGCCCTGACATACCGGCGTCGCGCATCCATTGGATGACGAGGTCCGCCGCCTTTCGGTGAGCGGGGCTGAGATAGAGCCTGGTCAGCGCGCCTTCTTCGTCGCTGACAGCGGCAAGTCTCGCAAGTCTGGCGGAAATCGCCTCGCCCATCGAGGTGGACGCATCGGCTTCGCGATTCGCGGTCATGGCAAGGAGGCCCATTTCAGGATAAGGCGTCGCTCATCGTCGGTCATCTCGGTAATGTTGTTCGGCGGCATGGCGTTGGTCACGCCAGCGAACAGGCCGACCCGGCGCCGATTGCGCTCTATCGCCTCGGGCGTGGTGAGCACGACTCCCTTGGGCGCGAGGCCCAGTCCGGGCCAGCCCGGGTCCTCGGCGTGGCACATCGCACAGCGCGACATGATGACTTCCGTGACCCCGTCCGGAGCGCGCGGCGCCCCAGCCACCGCCGGCGCATCGGGCAGGGGCGCGAGGCCCAGGTGCTCCCGCGCGACGGGCACGGCGCCGGCCGAGATCATGAGCGCGGCAGCCAGGCAGAGCGCCGACACGCCCCAGGTCCACCACGGATCGCCGCCCCCGGCGTGCCGGACGTTGTAGAAGTGACGGATCAGCGCGCCGGCGACCAGGACGAGGGCGACGATGACGAAAGCGTATGAGGACGTGTAGACGAGCGGAAAATGCGTCGATAGCATCAGGAACAGGACCGGCAGGGTCAGGTAGTTGTTGTGCGTCGAGCGCGTTTTCGCCTGCTTGCCGTACGGCCGGATTGGGCTCGCGTCCCGCGACCAGGTCTGCGATCACCTTGCGCTGATTGGGCATGATGTTGAAAAACACGTTGCCGACCATCATCGTGCCCATGAGCGCGCCGGTATGGATGAGCGCGCCGCGGCCTGAGAACATGTGCTGATAGAACCAGGCCATCAGCACGACATAGGCGAAGCCGACGCCGGCCAGCGCGACCTCGTTCTTCGCCAGCGGGGAGCGGACGAGACCGTCGTAGACCAGCCAGCCGACCGCGAGCGAGCCGATCCCGATGGCCGCGGCGGCGAAGGGCGAAAGCGCGCGCACCGACGGGTTCACGAGAAAGAGGTCGGCGCCGAGATAGTAGATCCAGACGAGCAGCGAGAAGCCGGTGATCCAGGTCACATAGGCCTGCCACTTGTGCCAGATGAGGTCGTGGGGCAGGCGGTCGGGCGCGACCAGATATTTGCGCACCTGATAGAAACCCCCGCCGTGCACCTCCCAGGCCTCGCCGCCCTTCCCCTTTGGAATGTCTGGAATCGTCTGGATCGCGGCGTCGAGGTGCATGAAGTAGAACGACGATCCAATCCAAGCGATGCCGGCCACGATGTGCGTCCAGCGCAGCAGCAGCGAGCCCCACTCGTAAAAGACAGTCCACATGGGCCCATTCCTCCCTGACCTTGCTGGGCAGGGATCATTGTCGAAATCGCCGTTCCTCGATAGCATCGGAAATTGGGGAGACTATCAAAACGGATTAGAAAATGTCCCTGCTCGACAATATCCGTGTTCTCACCCGCGCTGTCGAACTGGGCAGTTTCTCCGCCGCCGGACGGAACATGCGGCTTTCCGCGGGGGTCGTGAGCCATCGCATCGGCGCGCTTGAAAGCCATCTTGGGTGCCGGCTGTTCAACCGCACGACCCGAAAGCTGCAGCTGACCGAGCAGGGCCGCGTCTTCTACGAGAACTGCCTCGACGTGCTGGCGGCGGTCAACCGCGCCGAAGCGAGCGTCGCCAGCAAGGGCGCCAGGCCGCGCGGCAGCCTGAAGATCACCGCTCCGCTGGGATTCGGACGGCGCGCGGTCGCGCCCATGCTGCCGCGTTTCCAGGCGGACCATCCGGAACTCGACATCTTCCTGCGCCTATCCGACTATTTCGTCGATCTTTTCACCGAGGCCGTCGACGTCGCGGTGCGAATGGCAATTCTTCCCAACTCGTCTCTGATCGTGAGAAAAATAGCCGAAATCGACCGAGTGCTCTGCGCCGCGCCGGCCTATCTCGAAGCCAACGGCGAGCCGCGCACGATCGGCGACCTCATGAAACATCGCTGTCTTCTGTTGCGCTTTCCCGGATCGCGCCAGTTCCGATGGTCGCTCCTTGACGGCGAGACCGTGCGGGAGGTTGCGGTTTCGGGGCATCTCGACGCGGACGACGGCGACATCCTCACGCAGTGGGCGCTCGCCGGCGAGGGCGTCGTGCTGAAACCGGCGTTCGAAGCCGCCGAATACTTGCGCGCCGGAACGCTGCGGCTCGTTCTGCCCGATCATCCCCCGCAGCCCGCGACGCTCGCGGTTCTGCATGCCTATCAGCGCATGACGCCCCCGAAGGTGCAGGCTTTCGGGGACGCGCTGATCGAGGAGGCGCGCGCTCATATCATCCGGGCGCTCGACGGCATCGACCTTCTCGGGCAATGCGAAGCGAAGCACGAAGGCGCTCGCCGCCGGGCGCAGGGGCCGGTAGGGTCGCTCATTTCGACGGACGCAGGGTGCTCCTCGGGGTCATCCACAGGCCCAGGGACAGGATCGACAGAGGCGATCAAATCGGACGGATCCGTCATCAACGGCAGGATCCCAGCGGGTATGAAGCCTATGATGCATCATATCCACGCGAGCCGCCCGTCTCAAGAACACAACTAGAACATATAAGCTCTCATCTCTGCTTTCGAAGCAATAGACTGGGCTTTGCATGAGAGGCGCGAGCTCCACGAGGAGAGAAGCGGAATCGCGGCCTTATTCGGGCTCCCGGCCGCGACCTGGCGCCTCCCTGATCCGCGCCCCTGTCTCCCCTGTTGCCAGGGAAAAACAGGAAGCGTTCCGCTCGCGAATGGCGCGCTTATTCCACGTCCTCGACCGTGACCGTCCGGCCCGACAGGCGCTGGGCGAGCGAGGCCTCCATGAACGGATCGAGGTCGCCGTCGAGCACGTCGTCGGGCGTGCCCGAGACGTGGCCGGTGCGCAGGTCCTTCACCATCTGGTAGGGCTGCAGCACGTAGGAGCGGATCTGGTGGCCCCAGCCGATGTCGGTCTTGGAGGCCGCATCTGCGCTGGCCTTGGCCTCGCGCGCCTCGAGCTCCCGCTCGTAAAGGCGGGCGCGCAGCATGTTCCAGGCGGTGGCCCGGTTCTTGTGCTGCGAGCGCTCCGACTGGCACGCGACCACGATCCCAGTCGGCATGTGGGTGATGCGGACCGCCAATTCGGTCTTGTTGACGTGCTGTCCGCCGGCGCCCGAGGAACGGTAGGTGTCGATGCGGCAGTCGGCCTCGTTGACGTCGATCTCAATGCGGTCGTCGACCACCGGATAGACCCAGACCGAGGCGAAGCTCGTGTGGCGCCGCGCGTTCGCGTCGAACGGCGAAATCCGCACCAGCCGATGGACGCCGAACTCGGTCTTCAGCCAGCCGTGGGCGTTGTGGCCCTTGACCACGAGGGTCGCCGACTTGACCCCGGCCTCCTCGCCGGGCGTCTCCTCGATCACCTCGACCTCGAACTTGCGCCGCTCGGCCCAGCGCATGTACATGCGCAGGAGCATCCGCGCCCAGTCGCAGCTTTCCGTGCCGCCGGCGCCGGAATGGACTTCGAGATAGGTGTCGTTGGCGTCCGCCTCGCCCGACAGGAGCGCCTCGAGCTGACGTCGCTCGCCCTCGGCCTTGAGCGTCTTCAGCGCCGCCAGGCCCTCGGCTTCGGTCGCTTCGTCGCCCTCGGCTTCGCCGAGCTCGACCAGCGTCGCGGCGTCGTCGAGCTCGCGCTCGATCTTGGCGAGCGAGCTCAGCCTGTCCTCCAGCGCCGTCCGCTCCCGCATGAGCTTCTGGGCGGATTCCGGGTCGTTCCAGAGACCGGGCTCCTCGGATTTCGCGTTCAGCTCGGCCAGACGCCGCGTCGCCGCGTGGACGTCAAAGATGCCTCCTTAGCAGCCCGACGGACTGCTTGATCGTCTCGACCAGTTGTTCGGCTTCTGCACGCATGATTCGAACCAGACATTGGCCCCGCCTTCGCCGAGACGTCGGCGCCGCGGCCGGAGCGCGGCATGTACCCGCTCCCGGCGCCAGGCGCAATCCCGGAGGCGGTCGGGGGCGGTCGGGACGGACGACGCTGCTCCCGGGGGGTCTCAGTAGAGGCCGCCCGTCCCTGGGCCGACGGAGGGTTCGCCCGGGTCCGCCGCAGCGGACTCGCCTCCGCCGCGGCCTCCGCCGCCTCCGCCGCCGCCATACGAATCGGGCGGCCCCGTGCCCGGTTTGAAGGCCTCGAGGATCGAGCCCGACCCCGTTCCGCGCATGCCGGTGTGATAATTGACCGAAATCAGCTTGATGCCCGGCGGAACGCGGAAGGGCGTGTCCGGCGTGTCCTTCAGCGCCATCTTCATGAAGTCGCGAAAAATCGGCGCGGTGTAGAGCGCCGCCTGCGCGCTGCCGCCGAGCGATCGGGGGTGGTCGTAGCCCATGAACACGCCGAACGCGAGATTCGGCGAGTAGCCGACGAACCAGAGGTCCTTCGCGTCGTTCGTGGTGCCCGTCTTTCCGGCGAGCGTCTTGCCAACCTCCTTGATCGCGATGCCCGTGCCGCGCTGGATGACGCCCTCCAGGATGGAGGTGACCTGATAGGCGGTGAGGGGATCGATCACCTGCTCGCGCTTGTCGATGAGGCGGGGCTCCGGCTGGTCCTGCCATTTCGCCGCGTCGCAACCCTCGCAGATGCGTTCGTCGTGCTTGTAGATCGTGTTGCCCCAGCGGTCCTGGATTCGGTCGATCAGAGTCGCCTTGATCCTCTTGCCGCCGTTGGCGAACATCGAATAGCCGGTCACCATGCGCAGGACGGTCGTTTCGCCGGCCCCGATCGACATCGACAGGAACGGCGGCAGGTTGTCGTAGATGCCGAAGCGCTTGGCGTATTCGGCGACGAGCGGCATGCCGATGTCGCGGGCGAGGCGCACGGTCATCTGGTTGATCGAATGCTCGACGCCGAACCGGAGCGTGTGGGGCCCGCTGGAGGTGCCCTCGAAATTCGAGGGGCTCCACAGCTCGCCGTTGCCTTGATCGATGGTGACCGGCTCGTCGAGGACGATCGAGGAGGGCGTGTAGCCGTTGTCGAGCGCGGCCGCGTAGACGAAGGGCTTGAACGACGAGCCAGGCTGACGTTGCGCCTGAGTCGCACGGTTGAATTCCGATTCGTCGAACGAAAAGCCGCCGACCATCGCGAGAACCCGGCCGGTGAACGGGTCCATGGCGACGCAGGCGCCGCTGACTTCCGGAATCTGGCGCGGCCGGTATTCGCCTGCGCGTCCGGCAATCGGCTCGACGTAGAAGACGTCACCCGGTTTGACCAGGCTCTTCGGCGTCCGACCCGTCCAGCGCATCCCGTCGGCCGTGACGACGCCCGTCTGTCGTTCTTGGACGACTGCGCCCGACTTGTCCCGCTCGGGCTGCAAGCCGATCCGGATCGCATTGTTCGTGACGTCGAGCGCCACCGCGAGTCGCCAGGGCTTGATGTCGTCGTAGCCGGGAATATCGGCGAGAGGCGCGCCCCAGTCCTGGCCGAGATCGATCGACTTCAGCGTCCCATGCCAGCCATGCGCCTCGTCATAGCGCACGAGGCCGTCGACGAGCGCCTTCCGGGCCATCAGCTGAATTTTTGGATCAAGCGTCGTCCGAACGGAAAGGCCGCCCTCATAGAGTTTCTGTTCGCCGTAGCGCTCCAACAACTCGCGCCGCACTTCTTCGGCGAAAAATCCGGCGGCGATCGTGTTCGGCGTCAGCACGCGCGGATTGACGACGAGCGGCTCCGCCCTCGCCTGACGCGCCTGCTCGGCGGTGACATAGCCGTCCTCCGCCATGCGGCCGATCACGTAGTTGCGTCGTTCGACGGCGCGATCGTGGTTGCGGAATGGATTGAGCGCGCTCGGTTCCTTCGGCAGCGCCGCCAGATAGGCGACTTCGGCAATCGTCAGCTCGTGAACCGATTTGTCGAAGTAGTTCAGCGCGGCCGCGGCCACGCCGTAATTGGAGAGGCCGAGGTAGATCTCATTGAGGTACAGCTCGAGGATCTTCTCCTTCGAATAGGCGGATTCAATGCGCAGAGCAAGCAGGATCTCGCGAATCTTCCGGTCGAAGGTCCGGTCCGAATTCAAAAGGAAGTTCTTCGCCACCTGCTGGGTGATGGTCGAGGCGCCCTGGATGTGCCGCGATCCCTGGAGGAAGACGATCCCGGCGCGCAAAATCCCCTCAGGGTCGACGCCGTAGTGGCTGTAGAAGTTCTTGTCCTCGGCGGAGATGAAGGCTTTCTTGACCAGATCCGGGATGGACGAGGAGGGCAGATAGAGCCGCCGTTCACGCGAGTATTCGGCCAGCAGGCTGCCGTCCGCGGCGTGAACGCGCGTCATGACGGGAGGCTGGTAATTCTTGAGCTGGGTGTAGTCGGGCAGCTCCTGCTCGTACTTCCACACCACGGCGCCAAGAATCGCGGCGGCGACGACAAAGACGATCGCGCCGGTCGCAAAAATGAAGCCGATCAGTCGGGCAATCCCGCGCATCTTGCACTCGAAACCTTCCGTTGCGCCCGTCGGCAAATCCCCCGTCGCCAAGACGGGAACACCAGGTCCTAGTCATAGCCCTCACGCCTCCCCGGGGCGCGAGGTTTTCTCGGCCGTGGGCGTCGGTCGGACAGCGAACCTTGACCCCGCCACGCCTCCTCTTGTTTGTGACTGGGGCGAATCTATGATGCCGCTCGGAGGCGAGAGCCGAGCAGGGCTCGCGGATACCGCGAAATGACTGGTCCAGGCAAGCGTTAGTGGGCGAGAGCTTTCGCCGGCCTGCCATCAAGTGCGACGCCGTTATCCGCGGTTGAGCCGGGCGTCGCCCCGACTGAAGCGGCGAAAAACGCGTCGATGGCGCTCACCATCGCCGAGGCCGTCTTGGCTCGCCACTCCGGCGAGTTCAGCGACTGAACGTCCTGGGCGTTCGACAGATAGCCGAGTTCGACCAGCACCGAAGGAAATTCAGGGGCCTTGAGAACAACGAAGCCCGCAGCACGCGCGGGATTGTGGTTGAGCCTGGTCGCTAAGCGCAAATTGGTGACGAGGCCACGCGAAAACATATGAGCGTAGAGGCGCGTCTCGCGTCGTTTCAAGTCGAACAAAATGTCCGCGACGCCAGGATTTTGTTGCGCGCGCTTCTCTTCTCCTTTTCCTTGGTCGACAGCGTTCTCGCGCGCGGCGATCCGGGCCGCCTCGGCGTCGGAGGCGCGATCGGCGACGGTATAAACGGTTGTGCCGCTCACCTTCGGGTCCTGGCTGAGCGTGTCCGCGTGAATCGAGACGAAAAGGGAAGCGTTCGCCTGGCGAGCGATGTCCACCCGTTCGTCGAGGCCGACATATTGGTCGCTGTCGCGCGTCATCATGACCGTGTACCGCTTGGTCGACTCGAGTTGACGCTTGAGTTCGACGCAAAACGCAAACACAAGATTCTTCTCCAGAACCCCTCCCACTCCTTGGGCGCCGCCGTCGGACCCGCCGTGGCCCGGATCAAGAACAATCACCGGCTGGACGGCGGGAAGGGAAGTCTCGGGCGCGTCAATCGCATCGAGTGGGCGATTCAACGCCGCGAACGCGGTTTTGTCGCAGGGCTTGAGTTCGATTGTCAGCCGGGAGGCCAAAGCTCCGTCGGCGATAGGCTTCGATACGACGTGGCCAGGGCAAGCCGACCTGGCGAGATCGATGACGATCCGCGATGCGTGTGGCGACCAAAGGCCGAAACGGTACCCCTTCACGATAGGAGTGGCGATTCCCGCCCCGAGGCGCCCGAGCGAAGGATCTAGCTGAAAATTGACCGCCGGCAGATCGACAACGATACGCTCGGGCGAAGCCATCGCGTAGACTCGGGAAGTTACCGGCTGCGAGAGATCAAACGACAATTCCGCACCATTTGCATCCTGCGACAGCCGCGCGCCGACGGCGACCGGCGCGGCCGGCTCTGCCGCCAGTAAGGTCACCCCAGACGCGAAGAAGATGAATGCGGACGCAATTGCGGTGAGGCGCTGCATTCCCGCCGTTCTCTCCCATCAGCCGCGGCGGCGACAGATTCTCGGATCTGCCGCCCAAGGCAAGTTCTCGCGCTCCACCTGCCGGTCCGGATCCATCTTTTACCCCGCAGATAGATTTAGGAACAGTAAAGCTGATAATACAGCTTCTCGCCGTATCGACAGCCGCGATTCCACAACGAGCGCCGTCTGGCGGCAACGAAGGCGCAAAAAAACTTGCCAACGTTCCGAACGGCGCCTATTTAGGACGGGTTACGAATTCGGACCGATTCCGTAGGGCTGGCTCGCCCGCCGGCGCGAGTGATATTTGCGCCAAGACCCGTCGGGTGGCGGCTTGCAGTCCCTTCCGGATGACGCCGCGGCCGGTTTTTGCTCGTCGTCTCAGTCGCCTCTTGTGCGCGGGCTCACCGCCTAGACAAGGGCTCGCAGACTGAAAGATGGAAAGCGATTAGGCGGAATCATGCCGGGCGGAGTCCAATTCGTGACGTCGACGCCGTTGAGCGCGCCGTAAATAATGACGAGCGGTTTCACGCCCTTGGTTCTACTAGTGATGTCCCGATCGCCAACCCCATCCACCGCAAGCGCGGCGCAGTCGGTTTGCATGGTGACGGTCGCGCACTGTCCCACTGGAGCAACGGCTGCGACGTCGGCGTCCCAATCGCAATCGAAATCCATCCCTAACACATGCGCTGCGCCCGGCTTAGCCGATCGGTTTCGGAGATCGGCCAGATCGCTCGGCTTACGCGAGAGAGTTTTCCATGGCGAACAAAATGATCATCGATGCCTCCCACCCGGAGGAAACCCGGGTGGTTGTGCTACGAGGCAACCGCGTCGAAGAGTTCGACTTCGAGTTGGCCAATAAGAGGCCGTTGCGGGGCAACATCTATCTAGCAAAGGTTACCCGTGTCGAGCCTTCGCTTCAGGCAGCGTTCGTGGATTATGGCGGAAACCGCCATGGCTTCCTTGCCTTTTCGGAGATTCATCCGGACTATTACCAGATTCCAATCGCCGACCGCCAGGCCCTACTTGAGGAAGAGGCACTTTCCCAGCGCGATGAGGAGGACGAACCGAACGGAGAGCGGCGCAGCCGCAGACATCGCCGACCGCGCCGTCCGGAGGTCGAAAGGCGCGCAAGCAACGAGGATGCCCTTTCTGAGCCTGCGGCTTCAGAGAGCCACACGCCAAGCGAATCTTCGACTTCAGATGGATTTGGCGATAACCCGCCTCAAGGCGGCGAAGGCGAGCGCTTGCTGGGGTACGACCCCGCCGAAGTCGCCCTTGTTTATGAAGTCGAACGCGAGAAAGCTGAATCAGATCTTGTCGAGTTCTCAGTTCCGGATGCCGAGCGGACCGAGACATCCGCGCCTGCCGAGGATGAGCCTGCGCCCTTACGGGATCAACCTCGGGGCGATAGCAGCGTCGATGAGCATTCGCACGGTGATGACGACCACGAGGTGACCACGCTCGAAGCGGGATTGGAAGAGCGTTTTGAGCACCAGGACAAAGACCAACTGGAGGACGAAGGCGAACCGGTCGAGCATGTTGGCGGGGACGCCATGGAGGAGGTGCCGCGTCGCCCGCACCGGCTACGCCGGCAGTACAAGATTCAGGAGGTCATAAAGCGCCGTCAAGTGCTCCTCGTGCAAGTCGTGAAGGAGGAGCGTGGCAACAAGGGAGCCGCGCTCACGACCTATCTCTCGCTTGCGGGTCGCTATTCCGTCCTGATGCCCAACACCGCACGTGGGGGCGGCATTTCGCGCAAGATCACGAACGCCCAAGACCGCAGCCGCCTCAAGGGCATAGCCGAAGAGCTGGACGTGCCGGAAGGCATGGGCGTAATTCTCCGCACGGCTGGCGCATCTCGTACGAAAGCCGAAGTCAAGCGTGATTTCGAGTATCTGCTGAGGATGTGGGAAACGGTTCGCGAAACGACGCTTGCTTCGAGCGCTCCGACTCTCGTCTACGAGGAAGGCTCTCTTATAAAGCGCGCGATACGCGATCTTTACAGCAGGGAGGTGGACGAGATCGTCGTCGCGGGAGATGCCGGGTATCGCGAGGCCCGGCAGTTCATGCGCCTCCTCATGCCGAGCCACGTCAATGCCGTGCAACTTTATCGGGATTCTCAGCCGGTCTTCGCCAAAGCAGGAGTCGAGACGCAACTCGACGCGCTGTTTTACAATCAAGTGACGCTGAAATCCGGTGGCTACATCGTCATAAACCAAGCTGAAGCTCTGGTCGCTATCGATGTCAACTCCGGACGCTCGACGCGCGAACATAACATTGAGGATACTGCGATGCGCACCAACATCGAGGCGGCGGACGAAATCGCTCGTCAGCTCAGGTTGCGCGACCTCGCAGGCCTGATCGTCGTCGACTTCATCGACATGGAAGAATCGCGCAACAACCGCGCCGTCGAGCGACGGATCAAAGACGCGTTGAAGAATGACCGTGCGCGGATCCAAGTCGGCCGTATTTCCCACTTTGGCTTGCTCGAGATGTCGCGTCAGCGTATCCGCACCGGCGTTCTCGAGGGCTCGACCGTCGTCTGCGCTCACTGTCAAGGCGCGGGCGTCGTGCGGTCAACTGCGTCGGTCGCCCTCCATGTTCTGCGAGCGCTCGAGGATGCGCTGATCAAGAGTTCGACGCATGATGTCGTCGTTCGGACGCGCACCGCCGTTGCGCTCTACATCCTTAATCAGAAGCGTCCTAACCTGCGGGACCTCGAACGCCGGTTCGGCGTCGCGATTACAATTGAATCGGACGATACTTTGACGGGTGCAAACTACCATGCGATCGAGCGCGGAGAAATCGCGTCCGGCGTCAAGGGCTCCGTTGAACCGCCTCCGCTTGCGCGAGACGAGTTCGCCACGATTGTCGACGAGCCAGCCCTTCTTGAAGAGGCGGCGGAGGAGGAGAGTGAACCGCACGCCGACGAGGGGGAGGTGATCGAAGCGGGCCAGCCAATCGAGCAAGGCGCGGAGCAGATGGATGAAAGCGAGGTCGTGCGCCGCCGGCGGCGACGGCGGCGGCGCCGGGGCGGGGAGCGATCCTTTGGCGAAAGCGTCGCGCCTGACGCGCCGCAACCCACCGACGACGGTCTCGCCGCTGTCGCCGAAATCAGCGGAGATCTGAAGCCCGCCATCGAGAGCATCAACTCAATCGACAGGAGAAGTCCGCGGAGCGAAGGCGGAAGGAACGGTCGTCGCCCAAGGCGTTCGCGTGGCCCGCGAAATCAATTTCCGGACCAGGGCGAAGGCGCCCACGAAACGCATACCTCTGAACCGCGAGAACCGACCAACCCGGAGTTCAGTCTTCAGGCCGGCCCTACGTCTGAGCCGTTCGGCCCGACGTCTGAGTCGTTTAGCCCCACGTCTGAGTCGATTGCAGCGGACAAGACGGAGGAACATTCAAAGGAGTCACGGCCGCCAAAGGTGGAAGGACCGGAAATTCAAGATTGGCGTCAGGAGGCTGGGTCGCCTTCGGCAGCGCTTTTTGGGCCGTCGGTGACCGCTCGGGAATCACACGTTTCGCAGGAATCTCTCGCGACGGAAACGTTGACGGAGCCGGGTCCGGAGCCAACGGCTCAGGAGCCCGCGCGCCCCCGCCGGAGCGGCTGGTGGCAGCGAGCCCGCGTGAGTATTGTCGGTGACTGACCCTTTGAGGAATGGTGACTCGGTTGGATACGCTCCCAACGGTCCGCGCCTGCTTGTCACAGCGACTTCACTTTGATCCTCGTCGTCTTATCCGCGGTGAGACGGTTACGCAGCGGCATTCCAAACACTTCAGATTGAATTTCGAACACGTCGCCTATCTGTGTCCGCACGCCATCGCTGAACGACAAGGTAGCCGTTCCAAAGAAGTGGACGTGGACGTCGCCTGGGCGCCGAAACAGCCGGTACTTGAAATGGTGCGCCTCCAGATTGGCGATGGAGTGCGCCATGTTGTGTTCACCGGTCAAAAACGTTCGTTCCCAAATCGCCTGTCCACCTCGCCGAATGCGGGAGATCCCTTGAATGTCCCGTGGCAACTGGCCGACCAACAGCTCGGGACCGAGGCTGGCAGGCCGCAATTTTGAATGCGCGAGCCAAAGATAATTGTGTCGCTCGGTGAGATGATCAGAGAATTCGTTGCCGAGCGCGAAACCGACTCGGACCGGAGCGCCGGCTTCATCAATGACATAAATCCCAACGATCTCAGGCTCTTCACCGGCGTCGAGAGAAAAAGCAGGGCATGCTAGATCCCCTTCTGGTTGCGCCAGGATCGAGCCGTCTCCTTTGTAGAACCACTCGGGCTGCGCACCCGTCTCCCCTGTTTTCGGCTTCCCGCCCTCATAGCCGAGCCTGAACATTCGCATGGAATCGGTGAGTTTTCCGGGTTCGGAAAGATCTCGGTGCATTGCGTCCCGCCCCTCCGCAGAACCCAGATGCGTCAGACCGGTTCCGGAGACAACGACGTGGGCAGGATCCTTGTGATCGATCGGCGGCAGGACACGACGTTCTTTCAGAGCCCGCTCAAGATCGACCGGTTTGCCCAGTCCTCGATCCGCAATCAATCGGACGAGCGGAACGCGAAATTCAATCGCCTGCTGGGCCAGATCCAGCGTCGTGCGCGAGCCTCTCACCAGCCGACTTTCATCCCGCGCTGTGACAGCCAAGGCCCGCTTGCCATGATCGTCAATGAGCTGCGTCAGCCTCAAATTCGGCTTCCTTCTTCCTCTCCCCGTCGCGGCCCAAGTCGCTCAGCTCGGGAGTCTTGAGATTTGGCGCTCGGTTCAGCTTCAAGCAGCCAATGACCGTATCGGAAAGCCGATCCTCGAACCCAACCGCGACAAACGCGCCGATCCGTTTCAAACCGTGCGCGTCGCCGAAGTCGAGCAGTGCGATCGCGCCCGCCAGATCGAGAAGAACCGCGACCTTCCTATCACATCGTCGCACCGATTTGCCAAGGCGTAAACTCGGCTTCACCATAGCCGAGTTGCTCTGACTTCGTGCGTGCGCCCGACGCAACCGCCAAAATCATATCGAAGATTTCCTTGCCCTTGTCCTCGATCGCGATCCCGTCGAGCACGTCGCCGCAATTGATATCCATGTCTTCCATCATCCTGCGATAGATATCGGTGTTGGTCGCAAGTTTGATCGACGGTGTCGGCTTGCACCCATAGGCTGAGCCGCGTCCCGTTGTGAACGCTAGAACGTTGGCGCCGCCCGCAACCTGACCCGTCACCGACACCGGATCATACCCGGGCGTATCCATGAACACGAAGCCCTTGGAGTTGACCTGCTCAGCGTATTTGTAGACCGCGTTCAGCGGCGTCGTCCCTCCCTTTGCCGCCGCGCCGAGCGACTTCTCCAAGATGGTCGTCAAACCACCTGCCTTATTTCCCGGCGAAGGATTATTATTCATTTCGCCTCCGTTGCGGGCGCAGTAGTCTTCCCACCATCGAATTCGTTCGACCAGCTGACGCCCAACCTCGGGCGTGGCCGCGCGCCGGGTGAGAAGATGCTCAGCGCCATAGATTTCAGGCGTCTCGGAGAGGATCGCGGCGCCGCCGTGACGCACCAGAATGTCCGCCGCCGCGCCCAGTGAAGGATTGGCGGTTATGCCCGAATAGCCGTCCGAACCTCCGCATTGAAGCGCCAGCGTCAGGGTGCTGACCGGCGCAGGCTCCCGACGCGCCCGATTGAGCAGGGGCAACATCGCGCGGAGTCTTTCCATGCCGGCTTCGATCGTCCTGCGGGTGCCGCCAGTCGCCTGGATGGTGAGGCTCTGGAATGCGTCACCCTCGACAAGGCCGTATTCATCTTTCATCCGACCGATCTGAAACACTTCGCAGCCAAGTCCCACCATCAGCGTTGCGCCCACGTTGGGATTAGCGGCGTAGCCCCATTCGGTGCGCATCAGCGCTTCGAAGCCTTCGCCTTTAGAGGCCATGCCGCAACCGGTCCCGTGCACCAACGCGATGACGCCGTCGACATTTGGGTAATCGGCAAGCATCCCTGAGCGCTCAAACTCGCGCGCGAGGAGGCGCGCGGTGGTGGCGGAGCAATTTACTGAGGTCAAAATCGCTAGGTAATTGCGCGTGCCGACCTTGCCGTTCGCTCGGTGGAACCCCTGGAATGTGGGTTGTTCGCCGACCGGCGTAATGGCTTCGCCGCGCGCGTCCTCGCCGAAATGATAGTCGCGAGCGAATTCTTTAACCGCGCAATTGTGCTCATGCACCCACTCGCCCGGCGCGATCGGCCTCGAGGCGAATCCGATGATTTGTCCGAATTTCCGAACCGGGGCGTCCAGCTGAATGGGAGCCGCGGCCATCTTATGACCCTTGGGAATTCGTTCTCCCGCCGGGATTCCAGGCAGGGCGGTCGTCCCAGCCGCGAATTCATCAATCGCGATGATCACATTATCGGAGGCATTGAGCCGCAAGGCGCGAGGCGTTTTCATGACTCCCCTTCTCGCTTGACCATATGGACGTTACGCAGAGAACATTCCAGGTTTCTGGCGTGCAACAGTTTCCAGGAGATCGCCGGTTACGCTGAGATGACGCGTCATTGCTTTGCGCGCCGCTTCGGCGTCGCCGCGCTCGACCGCTGCAACGATCGCTTCATGCTCGCGAAGCACCTCACGGATTCGGCCCGGAGGCGACATCAGCAGACGTCGCACGCGCTCGAGATGAACCCGCAGACCGTCGAGGATCTCACTGGCCCTGGCCATACCAAGGCGCGCCGTCAACACTTGATGGAAAGCGACGTCGGCAGCGTAAAATAACGCGCGGTCATCCGCTTCCACCGCTAATTTTTCCTCCCTCAAATTCGCGGCGAGCGCCTCCTTGTCGGACCAACTCATCCGGCGCGCCGCCTCGGCTGCGATTTCCCCTTCCAATGCGGCGCGGATGAACAGGCGCTCCCGAACGTCGTTGATCGAAATCCTGGAAACGAAAGATCCGTGTTGCGGCGCGACGTCGACAAGCCGATCATAGGCGAGTCGGCTCACCGCTGCCGACACCGGAAAGCGCGACACTCCGAGCCTCTCACAGATCGTTGATTTGTCGATTAGGCAACCCGGCTCGAGAGCGCCGGTCAAAATCGCCTCTTTCAATTCGCCGTAGACGGCGTCCGCCTTTGAATGGGCGCCCTTGGCCACAGTTCCGCCCGCCTGATCGGGATTGGCCGACAATGCCCTTCCCGGGGTAACATGTTAGAGGCTAGAGAGACGCTGGGGCGGCGTCAATGCTGTTCGCGCCGGTTGCACTCGGGAGGAAACATGACCCTGCTTGCGCTGACGGAGGAGTTGACGCTGCCGGACGATGGATTCGCCGGATCGTTGGCCGGGCGGGTCTGGCGTGCGGACGTTCAAGGACCGTCCGTCGTTTCAGTCAGATCCGACGGCGTCTTCGACGTGAGCGCCGATTTTCCCACCATCCGCGACCTTTGCGAGCAGTCGTCTCCCGCCGAGGCCCTTCGCCGCGCGCAGGGCCTCCGACTCGGAACGATGTTTGATATCCTAGAAAATACCCCCCCGCGGAACCGGTCGGGAACACAATCATTCCTACTGGCTCCAATCGACCTCCAGGCAATCAAGGCGGCCGGCGTCACGTTCGCCCGATCACTGCTCGAGCGCGTCATCGAAGAGCGCGCCCGTGGGAATCCCGAACATGCCATGGCCACGCGCGAAGCCATCGAAGCTGCGCTCGGCGGAGAGCTCCGAGGCTTCAAACCGGGGTCTCCCGCCGCGATGCGTCTCAAGGAAGCGCTGATCGAGGCCGGCGCGTGGTCTCAGTACCTTGAAGTAGGCATTGGTCCGGATGCAGAAATCTTCACGAAAGGCCAACCGATGAGCGCGGTGGGCTGCGGCGAAGACGCTGGCTTCCATAGCGCTTCGCGCTGGAACAACCCCGAGCCGGAAGTTGCGCTCACCGTCGCATCGAGCGGGCGGATTGTCGGCGCTACCCTGGCCAACGATGTTAACCTGCGCGATTTTGAAGGTCGTTCGGCCCTGCTTTTGGGCAGGGCGAAGGATCAGAATGCGAGCTGCGCGATCGGCCCCTTCCTGCGTTTGTTCGACGCGACCTTCACACTCGACGACATTCGGACGGCGACAATCTCGTTGAAGGTCGAAGGCGACGACGGGTTTCTCCTCGAAAGCCGCTCGTCAATGGCCGAGATCAGCCGCGATCCCGCGGATCTCGTCGCGCAGACGATCGGGCCGAGCCACGCTTATCCCGATGGATTCGTCCTCCTGCTCGGAACAATGTTCGCCCCCGTCGCGGACCGCGCCGAAGCGGGAATGGGCTTTACGCACAGGTCCGGCGATATGGTCACAATCGGCACGGAAAAACTCGGGCGGCTCGTCAACCGGATGAGACCTTGCGAGGAATGCGAGCGTTGGACGTTCGGGATCGCCTCTCTGATGCGCAATCTCGCTCGCCGGGGGTTGATTTGACAATGCTCGCCGGACAATGTCAGCGACGAAACGGGATGAATCATGAGCGCCCAGCACAAGAACTTCATCGCCAGCGAGTGGGTCGACGGCGTGGCCGTCTCCAGAAACGTCAACCCGTCGAACACAAACGACATCATTGGGGAATACGCCCAGGCCGACGCCGATCAGACCGGCGCTGCGATAAGCGCCGCCCGCGCCGCTTTCCCGGCCTGGGCGCGGACGACCCCGCAGGAGAGGCACGATATTCTTTCGCGGGTTTCAGTGGAAATCCTCGCGAGGCGGGACGAACTCGGCCGTCTGCTCGCCCGCGAAGAGGGCAAGACGCTGCCTGAGGCGGTCGGCGAGGTCGGCCGAGCCGGTCAGATCTTCGATTTCTTCGCCGGCGAGGCGTTGAGAATCCCGGGCGAAAAATTCGCTTCCGTCCGCCCGAACATCGATATCGAGGCGACGCGCGAGCCCGTCGGTGTAATCGGAATCATCGCCCCCTGGAATTTTCCGATCGCGATTCCGGCCTGGAAGATCGCGCCGGCGCTCGCTTACGGCAACGCGGTGGTTTTCAAGCCGGCCGATCTCGTGCCGGGATCGGCCCATGCGCTGGCCGAGATCATCGTTCGAGCCGGCGTCCCCAAAGGCGCATTCAACCTGGTGATGGGGCGCGGCTCGGTCGTCGGCCAGGCGATCCTCGACCACAAGCACGTCGACGCCGTCACCTTCACCGGCTCGGTCGCGACCGGCCGGCGCGTCGCCGCCGCCTGCGCCGGCGCCATGCGCAAGTTTCAGCTCGAAATGGGCGGCAAGAACCCCCTCGTCGTGCTCGAGGACGCCGATCTTGCAAACGCAGTCGAGTGCGCCGTCAACGGCGCCTATTTTTCGACCGGACAGCGCTGCACGGCGTCGTCGCGGGTGATTGTCGAGGAGTCGGTCTATGTGCGGTTTGCCGGACTCCTCACGGAGCGCATGCGGGCGCTCGTGGTCGACGACGCGCTCAAGGCGGGAACGCATATCGGGCCCGTGGTCGATCAGGGACAACTCGACCAGGACCGCTCCTACTTGGACATCGGACGGAACGAGGGCGCCGAGACTCGCGCTCGGCGGCGAACTGCTTAACCGGGCGACGCCCGGCTTCTACATGGCGCCGGCTCTCTTCCTCGACGCTGACAATTCCATGCGCATTTCACGCGAGGAAATCTTTGGCCCGGTCGCGACGATGATTCCGGCGCGCGATTACGACCATGCGCTGGCGATCGCCAACGACACCGACTTCGGCCTCTGCGCCGGCATTTGCACGACGAGCCTGAAGCGCGCGTCGCATTTCAAGCGCAACGCCGAAGCCGGCATGGTCATGGTCAACCTGCCGACAGCCGGCGTCGATTACCACGTCCCGTTCGGCGGGCGAAAAGGCTCGAGCCTGGGCCCGCGCGAGCAGGGACGCTGCGCGGCCGAGTTCTATACGACCGTGAAGACGGCTTACACGCTGGCGTAAGACGCCATCGGGGCATAGCAAGACATGATCCTGATCTCCGGCGAGGCGCTGATCGACCTCATTCCCGACCCCGTCAAACTGAACGCCTATGATGCGGTGCTCGGCGGTTCGCCCTACAATGTCGCAATTGGTCTCGCTCGGCTCGGTTCCCAAACTGCATTCGTGTCGCGCATTTCCGCAGACGGCAACGGCGAAGCGCTAGCGGCCGGCCTTGCTGACAACGGCGTCGATCTCGCCTTTGTCCTGCGCGACAAGCGGCCCTCCACGCTCGCCTTCGTGATGCGCGGAACGGCGAGGACCGGCTCGCGCTACTCCTTCTATCTCGACGCGACTTCGTTCGACGGTCCATGGCCTTTTCCAGCGATGTGGCCGAAAGGCGCGCTCCATCTGCATGTCGGCTCCATTTCGGCGGTCGACCCGCGGCACGGCGAGGGCGTCGTCGAGGCGCTGAAGGCCGCGCGGCAAAACGGAACCGCAAGCTACGACCCCAATATTCGGCCGTTGGTGACGCCGGACCGCGCATCCGTCGCGGCGCTGGTCGAACGGCAAGCCTCGCTTGCCCATGTGGTCAAGGCGAGCGAAGAAGACCTGCAATGGCTTTATCCCGGCCGTACTGTGGAGGATAGCCTTGCCGCATGGGCGACGATGGGTCCCCGGTTTTGTGCAGCGACTCTCGGCGAACGGGGGGCGCTCGCCGTGCTCGATGGAAAGCGGGTCGAGGTCCCTGCCCCCCGCATCGAGGTTGTCGACACGGTCGGCGCCGGCGACAGCTTCATGTCCGCCCTCCTCTCGGCCATGGACAAGGATTCCGCGCTCGGCCCGGACGCAGGGCCGCCGAGCCGCGCCGCTCTCGAGCGATGGCTCAGGTTCGCTGCGACCGCGTCGGCGATCACATGCACGCGCAAGGGGTCTGATCCGCCGACGCGCGCCGAGGTCCAGCTTGCGCTCCGGGGCTGAAAAGTTCTGATGATTGGACTTTAGGCGAACGCGGCGAGCGTTGCGGGGGACGGACCAGGGGTCTAAAACATCGGCCGAACCGAAGCAGGACAAAAGGCATGGCAACGTTTGACGTCGCGGCGGCGACGCGCCGTCCGCGGCCGCTTTCGCCGCATCTGAGCATCTACAAGGTCACGATGACAATGGCGATGTCGATCGCTCATCGCATCACCGGCGGAGCGCTCTACGTCGGCGTGCTGCTCCTCGCCTGGTTTCTGGTCGCGGCGTCGACGGACGCCGCCGCCTTCGGCGTCTTTTCCGCGTTCATCGAATCGATCATCGGCCGACTCGTCTTGTTCGGCTTCACCTGGTCGCTGTTTCACCACCTTCTCGGCGGAATTCGGCATTTCTTGTGGGACGTCGGCTACGGCATGGACGAGCCGTTGCGCGATCAGCTGGCCTGGGCGACGCTCATTGGCGGTTTTGCGCTGACGATCGTCGTCTGGGCGATCGGCTACGCGGTGAGATAGGGAGCTCCGTCATGGCCAACGACTCCGACGGTCTGCGAACGCCCCTCGGGCGGGTTCGCTTCCTCGGCGCTGCGCACAGCGGAACGGGAGAAGCTTGGCTCATGCACGTGACCTCGCTCGCGCTGATTCCGCTCAGCCTTTATTTCGTGTGGCTCGTGCTCGACCTCCTGCACATGGACTACAATGGCGTGAGGGAGGAGCTTGGCCGGCCCATTCCGGCGATCCTGCTGCTGGCGTTCATCCTGTCGGGGATCGTGCACATGGAGTTCGGCATGCGCTCGATCATCGTCGACTACCTTCAAGGTCGCGGCCGCGCCTGGGCGCTCGCCGCCAACACCTGCTTCTGCGCGCTGTTGGCGATCGCCTGCGTCTACGCCTCGCTGCGCATCGGCTTCACCTGAGACAACCCGAAACGGATCATTTTATGGCCACGAACGGCTCCTCCGCCCAAGGCGCACCGGCGCTCGGCGGCAAGGCCTATCCGATCACCGATCACACCTTCGACGTCGTCGTCGTCGGAGCGGGCGGCTCGGGCTTGCGCGCGAGCGTCGGCTGCGCTCAGGCGGGCCTCAAGACGGCCTGCATCTCCAAGGTCTTCCCCACCCGCTCGCACACGGTCGCGGCCCAGGGCGGCATCTCCGCCTCGCTCGGCAACATGGGCCCGGACGACTGGCGCTGGCACATGTACGACACCGTCAAGGGCTCGGACTGGCTGGGCGATCAGGACGCGATCGAATACCTCTGCCGGAACGCGCCGGCCGCGGTCTACGAGCTCGACCATTGGGGCGTGCCGTTCTCGCGCACCGAAGCCGGCAAGATCTATCAGCGCCCGTTCGGCGGCATGACGACCGAGTTCGGCAAGGGCGTCGCGCAGCGCACCTGCGCCGCCGCCGACCGCACCGGCCACGCGATCCTGCATACGCTCTACGGGCAGGCGCTGAAGGCGCGCTGCGAGTTCTTCATCGAATATTTCGCCATCGACCTCATCCGCGATTCGGAGGGCGCGGTGCGCGGCCTCGTCTGCCTCAAGATGGACGACGGCACGATCCACCGCTTCCGCGCCCAGACGACGATCCTCGCCACCGGCGGCTATGGCCGGGCCTACTTCTCCTGCACGTCGGCGCATACCTGCACCGGCGACGGCAACGCCATGGTGCTGCGCGCGGGCCTGCCGCTGCAGGACATGGAGTTCGTCCAGTTCCACCCGACCGGCATCTACGGCGCGGGCTGCCTGATCACCGAGGGCGCGCGCGGCGAAGGCGGCTATCTCGTCAATTCGGCAGGCGAGCGCTTCATGGAGCGCTACGCGCCGCACGCCAAGGACCTCGCCTCGCGCGACGTCGTCAGCCGCTCGATGACGATCGAGATCCGCGAAGGGCGCGGCGTCGGCAAGAACAAGGACCACATCTACCTGCACCTCGACCATCTCGATCCGAAGGTGCTGCACGAGCGCCTGCCCGGCATCTCCGAGAGCTCGCGCATCTTCGCCGGCGTCGACGTGACCAAGGAGCCGATCCCGGTGCTGCCGACCGCCCACTACAACATGGGCGGCATCCCGACGAACTATCACGGCGAGGTGCTGACCAAGGTCGGCGGCGATCCGGACGCGGTCGTTCCGGGCCTGATGGCGCTCGGCGAAGCGGCCTGCGTCTCGGTGCATGGCGCGAACCGCCTCGGCTCGAACTCGCTGATCGACCTCGTCGTGTTCGGCCGCGCCGCGGGCCTGCGCGCCGCCGAAACGCTCAAGGCCGGCGACCGCCAGCCGGACCTGCCCAAGGACAGCGCCGAGTTCGCCCTCTCCCGCCTCGACCGGTTCCGCCACGCCAACGGCAAGACGCCGACAGCGATGCTCCGCCTCGCCATGCAGCGGGTGATGCAGGCGGACTGCGCGGTCTTCCGCACCGGCGCGACGCTCGCCGAGGGCAAGGAGAAGATCCACGCCGCCTGGCGCGCCGGGCGCCGACGTCAGCGTCACCGACCGGTCGCTGATCTGGAACTCCGACCTCATCGAGACGCTCGAATACGACAACCTGATCGTCCAGGCGGTCGTGACGATGGAAGGCGCGCTCAACCGCCTCGAGAGCCGCGGCGCGCATGCGCGCGAGGACTATCCCAACCGCGACGACGTCAACTGGATGAAGCATACGCTGGCCTGGATCGACCCGGTGAAGCAGACGGTCTCGATCGACTACCGGCCGGTGCACGCCTACACGATGAGCAACGACATCTCCTACATCGAGCCGAAGGCGCGGGTGTACTGAGCGCAGCGCTCTCGACTCCGCCGAACGAGCTCCCCATAGACAGGGTCGCCCCAATGACGCAAAATCATCCTTGAGCACTATCGATGAGGCGATAATCGCCAGGCTGGCCGACCTTGCGCGGCAATGATCTATCGATCGAGCAGCAGGCGCAAAAAGCTATTGGTCGAAGCCATCGATACGCACGATCGGCGCCGACGCCGGCTCGAACTTGCCGATCGCGTTGCCGCCATGACTCCCAAGGGGATCATCCAGACGGACAGCACGATCTTGCTCGCGAGGACCGGAATCGATCGACTCTTCTCGTTGTGGACACTGTCGGTCGCCGTCAAATGGGTCGTAGACGAACGTGACCGCTCGTTGGCGCGGAGCTTGCTCGATACTGTCGATCGAATAGAAGGCCCCAGACTTCGTATCGTGGAGGCCAGCCAACGTGCTGTGGAAAAAGGTCCAACGCCGCGAATTGAGCGGCCCAAACAGGCGGTTCGCAGGGCCTCGACGCATTGTTCACGGCTTGATCGAATTGACCGTTCCGTCCAGCGTGCTCGTTGAACGGGCGTTGAGGATTGCAATCGATATGGCGCATCCGGTCTACGACTGCCTCGTATCTCGCATGCGCCGAACACTCCAAAGCCGACCTCGTGACGGCCGATGCGAGATTTGCCGCGAAGGCGGGCGCCAGCTTCTCCGGCGTCCGCGCTTACGCCCGTCCGGATTCAAGCGCCCGGCGCTCGACGCCGAGGATCTAAAGGTTGCCCATGGCCCAGCTCGCCCTCCCCGCAAATTCGCGCATCACCGCCGGAAAGACCTGGCCGAGGCCGGCCAACGCCAAGCGGATCACGGAATTCCGCATCTACCGCTGGAACCCGGACGACGACGCCAATCCGCGCATGGACGCCTATTTCGTCGACCGCGACGACTGCGGGCCGATGATCCTCGACGCCCTCATCTGGATCAAGTCCAAGATCGAACTCGACACTCGACCTTCCGCCGCTCCTGCCGCGAGGGCGTGTGCGGGTCGTGCGCGATGAACATCGACGGGCTCAACACGCTCGCCTGCACCCGCGGCATCGACGAGGTCGCCCAGCCGGTCGTGATCTACCCCCTGCCCCACCAGGAGGTGATCAAGGACCTGGTGCCCGACCAGACGCTCTTCTTCGCTCAGCACGCCTCGATCGAGCCGTGGCTGAAGACGACGACGCCGGCGCCGGAAAAGGAATGGCTGCAGTCGCCGGAGGACCGCGCCAAGCTCGACGGACTCTACGAGTGCATCCTGTGCGCCTGCTGCTCGACCTCCTGTCCGAGCTACTGGTGGAATGGCGACCGATACCTCGGCCCGGCGATCCTCCTTCAGGCCTACCGCTGGCTGATCGACTCGCGCGACGAGGCGGAGGGCGAAAGGCTCGACTACCTCGAGGACCCGTTCCGCCTCTACCGCTGCCACACGATCATGAACTGCGCCAAAACCTGCCCCAAGGGCCTGAACCCGGCCAAGGCGATCTCCCATATCAAGGGGATGATGCTCGATCGCCGGATGGGCTAGAGCGGCGCCGCCCGGTGGGGCTACTTGCCCATCTGCGCCTTCATCTTCTGCACCGCCTTGGCGCAGCCGACGCTCACCTCCATCTGGTGCTCCTTGAGGCAGCCGATGATGCGCCCGCCGCCCGGCTGGACGCCGGGACAGAGCCTCGCCACGTCGGACTTGCAGTAGGTCAGCGCATCCGCCGCGGCAAAGACGTTCTGTCCCGTGGCCAGTGTCGCGACGGCGA
The DNA here is from genome assembly GCA_963819255.1 of uncultured Alphaproteobacteria bacterium. Lineage (GTDB taxonomy): Bacteria > Pseudomonadota > Alphaproteobacteria > Rhizobiales > Beijerinckiaceae > Roseiarcus. The sequence continues at coordinate 25,510 of CAWFVS010000014.1, forward strand.
AGAGGCCGGCGACGGCAATTCGTCGAGCAAACATGTCGTTCCCCACTCGGGTCCCCGCGACGCCGCGGTCCGCTGGCGGAAACTAGGGCCTCCGCCTCGTCGCGGTCAACCGCGAGAGGCCGGGCGTCCTAACGCTCAGTCTCGTCGTGGCTCGCCTGGAGGAGGAAGAGGCTCCGGCCGAGCGAGTCGACCTTGCCGGCTGCGTCGAAGGGCGGCCCGAAGGCCGCCGGCCGGCCGCCGATCGTCTCGACGCCGGCAAAGTCCGACGCCGCGGGAATATGTCCGCGAATCCGAGCGCAGCTCTGCTTTGTATCGCCGCATGGCGCGGCCGGCGGATATGTCGCGCCCTCCGGCGAAGGCGTGAACTCGCCGGCCTTTGTCGGGCCGATCAGTGAGACCGTCAGAAGAACCGCCAGCGGCGCAACCGCCGACCCTTCGAACTTTCGCCGCATAGCGAGCCGCCTCGTCTCAAGCGGGGCCGGGATGAAACCACATCGTGGCGGCAACATGGCCGCTCGGCGCGGAGAATCGCTCTATCCATCGTTCTCAACTTGCTTGGTCCAATCTCCGAGCGTCGCCTGGACGAGCGCGAGCGCGGCCACCGCCGCCGTGTCGGCGCGCAGGACGCGCGGCCCGAGGCTCAGGCGCACGACGCGCGGAAGGGCGAGGATCGCCGCGCGCTCACGTTCCTCGAAGCCGCCCTCGGGCCCGATGAGGAGGCCGACGCCGGCATGCGCCTTCGCCTCGCCGAGCGCGGCGAGCGGGTTCGCCCGCGGCGCCTCCTCGTCGCAGAAGACGAGCAGGCGCTCCCCGGCCAGCCGGCCAGCGCCTTGTCCAGCGGCTCGAGCGGCGATACCTCCGGCGCCCAGGTTGCGCCGCACTGCTCGCAGGCCTCGATCGCATTGGCCTCGAGGCGCTCGAGATTGAGCCGGGCGACCTGCGTGCGGCGCGTGACGACCGGCCTCAGGCGCGGCGCTCCCATCTCGACCGCCTTCTGCGCCAGATAGTCGAGCCTCGCGTGCTTCAGCGGCGCGAACAGGAAATCGATGTCGGGCGGACGCTCCTGGCGCCGGCTTTGTTCCCCGACGGCGAGGGTGACGCTTTTGCGCGCGATCGCGGCGAGGGAAGCGAAAAATTCGCCGTCGCGCCCGTTGAACAGGAGGACGCGCGCGCCTCTCGCCAGACGCAGGACGTTGACGAGATAATTTGCCTGATCGGGCGAGAGCGCGAGCGAGGCGCCCTGGGCGAGCGCCGCGGACACGTAGAGTCGGGGAACGTGGAGCTCGGAGCGGTTCATGCGCGCTTTCGCGAGGTCGCAAGGGCGATCGTCCGCCTTCTCCGATCGCCGCGAGGGAGAAGGAGTGGCCTATCGCATCGCCGGCTGAAAATCATCCCGAGCGTAACAATGGACCGTTCGGGCCGAAGATCGCCGCGACGGCGCATGCGGCGCCGCTCTCGGAGATGAAGCGATGACCCTGTGGGCGAAACTCGGCGCGGTCGGCGCTGGTCTGGCAATTCTGGCGGCGCTGCCGTCCGTCGCCCTCGCCGCCGATGCGGCGCATCCGACCGTGGTGGAGCTGTTCCAGAGCCAGGGCTGCTCCTCCTGTCCTCCCGCGGCCGCCAACGTGGCGGCGATCAGCGACCGGGCGGACGTGCTGGCGCTCTCCTTCGCCGTCGACTATTGGGACCGGCTCGGCTGGAAGGACACCTTCTCGAAGCCCGCCTGGACGGCGCGCCAATACGCCTACGCCCGCGCGATGGGGCGCGACGGCGTCTATACGCCGCAGGTCGTGGTCAACGGCCGGGCGGAGGGCGACGGGCTCGATCCGGCCGGGCTCGCCGGGCTTTTGAGGGGCGGCGATCGGGGCGCGGGCGGCCCGGACGTTCATTTCGCGTCCGGCGCGGTTTCGATCGGGGCGGGCGCCGCGCCTGCCGGCGGCGCCGACGTCTGGCTCGCCCGCTACGATCCGCGCGTCGTCGAGGTGGCGGTGCGGCGCGGGGAGAATGCGGGCCGGACGCTGCCGCACAAGGACGTCGTGCGCGAGATGATCCGCCTGGGCGATTGGCGCGGGCGGCCCGAGACTCTTGCGCTGCCGGCGGGAGGGGAGCCGGGGCTGGCGGAGGCGGTCCTCGTCCAGGCTTCCGGCGCCGGGCCGGTGCTGGCCGCGGCCAAGAGGTGAGGCGCGGAAGCGAAGGAGCAGGAAATCTTGCCGATCCCTCGCCCGCGGGACGCGAGTCGAAACAGGCGGATCTTTCTGTTGCTCCCTGCGAAGAGGCGAATCGTCCGGCTCTCGCTCGCCGAGTTCTTGCCGGTAGGCCCAGAGGGACGAGGCGCTACGCCTGCGCCATTTGGGCGAACACATCGTAGCCTTTGGTCGAGAGCCGTTTAGCGGCCTCGGGCGCATAGCCGTCCGGCAGGGCAAGTCCGACTCCTTCGACCAGGCGGTTGTAGAAATTGAACAGCGCCGTCACCAGCACCGTCGAATAGAGGGCGTCGTCGCCCCAGCCGGCATCGTAGACGGCGGCCGCGTCGGCCTCGGTCACCTGCGCCGGGCTCAGCGTGAGCTTCTTCGCGTAACGAAGAAGCGGCTTCATCTTCGCCTCGAGCGGCGCCGTCTCAATGTCGACGAGCAATGCCTTGATCAGATCCGGCGCGATGCCGCAGGCCTCGGCCACTCCGGCATGCGTGCCGTGACAGTAGGCGCACGCGTTGAGCCCCGAGACGTAGGCGGCGATTAGTTCGCGCTGAGCCTGCGTGAAGGGGGAGGGGCCACGCATCGTCGCTTCCGTGAGTTCGCCCAACGATTTGCAGGTTTCCGGATGCGTCCGGTAGAGATCCCGCATGATGGGCTCATTCGGCAGAGATCGCAATCGCGGCATTGTTTTCCTCCCAATTGCTGAACTCGTGGCGGCGTAGAGTGATCAATCAGATCCGCAGGGCACGCTGTTCACTGTGGCGGCGCGTCCGCCGTTCACATTAGAGCAGGTCCCGATCAGTTGGAACCGCGCAAGCCAGTGCGAGCGACCTGAAACACTCCCAAAACAAATTCCGGGCCCGGCGCCGTGCAGTCCTGTCCGCGGATCTCGGCTTTTTCAATGCGTTGGGTGCCAAAACCTGTCCCTTCGTCGCTTCGATCGGGTAGCCCTTTTATTCGACGTCCGCCGACGACGATCGCGCCATTTCCATCGCCGATATCAATGTTTCCAAGAGCTTGCGGCGCCATTTCCATCGCGCCATCGCGTCTGCCTCCGCACGACCAAACCTCCTTGATGCCAATTTTACTCCACTTATCAATGGTTTGCAGCCGATCGAGCAGAAAAATTTCGCGCGCGCAAGCTCCTGCTCGCGGCCCGATCCTCCTTGGCAAAGTCCGCCCATTCGATCTGCTCAGCCTTTGCCACCGCATTTCCAGCCCGCTCGAAGGTCTTGCCCCGGACGCGACGCTCGGGCGAGCGGGGGATCCAAGGCCGCGCAACGATTTGCTTTCAAACAGCATGCTTGCGGCGTGTGACCCGTTTCTCCGAACATTGTATGTTCTGCTTATGTTCGAGTCAAGCTTTTCGTGCGACAGAAATTGGCGCAATGCGGGACGCCGGCGCAGAAGCTTTAAGTCGACCCCCGCGTTCGCATTGCGAGCGCCATAACTCCCCGCGATGACAATTCCAACCAAACGGGATCTGCTTTAGCATCACCAAGACATCGCCAAGAGTCGCGTCGTTGTTCTCCGTCGCGACCGACGTCTGCGTAGCGATCGGAGACTCAACTCCGTCAAAGCCGACGCGCGCAGCCTCGCCGGCGTCAAAGGCGTAATGAACGAGATCGAGATCAAGCCGAGGCGATGACGGCGGCCCCCGTTCCCAATCCGCCGCGCTGAACGGGAGCGAGGTGGCGAGAGCGGCGAGAGGGCAGACTTCAGGTGACCTGAGGCGCCCAGCGCTTCCCAAGGGGCAGCGGAGAAGATGGAACAGCGGTCTGAGCGCCGCCCGCTCTCGCCGATCAGGGTGGCGCGGCTCATGCTTCCCGGCGTTGCTGGCGATGGCGGCGCTCCGATCCTGCGGGCGCACGAAGCAGTCGAGGCTCGGATCCCGGCGCGACGACGCGGCCCGCAGTGGAGCCAGAGATCAGCATAGAGAAGGGCAGGGACATAGATAGGCGCCTGCCCTGAGCATGGGCGACAAGCGCAGGAAGTCGCGGCCGGCGAACGCCGGCCTGGCGCGGTTCGAGGATTTCGCGCCCGGCGAAGCCTGTTCGTAGCCTCCTCTTGCCTGAGGGGCGATCGGGCAAGATGCGCAAGATGCGGCAAAAGGTCGCCTCGGTATTTTCCGATTCTCACCGCGGCGCCCGCGAGACGCCACCTAAGGCTGCGGCAGGAGATTGAACTTTGGGAGGAGCGCATGAACGATCGGAGTGCGCGCGTATTCCCTCCTGCGCGGAAGGAACGCTCGGCTGAGGCCCCCGAGGCGAAGGAGGCGCAGGCGTTCTGGTCGAAGGCGCCGACCCTGAAGGCGCGGGTCGCCGGCGACGTCGGCGCGCTGGCCATCCGCGGAATGGTCCGCGGCATGGAGGCGACAATGCTGAGGTCCAAGGTTACCGGCCATAGGCCGAGAGCGCCGCCGAGTCGCGGGATTCGAGCCGGGGTCAGGGAGCAGCACGGGTGGGTTCGTGAGCAGGAATGGGAAGAGAGCGAGGAGGGAGAGCCTTTGCTCGGGAGAGCGCGCATGCATGCGTTCGACGAGATGCGGCATTGGCGAGACCCGGTGCAGAGGCCGCGGATTTTTTGCTGTCGGCGACACACTCTGATCGACGATAACCCATGTTCGGGTTAGCATAACAGGGTCGCGCGTTGCCGTGGGCGAGGGGCAGCGGAATGGGGTGTTCGGCGTGTCGTTCCCCGATTTTCCCGGCTGCGTCATCGCGGCGAGCGACATCACCTCGGCGATTGAGGAGCATCGCCATGTTCTAGCGTGCCCCTAGGCATGATCGTGCGCGTCACCCTAGGCCTACGATTGGGATTCAATCACGTCAGCGCGATCGGGTCGCAGAAGAACGACGGCAGGAAGCTCGGCGGAGTCAACTTAAGTTATGGGGATACTCGGCAATTTTGACCACGTCGACCTTGCCGTCCTTCAAATAATGCAAGATGAATTTCACGCCTTTCTCATCCCGATGGGCGGATATTACCTTTCCTCGCTTCTCCCCATGGGGAAAAATCACTGCCCAGACGAAGCCGCGTTTAAGTAAGTAGGCGCGGTCCTCAGGCTTATTCAGATCATATATGGACGTCTTCCGGCTCAACTCCGTCCTTTCCTCTTATTTGTCGAGATCGCGTAGTTTGTATTGCTTCCATTCAAGTTCACTCCATCGCCGTGTTCGGCATCGCAAATTGCTTGCGACGCCGGGAGCCTCGGAGTCAAGCGAGTTTTGCGGATGGTCTATTCTCTGCGCATGCCCGAGGTCGAATTCATCGGCGACGGAAAGGGGTCGCCGCGCATCAACTCATCGACATGCAAGCGTGCCTGGCAATCCTTAAGGATGGCCTATGAACAGCCCCTGCTGATGAAGTCGCGCGCCACCCGCTTACGGCAAAGCGCCAATCGTTTCGGTAATCCTGGCTAGAGCAGGTCCCGATCAGTTGGAAACCGCACAAGCCACTGCGGGCGAGCTGAAACAATCGGCGCCCGGGCGCCGCGCAGTCCTGTCCGCGATCTCGGCTTTTCAATGCATTGGGCGGCAAAACCTGGCCCTTCGTCGCTTCGATCCGGTAGTCCTTTTATTCGACGTCCGCCGACTCCGATCGCGCCATTTCCATCGCCGAGTTGCGGTAGGGACGCGCATTACTGCGCGCCCCCCGCACAGATCCCGTACGAGCGGCTCTCCCGCATACGGCTCCTGCCTCGGGTGTTTGACGGCAAACCTCTGCTTTGCGAATGAGAGAATGGATAAGCTGATAAAGCACGCTTCCCGAAGCGGCCCTGCCGACGCTCGCCCGGGCTCTCGACGGGGTCGACGCGGCGAAGGGAATTGCGTTAGACGGGCGCTCATGAGCCGCTTTCCTTTCTCCGCCTGCACGGCTTTGGCAGGCCTCCTTGCGTTCAGCCTCCCCGCGCGGGCGGACTTTTCCTCCTGCGTCTCGGGCTTGCGCGCCGACGCCGAGCGCGCCGGAATCTCGAGCGCGGCACTTGACCGGGCGTTTGCAGGGCTTCAGCCGGACACGAAGGTGCTGGAGTTCCAGAAGCAGCAGCCGGAGTTCAAGACGCCGATCTGGGACTATGTCGCGGGCCTGGTCGACGAGGAGCGGGTTTCCGACGGCAAGGCGGCGATGGCGCGTAACGCGGCGGCGCTCGCCCACGCGGAACAGACCTACGGCGTCAGCCGGTACATGCTGGCCGCCATCTGGGGGGTGGAGTCCAATTTCGGCACACAAATGGGCGAGCGGCCGCTGGTTCAGTCGCTCTCGACGCTCGCCTGCATGGGCGAGCGCGCCGGGTATTTCCGCTCCGAATTGATCGCGACGTTGAAAATCATCGACCGCGGCGACATCCCGGCCGAGCAAGCTCACCGGCTCCTGGGCGGGCGCCTTCGGGCAGACCCAGTTCATGCCCTCGAGCTACCTGAGGCTCGCGGCCCAAGGCTCCGACGGGCGCCGCGACATCGTCGATTTGTCCGACGCGGCGCTCGCCTCGACCGCACACTACTTCGCAAAATCCGGCTGGCGCCCCGGCGTCCCCTGGGGGTTCGAGGTCAAGCTGCCGCAAAACTATTCCGGCCCGTCCGGGCGCAGGGCGAAAGAGCCGATGTCATTCTGGGCGTCCCGAGGCGTCACCCGCATCGACGGAAAGCCCCTCGGCGCGGGCGAGGCGGGCCTCCTTCTGCCCGCCGGGCCGAACGGGCCGGCCTTCCTGGTCACGCGCAACTTCGACGTCGTCTATTCGTACAACGCCGCCGAATCCTATTCGCTCGCCGCCTGCGTGCTCGCCGACCGCCTCGCCGGCGGCCCCGGCATCGTCACCCCCTGGCCGACCGACGACCCGGGCCTCTCCCGCGAAGGGCGGCGGGAATTGCAGACGCTGCTCATGAAGCGCGGCTACGACGTCGGCCAGCCCGACGGGGCGATCGGCGACAAGACCAAGGCGGCGATCGCCGACTTCGAGCAGAAGAAGGGCATGCCGGTCAACGGCCGGGCGTCGCAGAAGGTCTTGGAGGCGCTGAGGAGGTAGGGGCTGTCCGGAGGAACAGGTAACCCGCGATCGAACGAGCCTTATGCGCTGTGCGAGCCGCAATCCCGCACAACGCATCAAAAGGAGCGCCGCCATGAGCATTTACCAGCGCGTCGTCCTGCCCTGCCTGACCCACCTCGCGATGCGCGACAAGCAGTTCGGCCCGATCCGGCGGCGCGTCGTCGGGGCAGCGGAGGGGCGGGTCCTGGAAATCGGCGCCGGCTCGGGACTGAACTTCGCGCTCTACGGCGCCGCGACGACCTCCGTCATCGGGCTCGATCCATCCTCGGAGCTCCTGCGCATGGCGCGGAAGCGCGCGTCCGCGGCACCCGTCCCGATCGCGCTTGTCGAGGCGTCGGCCGAGGCGATCCCGCTCGAGGCGGGCAGCGTCGACACCGTCGTCACGACCTGGTCGCTCTGCACGATCGCGGACGCCGCCGCCGCGCTCGCGGAGATGCGCCGCGTCTTGAAGCCGGGCGGCGCCCTCATCTTCGTCGAGCACGGCCGAGCGCCGGAACCGGGCGTCGCGCGCTGGCAGGATCGCCTCGATCCGGTCTGGTCACGCGTCGCCGGCGGCTGCCATCTCAACCGGCAGATTGACGCGTTGATCGCCAGCGCCGGCTTTCGCATCGAGGGCCTGACGAAGGAACGCCCGCCTCAAGGGCCCGAGGACCCACACGTTCCTTTACGAGGGCCGGGCAAGGCCGGCATGAGGACTCGGGCCTTCGGCAAGCCCCCCTGCACGGCCTTCGGCCGGTCCCCCTCCCCGTCGCGCTTACGCTCCACGGGGAGGACATTTCCGGTGTTCGATCCGGTCAGATCGCTTGCAGATTGACAGCGGTGCTTCACGGGGCCGACAAATGGGGCGAGCGGTGGCGCGTCGATGTCGCGATAGAGCGACAAAACCGGCGCATCATGGTAAGAACCATCTGGATCGTGCGGAAGGGCTCGCCGAGCCCGAGGTTTGTCACGTGCTGGGTGTTGCGATGACTTCGGCGACACATCAAACCGATGAAGGGCGCGACCTGTTGAGCGCAGTCGCGCTGCTGCGGGGCTTGCCCCAGCGCGGGCTCGTCCGCGGTCAGGTGGGCACCATCGTCGAATTGCTTGATGAAGCAACCGCCCTCGTCGAGTTCAGCGACGACGAGGGACGCGCGTACGCGATCGTCCCGTGCCCGCGCGAGGCTTTGCTGATCTTGCGGACCGCGCCCCTCGCCGCCTGATACGCGGTCGGCGAACCGCGGGCCCGGAAATGGACCCAAGCGAGGCAACTACAAGCGAAGCAACTAGGGAAAATTGCAACCGTCACCGTATATCCCGCGACGCTGCCAGACGCTTGGCCTCAACGCCGTGCAGGCCGTGCCGAAACGTGACGCCTCAAAACGGGGCTGCCTAAACGGTCGCTCTTGGCGCATTCCTTCCGCACCGGGACCGGTCAATATGACTCGTTCGGTGAGGGATAGGCGGAGCGCTGCGACCATCTTGATAATTGACAGGCGACTTATTCAGCTTTGTGGTGGCCTTGTACTCGCATACAGAGGAGTGCCAGCGATGAACGTCAGCGTGAACGCCGTGGCGAGCGCCGCGGCGATTTTCGTGTTGGCGACCGTCGGCGGGGAAGCAGAAACCTACAACAAGACTGTGGCCGCTGGCGGCCTTCTCAAGGCCGACTTTTTCGCAAGCGTCTACCCGGATTGCTCGACAAAGGGCAAGACCGTTATCCGCGTCGCGAGCGCGCCAGCCCACGGCGTCATCGTGACGCGACAATCGACTGGGTTCGTGAACTTTCCCGGACTGCCCCAGTGCAACGAGCGCAGGCTTGCAGGGGTGTCCGTTACTTACCGTCCAGCGCGGGGGTTCACGGGCTCGGACGGGTTCAGCCTCGACGTCATCTTCCCAAGCGGTAAGGAGGTGATGCGCTCTTACTTCATCACAGTCAAGTAAGTGATTGCGCCCGGGAGACCGTCATGACAACGATGTCGTTTCGCACATTGCTCGTTCTGGCCAGCGTCGCGACGGTTGCCGGATGTCAGACCACGAGGAGCGGAACGATAAGCCCCGTTGCGGTTTCCGGCTTGCCCCTGAGGCTCGCTCACTACTCTGCATTGAATCCGGACTGCTCGTCGATCGGAGAGACTGTGGTGCGAGTCATGAAGAACCCCGAACACGGGGCCGTCTTCGTGCAGAAAGGCGAGGGCTACACCAACTTCGCCGCAGCGAACCCGCGCAATCATTGCAATTCCCGACCAACCAGGGGATCGAACCTCACCTACGTTTCAAACCCGGGCTATACCGGGCAAGACTCCGTCGCGGTCGACGTTATCTTTCCAAACGGTCGGGAAGGCCAAAGCGTCTTCAACCTGACTGTGAAATAGCCCGCAGACGCTAAGCGCATTGACGCTCCTGCACCTGAGGACACGTGCTGGCCAATCAGGAGCGGAGAATTACGGTGACGCTTGCATATTTCATGATTGCATATGGCTCCCACTCCACCAACCGCCGGAGCGGTCTGTGGGCCGATCGCGCAAGCGAGGCCGCAGCCGCAGCTTGCCGCGTTCACTGGGATCGGCCCCCGGCCGGCCCGATTACCGCAGCAAGCGCCTCGAGGGCGGCCTTCGGGTTCTTCGCCACGATGGTCAGGAGCGAACGAGCGGCAGGGTCCGGCGGCACGCGACCTTGCTCCCAGTTGCGCAGTGTCGACAACGGGATGCGTAGCGCTTTGGCGAACTCGTGCTGCGTCATCCCAAGCCGCTTGCGGAGGAATTGCGGCGGGATCATCGGAGCAAACCCGGCGAGGTTCGCCTCCTCTTGATCATCCTCACGCATCTGCCGCCGGATATCGGCTTCGGTCGTCGCATCAATTGTGGCGCGGTCGATGCGCGGTTTCAGCTTCCGGATGTTTTCCATTGTTCGGCGAACGAGCGCCATGATCTGCGTTCCTTCCTGCTGGCGAGCCGAGCCGAAATGATGTGGCGTGTGGCGCCGCGATCGGTGTCGGCGACAAAGAGAACATCTTCGCGGACTTGTCCGATCGCTTGCAGACTTCGCCGTGGTCTCGACGGGGGGCATCCTTCTTCAGCCCCAAGAAGATGCGCGCCGCGTAGTCGAAACCAAAACGTTGCTCGCTCAAGTTTCGCCTGCTCTTGGCATCGGCCCACTCGAAGAGCATGGTTTGTAGACATACGCTTTAAGCGTACTTCGGTCAATTCCAACGGGGCGGAATAAAGGGTGTGGGGCGCGCGTCGCGGGCGGCCCGAGCATCCGGACATCCTGGCCGACGCGTTCATTTCACATTCGCAAGCCGACCGCGCCTTCGCCGGACGGGCCGGCGTCCGAAGAGGACGACGGCGCGGACGACGTCCAGCCCGCCGACGTTCGCGTCGGGCGCAGCCTCCTGAAGATCGTCCACCGAACGAATTCGTAATGCGGCTTGTTCAGGAGGTGTCGTTAGCTTTTCAAGTTGTCCGGAATCGTAGCACGTGAGATGTCCGCTTTTGGGTTTGCTCAGGAGCGGGCGGAAGCGGGTTACGCGTCGGTCCTGGGTTCTTGAAGCGATGCTTGGGTAGGGTTTGTCCACGCTGTCCATAGGAGGGACCCGCGCGCGGCGCCAGCGACCGCAAAGTCTGGCGCAGCGGCGCGCGCGGGAGGTCCCTGTGGACAGAGTGGGCAAACCCGGGGTCAGTCATAGGGCGGCGCCGGCGAAGCTTCCGACAGCCTGCGCGTCTGCGACTTGCGCTGGGGAGGCGAGGGCTGACGGCGATCGGGGCCTTGGCTTGGCCTGCTCAGGGCGAGAGTTCGCCGGGACGCGGCCGGTTTGGCGGGCGCGACAGCGGCGCGGGCAGGGCTCGAGAGCAACTCGCCGTCAGCGTGGTAGCGGGCCAACAGCCGCGGGCCATGGAAGACCGCCAGGCTCGAAGTCGGGGTAGACGTGGATGCGCACTTTCGCCCCGACCCAGTGATGGCGCAGAGGGCTCTCGGGCAGCTGCAGGCGCTTGTTTTCGAAGCCGACCGTGTTGTCGCGCGCCACGACGCGGTCCTCGTGGCGGCACAGCGTCTCCACAAGCGCGCTCCTGTCGGCGACTGGAACGAAGGCGTCGTCGGGAAAGGCCGGCTTTACGGCGAAACGCGCGTTGTGCGCGGGGAGCCAGACCTCCCTCAGCCAGGCGTTGGCGGTCTCGATGTCGGCGACGCCGGTCAGCGCCAGCTCCTTGATGAGCCGGTCCTGGAGCGTCCCGAACATGCGCTCCGAGCGGCCGCGCGCCTGCGGCGAATAGGCCGCGATGTGCTCGACGCCCAAATGCGCGAGCGCGCGCCCGACTTGCGTGAGATTGTCGCGATCGACCTTGCCGCCGGCTTCGGGGGTATGGAAATAGTGGCTGCCCCGATCCGTGTAGAGACTGCACGGCAGTCCGCGAGCCGAAAACGTCTCCAAAAGCCCACGAAACGTCAAGTCGGTTCCCTCCTCTTCGACCAGAATGGCCGAATAGATCTCACTGGTTGCGTCGTCCATCGTCACGATCAGATCGAGCGGCGGGGCGCCCATGAGCCAAGGCGCGCGCGAACCGTCCTGATGCAGCATCATGCCCGCATACGGCTTGCGCTCGCGTTTGCGCCTGTGCGGACCGCGTTTGACCGTGCGCTCGACAAGTCCCGCCAGCTGCAGCTGCATCTTCGTCCAGCTGTAGCCCCACGAAAACCCGTGATGGCTCCGCAGCCGGTCGTGAAAATGCCGAACGTTCCAGCCCGGATACATCTCCCGGTACAAATCCAGCATCCGCCGCCGCTCGCTCTCCGGAACCCGGCGCGACGAGGCTTTCCCAAGCCGCCGATCCAGCAAGCCTTTCTCGCCCTCATCCTCGAAGCGCGCCCGGTACCGTCGGAATTGCCGCTCCGACATCCCCAACAGCTCCGAAGCCTCCAACGCTGACAATTCCGACGCCTCCCAACAACTCAGCACGTCCCGAAACTTCAACATCCTGCGTTCCTGTAGCCACGCTGTCCGGTTCATCCGCGACCCTCCCGGATCGCGCTCTAAACCGGACAACTCACGTGCTACCGAACCGGACAACTCATGGGCTTACGACACAGCTTGTTCAGGAGGTTGCCGCAAAAGGCGAAGAGCGGCAGCATCGGGACAAACTGGGTCGCGACGTCATCCCGACGCCACGACCGGATCTCGGGGCGCGGCGGTAAAGGCCCGATCGGCGCCCATTGGGGCGGCGGATATGGACGTGGCGTATATATCGGCGGTTTCGGCCCTTGCAGGGTCGGTGATCGGCGGTCTCACCTCAGGCTACACGACGTGGCTCAGCCAACGCACGCAGGCCCGTGCGAGTATGATCGCGCATGACCTGGCCCGTCGCGAGGACTTGGTCAGGGATTTTATCGTCGCGGCGTCCAAGACCTATGGCGACGCGCTCGTCAACAACGAGCCGAGCATGCCGGAGCTCGTCGATCTTTACGCCATGGTGAGCAGGATGCGGGTTCTGGCCATGCCGCGAAGCGTCGAACGCGCCGAAGCCGTCATGCGGGCCATCATCGACACTTATTTCGAGCCAAATCGGACGGTCCGCGATCTGCGCGACGTCGTGAAAAACGGGGGCGCGGGCGTGGATCCGCTGAGGGACTTCAGCGAGGCGGCGCGAGAGGAACTGCATGCGGCCGCGCTGGTGCTGTAACGCGACTGCGCCGAAATCGACGAGTTTGATGATTGTCCGTTTGAAACGAAAAAGCGCATCGAGGTCCGCGCCGATGCGCGATCCTCAATTTCTCGCTGGCCGGGCCGAGTCGGCCGCCTTTCGCTCTCATTCGATCCGCGACTTTTGCGCCAGCTCGCCGCCTCGCCAGGCGTAGAGCGCGAGAAGCGGCTCTGCCCCGGTTCGAATGGCGTGCGGCATGGCGGGACGTTCCGCCCGGCGCGCTGATCCATCACCGGAGCCGATTGAAGGCGCCCTTCCGGCGCCCGTTCGAGGGTCTTGGCGGCTCGTCCGCGACCCGCTGCGCCTCAGAGCCGCGTGACGACCGCCAGGCGCTTGATCTCGCCGTTCTGGTAGGCGCGCAGGAAGGCCTCGTAGTCCCTGAAGGACACGCATCCGTTCGAATCGCCGTTCGGCCCGAGCATGAAGGAATGGGCGAGCAGACCCGACCGGCCGTAGAGGTCGCCGTCGCCGACGGGATTGAGGCGCAGCGCCTGGACCCCATGGAAAGACGCTTCGCGCAGGGTGAGCTCGTAAAGATGCGGCGGCGTCGGACCGCGCATGCGCTCGCTGACGTAGCGGGGGTCGTCCAGCTCGGGGCCGAGGCCCGAATGGGCTTCGAGCCGGCTTCCGTCGGGGAGATAGACGGTGCGGGCCGAGATGTCGTAGACGGCTGTATATCGATCGTAGCCGAACCTGCCGAGATTCGCCGGCGAGGAGAAGAAGAAGCCGAAGAGCCCCCTGCCGCCTCTTCCCTGTTGGGCTGCCGACGGCTCTTCCGCCGCCGTTGGCCGCGCGGATGCGATGACGCGAGGCGACGCAGCCGGCGCCGATGCACTGGCTGGAGGCGGCGCCGCGGCGGGCCCCGACGGTTCCACCATCCCCCACAGCCTCTGGAAAACGTTGCGGTTGTCGCCCGGAGCGGGCGCCGGCGCCAGCCTCTCGCCCGGCTGCGCCAGACGGCGATCCGGAGCGCCAGGCCTTGCGGGGGCCTCTGATAGCTCGGGCGGCCGCGGCGGCGGCAAAGGCGCGCTGTCTTCGATTCGGGCGACGTCGCGCTGCGGCGGAAGCGGGACGTTCTCCGGCTGAACGTTCGGGCCGGGAGGCGCGGGCGGGGCAGGCCCAACGCCCGGCGGCGGAGCGCTCTCCAACCGCGCGATCGGCGCCGGGGGGGCAGGCGCAATGGCTTCGGGGCCGGGCTCGGCCGCCGGATCGCGTGGGAGCGAAGCGGTCTTGGGACGCCATTCAGGCTCGATAATGATCTCGCCGAATGGGTTCGACGCGACCTCGACAGACGGTCGGGACGCAGCCGCCTTGGGCGCGGCGGGCGGTCGATTCAGTGCGACATAGGCCGCCAGGCATCCAACCCCGGCCAGAGCGAGGACGCCGCCGACAACGATTTGTGGAAGAGCGTCGGGCACTCGTAGAAGAACGTCGGGGGGCTCACTCTCGCAATCGAGCGAAACCCCGTCAAATGTTGCGTCTATCCCCTGCATCCCTCGCCCGCTTAAGCTCCGGCACCCTGGAAAACGACAATTAGAGATTATGTGTTGAGGCCCAATTAACGCAATCCCCCGCCGAAGGCCAGCCGGACCGCGGCTGTGTCGCGGCAAGAGCGCGGTCGCCGACCGCGCTCTACAGCGGGCGGCGATCGCAGCATGGTTAAACTATTCTTCCGGGCTTCGGCGTCGGCGGGCGCCGCTGCCCTCCGCGCGCCGCCAATTCGCCGAAGTTCGCCTTGCCAACCGCCCTTTCGCCGGGACCGATCGCCGCGGCGCCACGGAAAGCCGCGATCACGCGCTTTGGCGTGCGCAGTCCGCCGGCGGATTTTTCTGTTCGCTGTTGTCATTGCTTGTTCGCCATCCGAGTCCACGCGAAAGGCTGGTCAAATTTGATTGAACACAAGCCCTCGCGGCGCCGAATGATGTTATTGGTCTTCGTCGTCGCGGATGCGCTCGCCTGGGATAGTCGCGCAGGACGCAGCTTGAAGAGCGCCGATATCGATAGGCTGGAAGGACCTGTTGGCGGATGCGGTTTGGTCGATTGGCCGGCTTCGCGGTGCTGGCGCTCGTTGTTGCGGCGGGGTTCGGAATCTACGCGCCGGACGCAACCGACCGCTGGGCGCCGCCCGTCAGCGGCGTCGCTCACGCCTTGCACGCGCGCCTTTTTGCGACGCAAGGCAAGACGGCGACCGCCTCATCCTCCGGGTCGCCGGGATCGGATGCGGGGCAAGCACAGCTTGGCGTGGCGCCGATCTCCGTCTCGGTGACGCCGGTCGAGCGGGTGGACTTTCCGATCGTCCTCGAAAGTCTCGGACAGGTGCAAGCCTACAACACCGTGCTCGTGCGCGCGCGGGTCGACGGACAGATCGACAAGATCGCGTTCAAGGAAGGCCAGATGGTCAAGGCCGGCGATCTCCTGGCTCAGATCGATCCCCGGCCGTTCCAGGCCGCCCTCGACCAGGCGGTCGCCAAGAAAGCGCAGGACGAAGCCAACCTGGCGAACGCGAAGCTCGACCTTGCGCGCTATGCGACACTCGCAAAACAGAGCTTCGCCACGCAGCAACAAGTCGACACCCAGAATTCGCTTGTCAATCAGCTGACGGCGTCGATCGCCGCGGACACGGCCGCTATCGACGCCGCCAGGGTGAATTTGGACTACACCACGATCCGCGCGCCGCTCTCGGGGCGGGTCGGGTTCCGAACTCATCGACCAAGGCAATCTGGTCAACGCGGGGCAGCAGACCGGGATCGTGACGATCGCGCAGCTGCGGCCGATCGCGGTCATCTTCACCGAGCCGCAGGAATACGTCGACCGAATCAACCAGGAGCTTGCAAAAGGTCCGCTGGCCGTGACGGTCGAGAACTCCGACGGCGAAAAGCTTGCGACAGGGAACCTCACGGTCAGCGACAACCAGGTCGACCTCGCGACGGCGACAATTCGGTTGAAGGCGGAGTTCGAGAACACGGACAACAGGCTTTGGCCGGGCCTCGCCGTGACGACCAAGTTGACCGTCGGTGTCGAGAAGAATGTACTGATTGTGCCGGAGGAGACAGTCCAGCACGGGCAGAATGGACTCTATGTTTATGTTGTCGACGCTCAAAATCGCGCCGAAGTCCGGCCGGTGAAGGTCGCCCACCAGAATGTGACGACGGCCGTCATCTCGGAGGGTCTTCAGGAGGGAGAGCGCGTGGTGACCGCGGGCCAGCTCCTCCTGCAGCCCGGCGCGCAGGTCGCAATCGACGCGGGCAGCGGGAGCTAGGCGAGATGTTCGGCGGCATATCGGCCCCCTTCATCCATCGCCCCGTCGCCACGACGCTGTTGATGGTCGCCATCCTGCTGGTCGGCCTGGTCGCCTTTCCGTCGCTGCCGGTCGCCCCCCTGCCGCAGGTCGACTTTCCGACCATCACGGTCTCCGCGTCGCTGCCCGGCGCATCGCCGGACACGATGGCCACCTCGGTCGCGCAGCCGCTCGAGCGGCAGATCGCGCAAATTCCCGGGGTCTCGCAAATGACCTCGACGAGCGCGCTCGGCGTAACCGCGATCACCGTGCAGTTCGATCTCAACCGCAACATCGACGCCGCCGCCAATGACATTCAGGCCGCGATCAACGCCGCCGCCGGGCAATTGCCGAAGGACCTGCCAAGTCCTCCGACCTACCGCAAGGTCAACCCCTCCGACACGCCCATTCTCATTCTCTCTGTCCAATCGGACGTCGAGCCGATCATCGACGTCGATGACGTAGCGGAGAATATCCTCGCCCAGCACATCAGCCAAATCTCGGGAGTCTCCCTGGTGCGCGTCGGGGGCCAGGTGACGCCGGCGATTCGCATCCAGATCGATCCGGCCAAGCTCGTCGAGAAAGGCCTCCAGCTCGAGGACGTGCGCCAGCAGATTGGCATCGCCACCATCGACAGCCCCAAGGGAGCGCTCATCGGCCCGAAGCAGACCTTCACGATCTACGACAACGATCAGCTGACCGTGCCGAAGCCCTGGAACGACGTGATCGTCGCCTACCGCAATGGCGCGCCCGTTCGCGTGCGCGACATCGGCCGGGCGGTCGCAGGCCCCGCCGACACGACGCAAGCAGCCTGGTCCAACGGCAAGAGCAGCGTCTTTCTCGTCATTTGGAAGGTGCCGGGCGTGAATGTCATCGACACCGTCGAGTCCATCAAGCGCGCCTTGGTCCCGCTCCAGGCGGCGATCCCGCGCGACATCCACGTCTCGGTCCTCTCGGACCGCACGTTGACCATACGCGCCGCGGTGCACGACGTCGAGTTCACGCTGATGCTCACCATCGCGCTCGTCGTGATGGTCATTTTCATATTCCTGCGCAGCTTCTGGACGACGCTCATTCCCGCCGTGACGATTCCGCTGTCGCTGCTGGGCGCGTGCGCGCTGATGTGGGGGGCGAGCTACAGCCTCGACAATCTTTCGCTGATGGCGTTCACCATCGCGGTCGGCTTCGTCGTCGACGACGCGATCGTGATGCTGGAGAACATCACCCGCCATATCGAGGAGGGTGAGAGACCTTTCGAGGCCGCGCTCAAGGGTTCGGCCGAGATCGGCTTCACTATCGTTTCGATGTCGGCCTCGCTGATTGCGGTGCTCATCCCGCTCCTGTTGATGAGCGGCCTCATCGGCCGTCTGTTCCGCGAGTTTTCGGTCACGATCGCGATGACGATTGCGGTCTCCGCGGTCGTTTCGCTGACGCTTTCGCCCATGATGGCCTCCCGGTTTTTGAAGAGCCGGGAGGAAGAGCGGCATGGGCGGCTCTATGCGTTGAGCGAGAGGGGGTTCTTGGCTCTCGCGCGGACTTATGAGCGCGGACTCGATTTCGTCCTGCGCCACCGTTTCGGGACCCTTCTGACTTTCTTCGCCACCGTCGCCGCGACTGTCTATTTGTTCGTCGAGATTCCGAAGGGCTTCTTCCCGCAACAGGACACCGGCATTCTTTACGGGACGACCGAGGCGGCGCAGGACACATCTTTTCCCGAAATGCGCCGGCTGCAGGAAGAGGCCGGAAAGATTGTCCAGGCCGACCCTGCGGTCGCGACGGTCGGGATGGGGCTCGGCGCCGGCGTCGGCAGCACAGGCCAGAACCAGGGCCGCATGTTCATCGCCCTCAAGCCCGAGGAAGAGCGCGACGTCAGCATATTCGACGTGATTAACCGGCTTCGGCCTAAGCTCGCGCAGATCAGGGGGTTGCGCACCTATCTGTTCGCCGCGCAGGACGTAACGGTCGGCGCCCGCTTTTCGCGCACGCAGTTCCAGGACACCCTTCAGGACGCCAATCTCGACGAGCTCAACGCCTGGGCGCCGAAGATTTTGGACCAGCTGAAATCACTGCCGGAATTGCGCGACGTCGCGACCGACCAGCAGAACGCCGGGACAACGCTGACGCTTAAGATCGACCGCGACATGGCGTCGCGCTTCGGCATCCAGCCGCAGCTGATCGACGATACGCTTTACGACGCTTTCGGCCAGCGCGAAGTCACGCAATATTTCACCCAGGTCAACACGTACTGGGTCATCGAGGAGGTTCTGCCGTCCCTGCAAGGCGATCCGGCCACCCTCGACAAGATCTATGTCCGTTCGCCGATCAGCGGCCAGATGGTCCCCATGAGCGCCTTCGCCAAATGGACGACCAACCCTGTCGCGCCGTTGTCGATCAGCCACCAGGGTCAGTTCCCTGCGATCACGATCAGCTTCAATCTCGCTCCCGGTGTCGCGCTGGGACAGGCGACGGCGGCGGTCCAGCAGGCGATGCGGAAACTGCAGCTGCCGCCGGCGCTCACGGCCACGTTCCAGGGCAACGCGCAAGCCTTTCAGGAATCGCTCGTGACCGTTCCGCTGTTGATTCTGGCGGCGCTGGTCACGGTCTACATCATCCTCGGCATGCTCTATGAGAGTTTCATCCACCCGCTCACCATTCTCTCAACTCTGCCGTCGGCCGGAGTGGGCGCCCTCGCGACTCTGATGCTGTTCGGCTACGAGTTCAGCCTCGTGGCGCTCATCGGCCTCATTCTCTTAATCGGCATCGTGAAGAAGAACGGCATCATGATGGTCGATTTCGCCATCGCCGCCCAACGCGAGGAGGGCCTGTCGACGGTGGAGGCGATCCGGGAGGCGGCGCTTCTGCGCTTCCGGCCGATCATGATGACGACCATGGCGGCGCTGCTCGGCGCCGTGCCGTTGATGTTCAGTCACGGGTCGGGATCGGAAATGCGCCAGCCGCTCGGCTTCACCATGTTCGGCGGCCTGGTCTTCAGCCAGGCTCTGACGCTGTTCACGACGCCCGTGATCTACCTGTACCTCGACCGGTTGTCGCACTGGCTGTCCGGTGGGTCAGACAAGGCGAAACCGCCGGCCGGGGGGAGGAAGCCGCCGGCGGAGCCGGAGCTGCCGCTCGAGCCCGTCTGGGCCGAGGCGCGCGCCAAGGCTGCGGAGTGAACCACGGCGCGATCGTCGCAATAGGCGCGCAGCGACAGATAGGGGATCGCAGCAAGGACACGCGCCACGGGTCGTAGTTGAAGGGAAAGCGCCCCGGAAGCGTCGCGGCGAATCGCGGTGACCTCGCAGTTCTGGATGATATCGACGCCGCGCGCCGACGCCGCGCGGGCATAGCCACAGGCGACCACGTCGTGGCGCGCCGTGCCGCTGCAGTGCGGCGCCGGCGACCGGGTAGTGGATGTCGCGGGAAATGTTGAGGATTGGGCAGAAGGCCTTGGCCTCCTCGGGCGTCAGCCATTCGTTGTCGACGCCGGCGAGGCGGTTCGCGTGGACATGGCGCTTGCCGACCTGAACGTCATGGGCGTTGTGGGCGAGCATCATGACGCCTCGCGCGGAGTACATGACGTTGTAGTTGAGCTCTTTCGAGAGGCCTTCCCACAGCTTCAGCGCGTGCTCGTAGAGGTGGCCGAACTCCTCCCACAAATAGTTCGAGCGCAAGATCGTGGCGTTGCGGCCGGTGTTGCCTCAGCCATCCCTTTTCGAGCACCGCGACTTTTGCCAGCGCGTGCTGCTTGGCGAGGTAGTAGGCGGTCGCCAGACCGCGCCCGCCGGCCCCGACGATGACCGCGTCATAAGCGGCCTTCGGCTTGGGGCTGCGCCACTGCTCAGGCCATCCTTCATTGAACGACAGGGCCTGCCGCGCCACATTGAGAATCGAAAACCGCACGAGACCCGCATTCCTCTCGACCATCTTGCGGGGGACGATTGCGCCTTTCCGTTTGCAAGATCGAGAACAATTTCGCGGCGTTTGGAGCATATTTGCGGATATGGGGATACGGCGCAGTTTCGCCTGAGCCCGCGATTGGAGCAGCTTCCGATCGACTGGAGTCTCCCGTAGGCCATTCCTGGGGGAGGCGATCCGTCTCGCCCACCAGATCCTGGCGCAGTCCGGGAACGGCGGCTGCCGGCCTGAGAGGCGTTCTCCTCGCCGACACAGTTACGGAACGTCGCGATAGTTAATCATTCGACATGAATTAAGCTTTTGTTCGCAACCCCCGCGGCTATCAAGCAAATTCAAGCGTAAATTGATGCTGCGCTGCACAAAGGCGATATGACAGAACTTTGACAATATCGGCATATTGAGAATTCCGGCGCTCTGGGCGGCAAACATTTCGTCCCGCTTGCAAGCAACGCCACGCTGAGAACAAATTGATTCGTCAGAAGTAGGTTCATCGAGCTCCGTGAGGGAACCTAATGATCACGCGCGAGATTGTCGTCACCTGCTCCAATCCCTACGTCGCCCGCGCGGCGGTCGCCTCGATCGGCGGCGATTTCGCCCGCCAGTTCTCGCGCGAAGCGGGGCTTCGTAAAGTGTCGAGCGGCATCCTGGCTTCGCGGCTCGTGAGCGACTTCGCCCGCACGGCCAAGGACAGCGACTGGGACGAGGTGGCGGACGCAATTCGCGGCGCGGATACGCCGATCCTGACCGGATTGCGCCACATTCTCGAGCGCGGCCTCGAAACCGAAAAGGACGAGGACGGATATTCTTCCACTTCTGCGGAGAGGGCCGACAGCGTATCGACTGGCGGCTGGCGGAGCCGCAACGCTTTCGCGTTCTGCCGCGAAGTGGGGCAGTATTGCGCCTGAACGGGAGCTTGTGAACGCCCCGAGATCGGCGCATCCTTCGAGTGATGTATCTCGGGCTGGACTGCGGCACATCCGGGCTCAAGGCCCTGTTGGTCGACGAGGAGGGCGCGGCGGTCGCCAGCGCGTCGCGCGCCTATTCGCCCGACCGCCCGCAGCCTGGTTGGTCCGAGCAGGATCCCGAGGTTTGGCGCGCCGCGATGGCCGGCGCGGTGGCCGACCTTCGCGACGCGGCCCCCAAGGTGCTCGACGCCGTGCGGGCGATCGGCTTTTCCGGCCAGATGCATGGCGCCGTCGCGCTCGATCGGTCGGACAGGCCGGTCCGCCCGGCGATTCTGCATAACGACGGCAGGGC
The DNA here is from genome assembly GCA_963819255.1 of uncultured Alphaproteobacteria bacterium. Classification (GTDB taxonomy): domain Bacteria; phylum Pseudomonadota; class Alphaproteobacteria; order Rhizobiales; family Beijerinckiaceae; genus Roseiarcus. The sequence goes on from CAWFVS010000014.1 coordinate 46,876, forward strand.
GCACGCCGAAGCGGCCGAACTCGCCCGCGACCATCCGCAGCTTTCCAGCGTCGTCGGGGTGAAGCCGATGCCCGGCTTCACCGGGCCCAAGCTCCTGTGGCTCAGCCGCCACGAACCCGAGCGGCGTCGTCAAATCGATTGCGTGCTGGCGCCGAAAGACTACCTGCGCCTCGCGCTTTGCGGCGAGCGCGGGACGGACATGAGCGACGCCGCCGGAACCTGGATGCTCGACGAGGCCTCGCGAACCTGGTCGGCCGAGGCGCTCGCCGCCTGTCGCGCGGAGCTCGCCTGGGCGCCGCCGCTCTTCGAGGGCCTGTCGCCGGTCGGCGAGGTCCGCCTCGCCGCCGCCGAAGAGTTCGGGCTACCGCGCGCCCTGGTGATCGTCGGCGGCGGCGACGCGGCCGTCGGAGCGGTGGGTCTTGGCGCGATCGCGCCCGGCGCGGCCTTCGTCTCTCTCGGCACTGCGACCCAGCTCATCGTGACCACCGACCGCTATCTCAAAGCGCCGGACAAGTTGGTGCACAGCTTCGCCCACGCGCTGCCCCGCCGCTGGTACGCGATGGCCGCCATGCTGAACGGGGCCGGAGCGCTCGCCTTCGCCGGACGCCTTCTCGGTGAAACGCCGGACGCGCTCGAGCGCGCGGCGGCGAACGGCTACCGCGGGCCGGGCGCCCTGATCTTCCTGCCTTATCTGTCCGGCGAGCGCACGCCGCTCGACGATCCTTACGCCCGGGGCGTGCTGTTCGGCATGACCGAGACGACGACCCGCGCCGACGTCGCCCGCGCCGTGATGGAAGGCGTCGCGCTGACGCTCGCCGACGCGCGCGACTGTCTTCATGTGGCCGGCGCGGCGATCGAACGCATCGGCCTCATTGGCGGCGGGGCCAGGAGCGCGCTTTGGACGCGCATGATCGCCGCCGCGACCGGCTTCACCGTCGAACGCATGCAGGGCGGCGAGGCCGGCCCCGCCTTGGGCGCCGCCCGGCTCGCGCGCATGGGCGCGACCGGCGAGCCGGCCGAAGCGATCTGCAAGCCGCCGCCGATCGCCGACGTGACGGCGCCGGATGCGCAACTCGCGGCGGCCTTCGCCAGGCAGAGGAAGCGGTTTGCGGCGCTCTATGCGGCGCTCAAGGCCGAGTTCCGGCGCTAGCGGGCGCCCTCCTCCCGCCCTATGGCGCTAAAGCCGCACGCGTCCCGCCATGGCGTTCACGAGCCAGAAAAAGCCGAGCGCGAAGGGGGCGAGGACGCTGAGCGCGACGACTTCGATCAGGCCCCGTTCGGCGGCGAGGTCGAGGATCAGGCTCGCCGCCGCTCGATGCGTCGACGCCTCGCCGCCGTGGCCGACCCGGTCGCTCACCCACTCGTCGGAACCGGCCTCGATCATGATGTCCCGCTCCGGACGATCGGATTTCGCCGGCACGGAGAACGATACGGTCTTCTTCATCAGGCGGCTTTCCTCTTTCGAGCGGCGAGGACCTCGCGGGCGAGGGCGTCAACCTCCCGCGCGGCCTCGCTCGATGGCGCGGCCTCGATCACCGAAAGCCCCTTGGCCGCGCTTTCGGCGTAGACGACGCGTTGATGCAGCGCGGCTGCCAGCACCGGGACGTCCTCGAATTGCCCCAGCGCCTCGGCGGCGTCGCGGCCGATCGCGGTCCTCGCGATGCGGCGGTTGACCACGAAGGCGGCCATCAGGCTCTCCTTCAGCACCTGCGCCTCGCGGATGAGCGCGACGGTGTCCGCCGCCGCCCAGACGTCGTAGGGCGAGGGCTGGACGGGAATGAGCACGTAGTCGCTGGCGAGGATCGCCGAGCGGCCGAGATCGTTGACCCGCGGCGCGCCGTCGATGACGACGATGTCGTAGTCCTTGGCGAGCCGCGGCAGGTCGCGATGCAGAGTGGGCTTCGCCATGCCGACGATCGAGAAGGGCGGCTCGCTTTCGCGCGAACTCGACCAGGCCATCGCGCTGCCCTGCGGATCGGCGTCGACGAGGAGGACCCGCTCGCCGGCGCGCGCGAAGCTCGCCGCCATGTTGATCGCGACGGTCGTCTTGCCGACGCCACCCTTTTGATTCAGAACGCCGACGATCATCGGCTTGCGTTCCTTTGCGGAAAGAGAACGTCGAATTGATTAGCGGCGTTTCGCACGACCGCCGGGCGCAGGCAAGCACCGAAGCCGGCCGTCCCGCCTGGTTTTCGTCTCACGCCGCCGATGCGGTCAGGCCGCATGATCGTGGGCGGGATTGCTGACCGTCTGGAGGACATCGAAACCCTCGAACTCGGGATGGCCGAGATAGAGCGGCTTGTTGGCGCCGGCGTCGCGATGGGCGGCGCGGAAATGCTCGGATTGCGTCCAGGCGATGAAGGCCTCCCGGCTCGCCCAGACCGTATGGGATGAATAAAGCACGTGGTCGTCGCGCTCCGGTCCGCGCAGAAGATGGAACTCGATGAAGCCCGGAACCCGATCGAGACGGCTGTCGCGCGAGAGCCAGACGTTCTCGAATGCGCTCTCCGCGCCCTTGAGGACCTTGAAGCGATTCATGGCGATATACATGGAAGCGTCCTTTCCCGGGACCGCCGAACGACGGCGCGCGATGGGCGGCAGGCGTTCGCCGATTTCCGCGGCTTCATCGTCCCTCGCTCGGGCGCCGTCAATGCCGGGGTAAAGACGTGCTCGGGCGTGTCGTCGTTCCAGCCGAAGGCAGGATTCTGGCGCACGAGCGACGTGCGGGCTTCAACCTTTCCCGTGCGCAGGCGCGTTCTGAGGATCAGAAGAAGCAAAGGGGGGACAGAATCCCTTTTGATTTGGACCATGAAGCGGACTTAAGAAAACGGACCTGAGATTGGCCCAACTGAGACCGGGCATGCGCGTGTCGGTTACCGAAGCCAAGGGGCAATTGACGGAGTTCGTTCGGCGCGCCTAGGCCGGGGACGAGGAGGTCATTCTGACCCGCCACGGACAGGCCGTGGCGCGCATCGCGCCCGTGAAGGCGGCGCCGGACAGAAAGTCTCGGCAGGCGCTGCTCGAGGCTGAACGGAGATCAGCGGCCGCGAAAGCGTCGTCCGCCGCGAACGCCGAGCGCAGCCAGGACTTCCTCTTTGGCGAAGACGGCTTGCCCCAATGATCGCGGTCGATACGTCCGCCCTGATGGCGATCGTGCTGAACGAGCCGGAAGCGGACGCCTGCATCGCCGCCCTGTCGACCGAAGACGACCTCATCATCTCCGCCGGCACGGTGGCGGAGGCGCTGATCGTCTCGGCGCAACGGAATGTCGGCGAGGAGACGGCGCGCCTGATCGATGGCCTCGGCTTCGAGTTGTTAGCCACACGTCCGCCTCGGCGCGGCGCGTCGCCGAGGCCTACGCGCGTTGGGGCAACGGCGCGCATCCGGCGGCGCTGAGCGTGTCTCGTTTGGGCGGAACCGATGCCGTCTTTGCGAGCGACTGTCCCTTCGTCGCGTCGATCCCCGTGGTCGCTTCGTCGACGTCCGCCGACCTCGCATCGCGCCATTTCCATCGCGTGAATCAATTTTTTCGGGGGCTTGCGGCGCCATTTCCATCGCGCCTGACGCCGCGGCGAGGCGAGTCCCATCCATCCGTTTCTCCGGCACTTTTCACATTACCTTGATGTTTTTATCGAGTTTTGGCGCGACAGAAATTGTCGGCGGCGCGCAATGCGGGGCGCAGCGAGATGTCGATGTGGGCGCGCGGCGCGGCAATCGCTCCGCGACGACGATTCCAACTCAGCGGGACGTGCTCTAGCTTTCAAACAGAATGCTGGGGATGTGTGACCCGCTTCTCCGAACACTCTATGTTCTGCTTATGTTCGAGTTAGGTCTTCTTGCGACAGATATTGTCGCAAGAAGGGACGCCAGCCGCGCAGGCGCAGAAGCTTTGAGTTGGACCCCCGCGTTCGCATTGCGATCGCCATAGCTCCCCGCGATGACGATTCCAACCAAACGGGATCTGCTCTAGGTCTTGAACGTCTGCGCCGCCAGGCGCGGCCTGGGGAAACCCATCGGCGCCTGCTAAGCGTGGATCGCGTCCAACTCCGGCAAGAGGACGACGCTTTCCTGCTCGTCGGGGTCGGTGCGGGCGACCACGGCGATCGCCGGCTCGGTCTCGCTCCGGTTGTAGGGCAGGTGCGGCGTGTCGGCCGGGATGTAGACGAAGTCGCCGGCGCGCGAGACGATGTGATGCTCGAGCTTTTCGCCATACCAGGTGCCGGCCTCGCCACTCAGCACATAGATCGCCGTCTCGTGATGCTCGTGCTTGTGCGCTTTCGCGCGCGCTCCGGGCGGCATGGTCAGGAGCTGCATATGGATGGCGTGCGACCCGACCGTTTCGGCGGAGATCGCCGGCGCATAGGAGAAGCCCTGCTTGCCGACGAACGGCTCGCCCGCCCGGAAGCAGGCGCAGGCGGGCTTGTCGGAGGTCGTGCTCATGGACTGCGGCTCCGTCGTGGCTGCGAGAGATGTAAGGAAGGCCGAGAGAAGGCGCAATGCGAAGGGCGGAGGACTCTGGGGAGGCCGCGCGCGTCTTCAACGCCGTCCCCTCGCGCAACATGCGCGATTGGGCGGATAGCGTCGGTTGGCCGAATGGCAGGAACGGGCGGAGAGCGACCCTGTGGTCGTCGCCAGTGGAACACCCGCAGTCGACGTTAAGCTGCAGTTCGTGATAAGCCAAGCGACCGTTCGGCC
>CAWFVS010000015.1:0-12311 GCA_963819255.1 uncultured Alphaproteobacteria bacterium
GGTCGATTCCGGCTGTTCAACCCGGTGGCTGGCGGAAAGCCCAGCTTAGGATTTGAGCCACTACTTCTTGCAACAGAGCCGGATTTTCGCGGTTATGATCTGGGCCTCGAGGAGTCGGAAAATGCGTCCAAAGAGGTCGGTCCAAGTTTTGATCGATCAGATGCGAATAACCCGCAAGGGAGGCGACGCCATCATCGACCACGCTGACGCGAACATTTCCGGTGCGCGCGTCGTCATAGGTCCCCGCATCGCGTCGATGAGCGACGCCGATATCGTCGATATGTACAACGACATCCTCGACTCTCAGTGGGGCTTTTGCGGCGACGGGATAAGACGGTCGTCGAAGAGCCGCCGGGCGAGAAGCAGATCGACTACCACGAAAACAGCGACCAATGGGTTCCGCGCGGCGATGTGCTCCGCTGCATCATCGACGACGGTGGGCCAAACGGGGAAGTCACCATCCATATCGACGACCAAGAGCTGTCGCTCGCGGAGTTCGGTCGCCTCGACCGGCGGCCCTAACACGATCCGGTCGACAATGGGGACCTCGGTATATTCACGGCCGAAATCGCTGTCCAAAGTGTCGCGCAACCGCTTCGGGCTATCCTCGACGGATCCAGGACGCAATACACCCTGAAAGACGACTCTCACGGGATTGGAAAAGCCGGTCGCGGTATACGTAATCCCCGGCCAGAGCCGGCGCAGGCCTCCGTCCCAGGCCGCACTCCGGCTCAACGCGCGGTTCCACCTCAAGAGCCGGAAAGCGACGAAGGGTCAACCCGAGGATGACGGCCAGCATGAAAAAGGTGTAGAAGGTCGACATCGCGAAAACGACCGGATTTTGCTCGCCCCCGCGATGCAGGACGACGAACCCGCGGCCTGGCAAGTCGTCTCCGACTTGAGGAGATAGTGAAATTCCGCGATGAACGCCGGCGGAACTTGTCCTCCCGCTGTTCGGCGATACTGAAGAACGGCGGCACGAGGGCCGCGGTAGCGCTCTGTACGTGATCGGCGTGGTAGCGCGATTGAGACCGGAATGACGTAGGTCGGCAAGATCCCGAGCAAAAAACACGCGACCGCAAGCAGAGCGAGCGGCCGCCGGGCGCCTCGAGACGCCTCGACCGCCTGCTCCGCGCCCTGCGAGCGCGCCATGCCGAGAAAACCCATGGCGAAGACCTTGGCGAAGCAAGTCACCGCGAGCCCGGCGGTCAACGCCACCAGAGCTCCCGAAACCGCGAAGACGATCTTCATCGGAGCCGATGCGAGAAGAGCCGAGCGCAGGATCGTCTGCAGCGTCAGCCACTCGCTCACGAATCCGTTGAGCGGCGGAAGGGCAGAAATCGACAGGACGCCGACGAGGAAAAAGGCGCTGGTCCAGGGCATGCGACGAACGAGCCCGCCGAGTCGATCGAGATCGCGCGTTCCGGCGCCCGCCTCGACGGCGCCAACTCCGATGATGGAGCTTGCGCAATCTTTTCGCGATCTCGGTCGCGGCGGATTCGAGGCGCCGGCATTGCGCCTCCGTCAAGTCGATCGCGAGGCCGCCCGGTGCGACGACGCCGAAGAGGTAGCGATGGCGAGCAATCTCGCAGCTCAGGCGCAGCAACTCCTCTTCGATCAATGCGGCCTAACTCGTCGCTATGGCCAACGCCGTCGAGTTGCAGATGCCAGTGATCGTCCGAGACGATTTCGTCTTTGTGCAGAGCTTCCATAGATCGCGGTACGGCTGGAAGATGCTCGGGCCGCGCTTCGACTGAAGATTTTCCTTCAATCGGCTTGTCACGCCTTCGACCAGGGGCGCGAACACGATGACGACGATGACCTGCAGCAGGTTGTAGAGGATGCGCGCCGCCATCGGTCAGCCTCGCGGTCCTGCGGCCTGTCTCCGAAGCGGGCGCAAGCCGGCCTCCCTGCGAGAAGCCTCTCGGCGCAGGCAAGTCTCAGAAGCACGAGAGATTCGTGTCGGCGCTGATCATTGCACCACCACCAAACCGGCCTTCCTACGCCCGGCATCCCGCTTCGGAATGGGGGCCCTGTAGGAGTCATCGGCCCAATTGGGGTGGGCGGTTCGGGCGGACTCCACCGCCTCTACGCATTGACGCCGCTAAGCTAGCACAAGCCGCTTATTTGCCAACCCCCAAATCCGACGCTGGTGTTGGCCCTTGCGACTCGCTTGGCGCGACGCCGTACGCCGCGCTTCCGTGAGCGCGCCGGCGCGGGCGATCACTACGACGCGGGAAAGGCGCCCGGCAATCATCCCGGCCCGCGATAGAAATCGAGCAGCATCGGCTGCTCGAACATGTAGTCGCCCGCCGCCGTCCGCCCGGCCTCGAAGAGAGCGCGCACCTCGTCGGTCTCGACCTGCTCGCGGCGGATGTCGTTGAAGGTCTGGCCCGTAAACCGCGCGACCAGCGCCTCGAAATTGGCATAGCGGGGGTACTGGACATAGCGGAAAAGCTCGAATTCCTTGAACAGGCGCCGGGCGCTGCGCTCGAGCGCAGCCTGCGCGGCGTGACGCACCCGCGTCTCGTCGTTGAACAGACGCATGACCGGGAAGTGGGTTCCGTCCATCCCGGGCTCGACCACGCAGAGGAAGCCGGTCCCGGGTTTCAGCACGCGCGCCGCCTCGGCGAGCGCGGACTTCCATCGCCTCGACCGGCACGTGATGCAGCGAGCGGAAGAAGATCACGCCGTCCGCCGAGCCGGAGACGACTGGCAGGCGCTCCGCCCGCGCCTCATGAAAGACGAGGCCCGGCGCCCCCGGATCAAAGACCGGGGGCTCGGCCTCGCGGTTCTTCGCCGCCTGGATCGGGTCCGGCTCGACGCCGATGACGCTCGCGCCGAGCGCGGCGAGCGCCCGCGAGGCCTTGCCCGCGCCGCAGCCGACGTCGACGATCATGAGCCCGGCGACCGACGTCAGCGCGGCGACCGCGTCGACGTCGGCGCGTGCTCCGAGATGCTTGCGTTCGGTCATCGCGCGGTCCTGCTTCTGCGCGGTTGCGTGAAGCGGTGGCGCTCATCCCTATTATTTTGGAGGTTCGAGGTTTCCGAGGCCATATCCTTTTCGGGCGCGAATTCGATGTTTTCATTCCCGGGCGGTCGCCACTCCCGGCGCCGCCGCGCCGATGAAGCGGGCGTCCGAGGGTCGCAAATGAGCGTCACCGGTCCTCGCGGCGATCCGGTTACGCTGGTCGCCCGAGGCGTAAGACAAACGCGCTTTCGGAATGAACCGGCCACGTCGCATCCCCTCAAAGCCTTCGCCTTCCTGCAGGAGGACGAAGGCGCGCCGGAGGCGGAGCGCGGGGAGGAGGACGAAGCGGTCATGGAGCGCCTGTCTGACCAGAACAAAGGTAGCACAAAGCTTCGCTTTCGCCAAGAACTTTAATCCGCCTGTCGGTGTAACCGACACGGCGCCGGCGTCGGCGCCTGGGCCGAGCGCAATGCAGGCGGCGAAAGAAAGTGGTCTCCGACCGCGGCTCTTTTCGGAAAACGGGAAGCGGATTTCCAGGAACAGGGATCTTGGACTTAAAGAGCAAGGCGTTTTTGCGAGGAAGGAGGGGATTCTCGCGCGGCTCGCGCACGGCGCGCCTCGACCGCTCTTCTTCGTACTTCTCGGCGGGCGATAGGGCGAACCGCAGCCGCGCGTTTTCGCGCAAGCCCTAATGGCCGACGTTCAGGCTCATGCACGACCACTGGCGGAGCGCCATGTAGATCGTGTCGTGCAGGGTGATCGTGCCGACCGTCTCGCCGATCACCGGCGGCGTGTAGGCGTAGGTGACGGTTCCCATGATGACGATTTGTCGTGGCCGAGGCGACCGAGTCCGGCAGCGTGACGGCGTGCGCGGTCGTCGCGAGCGCTGTCCCGTGCGAGGGCATGGGCTCGCTCCACTGGACGGTCGCGGTCGTTCCCGACGAATCGACGTTGATCTCGGACACGACCATGGTCATGTTCGACATGTTCGTCCCCGTCACCGGGTTCGTGCCCGAAGTCGGCTTGACATAAGGGTAGAGGACGTTCGCCGCGTTGTTGAGCAGGTTGTCGACCGTCGACTGGTTGACCGAGGACTCCAGGGAGGAGTTGCTCGCGGTGCAGGCGCCGCTCGTCTGCGTCCCTTGCTGCGTCACCAGGTCGGTGATCGTGTGGGCGGTCAGCGTGACCTTGCGCTGGATGGCGATCGCCTGCGCCCAGATCGCGATCAGGCCGAGCAGGCCGACCGCCACGGGAGCGATCAGCGCGGCCTCGACCGCCGCGACGCCCTTTTCGTCGCGCAGCCACCGGCGAGTTTTATGTCCGACGAGCCGCACGAGCGCCCCCTATTGCTCGTTCTGGAAGACCTGGGTCGAACTCATGAACAGCGTTCCGTTCGCGAGATCGCTGAACACGAGGCCGAGCGGCCCGGCGACGACCGGCCACTGGTACATCACCCTCAGGATCTCGAGCGTTCCCGGCGACCCGGGCTTGTAATTCCAGCTGTTCGTCACCTGACCGGACGAGTTGTAGGTCAAGGTCGGCGGCGTCATGACGAGCGCGTCGCTGGAATTCGGCCGAGACCGACTGAGCCTCGAGATCGACCATGACGCCCGAACAGGAGAACAGGGCCGGCAGATAGCCGCAAACCGTGCTCTGAAAGCTCGTTTGTCCGGCCGAGCCGGCCGCCGGCGCCTGATTGGTCAGGACGAGGCGCGCGGCCTGCTCGGCCGCGTTTTCGAGCTCGGCCTGGGCGAGGTAGATCACGGCGATCTGCATGGCGCCGAGGATGAGCGCGATCACCAGCGGCGCGACCAGGGCGAATTCCACCGCCGTCGTCGCGCGGGCGTCGCCGCGGAGGCGTCTCGCCTGAAAACAGGCGCTGGCGAGCCAGAGCTTTGCCCTGGCTCGCCTATTCGGGATTCCGAGGCGGCATTTCCTGGCGGCCCGGGAATGGCGTCCTACTGCACGAGCGCCGGAGAGGCGCCGTAGGTCGCCGTCTGGGTCGTGCTGTAGTAGCCGTCGGCCGCCATGCCGGGCTCGGGTCCGCAGACCGTCGCGACGGTGTAGAAGAAGTCCTGCTGCGGCGTCGTGGTCGCGCTCGTGGCCGAGGACGAGAGCGGTGCTATAGCTAGAGTCCACGATGCTGCCGCCGTCCTCCCACTCGTGGCCGACCGTCTGGCCGCACGGGAACATCGTCGTGGCGGAGACGCTCGACGAGAAGACATTGGTGTTCTGCACGGCCTGCGCGGGGAAGAAGTTCACGAAGATGAATTGCCACGGATTCGTATTGCTGGAGTTGTACGAGGTTTTCGAGCCGGTGTACGGATTGCAGATCGAGTTGTAGCTCGAATAGGCCGGGTTCGAGCCCTGGTTGAGCTCGGATTCCGAACAGACGGTGCAGCCGACGCTCTCCTGGATCGGAGTATAGCCGTTCTGGCAGCTCGTGAGCTGGCTGCCGGACTTACCCGTGCACGCCGAATTGGCGGCCGACGTCGCCGCCGTCTGAGCGCCGATTGGGTGGCGTAGCAGGCCGTGGGGAACGTGTAACGAGCCGGACGACCAGTTTCCCACCATCCACGGGCTGCATGGAGGGCAGGGCCCCAGCATGACGTTCTCGACCATGAAGATGTCGGCGTATTGGCCGAGGTTGACCGAGGTCGGTCCAGTCAGGCCGCCATAGCCGGACCCCAGCTGACCCAGTGTGAGGCCGGTCATGCCATTGGCCACGTCGGTGCCGACGGTACTTATTTGCGGATCCGCTGGCGGTGTTGAGGCTCGTCGGCTGATAGATCCAGTCCGCCATCGACGTGTAGGAGCTGCCCGCGGAGCCGTTGGTGAAGGGCAGGGCGTAGAGCGTCACATGCTTGTAGTACCAGCCCTTGGCGCCGACGAGATTCACGGTCAGCTGCTGCGGCCATTGCAGGCTCGCGCCGGCGGTCGCCGAACTGGTGAGGGTCTGGGAGCTCGAACCGGGAAGCCAGGAGACGTTGTTGAACAGGGGCGTGTAGGTCGTCGTCCCTTCCGTGTAGAACTGGCCGACCTGCAGCGTCTTGCCGCTTGCGGTCGTGCAGTCGCCGCCGGTGACGAGACATGCGTGAAAATCGGAAATGGTCGCGTTCGCAGGCCCGTTGGCGGTGAGATAGGCTTGCGCTGCGGTCTGCAGCGCCGAATTGCTGCTCAGGTAAGCCGAAGGATCTCTGCGCCCAGCTTCGCCGCGGCGAGGGCTGCGGAGTCGACGCCCGCCTGGAGCCGTGTCCGGGTGGTGACCGCGGTCGAGTAATCGAGGGCGGCGGCGGTTATGACGACCGCGGACAGAAGGCCGCTGGCAAACAGAATCGAAGTGGTCCCGCGCCGATCGTGTCCAAAAGGACCGCAATCGGTTCGACATTGGTGCTTTCATGGCTCTGCTCTTCATCCCAGAAGGCGCAACGCGGAATCCGCCCCTTTGCGCTTTATGACCGTCGAGCGACCTGTAGATAGAATTCCTTACGGTTCGGTGTGTTAATTCGATCAAATTTTAGCTGTTTCGTCCTCCAGTAAAGTAAACCGAGGCATATCTGAAATAGTAATGTTAATGCGAGAGCGTAGATTGTCAATAAGTATGTAATAATGGGTGGATGTTCGTTTAGCAAACGTCCCCATAAGATCGTTACGTAGAGTGACTGTCGTATTCGTCGATATGCGGCGGGAAGTGCGTCGAGCCGCGGCGACCATTTGACGCGCGCGGAACTGATTGCGCGCTTCGGCGCGACCCGCATGCGTTCTTTTTGTGATTGCTGGAACGGGTCCGGGCCCCATTCTCGCAAGGCCCGTCAGCCTCGCACATCCTAATCCTGTGAGCTTTCCGCTCCCGTGATCCCTGCCACCGGCCCTCCGTCGAGCCTCATGACATTTCCGGAGCGATTATCTCTTTGGGTTTGGCCGTTCCTCGCAGGCGCGCTCGCGGCTTTCATTTACGGGCTTCAGCACCGAATGGGAATTGAGATCAACGCCGACGGATGGGCTTATTGGGAAGGAGGTCAATCGATCGCGGACGGCTTGGGTTATCGTTATTTCTCCGGAGACCCGATCGTCGCGTGGCCGCCCCTGTACAGTCTTTATTTGTCGGCATGGATCAAACTGTACGGATCAGGGGCCGCCGTCCTCGACCATGCGAATATTTTACTCATATTTTTGCAGGGCATTCTTTGGACGTCTGTTTATATTGAATTGTATGGAGCTGAATCAAGAAGCGTCGTGATCATATATGTCGCAGCATATATTGCGCTAACCATTCCGCTATACGAGAGGCAAATTCTTGCGCACAATCTGACGTATACAATATTGCCGGTTTTCATTATTGCGAGCTGGAAAAAGCTTAACGTTTGCGGGCGGCTCGGCGGGCTCTTCACGCTGATAACATGCGGTCTGGGCATGCTTTTGGTGGAAAGCCATATTTCCGGCATCGTATACGTCGCCGCGGCGGCTTTCTTGATTGCTGTTTTTCCGGATCACTGTCGACTGGAGCGGGCTGTTGCCGCACTCGCGGTTCTAACCATTCCGCTGACGACATGGATCCTTACGGCCTGGTGGCTCGCGCAGATCGACGGGCACCCCCTTGAAGGGGGCCGCTTTTCATTCCTCGAAACGCTACTGCAGATGTGGAATGGTATTATCGACTTCGTTTTGCCGCATCTTGGGCGAGTTTTTGGGTTGCTTGCTTTGATTGTGTTTTCGGGAGCCTTGCTAAAAGTCTGTTTCAAAAGTCATGGAACTCGTCCTGAGGCGCCCTTTGCGAAGGCAAAGGGCCTCGTCATTCGAGGCCTCTTCGGGGCGCCTCAGGACGAGGGTAGTGGGCTTTTGAAGCAGACACTAACACGCTCTTCCCCACTGCGCTCAAACCGAACCTGTTTCGTATTTGCATTTTCTTTCATCCCTCTCTTGTTGCTCGCAATCGCGTTCAGCATCACATGGCTCAATGGCTTCGTCAGCGAACCGCGACATTTGTTGATCGTTCCCTTGTTGGTCATCCCGGTACTGGTATCGTACGTTATCACTTCCAAAACCATCGTCATGAAAGCAGCGGCTCTTCTCATGTTTCTGGCGCCAGTTTCCAGGACGTTGTTTTTGAGCGATGCCGTCACCTCGGGCGAATTCGTCCCAATGTATGCTTCGATGAGCCCTATTCCTGGATTCGGCAAGACGATCAAGCTCAATGGAAAAACGCTGGTTGGCCCCATCGCGTGGGAGGAGCCGGAGGGCGGTTATTCACAGTCCGGCGCTCCGCGATGGGGCTCCTCGCAAAGGCCGCCCGCTGGTTCGCGTTAGGCCGGTTGCGTCAGCCGATCCCGCGAGATTGGCAGGTCGAACCAGCGTCTGGCTCCAGCCGGGATGATCGTGGATCGGCGATCAAGTTCGCCGCCGTCGCGGCGCCGCTTGTCGTGATCCTCGGCGACGCGGTCGATTTTGGCGTCTGTGAGCACCGACAAGTAGATGCGCGCCGGCCTGTTCTCTGCGAATTCGCCGGTGACGCGCCGATCGGTATGCGTCGGGGCAGTTTTCGGATGGCAGTATCAAAGACGCCGCCGAGCAGGGCGCGCGCTGGGCACGAGAAAGCGGCGGCGCTGCAGCCCGCAAACCGATGCTCGGCCGCGGCCCGTTGCCGGCGAACGTCGACGCCAGGAGAGATTCGGGAATTGGCCCAACCCTCAGGGCACCTCGCAAAACCCCGCGCCGGACGCCTGAGTCAGCGCCGACAAAGACGCCGCCGCCATCCAGCGCGGTCGCGAGCGGAAAGTGCGCCTCACGGTCCCGCGTCCCGGAGCGCGGGACGCGGGACCGGAAAAGCAATTCTCACCTCGTCGTCAGTCAACCGCCTCGCGTGCCCGGACCTTCTTGGCGGCGCCCTGGCGCTCGAGCAGGCTCGGGATATAGGCGCCGACGCCCGGCTGAAGGTCCTGCAAGGAGACGAACCGTCCGTCCTTCAGGCGCAGGCCGTCGCGATAGAGCCCGGTCTCGCGCTGGGCGAAAATCGCTTCCACTTCCGATCCGATCCCGTAGGTCGCCTGCATCGTGAAGGGGATGTCGGTCAGGACGACCCTGGTGTCGCACTGCACGCAAACAGGAATTCTCGGATCGCCGGGGGCCGCAAATCCGATCGACCCGCTCGGGAAACGCGTCGTGACATAGAGTTCGCCCTCACGCGCAGGACGGGATCCATACATCTCCAACGAATAATCGCACATGGCACTCTCCTGTGTGCTGCGCGCCCACCCAGCATCCGCTCGCGGATTTCGTCGATTATTCTGTTTCCTAATCGACAGGCTAGAACAGCAATTGGGCTTTATTGAGAGCAAGACACGTCCAGCAGATGAAAAGATTTGGACGCGCGCTGTTCCAGTTACCGCAAGTTCATGACGCCGAGCGAAACGCTTCAGGCGACAAACGCCGAATGGGGGCGGATTGATCCCGAGAGCGAGACGCAACGCAAAGCCGCCCATCGTCCTCTGACTTTTCGCTGTCCGGCGCGGCTTTGGGAGCGCCTCAATGAAGCGCGCGCGCCTCGTCGATCGTGACGGGGGCGATGTCGGCCGGGCTCGTCGCGCGCCACGGCGCGCCGAACGACTCGGTCCGGAAACGCTCGGCCGTCAGGCCGCTCGGAGAGCTCTGCGGATCAAGGCCCGCCTTCAACATCAGCTAGCGCACGAACTCGCGGGGATCGGCGACCTGGCGCCAGACGCTCGGCAGGAACAGCGCGCGCCGGCGCCCGACCCCGAGGATGAGCCCGTCGCGGTCGGGCTCGAGCGCCTGCGACGAGGTCCGCTTCGCTCTCAGCCGGAACCGGGCGCGGATGGGAGAGGATCGAGACGCCGATGTCGAGGCCGTCGAGCTCGGCTTCGCGTAAGATGCGGGAAGCGCGGGTCGGCGAAGCCGGCCTGCACCGCGTTCGTCATCGCGTCCTCGATCAGCGACGTTCTCGGTGCCGACGAGCCGACGCAGCCGCGCAGCCTGCCGCCCTGGGTGAGGGTGACGAAGGTCGCGCGCCGCGCGGTGAGCGCCGGCGACAGGCGGCCGTCGATCCGGAGCGCCGGCATGCGTCCGTCTCGCCTCGTCGCCGCGGCGAGGCCCGCCATGCAGGTCGAGAGCAGGAGCGCGCGGTCGGCGTCGTTCAGCCGGGCCGAGGCCGCGTATTCGAAGGCGAAGGCGCCGTAGCCGACGACCCGCGAGGAGTCCGCCCCGACGTCGGCCGAGGTCGCCAGATGCAGGCCGCTGACCCTCAAATCCCGTTCCGCCGCGATCGCAAGCGCCCCCATAATCGGCAGATAGCCGCAGGCCCGCCTCCCCTCGAGCGAGTCCGCGTCGAGCGTTTCGATCAGGCGGGCGGTGTCGGAGTCGATCGCCTCGGCGCTGTCGCGGTCGAGGAAGTGCGACAGATCGGAGGAGACCGCGATCGCGGTCTCCGGGCCGCCCCAGACGAGGCGTAGCGCCTCGGCGACCTGCCGCGGCTCGGCGTCGCCGACGAGGATCGGCAGGATTTCGAACGGCGCCGTCAGCATGGCCTGCAGCATCACGAGATGCATCTCGAGCGAATGCTCGCCGGCGAACGGCCGCGCATCGACCGTCGCAGCCTTTGCTTCCGCGAGGCGGGCGTGGAGATCGCGCGCAATCTTCGCCTCGCCGAGCGGGGTGCTCCAGGCCGTCGCCGGATGGATCGCGAGCCCGCGGAAGGCGAACCGGTGCGCCGGGCCGACGATGACGATCGCGGCGGGGCGGATCGGGCCGCCGCGCCCATGGCCCGAAGGCGGTCGCGGCGACCGAGCCGGAATAGACGATGCCGGCGTGCGGCGCGACGACGACTTTCGGGGCGACGCCGCCGTCGGGCCGGGCCCCCTTGCCCATCTGCCCGATCAGATCGCGAAGGCTTTGCGCCCCCGCCGGATAGAACAGGCCCGCGACCTGCGCGGGATGAACGTTGCTTGACATGCCGGCCCCCCTTCGCCGACCGATCCCGACGACCCGGGATTCCCGCGTCGGCGATGAAGCGACGCTCCAAACGTCAGATCTAAGCGCCAGTTCCTCGCCGCGCCAGTAGCCGCGCCGAATGCCGCGCCCTGTAGGCGCGATCGCTGATCGCGCAACCCGCGCTCAGCGCGGCTACAGCTACAGCCGCGCCCCGCCGCGCCAGCGCGCCGCATTGCAATCGGCGCTCCGGCCTCCGACATTAAGGGACGATCTTGAGGAGCGGCCTCGCGAAAGCGGCCGGCGAAACATGGACGGCGACTGCGTCAACGTCGAATACTGGACGAAGCTCGAGGACGGGCGGATCGAATGCCAGCTCTGCCCGCGCTTCTGCAGCATGCGGGCCGGCCAGCGGGGCCTGTGCTTCGTCAGGCGGGCGCGCGAGGACGGCGAGGGCATGGAGCTGACCGGCTACGGCCGCTCGACCGGCTTCTGCGTCGACCCGATCGAGAAGAAGCCGCTCAACCACTTCCTTCCGGGCTCCTCGGTTCTGTCGTTCGGAACCGCCGGCTGCAACCTCGCCTGCGCCTTCTGCCAGAACTGGGACATTTCCAAGAGCCGCGAGGTCGCGCGCCTGAGCTCCGTCGCCATGCCGGAGACGATCGCGCGCGCCGCCGAGAGGCTTGGCTGCGCGAGCGTCGCCTATACCTACAACGATCCGGTCATCTTCATGGAATACGCGCTCGACACGGCCGCCGCGTGCCGGGCGAATGGGATCAGGAACGTGGCGGTGACCGCGGGCTTCGTCTGCGACGAGCCGCGCAAGCGCTTCTTCGCCGGCATGGACGCGGCCAACGTCGATCTCAAGGCTTTCACCGAGCGCTTCTACGAGAAGCGCTGCGCCGGCGCAGCTGAAGCCGGTGCTGGAGACGCTGAAATATCTCGTCCACGAGACCAGCGTGTGGACCGAGATCACGACGCTGCTCATCCCCGGCGAGAACGATTTCGACGAGGAGATCGAGGCGCTGACCAAATGGGTGGCGCAAGGAACTGAGGCCCGACATGCCGCTGCACTTCACCGCCTTCCACCCCGACTACCACATGCTCGACACGGCGCCGACGCCGCTTGCGACGCTGCAGAGGGCGCGCGCGATCGGCGTCAAGAACGGCTCGAAGCACGTCTATGTCGGCAACGTCCACGATCCGGCGCGCGAGGCGACGATCTGCCCGACCTGCGGGGCGCGCTGCATCGGCCGCGACCGCTACGAGATCACCGAGTACAATCTCGACGCCGTGGGCCGCTGCCAGAGCTGCGGGACGGCGATGGCGGGCGTGTTCGCCGACAAGCCCGGCCATGGGGCTCGCGCCGGCTGCCGGTCGAGATCGAGCGCTATGCGGCGTA
>CAWFVS010000016.1:0-40004 GCA_963819255.1 uncultured Alphaproteobacteria bacterium
GCAGCCGCCAAAATCGGTCCCGCTGCGCGGGGCCACTTCAGCGCCGCGGGCGGTCGGCGGCGGCGACGCGCTGGCTCAGGACGAATATAAGGCCACGGCGAACCTCAAGATCGCGCCCTTGGAGGCAAGCTCGGTTCTGACGCCGTAGGAGCGTTATTCTTTCTGATTGTAGTGAATCGGCCTGATGTGCACCCAGCGATGCCCCGCTCCATCGACGGTCACCCAGGAGTAGGCCAAGGCGTGTCTCGCCATGGCGTTCGTGCGTGCGACCTCGGGATCCGTCTCGTTCGTCCCTTTAAGGAAATCCGTCCGCCTACCCCACCCGTTGGATGTATTTTTGCGCCGCGACCCCTCTTCTGCGGCGGCGACCTCTTGTTTTGCGGTCTGGACATTGTTGCCTTGCTCAATCTTGCCCGGGATTGGTTCTGGGCTCGGAGGGATCCGCAACTTCTCGCATTCGCTCACGAGCGCAGATGAGACAGCCGGTAATGAGTCATTGCCGAGCAGGAAGACGCCATCTCCCTCCGGAAGTTTTCCTGAACCGCCAACGCTGGCATCGCCCGTCTCCTTGACGCCGCCTCTGCCGACAAGCTTCTCCATCCATTCGGGGATCTTTTGTTCCTGCCCATTCAAGGCCTGATGGAAAGGGGTAAGCGCTTGATCGTCCATCGCCATCAGAGTTGTCGCATGAAACAGCTCGCGGCTCTCGCGTCTTAAGGTAAACGACTGGACCGACAGCAATGAGGAGGAGCTCATCCCAGTGCTCGTTTCTCGCTCCAAGCTCGTTAACTTGCGCATACCGATGCAGAGAAAGAATTGACGCCACTTTCCGCAAAGAAGCAAATCTATTACGTGACATACCCACGGCCACGAAAGCCGGCGGATGTGGGCCCTGCAATCGATTTTTTAGAAGATTTAGATTACTCTTTTCAATATTAAATTCGTCCTGGTTGCCTGACAAAAACAGGCCTACCCGATCGGCAAGTTCCTCAGAGGAAGAGGTCCTTTCGGTAAACAATCTCGTGGCGCCTGCGCGCGCCTCCTCGTTCAAGGACTTCTCTCCAATGACAGTGATCGTTGAATCTCCGGGGAGTTTCATCTCGGAAATTCGGCCATCAATGCTGCTAACGGTGGAACCGCTGAACTCACAAACTTCCGCAAATGCGGGGTACGGGAAAAACACCAGAGCAAACAGGAAAATTGCGCGAGTTGTCATTCGGAGACCCCTCGCCCCGGAAAAGAAGACATATCGAAGCCTGGCGTCGACTGACGCGACTTCTGGCTTTTGGCGTTGATACCGACAAGTTAACGCCCGTCAATCTCCGCTTTTTACGCGCCGCGCCGAGTGTTCGCGCGGCGACAAAAGGGCACGTTGATTTACCATACTGCCGAACTTATGGCGGCAATACGGCGCGACACAAGTGTACGATCGCTCTCATCCCCTTGCGCTTGTGTCGACCGCAAAGAACGATCTCAATACAGCATCATAACCCGCTAAACCGTCGTTTTTCTTCTCATGTACCGCAATTCTTCAGGCCGAAGCGGCCGATCCTCGATTTCGAGACGCTGTCGAGTTTATGATCGTCACCGCACGCAACGTCTCCGGGGGACCCTTCCCCAGCTTGCCGAGACATTCTGCCGCCGCGTTGCGGGCTCACAAAATGCGCATGGAGTGGATTGATTATCATCACGATCGGATGCACACCCGTTCTCGGCGGCTTGAGGTCCGGGCGTTGCGTGGACAGTTGGCGAGCGCGGCGCGAGGCCTTGCCCTCAGCCGATCCCGCGAGGAGCTTAGTCAATGAGCACGGTCTCTCTCGCCGCCGCTCCCGACACAATCGACCATACGGCGCTCGCCGAGACCATGCCGCTCGCTGAGATCGACGTCAGCAGACCCAGTCTATATCAGAAGGACGTGTGGCAGCCTTATTTCCGCCGCCTGCGGCGTGAGGCGCCTGTGCACTATCGCAAGGAAAGTCCGCTCGGCCCGTTCTGGTCGGTGACCAAGCACAAGGACATTATCGCCGTCGAAGCGAACCACAGGGCGTTCTCGTCGAGCTCCGGCATAACTTTAGGCGACCGGTCGGGCGAGCTCGAATTGCCGATGTTCATCGCCATGGACCCGCCCAAGCACGACGTCGAGCGCAAGGTGGTGCAGCCGATCTTCTCGCCCGAAATCCTCGCCGATTTCGAGGATCTGATCCGCGCCCGCGTGCGCAAGACGCTGGACGGCCTGCCGCGCGGCGAGACCTTCGACTGGGTGGACAAGGTCTCGATCGAGCTCACCTGCCAGATGCTGGCGACGCTGTTCGACTTCCCGTTCGAAGACCGGCGCAAGCTGAGCAACTGGTCGGATTGCGCGACCGCCGTGCCCCGCGAGGGCGGCCTGGTCGAAAGCGAGGAGCAGCGCGAGGAAGTCTTTCGCGAATGCCTCGGCTATTTCATGAAGCTGTGGAATGAGCGCGTCAACGCCGAGCCGCGCTCCGACCTCATCTCGATGCTCGCGCATGGCGAGGCCACGCGCACCATGAGCGCCCGCGAATATCTCGGCAACATCGTCCTGCTCACCGTCGGCGGAAACGACACGACGCGCAACTCGATGAGCGGCGGGCTCCTGTTCCTCAGCCAGAACCCGGATGAATTCGCCAAGCTGCGCGCCAAGCCCGAACTCGTCGAGTTGATGGCGCCGGAAATCATTCGCTACCAGACGCCGGTCGCCTACATGCGCCGCACCGCCGTCGCCGACATCGAGTTCGGCGGGCAGCTCATCCGCAAGGGCGACAAGGTCGCCATGTGGTACATCTCGGGCAACCGCGACGAGGAGGCGATCGAAGAGCCCGACCGCTTCATCATCGACCGCCCCCGGCCGCGTCAGCATCTGTCGTTCGGCTTCGGCATCCACCGCTGCGTCGGCAAGAATCTGGCCGAAATGCAATTGAAGATCCTCTGGGAGGAAATCCTCGCTCGCCTGACCAGGATCGAGGTCGTCGGCGAGCCGAAGCGGGTGTACTCGGCCTTCGTCCACGGCATCAGCGAATTGCCGGTGAGGATTGCGATGTAACACCAGGGAGAAGAGGCGATGAAGATTGGCGTGGTCGGCAGCGGAATGGTCGGCGGCAGCGCCGCCTTTGCCGCGGTCATGACCGGCGCGGCGAGCGAAATCGTCCTCGTCGACGTCAACGAGAAATTGGCGCAGGCCCAGGCGGAGGACATCCTGCATGCCGTCCCCTATGCGCATCCGGCGCGCGTGTCCGCGGGACCTTATGAACAGCTGGAGGGGGCGGGCGTCGTCCTGATCTGTTGCGGGGCAGCGCAGCGGCTCGGCGAAACCCGGCTGCAATTGCTCAAGCGGAACGCCGCGATCTTTGCCGACGTGATCCCGAAAGTGGTGGCGGCGGCGCCTGACGCCGTGCTGGTCGCGGCCTCCAATCCGGTGGACCTCATGACCGATCTCACCGCGAAAATCGCTGGATTGCCCTCTGGCCGCGTTCTCGGGTCCGGCACAATTCTCGACAGCGCGCGCCTCCGCGCGCTGGTCGGCGAGCACGTCGGAGTCGCGGCGAGTTCAGTGCACGCGAACGTTCTTGGCGAGCATGGCGACTCGGAAGTCCTGGTCTGGTCCAGCATCCAGGTGGGCGTCTTCCCCCTCGCCTCCTTCGCCGAACAGGTCGGGCGTCCGTTGACCGACTCTGTGAGGCAGCAGATCGACGAGAAGGTGCGGCGAGCCGCCGACCACATCATCGAGGGCAAGGGCGCGACCTATTTTGGCGTCGCGGCCTCCCTTGCGAGGATCATCCAAGCCATCCGCCACGACGAAAAGGCAGTTTTGACCCTGACGGCTCCCGGCCATGCGAAGTGCATCAGCGGCGAGATCTGTCTTTCCCTTCCACGCGTTCTCGGAGCGGGAGGGGTCGAAGCCACGCTTGAGCCGTCGCTGACCGCCGGCGAGGAGGCGGCGCTCAAGCGCAGCGCGCAGATCCTGCGGGAAGCGACAGAGGCGGTTTGGGCGTAACGGCGCCAGTCGGCCCTCTCCGCTGGTCTGTCCCTCGAGAGAAGGCCTATCCGGCGCTACGCGCCACCCCCGGGTCTGCGCCCGGACGCTCCCCCGCCTCGCGGAAAAGGGGGAGATCCTCCGGCCGCGCGCGACTCGTCGGACGGTCTGAACATCGCGCCCGGCGGCAAGGATTCGCGGCGCATCAATTCGCCGCCCCTCGCGACGGTTCGACCGGCGCGCTGACCTTCCAGAACGCGAATGGCGCCCTCGCCGCAAGCGACGGTCATCTCCCCGTCCAGGATCGCGCCCGGGACGCCGGTCGCTTCCACCGCTTCGGCGCGCAGGATTCTTATGCGCTCGAGGCCCTGGCGGAAAAGGACATGCGAATATGCGCCCGGGGAGGGCGAGAGGCCATGAACGAGATTGCGGACTTCCGCGGCGCTTCGGCGCCAGTCGATTTCAGCCTCGTCCTTCTCGATCTTGCGCGCGTAAGTCACGCCGACGGCCGACTGCTCGCTGAACCGCAGCGTGCCCTGCTCCAATTCGACCAGTCCGCGCGCGGCGATTTCGGCCGCGACTCCGGCGAGGCGCTTCGTGAGGTCTCCCGCGGTGTTGTCCGGGCGGATTCGAACGACTTCGCGGATGGCGACCGGGCCGGTGTCCAACCCCGCCTCCATGTGCATGAGACACACTCCGGTCTCGGCGTCGCCCGCCATGATCGCCCTCTGGATCGGCGCGGCGCCTCGCCAGCGCGGCAGCAACGACGCGTGCAGATTGAGGCACCCAAATTCGGGCGCCTCAAGAATGGCCGGCGGCAAAATCAGTCCGTAGGCGACGACGAGCCCGACATCCGCCTGATGGCTGCGAAACAGCGAATGCTCTTTTTCCTCCTTCAGGGTCGAGGGCGTGAACACTGGAATCCCGAGCGATTCCGCCGCTTCCGCGACCGGTGTCTTCTGGATCTGAAGGCCTCTGCGCCCGCCCGGCCTCGGCGCACGGGTGTAGACCGCCGCGACCGCGTGTCCTTCGCCGACGATCCGCCGGAGGGTCGGAATCGCGAATTCCGGCGCGCCCATGAACACGATTCGCATTTCGATGCGTTAGCATCGGCGAAAAACACCGTCAAAAGCGCCGAAATTGGGCTTTGCGCTGCGACCCCGAGGCTATCCGGAAGACGAATCGATGCACCGGCTGCGCCTCGCGCCCCCTTTTCCATCGCGAGAAGAACCAGCTGTAGCCTGACCCGTCCGGAGGCGCTGCGCGATACGCCGGCGCGCCGGCGCGGCGGCTGGCGGCCTTGCGCCAACGCGTCTTCCGGTGAACTCTGCGCGACGCCCCTTGCGGCGGACGCCGGGTCGGGACCCGCCGTACGTCTTGCCGCGACCAGGGCGTTCCGACTTGCGCTCCCGAAAGCTCGTGAGATGGCCACCCCTTCCAGAGCAAATGACATTCGGCTCTTGATGCTGCCGCCGATAGCGCGCCTGTTTGATCAAGGCCGCAAGGTCCGTCTCGATACTGGACAAATTCTGTTCCTGGCGGGCGATCCCGGCGACGGTTGCTATCGGGTCGATGACGGTCTTCTCAAAGTGCATGTGGTCTCGCAATCGGGAAGCGAACGCGTCCTGGCGATCCTCGGGGAACGAACAATCGTCGGCGAATTGTCCATGTTTGACGAGGCGCCGCGATCGGCCGCGGTCTGCGCCATCCGTCCGTCGAAACTGTCTTTTGCAACTCGCGCCGCGTTCAACGCGACCCTGGATGGGCATCCGGAGGTCTATCGCGAGCTAGCGCTGGTCCTGGCGGGTCGTTTGCGGGAGATCGACGACGCCATGGCGGCGACAAGCTTTCTTTCCCTCAGGGGCCGCGCCGCCCGAGCGCTGCTGGCGTTGGCGGACGCTTTCGGCCAGGACGTCGGCAATGGTCGGATCGTCATTCGTCAAAAAGTGACCCAAAGCGACATCGCGGCAATGGCCGGCATCGTTCGGGAAAGCTTCAGTCGTGTACTGCACGATTGGCTCGGGCGATCGCTGGTGAGCCGCTTCGCAGGCTATTACTGTCTGGAGAATAAGTCGGCGTTGGAGCGCGAATGCGACCTCTGACGTGAAGTGTTTTGCAGCGCCGAGGCTTTCTCGAATTCAAATGGAGTCAGGGCTCGGACCCCAAAAGCCGCCGCACATGCTCGGCGCGAAAGACGTTGCTGTAGAGGCCATTGATCCATTGACGCCCACTCGAGGTCACGTTCAGATAGCGGAGGGCGTCCTGTATGTACGGAGACACGCTGGTCCAGTAGAATTGTGGATATTTGTCGATCAGGTCCGACGGCGATCCATAGCCGAGCTGCCGGTTCAAGCCGATTTCCTCGAATTCGTAGTAGAGCGCGTTCGCCTTTCTCAAATAGCGCGGATCGCCCATCTGGCCGACCAGGTCCGCGGCCCGAAGCAGCGCCGCCCACTCGTCGATGCCAGGGTCTTCGGGCAACGACGAATAGGGGAAGCGCGTGTGCTCGATCGCGTTTGCGATCAGCTCGCCATCGAGCTCCTCGCTCGACGCGAGGCGATCCAACACGAACAGCTTCGACCGTTCGACGTGATAGGGCGCGAGCGCAGCGTCGGAAGAGCCGCGTGGCAAAGCGACCTTGCGGCCGGCGGCGTCGACGACCAAGCCATCGCTCCCGTCCCCTTTGATGATCCCGCGGACGAAGCCGATGTCGTGCATCAGGCAGGCGACGATGAAATTGGAGTATTCGGCCGGGGTCGCGGCGGTCAACAGTGCGCGTCCCTTGAAGATGTCATGGCCGGCGAGCGTGATGAGCATGGTGTGCTCGACGTTGTGATAGAGGGCGTCGCTGTTGCCGATGCATTCGAGCGCGAGACGCGCCGCGTACGGGATGATCTCAGCCAGGCGAGCATGCGAGGCCCCGAACCTGTCGTTGATGTCCGCAGCCAAGTATGAGCCCAAGGCCTCCGCCGCCAGCTCGGGCAAGGTGATCATGGATCGTGCCGGCTGTCTGAGTGCACGGGAATCGATCATCTTGACGCCGACCATCTCGGGCGCTGAAGAGTCGCCGACCTTCACAGTCTTTCGGACCACGATCTTAAGGCGCCGCAACACCCGGTTCAATGCGCCACCGTAAGCCGGTTCACCGAAGGCTTCGTCCGCCGAGGTGAAGCCAACCCCTCGACCGCCTATTCCTTGAGGGTGACGATCGCAGGTTTCCGCTGCGCCCCTGCGCCGCCGACGCCGCGGCTTCTAAAAGGCACCACCGCGCCAGGAGCGCGAGCCCGCGCGCTGATTCGCCGGCGGCCCGTACCTGTCAACACGTAACGACCGCGCGCGTCATCCCATCGCATCAGGTTGGCTTGGATGGCATTCTCGCGGAGCAACATCGTCATCGGATCGTGGACATGTGCCGGCGCAACGTCGCCATGCGCGTCCACGGTCTTCAAAGCCTCAATCAATCTCTTTTCGAGTGCGTCGAACATCGCCCGTTCACATAGTGTTCCTGGCTCGCTTGCGCAAGACCTCGTGAGACGTTGGGAGGCGTTGGGCATATGGACGGACTGGCGGTACGCCAGGGCGTCGCCGCTTTGTTCGCCATCGCCGGCCGGATCGAGAGCAGAGAGACGCCAGCTCCGCCCAGCTTCGGCGTGTTTGCCTCCGTGGCGCCGGCGATCCCTGCCGGCCTCTTCCTGACGATGAAGCCGGCCGCTCCGAGCCGAATTACGGGCGGGCCATCGCGCCCTTTGTGCAGCCTTGGCGAACCTTGTGTCCAAAATTTAGGACACCAAAGGAGCAAGCGAAGAACACGAGATCATTCGCCTTACGCTTCGCCGGCTAGGCCTCGTAATTGCGCACGAAGTCCTCCGGCGGGTCGGGTCCCCAGACGTAGAACGAATTCTCCGGGGCGTTGTCGGCGGCGGTCCAGTCGACGTCGGCGGGGACATAGTCGATGCCCGCCGAATATTCGCAGTAGCTGCCCCACGGATCGCGGACGTAGTGGAAGTAGTTCGATCCGAGGACGTGCCGTCCGAGGCCCCAGCCCCTGCTGTGGCCCTTGCCAAGCATGTGCATCGCCCCGACGCCGATCTCGTCGACGCTGCCGACGTCCCAGCTCAAATGGTGGAAGCCGGGCGCATCGGATTTCGCGAACGCAACCATGTGATGATCGCTGCCATGGATGCCGTGCAGGAAGGCGATGCCGTCGCCCGAACGGTCGGAGAGCCGCAGGCCGAGCACGTTCGTGTAGAAGTCGATCGCCTTGCTCACATCGCGGGTGAACATGAGCACATGCGCGAGCCGCCGGGGATGGGTGCGCCTCACCTCTCGGCGGAACGGCGCGCCCCGCTCGCCGGGGCCGACCGAAGTGAAGCCGAAGTCGCTCTTTTCGCTCGGCGACGTCTTCGGCGCGACGGCGATTTCGACCAGATTGCCGTCGTGGTCGTGGAACCAGAGGCCGTTCGAACTCAACTCCTGCGGGAGGGTCGAGTTTTTCGATCCTCATCTCCTGCAGGCTCCGGCAAAGCGCTCGACGTCGTCCTCGTAAGCGCCGAACGACATGTACCGGTGCTTCTTGCGCGGGCCTTCGCCGACCGTGCCCCAGACGTGAGAGGCTTCCTGCGTGCCGAGTCCGAGCAACCCGCCCTTCGGCGAGACGGCGAGGCCGAACTCGGAATAGAAGCTCTCCGCCGCCGACAGATCCGGGACGACGAAGTGGAAATGGTCGAGGGAATGGACGCCGAGCTCCCCCGGACGCCGCTCCGGCTGGATGTGTCCCTTGATCGCGGTCATCGATTGACCTCCCGATTTCGCTTCTGCGCCGATCATAGACCAGCAGCGCCTCCAATGCAGTCGATTTCGCTGTTTCTCCGGGATCCCGGCGGAAGGTCCGGGGCCGGGCGGGCGGCTGACGAATTGATCGCCGGCGCGGCTGCAAAGGGCGCCTGAGAATGTGGACCACGGGCGCCGACCAGCTTCGACTCACTTTGGCGCGCGCTTGGCCAAGATGCGCTGGAGCGTGCGGCGGTGCATGTTGAGCTGGCGCGCCGTTTCGGACACGTTCCGCTCGCAGGCCTCGTAGATGCGCTGGATATGCTCCCAGCGCACGCGGTCGGCCGACATCGGCGGCTCGTGTTCGGGGCTGTCGAGGCGTCCCGCCATCAGTGCGGTGACCACGTCGTCGGCGTTCGCGGGCTTGGCGAGGTAGTCGAACGCGCCGAGCTTGACGGCCATCACGGCGGTCGCAATCGCGCCGTAACCGGTCAGGATGACGCCCCGGGCGTCGGGGCGCTTCGCCTTGAGGGCGCGCATCACGTCGAGGCCGCTGCCGTCGCCCAACCGGAGATCGATGACCGCGAACGCCGGAGGCGCGGTCTCGATCGCCGCAAGCGCCTCGGCGACGCTGAGCGCGGTTCGGGGGGTGAAGCCTCGCGAGGACAGGGCGCGCGCGAGCCGGTCGCAAAACATCCTGTCGTCGTCGACGACGAGCAGCGACTTGTCGAGCGCCTCCACGCCGATCTGGCCCTGATTGGTCGACTGATGCGATGGGTCTTTGTCCATTGCCGCCAATTTAACCAGAAACCGGCCCCGGAAAGCAACTTACACGCTATCGTTCCGACCGTCGACCCTCCTCGTAGGCGGCGCGCGGCCAGCTGACCGTGACGACGGCCCCCCTCGCCGGCGGAACGGCGTTGCCGAACTGGAGCGTGGCGCGCGGAGCGCTCGAGCAGGGACCTGGCGATGAACAGGCCGAGGCCCAGCCCGCCGCCCGCCTGCCTGTTTCCTGCGCTCGCGGTCCCGCTGCGAGAGATAGGGTTCGCCGATCCGGGCGAGAACGTTCGGCGGAAACCCCGCTCCGTCGTCCGAGATGGTGATCCTGACCGTCGATTTGGTCCAGCTCGCCTGGATCACCACCGCCTTCTCGGCGAAACTCACCGCGTTCTCGATCAGATTGCCGAGACCGTAGAGGGAACCCGGACTGCGCGGGCATTTGGGCGCGGGGTCGCCGCCCTCGCCTTCGACCGAGATGTCGACGCCGTGCAGGCGATGGGGAGAGGCGGCGATTTCGGCCAGTTCGACCGGGCTCGAAATGTCCATCTGCTGGCCCGACAGATCGGCGGGCGCGGACAGTTTCCCCAGGATCGACCGGCACCGCTCGACCGACTGCTCGAGGAGACGGAGATCCTCCCTGAAGGCTTCGTCGGCATGCGGCTCGCGCCGCCATTTCGCGCACCACGAGCGCGACCGTCGCCAGCGGCGTGCCCAGTTCGTGCGCGGCCGCCGCAGCAAGGCCGTCGATCTGCGAGAGATGCTGAGCGCGCGCGAGAACCAGCTCGGTCGCGGCCAGGGCGCTGGCGGTCTGCCGCGCTTCCGCCGCCACCCGATAGGCGTAGAGCGTCACGAAGGCGGCGCTGACTCCGAGCGCCACCCATCGCGCGAGGACGTACATCGGCGGCAGGATCAGGTTTTCGCCGCCGATCCACGGCATCGGCAGGCTCACGCTCAGCAATCCCGTCGCGCAGACGAGGGCGAGGCCGAGCAGGCCGAGAGCCTTGCGCAACGGCAGCGACGTGGCGGCGATCGTCACCGGCGCCAGCAGCAGGATGGCGAAAGGGTTGGCGACGCCGCCGGTGAGAAAGAGAAGCCCGGAGAGCTGAACGATGTCGTAGGCGAGCATGATCGCGGCGGCGCGCTCGCTCAGCTGCGTGCTGACCGGAAACCGCCAGCGAAGCGCGAGGTTGAGAGCGGCGGAAGCCGCCACGAGCGCGAAGCAGGCCGAGGATCGGAAACTTCAGGCCGAAGCCGAAAGCGCCGACGAGGATCGCCGCCGACTGCCCGGCGACGGCGAGCCAGCGAAGCCCGATGAGCGTGTTGAGCCGCAGTCTCCGCGCCTCGCGGCCCAGGCTTTCTTCGTCAGTCGAAAACACGACGTCCAGACTGCTTTCGTTTCGGAGGCCGCTCCGCTCACTCGATCTTTTCGTTCGGGTAGACGCCCCAAAGCTTGAGCTGCTGGATATAGCCCTTGAATCCGTCGCCGTCGACCAGACACCAGGCGCCGTCGCAGTTGCGGATGTTGACGATCACGCCGGACTGTAGCGTCGCCGCGAGGTCGGCGCTCTCGGACGGGCGCGCGTAGATCTTCGAGTTCTCGCCCTTCTTGTTCGGCGTGACCAGAGCGGTGCGACGCCCGGACAGGAGCGAATGCAGGACCCAGCCCTCGACGCCCTCCGAATCGCGGACGCTTGCGCCAGACTTCGAACTCGGCGGTGATTTCAACCGGAAGTCCGGCGCGCTCGTAGACCCATTTGGTGGCGTGGTCCTTCGACGGCCCCTCGCGCAGGTTCACGCGGTCGGTCTTCAGGCTGGCGAACCGCGGCAGCGGCAGACTGGGTGACCGAGCCGACCGGATCGGCGAGCGCGGACGCCGCCGCAAGCGCGGACGCGCACAGGATCGACAGGAAGACGAGGCCGGCGCGGACCGGACGGGCTCGAACTCATTGGGTTCCTCGACGGCGGCCAGGCGATCCTTGTCTTTGCCCGGCCATCTGGTAGAGAGGCCGGCGAGCCGGCGGTTCGCGAGCCGTGGGCCCGACCCGGCGCAAAACATTTGCGTCCCGCAGCGTTAATGAGGCGTAAACCGCTTGAAAGCGTGGACGCGAATGGCTGAAATCGGGGCAACGGCGGCGGCGACGCCGCAAGGGCGGAGAGGGCGGCGCTCATGACCAAGAAGAAACCCCTGGTGGTGGTGACGCGGCGGCTGCCCGAACTCGTCGAGACCCGCATGCGCGAGCTGTTCGACGCCCGCCTCAACCTCGACGACAAGCCGCTGTCCCAGGCCGAGATCGTCGAGGCGATGCGCGAGGCGGACGTTCTCGTGCCGACCATCACCGACCACATCAATGCCGCGATGATCGCCCAGGCGGGCGACCAGATGAAGCTTATCGCCAATTTCGGCAACGGCGTCGACCACATCGACGTGACCAGCGCGCTGCGCCGCGGAATCACCGTCACCAACACGCCCGGGGTCATGACCGAAGACACCGCCGACATGACGATGGCGCTGATTCTTTCGACCGCGCGCCGGCTGGTGGAAGGCTCGCACATCATTCCCGACGGGAACTGGGCCGGCTGGTCGCCCACCTGGATGCTCGGGCGACGCATCACCGGCAAGCGGCTCGGCATTGTCGGCATGGGCCGCATCGGTCAGGCGCTCGCGCGGCGCGCGCGCGCCTTCGGCATGTCGATCCACTATCACAACCGCCGCCGGGTCGCCGCGCAGATCGAGGAGTCGCTCGAGGCGACCTACTGGGATTCGCTCGACCAGATGCTCGCGCGAATGGACTTCGTCTCGATCAACTGCCCGCACACGCCGGGAACCTATCACCTTCTGTCGGCGCGGCGGCTCAAGTATCTGCGCCCCGACGCCATCCTCATCAATACGGCGCGCGGCGAGATCGTCGACGAGAACGCGCTCGTCCGGATGCTCGAGGCGGACGAACTCGCGAGCGCCGGGCTCGACGTGTTCGAACACGCGCCCGCCGTCAATGAAAAGCTCATCGCGCTCGCCAAGGCCGGCAAGGTGACGCTGCTGCCGCACATGGGCTCGTCGACGCTACGAGGGACGCGCCGACATGGGCGAGAAGGTCATCGTCAACATCCGCACCTTCGCCGATGGCCATCGTCCGCCGGACCGCGTGCTGCCGAGCATGCTTTGACGGATGAAAGCGGGAGTTCCTACCCCGCGGCGAAGCTGCGCGGCGCGGGGCTGATGACCGTCGCGGCGTTGTTGTCGATCTCCATCACCGCGAGGCCCCGTTCGTTGGTTCCGTCGGCGCGGAAGCGGAACACGCCGTCCGCGCCGTTGAATCCCGAGACGGAGGTCAGCGCCGCCGGGCCGTATCGCTCGGTCCCGGCGGCGGCGTTTCGCGCCAGCGCGGCCGCGAGCGTCACCGCATCGTAGGACAGCGTCGCCAGCCGCGTCGGCTCGCCGCCGAATTTCGCCTTGTAGCGCTGCGCCATCGCGTTGAAACCGGCGTTGTCGGGCGCGGCGAACCAGGCTCCCTGAAGCTGCGGCAGCCGCAGCACGCGGGGATCGTTCCAGACGCCGGTGCCCAGGAGCTGGGTCTTGATTCCGTTCGCCGCGAGCGCAGTCGCGACGGCCGGCATGCCATCGGCCTGTTCGGGAATGAACAGCGCGTCGATCTGGCCGCCAGCCGCCGCGACCTGCTGGGCCGCGCTCTGCGCGTCGCCCGGCGCATACCGGGCGATGACCACGACCGGCGCATTCAAGCCGCCCGGCGGTCTGCTGAAACTGGGCGACGGCGATGTTCCCGTATTCGCTCTGCGGCGCCATCACGGCGAAGGATCTTCTTGCCCCGCGAAACGGCGAATTGAGCGATGCGGTCGACATAGCCCTCGATCAGGAACGACAGCAGATAGACGCCCGGCGAGGCCACGCCGGCATCGGTCGAGAAGGCGATCATCGGTTTGCCGGCCGCCTTGGCGACCGACGCCGCCTGGCGCACGTCGGTGGCGTAAACGGGACCGAGAATGAGTTCGGCGCCCGCGCCGATCTCCGCCTGCGCCGCCTGCGCCGCGCCATCGGGCGTCGAACGGTCGTCCTGGATCATCAGGGTGATGTAGGGGCCGGCAAATTCGTCGATCGCCAGTTGCGCGGCGTTGCGCATGGACACGCCGACGGGGCTCGGCGCGCCGTTTTGGGTGAGCGGCAGGATCATGCCCACCCGAACCGGCCCGGCGCCGAGCGTCTCTCCGACCGTCGGCCCCGGCGCGCCCGGCGCAGGCCGAGGCGTTCGGCGCGGCCGCGCCGATCCCCGGCATCTCGATCGCCGTCGAGTTGCAGCCCGCGAGCGTCAGGGCGAGCCCTGCGCCGATCAATCTCGCGCCGGGTCACCGCGCGCCTGCCGTTCCGACGACTCTGACACGATCCTCATCACCATCTCCCCGCCGGAGATGCGGCGATCTCGTCGGATCTGCCGCCGCAGCCCCGCTTCCTCATGCTCGCCGGGTCCGGCCCGGTCGAGACGTCGGCTGTCCACAGAAATTGTGGCATTTTCACCTGCGCTTGGCTATGTCGTCGATGTCGCGCTTGGCTTCCGATGACCGAGGACGAGCGAAAGAAAGCGCCGGCTGCCATGAAGAATGCCGTGATTTCGGGAAGCGCCGGGACCAGCCGATCCGAACGGACCGTTCATCGTCCACGGCGCGCCGATCCCGGCCCCGCCGCTGGAGCCGGGGCTTTACGTCGTCGCCACTCCGATCGGCAATCTCGCCGACGTGACGCTGCGCGCGCTCGCCGTGCTCGCCGCGGCGGACGGGATCCTCGCCGAGGACACGCGCCTTTCCCGGACCCTGCTCGCCCATTACGGGATCGAGACCCCGCTCTCGCCCTACCATGAGCACAACGCCGCCGAAGTCGCGTCCGCGCGCGCTGCGGCGCATGGCCGAGGGCCAGGCGCTGGCGCTGATTTCGGACGCGGGAACCCCGCTGATCTCCGATCCCGGCTACAAGCTCGTCGCCGAATCGATCGCCGCCGGCCTCGCGGTCACGGCGGCGCCCGGCGCCTCGGCGGCGCTCGCGGCTCTCTGCGTCGCCGGCCTGCCGACCGACCGGTTCTTCTTCGAGGGGTTTCTGCCGCCGAAGAGCGCCGCCCGGAGGGAGCGCATCAACGCGCTGGCCAACGTGCCGGCCACGCTGGTCTTCTATGAGGCGCCGACCCGGTTGGCCGAGTCCCTGGCCGATCTCGCGCTCGAGCTCGGGCCGAGGCCCGCGGCGGTCGCGCGGGAATTGACCAAGCTGCACGAGGAGGTCCGGCGCGGCGCGCTCGACGTCCTGGCCGCGGAATACGCCGCCGCCGGCGCGCCCAAAGGCGAAATCGTCATCGTCGTCGGCGCCGGGCGAGCCGCGAACGCCGGTCTCCGGCGAGGCTCTCGACAGCGACCTCCGCGAGGCGTTGCGCACTCTTTCGGTCAAGGACGCCGCCGCGGCCGTGGCCGCCAGGCATGGACTTCCGCGCCGCCAGGTCTATGCGCGCGCGCTCGAGCTGGCCGGCGCCTCGCGGTGAGCGCCCGAAGCCCGCTCGATCGGACGACGCGCCGACGGAAGGCGCATTTCTTCGGCCTGAACGCCGAGTGGGTCGCGGCGGCGCTGTTGCGGCTGAAAGGCTATTCCATTCTCGCCCGCCGGTACGTCGTTTCGGGCGGCGAAATCGATCTCATCGTCCGTCGGGGCGACGCGATCGCCTTCGTCGAGGTGAAGGCCCGCAGCCGCCTCGACGCGGCCGCGGAATCGATCACCGCGACAAAGCGGCGGCGGATCTCCCGCGCCGCCCGCGTATGGCTGGCCCGCAACCCGTGGGCCGCCGGCCTCACTTTGCGCGGCGACGCCGTCTTCATCGCTCCCCGGCGCCTTCCCCGCCACACGCCCTGCGCGTATAGGCTGGAGCTCGATTGACCCGCCGCCCGCGAACCGCCCGACAGGATCGTCCATGCCCTTGACCGTCGCCGTGCAGATGGACCCGATCGCCAGCATCCGCATCGCGGGCAACTCGACCTTCGCTCTCCTGCTCGAGGCGCAGGCCCGCGGCCACCGCCTGCTGCACTACACGCCCGACCGTCTTCGGCTCAGCGGAACGCGCGTCGAGGCCATGGCCGAACCGCTCGAGGTCAAGGACGTCGACGGCGACCATGCGCGGCTCGGCGAGCCGCTGCTTGTCGATCTTTCGACGGTCGACGTGGTGCTGCTGCGGCAGGATCCGCCGTTCGATCTCGCCTATATCACGACGACGCATCTCCTCGAGCGCATCCACCCGCGGACGCTCGTCGTCAACGATCCGCGCAGCGTTCGCGACGCGCCGGAAAAGCTGTTCGTGATGGATTTTCCCGAGTTGATGCCGCCGACCCTGGTCGCCCGCGACCGGGATGCGATCGAGGCCTTTCGCGCCGAGCACGGCGAGGTCGTGATGAAGCCGCTCTACGGCTTCGGCGGCGCGGCGGTGTTCAAGGTCGGCGCGAAGGATCCCAACTTCGGCTCGCTGTTCGACCTGTTCACGGTCACGCTGCGCGAACCGTGGGTGATCCAGAAATTCCTGCCGGCGGTGTCGCGCGGCGACAAGCGGATCATCCTGGTCGACGGCGAGGCGATGGGCGCGGTCAATCGCGTGCCGACGGGCGACGACATCCGCTCCAACATGGTGCGCGGCGGAGCGGCGCGAGGAGACGGAGCTGACGCCGCGCGAGCGGGAGATCTGCGCGAGGATCGGCCCGGAGCTCAAGCGGCGCGGGCTCCTGTTCGTCGGCATCGACGTGATCGACGGCTATCTGACGGAGATCAACATCACCTCGCCGACCGGGATCCGCGCCATCAAGCGCCTCGGCGGGCCGGATCTCGCCGCGGCGATCTGGGACGCGATCGAGGCGAGGCGCCCGGGCGGGGTGAGCCGAATTTAGCGCCGCCAGACCCATTGCCGGCGCCGGGCGGAGGGAGAATATACCGCGTCGATGTCCATCGCCACCGCTCCCGCCGCCGAACGTCGCCCGACCTCAAGCAAGGCGGTCGACCGCGCCGGCCTTCTCGACCAGCTTTCGACGCTTCACAAAACGCATTCGGGGGATCCCGTCGCGTTCCGCCGCGCGGCGATGGCGATCCTTCAGGCGGCGCTCGCGGCAGGGCGCGACGAGGCGCGCAGGGCGCTGGAGGCCGGCGGAACGGGTCGGGCGTGCGCCGAGACGCTGAGCGCCCAGATCGACGATCTGCTCCGCGTCGCGCTCGAAATGACAGCCCGCTGGCTCGCCCCGCCGCCGCCGAACGCGGCGCTCCCCACGATCGTGGCGGTCGGCGGATATGGGCGGGGCATGCTGGCGCCGGGCTCCGACATCGATCTCCTGTTCCTCCTGCCGCACAAGCCGACGCCCGCAGTCGAGAAGATCGTCGAGGCCCTGCTCTACGTGCTGTGGGACCTCAAGCAGAAAGTCGGCCATGCAACGCGAACAGTCGACGAATGCCTGAAGCAGGCGCGCGGCGACCTGACGATCCGGACGACCCTGATCGAGGCGCGGCTCGTCACGGGGGACAAGAGACTCTTTCGAGACTCTGCAAACGCGCTTCGACAGGGAGATCGTGGCCAAGACCGCGGCGGAATTCGTCGCGGCCAAGCTCGCCGAACGCGAGCAGCGCGTGAGGCGGGCCGGCGCGTCGCGCTATCTCGTCGAACCCAACATCAAGGAAGGCAAGGGCGGGCTGCGCGACCTCAACACGCTGTTCTGGATCTCGAAATACGTCTATCGGGTGCAGAACGCGCACGAGCTGGTCGCGGCCGGACTGTTTTCTCCACGCGAATTCGCGCTGTTCCGCCGTTGCGAGGAGTTTCTCTGGTCGGTCCGCTGCCGCCTGCATTTCCTCGCCGGCCGCGCGGAGGAGCGCCTCAGCTTCGACGTGCAGAGGCCGATCGCCCGGCAACTCGGCTATTCGACCCGGGCCGGCCAGGCCGACGTCGAGCG
The DNA here is from genome assembly GCA_963819255.1 of uncultured Alphaproteobacteria bacterium. Taxonomy (GTDB): domain Bacteria; phylum Pseudomonadota; class Alphaproteobacteria; order Rhizobiales; family Beijerinckiaceae; genus Roseiarcus. Next base: position 17,510 of record CAWFVS010000016.1, read on the forward strand.
GTTCATGAAGCACTATTTTCTCGTGGCGAAGGACGTCGGCGATCTCACGGCGATCGTCTGCGCCGCCCTGGAGGAGCGCCACACCAAGCCGACGCCGGCGTTCGACCGGTTCATCGGGCGGCTCAGACGGCGCACGCGAGCCATCGCCGACGCCGAGGATTTCAGGGTCGACAACGATCGCATCAACGTCGTCGGAGCGAACGTTTTCGAGCGCGATCCCGTCAATCTCGTCCGCATCTTCTGGATCGCGGACCGCTCCAATCTGCCGATCCACCCGGACGCGACCCGGCTCGTCACGCAGTCCCTGAAGCGCATCGACGGTCGCCTGCGCGAGAACGCCGAAGCCAACCGCCTTTTCCTCGAGGTCCTGACCTCGCGCCATGCTCCGGAAACGGCGCTCAGACGGATGAACGAGGCTGGCGTCCTGGGCCGGTTCATCCCCGATTTCGGCCGCGTCGTCGGGATGATGCAGTTCTCGATGTACCACCACTACACCATCGACGAGCATCTCTTGCGCACCGTCGGCGCGCTCAGCGACATCGAGGCGGGGCGGCTCAAGGAGGAGCACCCGCTTGTGAGCGAGATCGTCCACAAGATCGCGCACCGCACTGAGCTCTATCTCGCCGCCTTCCTGCACGATATCGCCAAGGGCAGGCCGAGCGACCACTCGCACGCCGGGGCCGAGGTCGCGCGCAGGCTCTGCCCGAGGCTCGGCCTGTCGCCGGCGAACACGGAACGCGTCGCCTGGCTCGTCGAGCAGCACCTGATCATGTCCAACACGGCGCAGGGGCGCGACCTGTCCGACCCGCGCACGGCCGAAGCTTTGGCGGCGATCGTCCAGACGCAGGAGCGGCTCAAGATGCTGCTGACGCTGACCGCGGCCGACATCCGCGCCGTCGGCCCCGGCGTGTGGAACGGCTGGAAGGGCCAGCTCCTCAGGAACCTTTACTGGGAAACCGAAGTCGTGCTCGGCGGCGGCCATTCGGCGATCGACCGCAATTCCCGCGTGCAAGCGGCGCAGGACGCCTTGCGGCGCGAGCTGCTCGGATGGTCTGACCCCGAGTTCGACGCCTACGCCCAGCGCCATTATCCCGCCTACTGGCTGAAGGTCGACCTCCCGCGCCAGATCGCACACGCCAAGCTGCTGCACGCCATGGCGGCCGACACGCGCTCGCTCGCGACCGAGGTGACGACCGACGGTTTCCACGGCGTCACGGCGGTGACCGTGGTGGCGCCGGACCACCCGAGGCTCTTGACCGGCATCGCCGGCGGTTGCGCGGCGGCGGGCGGAAATATCGTCGACGCCCAGATCTTCACCACGACCGACGGCCTCGCGCTCGATACGATCTTCGTTTCGCGCGCCTTCGAGCGCGACGACGACGAGCTGCGTCGCGGTCAGCGCATCGCCTCGAACATCGAGAGGACTCTGCGTGGAGAAGTCCGGCTCGCGGAAATCGCGCCTCAGAAGGACGCGCGGGACGTGCGGCGCGGCGCCTTCGCGATCGAACCCGAGGTGATGATCGACAACAGCCTGTCCAGACACTACACGGTCGTCGAGGTTTCGGGCCTCGACCGGCCAGGGCTCCTGCGCGATCTCACGGCCTCGCTTTCCAGCCTGAACCTCAATATCGGCTCGGCGCACATCGTGACATTCGGCGAGAAGGCGGTCGACTCGTTCTACGTCACCGACCTGACCGGCCAGAAGATCAACTCTCCGTCGAAGCAGGCGGCGACCAAGCGTCGGCTGCTGGCGGATTTCGCCGCGTGACCGCGACTTGCAAGGGCCGCGCTTGATTTTTGAGGCCCCAGCGCTGATATGCGTCGCAAATTCCAGCAAATTTCAAAAGGGGCTTTGACGTCATGAGTGACACGAACGGCGCACGCGGTGAAGAAACGGCTGCGACCCAAGCGGAAGCGGCTCCGGCCGAGACCGCAGAGCGCGACGCCTTCGCGGTGATCGAGGCGCTGAACGCCGAAAACAGCCAGCTCAAGGATCGGGTGCTGCGAACCTTGGCCGAGATGGAGAATTTGCGCCGACGCACCGAGCGCGAGGTGTCCGACGCGAAAACCTACGGCGTCACCAGCTTCGCGCGTGATATGTTGACGGTCGTTGACAACCTCGCCCGCGCCTTGGAGCATCTGCCGGCCGAGGCGCGCTCCGCCGCTGATCCGCAGGTCCAGTCGGTGATCGAGGGGGTCGAGTTGACGGCGCGTGATCTCGAGGCGGTGCTCGGCCGGCACGGTGTCAAGCGGCTCGATCCCAAGGGCCAGAAGTTCGATCCGAACTTCCATCAGGCGATATTCGAAATTCCCGACGAGACGCTTCCGGCCGGCGCCGTATCTCAGGTCGTCCAGAGCGGCTGGACGATCGGGGACCGGGTTCTGCGCCCCGCGATGGTTGGCGTCTCCAAGGGCGGACCCAAGAAAGCGCCTGAAGAGGAGAACGAGAACGCTCCCTCCGGTGATTAGAGCGGGAGGCTTGATCGCGCCGACCCTGAGATCGCCCTCCGCAAGGTGAGGTCGTCCTTCCCACTTTCCTCCATCCGCGGCGCGCAAGGCGCGCGTTCCTCGAGGCGATTATGGCCGGCCATAGCCAGTTCAAGAATATCATGCACAAGAAGGGGAAGCAGGACGCGATCCGGTCCAAGCTCTTCTCCAAGCTGGCGCGCGAAATCACCGTGGCGGCAAAGATGGGCCTGCCCGATCCGGCGATGAACGCGCGTCTGCGCGCCGCCGTCCTCGCCGCGCGGACCGAGAACATGCCCAAGGACAATATCGAGCGCGCGATCAAGAAGGCGTCGGCGGCGGAGAGCGAGAATTACGACGAGGTGCGTTACGAAGGCTATGCGCCCGGCGGCGTCGCGGTGATCATCGAGGCCTTGACCGACAACCGCAACCGCACCGCCGGCGAAGTGCGCTCGTCCTTCGCCAGGGCGGGGGGGTCGTTGGCCGAGACGGGGGCCGTTTCGTTCATGTTCGATCGGGTCGGCGTTATCCTTTACGACCGCAAGGTCGCCGACGACGACGCCATGCTGGAGGCGGCGATCGAGGCGGGGGCCGACGACGTGGCGTCGGAACCCGACGAGCATGAGGTGATCACTTCGGTCGAGGCGCTGGCCGAGGCGCAGAAGGCCCTCGAGGCCAGGTTCGGCGAGCCGCGCAAGGCCTCCCTCGTCTGGCGGCCGCAAAACACGGTTCCCGTCGACGACGAGGCCGGCGAGAAGATTTTGCGCCTGATCGGCGCGCTCGAAGACAATGACGACGTCCAGAGCGTCACCGCCAACTTCGAGATTTCCGACGCCCTGATGGTGAAAATGCAGGGCTGAGGGCTGACGGCGCCGGCTGTCCGGCGCTGTCAGGAGCGCTGGTCATTACCAGCGGCAGATGCGGGCGTACCCGTTCCACCAGCAGTGCCGCCATGGGTGATGCCACCACAAGTAGGGATGACGCCACCCCCAGTAGGGATGACGCCAGCCCCATCCCCAGTGGTTCGGATGCCAACGGCCCCAGCGGTCCCACCATACGTGTTGGATGTTGGCGGTGACGACCGGCTGGTCAAGCGAGGGCGACGACAGCGTGAACGCGGACGACGGCCCGGCCGACGCGACGACCATCAGGGCGGCGCCTGAGGCGGCCGCGAGGACCCCGCCGGGAACAAGACGCGAAACCATGTTGCTTTCCTCCATGTTTCCACGCCCATAAACGCATCGGCGGCTGAACTGGGCCTCAACCTTCAAGACTTTTTTCGCGTTGACAATTCCGGCTCGCAGGATCATCCGGGACGGTGCCGCGTTCATTGACCGGCGCGGCCGATCATGCTCAATTCAGAGCCTGATGACGCCGCATGTGACGGCCGGATGACGGTCGGCGCATGGCGTCGGAGCTTCAACGCCGCACGAGCGGCGGGCGTCGCCTTTTGGCGCACGACCGTTCACGGCCGGAAGAGGAGACAGATTTGAACGACGGCCCTAGACGGCCCGTTGGAGCGCTTTTGTCGCATCTTGCGGGTTCTCTTTTGAAAGAACGAAAAAGCCGCCGCCGCTCCCGCGTTGCTCCTCGTCGATTGATCGTCGGCGGGTTCGCTTCTGAGCCGGCGACGGCGAAAGGAGCGAGCCCATGACGATGAACGTCCATTTCGTCGAGCCGGTCGAGGCCGCCGCGCTCGACGCCTCTCACATCGGCCCCATCCGCGGCGCCTTCGGCACCATCGGCCACGGCGACGTCGCCCCGCGGAACACCTGGAGGCGCCGCCTCACGACGTTGCTCGCCATTCTCGGCCCCGGCCTCATCGTGATGGCCGGCGACAATGACGCGGGCGCGTTCGCCACCTATGGCCAGGCCGGTCAGACCTATGGAACGACCCTGCTGTGGACGCTGGCCTTGCTGGTTCCGGTGCTTTACGTCAATCAGGAGATGGTGCTGCGCCTCGGCGCGGTGACCGGCGTCGGGCACGCGCGCCTCATCTTCGAGCGGTTCGGCCGTTTCTGGGGCGCTTTCAGCATCGTCGACCTCTTTCTGCTCAACGCGCTGACGATCGTCACCGAATTCATCGGGATCAGCCTCGCGCTCGACTACCTGGGCCTCAACCAGGTCGTCGGCGTCATCGTCGCGGCCGGCCTCATCATCGCCGCCGCAGGCACCGGCGATTTCCGACGGTTCGAGCGGTTCGCGATGCTCCTGGTGTTCGGCAGCCTGCTGCTCCTGCCGATCTCCTTCGCCGTCCATCCGCCGCTCGCCCAGGTCGCCCGCGACTTCGTCGTTCCGCAGTTTCCAGCGACCGGCAAGATGAGCGACATCATGCTGCTGGTCATCGCGCTGGTCGGCACGACAGTCGCGCCCTGGCAGCTCTTCTTCCAGCAGAGCTACGTGATCGACAAGCGCATCACGCCGCGCTTCATCCGCTATGAGCGGCTCGACCTTTGGCTCGGCATTGCGCTGGTCGTGGTCGGCGCGATGGCGATCATCGCCTTCACCGCGGCGGCTTTCGCGGGAACGCCGGAGTTCCGCCATTTCACCGACGCGGGCGCGATTGCCGTCGGCCTGGAGCAGACCGCCGGCCGCGCCGTCGGCGTGATGTTCGCCGTCGCCCTCATCGACGCGGCGCTGATCGGCGCGGCGGCGGTGTCGCTGTCGACGGCCTACGCGATCGGCGACGTGTTCTCCGCCAGCCACTCGCTGCACCGGAAGGTGTCCGACGCCAAGGGGTTCTATGCGGTCTACGCCTGCCTCATCGGGGTCGCCGCGGCGATCGTGCTGACCCCCGGCGCGCCGCTCGGCCTGCTCACGGTCGCCGTGCAGACTCTCGCCGGCGTCCTCCTGCCGAGCGCAACCGTGTTCCTTCTCCTGCTGTGCAACGACAGGGCGGTGCTCGGGCCCTGGGTCAATGGGCGCTGGGTCAACGCGCTCACCGGCGCGGTCATCGCGGCGCTGGTGGCGCTGTCGATGATCCTCACCGTCTCGGTGCTGTTTCCGGCCTGGGCGAATGAGCGGACGATCCTTGGCATCCTCGCCGGGACGGCGGGCGTCGCCGCGGTCGCGATCGTGCTGGCCGTGTTCGGACCGAAGCGGACGGCGAAGGAGCCGGTCCTGCCCGCCGCCTTTGACCGCGACGCATGGCGGATGCCGCCGCTCCACAAGCTGCCGCCGGCGAAACTATCGGTCGCCGCCCGGGGGTGGATGGCGGTCCTGCGTCTCTACCTCGTCGTCGCCGGCGGGCTCGTGCTGGTCCGCATCGTCTCGCTGGCGATCGGGGCCGGATGAGGACCTCGGGCAAAGCGCCCGGCGGCCTGCCGGCCGCGCGGGACTCGCAGGCTCGCGGCTGCCTTGCGTCAGTTTAGCGCCGGTTTAACGGCGGGGGTCTTCTTTTCAAAGGGTTGGACCCCCGTTTAGCGCCACGGCGAAAACCGCGCATCAATAGGTCCTTTAATACAACAATCACGAATGATAAATAGTTGCGTCCTTCAACCCCCCCCCCCCGCGCTTTCCCTGAAGCGCCTTGGCGGGAATGGCGCCGGTCGCGACGGCGTAGGCCGCCGCATGGGTCAGGTTCATGCAGTTTAACTTGTGGCGGGCGGTGTCCAGGTGAGTCTTGACGCTTCCGAAGGTCAATTCAAGAATTTCTGCGATTTCCTGATAGGTTTTGCCTCGAGCGGCCCAGATCAGACATTGCTCTTCTCGACGTGACAGCTTTACCGGCAGCGAGGGGAGTTTGAAATTGATGTTGGCGGCCGAGTCAATGAGGCAAGACAACAGTTGCAGCTTCGCCATAGTCGCGACCTTATACTGCGACCACTGCACTCCCGAATGATCGCTGCTGAAGGAGACGACCGAAAAGATCCCTATTCGGTTCCGGATCGGAATCGACAGGCCATTGCGCCCGACGCCATGGTTGGCGGCGTCCGCAAGGAAGGCGAGCACCGCGGGATCATCGTCTCCGAATATTTCCCAGTCGAACGGCAGAACGGCGTCCCGTCCATGGGCGACGACAGGGTCTATCTCCACATATTGTTTGCTGAAATAGCGCAACTGCCATTCTACCGAATAGGTGCAGAACACGGTCAACAAGCTCGTATCCGCGCTCTTACCAGGAGCAAACCGTATATGCGAGATATGGTTGACCCCGATCTCCGCCGCGACCTCTTTTAGCGTATCGCTGAGGTCTTGCTCGTTGTAGCCGAGGATGGTGTCCGTCAACCGCGCCGCCGAGCCGTCGATATTCAATGTCTCAATTACCGCGAAATCTGGCATGACAGGCCCCCTTCTCCGGCCTCATAAGGCGCCGTTCCCGCGCATGAGCGACACGATCTCCGACCGCAGGATGAACCTGCCGGACGCCTTCGAGGACGAAAGAATCAACTCCATGTAGTGCGTGAAAAGGCCGCCGGAACTCGAAGATGCAAAGGGTCAACGCTCGGACCTTCGCCTTCGGCTCGATTTCCTCCTGCCTCCACGCCTTCAAGCGCCTGGCCACCTGAGGCTCCGGACTAGCGCCATTCCTTGGGTAAATTAGCGTTAACCTCACCGAGCGGCAACCAACAAAATTGCGGAGGTCGGACCGTGAACATTCGCACACACCTATGCATAGAGAACGCCTGTACGCAAGGGGTTCGGCGCCGTGGTGACACATTTTTTGCACAAGATTGTACAAGTCGCAGGATCCTGCCCCTTCACGGCGCCCCGGCCGTCGAAAAATTAGCCCGGATCGCCTTGCCGAGTTCATCGGCGGTGACAGGTTGGTCGCCGTCGAGGAATTTGATGTCCAGCGGTCGGGCGAGCTCCGCCACCAGATCGGCCGGCAGGAACAATTGAAGCGTGCGCAGCTCACCGCGCGCGTCCTTGCAGACGGCCGACTTCCGGATGCCGACGATCGGTTTGTACGCCGTGGGCGGCGGTTCGACCGGCGCCGGCGCCGGTTTCGGGGGCGGGCCGCCGGCCAGCCGGGCAAGGGCTGACGCCAAGCGCAGCCAGCCCCTCGGTCCTCGATGAGGCGTTCCCGGTTCAGCGTTCAACAAGCTCATGAGACCCTCCTTCTTTCGTGTCGGTACGGACAGGCCTTCGCCAGCTTGAAAAAATGTGGCCCGTCGTGGAATGAACGGTGCGAGCGCGACTTCCCGGGCGCGCGGCGCGCTCGCGCGCCGACGCGGTCCATAGGGCGTCTGAAAGGACGCCCATCGTTCGACGGCTATCGACTGCGTCTTAAAGCGGCCCGCGCGTGACCCCCATCAGCTCGCCGAGCGAATCGAGCGCGACCCGCAGCCGATCGGCGACGACGGCGTCGGCGCGCCAAGGGGTGGCGAGCTCGGGGATGAAGCCGCGGCAGTCCTTGACGCCCGCCCCCTCGATGACGATCCGGGCGACAATCGGCCAGGCGTGGGGTCCGGCCCGCTCTTCAGCGCGGCGCAGTTTGTCGCGGGCGTGGAGCGCGGCCTCCGAGTGGGGCAGGCCGGAGCGCGGGCCGAAGCCGGTCGAGCCGAGGCGATCCGGCGCGACCGCGCGTAACGCGTCGAGCTGGGCGCGCTGATGGGTGCGGCGCAGCGACTCGCCGATCAGCCAGCGGATGTCGTTGAGCCTCGGATCATGCGGGGCGAGGACGCGGTTGGCGCGCATGGTGTCGAAGGGATCGACAATGCGGCGCAGCCTCTCGCCGTCGCGGATCGCAGCCTGGCCGGCCTCCCTGGCGCGCGCGAGCCGCTCGGGCGTCGCGTCGAGCCGCTCCTGGGCGGCATCGGCGGCCCCCGGGTCAAGGGTTTGCGGCTTGCGGCCGCGGCGCTTGGTGGACGTGGATCTGGTCATTCGGCGAGCTCCGCGCACAGTTGGGCTGGAGAAGTGCAGAAGGAGCCTTGGGGCGGCGGCACGACGAGCCGCACCACGTCGCGACTGGGGAGCTCGACGTCCGGCGGCGGGACTCCATGCGCCTGCTTCAAGTCCTCGAGGTGTTCGGCGCATGCCCTCGTCGCCCGCGCCAGATCGGTCTCCGCGTCGGGCGGCTCTGGAGGCGGCAAAACGGACTCGTTCATGGAATTTTCCTTCAAAGAAAAAGAGATTGCGGGACGGGTCGGGCGAAGGACGCTCCCCGGCTCTGCGGTCGACGATCGCGCCGGCGGCCTATGCAATGGAGGCGGCCGAACCGGCCGTGGGCCCCCGTTGCCGTTATGTTCTCCGCTCAGGCGAAGGCGAGCTCCCTCGAATTCGGGGGCCAGCACCGACTCCTCAATGCTGAACACATCGCGGACGGCCGAGAGGCCCTTCTGTCCGGCCTCGAACAGCCCCGCGTAGGCCATGACGTCGCCGATGCGCTGCGGCCTGCCGATGATCTCGGGCGGGTAGCCCACGGCCTTCAGGATGCGAAGGAGGCGGGTGTCGAATACGGCCACGATCTGTGTCACTCCCGCAAGAACCGAAACTTCTGTGATGCCGACCATCAACTCGCCGAGCACGTAACTTGCGCCGCTGCGGCCCCGCTCGGGTTGGCCCGGCATCGCTGCTGCGCAAATACGCGATACCTCCCAGATGGTCGCGCTTTCCACGACATCTCCCTCATCGAGCAATTGCGGAAAAACATCGCGCAGCATGTTCGGCCCAGTGGTCGGCAGGAGCCGCAACGAACCCCAGTATCGTTCCGTGTCGGGATCGACGGAGACCAGGTACAAGGGGTTCAGGTCGTCGAACCTGTCGCGCTCATAGCCGTTCTTGACATCTACTTCCCAGCCCAGCCGACCAGCGAAGGTGTCTGCCCGATGGCGGAACATCGCATCCATCTCCTTGGGGAAGAACGACGCATAAGATCCTTCGATCAGCTTCAGCATCGCGTGCGCCTCCAATAGTTTTGCTCTCTTCGCGGCCTAAAGCCGCTGCTTTCGCCGCCTTTCGCCTGGAAGCCGCCGTCAAACCGATCGGCTTCCGAAGAGGAAAGCGACACCAGTTCTTTCTTTGTTCCAGATTGCTCAGTTGAGACGCCGTTGTCAATTTGTTCTGACCGTTGAGACGGGCTTCCCTAACGGAATAGTTATTAAGGGCGCACGCCATTCGATGGATAATTCGATTGGATTTTATGCAATTTGCGCGGCTACCGCTGTTATACTTGGCGAATCCGGCGAGAACGATCGCCTTTTAGTAGATATGTATTTCAAAATTGCCTTAAATACTGTCGAGGAAGCCGATCGCAGCTTCCTGCGAGCCAGGCGGCCGTCGGCAGCGGTTTCGGATGCGATGAGGCGCAGATCAATCTATGCGATGGCGATCAGCGACGCAGACGGCGTTTAACGCGGCTGGAGCAGTCCGCCGCTTGCGCTTTGGCCAATCCGGCTACCCCAAACCAGCTGCGCTTTCTGTTTTTTGTAATTGCTGTTTTTCGGAAAACGTGGTTAACCAGTCCGATTGCCGTAAACTTGGGGCGCCCGGACGCCCGTTGCTTGCTCGCTTTGACAGGGGGTGGAGCATTGACCGTCGACTGGATCCGCGCCGGCCTCAAGCACACCGGCAAGACGCGCAGCGGCCTCGCCAAGGCCCTCGGACGTTCTCCGTCCGCCGTCACCGATCTTCTGAACGGCCACCGTCGCCTGCGCGCCGACGAGATCGCCATCGTCGCCGAATATCTCGGCGTCGAGCCGCCGCGGCTGCTCGGCGGCGGCGGTAAGCCGATCAGCCAGAGAGCGCCGTTGGTCGGTTATATCGGGGCGGGCGCGGTCGCGCACTTCTACGCCGAGGGCCAGGGACCGTTCGACGAGGTCGACGCCCCGAGCGACGCCGGGCCCCAGACCGTCGCCCTGCAGATCCGCGGGCACTCGCTCGGCGCGCTGTTCGACAACTGGCTCGTCTTCTACGACGACATCCGCAATCCGCTTGACGACGACGTGATCGGCCGCATGTGCATCTGCGGAGTCTCCGACGGGCGGGCGCTGATCAAGGGATTGAAGAAGAGCTCGGCGACGGGCTTGTGGAACCTGCTCTCCAACACCGAGCCGCCGATCTACGACGTCGGCCTCGACTGGGCCGCGCCAGTGCGCGAGATGCGACCGAGATGACGCAGTTTCGCAAAGCCGGGGCGCCTCTCCTTTTCCGAGATCAACTGATTAATCAAGATTAATTTGCGATGTTCTTCATGGGACTGCAGGCAGTCGCCGAGCGCCCCTTCTCCGCGAAGCGGGGAAGGTGTCGCCGAAGGCGACGGATGGGGTGGGGAAAGCAGGTATGGCCCGATGAAGATTCGCGCTGACGGTCGTGCAATCCGACTTCGGCCCAAGGAGCGGGCCACATCCGGCGCTTCGCGCCACCTTCCCCAGCAAGCTGGGTACCGGGGTTCCGCGCGGCGTTTGAGATGTGTGATACCGTAGCAGCACAGCTGAAGGAGGAGCCTCGCGACTAATGCCGGCTCCCCCCTCCGCGCGCGACATCGCGTGCGCGCTGATCGCCTTTCCCTCGGTGACGCCGGCGGACGCCGGAGCGCTGCCCTATCTCGAGGATCTCTTGGCCGGCGCCGGCTTTTCCGCCGAGCTCGTGACCTTCTCCGAGGCCGGGACGCCGGACGTTCTCAACCTCTACGCCCGTTTCGGAACGGCGGCGCCGAACCTCGTCTTCGCCGGGCACACCGACGTCGTGCCGCCGGGCGATGCGTCGGGCTGGCGGTTTCCGCCGTTCTCGGCCGAGGTCGCCGAGGGCGTTCTCTGGGGACGCGGCGCCTGCGACATGAAGGGCGGGCTTGCGGCCGCCGTCGCGGCCGCCCTGCGCTTCATCGCCGGGGGGGCGTTTCCAGGGTCGATCAGCTTCCTCGTCACCGGCGACGAGGAAGGCCCGGCGATCAACGGCACGGTCAAGCTCGTCCGCTGGGCGCTCGCCCGGGGCGAAGGCTTCGATCATTGCATCGTCGGCGAGCCGACCAGCGTCGAGCGCCTCGGCGACACGATCAAGCACGGAAGGCGCGGGTCGCTGACCGGACGGCTCACGCTCATTGGACGCCAGGGCCATGTCGCCTATCCGCACGTGGCCGACAATCCGATCCGGGCGCTTGTCCCGGTGCTTTCGGCGCTGTTCGATCCGCCGCTCGACGGCGGCGACGCCGACTTCGAGCCGTCGAACCTCGAAGTGGTCAGCGTCGACGTCGGCAATCCGGCGGCCAACATCATCCCGGGCGAGGTCCGGCTCACCTTCAACGTTCGCTTCAACGACCTCTGGACGCCCGCGACGCTCGAGGCGGAGATCGCGCGACGCATCGCCGGCGCGGCCGGCGGCCAGTCTTACCGGCTCGCCTTCGATCCGACCAACGCGGTCGCCTTCGTGACCCAGCGCGGCGCCTTCACCGAGCTCGTCGCCGGCGCGGTCGAGGACGTGATCGGGCGGCGCCCTGCGCTGTCGACCGGCGGCGGCACCTCCGACGCCCGCTTCATCAAGGACGCCTGCCCGGTCATCGAGCTCGGGCTCGTGAACGCGACCATCCACGCGGTCGACGAGCGGGTCGCGCTCGACGACCTCGACGGCCTGACGCGCATCTACGAGCGGGTGCTCGAGCGCTATTTCTCCGCCTCCCCGTCGTAGCGCGTTCGGCGAGCCCTCTTCGCGGACGGAGCAGAGTTCAGGAACCGGGCCTATCGCCGCGTTCGGCGCCGACTTCGCGACCTATGCCGCGTTTGGACGGAGGCGGGAAATCTTGATCGACGCGGCCCGGGCCCGCACCTTGGCCAGATCGTAGTTCGCCTGCAGCCGCAGCCAGGCGTCGGCCGTGCTGCCGAGGGCCTTTTCCAGCCGATAGGCCATCTCCGGGGAAACGGCGCTGCGCCCGGCGATCAGGTTGTGAAGCTGCCGGCGCGTGACGCCCAGCCCCTTTGCCGCCTCGACGATGGCCAGGCCAATGTCCGCGATAATGTCGCCGATCATTTCGCCGGGATGCGGCGGGTTCTTCATGGGCATGGCTTTCGCCCTCCTTCAATGGTCATCCACGAGGTCGACGTCAAACGTTTTTCCGTTCTCGAAGCGAAAAATGATGCGCCAGTTTGCGCGCAGGGTCACGAATCGGCCGCGCGGCCATTTTTAGTCCTCTGGATAGTCGACCCGCGCGAGATAGAGCCCATGCGCCGGGGCGACCTGGCCGCAGCGGGTCCGGTCGGCCGCGTCGAGCGCGGCCTTAAGGTCGGCCGGGGTCCAGCGCCCGAGGCCGACTTCGACCAGCGAGCCGACCATCGAGCGCACTTGGCGATGGAGGAACGACAGCGCAAAAACCTCGAAGACGATGGCGTCGCCCTCGAGCCCGATCTCGAGCTTATCGAGCGTGCGGACCGGCGATTTCGCCTGGCACTGCGAATCGCGGAAGGTGGTGAAATCGTGCCGGCCGATCAGCGCGCGCGCCGCCTCGCGCATCGGCTCGACCTCGAGCCTGCGCTTGACCGCCCAGGCGCGGCCGCGGTCGAAGGTCAGCGGCGCGCGCCGGTTGACCACCCGGTAGACATAAGTGCGGCCGCGCGCGCTGCGGCGGGCGTCGAAATCGTCGTCGACGCGCTCGGCCTCAAGAACCGCGACCGGGTTCGGCGCGAGATGGGCGTTGAGCCCCTCCATGAGCCGGAACGGCGGCCAGTCGCGCGAAAGGTCGACATGCGCCACCTGTCCGGCCGCGTGGACGCCTGCGTCGGTCCGCCCGGCGCCATGCGCTTGCGCGGCGTCGCCGGTCATGGCGAAAATCGCCTTCTCCAGCGTCTCCTGCACCGAGACGCCGTTTTGCTGCCGCTGCCAGCCGACGAACGGCGCGCCGTCATATTCGAGAGTGAGCTTGAAGCGCGGCATGGAAACCTGACGGGCGTCGGTTCGAACTTCCCTTGGCGCGATATTTTCTCACCACCAAGAACACAAAGAACCATCAAGGTGAAATTGCGGGCACTCACTCTCTTCGTGGTCCTTGATGACCTTCGTGGTGAATTGCTGTTAATGAATCGTCGCCGATCGCGTCGGGACGCCATCGGGACCAACCACGATGCGATGCACCGCGGTTAGGACGCGCTGACTTTCCGCCTTTGACGGCCGCCGGCGGCGGGGTCCGGCCGGCATATATTTTTCTGGCGCGGAATCTCACGCCGTGATCTTGCATTGCGCAAGCATGGAGCGATTGCCATGTCGAACAGCCTCTCCGACCTCTACCGGGACTACATCGCCTGCCTCAACAGCAGGACTGGCCGAAGCTGACCCAGTTCGTTCATGACGAGGCGTCCTACAACGGCCGGCGGATCGGGATATCAGGCTATCGCGAGATGGCTGGAGCGGGATTTTCGTGAAATTCCGGACCTTTTGGGATATATGGCATCGCAAATCGAGCGGGGATCGGTCCGATATGATCGGTTTCAACGAATCGATGAACTAGGTCGGGCTGACTAATCGAGCACCACTGGATTTCGCTTTTGCGACGACGAGGCCCGCGATGCGAGCGCCCGACGCGGCGTTTTTCGGGCAAAAATCAGGAGTTTTGAGAGACGGAGCGCGGCGGACTAGGTGCGGCGTCGCGACGCCTCACATAATGCAACTTCTGTGAGAGGCGAGCACGTAGCGTATGATTTAATGTAGAACGATGCGGCCTTAAAGTTGAGCGTGTTGTTGTTGACAGCCGAACTGCATTATACCGTGGCGTAAAGCTGTTAACATCTCGTATTTTCGTATGCGGGCTTCCTCAACTGCTTTTATTTATCGTCGTACACTTGCGCCGAATATGAGACTGTGATATACAAGGCTCATCGCCTATCGCATCGCCGATGGCGACACGATGCCAGGCTGATCAAGCTCTGGCTCCAATCGCCGGTCGAAACAACCGACGGGAACGGCGTCAAAGTGGAACGAGGCAAGGCCGTCAAGCGGGGCGTCCCGGAGGGCGGTCGCGCCAGCTCGATGCTGGCGAACCTCTACATGAGTTGCATCCTGAAGTCACCAATGACGCGGACGATTTCGCCATCCTCAGCCGCGGCCGTGCGGATGAGCTGTCCGCGGGATAGTGCGAGCCGGGGCTGAAGTAGCGGCCTCAGCCGCGCAACAGGCGGTTGAGACGGGTTCTCACCTTGAGGGAGGCGCGCGATGTCGGATATTCGCGTCGAAGTCGCAAACGCTCTTTACTGGGATCTGGCGGTCCCCCGTGACAGAGTGACCGCAGAAGTGGATGGTGGCCTGGTTACGCTGCACGGGGTGGTCGAACGGGCCTACGAGAAGTCATCGGCTGAGGCGACCGTACGCCGGGTGCCCGGCGTGATCGGCGTCAGAAACGAAATCGCCGCTGCGCAAGAGGTCGGTCAGTGGCATCCTATCAGCCCGTTATGGGAGGTCTGGGTGCTTGAACGGAGCCGCGCTCATGAGAATACAGGTTAACAAAAGCCGTCGACCCGTCGACCGCGCGTAACACTCTGACTTACCGTCAGTTCAGTTCCGGTCAGATTCAAACGAAGCTGGGGTCCTTTTCCCCCCACACTTGGGAGATTGAGCCAATGTTGGTTCGCGACGTGATGAGAAGACCGATTTCCGTGCACGCGGAAGAAACTCTGGAAGTAGCGACGTTGCGGCTGAAAGAGGAGAATGTTGGCGCTTTGCCGGTTGTTGAAGACGATCAGGTGGTCGGAATGATCACAGACCGTGACGTTTTGCTGAGGGGATTCCCTGAGGGACGGAATATTCACAGCAAAACTCGGGAATCAATGACACTGGGGCCAATCCTATGCCATGAAGAAGACGCACTCGAGCACGCCCTGGAGTTAATGAGCCACAAGCACGTGCGGCGGCTACCGGTTTTGGACCATACTGAAAACCTTGTCGGTATCCTCTCTGTTGACGATTTGACGGCTCCGTCGTCCAAGCCGGCGGCGCTGGAGGTCCTGTTCTACAAGCGGTTGCCCGATAGCACCGGGCACGTTCACAATGTTCAGCTGACCCGGGTTGCAGTTGCACGCGGACACTCAAGATCCGAAGCCGTACAAGCGGCCATCAAAGAGTTCGAAAAAGAGCGCAACGTCACTCGCTGGTCTCAAATCGCTGACGGCTACGACATTCTCCCAGCCGGCGAAGTGCAGGACCGGTAAGATTGCGTGCGCCAGCGCACAGCGCGTCCCTCGCGATCAATTCGTCGCCGATGAGGTGCTCCTCGTCCATGACGACCGCGCCGATGCGTCTCGCCGAGCGCCTCCGCCCGATCGGGGACGAGGATGAGTGAACATGGTTGGGCCCGATTCGGCGCGATGACCAAATCAAATACAAGCTCGCCTCGGAGCTTCCGCTTCGGGTCGAAAAGCGGGCCCTCAAGCGTCGCCCGGGGAGGGCGAGGAAATCCGCCCGTTTGCGACATAAGGTCTACGAGAGGATCGGGCAGATCGTCGGGCAGGACATTGCGCTGGGCGGCGCAGTGGATCGTGAAGCCGCCGCCAGCGTCATGCCGCGCTGTCGGCCTGCCTATGCTGTTTAACACTCAATCTGTTCGGAAACTGTTCGGCGACGGAACGAGCACGCCGCCAACCCATTGATTTTATTGGTCGGAGTGAGAGGATTCGAACCTCCGACCCCCTCGTCCCGAACGAGGTGCGCTACCAGACTGCGCTACACTCCGACATGGTCCGCGCGGGCGGCCAGACGGCGTTATATTCGCGCGGTCGGCGCCGCGCAAGCCTGGTCTTCTCGCGAAATCTCTCGCGAATCCCAATCGAAGAACGATCCGGCCGCCTTGTCACATCCTCCGCGCGGAGGCTAAGCTTGCGCTCAACCGAAGCCGGACGGCAAATCCGCCAACGACAATCCGGTCCCGCCTGAAGAGGAACGTCCATGCCCTTTCGCCTGAAATCGCTCGCCTTCGCCGCCGCGCTCGTCGCCTTCGCCGGCGCGGCCAAGGCGGACGATCTGAAGATCGCCCTCATCCACGGCCTCACTGGCCCGCTGCAGGCCTACGCCAAGCAGACCGAGACCGGCTTCATGATGGGCCTCGAATACGCGACCAAGGGGACGATGCAGGTCGACGGGCGCAAGATCGTCGTCATCACCAAGGACGACCAGTCGAAGCCCGACCTCGCCAAGACCGCGCTCGCCGAGGCCTATGAGGACGACAGCGCCGACATCGCGGTCGGCACGACCTCGTCCGCCGCGGCGATCGCCATGCTGCCGGTCGCCGAGGAGCACAAGAAGATTCTCGTGGTGGAGCCCGCGGTCGCCGACGAAATCACCGGCTCGAAGTGGAACCGCTACATCTTCCGCACCGCGCGCAACTCCTCGCAGGACGCGGTCTCCAACGCCGTCGCGATCGGCAGGCCGGGCGAGCACATCGCGACGCTGGCGCCAGGATTACGCCTTCGGCCGCGACGGCGTGAAGGCCTTCAAGGAGGCGCTCGCCAAGACAGGCGCAACCCTCGACGCCGAGGAGTACGCGCCGATGAACACGACCGACTTCACCGCGCCCGCCCAGCGCCTGTTCGACGCCTTGAAGGACAAGCAGGGGCGCAAGATCATCTGGGTCATCTGGGCGGGCGGCGGCGACCCGATGGACAAGCTCGCCGATCTCGACCCCGGCCGCTACGGCATCGAGCTGTCGACCGGCGGCAATATTTTGCCCGCGCTCGCCGCCTACAAGCGCTTTCCCGGCATGGAAGGCGCAACCTATTATTATTATGGCATCCCCAAGAACCCGGTGAACGACTGGCTCGTCGCCGAGCACGAGAGGCGCTTTCATGCGCCGCCGGATTTCTTCACCTGCGGCGGCTTCGCCGCGGCGATGGCGATCGTCACCGCGGTCGACAAGGCAAAATCGACCGACACGGAGAAGCTGATCTCGGCCATGGAGGGCATGGACTTCGAGACGCCGAAGGGCAAGATGGTCTTCCGCAAGGAGGACCATCAGGCGCTGCAATCGATGTACGCGTTCAAGGTCCGCGTCGATCCGAACCTGCCCTGGGCGGTGCTCGATCTGGTCAAGGAGCTCAAGATCGAGGATATGGACATCCCGATCCGCAACAAGCGATGACGCACAGGTTTGTCGTCCCTGCGAAAGCGGGGTCCAGGCGTCGGTCCAGCGGACTGGCGACCGCGGATGCCACGGCTGGATGCCCGCGTTCGCGGGCATGACAAGGCGCCGGCGATGACGCCGTCGCTCGAAACGCGCGGTCTCACCATCCGCTTCGGCGGCCATGTCGCGGTCGATCACGTCTCCTGCGCCTTCCACCCCGGCGAACTCACCGCCATCGTCGGGCCGAACGGCGCGGGCAAGACGACCTATTTCAATCTGATGTCCGGGCAATTGCGCGCCTCCGACGGGAAGGTGCTGATCGAGGGGCAGGACGTGACGGGCTTGAGCGCGCCGCTGCGCACGCGGCTCGGGCTCGGACGGGCGTTCCAGCTCACCAATCTCTTCCCACGCCTTTCCGTCGACGAAAACGTGCGGCTCGCCGTGCAGGCGCGCAGGCGGCGCGCATTACGACATGCGCGGCCGTGGCGAGCGAGCGCGGAGCTCATCCGCCGCGCCGACGCGGTGCTCGACTAGGTCGGCCTGTGCGGCCGGCGCGACGCGCTCGCTTCCGCGCTGTCGCACGGCGACCAGCGCAAGCTCGAGGTCGCGATGATGATGGCGCTCGAGCCGAAGGTCTTCATGTTCGACGAGCCGACCGCCGGCATGAGCGTCGACGAGGTTCCGGTGGTGCTCGATCTGATCGCGCAGCTTGAAGACCGACAAGACGAAGACGATCCTGCTCGTCGAGCACAAGATGGACGTGGTGCGCTCGCTCGCCGACCGCATCATCGTCTTGCCCAACGGCCAGCTCGTCGCGGACGGCGATCCGGCGAGGTGATCGCCTCGCCCATCGTGCAGGAGGCCTATCTCGGGATCGCGCCGGAGAAGGCGGCATGAGCGCGGTCCTCACGCTCGAAGGCGTGCATACCTATCATCGGCCGCTATCACATCCTGCAGGGCGTCGATTTCGACGCGCCCGGCGGGGAAGACGACGATGCTGCTCGGCCGCAACGGCGCCGGCAAGACGACGACGCTGCGCACGATCATGGGGCTGTGGCGCGCCTCGAAGGGGCGAATCGCGCTCGGGCGACACGCCGCTCGAAAATCTCGCGGCGAGCGACGTCGCGCGGCTCGGCGTCGGCTACGTGCCGGAGACGATGGCGGTGTTCTCCGATCTGTCGGTGAAGGAGAACCTCGTGCTCGGCGCGCGCGAGGGGCCGCTCGACGAGAGCGCGCCTGGACTGGATCTTCGGCTTCTTCCCGGCGCTCAGGAAATTCTGGCTGTCGCGCGCGGGCGCGCTGTCCGGCGGGCAGAAGCAGATGCTGTCGATCGCGCGCGCCATCGTCGAGCCGCGCGAGCTCCTGCTGATCGACGAGCCGACCAAGGGCCTCGCGCCCGCGATCGTCGGCGCGCTGATCGAATGCCTCAAGGAGATCAAGGCGACCGGGGCGACGATCCTGCTGGTCGAGCAGAATTTCCGCGTCGCGCGCGAGGTCGGCGACGCGGTTCGGGTGATGGACAACGGCCGCATCGTCCATCGCGGCGCGATGGCGCGACCTCGCCGCCGACCAGGCGCTGCAGGACCGCCTGCTCGGCTTGAGCCTGGATTCGCACCAATGAGCGATCTCGACGCCGGCGCCGCCCTGCCGCGGCCGAAGATCGATCTCCTGCCGGCGCTGACCGCCGGTCCTCGTCGCGCTCATCGCAGCGCCTTTCATCGGCTCGTTCTCGACCTTCCTGACGCTGACCGCGGCGGGACTCGCGATGGGCATGATGATCTTCACCATGGCCTCGGGGCTGACGCTGGTCTTCGGCATGATGGACGTGCTCAATTTCGGCCACGGCGCCTTCATCGCGCTCGGCGCCTATGTCGCGACTCTGGTGCTGCTGCCGCTCGCGAGCTGGTCGAGCGCCGATTCCGTTCTGCTCAATCTCGCCGTCTTCTTCCTCGCCGCGGTCGCTGCGGCGCTCGTCTGCGGCGCGCTCGGCTTCGTGTTCGAGCGGCTGATCGTCAAGCCGGTCTACGGCCAGCATCTGAGCCAGATTCTGGTGACCATCGGCGGCTCGATCATCGCCGAGCAGCTGCTCTACGCCCTGTTCGGGCCCGACAGATCCCGCTCGGCCTGCCGACGACCTTGCGCGGCTCGTTCATCTTCGGCGAGATGGCGATGGAGAAATACCGCGTGCTGGCGACGCTGGTCGGCCTGGTGGTGTTCGTCGGCAGATGCTGGTGCTCAACCGCACCAAGATCGGCCTCTTGATCCGCGCCGGCGTCGAGAACCGCGAGATGGTGGAAGCGCTCGGCTACCGCATCGACCGGCTGTTCGTCGGCGTGTTCATGGCCGGCTCGGCGCTCGCCGGCCTCGGCGGCGTGATGTTGGCGCTCTACCGCGGGCAGGTGCACGCCTCGATGGGCGGCGAGTTTCTGGTGCTGTGCTTCATCGTCATCATCATCGGCGGCCTGGGCTCGGTCGGCGGCTCCTTCATCGCCGCGATGCTGGTGGCGCTGATCGCCAATTACGCGCGGCTTTCTCGCGCCGAAACTGGCGCTGGTGTCCAACATCCTGCTGATGGTCGCGGTGCTGCTGTGGCGCCCGCGCGGGCTCTATCCGGTGAGCGGACGATGACCACTTCTCTCCGGCGATCCGCCGCGCGGCCGCGCGCTGCAAGTCGCTCATCGTCCTCGATCGTCGCTGGCGCTGGCGCTGGCGCCGTTCCTGTTTCCCGGCGCCAAGGCGATCAACATCGCCGCCAAGATCTGCGTATCTTCCTGCTGGTCGCGTCCTACGACGTGCTGCTCGGCTACACCGGCATCGTCTCGTTCGCGCATGCGATGTTCTTCGGCGTCGGCGCCTATGGCGCGGGCCTCGCCCTCTATGCGCTCGGCCCGAGCTGGGGCGCGGTCGCCACCGGCCTCGCCGTCGCCTGCGCCCTGGCGCTCGCGCTGGCGCTGGCGATCGGCCTGTTCTCGCTGCGGGTCCAGGCGATCTTCTTCGCCATGGTGACACTCGCGGTCGCCTACGCCTTCAACGTGCTGGCCTCGCAGCTGTCCTGGCTGACCGGCGGCGAGGACGGCCGCTCGTTCAAGGTTCCGCGCCGCTCTGCGGCCCGGGTTCAAATGGCTCGATCATCCGATCCTCGGCGTGCAGGCGAACGGCAAGCTCCTGGCCTACTATCTGCTCTTCGCCGTCGTCGGCGGTCGCCTTCCTCGTGCTGCTCCGCGTGGTCAACTCGCCGTTCGGCCGGGTGTTGCAGGCGATCCGGGAGAACCCGTTCCGCGCCGAGGCGCTCGGCTATCGCACCGTCTTTCACCGAACGCTGGCGACCTGCATCTCCGCGCTCGGCGCGACGCTCGCCGGGCGCCTTGAGCGCGCTCTGGCTGCGCTATGTCGGGCCGGACACGGCGCTCTGCTTCTCGATCCAGGTCGACGTTCTGGTGATGGTGGTGGTCGGCGGCATGGGCACGCTCTATGGCGCGATCATCGGAGCGGCGCTGTTCGTCCTCGCCGAGAACTATCTGCAGGACCTGATGGGCGCGCTGTCGCAACTCGCCGCCGACGCGCGCCTGCCGCTGCTGCCGGCGCTCTTCCATCCCGGACCGCTGGCTCCTGTGGCTCGGCCTCGCCTTCGTGCTGGCCGTCTATTTCGCGCCGACCGGGATCATCGGGGCGCTGAAGCCGGCGGAGGGGAAAGGGGGTTAGGGCGCGGGGCGGGTGGGGCTGGACCATGGCTCGTTTGCGCCGGAGGGACCCTCATCGCGGTCGACCTCCGGGGCAGTCGACAGGTAAACGCCCTATTTACAAATTATTGTGGAAGGTGATCTTCAGCGCATGAACCGGATGTCGACCATGGATTGGCGGAGGGCGGTCCGAGAGGGCGTCTATCCCGTCGCCTTCGCCGCCAAGTTGACCGAGACGACGAACGCACGTGTCAGCTCGTGGTTTCGCGCGCGTGATGCGTCGCGCTTGGCGCCAGCCATTTTGACGCCGTTCGAACCCGTCGCCGGCCAGTTGGTCATGCCTTTCCTCGCTCTTGTCGAGGCGCGTTTTGTCGCCCGGTTCCGCAAGCACGGGCTATCGCTGCAGACGATTCGCAAGGTCGCGCGCAAGCTGCGGGAGAAGCACGGGCTGGAACACCCATTCGCGACGGAGCGCCGGTTCCGGACGGATGGCAAGCGGATCATGATGGAAGAGGCGGTCGACGACGGCGAACGCCGCTTGCTCGACATCATGACCGACGAGTGGGCGTTTCCGAGCGTGATCGAGCCCTCGTTGTTCAAGACAGTTGTTTACATGGATGATCTCGCGGTTCGGATGAATCCGTTCGCGGAATTTCCGAGGGTCGTTATCGATCCTCGGTTCGCGCTCGGTCGTCCGATGGTTGAGCCGGGAAACGTCCCGACCGATACGCTCGCCGCGGCCTATCTCGCCGAGGGCGACGTCGACGTCGTAGCTGAATGGTACGGGACTGGCCCTGACGCTGTCGCGCAAGCCGTTGGCTTCGAGCAGCTGCTGGCGGCGTGAAGGTCAAGTTCGACGAGAACATCTCACCTCGCATCGTTCAAGCGATTCGCGCTCTCGAAGTCGGATCGCGACGTTGAGATCGGCTCTGTTCTCGAAGATTACGGTCACGGAATAGCAGATCCTGAATGGATGTTCAGGTTCCGCGATGAGGGCGGAACAGCGATGATCTCCGGCGATCACAACATCCTTCGAAACCCGGTGAACCTTGCAGCTTACACGGCGTCAGGCCTGATTTCGATCTGGCCGCCCGCTGGGTTCCCTGACCTGAAGCGATTTGGACAGGCGGCCTTTCTCGTCCGGTGGTGGCCGTTGATCAAGGCGAAGATCACCGCTTCTCCCGCCCGGAGTCGCTGGCGTATTCCTTTGAGTTGGACCCCGGGCATCGAGAAGTTCAGTGAGTTGCGCGATCCCAGGGTGGGCGGGTAATTGATGGATTACGGGTCGGCGCCCATGCGTCGAAGCTCCTCGGCGGGATCGAGCGGCATCCGCGGCGGCGCTGTGCGCCACATGAGCGCAACTTCATCCGGCGTGAGG
>CAWFVS010000017.1:0-15145 GCA_963819255.1 uncultured Alphaproteobacteria bacterium
GGGAAGTAGACGCCCCCCTTCTCCGCGAAGCGGACACAAGGTGGCGCGAAGCGCCGGATGGGGTGTGGCCAGGCCAGCAGGAATTCGGCGATGAAAGCTTCGCCGTGACGGTCTTGCAATGCGACCCTTGGTTCAGAAAGGCAGAAGGTGCTCCGCAGCGCTTCATGCCTTCATGCCGCCTCCAGCGGCGAAGTGGTCACGCTTGTGATAGGTTGACGATTTCGCGACGAGCTCGTCATCGGCGGAGTGTCGATCGTCATCGAGCGTATTCGCGGGGCGGCTGCGCGAGACATGACCGAGCGTCCGCACGCCGGGCGCCAACTGTGCAGAGAGGGGGAATAAGTCGACGAAAGGTTTGCTGCGACGTTCGGCCGTCCGATTTAGGCCGGAGAAGCGACCCACACCCCATCCGGGCTTCGCGTCACTTCGCACGAACAGTGGCCTCCGTTCCAAGAACCACATCAGAAGGGTACAGGGGTCCCGCGTGGGCGCCATAATGCCGGTTCGCCGATTGGGAGGGCTCCTGTTCGCGCTCTGCCTCGCCGCGTCCGGCGCGCTGGCCGAAACCCTGCCGCTCCCCGCGGGGCTGACGGATTTCACCTCGCAGGACGGCGAGCGGTTTCTGCTTGAGAGCAAGGCGCTCGAAGACTATTTTCCGCTCTCGATCCACTTCGTCACGCAGACAACCGAGAGCTATTGCGGCGTCGCCAGCATGGTGATGGCTCTCAACGCGCTGAAGGTCCCAGCGCCGCCGGCGCCCGCCTATCCGCCCTACCGCACCTTCACCCAGGACAACGTGCTCGACGCGGCCACGGACGCCGTGCTTCCGCGCGACGTCCTGGCGCGCCGGGGCATGACGCTCGATCAGCTCGGCGCGCTGCTCGAGCTTCATCCCGTCTCGGTCGACGTTCATCACGCCGCCGACGGAGGCCTCGACGCCTTTCGCGCCGAGGCCCGCGCCGCCCTCGAAAGCGGCGACCGTTTGTCCTCGTCAACTATTTGCGCAAGGCGCTGGGACAAGAGACCTTCGGCCATATCTCGCCGCTCGCAGCCTATGACGAAAAGGCGGACAGGTTCCTCATTCTCGACGTCGCGCGCTACAAGTATCCGCCGGCGTGGGTCAAGGCGTCCGACCTGTTCGACGCCATGAATACGCCCGACCCGTCGAACGGCGGCAAGACGCGCGGCTATGTCGTCGTGGGGAACGCGGAGGCGCCGGGAAAATGATCGTCCCTGCTGTGCCTTCCCCAGCTCGCTTGTAGGGCGCGCCCGCTGAGCGCGCCCCCGCGCTCAGCGGGCGCGGCAACAGAGCAGGGGCGCGACCGATCGTCGCCTCCGAAACCATTGGCTCCTGTGCTAACGTGAAGCGTGCGCCGAGGTCAGGAGCCGGACATGACCGAACATCCCGTCGCAACACTGGACGAATGGCTCGCCGCGCGACGGCGCCTGCTCGACGAGGAGAAGGAGCTCACCCGGCTCCGCGACGAGCTCAGCCGCCGACGGCGCGCCCTCCCTTGGGTCAAGATCGTCAAGGACTACCGGTTCGACGGTCCGGAGGGGCAAAATCTTGCGCTGGCCGACCTGTTCGGCGCGCGGCGCCAGCTCATCGTCTGGCACTTCATGTTCGCTCCCGACTGGGAGCGCCCGTGCAAGAGCTGCTCTTTCTGGGCCGACGGCTACAACGGAGTGACGGCGCATCTCGAGGCGCGCGACACGCGGCTCGTCGCCGTCTCGCGCGCGCCGCGCGCCAAGCTCGAAGCGATCGCCAAGCGGCTGGGCTGGACCTTCCCCTGGTACTCGTCCGACGGCGGCGACTTCAACTACGACTTCGACGTCTCGTTCCGGCCCGAATTCACGGTGGGCGAAGGAGCGGTGCGCTACAATTTCGAGGCGATCGAGCCCAGGATGACCGACCTGCCCGGGATCAGCGCCTTCGTCCGGGAGCCGGACGGCGCGGTCTACCGCACCTATTCGGCCTATGCGCGCGGCCTCGACGCGCTGAACCCCGCCTATCAGCTGCTCGACATCACCGCACTCGGGCGGCAGGAGGAGGACCTGCCTCATTCGATGGCCTGGGTGAAGCTGCACGACGAATATGCGCGTTGACGCGTCTGCGCGTTCCCCTAGCCATCTCCTGCAACCGCGATCAGCCTCTTTCCGATGGCCGCCCTATATCGACCGCATCCTTCGCTTTAGCGCCGCGGGAACCTTCCCCAGCTTGCTGGCGAAGCAACTGTGTTGGTCGGAGTAGCCCGGTGCTCGGCCGGGTCAAGGCCGGCGCTTCGCGCCCCCGCCTCCGGCGGCTTCGGCCTTGACCCCGTCCGCTCACCGGGCTTTTGGGCCTGCAAGCGGTCGGCGCGATGCGCCGCCCGGCGGCCCCGCGCGGGCCCGCTCATGCGGCCGCTCGAGCCGGCGGGTCCAGGGCTCGTCGCGCGCGAGCATGGTGTTCAACTGATACTTCAGCAGTTGAGGCATACGCGCGATTGGCATCTTGCCCTTGGCGCGCAGCCGCTGGTAGTAGGCCTTGAGCACCGGGTTGTGCTGGGTGGCGGTTCCGATGACCGGCATATAAAGGAGGTTGCGCAGATTGCGGCGTCCGCCCTTAATGCAGCGCGCGCCTTTGCGCTCGCCGCTGTCGTCGTCGTAGGGCGCGGCGCCGAGAAGGGCGCCGGCGGCTCCGTTGCTGATGCGTCCGAGCTCGGGCAGCCAGGCGATCACCCCGGCGGCGGTCTGGTCGGCGAGCCCGGGCACGCTGTCGAGAGTTCGGCCGGCTCGCAGGTCTGGCCCTGGACGCGACGCTCGGGCGAGCGGGGCTCAAAGGCTGCGCGACGATTAGAGCCTGTCTCGATCGATCGGAACCGCTATTGATATGGCTAACCGCATCGCTCGGCGATGAGGCGCCGGGCTCGGCCGATGTCAACGATCTCCGATACGCTCTTTCCTACGGGCGCCCGGCTCCAACCCGGCGCTGGCCGGAGGACCTTCGATGCGTAAGTTACATAGAAAACGAAACGTTCCCTCTGGTGTTCAGAAAGTTTCCGACATTGGACCAATTTTTTCCGATTTTTTCGAAAATCTGTCAGAAAAAACATGCTCAGTTAAGACGGCAGCGCGCTTGACGTAAACAATTCTTCTCCGCGCCATTCGGCGCGGTATGGGCAAAGAATCACCATCTCAACATCGAGCTTCCTTCGATGCGTAAGCCCGGACAAGGGCGTTCTCCATTGCGATAAGAACATAATAAGAACAAACGGGTTTTGTTAAAAAATTTTTGATTGCCCCGTCTGCGCCTGTCAGCCGAGCCGCAATGGCGGCGCCGGGCTTGTGTCATCGGACACGCTCGGGACGCCAGCCCCGCAGGCGCAGAAGCTTTAAGTCGGACCCCCGAGCGCCATAGCTTCCCACAAACGGGACCTGCTCTTGACGTCGCGCGCGCCGGCCGATCAGGTTTGCGGCTGCGGCTCAAGACCGCCGGGCTCAGGGCCAATCGGGCGAGGCTTGCCGGTCGAGGGAACGGCTGGGCGCGGCGCCGCCGGCGGCTCGCGATGGTCCGTCGCCGATTCGCGCACGGGCTTCACTCCCTGCAGAAGGCCGACGATCTCTTCGCCGCTCAGCGTCTCGAATTCCACCAAGCCTTGGGCGAGCGTTTCGAGGTCGGCTCGCCGCTCGGTAAGGATCCGGGTGGCGGTGTCGTGGGCTTCCTGCACCAGACGCCGCACTTCCTGGTCGATCGTCTCGGCGGTCGCCTCCGAAATGTTCTGTTGGCGGCCAAGCGAGTAGCCGAGGAACACCTCGTCCTGGTTCTCGCCGTACATGACCGTGCCAAGCTTGTCGGAGAATCCGAGGCGAGTCACCATGGCCCGCGCGATCTTGGTCACCTGCTGGATGTCGCCCGCTGCGCCCGAGGTCACCTTGTCCTTACCGAACACCAACTCCTCTGCGACCCGGCCGCCCATCGACATGGCGAGCATGGCGATCAGTTGTTCGTAGCTCTGCGAGATCTGGTCACGCTCCGGCAAGGACTGCACCATGCCGAGCGCGCGGCCGCGCGGGATGATCGTCGCCTTGTGGATCGGCGTCGAGGCCGGCATCGAAACGGAAACCAGTGCGTGGCCGCCCTCGTGATAAGCGGTCAACCGCTTTTCCTCCTCCGTCATGATGAGCGTGCGCCGCTCGGCGCCCATCATGATCTTGTCGCGCGCGTCCTCGAATTCCTGCCGCGTGACGACCCGCTTGCCGCGGCGCGCGGCAAGCAGCGCGGCCTCGTTGACCAGGTTCATGAGGTCCGCGCCGGAAAAGCCCGGCGTGCCGCGCGCGACGACCTTGAGGTCGACGTCGGGCGCAAGCGGAACCTTGCGCACGTGAACCTTGAGGATCTTCTCCCGGCCGATGAAGTCGGGGTTGGAGATGACGATCTGGCGATCGAACCGGCCGGGTCGCAAAAGCGCCGGGTCAAGCACGTCGGGCCGGTTGGTCGCCGCGATGATGATGATGCCTTCGTTCTGTTCGAAGCCGTCCATCTCGACGAGCAACTGGTTGAGCGTCTGCTCGCGCTC
Organism: uncultured Alphaproteobacteria bacterium; assembly: GCA_963819255.1. Classification (GTDB taxonomy): domain Bacteria; phylum Pseudomonadota; class Alphaproteobacteria; order Rhizobiales; family Beijerinckiaceae; genus Roseiarcus. Next base: position 4,557 of record CAWFVS010000017.1, read on the forward strand.
GTCATTGCCGCCGCCGAGGCCCGCGCCGCGATGGCGCCCGACCGCGTCGATCTCGTCGATGAAGATGATGCAAGGCGCATTCTTCTTGGCCTGCTCGAACATGTCGCGGACGCGGCTCGCGCCGACGCCGACGAACATCTCGACAAAGTCGGAGCCCGAAATCGTGAAAAAAGGCACGTTGGCCTCGCCCGCCACGGCGCGCGCGGTCAGCGTTTTACCGGTTCCGGGCGGTCCTACCAGCAGAACGCCGCGGGGAATCCGTCCCCCGAGCTTCTGGAATTTCTGCGGATCGCGCAGGAATTCGACGATCTCCTGCAGGTCCTCCTTGGCCTCATCGACCCCGGCGACGTCCTCGAAGGTGACACGCCCCTGGGCCTCCGTGAGCAGCTTCGCCTTGGACTTGCCGAAGCCCATCGCCTTGCCCGCGCCGCCCTGCATCTGGCGGGTCATATAGACCCAGAGGCCGAGGAACAGCAGAACCGGCAAAACGCTCGAGACGATCGTGAGCAGCCAGTTGTTGCCGTCGGACGGGGGTTTGGCCGTGATCGTAACGTCCTTCTTGTAAAGCGTCTGGACGAGACTCGGATCGCTCGGAGCGTATGTCTGGAACGCACGCCCGTCCTTCATGTGGCCGGAAATTTCCGGCCCGGCGATGGTGACGTCGCGGATGTTGCCTGCGTCAACGTCGCTCAAAAGCTGGCTGAAGGTGATTTCGCTCGACGCGGCCTTCTGGCCGGGGCTCTGGAACAGCGTCACCAACGCCAGAACGAGCAGGAAAATAATCACCCACAGGGCGAAATTACGATAATTCGCGTTCATAGCCTTCCCATAACGGAGGGGTGGCGGAGTATTTCCCGGCGTATTCCGGCTCAGTGGTATTCAGACATTTAGGCGCGCCCATCGGAATTGCCAAGGGAACCTCAATTCGCACATCCGGAAACAAAGCCTGCAATTGCAGCCTTTTGGCGGCGCGCCACCGTCGTCCGACCAAGAATTGGGCGGTTCTTTGTTCGACGAGCGCCAATTTTTCCATCATCGCGCGCCGCATGAGGTATCTTTCCGGTCACTGTGATCCGAAAAGAATCGACGAATTGGACGTAACGCGTCGGCGTTATAGTGCGCGATCGAGGCGCGACAGTATGCAATGACTTCATCTTCGCTGCACTGCACCCTCGCGGCGACGATCCACACGCACATTCCTCCCCGTAGCAATCACCCGGGACGCCTGCGTCGAGCCCGCCGTCCGGGTAGGACAGGGCGAGTGGGCCGTGGCGTCTGCTTCCGATTCTTCTAATCGGATAATGCGCCCGCGGTTTCGAACGTTCCGCCCCCGATCACAGTTCGCGCAAGAAAGCCGCCGGCTTCAGCCCGAGAATGCGCCACGCGCCAATCATGCCGAGGCCGATGGTGAAGAGGAGGCCGCCGACTGCCGCGGCCAGCGCCGACCTCCAATCGAAGACGAAGTCGGAGAACATGATCCGTTTGACGACGAGATAGGCGGTCAGCCCACCCGCGCCGACGCTGAAGACAGCGGTCGCTCCGCCGAGCATCGCATATTCCATGAGAAACATCGCGGTCAGCCTCGCGCGCGTCGCCCCGAGGATTTTCAGGATCGTCGCGTCGGCCAGTCGGGCCCGACGATTGGCCGAGAGCGCCCCGGCGAGCACCAGGATGGAGGTCAGCAGCGCTACGCTGGTCGCGGCGCGGATCGCCAGCGCGAGTTTGGCGATGAGGCCCTCCACAGCCTCCAGCACGTTGCGCACCCGCACTGATGCGACGGTCGGAAAGTCCCGCGCCACGGCGCGCAGGAGCGCGACCTCCTTGTCGGGACCGTAGTCTGGCGGAAGCGCGGCGGAGACGAGCTCGCTAAACGGCGCGCCCTTGAAGGTGTTCGGCGAATAGACGAGCACGAAGTTGATCGCGTAGCTGCGCCAGTTGACCTTGCGCAGGTTGGCGACCCTCGCGGCAACGTCGCGCCCGAGCACATTGACCACGACCGTGTCGCCGACTTTCAGGCCAAGTCCGTCCGCCACCTCCTTCTCCAGCGACACCAGCGGCGGACCGGCATAGCCGTTTTGCCACCATGTTCCCGCGACGACCTCCGAGCCTTCCGGCGGCTTCGCCGAAAAGGTCACGCCCCGGTCGCCCTCCAGCGCCCAGGCGACCTTGTCGCTCGCGTGGACCTGCGCGACCGGCTTGCCCGCGATTTCGACGAAGCGGCCGCGCATCATGGGAACTTCGCTCACCTTCGCGCCCGGCGCCTCGCGACCGAGGAAGTCGCGGAAGGCGGCGGCCTGGGAGCTGCGCAGGTCGAGGAAGAAGAAACTCGGCGTCACGCCGGGCTGGCTCTGGCGCAGTTCATTGCGCATGTTGAAGTCGATCAACGTCAGCGCGACGAGGGCCGTGAGGCCGAGTTCGAGCGACAACACGACGGAGGCGGTCAGCGCGCCCGGACGGTGAATAGCCGCCAGCGCCAGGCGCAGTTCGACGAGACGCGACGCGCCCGCATGGCGCGCGGCGAATTTGACGCCCGATGCGACGAGCCGCAGCGCGACGAAGGCGGCAAGGGTTGCGACCGCGACCGACACGGCGATTGTCCGCTGCGGACTGGCGGCGATCGCGAGCGCCACGAGCGCGCCGCCGGCGAGCGTCGCGGCCATGATATAGCGAACGCGGGGCAGGCCCTGACGCTCCTCGGCGAGATCGCGGATCAGCGTCGTGACCGGCAGGTCGTGCGCCCGTCCGAGGGGTGGGATCGAGAAAGCGAGCGCCGTCAGCAGCCCATAGGCCAGGCCGAGCAGCATGAGGCGCGGATCGACCGAGGGGGCGAGCGGAATCGGGATGATGTCCGCGAACAGCCGCTTCACGACGAACGGGATCGCCGCGCCCATCGCAGCCCCCACAAGCGCTCCCGCAAGCGCGACAACCGCAAACTCGACGAGCGCGAGCAGGACGACGCTGGCTCCAGTCGCCCCGATCGCCTTCAGGATCGCCAGCGTCGTCCGCTTGCGCTCGACGAAGCCCTGCGCGGCATTGGCGACCCCGACGCCGCCGACAACGAGAGAGAGGAGACCGGCCAGCGTCAGGAACTCGGCGAACCGGTCGAGGTCGCGCGTGAAATCGGGCGACACGTTGAGGCGCGAGCGCGTCTCCCAGCCCGCCTGGGGGAACGCCTCGTCGGCCTTTCTGATGAGCGCCGTTACCGCCGACCCATCGGGCGCGCCGCCCGGCCCGCCCATGACGACGCGGGTCGTCCAGCGGACGAGAGACCCCGGCTGAACGAGGCCTGTCGCATTCAGTGCGGCCTGTGAAACGAGCACGCGCGGGCCGAGTCCGATGCCGACCGCCAGGCGGTCGGGCTCGTTGACGAGAACGGCGCGCAAGACGAATTTGGCCTCGCCGAGGCGAAACGTGTCGCCGATCTTGAGATGGAGGCGCGCAAGCAGCGTCTCCTCGGCCGCGGCGCCGAAAGAGCCGTCGCTTTCCGCGAGCGCCTGGGCAGTGGACATGGACGGCTCGAACGTCGCGGCGCCGATCATCGGCCACGACGGCTCGACCGCCTTGACCTCGACCAGGGCTGCGTCGCCGCGCTCGATCCTCGCCATCGCGCGCATGGTCGCGATGGTCGAGAGCGCTCCGTACCGCTCGAGAAAGGCCTGCTCCTCCGGGGAGAGGCGGCGATGGATCATCGAGAAGGAGGCGTCGCCGCCGAGGATGACCCTGCCCTGCGCTCCCAGCCCGTCGTCGAGCGCCTTCGCTAGGCTCTCCACGCCGACGATCGCCGCAACCCCAAGCGCAATGCAGACGAGGAAGATGCGCAGACCCGCAAGTCCACCGCGTAGGTCACGAAACGCAAACCGCGCCATCGGCGGGCGCCCTCGGACCTTCGGGACCGGCAAGGGGGCGTTCATGCCGACACGAGGGGCGCCGTCTCGATCATGCCGGAACGCATCCGGACGATTCGGTCGCAGCGAGCAGCGAGGGCCGGATCGTGGGTCACGAGCGCAAGTGTCGCGCCGCGCTGGGCCTGCAGATCGAAGAGGAGATCCATGATCCCCCGCCCGGCCGTCTCGTCGAGATTCCCGGTCGGCTCGTCGGCGATCAAGAGCGAGGGTCGCGGGCACAGCGCCCGGGCCAGTGCGACGCGCTGCTGTTCGCCGCCAGACAGCTGCGCGGGATAATGGCTCATCCGGTCGCCGAGTCCGACCTGGTCGAGTTCCTCGCGGGCCCGCTCGATGGCCTGCCGCGCGCCGGCGAGCTCGAGCGGCGCGGCGACGTTCTCGAGCGCAGTCATGGTGGGGATCAGATGGAACGACTGGAAAACGATGCCGACGCGCGCGCCGCGGAAACGGGCGAGGGCGTCCTCGTTCAAGCTTCCGAGGCTGGCGCCGTCGATCTCGACCTCTCCCCTGTCGGGCCGCTCGAGCCCCGCCATGACCATGAGCAGCGTCGACTTGCCCGAGCCGGAGGCGCCGACGATGCCGACCGCCTCTCCTCGGGCGATTGTCAGGCTGACGTCGCGCAAGATATGCACGCGTGCGGCGCCCCGGCCGAGGCTGAGGTCGACGCCGCGCATCGCGACTGCAGGAAGGATCATCGTGTCGGGATTCCTGAAGGCAGGGCCGCACTCATATGGTCATTGGCGCACGCTCGTCCAGGCGCTGGCCTTCGCCGCCGGCCTCCTCGCAGCCTTCGCCGCGCCGGCTTCGGCGCGGACGCTGCGCCTCGTCGTCCTGGGCGACAGCCTGGCCGCGGGCCTGGGCGTGCCGCCCGGCAAGGCCTTTCCCGACCAGCTCCAGGCGGCGCTTAGGACGAAGGGTTTCGACGTCGACGTCGTCAATGCGGGCGTTTCCGGCGACACGGCGGAGGACGGACTCGCCCGCTACGACTGGTCGGTTCCAGCCGACGCGAATGCGCTCATCGTCGAGCTCGGCGCCAACGACATGCTGCGCGGCCTGCCGCCCGAGCAGATGAAAAAGGCGCTGACGGCCATTCTGGACAAGGCCGAGGCGGCCCATCTGCCAACGCTCATCGCCGGCATGCGAGCCGCGCCCAATCTCGGCGCGGACTACGACCAGGCGTTCGACGCGATCTACCCGGCGGTCGCCAAAGTCTCCGGCGCGATCCTCTATCCGTTCTTCCTCGACGGAGTGGCGGGCGACGCCAAGCTCAACCAGCCGGACGGAATGCATCCGACGGCGGCGGGGGTCGCGGTCATCGTCGAGCGGATCCTGCCATCGGTCGAGACTCTGCTTCGCCGCGTGAAATCCTGAGCCATCCCGTTTTCGATCCGGCGGAATTGCAGGGCCCGATCTCCGCTCCATATACCCCAACCCTAGGCAAAGTTTGCATCCGACGCCCGCTCTGCCCTAGCTTGGCTGGCGTGCAAAGAGGCGACGTCCTCGCAAGGGCGCCACGAAAAGGCTTTGATGGCCAGCGATCGGCACATCCTCACCTTGTCCTGCGCCAACCGGCCGGGGATCGTCGCCAAGGTCTCTGCGGCGCTGTTCGACGGCGGGTTCAACATTCTCGACGCGCAGCAGTTCGACGACACGGAGACCGGCAATTTCTTCATGCGGGTCGAGTTCAACGCGGGGCGCGCGGAGGCCGACGTCGGCGCGCTGCGTGAGGCGTTCCAGGCGATCGCCGCCAAGCTTGGGCATGACATGGTCGATGCGTCCCACGGACCAGCGCAAGCGGGTTGCGCTGATGGTGTCGCGCTTCGATCACTGCCTGGCCGATCTCCTGTACCGCTGGCGCAGCGGCGAAATGCCGATGGAGCCGGTGGCGATCATCGCCAACCATCCGCGGGAAACCTACGCCCACATCGATCTCGACGACATTCCGTTTCATTATCTGCCGATCACCCGGGAAACTAAGATGGAGCAGGAGGCGGCGGCCTGGGAGCTGATCAAGTCGGCCAAGGCCGATCTCGTCGTGCTCGCGCGCTACATGCAGGTGCTATCCGACGGCTTCGCCGCCAAGCTCAGGGGGCGCTGCGTCAACATCCATCATTCCTTCCTGCCCGGCTTCAAGGGGGCGAAGCCCTACCACCAGGCCCACGCGCGGGGCGTGAAGCTCATCGGCGCGACGGCGCATTTTGTCACCTCGGACCTCGACGAAGGCCCGATCATCGAGCAGGACGTCGAGCGGATCAGCCATCGCGACACGCCCGAAGTGCTCGTACGCAAGGGACGCGACATCGAGCGGCGGGTGCTCGCGCGGGCGCTGGCCAACGTGCTCGAGGACCGGGTGCTGCTCAACAACGGCAAGACGGTGGTGTTCGAGGGCTGACCCATCCGTCACGGCAGCTTGCGCCACAAGGCGACCAGCCAGGAAAAGACGGCGTTCTTCGCTGCGATTCTCGCCGGCGGGGCGAGTGCGACCGGCGCGCCTTCGTGCGCCTCGCAGCCCGGCGCCAGCCTGGCGAAAGCGATCTCGCCATCGGTGAAAAAAGGGTCGCCGCCGCCGTTCCGGGCGAACAAAGTCGGGCCGACGCCGCTGACCCAATAGGTCGTTTCGACCTTCTTCGCCCGAGCGAGGTCGTCCGACACGAAATCGCGCTCCGCGTCGATGTCGGGCGCGACGTGATGGGTGATCTCGCCGGTATAATGGTTGACGCCGACGCCGTCGTCGAAGGTCGCCGCCCCGAGCCACACCGGACGCCCGTCGTCGCCGGCATTGAGCGCCTTCCAGAAACGGACGTGATGGCGGGTCGAGGCGCTGCGGCCCGGACGGCTTCTCGAAGGCGAGATCCTGCCTGCGGCCCTCGAAGAAGAGCGGGCTGACCGGCGCGCGGTGGTAGGGGCGGCGGAACGCCACGCTGCCTACGATCTTGAGCGACGAGGACGAGCGTCACGGGATCGGACGGCGACCAGCCGGCCGCGGTCATCGCGCAGACCACGTCGTCCTCCGTCCCCTCGAGGCCAATATTGATCACGTCGCCGGGAATGCCCTGGGCGGTGACGGTTCGGGCTCCGAGGTCAGCCAGACGGGCCTGATGCTCGTAATGGCGCCAGGCGAACGGCGCCGCGAGATAGGCGAGGACGACATACGCCGCGAGAACACGCGACGGCCATAAGAGCGAGGCGCCGATCGAACTTTTTTGCCGCCATCGGCGTGATTTTGGCGGTCGGTTCGCCTAAATGCAACGCGGCCCGGGGATTGGGCCGGGCGCATTCCTTTGACGGTTCCTTGATGTCGTTCCTCAAACTCTACGCTCGGGTCCTCAGGCTGCTCGGGCCGGAGAAATGGCTGGCGGCGGAGCTGGCGCTGGCCAATGTCGCGCTCGCGGTGTCGCAGTTCGCCGAACCGATGCTGTTCGGCAAGGTGATCGACCAGCTCACGCATTCTCTCAGCGCCGGGGCGTCCCTGCAATGGTCCGGCATCGGTCCATGGCTTGCGGCGTGGGCGGCGTTCGGCGTCTTCAGCATCGTCGCCGGCGTGACCGTCGCGCTGCACGCCGACCGGCTCGCCCACCGCCGCCGCGTCGTCGTCATGGCCGGCTTCTTCGACCACGTCCTGCACCTGCCGATGAGCTTCCACGCGAGCGCGCACACCGGGCGGCTCCTGAAAGTGATGATCGAAGGCGCCTCGGGCATGTTCGGCGTGTGGCTGTCGTTCTTTCGCGAGCATTTCGCCGCGCTGGTCGCGCTCTTCGTGCTGCTGCCGGCGACGCTGATCGTCAACTGGCGACTCGGCGCGATCCTGCTCGCGCTGGTCGTCATCCTCGGCTTTCTGATGAACATCGTCCTGCGCAGGACCGAGACGATGCAGAGCGCGGCCGACACCTACGGCGACGATCTGGCCGAACGGGTGTCGGACGTACTCGGCAACATGCCGGCGATCCAGAGTTTTGCCCGCGCCGACGAGGAGACGGGCGCGCTCTCCAGAATGATCGACCGGATGCTCAACGCCCAGATGCCGGTACTGACCTGGTGGGCGCTGGCCACGGTCGCGACGCGGTCGGGCTCCACGCTGGCGCTCGTGTCCATTCTCGTCACGGGCGTCGCGCTTCTCATGCAGGGACTGACGACCGTCGGCCAGATCGTCGCCTTCATGAGTCTCGCGCAGATGCTGGTCGGCCGGCTCGAGCAGACGGTCGGCTTCACCAATTACATGCTGAGCCAGTCGCCGAAGCTGCGCATGTTCTTCGACGTGATGGACGCCAGGCCCGACGTGACCGACGCGCCGGACGCCGTCCCGGCCGGCCGCCTCGCGGGCCACGTTCGGTTCGAGGACGTCTCGTTCAGTTACGACACGTCGCGCGAGGCTTTGCAGGACGTCTCTTTCGACGCGCCGGCGGGCCAGACGTTCGCGCTGGTCGGCGCGACCGGCTCTGGCAAGTCGACCACACTGAACCTGCTCCATCGCGTGTTCGATCCGACCGAAGGCAGAGTGCTCATGGACGGACGCGACATCCGCACGATGACGCTCGAGTCGCTCAGGGCCAATATCGGCGTCGTGTTCCAGGAGCCTTTCATCTTCGCCCGCTCGATCGAGGAGAACCTGCGGATCGGCAAGCCCGATGCGACCAAAGCCGAAATGGAGCAGGCGCTCGAGGCGGCGCAGGCGATCGATTTCGTCCGCCGCGCGCCGAACGGCCTGCAGCACGGTGATCGGCGAGCGCGGGCGGAATCTGTCCGGCGGCGAGCGGCAGCGCCTGTCGATCGCCCGGGCGCTGCTCAAAAATCCGCCGATCATGGTCCTCGACGAGGCGACGAGCGCGCTCGACGCCAAGACCGAGCGCCAGGTGCAGCTGGCGATCGACGCGGCGAAAAGCGGGCGGACGACCTTCGTCATCGCGCACAGGCTGGCGACCATCCGCAACGCCGATCGGATTCTGGTGTTCGATCAGGGGCGCATCATCGAGAGCGGGTCGTTCGACGAGCTGGTGGCGCAAGGCGGGGTGTTCGCCGCGCTCGCCAAGGCGCAGTTCATGGCGGGGGCGGAGCCTGCTCACGCGTAACGTCTCGCCCGGCGGCGCGCGAACGACGCCCTGCCGCCATTTTTGGCGGCTGTGATAGGATCGCCGTCAGGAGGACCTCATGAGCCAAGGCCATTTCCCCGTCACCCACACGGAAGCCGAGTGGCGCGCCCTGCTGACGCCCGAGCAATACGCTATCATGCGCGAGCACGGCACCGAGCGCGCCGGCAGTTGCGCGCTCAATTGGGAGAAGCGCCCGGGCGTGTTCTCCTGCGCCGGCTGCGGCCAGCAACTGTTCGAGAGCAGGACCAAGTTCGACAGCGGCACCGGCTGGCCGAGCTTCAACACGCCGGTCGAGGGCGCGATCGAGACTTCGGTCGACCGCAGTTTTGGCATGACCCGCACCGAGGTGCATTGCGCCCGATGCGGCTCGCATCTCGGCCACGTGTTTCCCGACGGCCCGCCGCCCACGGGCTTGCGCTACTGCATCAACGGCGTGGCGACCAATTTCACGCCGGCGGAAGGATGAACCGAAGACCCTCATCCGGCGCTTCGCGCCACCTTCTCCCGCAAGCGGGAGAAGGGAACGCGCCCCCTCTCCCGCCTGCGGGAGAGGGCTGGGGTGAGGGTGTGCGCCTGCCATGAACATCTCGACCCCGCCCCAGAAAGCCGGCTCCGATCGCCCGGCGAACCACCCCGCCGTTGGCAGCGGCCGGATCGGCGTGCTCATCGTCAATCTCGGCACGCCCGAGGGGACGGACTACTGGTCGATGCGGCGCTATCTGAAGGAGTTCCTCTCCGACCGGCGGGTGATCGAGACGCCGCGCCTCGTCTGGGCGCCGATCCTCCAGCTGATCCTGCTCAGGCGTCCCTCGAAGCGGGGGCGCGACTACGATTCGATCTGGAACAAGGAGCGGGACGAGGGTCCGCTGAAGACGATCACCCGTTCGCAGAGCGAGAAGCTGGCCGCCTCGCTCGCCGGTCTCGAGCCTGAGATCGAGGTCGACTGGGCGATGCGCTACGGCAAGCCGCCGATCGCCGAGCGCCTAACGCGCTCAAGGAACAGGGATGCGACCGCATTCTGGTCGTGCCGCTCTATCCGCAATATTGCGCGGCGAGCACCGCGACCGTGGTCGACAAGGTCTTCGACGCGCTGAAAGTCATGCGCTGGCAGCCGGCGATCCGCATCGCCGCGCCCTGGTACGACGATCCCGTCTATATCGACGCGCTCGCCCGCTCGACGCGCGCCGGCCTCGAAAAGCTCGACTTCGAGCCGGAGATCGTGCTCGCCTCGTTTCACGGCATCCCGCAGGCCTATTTCGACAAGGGCGATCCCTATCCTCGCCAATGCGCCAAAACGACCCGGCTCTTGCGCGAGGCGCTGGGCTTTGGCGAGGACCGGCTGCAAATGACCTTCCAGTCGCGCTTCGGCCGTGCGGAGTGGCTGAAACCCTATACGGCCGAGACGGTGCGCGCCCTTGCCGCGAGCGGGATCAGGCGCCTCGCCGTCGTCACGCCCGGCTTCGTCGCCGACTGCCTCGAGACCTTGGAGGAGATCGCCGTCGAGAACGCCGGCTATTTCACGCGAGGCCGGCGGCGAAAAAATTCGCCGCCATCCCCTGCCTCAACGACAGCGCCGAGGGCATGGCGGTGATCGAGGCGG
>CAWFVS010000018.1:0-31835 GCA_963819255.1 uncultured Alphaproteobacteria bacterium
GTCCTGTGCATTCCAGCCCGTCGTCGGACCGAACTTGAACGGTAGGAACGGGTCGGAAGCCGAAGTTCAAACTGACCCGCTTCAAGCCAGAGCGATCCTTTAGCCGCATTGGCATGGGGATTGCCAGTCGGCGCGGCATGGCCGCTCTTAATGATTGTTGTCCCGCCTAGGCTTCCATCCGCGACAGCGCATGCTCGAAGGGCGCGGCCGAGACCCGGAAATCGCCGCGGGATGGGTTGCTGAGGGCGATAATCAGGATCAGCACCAGCATGCCAGAGGCGGCCAACACAGCCGACATCGCAAGCTGCATCCACAGGCTCTGGGCTCCGAGGAACGAACCGAAGGCGACCGTCAGAGCCCCGCCGACGATCAGCACGAACCAGACGATGCCGGAAACGGTGGTCTGCGCAGCGAGCAGTATTTCTTGTCTTGCGTCCCATAACCGCTCAACCGCCTGAATCAACAAGTGGATGCAAACCATTGGCTTGGCCGGAGGGATGAAGAGTGAGCGCCATCTTGTTGAGTCCGCTGAGGTAGATCGAGTCCTCATTGACCACGCGCCTCAAGGCGGTGTGGCCATTCCGAAAACAGTCGCAACACGTCGCGCATACTCGAGGATCTCGTTTCGGATCGACGACTTTTCGGGATCCGCAGTAACCGGCTGACAGATGGTAGACGTCCCCAACGACTGCAGCCTCGGCATAGCTGGCCGCTTTGGCCCTGTTGAAGCCTTCCCATGCAAGCATGGCGACAAAGGCCAATAGACCCCCGCCCATGATCTCGATGATAGAGAAGATCGCGGCTGCCACGTCGTTGTGCCGCTGTCCTGAAGCTCGTTCGGCAGCAGTCGGCGCGCGAAGAGTTCAAACAGCGCAGCGCCGAACACAGCGGCGCCCACAAGCAGAAGACCGACAGCCCCAGATCGGGTCCCTCGGTCAACGATATCCGGGTTCATGATGAAGTGCATGATGGTGCCTTTCGGTTTCGGCTCGCGGGAGGACATGCACGGAAAGGAATACGCGCGCACCACCGTCGAATGCGACTACCGCCTGTGGCTCACTGGGTTCCGCCCTCGGTCGGTGGGGCATGGTCCGGCAACCGCGCAGCCTGGCGCAAGCATCCGATTTCGGTCGCCATCGCGAGACGCCCGCCACAGCGTCCAAGTGATTGACGTGGTATACCGCGTAGCCATCAAATTGACCTGTATAAAAAATGTTCAATCCAAAGCGTCGGCTAATTTCGCCATGTCGGAGACACGCCAGAGAATCACACTGCAACGAAAATCGCGACAGCACCGTCCGTCGCGTGCACCCAACGTCCGCTCAGGGCGGAGTTGATGTGTTCCGGCGCAGCGCCTAAGGTCCGTGTCCAGGCGATTCCGGCTGTTCCCGCAAGACTACTGGACGGGTGAACTCCGCCGATACCCGAAATTCAAACTGAGACACTACCCCCAGAGTTCACACCGACGGCTCGCTTTTCATCAATCTCCGCACTGCCGGCTACTCGCGCGCCCTTGTGTTCGACAACGAAGATCCGCCCGTCGGTCAGTTTAGGACTTTCGTCGCCGCCCGCACATCCTCGTCGCGGGTGAGCCAATGGAGAATGGGCATGAAGGATCCATTCGGTTGGCCTTCGCTTTGTCCTGCCCCAACGGGACCGTCCCGTAAACACGGTGCTCAGCCACTGAAGGCCGCATCGAGCGCGTCATGAGCAGTGCCGGCATTCGGGATCTCTAATACCGCGCCCCGCTGACGGCTTCAGCCGCCAGCCGGGGCGGAAGATCCAGGTGAGCACGGTGAGGCAGCCGACGACGAACAGCAGCGTGAAGCCGAGGCTCGCCGCGACGCTGACGTCGCCCTGGCCGTAAAAGCTCCAGCGGAAGCCGCTCAGCGAACAGATCACCGGCTTGAACAGGCTCGCCGTCCGCGATCGATCGGGAAATGCCCAGCGGTCGGCTGGCGTCCTCCTCTGGCGCGGGCGAGGTTCTGGGCCAATATGACGCGCGGCCTCGAGCCGGGCTGCAAAAAAAAAAGAGAGGCACAAGAATGCGCCGTACGGCTTTCTTCTTCCCGATGAGCGTCTGCCTGCTCCTCGGCGCGGCCAGCGTCGCGGTGGCGCAGGAGACGCCGGCTGCGCAGGGAAAGCAAAATCGGCGTCGCAGTCGTGGACTTCGGCTACAACGACACCTCCGGGGAAGCGAGGGACATGACGGCCGATCACCGGAAGTGGCTCGCGGCGCTCGCCTCCGGTCTGCGCGCCGCCTGACCCGCGCAGGCTATCGGATGGTGACGCCGATCTGTAACCCCGCGCCATGCGTCGGTTCGACGCCGCTCGACGAGCTGTTGCGCTCGGCGAAGGAGGCCAGGGCGGAGCTCCTCGTCATGGGCGCCGTGCACAAGGAAAGCACGCTTCTGCAAGGGGCGAAAGTGCTCGGCGTGAACATCGACGACAAGCGGGTCGTCTTCGACAAGCTCTTCTCCTTCCGCGGCAACTCGCAGGAAGCCTGGACCAGGGCGGAAGCATTCATCGCGGCGAACTCGTCGCCGCGGCCTCCTCCGCGCATCTGACCCCTCGGTGAGGCCAACTCTCGGTACGACGGCGCCTGTGATTGGACCCTTGGTTCCAGCGACTTTTTCAGGCGCGTCTCGCGGCGTCGTCGTTTCCGGCGCCAGCCATGTGAAGCGTTTTTGCGTGGGCCGCGGCCATTACGCAACTTGCCGCCCGTCGATGTTCGTGATATGTTCCAATCCTGATGTCGCCCGAGCGGAACGCTCGCGTTGCGATGCAGGCATGGAATGCAGGGGTGGAGCATGATGCCGGCGCTGGCGGCAAAAAGCGGCTCACGAGCTTGAGACGCAAGGCCAACTCCTGTTTTCTGAATTTTAGAAACAAAGCGGGCCTCCCAAAACGGATTCTGTTTTTCCGCAAAAGTCGACGGAGTCGCCGCCGCGCCAAGCCGCACGGGCGCCGGCAAGGCCGCCGCGTGAAGCGACTCGCCGCACGCCAGCCGGCGGTCGGCCGGTCGGCCGGAAATGTCATCGCAACGCATTGAAAAAGTTCAATTTGGGGATGGAAATGGCGGTCGGTGGGCGGGATGAGCCCGGGAGCCGAATTCGGAATTGCGCCCCGCGCTCCCTCGGCGGGTCGGTCCGATTTCGTGATTTCCACATCTCGAGGACGCGCGCCGCCCCCTTCACGGCTTCAGCCGCCAGCCGGTGCGGAATATCCAGGCGAGGACGGCAAGGCAGCCGGCGATGAACAGCAACGTGAAGGCGAGGCTCATGGCGACGCTGACATCGCCCTGGCCGTAGAAGCTCCAGCGGAAGCCGCTGAGAGATAGACGACGGGATTGAACAGGCTCGCCGTCCGCCAGATGGGCGGCAGCATGTCGATCGAATAGAACGCGCCGCCCAGGAAGGTCAGCGGCGTGACGATGAGCGACGGGATGATGGCGAGCTGCTCGAAGGTTTTCGCCCAGATGCCGATGATGAAGCCGAACAGGCTGAAGGCGACCGAGGTCAGGATCAGGAAGGCGACCATCCAAAGGGGATGCTCGATGCGCACCGGCACGAACAGGGTCGCGGTCACGAGAATGATCAGGCCGATGACGATCGACTTCGTCGCCGCCGCGCCGACATAGGCCGCCACCGCCTCGATGGAGGACATCGGCGCGGAGAGAATTTCGAAGATCGTGCCGGTGAACTTGGGAAAGTAGATGCCGATCGAAGCGTTGGAGATGCTCTGGGTCAGACAGCGACAGCATCATCAGGCCGGGCACAATGAAGGCGCCGTAGCTGACGCCGTCGACCTGGCGCATGCGCGAGCCGATCGCGCCGCCGAACACGATGAAGTAGAGCGCGGTGGTGATAACCGGCGTCGCCACGCTCTGCCAGATCGTGCGCACGGTGCGCGACAGCTCGTAGCGGTAGATCGCCCAGATCCCGCCGAGATTGACCCCGCTCATGCCGCCCGTCCCACCAGGTCGACGAAAATGTCCTCGAGGCTGGTCGAGTCCGTTTCCAGGTCCTTGAAGTCGACGCCGAGCTCGCCGAGACGCCGGAGCAGGTTCGGCACGCCGTCATCCTCGGCCGATGCGTGGAAACGGTAGCTGAGCTTGCGGCCGCCGTCCTCGAGCTCGATCGGCCAACCGGCGAGCTCGGCCGGCAGCGCGGGCAGGGGATGTCGCAACGAAAGGGTCAGGCGACGCTTGCCGAGCTTTCGCATGAGCCGGGCCTTGTCCTCGACGAGGATGATGCGGCCCTGGTTGATGACGCCGACCCGGTCGGCCATCTCCTCGGCCTCCTCGATGTAGTGGGTGGTGAGGATCACGGTGACGCCTCCGTCGCGCAGCCTGCTCACGAGCGCCCACATGTCGCGGCGCAGGTTGACGTCGACGCCTGCGGTCGGCTCGTCGAGGAACAGGACGGCGGGCTCGTGGGCGAGCGCCTTGGCGATCATCACCCGCCGCTTCATGCCGCCCGACATTCGACGATGCGCGAGTTGCGCTTCTCCCACAGCGAGAGGTCGCGCAGAAGGCGCTCGACGAAGGCCGGATCGGGCGGGCGGCCGAACAGGCGGCGGCTGAACGACACGGTCGCCCAGACGGTGGAGAAGATGTCGAGGGCGATCTCCTGCGGCACGAGTCCCACCTTCGAGCGGGCCGCGCGGTAATCGCGCGTGACGTCGTAGCCGTCGACCAGCGCCTTGCCGGACGTCATCGACACCGTGCCGCAGATGACGCCGATCAGCGTCGTCTTGCCGGCGCCGTTCGGGCCGAGGAGGGCGAAGATCTCGCCCCGTTCGATGGAAAGATCGACGGCGTCGAGCGCAAGCTGGCCCGTCGTGTAGCGCTTGGTGACGGCGGCAACGGAGATCATCGGCGGCATTGGGAATCTTTCGAGCGGGAAATGCAGGCGAAACGCTGCCGATGCGCTATTTAGGCGGCTGGGGGCAGGCCGTCGAGCTCAGGGGCGTCGAGGCCTCGCTTCGCGGGCGCCTGTAGGACGCTGTCGCTGACCGTGCCGGCGACTCAACGAGCGCGCCCCACAATCCGGCCGGAAATCGACTTCAGAAGTTCATCGGCACGAAGAAGCAATAGACGATCGACTGGTTCCCGCCCGCGCCGTCGCGGTAGAAGATCCAGTAGTCGCCGTCCTGGCTCGGCAGGGCGTCCTTGGCCGGGATGCGGTAGCGATAGCCGTCGACCATGTAATAGTCGTCCGACACGCGGTGGACCTGTTCGGGGCGAAGATGATGCGCGTCGTCGGGACCGCAGCAGGAGGCCTTGATCCAGGCAGGGACCGGCTTCCATTCCGCCCAAACTTCGTGGGCTTCGGCGCCGCCGCTGCCTACGGCGCCTGCCAGGATCACGGACAGAACCAACGCCTCCTTCATTCTGCGTCCCGCGGTTTCGAGCCTCGAACGCCGCTCTTGGCGGCCGGTTCCCCCGCTCGGCCAGATGTCTTTAAGGCTCCATCCGGGCGAAACGGTGAAAACTGGGTCAATTTACGCGAAACGCCTTCGGGGAGCAAATCGGAGGCCGGGGCCGACCGGGGCCGCCGCGCGTCCGCCCGGCGCTTGCCGCGACTCAGCCCCCGCGCTAACCCCGGCGTATGGCAAAAGCCGCATCCGCCGCCCCCGCCGCCGCCCTCGGCGCCGATCGACGTCAGCCTGCGCGACGCGCTCGAGGAGCGCTATCTCGCCTATGCCCTTTCGACCATCATGGGCCGGGCGCTGCCGGACGCGCGCGACGGCCTCAAGCCGGTGCATCGCCGCATCCTCTACGGCATGCATATCCTGAGGCTCGACCCCGGCGCGGCGTTCAAGAAATGCGCCAAGATCGTCGGCGACGTGATGGGCTCGTTCCATCCGCACGGCGACCAGGCGATCTACGAGGCGCTGGTGCGCCTCGCCCAGGACTTCGCCTCGCGCTATCCGCTGATCGAGGGCCAGGGCAATTTCGGCAACATCGACGGCGACAACGCCGCCGCCTACCGCTACACCGAAGCCCGCATGACCGACGTCGCCCGCCTCCTGATGGAGGGCGTCGAGGAGGATTCGGTCGACTGGCGCGACAATTATTCCGGCGACGCGCAAAGAGCCGATCGTCATGCCCTCGGCCGTGCCGAACCTGCTCGCCAACGGCGCGCAGGGCATCGCCGTCGGCATGGCGACCTCGATTCCGCCGCACAACATCGCCGAGCTCTGCGACGCGGCGCTCTATCTGATCGCCCATCCGGACGCCGAGACGGAAGCGCTCACGGAGTTCGTGCAGGGGCCCGATTTCCCGACCGGCGGCGTCGTGATCGACGACAGGGCCGCGATCGCCGAGACCTACCGCACCGGACGCGGCGCCTTCCGCCTGCGCGCCCGCTGGAGGAAGGAGGACGTCGGCCGCGGCGGCTGGGTCGCGGTCGTCACCGAAATCCCCTACGGCGTGCAGAAGTCGCGGCTGATCGAACAGATCGCCGACCTCCTCAACGAGAAGAAGCTGCCGCTGCTCGCCGACGTGCGCGACGAATCGACCGAGGACGTGCGCATCGTGCTCGAGCCGAGAAGCCGCACGGTCGAGCCCGCGACGCTGATGGAGTCGCTCTTCAGGCTGAGCGAGCTCGAGACGCGCGTCCCGGTGAACATGAACGTGCTGGTCGACGGCGTCACGCCGAGGGTCGTCTCGCTCGGCGAGGCCCTGCAGCAATGGCTCGACCATCGCCGCGTCGTGCTGGTCCGCCGCTCGCGCTGGCGGCTCGCCGCGATCGACAAGCGGCTCGAGCTGCTCGCCGGCATGATCGTCGTCTTCCTCAATCTCGACGAGGTGATCCGCATCATCCGCGAGGAGGACGATCCGAAGGAGGCGCTGAAGAGCCGCTTCGGCCTCACCGAGCCGCAGGTCGTCTATGTCCTCGACACGCGCCTGAGGAGCCTGCGCCGGCTCGAGGAGATGGCGCTGCGCAAGGAGCAGGACGACCTCAGCCAAGGAGAAGGCGTCGATCGAGGCGCTGCTCGCGAGCGAGCGGAAGCAATGGCAGATGATCGCGGTCGAAATCCGCGACGTCAAGAAGAAGTTCGGTCCCGAGACGAAGCTCGGCCGCAGGCGCACCAGCTTCGAGGCGGCGCCGGAGGTCGCCGCCGATCTCGCCGAGGCGATGATCGAGCGCGAGCCGCTGACCGTCGTCGTGTCGCAGAAAGGCTGGATCCGCGCGCTCAAGGGACAGGTCGCCGACCTCTCGACGCGCGACCTTCAAGGGCGACGACGCCCTGAAGACGTCGTTCTTCGCCGAGACGACCTCGAAAATCCTGGTGCTCGCGAGCGACGGCAAGGTGTTCACCCTCGACGCGTCGAAGCTGCCGGGCGGGCGCGGGCAGGGCGAGCCGATCCGGCTGATGGCCGACATCGACGAGAGCGCCGCCATCGTCGCCGTCTGGCCTTATGCGCCCGGCGCAAAGCGGCTCATCGTCGCCTCCGACGGCGGCGGCTTCATCGTCGGCGAGGACGAGCTTCTTGTCCTCGACCCGCAAGGGGCGGTCCGTGCTCAACGTGAGCGGCAGGGCGAGGGCGGCGCTGATCGTCCCGGCCGAGGGCGACCATGTCGCGGTGATCGGGGAGAACCGCAAGCTTCTGGTGTTCCCGGCCTCGCAGCTCAACGAGATGGCGCGCGGCAAGGGCATGCGGCTGCAGCGCTACAAGGACGGCGGCGTGTCCGACGCCAAGGTGTTCTCGATCGCCGAGGGCCTGACGCTGGCGCGATTCCGCCGGCCGCGTCTTCACCGTCGCCCGGCCCGAGCTCGACGACGTGGATCGGCAATCGCGCCGAGGCGGGCCGCCTGCCGCCGAAGGGCTTTCCGAAGAACAACCGGTTCGAGGGGTAGAGCGCCGGCCGGCAAATGGAGAGCCCTTTCTGCCTTCGGTTCGGCGCGACCCAAGACCGGTTAGAGCAGGTCCCGATCAGTAGGACCGCACAAGCCAGTGCGAGCGACCTGAAACACTCCCGAACTCAAATTTGGAGCCCGGCGCCCGTGCAGTCCTGTCCGCGATCTCGGCTTTTCAACGCATTGGGCGCCAAAACCTGTCCCTTCGTCGCTTTGATCCGGTCGTCCTTTTATTCGACGTCCGCCGACGACGATCGCGCCATTTCCATCGCCGACATCAATCTTTCCAAGAGCTTGCGGCGCCATTTCCATCGCGTCATCGCGTCTGCATCCGCAGGACCAAACCTCCTTGATGGAATTTTCCCTTTCCTTATCAAAGGCTTGCAGCCGATCGAGCAGAAGAAATTCGCGCCCGCAAGCTCGCGCTCGCGGCCCGATCCTCCCTGCACAGCTCAGCCTTTGCCACGGCATTTCCAGCCCGCTCGCCGGCCTTGCCTTGGACGCGACGCTGGGGCGAGCTGATCCAAGGCCGCGCAACGATTTAGATTTCAAACAGCATGCTAGGGGTGGTGACCCGCTTCTCCGAACATTGTATGTTCCTCTTATGTTCGAGTCAAGTCTTTGTGCGACAGAAATTGGCGCAATGCGGGACGCCAGCCCCGCAGGCGCAGAAGCCTGGAGCGGACGCCCGCGTTCGCATTGCGAGCGCCACAGCTCCTCGCGATGACGATTCCAACCAAACCTAGCGGATCGTCGAGCGCAAACTTGAGGACGGCGAGGAGTCTGAGGAGTTTATCGTCAGACAAAGGCGACTGGTCGCCGAAAGGAAAAGCCGCGGCGCCGATACGAGCAGCGCTGCGCCATGGTTCGAGATCTCGGGATAACTCAAGACCTATTCGAGAGTTCTCCGTTCGTGACGCGAGGGAGTGAGAGCGTCCTCAAAGAGGCGCCAACGACTACAACCTGGCCCACTTCATTCTGGCGACCCACGGGGGAGCTGCCGACCCCCCGGCGGTGTCTAAGCCCAACGCGGGTCGCGCCAGCTTTTAACTGGCCGAGCGTCAGGTCGGAATAGTCGCAAGCAAAGGCGTTCCGCCGCGCGGAAATGTCACGGGACGTCGCGCCCATCTCGTCACCGTGCTTAAAGGGCGTCTCGGGCGATATCAAAGAGATAAAGCCATGCGCTGGTCCGCCGCGCATTCTGAGCGACGCGCGATCGGCGGCGTATTCGCCACCGACGCGCAGTCTGTGATAAACTTACGGAAGTCCTTCAGAAGGACGACGACGCGCGGCTCGTAACCGGGGCAAACTTCCGGGCCCCGCTCTTGACGTCATAGCCGGGCTTGTCCCGGCCATACACGCCGTCAAGCCGCAAATGGCGCTTCAGGCTCTTGGTTCTGTTTGTGTAGCCGGTTGAAAAGACTGGTTTTTCTGATACTCACAGGAGAGCTCCCGCCGGACGGTGGCCTTCAAACACGTGGATGGCCGGGACAAGCCCGGCCATGACGCCAGCCAGTCTGCCCCGAAATTGCCCCTGTTACCGCGGCTCGACTTGAAAGGTCAGAGCTTGATGCTCGTCTGTAAGTTGTAGCGAGTTGTGAGCGACGCTCCTATCTTAATCAATCGGATTTATTTATAATCTCATGCTTGCCCTCGATTAAGCTGGATCCTATTGATGAAGATCGAGGCGGGGAGGACTCTTCGCGTTTAGAAAATTAGGTGGCGGGCTCGATCGGACCGGTTTCCCGGAGACAAGAGAGGAGGGCGAGGTGGATATTCGCGTCGAGGTTGCAAACGCGCTTCATTGGACTCTCGCCGTTCCCCGTCACAGGGTGACCGCGGAAGTCAACGAGGGATTGGTCACGCTGCATGGAGTGGTGGAGCGGGCCTACCAGAAGTCCTGCGCGGAGGCGAGCGTGCGCAGGGTGCGCGGGGTGACCGGTGTCCGCAATGAAATCGCCGTACGCGCCGCGGAAGAGCACAATCGGCCAGCCTTGCAAAGCTAGGGCCCGCAGACGACTTATCAAACTCGGAGGGATGTGTAGAAATAAAAGGTGCGACGAGCAGTTGGATTTAGGGTTTACAAGCAGCCGCGCCGTGCGAGATTGTCGCACGGACAGCCGTAAGCTTCTTGAGTTGCCGGATAACGAACTTCGTCAATTGCGTCTAATCAAAAAACTACAATACGGAGTGGCGAGTTCCACTCAAAGGCGCCAAGGTTTACCGAGTGGGTGGAGGAGGCCACTATGGATGACTTCGATCGCTGGGCAAGCGACGGTAATATCTGCCTTTTTGCCGATCAACTTCGGTGGGAGAGAAATCCTGCTCGCCAGGAAACGCTGAGGCGTCTTTTGATCGAGGAAGAAGATCGGTTTGGCGCGACCCAAGACCGGCTACGAATGGTCGAGCGCAAACTTGAGGACGGCGCGGAGCTAATCGTCAGACAAAGGCGGCGGATCGCTGAAATGAAAAGCGACGGCGCCGATACGAGCAGCGCTGAGCGCCTGCTTCAAACTTTCGAGATGATTCAAGGCTTGTTCGAGAGATTCGTGTTCGAGAGATTCGGCGCCATCGTCCGTGATACGAGGGAGTGGGCGCGTCCTTGACGTAAGCCAACACGGCGGCAACCGCGACCGCGCTGCGGGTGCGCAGAGCACCCCCCCCCCGTCTAAGCCCAACGCCGTCGCGCCAGCTTTCGACCGGCCGAGCCTCAGGTTACAATAGTCGTAGGCAAAGTCGTTGCGCCGCGCGAATTTTCCGCCGGACATCGCGCCCAATCTCGTCACGATGCTTCCGACCCGGCGGCCAAGGCGTATTGGCCATCGCGGCGCACTGCGAGATAGACTTACGCGAGTCTCTTCAACAAGCAGGACAGCGCCGGCTCGACCTGAAAGGTCAGAGCTTGACGCTCGCCTATGAGTTGCAACGAGTTGACGTCACGCTTGTCTTAATCAATCGGGTTTATTTATGGTCTCATGCTTGCCCTCGATCAAACTCGATCCTATTGATGAAGATCAAGCGGCGCCAACTCCGCACGACCAGACAGCGCGGTGGCCGGCTCGATCGGACCGCCTCCTGGAGATAAGGGAGGAGGGCGATGGCGGATATTCGCGCCGAGGTTGCAAATGCGCTGCATTGGACTCTCGCCGTGCCCCGTTACAGCGTGACAGCGGAAGTCAACGACGGCTTGGTCACGCTGCACGGGGTGGTGGAGCGCGCTCTCCAGCAGTCCGCGCGGAGGCGTTCGTACGGAGGTGGCGGGCGTGGCCGGCGTCAGACTCGGGGTACGACGCGTACAAATAAACGGCGCAGGACCGCCGAGTGGGCGGATCTAGAGATTATGCAAGGCCGCGCCGTGTCGGGTTGTCGCATGCATCTGGAACGAAGAAAACAGTGTCCGGAGTGAAGAAGACCTCAGTCAGCTGACTGCGCACATGGAGGGCATGCAGGAAGACTTCGTGGTGCTTGCCCTTAAAGCGGTCAAGGAGCAGTCGCAGGCGGCGCTGACGTCGAGTGAGCGAGGGAGGAAAAGAGCGTGAATTTCTGGGCACGGTCGACGCGCTCGACCGAGGATGCTCCTTATGCGCGGCGCGCCATGGCGTTCGTGTTGTGCGGCGGCCGAGGCAGGCGCCTGAATGAGCTGACCGACTGGCGCGCCAAGCCCGCCGTTCCGTTCGGCGGAAAATGGCGGATCATCGACTTCCCCTTGTCCAACGCGCTCAATTCCGGCGTCCGCCACATTGCCGTCGCCACCCAATACAGGTCCCACAGCCTCATCAGCCATCTTCAGCGCGGCTGGAGCTTTCTGCGGCCTGAGCGCAATGAGAGCTTCGACATCCTGCCGGCCTCGCAACGCGTCTCGGAGGCGATGTGGTACCTGGGCACGGCCGACGCCGTCTATCAGAACATCGACATCATCGAGAGCTACGCGCCTCAATTCATGGTCGTGCTCGCCGGCGACCACGTCTACAAGATGGATTACGAGAAGCTGCTGCGCCAGCACGTCGAGTCGGGCGCGGACGTGACGGTCGCGTGCCTGGAGGCGTCGATCGAGCAGGCGAAGGGCCTGCGGGCCGTCAGCGTCGACGAGAACGACCGCATCCGCTCTTTCGTCAGCAAGCCCGAGACCCCGTCGCCGATGCCGGCCAAACCGAACGCGGTGCTGTGCAGCATGGAGGTCTACGCCTTCGAGACAAAATTCCTGATCGACCAGCTGAGGCGCGACGCGGCGGACCCCTTATCCTCGCACGACTTCGGCAAGGACGTCATTCCTCATCTCGTCGACAACGGCAGAGCCGTCGCGCACTTCTTCTCGGAATCCTGCATCGTCTCGCGCGACGAAGCGGACCCTTATTGGCGCGATGTCAGAACGCTGGACGCCTATTGGGAGGCCAACATCGACCTCACCGGCGCCGTGCCCCGCCTCGACCTTTTCGACCGTAACTGGCCGATCTGGACCTATGGTGAGATCGCGCCCCCCGCCAAGTTCGTGCACGACGTCGACGGGCGGCGCGGAATGGCGGTTTCCTCGCTCCTGGCCGACGGCTGCATCGTCTCCGGCGCCTCGATCAGCCGCTCGCTGCTGTCCACCGGCGCACGGGTCAACTCCTACTCGACGGTTCGCGAATCGGTGGTCCTGCCCGAGGCCCGGATCGGCCGCCAAGTCCGGCTGAACCGCGCCATCGTCTGCGGCGAAGCGGCGGTCCCCGACGGGCTCGTGGTCGGCGAGGATCCCGTCCTCGACGCCAGGCGCTTCCGCCGCACGGCCAATGGCGTCACTCTCATCACGCAGGCGATGCTCGACAGGCTCGCGCGGGTGAGGGGCTCGTAATCGTCGGGCGTGCGCGGCCGTCGCAGGATGAAAGGCTTGGTCATCACATAAATGAGCTTCAGCGGATCGGGAGCCGCAGCCCTCGCGGCGAGCGCCGCCGGTTCCAACTCGCTTGAGCAGGTTCTTTCCCAGACCGGCGCGCCCATTTCGACCGTACAGCGGCCCTCTTGCGCTCCCGCTCAATGAGAACCGTCAAATTCAAGGGCGCGGGCAAATAAACCGCGCGAGCCTCGACACGGCCTTAAAGGTTACAAATGGGGCGCTCCTCGATGTTGACGCTGCGTCACATCGTCGCACGCATAGCCGTTAACCTCTTGTATTACCACATGCGGGGTTCGTCAGCCGAACTTAATTATCGTATTCTTGTTGTTCTGAGCCGGATCCCCTTGTATTGATGAGCAGCAAAAGGGAGGCGCGCCATGGTGAATATCGGCGCTGAGGTCGCGAACGCGCTTTATTGGGATCTCGCGGTTCCCCGCCACAGGGTGACCGCGGAAGTGCTCGACGGCTTGGTTACGCTCCGAGGAGTCGTCGAACGGACCTACGAGAAGTCGTCCGCCGAGGCGACCGTGCGCCGCGTACCCGGCATAGCCGCCGTCCGGAACGAAATCAGCGTCCGGAGAGTGGAAGACCCCCGTCAGCCGACCGCGCACATGTAGCGCGTGCAGGGAGACGCCGCACGGCCAATGGCGTGGCCCCTGTAATCCAGCGGATGGTCGACAGGCTTGCCTCGCCCGCTCCGTCAGCGCGCATGTCGCGGCGCTGACGGAGGCTTGAGCGGGCGGCGCGTTCAGCCGGCGCGCGCGCCCAGCGCTCGAAAGCGCGAGCGGCGGCGAAACGGCCAGGCGACGAGATGGGTCGCCGCGAAGCCCGCTATCGCCGCGACGGCGGCGGCTGCCAAAGCCTCGAACGTCAAAGGCGCGGCGGGCTCGTAATCGTCGAGCGTCCGCCGCGCGATCTCGGGATCGAAGTCCTCGACCATCACATAGAGGCGCTTCAGCGGACCGGCGGAGGCCATCGCCGCGAGCTGCGCCTCGAGCCGATCGGCGCGCTCGATGGTTCGCGCCATGTCCTCGCCGCGCCGGCGGGCGAGAGGATCGCTTTCGGCTTCGAGCCGTTTGACGCCCTCGGCCGGAGTCAGGCCTTCGCGGCCCGCCTCGGCGTCGAACCCAGCCACAATGCGCCTGAGTTCGTCGAGCGCGCCGCCGGCGCGCTGCCGATATTGTTGGGCGAATTCGGGCCCCTGCGAGCCGATCAGGCCAGCGATCACGGCGATCGCCAGGGCGAGTGCGCGCGCCAGCATGCGCTGTCTGTCCAATTGTCCGGGGCGCATACGATAGGGGAGGCGAGCCGCCGCGTCACCTCCGCTCCCTTGGGTAGGGGCTCTGTCGGTCCCCGAGCTTTATCGCCGATTAGCGCCAATTTAGCGGCGGGCGTCAAGGATTCCAGGGGGTTACGACCCCGTTTAGCGTCGCATCGAAAATGAAAGCCTCAGAGCTGATATAGCATATATATACTGTTGTTTACAACAGACGGGCCCTATCCCGCTTTCGATGCCGCCCAAGCCATGGCCTCCCGCCGCGGAACGCGAACTTGCGGCTCAATCTCCGGCAATGTTCCCGCCTCCACTTGCAGTCCATTGCTCAACGCGATTTTCGCGTAGCGCCTTGCCGCGCTCTCGCTTTGGAACTCCCGCATTCCCCAGAGGAAGCTGAGAGTTTTTCCTGGCAACCTGTGCACAGTCGATACGAACCATGTATTCACGTGATTGTGCCCCACCGTTACGCACCGTGAGCTTTGGCGCGCCGAGAAGCGAGAGAAAGTAAGACAACCCCGATTTCTCTCGTATCGCAAAGGTGGGAAGAACAGACAATAAGGGAAAATACGTATCGGCGCGCAAGAAACTACAGCATGATTGGCAAATACTTAAGGGCGCCTGATTGACAGAACAGAACAACCGTTAACATTAAAACCCTCACGGAAGCACGGCCGCCTGGCGTAGCATGTCAGGGCGCATGGCGGAGCTACCACACAGACATATAATTTATTTTGCGCGAAATGATGCTTCGAATCCAGGTTTTTGGGGCGGACGTTTTTCTGTGACGCGTGGCGTCGCGCGCGGCCGCTCCTTTCTGCTAGAACTCCCGGCGAGGCCGGGATCCCTCGCATGTCGCAATCCGCGTCCCCGAATTATCGGCTGGGAAGCTTCCTCTCGCTCTTCACCGCCGTTCTGCTGGCGACGCAGGAGCCGTTTTCCTTTCTCGCCGCCAAGCGGCTCACGACGGTGCAGTTCGTCTGCCTGACCCAGATCGCGCTCCTGATTTCCATTCCGCTCGTGACGCTGCCTGCGGGCAGCCGGCGCGACTTCGTCGCAATTTTTCGCGACCCTGCGAATTACGGGAGACTCGCAATCATCTTCGCGGTCGGCATGACCGGCCTGCTGCTCTACAACTTCGGACTCAGCACCACTCATCCGATCATCGTCTCGGCAATTCTGAACCTGATTCCCTTCTGGGCCGCCCTGGTCGCGCTCGCGGTGTCGCGCGTTCCGATTCCGGTGTCGCCGAGAGTGTTCTTCGCCTGTTTCGCGGGCGCGTTCGCGGGCGCGATGATGGTCGCCTGGAGCCAGGCGGGAGAAGCCATGGAGCCGGCGAGGGGCGAAGCGGGGGAGACCTTGATGGGCGAACTCGCCGAGAGCTTTTTGCGGGGCGGTTGGCTGTACATCCTTCCCGTGCCCATCTGCTCGGCCCTGGGCGGGACCCTGATCGGCGGGTGGTTCGCGAAATACCAGGAGTCGGCCGCGGTCGCGGCGAATTTTTTCGTCGCCAACGTCATCCTGATTCCGGCGACGGTTTTCATCCTGTACCGCCGCTCCGAGCTCGCGTTCGACGCCCAGTTCGCCGCCGTCCTCCTCATGATCGTCGGCACGATCATCGCGGCGTCGGTCGGCCGCATCTTCTACCAGATCTCGCTCACGGTGACGGGCGGCGACAACGGCTTCGTCACGATGTTCTGGAATCTGGTCCCGGCGCTCACCGCCTTGATATCGCTCGCCATGTCTCGATGGATCGCCGACCTGCATTTCGCCGTGGATCCCATGTTTTTCCTCGGGCTGGCTCTGATCGCGGCGTCGCTGACGGTCTTCTCGCTGAAATCATGGCGGCAGCCGACGCGCGGTCAGTGAACAGTTATCAGTGATCGGTGATCAGAAGGGCGAGTGCGCTCCAGTCACTGATCAACCGCCGCCGCGTTAGGCGTTCTGATCACTGGTCACCGGTCGCTGATCACTGTATGGGCCTTCCCGAAATCCCGGGATGCGGCGGATCACGTCCTTGACCTGCTGCGGGGTGATCAGCCGGGTGCACTCGAACTGCCGCAGGGTGTCCTTGTGGCGCGGACACCAAAGGTAGTCCTTGTGGTCGAACCGCACCCGCACGTCGTTCCAGCAGCTGTTGCAGGTATGATAATTGATGACGCGATAGGGGGTGGAGAACTCGTTGGTCGGGTGGGTGAAGCCGCTGATCATCACCACCGGGACGCCGGCCGCCCAAGCGAGCCACGCAAGCCCGCTCGACAGGCCGACGAAGAATTCCGCGTGCATGAGCCAGCGCGCCCTTTCGCCGAGCGGCCGATTGCCGGTCTCGTCCTGTACGCCGTGCGGGATGTGGTTCCAGATCAGCCCCTGGCCGTTGGCCGGGCTGCGGTCGATGCAGACCACCCGGTAGCCGGCGTCGCTGAGGAAGCGGACGATCTCCCGCCAGCCGAAGGGATTGTTCCAGTATTTCGCCTGGGTGGTGCTCTGCACCGCAATGCAGACGTAACGTTCGGGGATCGGCCGGTCCGGGCTCGTCGGCACGATGCGCGGCGGCTCCTCCGTCGGATCGACGCCGAGAATGTAGCCGGCGGTGCGGTGCAGGCCGACCAGCCGGAAGTCGCAGGGCTGATGAAGCCGCTCCTCGTCGTCGAAAAACAGGCCGATATTGTAGGTCGCATAATAGCGCTTCGCATCAACCTGCTCGTGGGTGAGAAAGGTGATCTCCGGATAGGCGTCGCGAAACAGCGGGATCAGCGCCTCCGCCATCGCCACGGTGAGGCGGCACCCGCGGACGCGCTGGAACTTCGCCGCATAGGGGAACCAGCCCACGCTGTCGCCGAGCGTGCCGACCGGCAGCTGGACCAGCACCTCCTTGTCGCGGCAGTCGTAATCGTGCGTGAAAACCAGACGGTCGCCGGCAAACGCCTCGATGCGCACACGGATGTAGTAGCGCTTGGCGCTGCTGACCCAACCCTTCTGGACGGTCGTCTCGTAGAGGACGTTGCCGGTGTCGAGGTCGGACAGCCGGATCCGCCACGATCCTCGGCCATCCGGCACGACGACCCGCGCGCCGAAATTGAAATCGAAGCGCAGTCCGTTCGGGCCGGCTTGCGTCGGCAGCTCGGAGGGGAGCGGGAAATGCGGCTTCGGCGGCGGCTCTGCCGAGGTCGAGGCGGGCCCCGACGCCGAAGCGCTAGGGGCCGAGGCTGCGGCGGGCTCGGCGGATGGGGCTGGAGCGGTCGGCTCTGCGGGAGGGGCGGGGGCTGGAGCGCCGATCGCCGCCGGAGCGGCGGCAACCAAGGAGGGAGCGGGCGCGATCAGAGAGAAAGACGTCTTCGGCTCGGGCCTCCGGCTCGGCCGGAGCTTGTCAGGCGGACTCGACAAAGGCGCCCCCGTCGGTGTCGTCGGAAAGGTCCGTCCGGCAAGCGAATCCACCATGGTGCGGGCGCCGCCGGCGTACGCCCTTGGATGGTAGAGGAAGTCGGCTATGCGCGTCAATTGAGCGAGGAAGATCAGATCGTTTCCCCTTGAATCACTCCAGAATAAACGTCTCATCCCCTTCCACAATTCCAGACAGGGTCTTGGGTTTGTCGGACGATAGAGACTGAAGAAATCGATGCCTCCATCGAAATGCTGTTTTATAGTCGACTTCGCAGCGTTCCGCAGCTTTCGAGGTGGTTACTCCATCGATCATGGATTGGGCCTGCTCCCGCCACTTTTCTCTCTTGCGCAATCTCGCCAACGGCGTCTTGGTCAAGCCATTGAATGTGCGGCCGCAGCCGCGGCAGCGATACCGGGGCAATCCATTCGCCTTGCCCCACAAAATCACGTCCCGATTTGCGCAGTGTGGACACCCCATGCCGACGACCCGACGGTGGCCGACTTCAGCCACGGAACCCAACCGGGAACGGCTTGGGTTCGGCGGTGCAGGGGGCTCCACTGAGCCCTCCAACTCCGGCATGATCGTGGAGTTCCGATCCGTGACCGCCGCCTCAATGGCGCAGCCAAAATAATTCAGGAGGGCAGGAGGGCAATATCGCTATCTGCAGGCGGCGATGTGATCCGAATCACACAGTCGACATCATGTCGCCTAAGCGATGGCATTGCTCTCTCGCCTGCCATATCAAGAGCGGAGCCAGGGCAACTTCACCGGTTGAGTGAAGGGGTTGCGTCGCCGCGGGGCGCAACGCCGACGTCAGCAACGCGCCCTGGATCATCCCACGGGCGATTCTGAATCGAACGTCATTCCTGGTCGCGCTTGCTTTCGCCCTCATCGGCGCCATGATGGTCGCGCACGTTGACCGCGTCGTACAGTCAGCCCGGTTGCATCCGGAATGAAGCTCAGAGCGGACCCGACGAGTAACAAATGGTCAACTTTCCGGCGCGAGAACTTCGACTCCGTTCGGATGAGGTCGACAGGCGTCGAAGAGAGGGCGACTTCCGATGCGGATTCAGTTCAGGAGCTTCGCCTTCGGGCTTGCCCTGTCGACCCTGGTCGGGGCGGCCCGGGCGGACGTCCTTGTCACCGGAACCCTCGACCATTTGCGCATCGAGGCAACTCAAGCACCGGTTCTCGCGGTCCTGGACGCCTTGAAGAAACAGTTCGGGATCGCCTTTCGATACCACGCTCGCCCCGACTGGACCGTCGACGGCACGTTTACAGGATCGCTGTCCTCGATCTGGCCCCGGCTTTTCCGGGACAAGAATTACATCGTTCGGATCGAGCCGGATCGGTCGATGACCGTTTTCTTGGCTTCGCCGCAGGGGCCGGAGTCCGCGGGGCCGATCCCGTCGCCACAAGGGCCGCCGTCGGCGGCGGCGCCGACCCCGCCGCCACCCCAAGCCCGCGGCCACGATCCGTCGGCCAAGCAGGCGCGTCGACGTTCCGACCCGGGAGACGATGAAGCCCCCGACCCACCTGACAAGGCGCCTCCATAGTTCGCCCCCGGTAACGGCGTCCGCCCCTTCCCCCGATTGAGGCCTTTTGGCGCCATCCGTCTCCTGCGGATGGGAAACGGAGCAACCCGCCGCCTCGCTATCAGCCGCATTCCTGACTGGGCGGCGCAACAGGAGCGCGACGCCCGCAACAGACTGTTGACGGATCTGCAAGATCAAAGGCCGATGGCGACGCATCCGCGCGCTCTGCGGCAAGAGTTCAATCGCCTGTCACGAACAAAGATCGAATCATGAGAACGCTCGTAAGCACAACCTTTGTGCGTCCAAGCCATAGATAGTATAGAGGCGAGAATCAGCTTGACCTCGTCATCGATGTCTGTTAAAAGTCTTAAAGTTTCCGCGTTTTTGACCAATTGGAGCTTGGCGGGCATTGCGGCGGGGGTGGGTTTGTGCTGCAAGAGCTATTAGGGGCGGAAACTTCGTCGACAGGTTGTGAAACGCATCAACCGGGGAAGCAAATCATGACACATTTGGGACAAGATCGCCTCCAAGGCGGGGGCCGGCTGATATTCGCGCGCTGTTCATCCCGCTCTCTCGTCTCCGCAACCGCCTTGATCGCCGCCTGCGGATTCGCGGAGGCTCAGAACGTCAACCTCCTTCAGGACGTCAACGCCAGGGGAGAGAAACTTTCCATCCTGGCCCCAAATCCGCTGGGCTGGGAAGTCGGCTACCCGGCGTCGAACGTGGTGCAGCCTAGCCATTTTCACACCTTCTTGAAGGCGCTCATTCCGCCGGGCGGCGCCTATAAGGGCGTCGGACCAATGACCGGACCGCCCGCCTCGGGCTACTTGGCCGAAACTCCGGCTTCGCTCGGCTGCGTCTACAGGGAAACGAAGGTCGCCTCGGGCTGCAACCCGAACGTGGTGACCACCAACCCCGCCGGCGGCTCGAAGGCGATCGCCCTCGTCGACGCTGGGGATTACGTCACCGCCGCCTCCGACCTTGCCACATTCGACACGCAGTACGGCCTGAAGGCGGCGAAGTTCACCAAGATCTATGGCACCGGCTCTCCCTCCAATGGCTGCGCCAATGGCCCAACTCCGCCGAGCAACTCGGGAACCGGCTGGGACATCGAGGCGGCGCTCGACATCGAAACGGCGCATGCGATGGCCCCGGCCGCCCATATCTATCTGGTGGAGGCGAACTCCAGCTCGTTCTCAGACCTGTTCAACGCGGAGCAGGTTGCGGCCATATGCGTCGCGAACGCGGGCGGCGGCCAGGTGTCGAATAGCTGGGGCGGCTCGGAATGGTCGACCGAGACCAGCTACGACAACGTCTTCACCGGAACCAACGTCGTCTTTTTCGCCTCGGCCGGCGACGCGCCGGGGACGGAATATCCCTCGGTGTCGCCGAACGTCGCCGGGGTCGGCGGCACGCACATCGCTCGCAATCAGAACAACGGCGATTACGAGACTCAGGCGGTGTGGAACTACTACCCATATGGTGGTGCAACCGGCGGCGGGCCGAGCCTTTATGAACCGCTGCCGAGCTTCCAGTCCGCAGTCGCCTCGGTCATCCAGTGGTACAACAACGGCACGTCGGCTCGCGGCGCGCCCGATCTCAGCGCCGACGCCGACCCATACTCAGGCGTTTGGGTGTACAACAGCACGTACTACGGTTACGCAACGTGGTCTATTTGGGGCGGCACCAGTCTCGCGTCGCCGATGACCGCCGGCATCTTCAACCATTTCGGCTCCTTCTACGCGTCGACCAATGCGATGCTCAGCGCGCTCTATGCTGATGAACCCAAGACGCCTACAACGATCACGTACGTCGTGGGCGGGCTCTGCGGCCCAGGCGGCTCGGCCGATCCCAGCTTGCCTGCCGGCCAGGGCTACGATAACCAATATGACTTGAACCAGCTGAAGATCGCCTACAGTCTCTGCACCGGTGTGGGTTATCCGCACGGCAAACCCTTCTAGGGCCTGTAGGCATCAGGCAGGCTCGACAGATTCGACTCAGGGTTGACGCAAGGGATTGAACGGAGCCGCTGCCGCGGGCTTCGTTCAATCCGGCTTATGTGAGGTCCGCCGCGCGTCGAACTCCATGTCGCGGACCTCACCTGAGCCCCCAAATCCTCAAGTGCGCGAGGGGCCCGTCGCGACAAAGGGAATCCAGGTGTCCGCGACAGCCCTAGCCGAACAATTCAAGCTGGTCCGAGAGCATTGCGAGGCCGGCGAATTTGCTGCGGCCGAGCATCGGTGCCGGCAAATGCTGACGATGGCGCCGGCGCACCCCCACGTGATTGAGATGCTCGGTCGGGTCCTCTGGTTGCAAGGGAGCCATCGCGAGGCGATCGCGGCGCTACGCCCCTCGCCGAGCGATATCCGACCGCCGGCTCGGCGCATTTCTTCCTCGGCAACGCCCTGCACTCTGCCCGCCGCTACTCCGAGGCCGCCAAGCACCTGCGCCGCGCAGTCGTGCTGCAGCCGCATTTTGCCAGCGGCCACTGCAATCTCGGGCTTGCCCTTGAAAAACTCGGCGACAGGGAGGGAGCGATCCGCGCCTATGAGCGCGCCCTTGCGCTGGAGCCGAA
The DNA here is from genome assembly GCA_963819255.1 of uncultured Alphaproteobacteria bacterium. Taxonomy (GTDB): domain Bacteria; phylum Pseudomonadota; class Alphaproteobacteria; order Rhizobiales; family Beijerinckiaceae; genus Roseiarcus. The sequence goes on from CAWFVS010000018.1 coordinate 21,508, forward strand.
TTTGGCGGCGGCGCGCGCCAACCTCGGCGTGGCCCTGCTCAACGCGAACAAGCCAAATGACGCCCTGGTCCATCTTCGCCGAGCCGCGGCGCTGAATCCGACGGCGGTCGACAATCACCTGTTTCTAGGCCTGGCGCTGCAGCAGATCGGCAGCGTTGCGGAGGCGCTGCCGTGTTACGAGCGGGTGCTCGCGCTGGACCCGAATCTCGCCCTCGGTTGGATGGGACTCGGCTCGGTCTTGCGCGCACTAGGCCGCTTCGCAGAAGCGGCCGCGGCCTTTGAGAAGGCTTCGGCGATCAATCCGGAGCTCGGGGCGGCCCACCACGGCATGGCGACCGTGCGGCAGGAGATCGCTGAAGTGGCCGAGCTCGATCGCCTACGCCGGATCATGCAAAATCCGGAAGGCGACGCCGCCGATCGAGGCGCGGCGGGACTGGCGATGGCAAAAATCCTCGACGATTCCGGACGCTACGACGAGGCCTTCGCAGCGGCGCTCGAGGGCAATCGATTGGCCCGCGCCGGGCAGCTGGCGGCGAACGTCCGGTATGACCACGACGTGTTTCGCGTGCGCAACGACGCGCTCATGCGCGTCTTCACGCCGGACTTCTTCGTGCGAACACGCGACTGGGGCAATCCCTCCGAAATGCCGGTCTTCATCGTCGGCTATTTTCGCACCGGCTCGACGCTCGTCGAGCAGATCTGCGCCAGCCATTCTCAGGTTTTTGGCGTCGGCGAAACGCGCGATCTCCCGCGGATCGCGGCCCGCGTCCAGCGTTTGGCGCCGAACCAGTGGACGCAGCGCTTGTTCCGCTCGCTGGCCGATCGCCACCTGGATCGTTTGGCCGCGCTTGCCGCGGGCAGGCTGCGCGTCGTCGACAAGATGTTGGACAACATCTACCGGCTGGGCATGATCGCCGCGATGTTTCCGCGCGCGCGTGTGATCTTCACCCATCGCGATGGGCGCGATGCGGCCCTGTCTGTCTTCATGCAGCACTTCGGCCAAGAGGTTGCGTTTGCGACCGATCTGCTGGACGCCGGGCGCCGCTGGCGCGAGACGGAGCGGATGTGCGCCTACTGGGCTCGATGCCTGCCGTTGCCGACGCACCATGTCCAATACGAGAAGTTGATCGGCGATTTCGAAAGGGAAGCGCGCAAGCTGATCGATTTCCTCGGCGTCGCCTGGGAGCCCGCCTGTCTCGAATACTACAAGACCGACCGGGCAGTGAGCACCGCGAGCACGTGGCAAGTGCGCCAGCCGCTCTACCACACCTCGCTCGGCCGCTGGCGCAACTACTGCCGCCACATCGGCCCATTGTGCAAAGCGATCGGCATCGATATCGACGCACCAAACGGCGCCCGACCGCGCGATTGAGGCGCTGGCGAAGGCCCTATAAATCCGCATGTGAGCCTCTCATCTCGATGCGCCGGGCCATGAGGCTCCGGCGCATATGCCGTGATTGGTTTTCTACTGCCTGAGAGGATTGGGCTGTTTCAGCCGCGCCCAGTCAGGAGTTTTTCGATGGCCAAGATGAGCCCTCTGCGCCGTCGCATGATCGAGGACGTGACGATCCGCGATCTGGCGCCGACGACGCAGCGATCCTATGTAATGTGCGGGATTGGCGGCGCCCCGATCGGCCGGTTTTTGAACAGGGCTGCAAGGAAGTGACAGTGTTTGCTCGCTCAGCATCCCGCTCTCTCTTCTCCGCAATCGCCTTGATCGCGGCCTGCGAATTCGCGGCGGCCCAGAACGTCAATCTCAGTCAGGACGTCAACGTCAGGGGACAGAAGCTTATTGTAGAGGCCCCGAATCCGCTGGGGTGGCAAACCGGCTCGCCGGCCTCGAATGTGGCGCGGCCCGGCCACTTTCACACGTTCTTGAAGGGGCTCATTCCGCCGGGCGGCGTTTACCGGGGCGTCAGAGAACCTCCCGAGCGCCCGACACCCTCGCCTTGAGAAGCCGCGCGAATTCAGCAAAGGTCGCCCCGGGACCAGGGCAGTGGAAGATGCGCCAGTCGCCGAAGTTTCAGCTTGGGAGTTTCCAGCTCCTTCCGAAACTCCGGCTATTGGGAGCTCTATTGGGGATTCGCTCTAAGAGGCGTCACAGGCATTCCCCTCCTTAAGACATAGCCTTGGGCGGCGAGCGAAGATGGGACGGTAACGGGGTTAACCCCCGGCGGGAGCGTGACGGGGCTAAACCCGACTTCGTTCGCTGCCTGCTGCGTAAAGCCGTCGGTTTGTAGATCCGCAAGACACTGTGCACAGTTGTTCGAACCCACGTAGCAGGACGTCGGCATGACAACCCTCGAACTGACTGCCGTATTGAGTACCTTCTCAGCAGTCGGAGTGGTATAAGCGCATAGGATATGCGCGACGTCAACGTTCTGGGCATGGACTGGGAGCCCTATCGCCAGCCAACAAAACGCCAAAAAACTTGCAGGTTTCTTCATCATCACTTCTTCCTTAGTTGGTGGCTCGCTTTTTAGGCAGTTGCTGCGCGCTCAGATCGCGAATCAGGAGGCTAGCTGGGATCGTTAACCTTGTCAATATTCACCATTGCTTCAAAAATGTGGAGACGTGGCCGTTCTTTTCTCATAGCACGTCCAAGACCAGAGCTTTGCAATTCCGTAGCCCGGCCTCTGCTTTACGCCGTCGATCGAGGGCGGAAATCTAGATCGTCTCCGGCTTCTCCCGCCCGAGGGTAATCGAAAACATCCGCCCGGCGATCGCCGCGCCGAGGGTCGGCGTCACTTTCAGCGGCAGGCAGGAGTCGACCGCGCGCTCGGCGTCCGCGAGAAAACGTCCGCGCGCCTCGGCGTCGCCTTCGAGACGCGAAAAGGTGATCCGTGGCTTGCCGAAGATCGAGCCGTCGCGCTTCACCATGAAGACGATGGTGACCCGCGAGCCGCTCGCGACGAGCGGCGTCCGCGACAGGCAGGCGCCGACCTGCCGGCGAAGCTCGATCAGGGTGTTGGCCGCCGCCGTGTCCTGCGCGAAGGCCGGGGTCGCGGCGAGCAGCGCGGCGGCGGCTGCGACGGCGCGATGGAGACGGGGCGGCCCGCCCATCGCGCTACCCGATGATCGCTTTGCGCCGGGCGAGGCTGTCCGCCGGCCACAAAGCCTTGGAGTCGTAATAGGCCTCGAAGGCGGGAACATTTTGCGGGCAGCGACGACCCAGGGCAGTTTGGAGCGCGTATAGATGTGGACGTCGGGCGGCAGCGCCGCGGGGTCGTCGAGCGCGCCGACCCGGACGAAGCTCAGTTGCTGTCTGCCGCCGTAATGGCTCCAGAGCGCGATTTTGCAGACGGGGCAGCGATGGATGACATGCGGCCGGCCGCTGTCGGTCGGAACCGGAACGGCCTCCGTCTCGCCGGAGAGCCTTTCGACCCGGTCGGTCTCGATCAGGGCGTTGATCACGAAGGCGCTGCCGGTCTGCCGCTGGCAGTCGCGGCAGTGGCAGCAGTGGACGAACATCGGCTGCGACGCGAGCCGGTAGCGCATCCGCCCACAGGCGCAGCCGCCTTCGAGGGCAGGGGCCATTCTCCCTCCTCCTTCGCCGGCGCGCCCTTCGCGACGATTTCTTCATCGAGCACCGGCGGCCTGCGAGTTCTCCTCCTTCTCCGCGAACCGGGGGTGGCGCGGCCCGGAAGCGGGGGCCGGATGGGGAGTGGAGAGCCGGAATCCGCCGATGAAAGTTTCGCGGATATCGCGCCATGCGACTATGGTTCAGAAATCGGACGATACACCGTCCGCCGCTTCATGTCGCCTCCCGGCGCTGAATGGCGGTGGTACAGGGGTCCCCGCGGCGATATGCGACATCGCAGGGCCGCGCCCAGGGTGATAGGCTAGATCCGATCGGAAAAACGCGGGCAGGGCGGTCATGGACTTCGTCTTCATGTTGACCCGCAACGACGCGACGGTGGACAACGCGCTCGACCTCGTCGAGGCCGCGCGGCCGCTCGCCCTCAAGCACATCGGCTTCAAGGATGTCGGCGCCGAGCCCTCGCTTCTCAGGCGCCTGACCGCCGCCATTCGCGGGGCAGGCGCGGCAGTCTGGATGGAAGTGGTCTCGACGACGCGCGACGACGAATTGCGCTCGGTCGCGCTCGCCCGCGAGCTCGGCGTCGATTGGCTGATGGGCGGCGTGTGCGCGGACGAGGGATTGCGCATCCTCGAGGGATGCCCGACGCGCTATCTGCCCTTCGCCGGCAGGCCGCACGGGCATCCGACCCGCCTCGGCGGCACGACGGCGGAGGTCGAGGCGCATTGCCGCGCCTTCGCCGAAAAAGGCTGCGCCGGCGTCGACCTTCTCGCCTACCGAGCGACGGAAGCGAACCCGCTCGACCTCGTGGCCGCGTGCCGGCGGGGTCTCGGCAGGGGCACGCTGGTCGTGGCGGGCTCGATCAATTCGGCGGAGCGCGTCGCCGCCGTCCGCGCCGCCGGCGCGGACGCCTTCACCATCGGCACGGCGGCGATCGAGGCCTCCTACGCGCCGGGCGCCGGCCCGCTCGAGGCGCAGCTCAAGGCGGTGCTGGCGGACTGCAGCGGCGCACTGTAGCCACGCCCCATAGCCCGCCGACAGACGGGTATCCTTACGGACGCCCTATGGAGCGCGGCTCCTGTAGCCGCGCTCGCTGAGCGCGGCCGGCGCGGTCAACGACCGCGCCCTACAGGCCGTCGACGCGCGGTGTGCGATCGCGCCCTACAGGGCGTCGAGAGAGCGCTTCATCGCCTGCGTTCCGGCCTCGATCAGCTTCGCCAGTTGCGGCTTGAGATCGTCCGGCAGGAAGTCCGCGGTCCACACCGCGGCGGCGCCGCTGCAAGGCCAGGCGAAAACCTCGATTACCTGGCATAAGCCTTACACTGCGCACAAATTCCATTTTGACATAGTGTCGCCACAGAGAACGAAAATTATCATTCGCGTCCCCTGATTGTGGGGGTTGTAGTGAATTTATGTTTACGGGGATGTTGGGGTGGGCTTGTCAGACGACCCTGCCGAAATCTTCCGGCGGTCTATGCTGAACGCGCAAGGCCGCAATGGCCTTCCTAAGGGCGCCTCGACTCCGCTGGCGGAGCGCGGCGAAGGCGAGGGTGAAAGCGATGAACGCGCCCTTCTCGGCGCGTTCGGCGTGGATTCCCGAGGGGCGGACCGCTTGCAGGCGGTTTCCAAGCCCAGCCGGCTCAAATATTGGGTATTCGTGGCCTTCGTCATTTTCGCAGTCGCGGCGGCGACAGGGGCCTTCATCCTGGTTCCCGGCGTGGAGGACCGCCATTTGGCGCCGTTCGCGGGTTCTCGAGAGCCGAACGCGGCCGCCAGCGTGTCCGATCTCGCGGCGCGATTACAGGCTCTCCAAACGGCGCCGTCCCAGGACGCTTCCGCCCCCGCAGTCGCCGCTTCGTCCGCGGTTGCGGCGCCGTCGCCGGAGCCGCTGAAAAACGTCTCTTCGGTCGCCGCCGCAAACGTCGAGGCCCCGCCCGTCGCCCCGCAGACCGCGCCCGAGAACGCGGTGCGCGGGGTCAGCGACACGCAGATTTTGTTCGGGATGGCTGCCCCCTTCAGCGGCGCGTCGCGCGAGCTCGGCCGCCAGATGAAGATCGGCGTCGAGACGGCCTTCGACCAGATCAATTCCGCCGGCGGCGCGAACGGCCGTCAACTGCAACTCGTGGCGGTCGACGACGGTTACGAGCCGGCGCGGACAGCCGACGCCATGCGCGTCCTTTACGATAAGGACCGGGTCTTCGGCTTCATCGGCAACGTCGGAACGCCGACGGCGGCGGTGGCGCTGCCCTTCGCGCTCGATCATCGGGCGCTGTTTTTCGGGGCGTTCAGCGGCGCCAACCTTCTTCGCCGCGATCCGCCCGATCGCTACGTCTTCAACTATCGGGCGAGCTATGCCGAAGAGACAAATGCGGTGGTGCGCTACCTGGTCAACGTGAGGCGCATCCAGCCGAGCGAGATCGTGGTTTTTGCGCAGCAGGATTTTATGGCGATTCCGGCTATGCCGGCGTCCAGAAGGCGGTGCGTGCGCTGCCGGGAGACTATCCGGACATCGTTCGTCTCAATTACAAGCGCAACACCGTGGACGTGCAAGACGCGGTGAACGCGCTGCGCGCTCTTAAGGGGAAAATCAAAGCCGTGGTCATGGTCGCCTCGTACCGTGCGGCGGCGAAGTTCATCGAGAAGACGCGCGACCTCTACCCCTCGCTGATCTACACCAACGTTTCATTCGTCGGCAGCACGGAGCTGGCCGACGAGCTGATGCTGCTCGGACCCCGATACGCCGCCGGCGTTGTCGTCACCCAGGTGGTGCCTGTGATCAACAGCTTCTCCTCCATCGTTCTGAAATACAAGGAGGCGCTGAGCAAGTCTTTTCCCGGTGAACCGCCTGATTACGCTTCTTTCGAAGGTTACATCGACGGTTGCATCCTGGCTGAGGCTGTCAAGCGGGTCGGCCGCGACCTGAACACGGAAAAGCTTGTCGACCAGCTTGAGAAAATGCGTGCATTCGACTTGGGGTTGGGGGCGCCGGTAACTTTCAGCGACAACCAGCACCAGGCTTCCCACAAGGTCTGGGGCACGCAATTGGACGAGGCCGGCCGCTATCAGCCGATCGATTTGGAATAGACCTCGCGGCGTTCAAGGCGGGGATTTGCCGTCCCTGCCTGCGCGCCTCCTCAAGGCGGAAAGTCGGATTAGCGGGCCCGGGATTTCTGCGGCACGGATATTGTTGAGCGCCGGTCAGCCTGATCGACGAGCGTCCGACGCGCCGGCCGATCTCGCCAGCCTCGCTGCGGCGGCGGGCCTCGGCAAGCATCACTTCCTGCGGGTGTTCCGGCGCTTCGTCGGCATGACGCCCTACCAGTACGTCCTGCGCGCGCATGGCGCGCGCCGCGCGGCGGCTCAAGACGTCGAAGGATTCCGTTCTCGCCGTCGCGCTCGACAGCGGCTTCGGCGATCTCTCCACCTTCAATGCCCGGTTCCGCGCGACCTTTGGAACGACGCCGTCGAAGTATCGGGCGCATCCTAGCGTTCTCAGGGGCCCCGAGCGGCGCGGTCGTCATCCCCTCATCTGCGCCACGACGCCGGCGATGTCGCCCATCCCCCAATGCTCGACGATCCGCCCGTCGGCGATGCGGAAGATGTCGCAGGAGGTGAACCAGAGCCGCTTGTGGCTCGGATCGATGCCGTAATAGCGGCCCTCGTGGGTGCCCTCGTAGACGAAGCTCGCCGCGACCTTCTCGGGCTCGGCGACCGTCGCCTGGACCGTCACCTTCAAGTCCGGCAGGGCCTTGAGCCGCGCGGCGAAGAAGGCGACCGTCGCGGCCTTCGGGCTGAGTCCGGCCGGCGGGGGCGCCGCCGCGCTTGATTGATGATTGACGTAGTTCTCGGCGAACAGGGCGGCGAAAGCGTCGAGATTATGCGCGGTGAGCGCGTCGGCGAAACGCCGCGCGATCACCGCGTCGGCGGCTTGCGCGCGCCTCGCCGCGAGCGCCGCCGCTCCGGCCAGCGCGCCGCCGGCGATCAAAGTTCTGCGCCGCATGCCGTCTCCATTCGGCCGCCCGAAACGCCGGCGCGCCATTCGCGCCGGGCGACCTTTCTATCCTATTCCGGTGGCGAGCGGCGCCCTTTGCTTTTACTGTGGCGGCGGGGGCAGCTTGGAATAGGCCTCGCCGGGGATGATGGTCATCACCAGGGTCGAGGGAACTTCCTTCGGGCCGAACGGGCCGGGGACGGCGTGCTTGACCGGCGGCAGGCTGCGCAGATAGGCGACGATCGCCAGCGCGTCCTCCCGATCGAGGTGCGCGAGCCCTGCCAGGGCATGATCGGCGCGAGTTTGCGTCCGTCCGGCCGGACGCCGGCGGTGAAGGCGGCGATGATCTGGTCGTCCGTCCAGGCGCCAAGGCCTGTCTCCTTGTCCGGCGTCAGATTGCGGCCGACGAAGGTCCCCGAATCCTGGAATCCCGAAGCCGACATCGGAGCCTGACAGCGCGTGCTCGAAGTCCGGCTTGCCGAGGAAGTAGCCGGGCGTGTGGCAGTCGTTGCAGCCGGCGATGGTGACAAGATACCTGCCTCGCTCGACCTGCTGGTCGGCGGCGAACGCCGCGGAAGCGCTCACCAGAGCTCCGAGAACGAATCCGATCTGTCCCAAGGTGCGCATGAGGTCCCCTTCCTTTGAGTTGGTATGATGGACGCCCCGCAGTGTGAGCGCGACGACCAAACAAAATCCTGGCATGGATCGTCGGCCGACACAACTTGTCAGATTGCATTCTTCGCGCTCTCGGCGTCCTTCGCGGCGAAGGGATAACCGCCAAGCACGCAAGCGGCGCGAAGAGGGTCGACGAGCTGAGGCCGCGAGACACCTTGATTTTGCCCATCTGGGCTTCTACTTTGGCCCAGTTGGTCGAGGAGGGGCGGCATGCTGCCGGATTACGACGCCAAGGCGGTCGCCGAGGTCATGGGCCTCGCATTCGTGCGCGGGCCGAAAGAGGGCAGGGGTCAGAAAGGGGCCCCCACATCGATCTTCATCACCGTCGACGGCGACACGCTGTTCATCGTCGGGCGCTCGTCTCATGTCAAAGGCCGTCGGGTGTCGTCTCCTTCGCCGATCTTGATCGAGAAGGCGGTCGAGAGCGGCCTTCCTCGCGAATTCCTGCAGCACGTCGCGGAGGCGATCGCCGGCGGGGACAGGGTGAAGGCCTCGGCTCTCGAGCGGGGCATCGTGCCGAAGACGACGCTCGAGCGGCGGGAAAACACACTCTCGCGGCAGGAGAGCGAGCGCACGGAACGCGTCGCGCAAATTTCGTGCACACCCGCCGGGCGCTGGGCACCGAGGCCGAGGCGCGCGCCTTCATGACGACCCCGCATCCCGAGCTCGACGGGCGCAGCCCGCTCGACGCCGCCAAGACGGACCTCGGCGCCCGCCGCGCCGAGCAAATCCTCAACGCGCTCGAATTCGGCCTGGCCCTCTAAGGCCTTGCCCCTCCGGCTTTGGCGCATCGTCACGGGCGCCCATCCCGTCTGGTCGGGCGAGGGCGCCCGCCTGTTCGGCCAGCGCTGGAATCCGCCCGGCTACCCGGCGATCTATACGGGAACGAGCTTCGCCCTCTGCCTCATCGAGGTTCTCGTCCACGCCAACCGGAAGTCGCCTCCGAGCGGCGCGCGGTGTGTCGAGGCAGTCGTCCCCGACGCCGTTTCCCGCGAAACGTTCGATCCGGTATCGCATCCCGGCTGGGACGATGTGCGCGATCTTTCGGTCGCTCAATCCTTCGGCCGGGACTGGATCGAGGGCCGAAGATCCGCTCTCCTCGTTGTTCCATCCGTTGTGATAGCCGGGCGCGACTTAAACGTCGTCGTCAATCCCGCCCGCCCCGACGCCGCCCTGATTTCGGTCGGGCCGGAGACGCCTGTCGTCCTCGACCGGCGGCTGTTCGGGCCGTGAATTCGCCGCCCGTTGTAGCAATACATAGGCAGCCAGCGGCGGGGCTTCGGGCTCATCTGCTGTCGAATTGTTCTACGCCCGCTTTCTTGAGGCCGTTGGCGCCGCCTTCGCTTTGGCCGCCTTGCGCCTGGCGGCCAACCGCTTTGCTTGGGCCGCCTGCTCATGCAGCGCCTCAATTTTGGCGAACCATTCGTCACGCGGGCTAGCGTTGGCGAACAAGTCGTATTCCGACAAGTCGGCGGTCTCGACAAACCGCTCCGCTTCCGCGTCGGACTTGAACTTAGGAACCGGTTTCAATTTCTTGGCGGGGGCCATTTCCGGACTTCCTCTGCACGAGCATATCGCGCGCTGATTGGTCGGATCAACCATTGGCCATATGCGCGGCGAATTGTGAACACAACGAATATGGGTTCGCCCTTTGAATTGACGCCCATGGCCCGATAGCGCTTCTCTGTCAGTTTCGGATCGTTGGCGAAAGCGGTATCCCGCCGCTTAAACAAACCTTCAATCTCCGCAATGGGAAGGCGCGCCCCACACTTGACGCGGTTGTTCTGATCCCAATCGAATTTCAATTTCCTCGGTGCGCGAGGAATCCGAAGTCGCCGTCACCGCGACGCGCCCCAGTTTATTCGATGCCGCCCTTTCCGCGCCTCCTTCCGCTCTTCCTTCCGAGTCACTCAAGTCGCGCCCGTATTCACTGCCTTCCAGCGGTTTCGCCAGCTTACGCCCAACCTCTGGCGTAATTGCATTACGCCGTCGACGCCTCTGTCGATGATCTCGAGGCCGAAGAGGTCTCTATTCGCCCTACCGCCCCTCCTCAACGTCCACGGGGTCGGCGCCGTGCGACCTCGCATAACGGGGCCGAACGATGCGCTCATCGCGCGCCTCGGG
>CAWFVS010000019.1:0-29762 GCA_963819255.1 uncultured Alphaproteobacteria bacterium
TTCAGCGCGGCGACGACCTCCGCCTCTGGGAAGGGCTGCAAGAGCTTGATCGGAGATCACCCCGACCTTTTTGCCTTGCCCGCGCAGATGGGCCGCGACCGCCTGGGCATCGTCAGTCACCGAGCCGAGGCCGAGCATGACGGTTTCGGCGTCATCGCACATATAGGTCTTGATCGGCCCGTATTCGCGCCCCGTCAGCGCGCTATATTCCTGCATCGCCTGACGGGCGATCCGCGGAACCTCGCGGACGAAATGGGTGCGATGGTCGACCGAGCCGGCCTGGAAGTCCGGCTGATTCTGCACACCACCGGTCACGCCCGGATTGTGGACGTCGACCAGCGCGGGGACGAGCTGGCGCGTGCCCTTCTCATGGGCGTTGATCCACTGCCTGCGCCATTGGCCGCGGAGTTCCTCGGGAATCCAAGCGAGCGTCTGTTCGATCAGCGCGCCCTCGCCATCGTTTTCGATGGCGTCTCGGTCTCGGCGAGGAAGGCTTTGACTTTAGCCAGATCGCCCGGCGCGAAATCCTCGCGCGGCGGGCGAGGTATTGTCGCAGCTGAAAAACGCGGCCCTTGTCGCCGAACAGCATCTCCTGAGCCACCGTCGGGCATTTGATCCAGCTTGTCGGATCGCCGAGGAATTCGCGCAGCAGTTCCGGCTCCGGCATCAAAGCCTCGGACAGCATGTGGCTGGTGGCGAAGCCGTCCATGGCGTTGGCGACCGGGATCAGCGAGAGCGCGCTCAGCCTGTAGGCGATCGCGGCCAAGTCCGCCGCTTCCTGCGGGTTGCTGCCGAACAGGATCGTATAGCCGGACGGGAGGAGGGCGTAGACGTCGTCGTGCCCCGCCATGACGTTGAGCGAGTGCTTCGAGACGACGCGCGCCGCCACCTGCAGGACGAAGCCGCCGACCCGCTTGCCGACGGTCACGTAATGCGATTCCATCCCGTAGAGAATGCCCTGGCTGGAGGAGGCGTTGGAGATGTACTTGCCGCCGGTCAACGCCGCGCCGAGCGCGCCGCTCTGGGCGGAATGCTCGCCTTCCGGCTCGAAGAAGAACGGGTGCTTGCCCCAGACATTCAGCCGCCGCTGGCGCGAAACGCCTCGTAGATTTCCGATATCTCGGTGGAAGGGGTGATCGGATAGCCGATCACCCCTCCGCATACGCGGCTCATCACTTCGGCGACGGCGCCGTTACCGTGGATAACGCTTGGGGTTCCAGGATATCTGATGGTCATTTGTTCCCCCGAAAATTGGGCCAGACGCGTTCGGACACCAAGTCGCGAGTGCGACGATCGCGGCCCGCCTTGCGGCGCGGCCAGTTCGCTTCGCCTTTCTCGCTCCCGGGTCGCGAGCGCCGGCCCGGAACATTCTCCGCATTGGCTTTCTACAGGTTCGACGTCCTATTTGAACGTCGTCGCATCCAAATCCAATCCGAACCGCGTCGCATTGATCTGTCTCAATTCGTCGCTGTTCGCGTCCGGGCCCGAAAACAGAGCCGATCAGGTCTCTCCGCAATGGAGCGCTCCGCCCTTCCCTACGCCGGCGCTCCGCTTGTCTCCGGGCGAGTTCAGGAGCGGGCGCGCAAAAGGACGGCGACGCTTTTCGCGTTGCGCTGGCGCGATGATCTTGGCCCGAGCGGGCGCTCTCCCTGCGCCCACATTTTTCTAGATGGGCCTTGTGGCGGGCAAAGGTTTGCGGTTATACCGCCGCCCGCGCGGACGTCCCGGCCTAGTCCCAATCGAGGCTGTCCGCGCGATAGATTGGAAAATGGGGCCATAGCTCAGTTGGGAGAGCGCTTCAATGGCATTGAAGAGGTCGTCGGTTCGATTCCGTCTGGCTCCACCAATTTCAATCTATTTTCCAGGTGCTTACGAGCGCACCTGATTTAACAGGTAACTCCCAAGGTGGGTGAGTCCGATTTGCAACAGTTGGCGTGAAATATTGGCGGGCGCGTCGATAGTGCGAGACGCGCGGGGCGGAAACATGAGTCAAGGTGGAAATGGTTCTCCGCCCCGCTGCGATTTGCGACTCGATCGACGCGCTCATAGGCGACATTGCGCAGTTGCGCGGCGAAGTCGCTCGGCTGCAGCGCAGGAACGAGGCGTCGCGGGCCGAGAACGGGGTTTTGCGGGGCGAGAACAAGGCGCTGCGGCACGAGAACGAGGCGCTGCAGGCTGACAACGTTGCCCTTCGGGCCGAGGTGGCCGAGCTTCGGCGACGAGTGGGCCTGGACAGCTCGAACAGCTCCAAGCCGCCTTCGAGCGACGGGCTGAAGAAGAAGCCGCGCGTTTCCGGCAGCCTTCGCGGGCGCTCCGGCAAGAAGAGCGGCGGGCAGGCCGGGCACAAGGGCGACACGCTCAAACAGGTCGAGGCGCCCGATCGGGTCGAGCGGCATACGGCGAGCGTCTGCCTTCGTTGCTGCGCCTCTCTCACCGCGGCGATGCAGACGGGGGCGGAGAAGCGGCAGGTGTTCGATCTGCCCGAGAAGCTGATCGAGGTCACCGAACACCAGGCCTCGATCTATTGCTGCGCGGCCTGCGGCTTCGAGACGAAAGCCGAGTTTCCCACGGGCGTCGGGGCGGCGGCCCAATACGGCGAGCGGATCAGAGCGGCGGCGATCTACCTCAACGCCCAGCAGCTGATCCCCGAGGACCGGGTCGCCCAGACGTTGAACGACCTGTTCGGCGCGCCTGATCTCTGCCCGGCCAGCCTGACGACCTGGGTGAAGGGCAAGGCGGCGGCGTTTGCGGGGGTGGCGGCGCACATCGGCGTCCTTGCCGCGCAAGCGCCGGTGCGCCATCTCGACGAAACTGGCTTTCGCGTCGCCGGCAAGGGGCAATGGCTGCACACCGTCTCGACCGAGACCCTGACCTTCTATCGGGTGTCGGAGAAGCGCGGCGCCATTGCGCAAGGCCTCGAGGGCGGCGTCGTCGTGCACGATCATTTCAAGCCCTATTACGGACTGACCGGCGTCGCCCACGCCTTCTGCAACGCCCATCATCTGCGCGAGCTCAAGGCGCTGATTGAGCTCGACGAAGAGCCTTGGGCGAAGGACATGAGCGATCTGCTGGTCGAGGCCAATGAGGCGGTGCGAACGGCGCGGGAAGAGGGCGCGACCGCCCTGCCCCCCGCCGTGATCGAGGGCTTCGTGGCCCGCTACTGGAAGGCCATCCGGGCCGGCCTCGCTTACCATCGCTCCCTGCCGCCGCTCGAGCGCCGCGCAAGAGGACGGACCAAGCGCCGGCCCGGGCACAACCTCCTCGAGCGGCTGAAGACCTATAAGGATGACGTCCTGCGCTTCCTTTACGACTTCACCGTCCCCTTCACCAACAATCTGGCCGAACAGGCCCTGCGGATGATGAAGGTCAAGATGAAGATCTCCGGCGCCTTCCGCACCTTCAAAGGCGCGGCAGACTTCGCCGCCTTGCGCTCGGTCGTCGCAACCGCCCGCAAGCAGGGCTGGAACATCCTCCACACCTTGACCGCGCAACCTCACGCCCTCATCCAAGCCCTGTCCGCGTAAACAGGGCTTGGCGGAGCCGCCGCAGTCCGCCAAGCTTATCGCCCGGCTCATGCAGGCGTCCCTCAAGATGCCCCACCGCGACCGGCATGGGTGCTTGGGAGTTACTTTAACAGGCGGACCGCAATCTTAATCAGATACCAAAACGATACCTGTCTGCAGGGCGCTTCGTTCGCGATCCTGGGACAATGAGATGCCGCGCGGTCAACGTCGGGAACTAGCGCGTATCGTGCGTGAGAACCCCCTTTTCTCACTCACGTCGCCTTGGGCAAGCTTTGATCCAGCAAAGCGAATAGAAGACCTGAGGGAGTTTGTAGAGGCTGGAAAGGCACCTGCAATCTTCGATGCGTGGACGTTGGTAATTGACCGCAACGTAGCCATACCGAATTGGTTACCGCCAGCGACCCTATACTATATAGAGGAGACGCTAAAATATATCGGAAAAGAAATATCTTAGCAAGATGTTACACTATTATCGATGGCGAGCTGTGCGTCGGCTATTAGAGGAGGGGATAAAGTGGGACGTTGTATTCGAGGTTGCGGAGAATGAACTGATTGGAACTCAATACGCAGGGGCTGCGGATACCATTGAGGATTCATATAAGATTGCCAATAAGGAATTAGGTAGCGACGAGAAAGCACTCAACTATTATACAGCAATGAAGCCTACCCGTCCATTAGTCGGAACTCAGTTTGCGAGACGAAAAAAAGAGGAGAGCCGGTAGGGAGCCGTTCCGTCTTTTTCAAGGAGGGATTTTGCGGTCAAAATCCCCTTTAGTCCAATCAAGGAAAGTCTGCGAGAGTAGGTCTCATTCAATCAACGATGAGACGGCTTGAGGCTGGCTCCTCGCTGAAAGGAGTGGGTAAGTCGGAATTTGGGGGCGGGTCCGCGATCGCTCAGAGGGGATCGCCGTTAACCTGAGGGGATGCAGGACACCGATCTTTTCCAGTTGGCCCTTGGTCTTTCGTCGCCGTGGACGGTGACGCGCAGCGAGTTCGACGCGGCGGACAGCCGGCTCGATTTATACGTGGATTTTCCGCGGGGGAGCCGGTTCGCCTGCGCGCAGTGCGGGCGCGAGGGCTGCGCGGTCCATGACACGAAGGAGGAGACCTGGCGGCATCTGGATTTCTTCCAGCACCGCACGCTGTTGCACGCGCGTGTGCCGAGGGTGACGTGTGCGGAGTGCGGCGTGCGCAAGGTCGCCACGCCGTGGGCGCGCGCGGGATCGGGCTTCACCCTGTTGTTTGAGGCCTTCGTGCTGACTCTGGCCAAGGCGATGCCGATCGCCAACGCGGCGCGGTTGCTGGGCGAGCACGACACGCGCTTGTGGCGCATCGTCGAGCATTATGTCTGGCGGGCGGTAGAGGCGCTGGATCTGTCGGAGGTGAGGCGCATCGCCGCCGACGAGACCTCGGCGCGGCGCGGCCACGATTACATCAGCCTGTTCGTCGACATGGCGCGCCGCAAGGTCGTCTACGTCGCCGACGGCAAGGACGCGGCGACGGTGAAGGACTTCGCCGATTTCCTCGAGGCGCATGGCGGCAAGCGCGAGGCGGTGACCGACGCCAGCATCGACATGGGGGCCGCCTTCGAGGCTGGGATCAAAGAGAACTTTCCCAACGCCGAGATCACCTTCGACAAATTCCACGTCATCAAGCTCGCCAACGAGGCGGTCGACCAAGTGCGGCGCGAGGAGGCGAAGAACAACTTCCAGATCAAGGGCCGGCGCTACATCTTCCTGAAGAACGTCGACCGTCTGACGCTGGAGGAAAAGGAGGCGCTGTCGCGGTTGGAAGCGCAGAACCTGGACACGATCCAGGCGATGCAGATCCGCATGAACCTGCAACAGCTGTTCACGATGAGCGCCCGATCGGCTCGTCGTTTCCTGGACCGCTGGAACGCCTGGGTTGAGGTCTGCGACCTCGCGCCGATGAAGAGGCTGGCCAAGACGATCATGGCCAAGTCCGAGGGCATCCTCAGATCGATCGCCACCGGCCTGTCCAACGGCGTCCTCGAGGCGATCAACGGCAACGTCCAGGCCGCCAAGCGCAAGGCCAAGGGCTACCGAACCAAACGAAACCTCAAAGCCATCGTCTACCTCATCGCCGGCGACGTGCTCGCTAATTCACCCATTTGAAACAGCGACGAGCCTTGAGGCTTCCATGAACATGAGTAATCAGAACCTCTTTCGGCCACCGAGGGCGGCCGCTTATGTCGGCCTCTCGGTATCCACGCTCGCAAAGCAGCGCCTGCGCGGGGATGGGCCGAAGTTTGTGCGCCTCTCGCCGCGTGCGATCGGCTATCTGCAAGCTGATCTCGACGAGTGGGTGGCGAGCAGGCGCTGCCTCTCTACGTCAGAATACGGCCGGCTGACCTCGGCCTCTCCCCGCCGAATAAGCCCCTAGGACACACCCACCACAATCGGGCGTGAACTGCGCCGCGAAACCGAATTCTGGTCTCGCGCACGGCGAATGTATGCGCCTCTAATTCGGAGAGACGGTCATGATCACTAAGGAATGGCGCGCGACGGCGGAAGAGGAAGGTGTCCGCTTTGCCAATAGCATCTTCCTTCTGTAGTACGATCACCCAGATCGAGGCCATAAGCCGCTCAACGCCGTGCTCGACCCGGTGTGCAGGCTAACACGGCGCTTGTTAGACCTGGGCATGCCTGAACACGCAGTTGCGGACCTCCTGAACGCTCTGGTCTGCGCCTTCGTGGCCCGCCTGACGGCTTTGGACAACGCCGCAAACCAACCGGGAAGCAACATCTAGGCAGTCAACTGCGCAAGAGGCAACACTTACGGGATGACCGCAAAAGAAAATCGGCCGGGATGCCCGTCCCGACCGATTTGAAGAAATGACACCTGCTGCAGCGTGCTCGGTCTTATACGGCTTCGTGGCGATCAGCACGAGGAAGAGCCCCATGAGCTTAGAAGAAATCTCGCACACCAACTCCGACGATGCAGCGGGCAATTTTCTCATCCGTCAATTCGAGCGTCAAAACGGCGAGGATTTTCTCGACGAGCGTCAGCAGGAATTGACGCTGAAAAAATCGCCAAACCCCCATAATTACTCTTGGCGTGAGCGCGGCCCCGGCCGAGGCCGAATTGACGGTCCAGGACCACTGATTAAGTACACATACCAAGGAAATAAATGACGCCGGAGACATTCCCGGGTCCCATCCTTCCTCTCCATCGAATAACGAGCCATACCTGGATTGATTGCCGGGACCTGACCGCAACGCAGCTGCGCAAGAAATGCAAGCACGAATACGGAAGTTGGAAAAAACATCAAGCAGCGGGCGAAGGAACCCAAAGACGTAGACCCGCATTTTGTAGGAATTCCGCGACTTCCTTGCGTGCATGGGGCCATGCAAGGGGGGAACCCTTGACCGTAAGGACCCATCGGACCCCGAATACGCCCCTGGAAAGGTCCGCTGGGCGGACAAGCGGACCCAGTCCGCCAACAGACGCAACGTGAACTTGATCCAGACCCCGGAGGGGCCGAAAACCGTAGCCCAGATTGCCAAGTTGCAGAAGGTTGCTGAGTTCACGATCCGAATGCGCCTAACAAACAAGTGGACTTACATGACTGATATTTGGGCCGGAAGGCGATCGGCCCGGACCCCAACTTCGCCCGCCCCGGCTTCAACTTTGATCCCGCCCATCGTCGAAGACGACAAGGCCCCCTCGTTCTTCCTCCCCAAGCCCGACCTCAAACCCGTTTGGGAAAAGGCCATGAGCGAAGCCTTCCCCGGCGAATTTCATGAGCTAACGCCTTGGGTAAAAAAAGAGCTCGGCGACTTCGAGTTGCGCTGCGTCGCCAATTACTTGACAGCCTACACGGAGGACCTGCTCGCCCACACGATCAAGAATTGGCCGAGGTTCACTGAGAACGCCAAAGACCGCGACGGCGCGTTCGGCAACATCCCGACCAGGCCGAACATGGCCTTCTTGCTCAA
Organism: uncultured Alphaproteobacteria bacterium; assembly: GCA_963819255.1. Lineage (GTDB taxonomy): Bacteria > Pseudomonadota > Alphaproteobacteria > Rhizobiales > Beijerinckiaceae > Roseiarcus. The sequence continues at coordinate 7,484 of CAWFVS010000019.1, forward strand.
ATTCTTTAGCGCGTCCGTGAACCTCTACCTTTCCGACAACCATCTCGCATTCATCGGTACCCGCATTCAGTCGAAGGCCCCTCTTCCGACCAAACCGTCACAGAAGCTGAGCGAGCCTCACTCTGCCCCCCCGGCTCCGGCTAAGCCCTATATCGAAGTCAACGTGAACGAAGACGATTGGGTCGAAAGGTGCACTGACCAAATCGACGAGCACCAACCCGAGCACAAGTCGCCCGAGCGCAGGTCCGAGACATTGGAAGAATTCTTGGCCATCTGGAACGAGGACGAAGACGGACGGTCCCCAATAGCGCCAATCAAGCCTGAATTGTGTCCGATGACCGACGAGGAGGCGATAGCCTGGGAGGAGAGTTATTTTTCCCGGTTACGCGCCGAGGATCAAAGAAGGCGAGCTAATGCCGAATGCGAACAGAGCACGGAAAGACCGGGCGGCGACGCCCGCTAGAGCCGACACGGTTAGCCCTCTGGTTCAAAATCTTTCTTCTCGCCGGCATTGCGCGTTCCGGCCGCTCGGGCAGCGGTCGGTCGCAGGCCAGCTTCTCCAAAAGCCACAGAAACGTCCGCACAGCGGCAAATAAGCTCTGAGGGGCAACCCCTGACAATGGCGTCCACGGCCTTCCTGGGCGATATAAGGGCTGCATCGCAGGTCACCCGACCCGAGTGCAACGGCCAGGTCCCCCGCCACCCCTCGACGCGCGGGTTCACGTGACCGGGATTGGAAGATGGACAGGTCAACGGGCTAGCGGCTTTGCAGTTGATTGCAGTCAACTGCATGCGGCTAACCGCGCTGCAATCAGAGTTGAGGATACCAGGTCTGGACAAGGAGGCCACCATGGCGGTGAAGGCCAGCTCTGAGGCTCTGAAAAAGAAAATCCAACTTCTCGCGGCCAGGGCCGACGGCGGCTCCTTCGAACTCGCCGAGGCGCTTTGCGAGGCCAGAGCCCTGCCTAAGACGCCCGAGGGTGGACGGCCAACCCTTTCTGACCTCGCCGAGCTCGCCAAGGTGAGCCTCCGCACGGTGAGCTACCTCATCTCGGTCTGGGAGCGATTCGAGGGACTCGACGTACCTCGGGATCGACTGGTCAAGGAAGCTGCCCTTATGAAAGCCCTCAGGCAGCTTGCGCCTCAAGGGCTCGCCTGAAGGCATCCGGCGTGGCGACCTAAGACGTCAAGGGCCGAGACCAATCAGCATCAACTGCACTCCATCTCCCGCGCTTCTGTGGATCGAGGACCTCCAATGGGCGTAAAGCGGGGAAAACACCGTGCTTGGGTCTTCCCCCACCAGCGATGTTCACCTTGGGCTTCCCCGAGCTTCCTGAGGCCGCCTACGACCGGGATTGTGACCTCGACCTCGTACTCCACAATGCCTAAAAAAAAGAACTGGACTTAAACGTGAGGGGGCGTCTTCGTGCCCACATTCGCCCGGCGCTCGAACCCCGGCCGCGCTAGGTCGAGAGCAACCATGCAATCAACTGCACGAAGTCGCCTCGACTTCTACCGGTCCGATCGGTATCGGACGACCAGAGACTATAATCGCTACGGTACGACCGACCCCCATGATCCAGAGAGGGGGGAGGGACCTTCCGGCGCGGCTGGCGATGGCGTCCACCACGCCCGTCAGCGCTACATCGACGCTCAAAGACGAACGCTGGGGCCGCTGATGTCGGTCCGCACCCATCCGACCCTGGAATTGCCAAGTCGATTCCGTCCGATACCGCTCCTAAAGCCCGACGAAGTCCGAAGACGTGTTCGGCAGCTTGGACGCGACAGGCGGCTCGTGGAAGGCCAAAGGTTTAATCGACATTCCGGTCAAATCGGCGTAGATGCCGCCGCGTCGCGCGGTCGCGAAGTGAAAGACATGAGCGAACTCGTCTGCCTAGAGCTCAGCGTCCTGTTGTGGATCGTGCACGTTCTCGTTCAGGCTTATATGGCGAACGAGGAATTCGGCCTCGCCTATCTGCTCTCGCCGCGCGACGAGCGACCTACGCGAGAGGCGTTGCCTGCGGGCGAGCGACGCGGGCGCTCAACAACTATGTCGAGAACCTCGTTCCGTTCGTCGCCCTTACGCTGGCGCTGATCGCGACCGGGCATGGCGGCGGTCTTGGCGCGACGGTGTGGATCATCGCCCGCATCCTTTACCTGCCGGCTTATCTCTTTGGCGTCACCTACGTGCGCACGGGCCTATGGGGGATTTCGATCATCGGCCTCCTGATGATGCTGGGGCAGCTGAGGTTTGCGTCGTGAGGTCCCACCACGACGCAATGCGGAACAATCAGAAGTGTTGATGATTGCGACTTCGTTGTGCGACTGAATTGTGGGTCTTCTCGGCGATCTGCAGTTGATCGCATGGCTCCGGCACACCTGTTCGACCGCAGAGATCGCCAGCTTTCGCCGTTCGATCTTGCTATCTCTGCCTATTTCGCGTGACCTCACCCAGTGCGAGTCACTTGCCAATGACTCGCTTACGCCGCTATCAGCGGGACCTCGCGGAACTCAACGACGCAATTTCGCCCGCTCCGTTTTGCCATGAACAGCGCAGCGTCGGCTTGGGCGATCAGCTGAAAGACTTGGCCCTGGCAGGCTGGGATCGCGGCGACCCCGAAACTCATTGTAATTGTCGCCCGCTTGCCGTCCCACTCCACCGGCCGCGCCACGACGGTTCGACGGAGGCTCTCCGCGAACGCCAAGGCGTCGGCGCGCGCGATGTCCGTCAGCAGCAGCACGAACTCCTCGCCTCCCTGCCTGCCAAGGACAATCGGTCTTTCGCCCGCAGCCGAGCGCAGGACATTAGCGACCCATCGCAACGCGGCATCACCGAACTCGTGTCCAAACCGATCGTTGACGCCCTTGAAGTGGTCGAGGTCGCACATGACGGCGGCCATCGGGCGACCCCATCCACCAGGCGGGCGGATCGCGTCTCCCGCCGCCTGGTCAAATCCCCGGCGGTTGAGGAGACCCGTCAATGGGTCCACACGGGCTAGTCGATCGAGTTCATCGCGGGCCAGGTTCAGCTCTTTAAGGGTTCTGCTGCTGCGCGACGCGACCACAGGCGCGAAGACAAGGGCCTCCACGGTGGACAAGACCAGGCAGAAGCTCATGACGATGCGTCCGTCCACGGGCCGGCTCAGATCGCCCCGGTACAGCAACAGCAGCGCCAGGGCGGTGGCCGGTACGACGAGGCCCACCGCGAGCACTGTCTGAATGGCCGTCCAGCGGACAACGTCGGCTTTCGTGCGAACCGGGAACGCCAATTGGAGACTCGCATGATCCACGCTGCAAAGCATCATGGCTTGTCCGGCGAAACATAGAGCGCGGAGGAAAAATCGGGCTAAAACCAGTGATCGGGATTTGCGAACCGCATCTAACGATCAGGAAACCATCATTCCGAAGCGATGTGTACCGGGACAGTCGGCGTATCATTGTTTCACGCCGGCGCGACGATTTTGGAAAAGGAGCGCGCGCTCATGAATCCTGCCGAAAGCGCGATGTCCTGGGCGCACCACTTCGATCTCGGCCGATCGCTACACGACGACGAAGCCGGCCCGCTCAAGGTGCATACCGCTCCGCCATGATCTCGTGCTTGCGGCCCTGGTATCGAAGCGCGCTGCGAGCGGTGCAAAAAAAGTCAGAGCGGGCGGCCAGACTACGTACATTCCCCAATTGCTATCATCGCTGACAAGCACACAAACGCCTGCAGGTGTCGCGATCGATCTGCTAGGGCGACCTACGTGCGGCTTAGACAGCACCCGGCGGTCTGCAGGCCGCGCGGCGCGGTCATCCAGTACCCGACCTAAGCCGGCGGAGCCGGAACCAAAAACGCGTCAGGCGGTTTGAGCAACAACCACCCTCGGCTGTCCGGGCAATTTTGGATGATCCGCCGATTTCACATCCGCCCAAATTCTTCCCGCCAAACGCGGGTGCAAGGGTAAGAACCCATTGGGCTCAAGCCATTATGGCCGGACCATTGTGCCAAAAAATATTTCTGCCGCAACGCCAATTTGCGCAAAAAATGTCACGAGTTAGTCCGTAAGGGACTAAGTAGCTTGCGCTTTAACCGACAGCGTTGCGATCCGCTTCCAGACCGGAGCAAAGGCAATGCCACAGCGGAAAGTGATTGCCTGGACGCTACTTCACATGTTCAAGAGCCAGCAAGCCCGCGTCGGTTATACCATCTGCTTTGAGGTGGCTGCCGCATTCGCGCAGAAAAAGGGATGGTCAGAACCTGAACTGTTGGTTGGTATCGAGTATGGGGGCCACAAAGGCTGGTTTGAAAACGATAAGTTCAAATTTCTTCGGCTAACGGAAATAGGCATGGCCGAAATGGATAATATGTGAGACGTCACATCGCGGCAAGCGGGATCGAACGCCGACGATGCAGTCAACCTCACGGCGAGTCTCTAAGAGGTTGGCGTTCGGTGGTCAATAACGAGGCAATTCATACAATTAACTGCACGAAGGGACACCGAGAGCTCCAGACTGGAACCGGCGTCGGCGTGTTGCGCTGCCCAGACGGCGGACGAAGGCTGCGTCCGAGAGCCACGCAGTTAATCTAATGCAGAGCCCGCCGCATCGCCCGCTCAAGAAAGGAAGCATGCCTCGGAGCCTGAAAAACTGCCGTTCACTGCCGATCAGCGGTCACTGTCAAAACCCTCGAGGTGGAGCTGAAACGGGGCTGTAGCGGCCCCAGGCCGCTTCAGAAAGCTTCCGGGATCATGGCCGGCGTGATATTGGCCCGATACGCGCATGCATCGGAACCCCAGCACCTGACAAGGGTAAGCCTAGCTTGGAACAAACATCGACGGCTATACGTTATAGCCCTCTAATCTAGAGAAGAAACACCAATGCCAACTGTGGAAAGGATCGCCCTGTTTATCGACGGGGCCAATTTGTACGCAAGCGCCAAGGCTCTCGGCATTGATATCGACTACAAACGGCTGCTGAAGGAGTTCCAGGCCAAGGGCCGCCTGATCCGGGCGTTTTATTACACTGCATTGGTGGACGACCAGGAATATTCCTCCATCCGCCCGCTGATCGATTGGCTCGACTACAACGGCTACGCCGTGGTGACGAAGCCGACGAAAGAGTTCATCGATTCCACCGGGCGGCGCAAGGTCAAAGGCAATATGGGCATCGAGCTCGCGGTGAACGCGATGGAGATGGCCGAGCACGTCGACCTCATGGTGCTGTTCTCCGGCGACGGCGACTTCCGCTCGCTGGTCGAGGCGATTCAGCGCAAAGGCGTGCGGGTGGCGGTCGTGTCGACGATCTCGACCCAACCGCCGATGCTCGCCGACGAGCTGCGCCGCCAGGCGGACGAGTTCATCGATCTCGCGGAGCTTATTCCGAGGATTGGGCGCGACCCGTCGGAGCGGCCGACGCGGGCCGAGAGCCGCCGCAACTATATCGCCCAAGCCCCGCAGCAGATCGAAGAGACGGTGCGCGAATAAGAGATCGACCGGCCTGATGGCCTCGACGTCGGTGCTCCGCAGGGCTGCGCGGTTTGCCCGCATCTTGCCCGATCGAAGTCGTTCGGTTCAGCCCAAAATATGAAATGCGTAAGCCATTGATAATCAGACGACTTCTGCACCGGAACGCTGCAATTTTTGTACGAAATACTCTGGCCGATCAGTTCGGGGACTTGGCTTCGCTCATGCTCTCGATCCGTCCTCAGAGCCAGAAGCGTGCCTTCCGGGATAGCACGCCAGACGTCGACTTTGCTCGCCCCAGCTTCTTTCGCCGCTTCTTGAATGCTCAAAGAGGCCATCGCGGGCGTCCCATGAGGCGTTGCAACGCCGGGGGCGGCGCGTTGCGGTTAGCGAGGCTTTAACCGCTCTCTGCGCCCGGTTCAGGCATCCGCGATGGTCGCTGTTCATCGCCACGGTGTTATGCAATCAACTGCAAAGATGCAGGGCGTGTCTCAGGGCCGCAAGTCGCGCACCGCTGGCTCGCTGTTGGACGCAGGGATACAGCGTCGCCGTCGGCCTGTCTTTGAACTGTCTCGCATTTTTCTCTCGGCCGTCCTTGGGACACCTGCGCCAGCAAACCGCATGCAGGCGAGACAGTCGCCAAGCGTCACAGGCGGTCCCGCGCGCGTCAGGAGGCATCCAGAGCTGGCAATCGCGCGCTAGCCCGTGGAACGGATCAGCGCGGGTTGCGGCTCGGGCCCTACTTGTTTGGGCATATCCCCCCTGCGAAGGCGATCCCCAACTTGCGCCTCGGGCGGAGCTAGCTCACCAGATCACCCCGCCCAAGCATCAACTCGCGGCCTCCAAAGCGCTTCGGCGGATTTATGCGGCTCTCGCCCTGGGCGCACGCCCCGGCCGCGTGTCTCCTCCTCACAGAATTCGGCCTCCGAGGATTTCGCGCCGGATTGGGCAGCGGACGAAAAGCAAAGCCCCACTCAGCGGGGAAGGCTGAGCGGGGCCTCAGCACTCGAAATCCCCGTTAGGGCCACGATAACGGTCTAACTATTGTTGTCAGAGGGGCGGTACCCCATTTGTTACCACAATGTCCGAGAATGCGGACAATACGGAATTACGACATCCACCGTTGCGGCTCTTGTTAGCGGCCGCCAACTTCTTGCTTATTCGCGCCAAGACTATCGCACTGGGAACCGCAGCCAACCGCGCCGCCCGTGGGCTCGCCGATGAAAAGCCCCGCGTCCGGCGGGAGGAAACCGGGGCGGGACAACCGCGCATTATTCGGAAGAGGAAGTCCGTCGGGACGAACTGCGACGTCGAGGCAAATATCAGCGACCGTCTGGAGGAGTCAGGATTGACCTTTCGCGAGCTTGAGCAACGTGAGCTACGCACAAGGCTACCCACGGCGAACATCGCTCTGATAACGGTCGGCGTTGAAGTCGCACGGGTTCGCAGCCAAGAGGGACAGACGAATCCTTGCGTCGAGGCGTCGTTCTACCGCGACATCGAAGATTGGCTGTACCGCAATTGCCCTTGCGATCTGATCTTCTAACTCGCGATAACCTTCACTTATCGCGACTTACACTTGAGGGTTCGGCCGCCGAACAAGACGTCAGCTTGAACGCGCAATCAACTGCATGGAGCTCGCTTCGACGTCTACCGATCTTCGACCAGTTATCGGGCGACCCAAGGAAGTGGCTTTCCAGGACTCTGTTTTCGCGCAGCGCCTGAATGTCCCCGATCGTGATGTCGTCAAGAATTTTCGGAACCATGCCTCCCTCACCAAGAGAAAGGTCTCGATGGTCCCGCCTGTCAAGGGGCCTACGCGCACCCTGAGCGCACCCCGCAGGCTATCTTCGCCCCTCGACGCTCAAGCATGGTGAGGCTCATCATGAGCAGGGACCCGCCGCGAAGTTCGAGGCGCGCTTCCGGCAGAGCCGATGATTGAGTTTGGGCCGGCGATTGAGGCGCTGGAACAGGTAGCCGGAGGTCCAAACGCTCTGGACCGCGTCGCAAAGATTTTTCGAAAGCACGGATCATACGCGCCGCGTCTTAATCGTCGCACGCCGCGATGGTGCATTTGGCCAGAAATGGCTTCGCAACGACTACCAAGGCCGCTTGGTTTTCGAAGGCTGGGTGTCACTCCGGGCGCGCAAGTCGATTTTTGAAAGTGTCGAGATTGCGGAGCGAGAAGCAAGAGAGGAATTTCGCTGGTTGCCCTGACCCGCACGAAACCGAGTGCGCGCCGAGCCGATCAATACATTGAGCTACGTCCAGGCGACCGAGCTCAATCTCGATACATCGCTCGCTGGGCCGCGCCGATCAGAGCATCCACCGTTTCGAATTCAGCATCGGCGATATCTTCGCGGCAAAGGGCGCGGACAGATTTCAGGCCCCTCAAGATTTCGCCCCAACCATCCGTCAATCCATCGAACGCCAAATATGGACCCAACACTCTGGAGAGCGGCCTGAGCGCGTGACGGTCGCACCACGCATCGATCAGGTGCCTGAGGAGCGCGAAGAACTCCGTGTTGCTGCTGATATCCACGATAGGCGTAACCCCAGTCCGAGCAAGGCCACCGCTCAGCAAGTCAGGTCTTGGGATAGTAGCGATATGGGTCGCCGGCGCCGCCGAGCCCGCGACGCTCCGCGCGTCCTCTATCGACTAGGAGGTTGCAGTCCTGATTGACCCTCTGCTGGTAGGCGTTCTCTGCATAAATCGCCTCAGCCAATTCAGATGCTGTTCGCCCCGGCCCCTTTTCAATTAGGAACGCCAAAACGTCGAGTATGGTCGGATTCTGATCCATCGGCCCAACAATTTCTGGGCGCGTCGAAGACACTGGAACTCCTCCCTCAACGCGGACGAAGATACAGGGCGCGCGCTGAAATTAGAAGGATGCAAGCCGAGAAGTGGGGACTCCGTGGGGCTTGTGACCCTTACACCATGCTACGCCTTCTGCACAACAGCGACGAGATGTTAATCCTTTTTCAAGTCGATCGAGATCACCTGGCCGTCGGTCTCGTGGACGGTGATCCGCCCACGGGCGGGATCACGCACAAAGGTCGCCTCCGCGCCGTCAATTCTAAAATCGAGTTGCGCGCCATTCTTTGAAGACCGGATATTCTTGGCGTCATGATAGTCCTGTCCCCAAAAGACGCCGATCACCTGATTACCTACGATGGTGATCTGCGCGGTTCGTCCTTGAGCGTCCGCGCCACCCCATGTGCCCTCCATCGGCGAAGCGCCGGTCGCCAGCGCCGACGACACGGCAAGGCCGAAAAGCACTACCAGCGCACCGCCCTGGCGCAGAGAATGGAACACACATCTCTGCATCGCAGCCCTCAGTGACCGACGCCGCATCTGTCAAGTTTCAGTAACGTAAGTAGTAAGGATGATAGTAGGGATGATAGTAGTAGCGATGGTAGTACGGATGATAGTAATAGCCATGATAGTAATAATGGCGGTAATAAGGATGATAGCCGTAATATCCGCCGATCGGATGACAATTCCCGTATGGTCCCCGAGTCCACCCCGGCCCGCATCCATAGGCGACGAGCGTCTCAGCTGAGGGCATGTCGGACAGAGTCGGGAGGGGCATCGCTTGAGCGGGAGCGGTGGCTGGACCCAACAGCACGAGGGCTGACGCAACCAGAGTTTTTCGCGTGAGTTCACCTCTCGAATCACGCGGCCGTCAACCTCCGGCGGAAAGATTGAACGTGCCCTAAATATGGCCGGTCCAAAATGTCCCGCGATCGGAAATCTCAATTCGGCTCGACGCGCGACCGGCAATCCGCCAGCCACGTGCATCCCAGACGAGGCAGTCGGAAGATCAATGGGCAGCCGGTTCACCGAAGGCTTCGTCCGTCAAGGAATAGTGGAACTGTTCGACCGCCTACTCCTTGAGGTTAGCGTTCAGGTTAGTGTTCGCGGGTTTCTGCTGTGCCGCACGGCCGCCATGCCGATAAACGCAGTCCGCTCTCAACGACTTTCTCCGCTGGGCACTCCAACCGCCATGTTAGGCCGCGCGGCGAGAAGTCGAGCGACACAGCTCCCCCTAGGCTGGCCCTAACGATGTCCCGTAGGACCCGCGTACCGAACCCCTCTCGGCTCGGCTCTACGGCGGGCGGTCCATCGCGCTCGATCCACGCCATCTGAAATCTCTCGCCGTCGCCGCTGATCGTCCACTCCAGCCGAACGCAACCATGCTTGCAGCAGAGCGCGCCGTATTTGACGGCGTTTGTCGCCAACTCGTGCAGCGCCATCCCGAGCGTCTGAGCGACGCGAGAGGCAATCCGAAGATCAGGGCCGGTCATCTTCAGGCGACCCTCGTTGTCAAGGAAATGATCGACTTGCAGGCGAATAAGGTCCGCCAACCGGACGGACTTCTGGTCCTCCAGCAGCATCAGATCATGGCTTGCAGAGAGGGCTTGCAGACGGGCTCCGAAGTCCGCCCGAAACCTGGCCGGGTCCTCGGGTCGCGTCATGAGAGCCATCGACTGGATCACGGCCACGAGGTTCTTGTTGCGGTGGATGGCCTCCTGCATCAGGAGCCTCGTTCGCTCCTCTCTCGCCGCTCTCTCGGTGACGTCGCGCAAGACACCGACCAGCGTTCCGTCGGGCAACTGGCGGCTAGCTGCTTCGCAGAGGAACTCCGACCCGTCCTTCCGCCGGAGCTTCCATTCGCTGCGACTTGTCCCACCTTGGACGGCCTCGGCAACCGCGCCGGCGATAACGCTCATGCTGTTCAGGCGCGATGATGTCAGTGAACGTGCTGCGAAGGATTTCAGCCTTCGACATGCCGAGCATGTCACACGCAGCGGGGTTTGCGTCGAGGTATTGGCCTTTCGTGTTAGCCAGCAGGATGCCGTCCGCGACGTGTTCGAGGACGTGGCGGTAGCGAGCCTCACTGAGCCGGAGGTCGTGCAACGAGGCCGCGAGATCGGACTGGGCTCTTTCCAAGAGCACCTTGATGTCGATGGTATCCTGAATGTCCGTCAGGGCTCCAAGCCACTCCTCGACTTCGCCCTTCTTGTTGCGGACGGCTATGCCTCGCGTCTGGAAGGCCCGGTAGGCATTGTGGTGAGCCGACCAGATGCGGCCTTGGGTGGAGCAGAGACCGCCGCTGGATACGGCGTTCTGCCAATCACGGATGATGCCCATGCGGTCATCCGGGTGACGGCATGAGACCCATCGTGTGCCGCGATACTCGTCCAGGTCTGGCCCCCAATAGGCTGCTCTTCGACGAACTCACCGGCCGCGTTAGTCCACCAGACGATGTTGGCGGACGCCAGCAGCAGCGCCTCGAAACGTCGGTCGTTCCGCGCAGCCTTGATCGACGGCAGGCGCGCCATGATGTGCTTCTTCCACGCACGCCAATCCGAGAGGCAATGTAACAGTGATTTTGCGATGCGCAATGAGAGAAACCACTTACCAACCACTTACCTCCACTTACCTTCCGCGATTCGGCCAATACCCCTCCGCCTTCGCGAGATCGTCCTCCATCCGATAGACTGTCGGGAGCCTGCGCCCACTGCGGATGCCGGCCGGCGAGGTTCAGCGCGAGCAGGCCCTCCCACCTGGCAGTGAAGCCAGTCGCCTGGATGTTCCGGTTTCGGCAGCTTTTGGCGGAGATTCGGTTGCCCGGTGGTGGGAATGAGGAGTGACCGAGGCAAGAAAATCGGGGCGATCCTCGCCGACCGACGTTGTCGGTTGCAGCGACGTCGTCAATCCGCCAGCGTGAAGCTCCACGACCGCCAGTGTTCGTGTGCGAATTCCGAGGCAATCCGGCCGGGGATTCCGATTTGATGTCGGCCACCGTTCCGATTTGATTCCGGCCACCATTCCGAAATGAAGCCGGCCACCTGAGCCGGTCACGGCTCTCAACGTTTGCTCCCCGCGGTTCGGCAACTGCGGCACTCCTGGCCCGTCGATGGTCGACGAGGAGATCGGGATGCCGGCGAAGCGGGAACTGAGCATGCGACAATTGCGACACTTATTGCGGCTTCACCACGATGGGGTGAGCACGCGCGAGATCGGGCGACGTCTTGGCGCGGCGCGCTCGACGATCCAGGACAATCTGAAACGGGCGGCGGCGGCCGGGTTGGCATGGCCGCTGGCGGACGACGTCACCGACGACGCTCTGGAGCGCGAGCTCTTTGGTCGCGCCGGGGTCGCGCAAGGCCGGCGGCGACGGGTCGAGCCGGACTGGGCGACCTTGGCGCGCGAGCTGAAGCGTCCTGGCGTCACGATGACGATCCTCTGGGAGGAATACCGAGAGGCCTGTCCCGAGGGTTACGGCTACAGCCGCTTCTGCGATCTGCTGCGTGGATTCGAACGGCGGCTCACTCCGGTGATGCGCCAGCACCATGTCGCCGGGGAAAAGGCGTTCGTGGACTATTCGGGCAAGCGGATCGGCATCGTCGATCCGTCGACCGGCGAAATCCGCGAGGCGGAGATTTTCGTCGGCGTGCTCGGGGCCTCGAACCTCACCTATGCCGAGGCGACCTGGACGCAGACGCTGCCGGACTGGACCGGCGCCCACGTGCGCATGTTCCGTTTCTTCGGCGGCGCGCCGAAGCTGCTGGTTCCCGACAATCTCAAGAGCGGGGTCAACAAGGCCTCCTTCTACGATCCCGAGATCAACCGGACCTACGGGGCGATGGCGGCGCATTACTCGGTCGGCATCCTGCCGGCGCGGCCGGGAAAGCCGCGGGACAAGGCGAAGGTCGAGGCCGGGGTCAGATTCGCCCAGACCTACATTCTGGGGCGGCTGCGCGGGCTGACCTTCTTCTCGCTCGCCGAATGCAACGAGGCGATCGCGCTCGTCATGCAACGCATGAACGATCGTCCGATGCGCAACCTCGGCCTGAGCCGTCGCGAGCTGTTCGAGAAGATCGAGCGCGCCGCCCTCATCGCCTTGCCCGCCGACGATTGGGAGTTCGCGGAGTGGAGGCGCGCGCGGGTCAATCTCGACTATCACATCGAGGTCCATGGCTTTCTGTATTCGGTCCCGCACCCGCTCATCCGCGCCGAGGTCGACGTTCGGATCACCGCGCGAACAATCGAGATCTTCCATCGGGGCCCGCGCGTCGGCGTCCATCAGCGCCGCTACATGGGCGCCAAGCACGGCACGGACCCCGACCATATGCCCAGCTCCCACCGGCGCTACGCCGAGTGGACGCCGGATCGGTTCCGCCGCTGGGCCGGCAAGATCGGGCCGAACACCGAAGGCTTGATCAGCGCCGTGCTCGCCAGCCGGCCGCATCCCGAACAGGGGTTCCGCACCTGCCTTGGCATTCTGCGCTCTTACCGCGGCCTCGATCCGGCCCGCGTCGAAGCGGTGTCGGCCCGCGCCGTCGAACTGGGCGTCCTCAATTGCAAGGGTGTCGCTTCCCTCCTCGCCCGCAAAGGCGACCCGGCTGCCGCCAAGGACAGCCCCGCCACCCTCTTCGACCACGCCAATCTGCGCGGTCCCGGCTACTACCATTGAGAGGAAATCCCATGCTCGCTCACCCCACGCTCGACCAGCTGAACGCCCTCGGCCTTTACGGCTTGGCCAAAGGGTTCAAGGAACTCGAACACAAAGCCGAAGCGCGCGGCCTCGATCATGCCGAATGGCTCGGTCTGCTGCTCGAATACGAGCTGACGTTGCGCCGCCAAAAGCAGTTCGAAACCCGAGCCAGGGTCGCCAAACTGCGTCACCCGGCCAGAGTCGAGGACGTCAACTATCAAATCCCTCGCGGGCTCGACCGCGCGCTCTTCCTCAAGCTCGCCGCTTGCGACTGGATCGCCGAGCGCCGCAATTTGCTCCTGACCGGGGCGAGCGGCCTGGGCAAGAGCTGGCTCGCCTGCGCCCTCGGCCACAAGGCGTGCCGAGAAAGCCTCTCCGTTCTCTACACCCGCGCCCCCAGGCTCTTCGCCGATCTGGCCATCGCGCACGGCGACGCACGCTACGCCAGGCTCCTGCGCTCCCTCGCCCGCGTCAAACTGCTCATCCTCGACGACTGGGGACCCGAAGCGCTCACCGCCGATCAAGCGCGCGATCTGCTCGAAATCATCGAGGATCGCTACGACAAAGGCTCGCTCATCATCACCAGCCAGGTTCCCGTGGACCGCTGGCATGACTTGATCGGCGTTCCCACGCTCGCCGACGCCATCCTCGACCGCGTCATTCACAACGCCTATCGCATCGATCTGGCCGGCGAGAGCTTGCGCAAGCGGCGGTCCTCGCCATGAAATCGACGCGCGCGAAGGCCGGCTCGCCCGACTTTCGGCGCGGCAAGGCCGTGGATAACGGCGGGCTACGCTACGGCGCAATGGAAAGCGCGCTTCGCCCGCCGTTACCCACCGCCACTCGAGCTTTTGCGGAGATCCAAATCCAAGCCCGCTTGACCAACTGCTCCGGGCAAAACATCATCACTTCGATCCGCGGAAGCAGACGCCAGGTGGCCGACATCAAATCGGGACCCTGGCCGGCTTCAAATCGGAATCGGTGGCAGGCTTCGTATCGGAATGCATGGCCGGCTTCGTCGGAATCCGCAGATTATCCAAAGCGACACGCTGATCCCGATGATCCCTTCCGTTGGGACTTCGCCAATGTCGGGGGCCTAAAGGCAAGGGGATGTGTGCGCGTCCGGGTGGACGAGATCGGGGAAAGGCCGCTGGCGGCGCCGGCCTTGCTCGTAACGACTGTGTGACGCCCGCCCGGCGCTTTGTCTGTCTCGTTTTGGGCGTGCGCTCGCGGAGCGATGCGCCATGCTGAGACAGATCATCGAGATCGCCGGCGAAGGCCGGCGGCTGTCGCTGGAGCGTGGATTCCTGGCTGTCTCCGGTCCCGAGGGAACGCTCGGCCGCGTGCCGCTCGACGATGTCGAGGCGGTGATCCTCTCGACCCTTTCCGCGAGCTTCACCAGCCAGGTCGTCGCCGCCTTGGCCAAGCGCGGCGCGCCCTTCGTGATTTGCGGTGAAAAGTTCCAGCCTGCGGCTTATCTCTTGCCCGCCGAGGGCAATTTTGCGCAGGGCGCGCGCGTCGAAGCGCAGGCGGAAGCGCCCGCGCCCCTGAAGAAGCGGCTGTGGGCGGAACTTGTGCGTGCCAAAATCCTCGCCCAAGGAGCAGCGCTGGAAAGCCTCCGGGTCGATGCCAGACCCGTGCGCGCTCTTGCGGTCCGGGTGCGCTCAGGCGATCCAGACAATTGCGAGGCGATCGCGGCGCAGCGATATTTTCCCGCGTTGTTCGGCAACGGCTTCCATCGCTGGCGCGACGGGACTGGCGCGAACATCTTGCTCAATTACGGCTACACGGTATTGCGCGCCGCGACCGCGCGCGCTGTCTGCGCCGCAGGCCTGCACCCTTCGCTCGCTCTTCATCACCGCAGCGGCGGCGATGCGTTGCGCCTCGCCGACGACCTCATGGAGCCCTTCCGGCCTGCAAGTCGACATTCTCGCGCGGCGGCTCGCGGCCGAAGGCATTGAAAAACTCGACGTTGAGGCCAAGCGGCGCCTCGCCATCGTCCTTCACGCTGACTACGAGACTGAGGACGGCTCAAAACCCCTGTCGCTCATCCTCGCGTCGCTCGCTCAAAGCCTCGCCCAAGTCTTCACCGGCGAGCGGCGCCGGCTGCGCCTACCGATCTCGCACATTCCCGTCGTCGCCACCAGGTCGCGCGACGATGAACCATGAAATCATCATTCGTCACTCTGTCGGGGTACCGCGTCTTGTGGGTTCTCGCTCTCTTCGATCTGCCGGTTCTGACAAAGGCCGAGCGCAAGCGGGCGACGAAGTTCCGCAAGTTTCTGCTCGACGAAGGATTTACGATGATGCAGTTCTCCTGCTACCTGCGCTTCGCGGCGAGCAAGGAGCAGGCCGAGGCGATCACCAAGCACATCGGACGGGCGATACCCAAAGCCGGCAAGGTCGACGTCATCTGGTTCACCGACAGGCAATATTCTGCGATCCAGAGCTTCCGCGGTCGAGCCGACGCGCCGAAGCCGGCCAAACCGGACCAGCTCATGCTTTTCTGAGCGCAAACATAGCGGAGACTGCATCGAAAGACCCAGGCCCCGGTTCTAGCAAGGAACGCGATGCGGCCCAACCGCAACCGCGAGCGGATCGAAGAAGCAACAGCAACAGGTTCTAGCAAGGAACGCGATGCGGCCCAACCGCAACCCGGTCGGCGTGCCGGAAAACGTCACGTAGGTTCTAGCAAGGAACGCGATGCGGCCCAACCGCAACCAATTGCTGGTTGAGCCATTGGGAATTGATGTTCTAGCAAGGAACGCGATGCGGCCCAACCGCAACCACAACGAGGCGCGCGAAAAAAATGCTGAAGTTCTAGCAAGGAACGCGATGCGGCCCAACCGCAACCAACTGGCGCAAGCGGTTTCCCGAAGACGCGTTCTAGCAAGGAACGCGATGCGGCCCAACCGCAACGCCGGCATCGACGGCAAGCCGATCGCCATCGTTCTAGCAAGGAACGCGATGCGGCCCAACCGCAACAAGGCGCGCAGCGTGTCGCGGTCGCCGGAGGTTCTAGCAAGGAACGCGATGCGGCCCAACCGCAACGGCATGGGGCTTATCGGCCTGCTGGCGCAAGTTCTAGCAAGGAACGCGATGCGGCCCAACCGCAACAGGATCGCCTTCGAGGATTAGCGCGTTGATGTTCTAGCAAGGAACGCGATGCGGCCCAACCGCAACCCTCTTCGCCGCCGCTAGGCTGAGCCGCTCGTTCTAGCAAGGAACGCGATGCGGCCCAACCGCAAGGCCCGTCGCAGGGGCGCAGGCGCCCCTTCGACGGGCCCCGGGCTCTCGCCCGGAGGGCATCCGAGGGGGGGCCGCCTTCGCCTACCCCGCTTCCCGCACCTAGGGCTTGGGCGGTCCCGCCCTGCCGCTCGTGCAATCCGACTCTGCGCTCGGAGCAGCGGGCCACACCCCATCCGGCGCTTCGCGCCACCTTCCCCAGCATAGCTGGGATAGGCCTAGCGATCTGAGGCGTGTGAACGTCGCAGCCCTTTGCGAGAGGGGTTGCCGCCGGCCTGCGCACCGGCGCTCGAACCCCCGTCAGCCAGGAGGTCGGCGCCGGCGCTCACGCCTTGTTCGTGAACCAGATGGTCGGCGCTCCGACGACGCCAGCCCTCTGCATGGCCGACTTCAAGTCTGCGCTTGCGGCGAAAGCTTTCGCGGCCTCGACGGAGGCGAACTCGTGGGTGACGGTGATGTCGTTCGGGTTATCGGCGCTCCTGTACACGGCCTCGGCGGTCACGCCGCCTGCCTTCTGCATCGGCGCGACGCTGTCGTAGACCTTCCATGCGGCGTCATCCGAGACCGTATGTCGAACGAACAGGGTCGCCATGGTTTTCCTCCCTCGCGCAGATTGGCGGCAACGGCCGAATTCTGGCGCCAATTAACGGACCTAACGTGCAACAGTTTTCCAACTCTGACAAGCGGGATGAGCCGGGCTGCAGCCGGCCGGCTCGCCAGCGCTCGAAGCCGCCCTCCGCCAAAGAGGTCGACGGCGGCGACGAAGGAGGCGGCGGGGCTGAGGAGGACGATCGCGGGGCCGACCCTCTCCTCGTCCCGTCGCCATCCCCGCCGTCGGCGTCTCGCGCTCGAAGATCTTGCGCTGGTCGGCGGCCTCCGAGTTCCTGGCGCGAACGCGCATCCCTTTCTTCCGCGAGCCGGCGGACTTGACGCCGGCAGCGCCCGGCAGGGCCGCGCAGGCGCCTCATCTGCGGGCCGCCCTGTGGCGAACTTGCTCGTTTTGAGGCGCGCATGCGCCAGAGCCCTCGGCAAATGCGGCACTTTCATGGCAAGCAGGTGATACGTTATTCACCAGTTCGGGCTATGGAAGTTCCAGGCCGGAACGACGAAAAGGCGTATCGCGGGAACCGCGACGCGCTGGGACCCGGTCCAGTTCATCGAGGCCGCCATGCAGCGCCTAGTCCTGTCGACCGACCACGTCCCGGAGGCGGAGCGTTTCGCCTATTGGCGCGCGGCGGTCAGCGATGGGTTGCTCGGAAACCGCGTAGAGCCCAACGAGGACCAAAAAAGCCCTTTCAATGGTCGGCTTAGCGCGTTCAGCGCCGGATCGGTCGGCCGAATCCGCTGCCGCGCAGATGGCCACCCCGCATTCCGCGGGCCCCGCGAAATCGGACGGCGCAGCTGGCCCGAGCATTTTTTGCTCTATCGCGAATTCAGCGCCGGAGCCTGGTTCGGCTGGAATGGCGACGAGTTCGCACGCGAAGCCGGCGCGATCCTGTTCGTCCGCTCTCCGCGATGAGAGCTTTGCAGTCGAAGATCCTGCGTTGCTCGGCGACTCCTTTTGGCCTGAACGCGCATCCCTTGTTCGGCGCATAAGCTTGTTGCAGATCCGTCTTGCGCCCTAGCGCCCGGCCCCTCATCCTAACCTTTCTCCCTGCACGCGGGGAGAAGGGACAAGACGGGGAATTCGCATGAAGCTCGCGACTACTCTCGGCCTTGGCCTCTATCTCGCGGCAAGCCAAGGGACCGGCGCGGGCGTCGCGCAGACCACGGGCGCCGCCCCCAGCTGTTGCGGGGCGGCCCCGGTGCACGATCCCTCGCAGAAATCGATGGTCGGAACGGCGGTGAATTCCGAAAACTCCTCCGTCTATTTCACCGGCTTCAGGGGGGACGTGTCGGAGATCGACCATCCGACCGTCGACACTCTGGCGACGTCGAACATGGAATTTCTGGTCGGCGACACGGCCAAAACCTTTCTCGACGAGGAGAAGTATCAAGGCTGGACGGCCACCTTGTCCGACACCGAGGCCCATGCGATGGCAGGCGGCGACCGGCAACGCCGGCCACGACTGGCAAATCACCAAGACCATTTTTGCCGATCCTTCGAACAGCACGTTGATCCAGCAAACGACCTTCGAGGCTCTCAACGGCAAGACGGCCGGGCATTTCAACCTTTATCTTCTCTACAAGCCCTATTTGAAGAACGTCGCGGCGAACAACAGCGCGATGACGGCGGTCTGGGCGGCCAGACCTACCTCACCGCCGGCAGCGGCGACGGCTCCGAATTCTCCGCCTTGGGCGCTTCGCTCGCCTGGACCGTGCAGAACGGCGTCGCCACGGCGTCGAACGGCTATGCCGGCGTGAACGACGGCTGGCAGGATCTC
Source organism: uncultured Alphaproteobacteria bacterium (assembly GCA_963819255.1). Taxonomy (GTDB): domain Bacteria; phylum Pseudomonadota; class Alphaproteobacteria; order Rhizobiales; family Beijerinckiaceae; genus Roseiarcus. The sequence goes on from CAWFVS010000019.1 coordinate 26,063, forward strand.
GACGCGAACAATCCGAGCCCCTATACGACGCGGTGGGCCTATGGCTCCGCGCCGAACGGCAATGTCGCCCAGATGGGCCTGCTCGACACCGCGGGCAAATCGTCGAGCAGCATCACCTTCACGGTCGCCGTCGGCTTCGGAGCGACCGAGGCCGCCGCCATCGCCGCCGCCAGCACCACGCTCGGCGAAGACGTCTCCGCGCAGCAGAGCCTCTACGACAACGCCTCGGCACGCCTACGCCGCCGGCCTCACACCCAGAACGGGACGGCCGACGACCAGTACACTCTGTCGGCGATGACGCTGAAGAGCATGCAGGACAAGACGAACGGCGCGATGATCGCCGGGATCGGGACCCCGTGGGGCTTCGCCGGAGGCGACGGAGACTTGGGCTACCATCTCGTCTGGCCGCGCGACATGTACAAATTCGCCAACGCCCTCATCAACGCCGGAGACAGCGCGTCCGCCACGAGCGCGGTGAACTGGCTCTTCAACGTCGACATGAACCCGACGACTGGCCGCTTCCCGCAAAACTCATACGTGAACGGGACGCCCAACTGGAACGCCACGCAAATGGACGAACAGGCGATGCCGATCATTCTGGCCTACCGCCTGGGTCCGTCGGTCACCAACGCGCTGTGGCCAAAAATCCGGATGACCGCCAACTACATCTTGAGCAACGGCCCGTGGACGCAGGAGAGCGCTGGGAGGAAACCAGCGGCTATTCGCCCTCGACCATCGCCGCCGAGATCGCCGGGCTGGTCGACGCCGCCGAGATCGCCCTCGAGAACAACGACGCCGCCGATGCGGCGAGCTGGCTGAGCGCCGCGGACTATTGGCAGCAGAACGTGACCGGCTGGACATACACGAGTGAGGGCTGCCCGAATGTCAACTGGAATTGCGACAGCACGTCGATGTACATGCGCATCAACACCTCCGCCGCCCACGGCGGCCCGCTTCCGGGCGGCTGGAATCCGAGCGCCTCTCCGAAATCCGAACATCTCCATCGCAATCGGCAACAATGGCGGGACCCACCGGGCGATCGACATCGTCGACGGCGGCTTTCTCGAGCTCGTCCGAATGGGCGTGAAACGGCCAAACGACCCGACCATCGCCTTGAGCCTCCTCGCCTATGACAACGTCATCAAGCAGTCGATCGATTCCCCTGCCTGGTTCCGCTACAATTTCGACGGCTATGGCGAAACCAACGCGGGCGAGCCCTACAACGGTTCCTCCGGTCGCGGCAGGTTGTGGCCGATCTTCGACGCCGAGCGTGGAAACTACCAGATCGCCGCGACCGGAACCGGCAGCGCCGGCTCGCCCTATTTGGCCGCGCTGAAGACATTCTCGACGCCGCAGGCGATCTATCTCCGAGCAGGTCTGGAATTCCAGCGTCACCCTGCCGGGCGACACCGACGATCCTTCCGGGTGGACCGTGACCACGCCGGAGGACGACGCCCCGGGCGCCATCACCGGCTCCATGGCGCCGCTCAATTGGGCGCAGGGCGAATACATCAACCTCTTGGCCGATATCGCCGCCGGCAAGGTGCTCGATATCCCGCAGGCCGTCTGCGCAAGATATTACGCCTGCGTCTTGACGCCGGGGCCGGGGCAGGTGGAGGTCGACATCAATGTCAGCGCGACAACGCAGCCGGGCCAGACCCTGTATGTGACGGGCGATGCGGGCCCGCTCGGCGCCTGGAACACCAATCTCGGCCTTCCTCTCGACGCGGCCAGCTATCCGGTGTGGAGGAATGCGATCAACCTCGCCGCCGGCGGCGCCGTCGAGTACAAATACTACCGCAAGAACCCGGACGGCAGCGTCACCTGGGAATGCTATCCGAGCAGCAGCAATTGCAACGGCAACCGCTCGCTCACCGCGCCGTCCTCCGGGCCTTTCCCGCTGAACGATACGGTCAGCTGGAATTGAGGATCTATTCGGCGAGGGCGCGCATGACCGCCTGCGGCTCCTTGGCGATAACGGCGAGCAAGACGCGCGCCGCCCGATCCGGTTTGCGCCGGCCTTGCTCCCAGGCGTGCAGCGCGGTCACGTCCAATCCGAAGGCGCGCGCGAAGGCGGCCTGCGACAGGCCAAGGCGGCGGCGCAACTCGGCCACGTCGATTTTTTCGGGGACCGACACGGTGTAGCTCGGCAATTCCAGCTCGCCGCGCGCATGGGCGAGCGCGTCATTGAGCCCCGCCACCAGGCGGCGGCCGAGAGCGCTAGACTTGGGCTTCGATCGCGGCGATGAGATTGCGGATTTTCGCGCTTTCGGCATCGGTCAAATTCTCCTTCGCGCTCTTGGCGTAGATATCCAGCAGGTAGAGCGCGCCTCCTCGGCTGACCCCGTAATAGATGATCCTCGCGCCGCCGCTCTTGCCTCGCCCGCCGCGCGCAGCTCGCGCCTTCCGGGCGCCGGCCGTTCCGGGAATGATCGGCCACCCGGTTGGGCGCCAGGGATATTTCCAGTTCGGCCGCTGCCCGCTCGGCTGGCGTGAGAAGTTTTCGCGCCCTACGGTCGTAGCCGCGTGTCGGCACGACCCTCATGGGGCCGGCATATAAGGCATCGTCTTATAGACCGTGAACAGGCCTGATGGCCAGCCACCCCGGTTCTCGATCGATGCGGCCAGACAGACGGACGAGGTCACCAGCACTCGAACCCGCCGTCGACAAGCAGGTCGACGCCGGTGACGAAGGAGGCGGCGGGGCTGAGCAGGAAGATCGCGGGGCCGACCATCTCCTCGACCGTCGCGATGCGCGCCATCGGCGTCTCGGCGGCGAAAACCTTCAGTTGCTCGGCGACCTCGGGCCGCTTGTTCATCGGCGTCAGCGTGTAGCCGGGGCTGATGGCGTTGACGCGGACGCCGCGCGAAACCCACTCCATCGCCAGGCTCTTGCTGAGATGGACGACGCCCGCCTTCGACGCGTTGTAGTGCGCCTGGGTCAGGCCGCGGTTGACGATCGACCCGGACATCGAGGCGATGTTGACGATCGCGCCCTTCCCGCGCGCGAGCATCGCCCTGCCTTCCGCCTGGCAGGAGAGGAACACGCCGGTCAGGTTGACGTCCATCATCCGTTTGCATTGTCGATGCAATGTCCTCCGCCGGCGCCGCGTTGGCGATGCCGGCGCTGTTGACCGCGAGCTTCAGGGGACCAAGCGCCTGCTCCGCCTTCACGACCGCCGCGGTCGAGGGCCGCGCCGTCGACGACGTCGCCGGTTACGATCAGCGCGCGGCGGACCTTGCTCCTTCACGGCGGCGGCCGTCTCCTCGAGGCCCGTGGCTCGCCGGCAGGTCGAACAGCGCACGCGGCGCCGGACCCGGCCAGGCCGATCGCGATCCCCTTCCCTCCCGCTGCCCGCCCCGTCACGAGGGCGATTTCGTCCTTCAGGCTGAACAGACGCATTTCAGCTCTCCCATTGCTCGATCAGGCTGTCGCCAGCTCCATCACAGCGACGCGTCCCGCCTTGTCGCGATCGACAAGGACGCCGCGGTTGCGGCCGCGGTTCAGCACCATCACGCGGTGCGAGAGGCCAAGCACCTCGTCGAGATCCAGCTCCACCACGATCACCGCCAGCGGCTCAGCGGCCCGGCGAGATCGCCGATGATGTCGTAGATCGCAGCACCGGCGCCGACGTCGATGCCCCTGGTTGGCTCGTCGAGGATGACGACCTTCGGCTCGCGCAGAATGCTTTTCGCGATG
>CAWFVS010000020.1:0-34167 GCA_963819255.1 uncultured Alphaproteobacteria bacterium
AGGGCGGCGGCTTCGATCGCGATCCGCTCTTTGCGAGGTTCTGTCGGCGCCTTGGTCAAGGTCACCTTTTAAGCCACGACCGGCTGATACGGTGTCGGCACTCGACGCCGTTCATCTATATATATAGATATATATATATAGAGAGAGAGAGAGAGTGGGTGTCTGCGTTAACCGGATAGGCATGGTCGGATCTATCGACCGAATGTTTGGACGAGAACGTTCAAACAACCTTCGGCGTTTGCTGCCGGGATACGTTCAGATTGCACGAGCACGACCATTCCATGCAACGCGCTCCACAGCACTTCGGCCAAAAATACCGGCTCCTGCCGATCTGGCCCAAGTGCGGTGACCAACTCGGCGAAGGCAGCACGGAGAGCTGTCGGCGTTTCCTCGCTGGCGAATTTGATCTTTGTCGGCGAGACGAACATCGCCTCGTAGATAACCGGCCGCGAACGGGCAAAATCAAGATAGGCGGCACAGACGTTGCGCAAGACGTCCGGAGCGCCAGTGGCGTTCGCCGTCTCCGTTCTCAATCGCGTCGCAAGTTCCTGGAATCCTCGAGTGGCCACCGCGGCCATGATGTCGGCCTTGCCCTTGAAGTGGCTGTAGAGAACCGGCTGGCTATAGTCGATTAGCCCCGCGAGACGGCGCGTGGTGACGGCGTCCCAGCCCTCGGCTTCGGCCAGTTCGCGCGCTGCAGCCAGGATGAGTTCATAGCGCTCCGCACGCTGGCGCTCTCTGCGTTCGGCGATCGACATCGAATGACCCTAGCGACGCACCAATTGTTGTCAACGCTAGATCTCTCTTGACACCGACGCTAGCATCGTTAGTGTTTCTCCGACTGACAGGAATTCCCAATGTCACCCGAGGAGCGAAACATGACGACCCCAATGTCAACCGATCTGATCAAACTTGGCCACCTCTTCGCCGAGATTGCGTCGGGCCACGACGTGTCGCGCTTCGAGGAGATCGTCGCGCCCGACTATGTGAACCACAACGCCTTCGCCGAACCCGGCCTGGAGGGTGTCAAGAAGGTCTTTGGGGGCATCCTCGCGGGTGTGCCCGACCTCAAGGTGTTGGTCGAAGACGTTTTCGTATCGGCGGACGGTTCCCGCGTGGTCGGTCGCTACCGCTACGAGGGTACGCACACCGGAAACTTCCTCGGCTACCCCGCGACGGGCAACGCCTTCGCCATGCGCTCGATCGACATCTGGCGGGTCGAGGACGGACGCTTCGTCGAGCATTGGGACGAGCTCAACACCCTCGACGTCTTCATCCAGGTCGGCGCCGTGCCGCCACCGAAACAACCGTCATGACCGCGCGACTCCAACGGCCCACAGAACGAGGACCAGGCCGTGCCGGTCGTCAAACTCATCGCCGTCGGGCTTCCGATCGCGCTCGGCGCCGTGACGATCGGGGCAGGCGGGGTCAACTTCGCCGGCCCCGCCGGTCCGTGAGTTCCTAGCGCCCCGGGGCTATCCGGCCGGTGGACATTCGAGCCGTCGACCGCACCTCTTGACGCTATACCAGGAGCCTCGGGGTCTGACCGATTTCTGCTCCCCGCGTGCGAAATCCGCTGTTCCGACGAAATTTTCCGCTGTTCCGCCGGCAGCGGGATTTTCTGTCAGCCGCTTGAACTGACAATAATTTTTCCGGCAGAAGCGGCCGCGGCGGCGGCCCGTTTGGCGAAATCCGCTGTTTTTGCCCCTGTTACCAGCGAAATCGGCCGGCTGGATCAGCCCGTACTCCGCGCCCATCGGGGCCTCTGGTCTCAGCCGCTTCGCTCCTCGCTATGACGGTCAGGGATCGACCCGGCTCGCCTCCGGCTTCTTGCCCAGTCCCCGGTCGCGCTGCCTCAGATATTCCCGCACGTCCCCGATCGAGTCGCTGAGCAGCTCCGCCATGCGCGACCGGGCGAGCTCCGGATCCCCTCGCGGATCGCTTCGAAGATGCCTCTGTGCTGGAAAAGCCGGTCGTCCTTGATGCGCGCGGCGCCCTGCCAGCTGAGGCGGAAGGTGCACTCGAGCGCGGTGTGGATCAGACCGCCGAGCGCGGCGAGGAAGCGGTTTCCGCTCGCCTCGAGAATCGCCATGTGGAAATCGAGATCGGCGCCGATCAGGTCGCCCGCGCCGTTCTTGAACTTGTCCATTCGGCCATAAGCCTCGGCGATGCGCTCCACGGTCGCGGGCGAATGGAGCGCGGCCGCGAGCGCGGCCGCCGCCGGCTCCACCATCTGCCGCAGTACGAACAGATCGTCGACGAATTGCTCGTTCGGCGTCGCCAGGAGGTGCCAGGCGAGCACCTCCAAATCGAGCAGGTTCCACTCGGATCTCGGGCGCACGCGCGTGCCGATCTTCGGGCGCGCGAGGATCAGCGCCTTGGCGCTGAGGATGCTGTAGGCTTCTCTCAGCGCGGTGCGCGACACGGAAAAGCGCGCGCACATCTTGGCGGCGTTGGGCAGGAGCGTCCCGGGCGGATAGACCCCGGCCACGATGTCCTGCCCGAGCCTCGCCGCGACCTGGCTGTAGATGTTGCGCGCGAACGCCCCGTCCTCGCGGCCCGCTCTCGCGATTCGGCCGAGCGGCGCGCGCCCCGACGCCGGGCGATGCCGGGTCAAGGCGTCTGTCAATGGCTTGGCAATGCGCCCCACGGATCTTCTCGCCTCAGGTTGTGCCTCCCAATCGCAGCGAGCCGACGATCGAGCGCTGCAGAACGATGAACAGGAACAGAAGAATTCCGCCACTGATCATGATCCAGGCTCCGTTCAGGGAGCCGTTGAAATTGATCAGCGTCGCGATCAGCCCGAAGATCATTCCGCCGAACAGCGTGCCCGCAACCATCCCGACGCCGCCCGTCAGCATAGTGCCGCCGAGCACGACCGAGGCGATCGCCGTGAGCTCGTTGCCGGAGCCGGCGAGAGGATAGCCCGACGACGTATAGAAGGCGTAGATGACGCCGCCGAGGGCGCTGTAGAATCCGCCGAGCGCATAAATCCCGACCGTGGTGCGCCGCATCGGCACGCCCATCAGCGCCGCCGACGTGCGGTCCCCCCGATGGCGTAAACGTTCGCGCCGAAGCGGGTGAAATGGGCGAGCACGATGGCGGCGACAAGTGAGACGAGCATGACGATCGCCGAGCTTCTCAGCTCGCCCCCGCCCGGCAGATCGACGCTCATCGCCGCGAACTGGGCGACGAACGGGTGCCGGATCGGGACCGAGTCGAGATTGATCATGAAGCAGCCGCCGCGCAGCAGGAAGAGCCCGGCGAGCGTGACGATGAACGGCTGGATCTCGCAAAAGTCGATGATCAGCCCCTGCAGCGCGCCGAACAAAAGGCCGAAGACGAGCATCATCCCGCCGGAGACAAGCGGATGCCATCCGACAACGTCGAGATTGGCGATCACGACGCCGACGAAGCCGATCATCGAGCCGATCGACAGGTCGATGCCGCCGGACAGGATCACGAAGGTCGTGCCGATCGCGGCGGTGATGATGAACGCGTTGTCGGCGAGAATGTCGCCGAGCACCTGGGTCGACAGGAAATTGTTGTAGAGAAACCCTCCGGTGACGAACAGCGCCACGAAGACGGCGATCGTCGCCAGGAGCGGCAGGTACTTCTCGTTCATCGCGGCTTCCTCGCCAGGCTGGCGTAGAGGGCGCCGCGCAGGTTGTTCGACTGCAGCAGGAGCACGATGACGACCACCACCGCCTTGACGACGAGATTGTATTCGGGCGGCAGGCCGCTCGTCAGAATGGACGTCGTCAGCGCCTGAATGACCAGCGCGCCCAGCACCGTCATGCCGAGGTAGATGCGGCCGCCGTTGAGCGAGCCGCCGCCGATCACCACGGCGAGGATCGCGTCGAGCTCGATGTAGAGGCCGACGCTGACGGGATCGGAGGTATGGGTGTCGGCGGCGAGGATGACGCCCGAGAAGGCCGCGCAAAGAGCGCAAATGAGATAGGCCGCGTATTTGATCAGGCGCGCGTTGATCCCGGTCAGGTCGGCCGCCGCCGCGTTGCCGCCAACCGATTCGAGGAACAGGCCGAGCGCCGTGCGGCGGATCAGGAGCCACAGGGCGCAGAAGATCGCAGCGGCGACGATCAGCCGGGTCGGGATGAGGCCGAGGTGGCCGACGCTGAGGCCCTGGAGCAGGGGGCTGGTGAAACTCGGATTGGTGCCCCCGTAAAGGAGATTGATCATCAGCCCGATGCCGCGGCCGGACACCATCAGGATCAGGGTCGCGATGATCGGCTGGATATCCAGGATGGCGACCAGAAAGCCGTTCCAAACGCCGCACAGGAGGCCTGCGGCGAGTGCAATCAGGAGAACGACGAAATGGGAATTGCCGGCATGGATCCGCCAGGTGATGACCGCCCCGACGATGGCGATGACGGAGCCGACGGAGAGATCGATGCCCTTCGTGCCGATCACGACCGCCATGCCGAGGGCGACGACCGCGGTCGGCGCGGCCCGGTAGAGGATGTCGATCAGGTTGCCGAACAGCCGGCCCTCGACGACCCGGATGTGGAAGAACCCGGGGGAGATGATTCCGTCGACGGCGAAGATGAGAACGAGCGCGACGATTGGCCAGATCGCCCGGTGCCCGAGAACCGCGCGCAGTCGCGAAGCGCCCGGCGCCGCCGCCTCGATCGTGGCGGAATGCTTCACGATCTCGCCCCCGCGATCGTGCGGATGATGTTCTCGCGGGTGATCTCGCCTCCGGCGATCTCGCCGATCTTCCGCCGGTCGCGCAGCACCGCGATCCTGTCGCTGACAGCGACGAGCTCGTCGAGCTCCGAGGACGCGACCAGGAGAGCGAGGCCCTGCTCGCACAGCCTGCGGATCAGAGCGACGACCTCCGCATGCGCGCCAACGTCGATGCCGCGCGTCGGCTCGTCGAGGATGAGGATGCGCGGTTCGGAGACGAGCGCGCGCGCGAGCACGACCTTCTGCTGGTTGCCGCCGCTGAGCTGGCCGACCGGCTTGTCCGCGTCGGGCGTCGCGATCCCCAGCGCCTCGATCATCTTCTGCGCCAGCTCTTCCTGCTCGTCGTGCGACAGCCGCCTGAGCCATCCGCGCTTTGTCTGCAAGGCCAGGATGATGTTCTCGCGCACGGTGAGCTCGAGGATGAGGCCCTCGGCCTTGCGGTCTTCCGGACAGAAAGCCATCCCACGGCGCAGCGCTTGCGCCGGCGAATGGGCCGTCATCGGAGCGCCTTCGACCGAAAGCCGTCCGGAATCCCGCCGGATCGCGCCGAAGATCAGCTTGGCCACCTCGGTGCGCCCGGAGCCCAGAGTTCGGCGAGCCCGACGACCTCCCCCGGACGAACGGCGAGATCGAACGGCGCCATCAGGCGCCGCCGCCCGACGCCTTCGGCCACGAGAATCGGCTCGCCTTTCGCGGCGGACGCCGCCGCCGCCAGACGCTCCTCCGCGCGCTCGAGCTCGCGTCCCAACATCAAGGAGATCAGCTTCAGCGGCGGCAGATCCGCCGTCGCCGCCGACCCGACCAGGCGTCCGTTGCGCAGGACCGAGATCCGGTCGGCGATCCGGTACACCTGGTCGATAAAGTGGGTGATGAAGACGATCGCGATGCCGCGCCGCTTGAGGTCCCGCATGATCCCGAACAGAAGCTCGGTCTCGTTCGCGTCGAGGCTCGCGGTCGGCTCGTCGAGCACGAGGACTCGCGTATCGTCCTCGAGCGCGCGGGCGATCGCGACCAGCTGCTGGACCGCCACCGAATAGGAGCCGAGCGTGCGCTCGACGTCGATATCGATGTTGAGCCGCTTCAGCCGCTCGCGCGCCAGCTTTCGCGCCTCGCGCCAGGCGATCAGGCCGAACCGCCGCGGCTGGCGCAGAAGCGTCAGGTTCTTGGTCACCGACATGGTCGGGACGAGGTTGACTTCCTGGTACACCGTGCCGATGCCGAGCGCCTGCGCCTCGCCCGTCGAGCCGATCTCGACCGGTCGTCCATCGAGACGGATCTCGCCCTCGTCGCCGCGCAACGCGCCGGTCATGATCTTGATCAGCGTCGACTTGCCCGCGCCGTTCTCCCCGAGCAGCGCGTGTGCTTCGCCGGCCTCGACGCGAAAATCGACGTGCTCCAGCGCCCGCACGCCGGGAAACGCCTTCGACACCCCGAGCATCTCAATTCGCGCGGTCAAGGTTTTGCCCCTTCGTCCGCTCCCGCAGAGAATTGAGGGAACTATCGCCCGCGCGCAGTCTTGGCACAAGCGCAGCGCGGCGGCGCTTTCCTTCCCCAGCTTTGCTGGGGAAGGTGGCGCGCAGCGCCGGATGGGGTGCGGGCCGCTGCTTCGACCGAAGTCGAATGGCGCGAGCCTCGCCGCAGACCCCTGTTTTCCGCAGTCCACTTGGCGCCGCCTGCCGCGCTTGGCGGAGGGGGCGTTCATGTCTCCTGCAGCGCCGGGCGGATGCGTTCGATGATGATCGGCAGTCCGGCGCTGATGAGCATTGCACGACCCTCACCGCGAAGCTTTCATCGACGGCTTCCTGCTCGCCACACCCCATCCGGCGCTACGCGCCACCTTCCCCAGCTCCGCTGGGGAGGGAGCGCGCTACTGAATCGCCGCGCGTCAGTCTGCCGGCAACTCGGCGTGATGCAGATCGGAGGGGATCTTCACCCACTTCGGCAGCTGCTCGTTCTTGTCCTTCAGATATCCGAGCACGACCGGATAGATGTACTTGCCGATCGCCGAGCGAAGCTCGACGGAAGCGTTGGAGTCGCCCGCCGCCAGCGCCTCCTTCATCGCCGGAACGTAGTCGACGGAGACCATGAGAAAGTCCTTGCCGGGCTTGAGGCCCGCCTCCTTCATCGCCTGGATGGCGCCGAGCTGCATGTTGTCGTTGTGGGCGAACACGCCGCAGACGCCCTTCAGGTTGTCGGTCGACTTGATGAAGGCCTCCATCACCTTCTTGCCGCCGTCGGTGGTGAAGTCGCCGCTCTGCGTCTTGACGATCTTCATGTCCGGGAAGTTCGAGATGATGGCCTCGAAGCCCTTCTTGCGCTCGATCGCCGGCGCCGAGCCGACCGTGCCCTGCAGCTCGACGATGTCGCAGTTCCCCTTGCTCGCCTGGGCGAGCCAAGCGCCGGCGAGCTTGCCTTCGAGATTGAAGTCGGCGGAGATGCGGGTGACGAACAGCGACTTGTCGCTCACGTCGACGTCGCGGTCGGCGAGAAAGACGGGGATGCCCGCCTTCTTGGCCTCTTCGAGGACCTGCTGCCAGCCGGTCACCACGACCGGCGCGATGATGATCGCGTCGACCTTCTGGGCGATGAACGCCCTGACCGCCTTCAGCTGCTCTTCCTCCTTGCCCTGCGCATCGGCGAACTTGAGGGTGATGCCTTCCTTCTTCGCCTCCTCCTGCATGTCCTTGGAGAAGGCCGGGCGCCAGTCGCCCTCGTCGCCCACCTGCGAGAAGCCGATCGTCACGGCGAAAGCCGACGATCCGGCGAAAATCATCATTGCGCCGACGGCGGCGCCGCCCAGCCATGTCATGAGCCGCATGCATTTCCTCCCTGATTTGACCACCCTTTGGCGCGTCAGCCGGCGGGCAAGGCCTTCGCCGCGCAAAAGACCGCCAATCATCATACAATAATATGATATCAAGTGAGCCGTCAATGCCGGGCTCGCTTCCGGCTGCTCGAAAATCTTCTGAAGAAGCCGGGTCCACGGGACTGACAAGGTCACCCGCGTGACGTTCCTCGCGGGAAAGCGTCGATCAAGTCGGCGCAACGTTGTTCTAAAACCCTCCGGGCGGGAACGGAATTCCCATCGCAGCCGTCTGGTCGAAATCGTTATATCCGGATAAATACAGCATAGCCTCGAAATCAATCCCGGAGGAGAAACGTGAACGTCGCCGCCAAAATGCAGCTCAGCAAAATCATGGCGGCCGCCGGCGCCGCAGTGCTTGCCGCCGCACTCTGCGCCATCGCTCCGGCAGCGCGCGCTGCGGGCGAGGTGAATGTGCTCTATGCCGGGTCCCTGGTGAATTTGATGGAGCATGGCATTGGGCCCGCGTTCGACAGGGCGAGCGGCGACGCGTTCCAGGGCTTTGCCGGGGGCTCCGACAAGCTTGCCAACGAGATCAAGGGCAAGCTGCGCCGGGGCGACATCTTCGTCAGCGCCGATCCCAAGGTGAACGACGGCTTGGGCGCGGCGAACGGAAATTGGGTGAGCTGGTACATTGCCTTCGCTCAGTCGCCGCTGGTGATCGGCTATAACCCGTCGAGCAAGTTCGCCGCCGACTTCAAATCGAAGCCCTGGTATCAGGCGCTGCAAGAGCCCGGCGTCAGGATCGGCCGGACCGATCCGAAGCTCGATCCCAAGGGCGCGCTGACGGTGAAGCTGATGAACGCTGCGACAACTTTCTACCAGATCCCGGATCTGTCGCAGAAGATCATCGGCGCGGCGGAAAATCCCGAGCAGGTGTTTCCGGAGGAGACGCTGGTCGGCCGGCTGCAGTCGGGCCAGCTGGACGCCGGTTTCTTCTATTCGACCGAGACTGCAGCCGGCAGGATACCAGCGGTCACGCTGCCGCCGGAGATCACGCCCAAGGCGGTCTACACCGTCACGATTTTGCGCAACGCGCCGAACCCGGCCCCCGCCGATCGGTTTGTGACCTTTCTCCTCGGGCCCGACGGCAAGAAGATCATGGAGGAGAATGGGCTCGACGTGCAGAGGCTTTCCCTCGCGGGAGACGCCGGCGGCGTTCCGAAAGACATCAGAGCTTTGCTGGATCAGGTCCAATGACAGGAATTGAGTTGCGCGCCGACGTCACAGGCCAGACGCCCTTTCATGTGCTCCGCCAAGTGACGCGCCGCGTTCCCTCGCTCCTGCCCTGGCTCGCCGGCCTGCTCGCGATCTATCTGATCGCCCCGCTGATTGCGGGCCTGCAGCAGGCGGGCATGGCGGATTGGAGCACTGTCGACGCCGCTGCGCTGACCCGCGCCTGCCTGGTCTCGATCGCCAGCGCGACGTCGGCGACGCTTCTGATTGCGCTCGGCGGCGTTCCGCTCGGCTATGTGCTGGCGCGGGCGCGCGGGCGCGCCATGGGCCTGCTCGGCTTTCTCGTCCAGCTGCCGCTCGCCTTGCCGCCGCTGGCGAGCGGCGTCCTGCTGTTGTTTTTGGTCGGCTACACCACGCCGATCGGACGGCTCACCGGCGGCGCGCTGACCGACACGTTCGCCGGCATCGTGCTCGCACAAGTGTTTGTCGCGGCCCCCTTTCTGATCATTGCCGCACGTTCCGCCTTCGCCGCGATGGATCCGGAGCTCGAGGGCGTCGCTGCAACGCTCGGCCGCAAGCCGCTGTTCGTGTTCTTCCGCGTCAGCCTGCCGGTGGCGCGGTCGGCGATTTTGTCGGGACTGCTGCTCGCCTGGCTGCGCGCTTTCGGCGAGTTCGGCGCCACAGTGATGGTCGCCTATCACCCTTATTCGCTGCCGGTCTACACTTATGTCGCCTTCGGAGCGCAAGGGCTGCCGGCCATGCTGCCGGTGTTGATCCCGACGCTGACGCTCGCCTTCGCTATCATGGCGTTGAGCGCGCTTGTCGCCTCGCGTGTGTCCGACAGGCCGGCCGCGGCGCCGGCCGCGCCCCTGCCCAACGTCGGCGAGCAGGCGACGCCGACACGAACCGAAACCGCCGAAGCGAAATCCGCCGATCTGGCGCTGCAGCTGAAAAAAAACCTCGGCGATTTTCATCTCGAAGTCGCTTGGGCGACGCAAGCGCGACGGCTTGCCATCGTCGGCCCTTCCGGCTCCGGCAAATCGCTGACGCTGAAAATGATCGCCGGCATCGAGCGTCCCGATTCGGGCGGCATCAGCATCGACGGCGACGACATTTCCGCGCTCGAGCCTGCGGCGCGCGGCGTTGCCTACGCGCCGCAGAACTACGGGCTGTTTCCGCATCTGACGGTTAGGGAGCAATTGGCGTTTCCCGCCGGCGCCGATCCCTCTCTGGCCCCGCACTGGATCGATCGGCTCGGCCTGCGCGGCCTCGAAGAGCGACGGCCGGATGCGCTGTCGCTCGGCCAGCAGCAGCGCGTCGCCCTGGCGCGCGCGTTGGTGCGGCCGGCGCGGCTCATATTGCTCGACGAGCCGTTCTCGGCGCTGGATGCGCCGCTGCGCGCGCGGCTGCGCTGGGAAATGCTGGCGTTGCAGAACGAGCTTGCCGCCACGACCATCCTCGTCACCCACGACCCCTCGGAAGCGGCGATGCTCGCCGACGAAATTTTGGTGTTGGATAGGGGCCGGGTGCTGCAAAGGGGTCCGACCGGCGCCGTTTTCCGGCGCCCGAAGAGCGAGATCGTGGCGCGGCTCCTCGGCGCCGAACGTGTGGCGACAGGCGTCGCCGCGAGCGCCAACTCGATCGCAGTCGGCGGCGGCGCCGTTCTTTCCGTAGCGGGCGCTGCGCTCACGACCGGGGCGCGCGTCGGCTGGAGCGTCGCGCCGTCGCAGGTCCGCCTTGCCGATGGCGGACGCTACAGCGGCGTGATCGAAGCCGTCACCCGCGTCGCCTCCGGACACCAGATCGGCATCCGGTTCGGCGACTCGCTGGTCGACGCGGCGGCCGGATTCGTCGAACCGCGCGGCGCTTCCTGCCGATTCGACATCGACGCCGAGGCGGTACGAATCTGGCCCGTCTGAAGGCGGCTAAAGCTTTGTGGTGAAAAATGCACCTGGCGCCTCGAAACACGCCATGTCCGCCAAAGACGTCAGATTCTCCAGCGATGCCCGCGCGCTTCCACTCGCGGTAGCGCAAGACGGATGCGACGGGACTATTTACCGCGTCGCTGACGATCACCCGGAAGTTGGATTATCTTCGAGCAGTGTGGGAGAACGATAGGCCTTGGCCGACTCCGCGCGCACCCATTGTTGATGTCGTGCTTTAACCAGCAACCGGACGATTGCAACACGCCTTTCTGCCAGTCGCCATTTCCTGTGTGATGCTAGGCGAAGCCTCACTTCTGCCGCCTTCGCGGACGGGTCGGGCCGACGATGAAAAATCACTTGGCCGTACATGATGCGCCTCCTAGGCAACATCCCCGTTGTCGATCCGCTCCCCTTTACTCTCCGATTGTCCCTCGCCGTGCGTCGACTTAAGCGTTCTAAGCGGCGCCGTACGCCCATCTTTAACCATATCGACTCGTTTACGGCTTTTTTGTCATCGCCCGCCCGCAATGCGGTCGTCGCGGAGAATGACGCCCGAGCAGATCGCCGAAGCGCAGCGGATGGCGCACGAGTGGGAGCCGAAGAAAGGCCGGACCCGCGGTGGGTGACCCACATCAATGCGCTCTGCGCGAGCGCTCAGGGGCAAAATGTTAGCACTCTCTTGTAACGAGTGCTAACGATAGCCATGTAGATCCCGGCGTGCCGCCCAGAGCCAGGGACTCGCCCGTGAGCCGGTCAGGCACGTCGACTGAAAGCAGATCTCATGAAATTCCGTCCATTGCACGACCGCGTCGTCATCCGGCGCATCGAAGGAGAGGATAAGACGAAGGGGGGCATCATCATCCCCGACACCGTCAAGGAGAAGCCGCAGGAGGGCGAAGTCATCGCCGTCGGACCCGGGGCTCGCGACGAGAGCGGCAAGCTCCAGCCTCTCGAATTGAAAGAAGGCGACCGGGTGCTGTTCGGCAAATGGTCGGGCACGGAAGTCAAGATCGACGGTCAGGATCTTTTGATCATGAAGGAGTCCGACGTCATGGGCGTGATCGAAGGCGCGAGCGCCGAGAAGAAGAAAGCCGCCTGACGCCAAAGCGCCCATCTCATCTCAAATTTCAGGAATTGAAGATCATGTCAGCGAAAGATGTAAGATTTTCCAGCGATGCCCGCGACAGGATGCTGCGCGGGGTCGACATTCTCAATAACGCGGTGAAGGTGACGCTCGGCCCGAAGGGCCGCAACGTCATTCTCGACAAGTCCTACGGGGCGCCGCGCATCACCAAGGACGGCGTCACGGTCGCCAAGGAAATCGAGCTTTCCGACAAGTTCGAGAACATGGGCGCGCAAATGGTGCGCGAAGTCGCCTCGAAGACCAATGATCTCGCCGGCGACGGCACGACCACCGCGACGGTGCTCGCCGCCTCGATCATGAAGGAGGGGCTCAAGCTGGTCGCCGCCGGCATGAACCCGATGGACCTGAAGCGCGGCATCGACATCGCCGTGACGGGGGTGGTGAAGGACATCGAACACCGCGCAAAGAAGGTCCAGTCCTCCGAGGAGATCGCCCAGATCGGCACGATCGCGGCGAACGGCGACAAGTCGATCGGCGACATGATCGCCAAGGCGATGAAGAAGGTCGGCAACGAGGGCGTCATCACGGTCGAGGAGGCGAAAAGCCTCGAGACCGAACTCGACGTCGTCGAGGGCATGCAGTTCGACCGCGGCTATCTCTCGCCCTATTTCATCACCAATGCGGAGAAGATGGTGGCGGAGCTCGAAGAGCCCTACATCCTCCTCCACGAAAAGAAGCTCAGCGGCCTGCAGGCCTTGCTTCCGCTGCTCGAGGCGGTCGTGCAGACGGGCAAGCCGCTGCTCATCGTCGCCGAGGACGTCGAAGGCGAGGCTCTGGCGACGCTGGTCGTCAACAAGCTGCGCGGCGGCCTCAAGGTCGCGGCCGTCAAGGCGCCCGGCTTCGGCGATCGCCGCAAGGCGATGCTCGAGGATCTTGCGATCCTCAGCGGGGGCACGCTGATTGCCGAGGACCTCGGCATCAAGCTCGAAAACGTGACGGTCCAGATGCTCGGCCGCGCCAAGCGGGTGCGCATCGAGAAGGAAAACACCACGATCATCGACGGCGCCGGAAAGAAGACGGACATCCAGGCGCGCATCGCACAGATCAAGGCGCAGGTCGAGGAGACCACCTCGGACTACGACAAGGAGAAGCTGCAGGAGCGTCTCGCCAAGCTTGCGGGCGGCGTCGCGGTGATCCGCGTCGGCGGCTCGACCGAAGTCGAGGTGAAGGAGAAAAAGGACAGGGTCGACGACGCGATGCACGCGACCAAGGCCGCGGTCGAGGAAGGGATCGTTGCCGGAGGAGGCATAGCGCTCCTGCGCGCCAAGGCCGCCATTGGCAAGCTCAGCGGCGAAAACGCCGACGTACAGTCCGGCATCAATATCGTGCTGAGGGCGCTCGAGGCGCCGGCACGCCAAATCGCGGAGAACTCGGGGGTCGAAGGCTCGGTCGTCGTCGGCAAGATCCTCGAAAACAAGTCCCAGACTTTTGGCTTCGACGCCCAGACCGAGCAATATGTCGATATGCTCAGCGCCGGCATCGTCGATCCGGCCAAGGTCGTGCGGGTCGCCCTGCAGGACGCAGGATCGGTCGCCGGCCTCATGATCACGACCGAGGCGATGGTGGCGGAGCGGCCGAAGACGGACGCTCCGCCGATGCCGGGCGGCGGAATGGGCGGAATGGATTATTGATCGCCTGGTAGAGCGAAGACAGGGCGCGGCGCGACCCTACTCATAATAGGGCGCGCCGTGTTCAAAAGGGGAGGAATCGTTCCTCCCCCAGATTGGGAGGAAAGTCTCATGCAAGCATCTGCTTGGTATCAGGGAGAATCGCTGAAGCGGCTCCTGCAGGGCGCCGCCGTCGGCGTCGTCGCAACTCTCGTCATCGGCTTCGGCTGGGGCGGGTGGATGCTTGGAAGCACGGCGAAGACGTTGGCGGACAGCACCGCCAGCAGCGCCGTGGTCGCGGCGATAGCGCCGATCTGCGTCGATCAGTTCCAACGCAGCGCCGACGCCGCCAACAACCTCACGGCTCTGCAAAAGACCAGCTCCTGGGAACAGGCGGCATTTGTCGAAAAAGGGGGCTGGGCGATTATGCCAGGGAGCACGGCGGTCGAATCCGGCGTGCCGCAAGCCTGCGCCGCCATTCTCAGTAGCGTGAAGTAGGCTACGAGCGCTGAGTCGAATACGATGGGCGACGATCGGCGTGACACGCCGATCGTCTCCGCGGGCGGACCGGCGCTTTGGGTCAGCCGGCGGACCGGTAGTGTCTCAGTTTGAAATTGGATGAAGCCAAATTGCCGCCGCCTGACAGGTCGCCGAGAGCGCGGCGAAGGCTGCGGCCCCCGCATTCAATCGGCTCTGCCAGGCAAGCGCGGTCCCTAGGGCAACCAACTCATCGCTTGTTCCGTGTCCCCCACCTGCGGTTTCAGACCCGTCCACCCTCTCGGAATTGTGAGTGTGCCAAGTCGTCACTTGAACAGAGAAGCTGCGCGGCGTTCTGACGAACGCCGCTCCGAGCCAGAGAGCTGCGGCTATAAGTGCGAAGATCGCACTCAAAATCTGGGCATAGACCGCCATCAAGAAGCTTTCTTTTGATAAGGTCCGCGCGGTCCCGGCTTCGGCTAAGTTGCTTGGCATTGTCGACGCCGAAGGGAAAGGCGCGAAGGACACCGCTTTTCGGTAAGAAAATATACACAAAGCCCCACGATCGCCGGAGACATGGGGCGGGAAAACATAGACCCGCGTCAAACGTGGACGCCGGCGCTGACTGTCGGCGGCAGAGCTTGCCTCTTCAAATTCGCGCCTCGGCGCAAACCCTTCGAACGCTGGGCCGAGTACGGTGTCTGGCGGCCCGAACTGCCGAGCCAGCGATTGGCCTAGGCAACGGCGATATCATTCTCCACGAATGTCGCGCCCGGCGCGGACCATGCGGTTTTGCCTGCCAGGTCGCGCGCATTCCAAGTCGTGACCTGCCCCGTCAACTTGATCTTGCCGCCCTGAGCGCTAACCTCGATCGTGTTCGGATCGTAGAACCAGGAACGATGCAGCGCCCGCATGATGTTTTGGCCGACGTCGTCCGCGTTCAGCGCCGGCTTGATCTCGATCAGATTCGAAACCCCGACGACGCCGATCAGAGTTCGGACGGCCTGCGCGGCGGCTTCCTTCTGGAAGTACCAATCAACTTCGCCGTTCAGCGTAACCCATCCCTTCTCCACTTTGAGCTTAATGGCGTCGCGGGGAATGGAGGAGTCCCAGACCAGACGCTCGATGGCCGCCCTCACGATGCTCTCATCGCCGCGTTTGATGTCATCGGGAAGCTCGACCTCGATTTGCTCGGCCACGGCTTTCACGCCTTTCACCCGAGCCGCCGCCCTCTCCGCTGCAACTTTTTGTGCAAAGCTTTGGACGCGCCCGGTCAGGGTCACGACGCCCGCATTCGCGGTGACGCCGATATGCACGGCGTCGACGCTCGGCTCCCAACCGAGTTCGACCATCACGGATTCTTGGAGCTCTTTGTCTTGTGACATTTTGGATTCCTGCTGATCCGGTGAGCGGAGCTATTCGCCCACGAGCCACGTCCCGGAGATCGGCTCCCCGCGAACTCGGGCCGTCGCCGCCAGCCCTCGGCCTCGTCGGCTGCGCCCAAGCGCAAGTGGGGCGGCGCCATCACTCAATCAGGCGCATCTGCCGCCGCGGACGCCGCTTTCCGTTCGGCGCGAGCGCGGTGAGCGCCGATCTCCTCCCAGCTCGCCGTTTCTGGTAGTCCGTCGGCGAGGGCGTACCGTTTCCGCCCCTCTTCTTGCGCGGACAATACCTTGAGCTCATGCAGAATCTGCGCGGTTGACGGAAGGGGAATGCGCCGTCCGAAACGAAAGTTAGCGGTCATGGGAATCTCCGTCGAAGTGGGCGTCACAGATATCCACCGGTTCGACGAGCGAGCTTCCAGCACTACATCCCCGCGTCGAGTGGGGTTGGATCGTCGGTGAAGTTGTCGCATTGGATATAAGCATTGAAGACGTGAATACGACCCGTATGGAAAAATATCTTTCGAAGTCGGTCCCCATTTGGGGCGAGGCGCCGGGCGCCTGCGCCCCACCAGGCCACAGTCGTAAGCCCTGGGGTATCGACGCTCGCCGGCCCGACATCCTCGTAGGCGATGCAGATCTGAACGGTCGATTGGCAGCGGAAATGAGCGCAATCCGCCCTTCGCGACGGTTTGCTGGGGCTCCGATGAATGCGTGCTTTGGGCGGAGTCCTGGCGTTCGGCGTCGCGCGGGAACGCCTCCTGCCCACGCGTTTCCTGCCGTTCGGCCAACCGGCGCTCTCCGCCCCTTGCAGACGTTGCTGGTGGTGCAGAAAATCAAGATATTTGCAACGGCGATTTTAGGCCGAAATCGAGGGGTTTTGAGAGACGGAACGAGGTCTCGGATGTTGCCCCTCGAAAGCCCGCCGACGGGAGTTCGTTCTTGAAGTAGTTGTACAGAACGGAGCCCAATGCGTAGTCATTCGCCCCTGCTTGCAATGCGCTATAGAGCGTGTTGTAGCTGAGGAAGTCGCCGTTGTCGGCGCTCGCCGAAACCGCGCCAGCTGGGATGGAGCCCGCGATCCCTTCCACTTCACCCCATCCGACCTCGATGGTCACCGTCGTCGCTTTCGGCGTCGTGAAGGTTGTTGGCATAGAAGAGCGCGGCTTCGTCGCCGGCGCGCCGATCGGAATCCGGACCCGCAGCCGAACCATGAGTAATGCTTAGATTAGCACATGAATTTGCGAATTGACCCAGAGATCGAAAGAAGCTGGGCTTTGTCCATGCGCCCAATGATATTTCGAATGACAGACCCGATGACTCTCATGCCCCCGGATATGCCGAGGCTCGCCGTCTGTTCGACGATAAAGCCGGGCTTTGCCAATTTGATGGGCTGCACGAAGTAGCAATCCATGCCAACGCCACTCAACTCGACTATCAACTCGGCGAGTGCAACACGGTGCTTGGTCGGATCGGGAGCTTGTTCGAGGGCGGTGAGCACAGCGAGCGTCTTAATGCGGAGGTCCTCAGAGTGGTAGAAGCGCAAGAACCGTTGTGGCTTCGCAACCGGCTTTGGTGGTGAGGCGGCGCGGCGCTTTGCCGGAGGTGTGGGAGGGCGTTTCGAGAGTGTCGGCATCGGACTATGCTCCGCGAACGGCTTTGAACTTTACCCCAAAAGCCGAGACACCGCACCTGTGCGGACTCCGGTTGTGATCCGACGCAAAAAAACTCCGAAACGACCGCGCCGGCCGTCCTCGACATTGGAGGTTCCCCAATCTCCTCGTCGGCGCGCGGCGCGACGCCGCACAATTATGGCTATGCGGGTATGTATTTAACTTTTCTTGGCGCGCCGGCCTCAATGGAAGCTTAGATGGCGGCTTAGGGCGGTAAACCCTATTTCGGGCTCGCATTGGAATGCCGGCTTTCGCCCAGACTCCGGTCCTTCCCCAGGCGACCCCTGTAGGCGTGCCCTTCACCATTGCGGATAATTGTGAACCCATGGAGAAAAACCGCCCCGGCGGGCGAGATCCCGGCTACAGCTCGGACTCGATCGCCCGGAGCAGCCGGAAACGCATCTCGCCATCATCGCCCGCGAGCGAGATCACGAAACGGACCCGCCCGTGGCTTTTGGTGTCGGCGTAGCCGGCGAGGGTGCGGATCGCCTCCATGGTGCCGGTCTTGTCCATGCCGCCGTCGTGGCCGTGGAGGAGGTCGGCGTGGGGCGCGAAGAGCGCGAGCACCTTTGCGAGGCCGCGGGCGGTGAAGCGGTTGTCGCGGCTGATGCCAGAACCCTCCTCGAGATGGATGGCCCCGGCGAGGCCGTTCGCGGCGAGCATCTCGTTCGCGACCTGAAGCGACTTCTCGAGGCTGACCGGCGCGCCCAGGCGGTGTGCGCCGATCTCCAGGAAGACTTGGTTGGCGATGTAGTTGTTCGAGGCGCGGAGCAGCCCGACGAGGATCTCCGAAAGGGGCCGCGACTGATGGACATAGACCGGCTTCAGTCCCTCGGGCGCGGTTCCGGTCGAGATCCTGCCCTTCACGCTGCCGCCGGCCCGCTCGATGAACGCGGCGATCAGCTCGCCGGCGTATTGGAGGCTGACCGTAGGGTCCTGGTTCAGGCTGATGCGGCCGCTTCCGTTCGGGCCCCGCGCCCGGAACTCGGCGATCGCGGTCGGGGTGATCGGGGTCTGCTTCTCGGCGGAGCGCACCTTGTTGCCGCTGCGCACGGCGGCGACGGTGTTGAAATTCACCGCCAGCGCCGAGTTCAGCGCATCGTAGGCCTCGCCGTCATCCTCGACGCCCGGGATGCGGAGGTTCGAAGGATAGTAGCTCCCGTCGATCACGACGCCGGCGATCGGCGCCTTGCCGATCGCGGCGACCAGCTCGGTCGCGAGCGGCTTGAGCTCCTCCGAGATCAGGAAAGGATCGCCGCCTCCGCGCACGTAGAGCACGCGCCTGTCGTCGAGGGTGAAGCGGGTCTCGAAGCGGTAGTCGCCGCCGAGGACCTCCATCGCCAGCCAGGCCGTCACGATCTTCGTGACCGAGGCCGGGACGAAGGGCTGATCGGCATTCTGGGCCACGAGCTCGTCGCCCTGCCCGTCCACGACGAGCACCACCCCCGACGGTGCGAGGGCCGCGACCTTCTCCTTGACGCCGGCCAGGGCCGGGGCGGGCAGCAGGAGCAAAGCGAGGGCGAGCAGGCGAAACCACATGGCGACTCCGGCGCAGGCGGCAGCGCCTGCGGCTTGCGGACCTATGCGAATGACGCTCTGGGGTAAAGTCGGTCAGACCGCAGAATTTCCGCTGATCGCGCAACCTTGCCGTTCCCGGTCTGCGGCAGCGCACTCGCTCCCAGAGCAGTCCTGTCATCGGGCGGCCAGCGCGCCAATCGAGGGCCAATTATCATACGATAAGACTATATTGTCGATGGTCGACTTGCGCCGAGGCGGACGCCCGGGCGAGCGGCAAGCGGCTTCGAGGCTCGGCGCCCGGAGCAAGCGGGGCCGCCGCTCCGGCCGGCGGCACCCCGTTTTTCGGGTCGACGCTAAAGCAGGGTCCAACCCTCTGATTTTATTGCACCGCGCCGCTAAAGCGGCGCTAAATTCGGCTTATCGCGTAAAAGCCCGCGATCTCACCCGTGGACCAGGCCCTCGACGAACGGCTCGATTCCGACCTCGACCCGCGACACCTTGAGCCGCTCGGCGGCGACGATCGCCACCACGTCGGCATAGGCGCGCTGCAGGTCGTCGTTGACGATCACATAGTGGTAGGCCCGCCAGCGCTCGATCTCGTGCCTTGCCGCCTCGAGCCTGAGATCGATGGTGGCGGCGGAATCCTCGGCGCGCCGCTCGAGCCGGGCGCGCAGCTCCCGAATCGAGGGCGGCAGCACGAAGATCGAGACGACGTCGTCGCCGAGCCGTTCGCGCACCTGCCGCGCGCCCTGCCAGTCGACGTCGAACAGCATGTCGCGTCCCTCGGCGAGCACCTTCTCGACCGGCGCGCGCGGCGTGCCGTAGCCGTTGCCGTGCACCTCCGCCCATTCGAGCAGCTCGCCGCCCTTCTTCATCCGCTCGAACTCGCGCCGGTCGAGGAAGCGGTAGTGGATGCCGTCGACCTCGGAAGAGCGGCGCGGGCGGGTAGTGACCGAAACGGACAAAGTGAGATCGAGCGCCCTGTCCTGCATCAGCATGCGCGTCAGCGTCGTCTTGCCGGCGCCCGAGGGCGAGGACAGAATCAGGATCATCCCGCGTCGTCTCGGCTTCGCCATCTCTTCGATTCTCACTCGACGTTTTGCGCCTGCTCGCGGAATTGCTCGATTTGCGCCCGCAGTTCAAGCCCCTGCGCCGTCAGGCTGACGTCGTTCGCCTTGGCGCAGAGGGTGTTGGCCTCGCGGCCGAACTCCTGGGCGAGGAAATCGAGCCGCCGGCCGATCGCCCCGCCCTCGTCGATCAAGGCGCGGGCGGCGGCGACATGCGTCTTCAGCCGGTCGAGCTCCTCGCGGACGTCGGCCTTGGCGGCGAGAAGGATCGCCTCCTGATGGAGCCGGTTCTCGTCGAAGCCGCGCCCCGCCTCCATCAGCGCGGCGACGCTTTCGGCAAGCCGCGCCTTGACCGCCTCGGGGCGCCGCGCCGGATTGGCGTCGGCGGCGAGCGTCAGCCGTTCGATCGCGTCGAGCCGCTCGCGCAGGAGCCTCGCCAGCGCCTCGCCCTCGGCCCGCCGGGCCGCGCCGAGCGAGGCGAGCGCCTCGTCGAGGCTCGCGAGCGCGCCGGCGCAGGCGGCGGCGACCGCCGCCTCGTCGTCCTCCGCCTCCGCGACCTCGACGATCCCGCGCACGCCAAGAAGGCCGTCCATGGTCGGCGGCGCGAGGTTCGCCGACTCGGCGGCGGCGCGCGCGGCGGCCGCGACCGAAGCGAGCGCCGCCTGGTCGACGCGGGCCGCGCTCGAACCGCCCTCGCGCTGGGCGGTCAGGGTGGCGAAGCAGGTCCCGCGGGCGAGCGCCTTGCCGAGCCGCGCGCGGGCCTCGGCTTCGACGCGGTCGAACGGCGGGGGCATCCTGAGGCGCAGGTCGAGACCCTTGGCGTTGACGCTCTTGACCTCGAAGGCCCAGCGCCAGGCGCCGCTCGATCCGGCCGCGCGGGCAAAGCCGGTCATGCTGCTCACGGCCATGGGTTCAGTGCTCCTGGGATCGCGGGCTCAGCAGCTCTTGCGGAACGGAAAGCGGCCAAGGCGGTTCTTCGCGAAATCCGGCGGCGGCGGTCAACTTGCCGGGAACGGGCTGTTCGGGCCCTCTCAAAACAGGATGAATCAGCCATGATCAAGATCTTTGCCGCAGCTACCGTTCTCACCATCGGCTGGGCCGGCTATGCGCTCGCGCAGGGAACGATTACAGGCGCTCCGGCCGGGAAAATGCCGGTGACCCAGGCGCCCCCCGCTTCAACCGCTGTGCGCCCGTATCACCACCACTATCGCCCCATGGCTCGCCACTACACGCATCGCATGCCGTCGCGGGCGGCGGCGACGCCGGAAGGTGGAGCCGCGCCGCAAGGCGGGACGCAGCCCTGAATACTGCGCCTAAAGGGCCGGCGCATCGAGTTCTCAGAACAGAGGTTCTGAGCGTTTTTTTCACTTCACCGGGCTGATGGCGCCGCGGTTCATCTGAAGTTCAGCCGATCAATGGCAAATAAAGGGTCCTCTCAAGCAGGAAGGACCAGCCATGATCAAGAGTGTTCTTACCGCCGCGGTTCTGACCGTCGGCCTTGCCGGATACGCCGTCGCCCAGGAGACGACGGCGCCGGCGGCGCCGGCCGCACCGGCCGGCGAAGCGCCGGCGGCGGAGCAGCCGGCTCCGATGACACCCCATCACCATGTCGTGCATCACCATGTCATGCATCACCATGTCGTGCACCATCACGTGCACCACATGGCGCATCACCACCACATGGCGGCTCCCGCCCCCGAGGCCGGCGCTCCTCCGGCCGGCGGCGCTCCCGCTCGGCGGCGCACCCGCCGCAAACCCGCAATAACGCCGGGGCGCCCGCACTCGACGCTATAGCTCTCCGGACGTGCGTTCGGAGGGCTATTTTCGACTTTCGACCCATAGGCAGCCCAGCTCAGCCTAGAGCAGATCCCGTTGGGTGGAATCGTCATCGCGAGGAGCTATGGCGATCGCGATGCGAACGCGGGGGTCCGACTCCGAGCTTCCGCGCCTGCGGGACTGGCGTCCCGTATTGCGCCAATTTCTGTTGCACGAAGACTGTCGATAGCGAAGACTTGACTCGAACATAAGCAGAACATACAATGTAGGCAGAAGCGGGTCACACACCCCTAGCATGCTGTTTGAAAGCTAAATCGTTGCGCCGCCTTGGATCCCCGCTCGCCCGAGCGTCGCGTTAAGGGCAAGGCCTGCGAACCGGCTGGAAATGCCGTGGCAAAGGCTGAGCAGACCGAATGGGCGGATTATGCAAGGAGGATCGGGCCGCGAGCGCGAGCTTGCGGGCGCGAATTTTTGCTGCTCGGTCGGCTGCAAGCCCTTGATTGGCAACGCCTCCGCAATGCAAAGAGAAGGGAAATGCGGAGGCAGACGCGATGACGCGATGGAAATGGCGGCGCAAGCACTTGGAAAAATTGATTTCGGCGATGGAAATGGCGCGATCGTAGTCGGCGGACGTCGAATGAAAGGACTATTGGATCGATGCTTTTGGCGCCCAATGCGTTGAAAAGCCGAGATCGCGGACAGCAGTGCACGGCGCCCGGGCCCCGAATTTGTTTCGGGAGTGTTTCAGGTCGCTCGCACTGGCTTGTGCGGTTCGAACTGTTTGGAACCTGCTCTAATTCGCATCGAATGGGCGGACTAAGCAGGGAGGTTCGGGCCGCGAGCGCGAGCAGGGGCGCGATTTAGGGAAGGGAAATGGCCATCAAGGTAATTTTTGGTCCTGCGGAGGCAGACGCGATGACGCGATGGAAATGGCGGCGCAAGCCCTTGGAAAAATCGATTTCGGCGATGGAAATGGCGCGATCGTAGTCGGCGGACGTCGAATAAAAGGACTAGCGGATCGAAGCGACGAAGGGACAGGTTTTGGCGCCCAATTCATCGAAGAGCCGAGATCGCGGACGGGACTGCACGGCGCCCGGTCCCGAATTCAGGAGTGTTTCAGGTCGCTCGCACCGGCTTGTGCGGTTCGAACTGTTCGGAACCTGCTCTAATTCGCAGAGCTCTCTCAGCCCGGCGTCTTCTTCGCGTGGATGCGCTTGCGCGTTTGGACTTCCGCCCGCGGGCCCTCGGCGAGGCGCGCCACCGCGCCCCAGAGCGTGCGCACGTCCTGCTGGGTAAGCTCCATACGATGAAAGATGTTGCGCAGATTCCTCCGCATTCCGGGCTTCTTCGTCACGGGCCGGAAGAAGCCGTTCTCGTCGAGCTTTCCCTCGAGATAGTCGAAGAAGGCGAGAAGCATCTCGCGCTGCGCCGGCGGGGACGTCGCGCGCGGGACGGTCGAGCGGGGCGGCCTGTCGCCGTGAGCGGCCTTGAACCACTCGTAGCCGCAGACGAGCACCGCCTGGGCGAGATTGAGCGAGGCGTAGGCCGGGTTCGCGGGAAAGGTGACGATCGCATCGGCGATCGCGACCTCGTCGTTGTCGAGGCCGGTGCGCTCGGGGCCGAACAAGATCCCCCGCTTTTCGCCGGCGGCCGCGGCGGCCGCCGCCATCGCCGCGCTCGGGGTGAGGACCGGCTTCATCTGGCCGCGCTCGCGCGCGGTCGTCGCATAGACGGCGTTCAGCTCGGCGACGGCCGCCTCGACGCTGGGAAAGACCCGCGCCGCCTCGAGGACGTCGGTCGCGCCGGCCGCGGCGGAATACGCGACCTCGCGGTACTCGTCGCTCCGCGGCCAGCCGTCGCGCGGATTGACGAGGCGCAGGTCCGCCAGGCCGAAGTTGGCCATCGCCCGCGCACACATGCCGATGTTGACCGCGAGTTGCGGCCTGACCAGAATGACCGCCGGGCCGCCGAGAACCGGCGGCTTCGTCTTGTCGGTGCCCGCGCCAACCATCGCCACGGTCTACGACGCCGAAGCGACGAACGCGATCATCCAACTCATCTCCCGAGCCGCGCGGCGCTCCCGGCCGCCGAACCAACTCGCTTTTAGAGGCCGAGTTGCCTGGGAACCCAGCCCGCAAAAGCCCGCGTCAACTGGAACACTCTGTCGTAATTGGCCTGTACGACCAGCGCCTGATCGACCGGACTCGGATAGTACGACGTCGTCGCCCGCAGTGGCGTTTCGGCCGCGATCGCTTCGCGCGGGCCCCTCACGAGCAAGACGCCGGTCATCGAGTCCGGGCGGCGCCGCCCGGCTGGACTCCGCCGCTGCTCGGCCCGAGATAAAGGTTGTCGATGCGCGCCACAAGGATCGCGCCGTTGCGATCGCCCGGGGCCATGTACGGGGCCAACGCTTGGGCCAGCTGTCCGGGAAGCATCTGCTGCACCCATTCGGCCGTCGGATCGCCGACGTTGGCGCGCAACGGCGCAACGTCGACTTCAATGGCGCGGAACCGGACCGGGGGTTGCGCCAGCGCGCTTTCGACGCCGATTGCGGGGGGCAGCGCCAACGCTCCGAGCGCCGCGAGCCAGGCCCGGCGGGTCAAGACCAGGGTGGACATCGACAAAATCTCCGATTGCGCGTCTTCGGGCGCAAACCTACGGCCCGTCTATATACGCTAAATATAGGCGACCTTCACGATTTCATAGCTCTTGCCGCCGCCCGGCGTGTTCACCTCGACGCTGTCGCCGGGTTTCTTCCCGATCAGCGCGCGGGCGGTCGGCGACGAGATCGAAACCTTGCCGGACTTCACGTCCGCCTCTGTCTCGCCGACGATCTGGAACACCCTCTCCACCTCGGTGTCCTCATCGATCAGCGTCACCGTCGCGCCGAACTTGACGGTGTTGCCCGTCAGCTTCGAGATGTCGATCACCTCGGCGCGCTGGAGCAGGTCCTCGAGCTCGACGATCCGGCCCTCGTTGTGCGACTGCGCCTCCTTGGCCGAATGGTATTCGGCGTTCTCCGACAGATCGCCGTGCGATCGCGCCTCGGCGATGGCGGCGATGATGCGCGGTCGCTCGACCTGCTGGCGGTGGAGAAATTCGGCTTCGAGCGCCGCATGGCCCGCGGCGGTGATCGGCAGCTTGTCCATGACTTACCCGTCAAAAAGAGGTTGCCGCGCCGGCGCCTTGGCGCGCCGTCACGTCAAATAGTCCTGTAACGCCCTGACTTCGAGCTCGCGCGACGAGGCGGCTTTTATCCCCTCGGCCGCGGCGATCGCGCCGGAAAGTGTGGTGTAATAGGGCGTCCTTTGCAAGAGGGCGGCGCGGCGGAGCGGCTTCGAATCGGCGAGCGAGGTCGCGCCTTCGGTCGTGTTGAACATCAGCTGCACACCGCCGTTGCGGACGATGTCCGCCGCATGCGGGCGGCCCTCCGAGACCTTGTTGACCTTCTCGGCCTTGAACGCCGCGCGAGGCGAGATAGCGCTGCGTCCCGCCGGTCGCGATGATTTGGAAGCCGAGCTCCTGGAGCGTCCTGAGCGGCTCGACGATCCGCTCCTTGTCGGCGTCGCGCACCGAGACAAACACGGTCCCCGATTTCGGCGGGCGGGACCCGGCGCCGATCTGACTCTTGACGAAAGCGACCTCGAACGTCCAGTCGAGTCCCATCACCTCGCCGGTCGATCGCATCTCGGGGCCGAGCACCGTGTCCACCCCTGGAAAGCGGGCGAACGGGAAAACCGCTTCCTTGACGCCCACATGATCGAGCTTGTCGCGACCGAGGTCGAACAAGTTCGAGCTGTTCGCCCGCCATCAGCCGGCTGGCGATCTTGGCGATCGGCTTGCCGATCACCTTGGCGACGAAGGGGACGGTCCGGGAGGCGCGGGGGTTGACCTCGAGCACGTAAATGACGCCGTCCTTGAGCGCGTATTGCACGTTCATGAGCCCGCCGACCTCGAGCGCGAGGGCGAGCTTTTTCGTCTGTTGCTCGAGCTGAGCGATCGTGTCGGGCTTGAGCGAGCGCGGCGGCAGCGAGCACGCGCTGTCGCCCGAATGGATTCCGGCTTCCTCGATATGCTCCATGATGCCGGCGACGAACACGGTCCGCCCGTCGCAGAGCGCGTCGACGTCGATCTCGACCGCGTCCGTCAGGTAGCGGTCGAACAAGAGCGGGTTCTTGCCGAGCACCGTGTTGATCTGGCCCGTCTTGTCGTTCGGGTAGCGGGCCTTGACGTCGGAGGGCACCAGGCTCGGCAGCGCGCCGAGCAGATAGTCGTCGAGCGCCGGGTCGTCGTGGATGATCGCCATCGCCCGGCCGCCGAGCACATAGGACGGGCGCACCACCAAGGGCAGGCCGAGATCCGCCGCCACGAGCCGCGCCTGCTCGACCGAATAGGCGATGCCGTTCTTCGGCTGCCTGAGGCCGAGCTTGTCGAGGAGGCGCTTGAACCGGTCGCGGTCCTCGGCGAGGTCGATCGAATCGACCGAGGTCCCCAGGATCGGAGCGCCCGACTGTTCGATGACGTGGGCGAGCTTCAGCGGCGTCTGCCCCCCGAATTGGACGATCACCCCCTTTAGGGTCCCGTTCTCGCGCTCCTTATCGAGGATGGCGAGCACATCCTCCCTCGTCAGCGGCTCGAAGTAGAGCCGGTCCGAGGTGTCGTAGTCGGTCGAGACCGTCTCCGGATTGCAGTTGATCATGATCGTCTCGTAGCCTGCCTCCTTCAGCGCGAAGGAGGCGTGGCAGCAGCAGTAGTCGAATTCGATCCCCTGCCCGATGCGGTTCGGCCCTCCGCCGAGGATGACCACTTTCTCTCGGTCGGTCGGGCGCCGCTTCGCAGCTCGGTTTGCCGGCGAACGGCGCCTCGTAGGTCGAATACATGTAGGCGGTGGGTGATGCGAACTCGGCCGCGCAGGTGTCGATGCGCTTATAGACCGGCAGGACGCCCAGCTTGTTCCGCGCCATGGCGACCTCGGATTCGGCCACGCCCGCGAGCCCCGCCAGGCGCACGTCGGAAAAGCCCGCCGCCTTGAGCGCGCGAAGGTTGCCCGAGTCCGCCGGCAGACCCCAGGCGCGCACCCGTCTCTCGAGCGCGACGACGTCCGCGATGCGATGCAGAAACCAAGGATCGATTTTGGAGACCTCGTGGATGTCCTCGACGCTCATCCCCATCCGCATCGCCTGGGCGACCTTGAGGATCCGGTCCGGCGTCGGTGTGCCGATCGCCCCGCGCAGGACGTTGCGGTCGTCGCCCTTGCCCAGGCCCTCGATCTCGATCTCGTCGAGCCCGTCGAGGCCGGTTTCGAGCGAACGGAGCGCTTTCTGCAGCGATTCGGCGAAGGTGCGGCCGATCGCCATCGCCTCGCCGACCGACTTCATCGCAGTCGTCAGCACCGGCTCGGCGCCGGGGAACTTTTCGAAGGCGAAGCGCGGAATCTTGGTGACGACGTAGTCGATCGTCGGCTCGAACGAGGCCGGAGTCGCGCCGCCGGTGATGTCGTTGGCGATCTCGTCGAGGGTGTAGCCGACCGCGAGCCTGGCCGCGACCTTGGCGATCGGAAAGCCGGTCGCCTTCGAGGCGAGCGCGGAGGAGCGCGACACGCGCGGGTTCATCTCGATCACGATCATGCGCCCGTCGGCCGGATTGACGGCGAACTGCACGTTCGAGCCGCCGGTCTCGACGCCGATCTCGCGCAACACCGCGATCGAGGCGTCGCGCATGATCTGGAACTCCTTGTCGGTCAGCGTCAGCGCCGGGGCCACGGTGATCGAATCGCCGGTGTGGACGCCCATCGGATCGACATTCTCGATCGAGCAGACGATGATGCAGTTGTCCGCCTTGTCGCGAACCACCTCCATCTCGAATTCCTTCCAGCCGAGCACGCTCTCCTCGATCAACACTTCGCTGGTGGGAGAAGCGTCGATGCCGCGCTCGGCGATGTCGATGAATTCGCTCTTGGTGTAGGCGATGCCGCCGCCGGTGCCGCCGAGCGTGAAGCTCGGCCGGATGATCGCCGGCAGGCCGATGTCGTCGAGCGCGGCGAGCGCCTTCGGCAGCGTCTTGACGTGATGCGAGCGGGGCGTGGCAAGTCCGATCCTGGTCATCGCCTCCCGGAAGAGCTCGCGGTCCTCGGCCTTGTCGATCGCCTCCGCGGTCGCGCCGATCATCTCGACGTCGTACCGGGCGAGGACGCCCATCTTCTTGAGGCTGAGGGCGCAGTTGAGCGCCGTCTGTCCGCCCATGGTCGGCAGAAGCGCGAAACCTCCCGGCGTCGCGTAGCGCTCCTTGGCGATGATCTTGGCGACGATCTCCGGCGTGATCGGCTCGACGTAGGTCCGGTCCGCCATATCGGGATCGGTCATGATCGTCGCGGGGTTCGAGTTGATGAGGACGATCCGATAGCCTTCGGCGCGCAAGGTCTTGCAGGCCTGCGTTCCCGAATAGTCGAATTCGCAGGCCTGGCCGATGATGATCGGCCCGGCGCCGATGATCAGGATGGTCGAGATGTCGGTCCGCTTCGGCATTCGGTCCTCTTCGCGCCCGCGCCATGGCGGCGCGGCCCAACTTTCGCAACGGGCGCACAAAAAAAGGCCGCAGGGCTCGTCGCCGCGATGCGTCCTTCATGGCTGCGCCGGATCGACGCCCGACCTCGAAATGAGCGGCCCCGTCGTTAGACGATAATCGTCGGCGAAGGAAGGGCCGACGGAAGCTGGCCGGAGATATGCAGGACCGTACAAGCGCGCGTTTGCGATGCGTTGGTGCACCGAATCGAGCCTGCAAACATTTTGCATTTCCTTGCATTTCCTTTTCCAAATCCAGCCTTTTCAAAGGCTTACGACGGATCTGACGGACCCCCCTCCCCCCGCTCGCCAGGAGCGCCCAACCGCGCGCCGAATGCGCAAACCCGATCGGCCTCGGCGCGCTGATCCTGTCGAGAGACCCTATCCAAATTCATTTGCGCGGTTATCGACCATGCGTTGAGAACATACAGTGAACAACAAGCGTAGTAAAGTAAATTCACAGGCGTGGCCTCCCCTCGACCGGCGTGGCCGGACTGATCCGACGCTCGTGCTTTTCAAATTTCTCTCGGCTCTCCTGACGGACGAATGGCCATCCAAAACCCTCCGTTTTCGGGGTCAAACCCGACCTGCAGATTTCTTGGGCTGCGCTCTTCCCTCGGCATTTTGGAGAACCATGTAGGCCCGCGGCTGCGTGACGGAGGCCATTCCGTTTGACGAGACGTCCGAACAACCCGCCCAACCTTCAGCAAGGCCTCATATTCCAAACGCCGGCCCATGACTGATGACGAATTAGCCGCGTGGTAAGCCCTTAAGCATGCGGCGCACAAAGAAATCGTGCGACAGGCCGCGAAATCGCGGCACTTGCTTAAGCTTGTGCGGACTGATCCACGCGGGCTTTTAGTCGAGCGTGGACTATTGAATGAAAAGTAGCCCAACAATCGGCGCGCCGGGCTGGACGGGGTAAGCTGGCAAGTCCGCTCAATCCTCGAACGCCTTGGGTTTAAGCGGTCCCCAGGCGAGCGGGCCGACAACACGAGTTAGCAGCGGGCGAAGCATGCGTTCGTCCGCTGTCTGCGCCCCCAAAGAACCCGCTGTCAGAACTTGTAGCCGACCATCACGCCGAAATCGGTGTCGCCGGGATTCTTGCTGGTGCAGAAGCTTGCGTGCGAGGCATGCGCAACGCTCGCGATGACGTCCCAGTTCGGGGTGAGTTGAAGGCCGAAGCCGCCCGACTTCGCGGAACGTCAACGGGCAGCCCATGTCGATGCGGTTAGGCCCTTGCCAGTCGGGCGAGTTGTTCACCGCGCCGCCGAACTCGCCTTCGAAGAACAGCATTTTCCAGATCGGGATCCGCCAGTTGAAGTCGGCGAAGGCGTAGCTCGTCTTGCCGCCGGTGTTGATCATCCCGCCGAGCGCGATTCTGGGGCTCAGGAACCAGCTAACGTAAGGGTTGGAGAAATTGGCGAACGGCAGATTCGACGAGAGGGTCTCGACCGAAACGTCGACCGGCGCGTCCTCGTCGTGGTTCGGATTGTGCGCGAAAACGCCGACGCGAACCTCCTGGAAGAGGGTGATGTAGGGCTGCGGCGCAAAAGCGGGCTGCGGCTCGAGCGCGGGCTCGGGCGCAACCGTCGCCTCGGAAGAAAGGACGTCGGCGGCCGAAGCCGCGCCGGCGCCGAGCGTCGCGCAGGTCAAGGCAAGGCCGACGACGATTACGCGCAAGGCCATCCGATCACGCTCCGCAGGAGATCCTGCCCAAATCGGGTGTTAGCGGCCTAAAAGCAGCCACGCAAGTGCCATTCCTGTTCGCCGCGCCTTTCGCATCGGCGCGCGCCCTTAATGCAACAGTGCACGATCAGTCCTGCGACTGCCTGCGACTGCTCGCCATCTTGACTCCGGCGCTCTCGGCTCGCGAAAAAGACCGCCCGTCGAGCTTCGGGCGCCGGTCTTCCCTGAGCGGCCGGCCGCGAAGTCGAAGCCTGGAGTCGGGGCATGGGAATTGAAGGCCACATCAAGGCGCCCGCGCCGCAGGCGGGCGACGCCATTAACCCGCCTCCCGATCCGAGCCACGAAAGTCAGCGAATCCCACTACATGGAGCGCATGCTGCCGCTGCAGGCGGAGCTGCTCAAGGCGCAGAACTGGGTCAAGGAAACCGGCGAGAAGATCGTCGTTTTGTTCGAGGGGCGCGACGCAGCCGGGAAGGGCGGCACGATCAAGCGCTTCATGGAGCATCTCAATCCGCGCGGCGCGCGCATCGTCGCGTTGGAAAAGCCGAACGAGCGCGAGCGCACGCAATGGTATTTCCAACGCTACATCCAGCATCTGCCCGCCGCGGGCGAAATGGTGTTCTTCGACCGCTCCTGGTACAACCGGGCCGGCGTCGAGCGCGTGATGGGCTTCTGCAGGCCCAACGAATATCTCGAATTCATGCGACAGTGCCCGGAGTTCGAGCGGATGCTGGCGCGCTCCGGCATTCGCCTCTTCAAATACTGGTTCTCGGTGACGCGCGACGAGCAGCGGCGCCGCTTCGCCGCGCGGGAAACCGACCCGTTGAAGCAGTGGAAGCTGTCGCCGATCGACAAGGCCTCGCTCGACAAGTGGGACGAGTACACCGATGCGAAGGAGGCGATGTTTTTCAACACCGACACCGCCGACGCGCCCTGGACGATCGTCAAGTCCGACGACAAAAAGCGCGCCCGCATCAACTGCCTGCTGCATTTCCTCTTTTCGCTGCAATACCCCAACAAGGACCATCATGTCGTCGTCGGCCCCGACCCGCTGATCGTCGGCTCCTCGGCCTGGGTCATCGGGGCGGCGGAGAACATCCTCGAGACGACGCTGCATCCGGCGAAGCGCAGGAAGTAGGGCCGGCGGCCCGCGACGGAGGACAGCGATCGGCGCGGACCACAACCCTCGGAGCGTTCTCCAAGGCCCAGCAGGAGGGCGGCAAGAGGTTCGAAGCCTCGGTCTCCGAAGGCGAGAAGGTCCAGGAGCGGGTGAAGGTCGCCGCCGATGACCGGCTGGCCGAGCTGAGAGACAAGGCGCCTGGGGCGAGCTTGAGAAGGCGTTCGAGGACCGGGTGGCGCGAGCGCTGCACACCTTGAACGTTCCGAGCCGCCACGATATCGACATCCTGTCGAAGCGGGTCCATGTGATCGCCAAGAAGCTGTCGGAGGAGCAAAAGACGCGCGGCCATGGGCGTGCGCACTGGGTGAGAGCCGAATAAATCCGGGAAACGCGCCGCAAATTGATGCTTGGCAGGGATGATCTGGTGAACGGGCGGCCGCCCGAAGCCAAGTTGGGGATCGCCTCCGCTCGGGTGGTTTCTCCTTGGGCGTTTATGAGATTGGCGCACCGACCGCGCTCGAAAAGGCGCCGGGAAGGGGCTGTCGCCGAAAGACTTTAGTGTCTACGTCGGCGTGACTTCCGACTCTGTTGTGGCAGCCGGTCTCGCCAACGGGATTCTCCCCGCGAAATGCTTTCTATGTTCGTTCTCGACAGGTCGCACCACGACCCTCACGCCACCGATCTCGACAGCGGCAAGGCGGCGCCATTCGGGGCGAAACCGCGCGCTCAAGCCCGCCGACGCGTGCAGAGACTCGACGCCGAGCATGCCCGCGAGGAGGCGGAGGGCTAGCGGCCGTCAGTCGCTTACTGCCTCGTCCCTCGCCTTCGCTCTAACCCCGCGAGTTGCGTGCGTCGGTTCGACTTCCTCCCCGACTGGCGGAAGTTCGAGCAGCAGGTGGTAGAGATACTGTTCGAACTCCTCCGGGAAATGGCTCACCACCGCCTCCGGGTCGGGGGTGAGCGCGGCGTCGGTGATGAGGCCGAACTGGACCTGGCCGGCGTAGGAGAGGATCGAAACGCCCATGCCGGTGTCGGCGGTCTGCGGCACCCAAAAAAGATTCTGTTTGAGCTTGCTGCCGGCGACCGTCAGAGGCTCCGGCGGGCCCGGCACGTTGGTCATCACCGCGGTCGAACGGCTGACCAGGA
Organism: uncultured Alphaproteobacteria bacterium; assembly: GCA_963819255.1. Taxonomy (GTDB): domain Bacteria; phylum Pseudomonadota; class Alphaproteobacteria; order Rhizobiales; family Beijerinckiaceae; genus Roseiarcus. The sequence goes on from CAWFVS010000020.1 coordinate 31,831, forward strand.
GATCGAACAGCTGGTCCTGCACGATCTTGGGCAGACGGCCGAGCGCGGCGAACAGACCGAGTGTGACGGCGGGCTCGTAGGACGTCTTCAAGGCCAGCATGCGCTGGCGCACGATCGCCAGCCGCTCGATCGGGTCTTCGATGCCGACCGGCAGCAGGACCGCGATGATGCCGAAGCGGTTGCCGAGCGAGAGGTCTCCGGGCTCGCGCAGGTCGATCGGCGCCATCGCCCGGCATTCGACCCCCTCGGTTCTGTCGCCCTTTTCCAAGAGATAGCGGCGCATCGCGCCGGCGACGCAGGAGAGCGAGATGTCGTTGATCGAGCAGCCGAGCGCCCGGCTGACGGCCTTGACTTCGGGAAGCTTCAAAGGCTCGCACCAGGCGACGCGCTTGGAGCCCTTCGGCTGGCCCTTGAAGCGCGTCGCGCTGTCGCTCGGCATGGCGAGCAGCCAGCCGAGCTCGCCGGCGACGCCCACCCCGTCGCGCAAAAGACCCGCGGCGCGCAGCGGATGACGCGGGAGACCAAACGCTGTGCCGAGGATCGAAGTCGACGCCTGGGCTCCGGCGTTGATCGCCGCGACAACCGGGGCCATCAAGGTCTGCAGCCAGCCTTCGTCCTCATCCGGAGGCGGCGGGCGGCGCGACTCGCCCACTGGCCCATCGACCATCGCCATGGTGACGCCCATCAACGCCGCGCCGTCGCCCATCGCGTGATGCAAGCGAAACACCACGGCCGCGCCGCCCTCGTAGTCTTCGATTATGTGGTTCGTCCAGAGCGGGTGGTTGAAATCGAGCGGCTCGGAGGCGAGGTCGGCGACGAAGCGCTGGAGCGCCTCTTTGCCGCCGCGTCCCGGCAGCCTCAAGCGCTTCATGTGATGGGCGAGGTCGAAATGCGGGTCGTCGCACCAATAAGGTACGCCTGACGCGAATTCGACCTTCTGCCGGTAGCGCCGATAGGTGAGTTGCCTCTCGGCGAGCTGATTTTCGAGCTTGTCGAGCGCGACCGGGCCTTCCAGCATCCAGACCGCGACGATAATCATCAGGTTTTGCGGCCGGTCCATGCGCAGCCACGTCGTGTCGACCGACGACACCCGTTCGCGGTGGCTCAAATTCTCCTCCAGGATTGTCCGTCGTCTTGGGCTCTACCAAGTCCCTGCCTGCTTGCGGCCCGACGGTCCACCGATCATCCGGCGGCTTCCGCCGCGATAACGCTGGTAGCGACCAACTGCAACATTTGAGAGCACCATAGGTAGCGGAAGCCATACCATAGGTGCTTCATCGGGAGGGTGCAGTGATCCAGATCAAACGTTTGGTCGATCTTCGGCGAAGCGCAAAACTTCTCCTTCCGTCGACGGCCGCGCGCAAAACGGGAACGCCTCCTTCGGGCGGACACCGAGCCTCCCGGCGGCCCTTGTACGCCCGCTATCCCGGCTATTCCCGCCGTTCGCCAAACGGTCGCTCTCCGCGATCGACCGCCATCGACCCTGAGGGAACGCTTCCCGGAGGGAACTGAGGTCGCAAATCGACCCTCCTCGTCCCTTCGAGGTGGATCTGCGCAGCACTGCGGCAGGGAATCGAGGTCGGGCCGGGCGGACGGCTTCTTGCGCCGCCGCCCGCTAGCCATTCGGCGCCGTGGACGGCGGCTCCGCCGGCCGCCGCAGCGCTTCGTCGTCGCCTGCGAAGAGGGCGTGGGCGATCGCCCGCTCGCGGGTGAGGATAATCGAGACGAACTCGCCGGCGCCGCCGCGCATCGCTCCAAAGGCGGCGTAGCCGCGCTCCACGAAAGCCTAGCAATTCGCCCAGGCCCGCGAGCTGGGCGGGCTTGCGCATCAGCATGAGAATCATGCTGACGAAGCGAACCTGGGCCAATTTGTCGAGCGCCTGGCCGAGCAGCGCGATGGGGTGCGATCTGGCGCTCGCGGTCCTTGGCGCGATCGCAGGGCGCGATGAGCCACGGCGTTGCAGCGCCGCGTGGTGGATGTCGGCGGCCGTCTCGCCCAGACACTCGACCATCGCGCTGTCGAGGCTCTGCGGACACGACGTTGAGCTCCATAACGTGCGCAACCGTCGCCAAGCCCCAATCCGGCAGGGCGCTCGTCATAACCAGGAAGAAGACGGCCGACGCCTCGCTCTGGCCCTTGAAAATGTGGAGGCGAGGTCTCCCAGTAGATCGAGGTCGGTGCAGAAAGAACTCCGCGGCGTCGTGGGAGCCGGGGGCTCTCGCCGAGCAGATCCCGGGGTGGGTGCCCGCCGAGAAGCCGCGCCGCCTGCCGAGGCGCCGCAACCGGGCGCGCCGCTCGCTGAAGGCGGCGTCGACGACGCCCGGCGGGCGCGCAGC
>CAWFVS010000021.1:0-74293 GCA_963819255.1 uncultured Alphaproteobacteria bacterium
GGATGAAATATTATTATCATCATCGACGGCACTGGTATGTACTCTACCGTAATTCCACCCAATATCCTAGGATTAGGCGGAGGCGGAAGCGTAGTAACTGACCAACGTGGGCCGCCCCAAGTGATCCCGGTCAGCGCAGCATATATGTACCCAGCTACTTGTCGTGGCTCTTCGCGATCTAGGGTTGTAAGGAATATTGGTACTCTCGGAAATAACCCAATGGCTTTTGCTAAAGCGCCTTGGTCGAAATCCGTGGGGAAGAGCGTACTCCAATTCAATATTTTCCGCTAAAAGGTTGGAGGCTTTTTTCTCTGCGTCTGCCGCCCTCGTCATGGCGCCAGTGGCGCTATCCAGTGCATTCGCAGCGGTTTTCTTGGCGTCCGCAATTTTTTGCTCCCCCACCTCTTGGAGCGCGTCAGTTGTAGCGAATATGAGTTCGTTAGATAGGAGTTCGACTGCTACCCCAGCGATAACTAAAAGCTTGGCGATCGTATATAACGACGATTTTTTCCATCTGTCATCGTCTGGCCATTCTCCCAGCAGTCCCACTATCAGAACCGTTGAGGCCCCTAACACTGCATATTCAGAATATGACAAAAGAGACTTTATGCCATCTTCTGTTAGTAGCGACAGACTTGAGATTTCTCGATTGCAAAGGAACCATGCAAAAGACATGGTCAGCGTGATAACAATCGTGGCAATAATTTTAATTCTCAAAGAGTTGATAAGAGCTATCCGTATAATGCGAGACCACCGCAAGTCGAAAATGTCGCAGAGCAGGTATCCGTAAAGGATGGTGCAAAGAGCGAGTAAATCGTTCTCTCGGTTCATGATTTAACGCTAAAATAAAGGCTGGCGTCCTGCTCGGGATGCGGCTTCCCAAGCCTCAACCACATCAACGACATCGCCAATCTCCCAAAGACGCTTGGTCACGCCAGCCGCCATCGCTGAAGTCGTTCGAACGGTCTGATGAATGCGGACAAAGTTGTAATACAGCATGTGAAGCGCAACGGCGTGAGCGTGGTTCTCGACCTTCTTTGAAAATGCGTTCGTCGCATGGTGCCGAATATGGGGCGCGGCAGGAAAGACCGCCAGCGGAAAATTCGGCCGCCTTAATTGGCTGGCCCACTACCAACTGACCGGGATAACTTGACTTGGAATGGTCGACGGCGGTTCCCGATTGGGAGGAAAGGATCCTTTCGGGGCGGTCGCTCGTTCCCGCGCTGCCGCTCAACCGCGACGAGGCCGACAAGGCGCTGCGCGTGTTCAAGCGACTGCACGTCCCCGACGTGGTCGGGATGCCGACGCTGGGCGAGGTCGGGGCCCCGTGGTTTTTCTCCGTCGTGGAGACGCTGTTCGGCGCCTACGACCCGACGACGCACCGCCGGCACATCAACGAGGTTTTCATCCTCGTCCCGAAAAAGAACGGCAAGTCGTCCAATGCCGGCGCGCTGGCGATCACGACCCTGATCGTCAACCATCGCCCCGCCGCCGAGTTTCTGTTCGTCGCGCCGACGAAGCAGATCGCCGACATCGCCTTCCGCCAGGCGGCGCTGACCATCAAGGCGGCCCCGCGCCTCGCCGCGATGTTTCACGTGCAATCGCACATCCGGCGCATCACCCACCGGCTGACCGAGGCGATCGCGCAGATCAAGGCGGCCGACACCGACGCGATCACCGGCGGCAAGAACACCTATGCGCTGATCGACGAGACGCATGAGTTCGCCAAGAAGCCGCGCTCGGCCGACGTGTTCATCGAGATCCGCGGCGCGCTCGCGGCGCGCCCCGACGGCTTCCTCGTCCAATTGACGACGCAGAGCAAGGAGCCGCCGGTCGGCGTGTTCAAGGCCGAACTCGCGATCGCCCGCGCCGTCAGGGACGGCGAGCTCAAGAGCCCGCTGCTGCCGGTCCTCTACGAACTGCCGCTGAACCGGACGCGCGACGGCGGCTGGAAGGAGCGGCGCTACTGGCCGGTCATCAACCCCTCGCTCGGCCGCAGCGTCGACGCCGACTTCCTCGAGCGCGAGCTCATGAAGGCCGAGCGGACGGGCCAGGAGCAGCTGGCCCTGTTCGCCACGCCAGCACTTCAACGTCGAGATCGGCCTCGCGCTCAGACGACCGCTGGTCGGGCGCCGATTACTGGCTGGCCGCTGCTGACCCGGCGCTGACGCTCACGAGCCTCATCGAGCGATCCGACGCGGTGACCGTCGGAATAGACGGGGGCGGCAACGATGACCTGCTGGCGGTCGCCGTAGTCGGGCGGAGAAGGACACGCGGCGCTGGCTCGTCTGGGGTCGCGGGCTTCGCCAACATCAAGGCGCTGCGCCGCACGGCTGTCGGAGGCGGCGCGCGATGGTCGACTTCGCCCTCGCCGGCGACCTCGTCGTGGTCGACGCCTTCGGCCCGATCCCGCCGGACACCATCCTCGCCGCCTCTCGGCGCCGAAAGCCAGGCCTCGACGCGGAGAAAAAAGCGGAAGCGGAAATTCTCCGGCCTTCAAATGAGGACGAAAAAATTACGCTCTTATGGCGTTAGCCGTTGGTAGAGCCCCAAGCCAGCGGCGCCGAGGATCCAGTCCTCCGGTTTGACCTGCGGCCCGAGCGCTTCGAGCGCTCTGCGCCAGCCGAGATAGTTCGGCAGATTTTTGGTCGCGACGCCATGGAAGCGGCGCATCCATTCTTTGAGCCGGCCATGGTAGGCATTGACATTATTGATGTGGAGGTCGGGGGCGTCCGGGCTCGGCTTTCCTGGAGCGGGCAAGACGTGATGCGGAATGCCCGCTTTCTTGGCGAAGGCGACGATGGCCCTGCCGCCGTCGCAGCAGAACTGGTTGGCGGGAGTGACAACGCCGCCCAATGCTCCTGTGATGGACGCCCGGTCGAGCTTGGGCAGGACGGCGTCAATGGTGGCGCCAGCGCGGTCTCGCGCAACGATCACCGGGATCTGTTCGGCGGACAAGCCGCGCTTTGCCGCCTTGCCGCCCCTCTTGCGTGCCTTGCGAGGAAGATCAGATCGTTTCCCCTTGAATGACTCCAGAATAAACGTCTGATCCCCTTCCACAATTCCAGACAGGGTCTTGGGTTTGTCGGACGATAGAGACTAAGAAATCGATGCCTCCATCGAAATGCTGTTTTATAGTCGACTTCGCAGCGTTCCGCAGCTTTCGAGGTGGTTACTCCATCGATCATGGATTGGGCCTGCTCCCGCCACTTTTCTCTCTTGCGCAATCTCGCCAACGGCGTCTTGGTCAAGCCATTGAATGTGCGGCCGCAGCCGCGGCAGCGATACCGGGGCAATCCATTCGCCTTGCCCCACAAAATCACGTCCCGATTTGCGCAGTGTGGACACCCCATGCCGACGACCCGACGGTGGCCGACTTCAGCCACGGAACCCAACCGGGAACGGCTTGGGTTCGGCGGTGCAGGGGGCTCCACTGAGCCCTCCAACTCCGGCATGATCGTGGAGTTCCGATCCGTGACCGCCGCCTCAATGGCGCAGCCCCAATATTCGAACGCCTCGTCATCAAGGCTGGCCATCGCCTCGGCCAAGGCCAGCGACCGGAACGCCTCCCGCCGCTGCGATGACGTCAGCCTCGCTGTTCCAGCCACCCATTCCGCGAAATCCGCGACGTCCATGCATGCCTCCTCGGAACCTGCGAGGAAGCCTACCATATACCAATAGCTAACGCCATAAGAGCTAAAAATTAACACGGCCCCGAAGCCGCGCTCGGTGTAAAGCGGATTCGCCGAAACCGCGAACTCGGGTGCAACCCGTTTCCCGTTTTTCGCTCTCAGATGATGACGAAAAAAGCGACATGGAGGCCGAGGCCGAGCTTCCGCCCGACATCGCCGAGCTGGTCGAGGTCGTCCGCCTCTGCGACAAATCCGGCAAGCTGGCGCTGGTCGGCGTCGACCCCGCCGGCATCGGCAGCATCATCGACGGCCTCGCCTCGATCGGGATAGCGAGGAAGGACGGAAGGCCCGTCGCGCGTCGTCGGCGTCTCCCAGGGCTACAAGCTGATGGGCGCGATCAAGACCGCCGAGCGCAAGCTCCTCGACGGCACGCTGCGCCACGCCGGCCAGGCGCTCCTCGCCTGGGCGGTCGGCAACGCCAAGATCGAACTCAAGGGCAACGCGGTCATGATCACCAAGCAACTCGCCGGCAGCCGGCAAGATCGATCCGCTGATGGCGGTGTTCGACGCGGTGGCGCTGATGTCGAACAACCCCGAGGCGACGGCGCCCGGCGGCCGTCAATGACGAGAAGGTGCGGCCCGAAGGTTTCTTGGTCGTCTGATGGGCGCGTTTTCCTGGCTCCCGCCGCCTTCGGCCGCCTGGTCGGGAAGTCGGCCGCCGGCAGGGCGGCGCCGGCGCCGGGCTTCCTGCCGACGCTCGGCGCGACGCCCAGCGCGACCGGGGCTGCTGATCTCCCAGGGAACCGCGATGTCGGTGTCCGCCGTCTATGCCTGCGTCACCATCCGCGCCCAGGACGTCGCGCGCTGCACGCCGCGCCTGTTCGCGAGCAAGGGCGAGGGCGTCAGGTCAAGCCCGAAGCGCTAAAGCCAGCACCATCCGCCCGGTCGCCAAGCTGTTCCGGCAGCCGAACGAGCGGCAGAACTGGTTCGAATTCATGGAGCAGGTCAACGCCGCCTATCTCTTCCGCGGCAACGGCTACGCCGCGATCCGCGCGACCGCCGCGGCCAGCCGGTCGGACTGATCCCGGTCAACCCTGACGCCGCGATGGTGCTGGAGGCGCCGACGGCGAGATTTTCTACAACGTCAACCGCATCGGCCTCTGGCAGATGGCGATGCTGCGGGAGTTCCCGGTCACGATCCCGGCCGAGGACATGTTTCACCTGCGCGGCCTAACCTTCAACGCGCTGGTCGCGGCAGTCACCATCGGAACTCGCGCGCGACGTGATCGGCGTCGCCATGGCGCTTGAGCAGCAGGCCAACCGGTGGATGGCGAACGGCGCGCGCCCCTCCGTTCGGTCCTGCAGACAAGAAGTCGCTCAACAAGGAGCCGCCGGAAACCGGCTCAAGCAGCAGTGGAACGAGTTGGCTGGCGGATCAATAACATCGGCCGCACCGCGTCCTCGAGGACGGGATCGAGGCCAAGCCGCTCGCGCTGACGACCGCCGACATCGAGTACATCGCGCAGCGTCATTTCCGGCTCACCGACGATCGCCCGCTTCTACCGGATGCCGCCGTTGAAGCTCGGCGCCGAGCTGCGCGGCGTCAACCTGGTCGAGGTCAATCAGGACTACGTCACCAACACCATCATGCCCGACGTCCACCGTTGGGAGCAGAAGCTCGAGCAGACATTTCGACCTCGCCGCGCAAGGCCTCGAAGTCGACATGGACGAGAGCAACTTGCTCCGCGCCGACATCACGTCCCGTTACAACGCCGCCCGCATCGGCCTCCTCGGGCCTCCTGATAGCCGAACGAGGTCCGCGCAGCCGAAGGCCTGCGAACCTGTCGACGGCGGCGACGAGGTCTACCACCCGCCAACATGGCCCCGCTCGGATCCGACGTGAGCGGGGCCGCGCCCGACGGCGCGGGGCGTCCGGCGCACGGCGAGGGCGCGAACATGCCGGCCGCCGACGCCACGCAAGGCGCAAGCCGGCGCAGGGAGACGACGAGGAATGAGCGATTTCGAGTCCTGGCTGGCGTGCTCGAGCGCCAGATCGACCGCCTCCCCGAGCTGCACGGCGACCGCGCCGGCGTGAAGGCGGAGCTGCGCCGGCTCGTCGCCTACGCCCGCGGCCGCGCCGGCGCGCCGCCGCCCGAGCCCGAGCCGGCGCGCCGCCGCCCGAGCCCGAGCCGGAGCCCGCGGAGGCGGTTCAGGACGGGAAAGGTCCGAGAACCGCGCCGGCCCGCAAAGGTATCACCGAGCCCGCACTGCCGGATGGCGTTGTGCCGCCCGCGCCGGCCGCGCCGCCGGAGCCCGCGCCCGCAACCAAGCCCGGGCCCGCCCGGCGCCCTTGAGCCCGACAACGAGGAGCCGTAATGCCCCGCAAGTACATGTTCGCTCCCGTCGTCCTCGACCCCGCGCTCGGCGAGCGCCAGATCATGGTGGTCGCGTCGACCCGACGCTCGACCGCACCAAGGACGTGATGGTCCCCAAGGGCTGCATCGACAAGGACCACGAGGACAACATCGTCTTGGCGGACCACGACCCGACGCAGCCGATCGGCAATGCGACGGTAATCCGCGACGCAGGGTCGAGGCGCTGATCGACTTCGCCCCGGCAGGCATCTCCGCCAAGGCGGACGAATATTGCGGCCTCGCAAAGGCCGGCGTCCTCAACGCGGCCTCGGTCGGATTCGAGCCGATCGAGTTCAAGCCGAACAAGGCAGGCGGCTACGACTACACAAATGGGAGCTCATGGAGATGTCCCTCGTCGCGGTTCCCTCCAACCCCGAGGCGCTGGTGGTCGGCCGCTCGCTGGAGAACGCGAACGTGACGCAGAAATCGGACGGAAACTGGAAGGTCGGCGCGTCGCGCAACCTGCCGATCGGCGACGACGGGGCCTGGGACGGCCCGGCCGCCGAGGCCTCGATCTTCGAGCACGCCGGCTTCGACGGCGACAAACCGGACGCTGCCCTCGCCCGCAAGGGCTTCCTCGCCTACGACGCCGCCGGCGTCGCCGGGAGGGACGCCTATCGGCTCCCCTTCACCAAGGTGGTCGACGGCCGGCTGACCGTCGTCCCGTCCGGCCTCCGCGCCGCCGCCGCGCGCCTGGCGCAAGCCGACATTCCCGCCGACGTGGCGGATCAACGCGCGCGCCGTATCGACCACACGAGGCCAAGATGAAAGACGAGCGGCCGCGCCCGCGCCTCAACGGGGCAGATCAAGGGCATGTACGGCCTCGCCTGTCTCGCCGCGATCCTCCAGCGCCTCGGCTACCTCCACGATGGCGCGTCTTCGAGGGCGATCGAGGAGGACGGCTCCAAGCTGCCCGCCATGCTGGGCGAGGCGATCGGTTCCTCGCCAACGCCCTCATCGCCATGGCGAAGGAGGAGGCGCCCGAATTGCTCGCGGGCGCGGGACGCGATCCTCGACGAGGCCGGGGCCGAGCTCGCCGCCGACGTCCCGGCCGCCAAGCGGTTCGCCGCGCTGGCGCCAAGGCCGGCGCGTGCTGTCGGCCGGAGCGCGACCAACGACGGGAGCGAAATGTCGCGTGAGATGCATAAGCGATGGACGCCTGCCACGAAGGCGGCCGAAGCCCACGACACGAACCGCGACCTGATGGAGGGCAGGCCACCACGCCGCCGCCAGAGAACACGTCAAGGCGCTCGGCCGGAAGAAGCCGAAGCCGGCGACGAGGACCCGGAAGACCGACGAGCGACGGCGCGGACCAGGGGGGCGACGAAGAGCTCGCCTTCGCCGCCGCGCGGCGCAAGCGCCGCGCCGCTGTGATGCGCCTCAAGGCGCCTGAAGAAAGCGGGCCCCACGGCGCCGCAGCCGCGAGCGCTGCCGTTTTGAGCCCGCGAAGGCCGTCGGCCGTCCCGGGGCCTCTGTGGCCCGCCGGCGCGGCGACGCGCGGACGGGCTCGAAGAATTCCCGGACAGCGGTCCGCTCGCGAGCTGGGCGGCCTTGATACAAGCCGAAGGGGCCCCCATGTCCATCCACGAACTGCGCGCCAAGCGCGCCTCGACCTTTGAGGCCTTCGCGGCGCTCGCCGCAAAGGCCAACTTCGTCGCGAAGACCGACCAGAGCGAATACGACCGGCTCAAGGCCGAGGTCGAGCGCCTGGACGGGCAGATCAAGCGCGCCGACGAGGCGCAGGAGATTTCGCGCGAGACGGACGTCGCCGTTCCCGGCCAAGAGCGCGCAACCGTTCCCGCCGCGGCCGAAACGAGCCCCTATGCGAGCGACGCCGCCGCCAAGCAAATGGACTTCGGCTCGTCGAAGAGCCTGATCCTCGGCGCCGCGGTCAAGATGCTCGCGGCTGGCGGCGGCGGCATCCTGAACGCCCGCCAGATTTCCAAGGAAGTCTACGGCGAAGCGCACCCGGTCACCAAGGCGCTGCTCGCGAGCGTTGGCGCATCGGGCGGCTTCTTCGTCCCGCCGGACTACATGCCCGACTATGTCGAGATCCTGCGCGCCAAGGCGCAGGTGCGCGCCGCTGGACCCGCGCGTCCTGCCGATGCCGCGCGGCACGATGCGCCTGCCCGGCGCAGACCTCGGCTGCGCCGGCGAGCTACGGCGCCGAAGACGGAGGATCCCGGTTTCTCAGCCGGGGACCGGCGCGCTGGTCGCCAGCTACAAGAAAGAGGTCGGCCTCGTGCCGATCTCGAACGACCTGATGCGCTTCGCCGACCCGGCGATCGACGCCTTCGTCCGTGACGACCTGGTCAAGGTCATGGCGCTCCGCGAGGACCTGGCGTTCCTCACCGGCGACGGCACGCAGGACACGCCGCGCGGCTTCTTCGTTCGCCAACGCCAGCGCGGTCGCCACCGGCGGCACGGCCGGCAACTGGCTCCACGACCGGCAACTCGACGCTTGCGGTCGGCGGCAACTTCATCACCGTCGAACGAGACCTATACGCTGGCGACGGTGGCGACCGAGATCGGCGGCGCGGCGAACAAGCTCGACGTCGCCAACGTGCCGGACGACAAGCGCGTCTGGTTCATGCACCCGCGCGCCGCGGAACTATCTCTACGACGTGCAGAACAGCCTCGGGCAATACGTCTATCCGCGAGCGAACTGGACGCCGGAACGCTGCGCAAGCTGCAAGGTCTACACGACGACGCAGATCCCGACGAACCTCTACGACGCGACCGGGCGCCCAGACCGATTGCTCGCTCGTCATGCTGGTCGGAGATGACCGAGGCGATGCTGTTCGACGCGATGACGCTCGAGCTCGCGGTCAGCCGCGAGGGGTCCTACTACGACGCGAACGCCGTCCAGCAGAACGCCTTCCAGAACGACGAGACGCTGATCCGCGCCATCGCCGAGCATGACTTCCTCATGCGCCACGACGCCGCGGTCGCGGTCATCCAGAACGTCCGCTGGGCCAACTCGGGCAGCCTGTAAGCCGTGACCCCGCCGGCCGGACGGCCGGCGGTCCGCCTTTGGCGGCGGTAATTCAAGGGTAGAAACCGTCCGATAGGCTCCCCGCCAGGATGGGGTTGTCGGTTCGAATCCGACCCGCCGCCAGCCCTCTCTCTTCGTTTTTTCAGGGAAACCCTCCCCATGGATATCATTCTCACTCGCGACGTCGAGGCGCTCGGCACGCTGAAGCGCCTCTCCGCTCCCGCCTCCGCCACCGCCGCCGGCTCGGGCGACTCCACCACCACCACGGGCGTCACCATCGACCGCGGCGGCTTCTCGCCCGCCATGCCCATGTCGGTCGACGCGATCATCGCCTACGAGGCGGGGCTGGCGAGCGGCAAAACGCTGTCCTTCGGCTATGCGCTCCAGGACTCGCCCGACGGCTCGAACTGGAGCGACTATCAGACGGCGACCTATGCCGTGGCGGCGACCGGCGCCTCCGGCGGCTCCTCGCCCGTCGGCGAGTTCAAGATCTCGGCCTCGCTGACCTCGGCGCGCCGCTACGTGCGGCTCAACTTCGCGACCGATCTCTCGGCGACCGGGACCGACACCGCCGCTGCGCGCGCCGTCGGCTTCTTCGCCGGCTTCTCGCGCAACCCGGCGCCGAACTCCTAAGAGCCCGGGCTTGACCGAGCTCGCCCCGCGCCCCGGCTGCTCCGCGCCGCCGGGGCTCTCGATTCCGGCGCGCGCCGCGCGTTTGCGCGCGCGCTCGCTCATGATCGCGACGCCGGTCGCCCGCAACCCGGTCTGGCAATACACCGCCTCCTTCGGCGCGACGATCATGGCGCTGATGGAGCGCGGGATTCCGGTCGCCTTCGAGTTTGTGGTCGGCAACTCGAACGTGGCGCGCGCCCGGAACGAGCTGGTCGCCAAGTTCCTCGCCTCGCCGGCGACCGACCTCCTGTTCGCCGACGACGACATGGAATGGCGCCCGGAGGCGGTCCTCAACCTGCTCGCGTCCGACAAGCCGCTCATCGGCGCGGTCGGCCGGATGCGCTGCGACGGTCCGAATTCCGACCCGGCCGTCTGGTGCTGCCGCTGGTTTCCCTCAGAGACCGGGGCGCTCGAGCAGGACGAAACCGGCGCGGTCTCGGTCCCCGGCTTCGGCGCCGCGCTGATGCTGGTCAACCGGGCCGTGTTCGACGCGATGATTGCGGCGCACCCCGAGTGGAAGCGCCCCGGCGCGCACGACTGGCCGGAGGAAATTCGCGCCCGTTACCACGAGTTCTTTCGCTTCAACGAAGGCGAGAAGGAAATGGGCGAAGACTACGTGTTTTGCGACCGCTGGCGGGCGCTCGGCGGCAAGGTCTGGATTCGCCCCGACGTCCTCCTCGGCCACGTCGGGAGCTTCACTTTCCGCGGCGCGGTCGAGGAAATCCTCACCGCCGTCGACGACGAGGCGCCATGAAACACGTCACCTTCAGGAAGCCGATGATCCCGCACAACGTCGGCGATCGCCGGCTGGTCCCGGACGCGGTCGCCGCCCGCCTCGAGGCGGAGGAGCTGATCGAGCCGAACCCGCCGGATTTCCCGCCCGCCAACGTCGCCGGCCTCGCCGCGGCGGCCGGGCAGGGCGCGCTCAAGCCGCGCGGCCGCCAGCGCTACCGGACCAAGGGCTGACGCCGTGGCCCCCGGACCGACCCGGATCGTCTCGGTCGTCACCCCGGCCGCCGCGCTGTTCGCCGGCGGGGCGGCGACCGACCTGGTCGCGCTCGCCGACGTCAAGCTCGAGCTGGGGCTGACCGAGACGACCGACGACACCTGGTTCGCAAAGGCGATCACGCGGCTGTCGGCCGCCGCCAACGCCTTCTGCGGCCGCGTGCTGGTCGCCCAAAGCTATCTCGAGCAAATTTGGAGCTGGCGCGACGCCTATCCGTGGCAGTCGCCGACCCGGGTGATGCCGCTGCAATTGGCCCGCTGGCCGCTCGCCGCGACGCCGTCGCCGTCCGGCACGGCCCCGCCGCAGGCCCCGACGCTGTCCGCCGTCTCGGGCGGCGCGCTCGCAAAGCGGGCCTATTCGGTGCGGGTCTCCTACGTCACGCCGGCCGGCGAGACGGCGGCGAGCCTGCTGGCGTCGATATCGCTCGCGGCCGACACGCTCATGGCCGTCGCGGCGCCCGGGCCCGACCTCTACCAGGTCGCCACCGGCTGGAACGTCTACGCCTCGGCGACCGCCGGGGCCGAGACCTTGCAGAACGCCGAGCCGATCGCGCTCGGCGCCGCCTGGACCGAGCCGACGGGCGGCCTGGTCGCCGGAACCGCGCTCCCCGCCTATGTGCTGGCGGTCGAGAACGTCAACCCGCCGTTTCAGCCGGGCTCGGGCTTCGGCCCGACGCCGCTCGCCGAGGGCGTGGATTTCGTCGCCGACGCCGAGACCGGCGAGCTGACGCGCCTCTCCGCCGCCGGCCTGGCGCGCAGCTGGAACACGGTCCCGGTCGCCGCCCTCTATCCGGCCGGCTTCACCGCCTCTTCGCTGCCGCCGGACCTGTCCGACGCGCTGATCCTGCTGGTGAAGGCCCGCTGGTTCGCCCGCACCCGCGACCCGCTCCTGCGCTCGGCCAACGTCGAGGGCGTGCTGGCGCAGACTTGGGCGCTCGGGGCCGGCCTCGGGGCGGAGACCGACTTCCCGCCCGACGTGCAGGCCAAGCTCGAGCGCTATCGCGTCCCGGTGGCGCTCTGATGCCCGACGCTTCCGCCCAGGCGCTCACCAAGCAGGCGATCTCCTACGCGGGCCAGCAGGTGACGTTCCAGCGCCTGGTCGGCCAGCCGCCGAGCGTGGCCCTGTCGCCGTCCGGCGGCGCGGTCGTCAACGCGGTCGTGCGCAATTTCAACCCCGACACGACCGCGGAGGCCGCTTCCGGCTATTCGGCCTCCGAGGTCGGCGCGGTCACCGAGGGCGACCGGCTGCTCATCGTCATGGCGGCCGACCTGGCGGCCGCCGGCTTCTCGCTGCCGGTCCAGAAGGGCGACCAGGTCGTGCTCACCGGCACGACCGGCGAGCTCCTGGTGGTGACCCGAGCCGACGCGCAGAAGCGCTATTTCGCCGGCGCGATCGAGGTCGTGGCGGTCGGCGTCGCCTGAACCGCAATAATTCTGGCCGTTCTCAAAATTCGGCGAGGGTCCATGCCCGCCATCGAGTTCCGGGTCGACGACGCGCGCCTGGCCGCGCGGCTCGACAAGATCACGCCGGACGTCCGCGACGCCCTCAAGGCGGCGCTGGCGCCGCTGGCGGGCGAGCTCGCCGCCGAGGCGCGCGGCCTCGCTGCGGCGCACATCCGCTATCTTGGCAAGAAGCCCGGCCAATATCTCGCCTCGATCTACGGCGGGGCCTTCGACAAGGGGAGCCGGGTCTGCGGCTTCGTCCGCTCGGGCGACCCGCTCGCCCATCTGCTCGAATACGGCACCAAGGACCGCTACAAGAAGTCGCTTCGAACCGCGCGCGAGGTCCTGGGCCAGCTCGACGCCGGCTTCACCGGCGCCATGCCCGCCTATCCGGCGATCGAGCCGGTGCTGGCGGCGAACGAGGGCCGGATCCGGGACGCCGTCGAAGACGCGGCGCGCCGCGCCGCGGCGGGGGCTTAAAGCATGCCGGCGACCCGCGAGCAGGTCCTCGAGGCGCTGTTCGCCAAGCTCTCGACCGCTTACGCCTTCTCGGCCGTCACGCGGCGCAACGCCAGCCCCGAGACGCTCGCCCCGGCCGGCGGCTCGGCGCTCGCCCTGGTCGTCCACCACGAGGACTATCACCGCCCGTCGCCCTCGGCCCCGCCGCGCCGGACGCTGACCGCGCTGGCGATCGTCTACGTCAACGTCGGGACCGACCCGAACGCCGTCCCCGACGCGGTCTTGAACGCGATCAAGGACGCGATCGACGCGGCGCTGAAAGCCGACAACCCGGTCACCGGCCTCTGTACGCTCGGCGGCCTCGTCTACGCCGCCTATCTCGAGGGCGAGGTCATCCAGGCTCCGGGCGACAAGCTCGGCCAGGGCCTCGCCGTCATGCCGATCAAGCTCGTTCTGCCCTGACCCTCGCCCCCTCCCCGCCTCCTGACGGGGCGGGAAAGCCGGCGGCGGCCGACCGGCCATGGCCGCTTCAAGCCGCTCCGCCCACCGCGCCGCCGCCGGCCCCCTTCTTTGTCTCCGGAAAAGGACTGACCCCCATGAACATGTTCGGCTCCGGCGTGATGACGATCACGCCCGCTGGCTCGACCCCGACCCCGATCAACATCGGCCTTCTGCAGGAGGGCCAGGTCACCGCCAAGAGACGGTCAAGGAGCTGTTCGGCCAATACCGCGACCCGCTCGCCATCGGCGCAGGAACGCGCAAGTGGACCGGCAAGGCCAAAGTGGCGCGCTTCTCGGCCAACGTGCTCAACGCCATCTATTTCGGCGGCACGGTCGCGGCCGGCATGACGACGACCGCCTATGAGGCGCAATCCGTCCCGGGCATGTCGACCTATACGGTCACGGTCGACAACTCGTCGCATTTCACCGCCGACCTCGGCGTGATCTACGCCGCGACCGGCCTGCCGCTCAAGCGCGTCTCTTCGGTCTCGGCCGCCGGCGAATATTCGCGTCAACACGTCGACCGGCGTCTACACCTTCGATTCCGCCGACGCCTCGGCCGCCGTCATCATCAATTACAATTGGACGAACTGCTTCGGCCGGGCAGAACATCGTGATCCCGCAGGCGCTGATCGGCCCGACGCTCACTTTCGGGATCAACTTCACCGGCGTCGACCCGACCAATAACAACGTGTTCACCGGGCAGTTCTGGAACGCCGTCTGCACCGACTTCGACTTCTCGACCAAGCTCGAAGACTTTTCGATGCCGGACTTCCAGTTCTCGTTGTTCGTCAACGCGGCCGGCTCGATCGGGACCTATAACTTCCCCGACCCGTTCTGAGCTCTCGCCAAAAAAGCCCGGGGAAGACCTCGACGGCGCGAAGGGCATGAGCTCGCGCGATTCCGTGACAAGCCGGGGCGGTTCCGGCGTCGGGCAGCCAACCTCTAACGGAGCACGTTCGCGCATGAAAGTGACCCTCGGCGGCAAGACATGGGACCTCGCGCCGCTGCCCTGGCGCGTGGTCAAAAGCCTGCAGCCGAAGCTGCTCGGCCTGTGGGCGACGCTCGCCGAGCTCGGCAGCGCCAACGTGATCAAGGTCGGCGAGGCCGACCTCGACCGGCTGGCCGACTGCGTCTACGCCGCGACCCAGCACGCGGCGGAGGGCGACAAGCTCAGCGCGCGAAGCAGTTCGACGAGCTGCCGATCACCGCGAAAGAGATGGTCTCCGCCGTCCCGGCGGTGGCGATCGCCCTCGGCCTGCGCGAGGCCGCCTCGCAAGAGGAGGCGGATTCGGCGGGAAAAGCATCGACTGGCCGGGGCTGATCGCCTACGCCTGCGCCTCGACCGGCTGGACGGCCGACGCGGTCCTCGACCAGATGACCTTTCCGCTGTTCGAGGCCTTCCAGGCCGAGTGGCGCTTGCGGCCGCCGGTCCATTGGCTCGCCGCCGCCTTCATGGGCTACAAGCCGCCGAAGGCCGGCGAGCCGAAGGCGGCGAGCGGGCGCCCGAAGGCGGCGGAGGCGGGCGTTCGCTCGCGCGCGACTTCCCCGGCGGGGTGATCCGGTGAGCTCGTAATGGCACGGGCGCGGAGCCCAGCAGCCCCGGGCTGTCATTCATGCGCCGCGCCGGCCTGATCTGGCGACCCTGAGCGATGCGGAGCTGGACCAGCTGACTTCCAGCCTCCTGCGCGAGTTCGAGCGCCGCGCGCGCGGCCGCTCGCTCGCGCGCGACTTCCCCGCCGGCGTGATCCGCTGAGCGTCAGGCCGGGCAGGCCTGCCCGCGGCCCTTGGAGGCCTCGCCGGCGGCCGACGGCCGACGGCGTTTCCCAGCGCCGGACGCGCCCGGGCGGAGACTGTCGGCCGTCGTGCCCGGCTCTGTGGCGCGCGGGGCCCCAGCCGAGGCCGGCGTACCAGTCGGCCTCCGTTTCCGGCCGCTCGAGCGGCCACGGTCCCCGCGACGGCGGCAGCTCCGGCTGCGCCGCGCCGCACAGCCGGCAGGCCTCGGCGTCGCGCCGGATGACCGCGGCGCACTCGTAGCAATATTTCTGGTCGGCCAGCTTCAATTTCGGGCCCTCCGGCGCTTCCCCCGCAACCTAACCTCCTTCGCCGAAAGGCAGCCATGGCCGGCGACGTCTATATCAGCTTCGGCGCCGACACCGGCGAGCTCGAGGCGGCGATGGCCAAAGCCAACGCCGAGGTCAAGGCGCTCGGGCGCGAGCTCGCTTCGCTCGCCGGCGAGGCGCGCAAGGCCGGCGCGGACGCCGATTCCGAGCTCGGGCAGAAGCTCTCCGCCACCGCCGAGGCGCTCGCCGGGGCCAAGAGCCACGTCCGCGACCTGAAAGAGGAGATGCGCGACCTCGAAAAGGAAGCGCGCAAGGGCGGCGAGGCGCAGACCGTTTTCGACGGGCTGCGCGAGGCGATCAGCGGCGCGCTGCGGCCGATCGGCTCGCTGAAATCGGGCCTGGCCGAGGTCGCCGAGGTGGCCGCCGCCGCCTTCGCGGCCGACGAGATCAAGGAATTCGTCGAGCACATGGCCGAGCTCGGCCTGGAGACGAAGAAGGCGTCCGAGGTGCTCGGCGTGTCGACCGAGGACGTCGGCGCGCTGTCGCTCGTCGCCAAGGCGTCCGGCTCGTCGCTCGAGGGGCTCGAGACGCAATACGCGCGCTTCGCCCGCAACCTGGCGGAGGGGACCAAGAGCGCCAAGCGGGCGCTCGACTCGCTCGGGCTGTCGTTCGCCGATTTGCGCGGCAAGTCGACGATGGAGCAACTCGACATCCTGGCCGACGCCTTCGCCAGGATGCCGCCGGGCGTCGAGCGCACCGCCGCCGCGGTGGAGATTTTCGGCCGCGCGGGCTTGCAAATGCTGCCGATGCTGTCGGAGGGGCGCGAGGGAATCGAGGAATGGCGGCGTACGGCGGAGGAGACCGGCGCCGCGCTTTCCGAGGACATGGTCGCGGCGATGGAGGCGACGCACAAGGCCTCGACCACCCTGGGGGCGGCGGTCGAGGGCGTCGGCGTCGCGGCGTTCGGCAAGTTTCACGACGCGATCGACGGCGCGATCGCCATTCTGACCGACCTCGCCGAGGCGATGAGCGAATCGATCCGTGACGACGGGGTCTGGGGCGCAGCGCTGGGCGGCGTGAAGTGGGGCTTTCAGGAGCTCCTGCAGTTCATCGCCGAGACGATCACCGGCATTCGCCAATTGAACGCCGCCGGCGACGACCTCGGCGAGCGCCTCAAGATCGTTTTCACCTCGCTCGGCCAGCAGCTCAAAGACATTTTCCATCCGTCGGCGGTGGCGGAGGACGTGCGCCGCCAGGAAGAAGAGCTCGCCGCAGAGGCCAAGAAATACGAGGAACAGCGCAAGAAAATCGACGAGGACGGGCAGCGCGAATTCAACAAGATTTGGGGCCTCGACGCGCCGGCGGCGGTCGCGCACGTCACCGACGCCTTCGGCGACGCCAAGCGCGCCCTCGAGGGCCTGATCGGCGGGTCCGACACCTGGGCCGGCAAGCTCTCCGACGTTCAGGACAAGATCGACCAGATCAAAGCCGCCATGGCCGACGTCGCCGCCGCGCAAGCCGACATGCAGGCGCACGGCGAATTCGGCGACATGATCAACCGCCATTTCGGCGGCGCCGCGACGCGTCCGGGCAAGGCCCGGCCGGTTCGGGCAGTCAGGGCCAGGCCGCCGACGCCCTCGAGGGCCTGATGGGCGTCAACGATAGCGGGGGCCACGACAAGCTGCAGCAATTCTTGGCCGCGGGCGGGTCGGCGGACGTCGATTCGCATCTCTTCGCCTGGTGCGCCGCGGCGGTGAACGCGGCGCTCGCCAAGGCGGGAATCCCCGGCACCGGGTCGGCGGGCGTGCGCTCGTTCGACAATTGGGGCCAGAGCGTCGACCCCTCGCAAGTCCAACGGGGCGACGTGCTGGTCTACAAAAACGACAAGCACGTCGGGCTCGCGACTGGGCAGACGGAAACGCGCGACGGCCAGGAATGGATTCAGATGGTCGCCGGCAACGAGCGCGACCCGGCCGCGACGGCGGCCGGTCTCGCCGGGCCGGGGCGCAGCCAGGTCGGCCAGGTCGGCACCCATTGGATGCCGGCGTCCGAGTTGAACGTGCGGCGCTACGGCGACGCCGACACGCAAAAGGCGGACGAGACGCTGGCCGAGCTCGAGGAGAAGAAGAAGATCCTCGACGATCAGCGCAAGGCGAAAGAAGAACGCGAGGGCGGCACGCCGCGCGAGAGGGCCGAGCAGGCGGCGGAGGCGGATAAGGTCAAGGGCCTCGGCGACGAGCTCAAGGCCAAGCAGGCGATCGTCAAAGCCGACCAGGACGAACTCAAGGCGGCGCAATCGGTCGGAGGAGCGGCGCAAGGCGCAAGCCAAGCTCGACCAGGAGAGGCTGGCGCTGCAGAAGGACGCAGGCCTCCGCCAGGGAGGCGCGATCTCGTCTCGGCGCCGCGCAAGGCGCGGGGGACCGGCGACCCCAAGGCCGAGCACGACGCCGCGACCGCGCTGGCGCAGGCCAAGATGGACGAGGCGAAACGCCTCTACGGGGCGGATTCGGCCGAATATCTAGCGCGCCGAGGCGGAAAAGGAGGAGGCCGACCGGCGCTTCGACTCGGAATCGAACCGGCTCGCGCGGGAGAGGATCGACGGAAGAGGTCAAGGCGGCGCGCGAGACGGCGGCCGAGCAGCGCAAGGCGCTCGACGACGCCCTGTCGCACAAGCGGATCAGCTCCTCCCAGTGGCTCGCCCAGTCGAACGCGGTCAACGAGCAGGAGAAGGCGCAGCTTCAGGCGCTCTACGCTCAGGAGTCGGCGCTCGCCAACCAGACGGCCGAGCAGAAGGTCGCGATCAAGAACAAGGAGGCCGACGCCCTCCGCCAGATCTACCAGAAAGAGGCCGACGACGCGCGCAAGGCCGCCGACCAGACCGCAAGCGAGTTCGAGAGCGCCGCGAGCGGCATCCTGAGCTCGCTTCACCTCGCGCCTTCAAGGGCATGATCTCCGGCCACGAGACGTTCCGGCAGGCGATGACCAAGGCGCTGGAAAGCCTGGCCAACAAGTTCATCGACATGGTCGAGAAGATGGTGGTCAAGTGGATCGCCGGCGAGCTCGCCAAGACGACCGCCTCGACCGCCGGCGACGCGGCGCGCACCGCCTCGGGCGCGGCGGCCTCGGCGGCCGGCTCGACGATGGCCGCCGCCTCGATGCTGAAATCGATCTTCGGCTCGGCGGGGCAGGCCTTCGCCGGCGTGTTCGGCTTCATGGCGCCGGTCATGGGTCCGGCGGCGGCCGGCCCGGCGGCGGCGGCGGAATCGACCGTGATCTCGGTCGGCACGCGGCCTCGTCGCGGCGGCCGACATCGGCATGTGGAAGGTCCCGACCGACCAGCTCGCCATGATCCACCAAAACGAGCTCATCATGCCCGCGGCGCAGGCCGGGGCGTTCCGCGACATGCTGACCGGTGCGGCGAGCAGGCTCGGCAGGCGGCGGCTGCGGGCGCGGTGCACGTCCACCCGCAAATGCACATCAAGGTCGGCGCGATGGACGCCTCGGGCTTCGGCGGCTTCCTGCGCAACAACCAGCGCGAGCTCATGAAGGCGATGGACGGCGCGGTGCGCCAAGGCGCGCATCTCGGCTTGCGCGGGATGCGATGACGCTTGCCGATCTTCCCGACCCTGCCCGGGCAAGGGATCACGGTCAAAAAGACGCCGCGCTTCGACACGCGCGTCGCGACGCACGCGAGCGGGCGCGAGGGGCGGGCGCGGTCCTACTCAACCCGCTCTGGGATTTCGAGCTCGTCTTCGACGGGCTCGCGTCGGACGACACGACCTATGTCGAACCTCGGCGAAGAGACGATGCAGACCCTCGCCGGGTTCTTCATGGCCTGCCAGGGCCAGGCGCTGCCGTTCCTTTATCTCGACCCGACCGATTCGGTCGCGACGGCGCGCCAGATCGGCGTCGGCGACGGGACGACCAAGACGTTCACGCTCACCCATTCGATCGGCGCCATGGTGGAGCGCCCCGGTCGAATGCGTGATCTCGGTGACGGCGGTCTATTACAACGGGGTGCGGCAGACCGTGACGTGGACCTATCCGACGGCGAGCAGCGTGCAAATGCCGAGCGCGCCGGCCGCGGGCGTGGTCGTGACCGCGGACTACACTTACGCCTATCAGGTGCGCTTCTCCGAGGACGTGATCGACCTCGAAGAGTTCATGGCGCTCCTGCACGCCTGCCGGACCGTCAAATTTCAGAGCGCGCGGCAGCCGGTCGCGGCCTGGGCGACGGCGACGATCGTCGTCTTGTTCGCCAACACCACCGACTTCGTCGTTCCCGGGACCATCGATCTGATCGAGGTCTATTCCGGCGGCGCGGGCGGCGTCGGCGGCGGCGGCGGCTCTTGGGTCGGGTCGGGCGCCGGCAGCCACGGCGGCGGCGGCGGCGGCGGTTACGCCTACGTCCGCAACCCTTCCGTCACGGTCGGCGACGTGCTCTCGATCACGGTCGGCGCGGGCGGCAAGGGCCTCGACGACAACGACCCGTTTGGCGCCGACATCAACAAGGGCGGCGACACCTATGTCGGCCCGCAGCCCTCCTGGGCTGGCGGCGCGCCGGAGCGACGCCGCTCGTCTGGTGCGCGGGGCAGGCAAGGGTCCGGCGGCTATCAGTTCACGCCGGGCGGCCCGGGCGGGCACTTCCCCGGCTATCGACGGCGGCAGGGCGGCTGGTATCCCGGCCTCGACGTCGACGGCGGCTCGGGCGGCGGCGGGGCGGCCGGCCCCAACGGACGAGGGCGGGACGGCGCGACCAACCAGGCCTCTATTCGCACGCCGGCGGCGGCGGCGGCGCTGGCAACGGCGGCTCGGCCGGCGTCGGCACCCCGACGGGCGGCTGGAGCCGGCGGCGCGGGCGGGACCTCGCCCTATGGCGGGGGCGCGGGCGGGGCGGGCGGCTCGTCGTCGGCGGACGCGGCATGGCCGGACTATCCGAGCGTCGATCGTTCCGGGCGTGCCCGGGGTCGCCTGGCGCGACCACGTTCTCGCCCTTGCCGAGCGGCGGATGGGGCGGGGCGGGCGGCGGCGGCGGCGGCGGATCCTACACCGGCAACGGCGCGCCCGGCGCGGGCTGGGGCGGCGGCGGCGGCGGCGGCGGCGCTGGCCTCGGCGGAGACGGCCGCCTGTTTGACGGCACCGGCGGCCCGGGAACGCGCGGCGGCGACGGCGCGGCCGGCGCGGTCGTCATCACTTACACGATCAGCGGCTAACAAAAGGAACAGTTCCATGAGGAATATCCGGGCTTTCGCGCGGTCGACGGCGCACGCTCTCTCGTCGCGCTCGCTCTCGGCGTTCGCGCTTGCGCGCCTGGCGCGCAAGCCGCGGGCGGCAAGGCGGCGACCTTCGAAAACGCGCTGTTGAAGCTGCTCTTCAACGGCACGACGATCACCGGCATCGCCGACAACACCGCCTCGACCCCGGCGACCGTGCTCTGCGTCGCCCTGCACACCGCCGACCCCGGCTCGGGCGGCACGCAAACGACCAACGAGGCGGCTTACGGCTCCTATGCGCGGGTCGCGGTCAACCGCAACTCGGGCGGCTGGACGGTCTCGACCAACACGGTCGCGCTGACGGCGATCGCAGCAATTCCCGGCCGCGACGTCGGGCAGCGAGACGGAGACCTATTTCTCGGTCGCCGTCCCGACCTCGGGCTCGACCTGCACCGGCGCGCTCGTGATCCTCTATCGCGGCCCGATCACGCCGAACCTCGTCGTCACGACCGGCGTCACGCCCGAACTGACGACCTCGACGCTCGTCACCGAGCAGTAAGCCGGCAGGCGCGTTTAGGGCTGAACCCATGTCGACCAACTTCCTCTGGTATGCAGGCAGCGGCAGCAATGGGCTGCTTACAACCCTGCTGTCCTTGCTGACGACTGAGCTTGAGAGCCTGACCAACGGTTCGGGTGTTCTAAGCTCCGTCAACGGCTCGTCAGGGGTGTTCAACAATTCGAACACCGGGCAGGGGCAGTTGGCCGATCTGTTCTTCAACGTCGGCAACCCCGGCATAGGGAGCGCAATCTCCATCGGCGGTTGCCTTTCGGGTTGGTTTTTGACTTCGCCCGATGGCGGGACGACCTTCGAAAGCACGGCCTCCGTCCCGGTACGGACGCCGGACTTCTCGATCCCGCTGCCCAACACGACGATCTCGGCAGGCTCGGTGTTCAAGTCCAACCAACCGGTCATCATCCCGGCGCTGCCGTTCAAGGTCTACGCCCAAAACAACCTCGGGCAGACGATCGGCAACCCCTCTTGCGGCTTATCGACGCGGCGGGCGTGCCTTCGCCCACGGCGGCATCGTCACCCGCGCGAGCTCAACGTCGGGCCGCTCTGCGCCCAATTGATCCTTCAGCGCCAGCTCTACATCCGCGCCAATTACAAGTTCAAGGTCGACTGGACGTTCTGCCTGCTCGACCCGATGGACATCATCGCGATCAGCGACGCGAACCTCGGCCTCGACGACGCGCTCGTGCGCATCGTCTCGATCGAGGAGGACGACAAGGGCCTCTTCGAGATCACGGCCGAGGAATTGACCGTCGGCGTCGCCGATACGCCGCTCTATCGCGTCCGCGACGATCAACACGCCGCCGATCAATCGCGCGGCGTCGGTCGGGTCGGTCAACGCGCCGGTCATCTATGAGCCGCCGTCCGGCTATTCGAGCACGGCGGAAGTGCTGCTCGGCGCGTCGTCGTCGCTCGGCAACGGCAAGGCCGATCCCAATTGGGGCGGGGCGAACGTCTGGGCCTCGCTCGACGGCTCGTCCTACGCCCAGATCGCCTCGATCAACGGCGCCACGCCGCAGGGCTTCTCGACGGCCTATCTGGCGAGCGCGAGCGGCTGGGACACCACAAACACGCTTTCGGTCGACCTGACGGAGAGCGGGGGAACGCTGACCGGGACGACGCAGGCGGGCGCGGAGGGCGGCGTGACGCTCTGCCTGATCGACAACGAGCTGATCGGCTACGCGACGGCGACGCTGACCGCGCCGAACAAATACAACCTGACCGGCCTTGCGCGCGGGCTGTTCGGCACGACGCCGACGGCGCACGGGACCGGCGCGGCCTTCGCCCGCCTCGACACGACCGGGCCCGTCGTCACCTATCCGCTGCCGACGCCAGTGGATCGGCGCGACGCTCTATCTCAAATTTCAGTCGTTCAATCTGTTCGGCGTCTCGGCGCAAGACCTGTCCGCCTGCACGCCCTACGTCCTCGTCGCCACCGGGCCGGCCGTCCCCGACCCGATCGCCGCGCAACTCTTGACCGGGACGCCGGTCGACCTCGGCCAGATCGTCGACATGCCGACGCTCTCCGACGATTTCGGCTCTGCCGCTCGATTTCCCCGAGCAGATCATCGACCTCGGCCACGTCGCCGTCGTCAGCTATCCGATCGCGGCGCAGATCGAGGCGGCGCTCGAAACGCTGCCGGTCGGCTCGGTCGACCTCGGCACGATCACGGGCTCCGTCACGCTCTCCGACGACTTCGGCTCGGTCCTCGACCCCCCGCTCGACAACCTCAAACTCGGAACCGTCCCCTTGAGCGAACAGCTTCAACTCCGGCGCGGCAACGCCGCCGCGATCGCCGCCAACGCCGGCGCGCTCGGCGAGGTCTTCGTCGACACCGACAACAAGCGCCTGGTCCTTCAGGACGGCTCGACCAACGGCGGCTTCCCGGCGGCCAAACTGTCGGAGGTCATCACCAACACGCGCACGCCGATCAGCGACGCCGGCTATACGGCGCTCGCGACCGACCGGCTGATCGCCTATACGGCGCTGACCGCGGCGCGCACCGTCACGCTTCTGGCGGCGAGCGCCTATCCGACCGGGACCAAGCTCACTCGTCGTCGACGAATCGGGCAACTGCTCGGCGACCACACGATCACGCGTCGCGCGCGCCGGCTCGGACACGATCAACGGCGCGACGTCGGCGGTGATCGCCACGGCCTACGGCTATCGTGGCGCTCGAATCGAACGGCTCGAGCAACTGGACGGTGGTCGACGAGCCGCCCGGCGGCGCGCTCCGGGAGCGCTCGCCGCCGTCCGCCGGCGGCTCGGGCGTCGCCGCCGACGGCGCTGCCCTTCGTCGTCACGGCCGAGCGCGGTCAACGCCAACAGCGTCGCCGACACGGCGATCGCCATCCCGCTGCCCTCCGGCGTCACCAAATACCGCGTCGGGCGGGTGACGGCGCTCAACGCGGCGAGCGCGTCGCTCACGACCGCGCAGGCGGCCGTCTACACCGCGAGCGGCGGCGGCGGGCGTCGCGGTCTGCTCGCCCCAGGCGCTGTCCGCGCTGACGACCAACGCCGCCAATTCGGCCGGCAACGCGACCGACCTCACCCTGGCGCTGGCCGCGGCGACCTTCTTCACCGCCGCGCACCCTCTATTTCCGCATCACCACGGCGCAGGGCGCGGCGGCGACGGTCGACGTCGCGATCGAAATCCAGCCCTATGAATGAGGCCGTTCTGATGGAGACCCTCTACGTCGTCGCTTGCGTCGCGAACCCGCTGCGCTGGCAAAGCCGCATCGCCCTCGCCAAGGCGGCGGTCGCCGCGTGGCTCGAGGAGCCGAACGTCCACGTTACGCTCGTCGAATGCGTCTATGGCTCGCGCGGCTACGACCTCGCCTCGCTCGCCTCCGATCGCGTGCGGCACGTGCCGCTGCGCGCGACGACGATGGCGTGGAGCAAGGAAAACCTGCTCAATCTCGGCATTGCGGCCCTGCCGCCGTCGGCGCGCAAGATCGCCACCCTCGACGCCGACATCACCTTCCGCCGCAAGGGCTGGGCGACCGAGACGCTGGCCGCGCTCGACCTCTATCCGGTGATCCAGCCTTGGGACACGGCCTATGACTTGGGCCCCCACGACGAGCACGTGCAAACTCACAGGAGCTTCGCCTCCGTCTATCACGCCGGCGGCCCGGTCGTTCCGCAAGGCGCCCATTGGTGGACCTTCGCCGGCGGCCCTTACGTCTATCCCCATCCCGGCTACGCCTGGGCCTGGACGCGCGCGATGCTCGACCGTTCCGGCTGCCTGTTCGAGGACGGCGGCATGGGCTCCGGCGACCATCACATGGCGCTCGGCATGATCGGCAAGCCCGAGGCCTCGCTGCCGGGCGGGGTGACGCAGGGCTACCGCGACGCGGTGATGGCGTGGAGCTGGCGCGCGGCGGCCGAGATCAACGGCAAGCTCGGCTTCGTCCACGGCACGATCGAGCATCCCTTCCACGGGCGCAAATGCGACCGCCGCTACCTGTCGCGCTGGGATATGTTCCTGAAGAACGGCTTCGATCCGGTGACCGATCTGAAGTTCAATACGTCGCAGGTGATCGAGTTCGCCGGCAACAAGCCCGACCTCGAGCGTGATTTCGACAACTACCTGCGGTCGCGCGAGGAAGACGTCAACACGCTCTCCTAAGCGGGCCCCAACCTAGCCGCCGGGCGGCCCACAGAGGCCTCGCCGACGGCCGACAGCTTTCCAACACCGGGCGCTACGCAGGGCCTGCTGATGCATGCGATCGTTCACCCGACGGCGGCTATCAGGGATCACGGTTCCGGAGCGCCATCGCACGCATTCTGCCGCGGGTGACGGTCGAGATCGTCAAGCGGTCGGATCAGGCCAAGGGCTTCGCCGTCCTGCCCAAGCGCTGGATCGTCGAACGCAGTCTCGCCTGGTTCGGCCGCTGTCGCAGACTGGCCAAGGATTGGGAATGCCTTAACCGCAGGGCGCTCACCTTCCTGCGCCTCGCCTCCATCCGCCTCATGCTGCGAAAACTCTGCAATCCAACATGATGTTTCCGGACAAACTCTTAGAGACCGTTTGAGAACCCATTCAACGGCGGGTTCGGGCGTGATTCAAGCTTGGGATGTGGACCCCAGCGACGCGTGGCCGGATGGCCGAATTTGAGAAGAAGACCCAAGCGCCACTCGCGGAAGTTGGACCGCGCCAAAGTCCTGACGTCTATGTATTTGGCGCGGTAAATGACTCTGACCCGTTATTCTCTCTGCTCCCGCGAGCTGCTGCCGGCCGAGGTCAGTCCTTCGTGACCGCCACGCAATCGACCTCGACGTCGAAGGGCCCGGTCCACTCAGGCACGCAGAAGAAGATGCGGGCTGGGGGGTTTTTCGGGAAGTAGCGCCTGTAGACTTCGTTGAAGGCCTTGAACCGGTCCGCCGACATGCACAGCACATTGCACTTCAACACATGGTCGAGGTCCGACCCGGCGGCCTCCAGCGCCTTCTTCACCTGCTCCAGGATCAGCTCAACCTGGCGCTCGAACGGGGCGTGGACGAGGATCTCGCCGGTCTCAGGATCGAAGGGCGGCATGCCCGAGACGAACACCATGTTGCCGGCGCGGGTGCAGGTGGACACCGGCGCGCCCCACTTCTCGAAATTGCTATCAATCGGCTCGACCCGGATGATCTCTCGTTGCATGCGTCCGTTCCTTGTCCATGTGTCGCCAATCTAAGGTCTTAGAGACCGTTGGAGAACCCATTGAACTGCAGGTTCGGGCGTGATTCAAGCTTGTGATGTGGACCCCAGCGACGCGTGGCCGGATGGCCGAAATTGAGAAGAAGACCAAGCGCTACCCGACGGATTTGACCGACGAGGAGGGCGCGGATTGAGCCGTTCTTGCCTGGCGCGGCCAAGAGCGGGCGGCCGGCCCGGACGGATTTGCGCGAGGTTTTGAACGCGATCCGATATCTGGCCCTCTCGGGCGGCGGCTGGCGGATGTTGCCGAAGGACTTTCCGCCTTGGCCGACGGTCTACTGGTGGTTTCGCCGGTTCGTGCGGCGCTTCCTGTCCAGACCATCCACGACGTGGCGCTGATGCTTGACCGTGAGCGGGTCGGGCGCGAGGCGAGCCCGACCGGCGGCGTCATCGACAGCCAATCGGTCAAGGCTCCTGAAGCGAAAACAAGAGGTTATGACGCTGGCAAGAAGATCGTCGGACGCAAGCGACATATCGCCGTCGACACCGACGGTCGTCTGCTGATGGTCAACCTCACCACCGCCGACATCTCTGACAGCGGCGGCGCGCAGATGATCCTCGACAGCGTGCAAGCGCTGGCCCCTGGCTCAAGCACCTGTTCGCCGATAGCGCCTACGACCGCACGAAGCTCATGGACAAGGCCGCCTTCCTCGACTTCACCATCGAAATCATCAAACGGTCCGATATCGCGCAGGGCTTCGAAGTCCTTCCACGCCGCTGGGTCGTCGAGCGCACCTTCGGATGGATGACCCGGTGGCACCGGCTCGTGCGGGACTACGAGGAGCGCATCGACTGCTCCCAGGCCATGATCCATGTCGCCCTCGGAAGTATCCTCCTCAGACGCATCGCTCACCAATAGACGTTCTCAAACGGACGCTTAGCGATCCGCTGCGCAATTACTGTTACTGTCGGGCCGCCGCCGGTCTGGGAGGAGCATCACCCGCGGGCTCTTCGCTCGCCAGGAAGACGCGGCCTTCCAACTCCCGTTGTCGGGCGCAAAAGCTCGGGCGCGGCGGCCGTTTTGCTCAATTTCTCTCCTTGTCTTTCTTTCCTGGCCGCCGTTCCGGCGGGACCTCGCCCTGCCGTTCAGCGCTCCAAGTCGGCCGACCGTGCTTTTTAATTCATTGCGCTTCTCGGGCCTCCAAACCTTGGAACGGCATTGAAATCTTTCGCGATTTCCCGGCCCTGCTGAAGGGAATATCGAGGGAAGCAATGATATGGATGGTCGCTCTGCCCGAAAGCTGAGGCCCGCCCTCAGCAAATATCCCATTCTGAGGATGGTCCGACAACGCGCGGCCTGGAATCACCATGCCTAGCCTAGCTATTAGTGGAGTAGCACCCGTCGCATATGGCTGAAACTCGTCCGAAGCGTCAATTCAATTAAATACACCGCGGCGTCTCTTGCTGGACTCCAACGTCGCTCAATTACCAGTTGTAATTGAAACCATCGGCTTGGTGCTACGGCGGACAAAGATCAGTTATCGGCCGCCGCCCCACCCGGTGTGGTTCTGTGCGTAGCTTTCGGGATCATAAGGATTGTAGTCGGGATAAATGTTGCTGAGGTCCGCCTGTCCGGAGGGATTGATCGCCTGATTGGCGTTAACGACATGCCGTGACGGCCGATGGACAAGCTGACGCCGTGCTTTGAAATGTTCGCTCGCATGGCCCGGGATAACGGTGCCCGCAAGTGCGAACGCCGCGACCGCGAGGATGACGCTGAACCGCCAGAGCGCTTTCCGCCAAATTCTTAGGCTCATGGGCGTCCACCTATGCCGCGATCGTGGCGACGGCAATCCCGCTTGTGATCTACGGGAGCGTCATCTGGACGCAAGCGGTTTGCACGACAGCGAAGCGACAGGGTTTCCGCAAGATCTGCGTTTCGCGCCGTCCTCCCGCCCGCGATCCAAAAAACCGCGGCGGATGAAAGGCGGAACAAATCCAGCAATGCTTAAGAGGGGTACCAAATCCGGCGATGCTTGTTGTCTGGGATCCCACGCGCCGGTCGCTTCGGTCCGCGCAAGGATCAGAAGCTCAGTTTCTCGCTGAGAGAAGGTACGATCGGCTTGATGTCCTGGCGGCCGCCCGGCGCCCTTTGTCGTGGCGGATCGTCGGGTGACTCACGCATTCCCCGGGTGCGAACCTCCCGGACGAGTTCCAACTTCGCCAAGCGAACCTTTGATAAGATTGAGCTTTTTTAGCCCTCCAAAGTTGGAACACTATTGATATCATGCATCATTCCCCCGGCCTGTCACGCCGGAGGTCGCGGGTTCAAGTCCCGTCACTCTCGCCATTTTCCCCTTCCGAAAATGTCGCCAACGGCCGCGTCGAGCGCAACTGGACGCTGACCCCTGTCAATTGCATGCGACTTCCAGATAAATCGAAGCGTTTCGCCTTGCATGCTTCGCTGCACTGCGATAGGCCTGCGGCCACACGGGAGCGGCCTGCGTCGAAATGACGCTGCGCTCCCTTGCGCCGGTTCAATTCAATCCCGCAGAGTCAGGCCGATGCCGAGCCTCATCTCCGACTATCTTCCGCTGGTCGTGTTCGTTATTCTGGCGGCGCTGATTGCGGGCGCCCTGCTCGTCGCGCCATTCCTCGTCGCCTTCAAGGCGCCGGACGCTGAAAAGCTGTCGCCGTACGAATGCGGGTTCGATCCGTTCGACGATGCGCGCATGCGGTTTGACGCGCGCTTCTACTTGGTCTCGCTGCTGTTCATCATTTTCGATCTCGAGGTCGCATTCCTGTTTCCGTGGGCGATCGTTTTCCACGACCTCGGCGCGCTCGGCTTCTGGTCGATGATGATCTTTCTCGCCGTGCTGACCGTCGGCTTCGTGTACGAATGGAACAAAGGAGCGCTGGAATGGGATTGACCAGCAGTCCGATCGTCGCGCCTGCGCCCGAGGGCGTCCTCGATCCCGCCACCGGCAAGCCAATCGGAGCCGGCGACGCCTATTTCGGCTCGATCAGCGACGAACTCGCCGACAAGGGTTTTCTTGTCACGACAACCGATGACTTGATCCAGTGGGCGCGCACCGGTTCGTTGATGTGGATGAGCTTCGGTTTGGCATGCTGCGCGATCGAGATGATGCAGGTCTCGATGCCTCGCTACGACGTGGAGCGGTTCGGCTTCGCCCCGCGCGGCAGCCCGCGCCAGTCGGACGTGATGATCGTCGCGGGGACGCTGTGCAACAAGATGGCGCCGGCGCTGCGCAAAGTCTACGACCAGATGCCGGAGCCGCGCTACGTCATCTCGATGGGTTCCTGCGCCAACGGCGGCGGCTACTATCATTATTCCTATTCGGTGGTGCGCGGCTGCGATCGGATTGTTCCGGTCGACATCTACGTTCCGGGGTGCCCGCCGACTGCCGAAGCGTTGCTCTACGGCGTCTTGCTGCTGCAGAAGAAGATCCGTCGCACGGGGACGATCGAACGCTGAGGGCCTTGCCCGCGAGGAAGACCATCGGAATGGACGAGCTGTTGCAAACGATCGGCGAGAAAGTCGCCGCCGCAATGCCCGACGCGGTGCTCGAGTCGACCTTCGCCTTCGGCGAGCTGACATTGACCGTCGACCCGGCCGGGAACCTGGACGTGCTCAAGTTCCTGCGCGACGATCCGGCGGGCCTGTTCGTCTCGATCATCGACATCTCGGGCGCCGACTATCCGGAGCGCGAGAAACGCTTCGACATCGTCTATCATCTGCTGTCGCCGAAGCTGAACCGCCGCATCCGGGTCAAGCTCGCAACCGACGAGGAGACGCCGGTCGCCAGCGCCACCGTTGTCTGGCCCGGCGCCGACTGGTACGAGCGCGAGATCTACGACCTGTTCGGAGTGTTGTTCGTCGGGCATCCGGATCTCAGGCGCATTCTCACTGACTACGGTTTCGACGGCCATCCCCTGCGCAAGGATTTTCCGATGACCGGGTTCGTCGAGATGCGCTACGACGACCAGGAGAAGCGCATCCGCTACGAGCCCGTGCGGCTTACACAAGAGTTTCGCGCCTTCGATTTCCTCAGCCCATGGGAGGGACCTCCATTGCCGGGCGATGAGAAAGCCGGCGAGAGGCAGTAGGCAGTAGCGGAGCGCGACCACATGACCGAACAACAGACCCTTGAGGCCGGCCAACAGAAGCTTCGCAACTTTTCCATTAATTTTGGCCCGCAGCACCCGGCGGCGCATGGCGTGCTCAGGCTTGTGCTCGAGCTCGACGGGGAGGTGGTCGAGCGCGTCGATCCGCATATCGGTCTCTTGCATCGCGGCACCGAGAAACTGATGGAGGCGCGCACCTATCTTCAGAACGTCCCCTATCTCGACCGGCTCGACTACGTCGCGCCGATGAACCAGGAGCATGCCTATGCGCTCGCGGTCGAGCGGCTGCTCGGCATTTCGGTTCCGCGCCGCGGCCAGCTCATCCGCGTTCTCTATTGCGAGATCGGTCGTCTCCTCTCCCATCTCCTGCAGATCACCAGCCAGGCGATGGACGTCGGCGCGATGACGCCAATTCTCTGGGGTTTCGAGGAGCGCGAGAAGCTGATGGTGTTTTACGAGCGCGCGAGCGGCGCGCGCCTGCATGCAGCCTACTTCCGCCCCGGCGGCGTCCATCAGGACCTGCCACAGAAGCTCGTCGACGACATTTACGCCTTCTGCGATCCGTTTCTCAAAGTCTGCGACGAAATCGAGGTTCTCCTCACCGACAACCGCATCTTCAAGCAGCGCAACGTCGGGATCGGCGTCGTCAAGCTCGAGGACGCCTGGGCGCGGGGCTTTTCAGGGGTGATGGTCCGCGGCTCGGGCGCGGCATGGGACCTGCGCAAGGCGCAGCCCTATGAATGTTACGAGGAAATGGAATTTGACGTTCCAGTCGGCAAGAATGGCGACTGCTACGACCGCTATCTCATTCGCATGGCGGAGATGCGCCAGTCGGTGGGCATCATGAAGCAGTGCTGCGAGAAGATCAGCTCCGTAGGGGGAGCGGGTCCCATTTCGGTCGAGGACCACAAGATTGTCCCGCCCCGTCGCCCCGAGATGAAACGGTCGATGGAGGCGCTGATCCACCACTTTAAGCTCTATACCGAGGGCTACAAGGTGCCCGCGGGCGAGGTGTACGCCGCGGTCGAGGCGCCGAAGGGAGAGTTCGGCGTCTATCTCGTGTCCGACGGGTCGAACCGGCCTTACCGCGTCAAGCTGCGCGCGCCCAGTTTCGCCCATCTGCAGGCCATGGATTTCCTCTGCCGCAAGCACATGCTCGCCGACATCCCCGCCGTTCTGGGCTCGATCGACGTCGTGTTCGGGGAGGTCGACCGGTGACCGTGTTCGAATCGCTGAAGAATCGTGAGGGCCTCATGGTCTTCGGGGCCGCTTCCTTCGTTGTCATCGGCGCCATGCGCCTTGGCGCCGGCGAGCTGCTCGTGGTCGGCGTCGCGCTGGTGTCGCTGTCCCTCGTTGTAAACCAGGCGCGGAGGCGCCTGATGATGTCTTCTGGTCCTTCGGCGCAATCAAGGAACGGCTAGCCCATGTCCGTTCGCCGACTCGCCGAAAAGCAGCCCGTCAGCTTCGAGTTCACGCCCGAGAATCAGGCATGGGCGGCGAAGGAGATGGCCAAGTATCCGCCCGGCCGGCAGGCGTCGGCGGTTCTGGCTCTCCTGTGGCGCGCCCAAAAGCAGTGCGGCTACTGGCTGCCGAGGCCGGCGATCGAAAGGGTCGCTGAGATGCTCGACATGCCGAACATTCGGGTGCTCGAGGTCGCGACCTTCTACACGATGTTCAATCTCGAGCCGGTCGGCCGCTATTTCATTCAGCTCTGCGGCACGACGCCCTGTATGCTGCGCGGCGCGGAAGACCTCAAGGCGGTGTTGCGGAAGCGGGTCGGCGAGCCGGGCCACGTCACGGCCGACGGCATGTTCGCCTGGGAAGAGGTCGAATGCCTCGGCGCCTGCTGCAATGCGCCGATGGCGCAGATCAACGACGACTATTACGAGGACCTGACGCCGGAGAATTTCCTGAAACTGCTCGACGATCTCGCGGCTGGCCGTCCGGTGAAGACCGGCTCGCAGATCGGCCGCGTCTCTTCCGAGCCGGTCGGGGGCCTCACATCGCTGACCACGCTCTACGGCCTCGACGGGCGCAGCGGAAAAGCAAGCGTCCCGCCGCCGGCGGCGCATGCGCAGACGGCCGTTGAGACGGCGCATGCCGACGAAGCGCCGGCGACGTCGCCCTCCGAGAAAGCGCCGGGGCAGAAGGCGAGCTGAGCGGATGCTGGAAGACAAGGATCGCATCTTCACCAATCTCTACGGCTTCGGCGACCGCGGCTTGAAAGGCGCGCGGTCGCGGGGAAACTGGGACGGGACCAAGGCGATCATCGACAAGGGACGCGACTGGGTCGTGGCTGAAATGAAGGCATCGGGGCTGCGCGGGCGCGGCGGGGCGGGCTTCCCGACCGGCCTCAAATGGTCGTTCATGCCGAAGACCGTCGATCCCAAGCGGCCGCATTATCTCGTTATCAACGCCGACGAGTCGGAGCCCGGCACCTGCAAGGATCGGGAGATCCTGCGCAACGATCCGCATACGCTGATCGAGGGCGCGCTCCTCGCCTCTTTCGCAATGGGCGCCCACGCCGCCTATATCTATTTTCGCGGCGAATACATTCTCGAGCGCGAGCGATTTCAGGCGGCGGTCGACGAAGCCTATGAGGCGAGGCTCATCGGCAAGGACAACATCCACGGCTGGCCGTTCGATCTCTACGTCCACCACGGCGCGGGCGCCTACATCTGCGGCGAAGAAACGGCGATGCTCGAGTTCCTCGAGGGCAAGAAGGGCATGCCGCGCATGAAGCCGCCGTTCCCGGCCGGCGTCGGGCTCTACGGCTGCCCGACCACGGTCAACAACGTCGAGTCGATCGCCCAATCGCCCGAAATTCTTCGCCGTGGGGCGTCGTGGTTTTCGGGCTTCGGCGCGCACAACAACGCCGGGACCAAGCTCTTCTGCATCTCCGGGCACGTGAACCGTCCCTGCAACGTCGAAGAGGCGATGTCGATCCCGTTCCGCGAGCTGATCGAGAGGCACGCCGGCGGGGTGCGTGGCGGGTGGGACAATCTTCTCGCCGTGATCCCCGGTGGCTCGTCGGTCCGCCTGGTTCCGGCCGCGCAGATCATCGACTGCCCGATGGATTTCGATTCGCTCGCCAAGCTCCGTTCGGGCCTCGGCACGGCGGCGGTGATCGTGATGGACAAGTCGACCGACATCGTGCGGGCGATCGCGCGGATCTCCTATTTTTACAAACATGAGAGCTGCGGCCAGTGCACGCCGTGCCGCGAAGGCGCCGGCTGGATGTGGCGAGTGCTCACCCGGATGGCCGAGGGCCGCGCACAGAAGCGTGAGATCGACATGCTGCTCGACGTGACGAAGCAGGTCGAGGGCCACACGATCTGCGCGCTCGGCGATGCGGCTGCTTGGCCGGTCCAGGGCCTTATCGCCCACTTCCGCCCGGAGATCGAACGCCGGATCGACCAATATTCGGCCGGGCCGGCAAGCGAGCCCGTGCGCGAGGCGGCCGAGTGAGCTCGATGGCGAAGGAACCGGACAACATCGTCCTAGCTCTTTTGCGGAGATTCGATCCAAGCAGGACGAACAAACTGGCAAGCTCAATTCACTTGAGGGGCGCGTCCGCCACGTCGAGAGTCAATTGGATGACCTGCACGTCGCGGTGACTTATTCGCCGGGTCAGTCAAGCGAGACCCTGAAGCAGACCAAGCAAAGCGCTCCGATCGACGAACTCTTTGCACGGCTCGAAGAGCTCGTCGGGAAGGAGAATACCCCGTGAGCCAAATCGCGCAGCTCAACATCGGCCGGTTTCGACATCCTACGGACGATCCGCGGATGGCGGAGTTCATGGGCAACCTCGACCGGATCAACGCGCTCGCGGAGCGCAGCGCGGGTTTCGTCTGGCGGTTGAAAGACGAGAGCAATAACGCGACCGCCATCCGTCCAGCCAGCGACCCGACCATGGCGGTCAATTTGTCCGTCTGGGAGAGCGTCGAAGCGCTCGAGCGTTTCGTCTGGGCCACGGTTCACAAGCAGTTCTACAATCGCAAGCGCGAATGGTTTGATGCGCCGTCGAAGCCGCATTTCGTCATGTGGCCGGTCGAGCCGGGGCATATTCCGAGCCTCGATGAGGCGATGGCGCGCCTCGAGCATCTGACGAAGCGCGGCGACAGCGACTTCGCGTTCGGATGGGGACACTTGCCGCACATCAAGTTGTGGATGAGCCGGAAATGCGGGTGAGCGGGCGCATCGGCGCGCGCTCGGAAGGCGCAAAGAAAGTCGGGGTTGCCGTCGCCGGCCGGCGCGCCTATGCCCGAGCCGGCCGCTGGGCGAGAAGCGCATGAGCAAAATCATCATCGACGGCAAGGAAATCGAGGTTCCGGCAGAATACACCTTGCTGCAAGCATGCGAGGCCGCCGGCGCGGAAATCCCGCGCTTTTGTTTCCACGAACGGCTGTCGATCGCCGGCAACTGCCGGATGTGCCTCGTCGAAGTGAAGGGCGGCCCGCCCAAACCGACCGCCTCGTGCGCGATGGCGGTGAAAGACCTTCGTCCTGGACCGAACGGCGAGCCGCCGGTCGTCGAGACCAATTCGCCGATGGTGCGCAAGGCGCGCCGCGGGGTGATGGAGTTCCTGCTCATCAACCATCCGCTTGACTGCCCGATCTGCGACCAGGGAGGCGAATGCGACCTGCAGGATCAGGCGATGGCCTACGGCGCCAACTCGTCGCGGTTTTCGGAGAACAAGCGCGCGGTGGAGGACAAATACCTCGGCCCGCTCGTCAAAACCTCGATGAACCGCTGCATCCAGTGCACCCGCTGCGTGCGCTTCGCCACCGAGGTCGCGGGCGTCCCGGAGCTCGGCGCGATCGGGCGCGGCGAGGACATGGAGATCACCTCCTATCTCGAGCACGCGATGTCCTCGGAATTGCAGGCCAACGTGATCGACCTCTGCCCGGTCGGCGCATTGACTTCGAAGCCGACCGCATTCCATGCGCGCCCCTGGGAATTCGCCCATACGGAGTCGATCGACGTCACTGACGCGCTGGGCTCAGCGATCCGCATCGATTCGCGCGGCCGCGAGGTCGTGCGCATCCTCCCGCGGGTCAACGACGCGATCAACGAGGAGTGGATCTCCGACAAGACGCGCTACGTCTGCGATGGCCTGAAGGTGCAACGCCTTGATCGACCGTACGTGCGCGCGGACGGCAAGCTCAAGCCGGCGGGCTGGCGGCAGGCGTTCGAGGCGATCGCCGCGCGGGTGAGGGCGGCGCA
The DNA here is from genome assembly GCA_963819255.1 of uncultured Alphaproteobacteria bacterium. Taxonomy (GTDB): domain Bacteria; phylum Pseudomonadota; class Alphaproteobacteria; order Rhizobiales; family Beijerinckiaceae; genus Roseiarcus. The sequence continues at coordinate 34,983 of CAWFVS010000021.1, forward strand.
GCCTTCCCGGGTCGGGGCGATCGTCGGCGATCTGGCGACGGTCGAGGAGATGTTCGCCCTCAAGGGGCTCATGAGCAAGGTCGGCTCGCCGAACATCGACTGCCGCCAGGACGGTTCGAAGCTCCATCCGAAATTCGGCCGCGCGTCCTATCTGTTCAATTCGAGCATCGCCGGCGTCGACCAGGCGGACGCCATTCTCGTCATCGGGTCGAATCCACGCCGCGAGGCTGCTGTGCTCAATGCGCGCATCCGCAAGCGCTGGCTGAGAGGCGGCGTGCTGATCGACCTCATCGGCGAGCAGGCCGACCTGACATATCATTACAATTACCTCGGCGCCGGGCCGGAGACGCTCGCCAGGGTGGCCGAGAAACCGCCGATGGGCAGGGCGAAGCCGATGTTCATCATCGGCGCGGGAGCCTTCGCCCGTCCCGACGGCGCAGCGGTGCTGGCGAGCCTCGCCAAGGCGGCGCTCGCCGCGGGCGTCGTCAAGGAGGGCTGGAACGGCTTCAACGTGCTGCACTCCGCCGCGTCCCGCGTCGGCGGGCTCGATCTCGGCCTCGTGCCGGACGATGGCGGCCTCGACGCGCTGTCCATGGCGAAGTCTCGAGCGCTCGACGTCGTCTTCAATCTCGGCGCGGACGAGATTGACATCGAGCCGGGCGCCTTCGTCGTCTACATCGGCACGCACGGCGACCGCGGCGCGCAACGCGCCGACGTCATCCTGCCGGGCGCGGCCTACACCGAGAAGACTGGCATCTACGTGAACACCGAGGGCAGGCCGCAGTTTGCCGAGCGCGCCGTGTTCCCGCCCGGCGACGCACGCGAGGATTGGTCGATCCTGCGAGCGCTTTCCGACCCGCTCAACGCGAGGCTCCCGTACAATTCGCTGACGCAGCTCCGCGCGACGCTCGCCGCCGCCTATCCGCATCTCGTGCGCTTCGACGGGATCGCCCCGGCGGACCCTGCGGCGATCACCGGCCTGTCGACTGTGCTCGGGACGCCCGACAAGGCTCCATTTGTCGGCGCAGTCCACGACTTCTACCTCACCAACCCCATCGCGCGGGCCTCGCGCACCATGGCCGAGTGTTCGGCCCTGGCGCAGGGCCTCGCGCGCCAGGCGGCGGAATAGACCAAGATGAGCAGCGCTTCCCCTTCCCGCCGGCCGAACTCGTCGCCCGGGCTCGCCATTCTCGGCGTCGGCGCGCTACTTGCCGCCGTCGTCATCGCGGGGCTGCTGTGGTTCCTGATCAGCGGCGGCTATTTCGCCGCATTCGGCCGCTGGATGTATGAGACCGACGTCGGCACGGCGGTGCGCTACGTGCTCGAAAGCCTGGTGCTGCTCGTCTGCCTCTTGTTGTCGACAGCCGCCCTGATCTACATCGAGCGAAAAATCTGGGGCGCGGTGCAGCTGCGACGCGGCCCGAACGTGGTCGGGCCCTGGGGCGTTCTGCAGCCGTTCGCCGACTTGTTGAAGTTTATCTTCAAGGAGCCGGTCATCCCGGCGGGCGCCAACAAGGGCGTGTTCGTTCTGGCGCCGCTGGTGTCGGTCGTGCTGGTGTTCGCGGCGTGGGCGGTCATTCCAGTCGCGGACGGTTGGGTGATCGCCGACATCAACGTCGGCGTCCTCTATCTCTTCGCCGTCTCGTCTCTCGGCGTCTACGGCATCATCATGGCGGGCTGGGCGTCGAACTCGAAATATCCTCTCCTGTCGGCCTTGCGCGCGGCGGCGCAGATGGTGTCCTACGAGGTCTCGATCGGCTTCGTTATCGTCACGGTCATCATGTGCGCCGGGTCGCTGAATCTCAGCGACATCGTGCGCGCTCAGGACACCCGCTTCGGCTTCCTCGGCTGGTACTGGCTGCCGCTGCTGCCGATGTTCATAATCTTCTTCGTCTCGGCGCTGGCCGAAACGAACCGGCCGCCATTCGACCTGACCGAGGCGGAGTCCGAGCTCGTTGCGGGCTACTACGTAGAATACTCGGCCTCGCTCTTCATGCTGCAGTTCCTGACCGAGCTCGTCGCCGTGTTGACGATGTCCGCCATGACCGCCGTGCTGTTCCTCGGCGGCTGGCTGTCGCCGCTGCCGTTTCCGCCCTTCACCTGGATACCCGGCGTCATCTGGTTTCTCATCAAGATGTGGTCGGTGGTGTTCTGCTTCTCGATGGTCAAGGCCTTCGTGCCGCGCTATCGCTACGACCAGCTGATGCGCCTCGGCTGGAAGGTGTTCCTGCCGATCTCGCTCGTCATGGTGTTCGTGGTGGCTGCAGTCCTCGAGTTCGCCGGTCTCGGCGCCAACGTCTCGGGTTGAGGGGAAAGGGATACGTTCATGGCTCTGAGGCTGACCCAGTCTACCCGCTCGCTGTTTCTCACCGAGTTTTTGGCGGCTTTCGCTCTGTCGGTCCGCTACATGCTCAAGCCGAAGGCGACGCTCAACTATCCGAACGAGAAGTCGCCGCTCTCGCCCCGCTTCCGGGGAGAGCACGCGCTGCGCCGCTATCCGAACGGGGAAGAGCGCTGCATCGCCTGCAAGCTCTGCGAGGCGATCTGCCCCGCGCAGGCGATCACGATCGAGGCCGGCCCTCGCCGCAACGACGGCACCCGGCGCACGACGCGCTACGACATCGACATGACGAAATGCATCTACTGCGGCATGTGCGAGGAGGCCTGCCCGGTCGACGCCATCGTCGAAGGGCCGAATTTCGAATTCGCGGCGGAGACGCGCGAGGAGCTTTTCTACGACAAGGACCGGCTGCTCGAGAACGGGGCCCGCTGGGAGCGGGAGCTCGCACGCAACATCGCGATCGACGCGCCGTATCGATAAATACCCCCCGCGGAAGCGGGAGGGGAGTGGATTGAGGTCGGCGCCTTCCGCCGCCTTCTTCCGCAAGCAGGAGAAGCGAAGTCCCTTTCCCGCTTGGGGAGAGGGCAGGGGCGAGGGCATTTTCAAGAGGCTGACGATGCAGGCCGAAGGTGTGTTCTTCTGGATCTTCGCGACGATCCTCGTCGGGTCGGCGCTCGCCGTCATCTCGGCCAGGAACCCGGTCCATTCCGTTCTGTTTCTGATCCTCGCATTCGTCAACGCGGCGGGGCTCTTCATTCTGATGGGCGCGGAATTCCTGGCGATGATCCTGGTCGTCGTCTACGTCGGCGCGGTGGCCGTGCTGTTCCTCTTCATCGTCATGCTGCTCGACGTCGATTTCGCCCGCATGAAGCAGGGCTTCGTCCAATACCTTCCGCAGGGGATCCTGATTGCCTTCTGCGTGGCGGCGGAGCTCGTCTACGTCGTCTCGGGATGGGGGGTTGCGCCGAACCGCGCCGCGCCCGCGACGCCGGCCGGCACGCTGTCGAACACCGCCGCGCTCGGCGAGGTGCTCTACACCCGGTACTTTTATTTCTTTCAGGCCGCCGGCATGATTCTGCTCACCGCGATGATCGGCGCAATCGTCCTGACCCTGCATCACAAGGCGGGCGTCAAGCGCCAGGACATCGGCGCCCAGGTCGCGCGCAATCCCCAGACCGCCGTCGAGTTGCGCAAGGTCCCTTCCCGCGCTGGCATTTGAAGGATCGACCCATGGATCTTTCCGCCTATCTGACGCTCGCCGCGATCGTATTCACGATCGGCGTCGCCGGCATCATCCTCAACCACAAGAACATCATCGTCATCCTGATGTCGGTCGAGCTCATCCTGCTTTCGGTCAACATCAATCTTGTCGCCTTCTCGACCTACTCCGGCGACCTGACCGGGCAGGCCTTTGCGCTGTTCGTTTTGACGGTCGCTGCGGCGGAATCGGCGATCGGCCTCGCGGTCCTCGTCGCCTACCACCGCAACCGCGGCTCGATCGCGGTCGAAGACATCAATTCGCTGAAGGGCTGACGGCGCCATGTACGATGCGATCGTCTTCCTGCCGCTGATCGGCTTCCTTGTCGCCGGCCTGTTCGGCCGCTGGATCGGCGCGCGCGGCGCCGAAGTGATAACAACCGGGCTCCTCGGCGTCTCGTTCGTCCTCGCGTGGATCGCCTTCTTCCAGGTCGCCGGCGGCGCGACTGCCCATGTCCCGGTCGCCAACTGGTTCGCCTCCGGCAAGCTCGCGGTCGACTGGGCGCTGCGCATCGACACGCTGACGGCGGTGATGCTCGTCGTGGTGACCACGGTGTCGTTCCTGGTGCACGTCTATTCGATCGGCTACATGCATGAGGACCCTTCGCGGCCCGCGCTTCTTCGCCTATCTGTCGCTCTTCACCTTCGCCATGCTGATGCTGGCGACGTCCGACAATCTCGTCCAGTTGTTCTTCGGCTGGGAGGGCGTCGGCCTGATGTCGTACCTGCTGATCGGGTTCTGGTACGAGCGCCCCTCCGCCAACGCCGCGGCGATCAAGGCCTTCGTCGTCAACCGCGTCGGCGACTTCGGCTTTGAGCTCGGCATCTTTCTGACCTTCACCGCTCACCGGCTCGGTGACGTTCGATCAGGTGTTCGCCGCCGCGCCGGGCCTCGCGGGCAAGACCTTCCATTTCATCGGTTTCGACTGGGACGCGGCAACGCTCGTCTGCCTCCTCCTGTTTATGGGCGCGATGGGCAAGTCGGCCCAGTTCCTGCTGCACACCTGGCTTCCCGACGCGATGGAGGGCCCGACACCGGTCTCCGCCCTCATCCATGCGGCAACCATGGTGACGGCAGGCGTGTTCATGGTCGCGCGCCTGTCGCCGCTGTTCGAAATGTCGTCGACCGCGCTGAGCTTCGTTCTCGTCATCGGCGCGACGACGGCCTTCTTCGCCGCAAGCATCGGCCTCGTGCAGAACGACATCAAGCGCGTCATCGCCTATTCGACCTGCTCACAGCTCGGCTACATGTTCGTCGGCCTCGGCGTCGGGGGCTACAGCCTCGGCATATTTCACCTTTTCACCCACGCTTTCTTCAAGGGGCTCCTGTTTCTCTGCGCTGGTTCGGTGATCACGGGAATGCATCACGAACAGGACATGCGCCGGATGGGCGGACTGCGCACGGAGATGCCGTTTACGTTCTGGACGATGATGATCGGCACGCTGGCCTTGACCGGCGTCGGCATTCCGTTCACTCCCTTCATCTCGATCGGCTTTGCCGGCTTCGTGTCGAAGGACCCGATCATCGAGGCGGCTTTCGCCTCGCACCGCTTCGGCGCGACTTACGCGTTCTGGTGTGTGGATATCGCCGCCGCTCTCACCGCGTTCTATAGCTGGCGCCTCATGTTCATGACCTTCTTCGGCCGGCGGGGCGACTGGGCCGGCTCGCTGCCCCCGAGCGGCCACGAGGAGGACGCGCGCGCGCATGACGAGCCGGACTTACGCCGACCGGTTCCGCCCGACCATTCGCGGCCCAGTCCGACGCATGAGGTCCCTGGCCATTTGGCAGACCATCCCGCGGAAGAGCACCCGCGCCCGAGTCTCCGCCGGTCATGCTGGTCCCGCTCGCCGGGCTGGCGCTCGGCGCGACTTTCGCTGGCATGGTGTTCCGCCACTGGTTCATCGGCGCGGGCGTCCCCGGGTTCTGGCGTCAGTCGCTGTTCCTGGGCCAGGAGAACCATATTCTCGAGGAAATGGAGCACGTCCCTTGGCTCGTCTCGCTGTCGCCGACGTTGATGATGCTGGGCGGCCTGCTAGTCGCGTACTACATGTACGTCGTCGACAAGTCGGCGCCGAAGCGGCTTGCCGACGCCATGCCGGCGCTCTATCGCTTCCTGCTCAACAAGTGGTACTTCGACGAGCTTTATGACGCAATTTTCGTCCGGCCGGCCTTCGCCATCGGTCGCCTGTTCTGGAAGGGCGGCGACGGGGCGATCATCGACGGCTTCGGGCCGGACGGCATCTCGGCCCGGGTCCTCGACGTGACCCGGAGCGCCGTACGGCTGCAGTCCGGTTACGTCTATCAATATGCGTTCGCGATCCTGCTTGGGGTGGCCGCGCTCGCGACCTGGTATCTGTTCGGCGGGGGAGGACGACTTTGATGTCCGGTTCCTGGATCCTCTCGAGCCTCCTCATCGTGCCGCTCGCGGGGGCGGCGTTCATCCTCCTGCTCCCCGGCGAGACCGAGGCGACCAAACGCAACGCGCGGTGGATCGCGCTCTACGCCACCCTGATCACATTCGCCTTGAGCCTTGTCGCCTGGGGGCGCTTCAATCCGTCCGAGCCAGGATTCCAACTGCTCGAGGAGCACGACTGGTTCTCGCATGCCATTCTCTACAAACTCGGCGTCGACGGCATATCGATGCCCTTCGTCCTGCTGACCGCCTTCCTGATGCCGATCTGCATCGCCGCCTCTTGGACCTCAATCCAGGATCGGGTGAAGGAATATATGATCACCTTTCTCGTCACGGAGACGCTGATGATCGGCGTCTTCGTGTCACTGGACCTCGTTCTGTTCTACCTGTTCTTCGAGGGCGGCCTCATCCCGATGTTCCTCATCATCGGCATCTGGGGCCACGGCAACCGCGTCTACGCCGCGTTCAAGTTCTTCCTCTACACGTTCACCGGCTCGGTCCTGATGCTGCTCGCCATCATGGCGATGTACTGGACGGCGGGCACGACCGACATCACCGTGCTGCTCAAGACCGCGTTCGCGCCGAAGATGCAGACCTGGCTGTGGCTCGCCTTCTTCGCCTCCTTCGCGGTGAAGCTGCCGATGTGGCCGGTCCACACCTGGCTTCCCGACGCGCATGTCGAGGCCCCGACCGCAGGCTCGGTGATCCTGGCCGCCGTTCTCCTCAAGATGGGCGGCTATGGCTTCATCCGCTTCTCACTTCCGATGTTCCCCGACGCCTCCGTCTACTTCACGCCGCTCGTGTACGCGCTATCGGCAATCGCCATCGTCTACACTTCGCTGGTCGCGCTAGCGCAGGACAACATGAAGAAGCTGATCGCCTATTCGTCGGTCGCGCACATGGGCTTCGTGACGATGGGGATCTTCGCCGCCAACACTCAAGGCGTTCAGGGCGCGGTCTACCAGATGATCAGCCACGGTCTCGTCTCGGCCGCCCTCTTCCTTTGCGTCGGCGTCGTCTACGACCGCATGCACAGCCTCGAGATCGCGAGCTACGGCGGACTCGTGCAACGCATGCCGCTCTATGCGGTCGCTTTCATGGTGTTTACCCTCGCCAACGTGGGCCTGCCAGGCACCACGGGCTTCATTGGCGAGTTTCTGACCCTCATCGGCGCGTTCCAGTCGAACACCTGGGTCGCCTTCTTCGCCACGTTCGGCATCATCCTGTCGGTCTGCTACGCCCTCTACCTCTACCGCCGAGTCATTTTCGGCGTAATCGAGAAAGCGAACCTGAGGTCGATCGTCGACTTGGCGCCGCGCGAGGTGGCGACCCTCCTGCCGCTGGGGCTCCTGGTCATCTACTACGGCGTCCACCCCCAGCCGGTGATCGACGCGAGCTCAGCTTCGATCGAGGCGATGCTCAAGGGCGTCGAGCACGCGATGACGGCGACGAAGACGGCGGGCCTCTGACAGAAGCGCCAGCGACCCTTTTTTCGAGAACGAGCAACCCATGCACCAAACGGCCCTCTCTCTTCCGGTAGTCCTGCCCGAGGCGGTGCTGGCGTTCGGCGTGCTCGCGCTCGTGCTCTACGGCGCGCTGAGGGGCGAGCGGGCATACAATCTCGTCACCGAAGTCTCGGTGGCGCTCCTCGGGATCGTGTTCATCCTGCTCGTCGCCAAGAACCGGCCGATGGGGATCACCTTCTACGGCGCCTTCGCCGACGACGCGTTCACCCGCTTCATGAGCGGCCTGACTGTGATCGGCTCGCTGGTGACGCTTCTCCTGTCACTCGAATTCATGCGTTCGGAGCGGATCGCCGGCTTCGAGTTCCCGATTCTCATCCTCCTGTCGACGCTCGGCATGCTGATGCTGATCTCGGCCGATGACTTCATCGCCCTTTATCTCGGCCTCGAGCTGATGAGTCTTCCGCTCTATGTGATCGCCGCATATCGACGCCACGATCTGCGCGCCACCGAGGCCGGACTCAAGTATTTCGTGCTCAGCGCCCTCTCATCGGGCATTCTCCTCTATGGCGCTTCACTTATCTACGGTTACGCGGGCTCGGTGTCGTTCCGCGACGTCGCCGCCGCCGTCCACGATCACCGAAGCATCGAGGTCCTGTTCGGCCTCGTGTTCGTGCTGGCGGGGCTCGCCTACAAGATCTCGGCGGTGCCGTTCCACATGTGGACGCCCGACGTGTACGAGGGCGCGCCGACCCCGGTGACGACCTTCTTCGCGACGGCGCCGAAGGTTGCGGCGATGGCGATCATCGTTCGCCTGGCATTGTCCTGCTTCCCCGGCATCACCAGCGACTGGCGGCAGATTCTGACCTTCATCTCGATCGCCTCGATGGCGCTCGGCGCCTTCGCCGCCATCGGCCAGAGCAACTTCAAACGGCTGATGGCCTACTCCTCGATCGGCCATATGGGTTATGCGCTGGTGGGGCTTGCGGCCGGCACGGTCGAGGGGGTGCAGAGCGTCATCGTCTACATGGCGATCTATGTCGTCATGACGCTTGGAACCTTCGCGGCCATCCTCGCGATGCGCCGCGGCGGCCGCGCGGTCGAGACGATCGCCGATCTCGCCGGGCTTGCGCGAACGGATTCGACCATGGCCTTCTTCCTGGGGGCGATGATGTTCTCGCTCGCGGGAGTGCCGCCGCTGGCCGGTTTCTTCGCCAAGTTCTACGTGTTCGCCGCCGCCATCAAGGCGGGCCTCTACGGGCTCGCGGTGATCGGCGTCCTCGCGAGCGCGGTCGGCGCCTACTATTATCTGCGCATCGTGAAGCTCATGTATTTCGACGAGCCCGCCAAGGCGTTCGACCGCCCCGGCGTCGTCGCCCGAGGCGTGCTGGCGGTGACGGCGCTCTTGATCATCGCCTTCGTGTTCGCTCCTTCGCTCTTGACCGACGCGGCTATGGCGGCGGCGCACACGCTGTTTTGAGCGCGCCGCCGGAGCTCGAGAGCGCGCTAGGCGGCTGGCGGGTCGCCCGCCTGGGCGCGATCGACTCGTCCAACGAGGAGGCTCGCCGCCGCGCCTTCTGCGGCGATCCCGGGCGTCTTTGGATCACAGCCGAACAGCAAAGCGCAGGGCGCGGGCGGCGCGGCCGGACCTGGGCGTCGCCCAAGGGCAATCTCTACGCGAGCGCGCTCCTGATCGACCCGTGTCCGCAGGCGTCGGCGGCGCAGCTTGGCTTCGTGGCCGGCGTTGCGCTCGCGCGCGCCGCCAAAGACGTGGGCGCCGCGGGTGCGTGCCTCAAATGGCCGAACGATCTCGTCTGCCTCGGCGCAAAATGCGCCGGCGTCCTGGTCGAAGGCGCGACCCTTCCCGACGGGCGGCTCGCCTGCATCGTCGGCGTCGGAGTCAACTGCTTGAGCGCGCCGACAGGCGTCGGCTATCCGACCGCGGTTCTGGCCTCGGAAACCGGCGTCCCGATCGACGCCGGCGTGCTTTTCGAGCGGCTGATCGAGCGTTTCGACGAAGCGCTCCTGGCCTGGCGGGCGGGCGAAGGCTTCGAGGCCGTGCGCTCCGCATGGCTCGCTCATGCCAATGCCGCGTGGCGAGCGCATCCGGGTCGAGCGCGGCGGACGCCGGCGGGAGGGAACGTTCGAAGGGCTTGACGGCGCCGGCCGTTTGCTGTTTCGCGGGGAGAGCGGGATCGAGCGGATCGAATCCGCGGACCTCTGGATATTGCCTCAATCGGATGGCTCGCCCGTGGCGGCTTCGTTCGCCTCGCTTGCGCGGGAAGGCCCGGAGTAAATGACGGACGACGGCGAGATCGTGTTCGCGGCCCTCGGGGGCTTGGGCGAAATTGGCATGAATTGCGCGCTCTACGGCTATGGCCCGGCGAAGGCGCGCAAATGGCTCATGGTCGATCTCGGGGTCGCCTTTGCCGGCGACGACCTGCCGGGGATCGATCTCGTCATGCCCGACATCGGCTTCATCGAGAAGGTGAAGAAGGATCTCGCAGGCGTCATCCTCACTCATGCCCACGAGGACCATATCGGCGCGCTCGTCGAGCTCTGGCCGAGCCTCGGCGCGAAGGTCTATGCGTCTCCTTTCGCGGCTGGTCTCATCGAGGCGCGGCAGGCTCGGCGAGCCGGGCGTGCCCGACATTCCGTTCACGATCGTCAGGCCGGGCGCGCGGCTCGAGATCGGGCCGTTCGACGTCGAATTCGTCCCGGTCGCCCATTCGATTCCGGAGAGTTCTGCGCTCGCGATCCGCACGCCGGCCGGACTCGTCGTCCACAGCGGCGACTGGAAGATCGACCCAACCCCGGTTCTCGGTCCGCCGACCGACGAGGCAAGGCTCAGGGCGCTCGGCGACGAGGGCGTGCTCGCGCTCGTCTGCGACTCGACCAACGTGCTGCGGGAGGGCGAAAGCCCGTCCGAACGGGACGTCGCCGCGGTGCTCCGCGATCTGATCGGCAAGGCGAAGGGCAGGGTGGTCGTCACCACCTTCGCCTCGAACGTCTCGCGCCTCCGCTCGGCCGCCGAAGCGGGCCTCGCCGCGGGCCGGCAGGTCTGCATTCTGGGGCGCGCGATCGAGCGCGTCGTCGCGGTCGCGCGCGAATGCGGCATGCTCGACGGCGTGCCGCCGTTTCTCGGCATGGACGCGTTCGAGCGCGTGCCGAGGAACAAGGTCCTGGCTCTCGCGACGGGCAGCCAGGGCGAGCCGCGCGCGGCGCTCGCCCGCATGGCCGAGGACGAGCATCCGACGGCCGAACTGAGCCCCGGCGACACGGTCATCTTCTCCTCGCGCACCATTCCGGGCAACGAGAAGGCGGTCGGCAAGCTCATCAACGCCTTCGTGACATCGGGCGTCGAGGTCGTCACCGACCGCAACGCCCTGGTGCATGTCTCCGGCCATCCGCGCCGGGCGGAGCTCGCCAAAATGTACGCCTGGCTGCGGCCGAGGATCGCGGTCCCGGCGCATGGCGAGGCGCTGCATCTCAGCGAGCACGCCGCTTTCGCCAGGGAGCAGGGCGTGCCGCAGGTGCTGCGGGCCATGAACGGCGACCTCGTGCGCTTCGCTCCGGGCGAGGTCGCGACCATCGGCTCCGTCGACCGCGGCCGACGGATGAAGGACGGCGAGATCCTGCTGCCCGCCGATCAGGAATGCGTCGCACAACGCCGTCGACTGTCGTTCGCCGGGGTCGTTTCGATCGCGCTCGCGCTGACGCCGAAGGGCGAAATGGCGGGCGACCCGGACGTGATGATCGCGGGCCTGCCCGAGCGCACCCGCGAGGGAGCGGCGATCGACGCGCTGATCGATGCGGCGATTTTCGAGACCTTCGAGGGTCTGCCGAGGGGCAGGCGGCGCGACCCCGATTTCCTGTCGACCGCGATCGAACGGGCGGTGCGCAATTCGGTCAACGCGGTCTGGGGCAAGAAGCCGCAGGTGCACGCGCTGGTGGTCGAGGTGTAGGGGCGGGCGCTCGCGCCGGTTTCCGGGGGCCCGAAATGAGCTTTTTCAACGGGTTGCGGCGACTTTTGCCGGCGTATGATCGGTGTCGCGTGAGCGATCACGTGTTTCGGGGACGTTTCCCGCATCTGCCCCGCGGGGCCGCCATTTCCGGGCCCGAAATGAACCTTTTCAACGGGTTGCGGCGCCATTTGCGGGCGCGTGATCGGCGGCGCGGCGAAACGGAGAGAGGTCGCGAAGGCGGCGTCGTCCTCGGACATTCCGCTTGCCGGGTTGGCGCCGTTTCCGGGCGCGAAATGAGGCCTTTCAATCCCTTGCGGCGCCATTTTCGGTCCTGGCGCGGTTGCCGGATAGTTGATGCGGCGGCCCCTCGATCCCCGACTCGGAGGCGCGGATGCGAGAGCCTGCGCAGGGTTGCTGCAGTCGAGGCCAAGGGGCGGAGTTGAGGCGACTATAGCGGGACCAAACAACCTCTGAACTCCGTGCGCGTTAGGAACAAAGATAGAACATTGGCCTGCGGATTGCAAGAACAATTTTTGCTCTGCCCTTGCCGTCGCCTTTGTTCCCTTGCCGGCACACCCCCGAGCCGCCGCGGGAGCGCGACGAGCATGCCCGCTTGACATGCAACCATTTCGTTGCCTATAAGTCCTTTATGGAACCTATGGGTTACATTTCCTCCTCATGGATGACGACGCCGTCTTTCGCGCGCTGGCAGACCCGAGCCGCCGCAGCCTCCTGGATCGGCTCTACGCTCAGAACGGACAGACGCTGGGCCAGCTTTGTCAGGGGCTCAAGATGACGCGCCAGGCGGTCGCCAAGCACCTCGCGATCCTCGAAGCGGCGAATCTCGTGGCTTTCGAGCGCCGGGGCCGCGAGAAGCTGCATTTCCTCAACCCTGTCCCGATCCACGCCATCGCCGAGCGCTGGATCACGAAGTTCTGTCGCCCGCGCCTGGCCGCCCTGTCCGAGCTCAAGAAAGATTTAGAAGCAGATCCGTCGTGACCAAGCCTGCCGAAAGCGTGTTCCACTACGTCACCTATATCCGCACCACGCCCGAGCGCCTGTGGTCGATGCTGACGAGCCCGGAGTTCGCGGAGAAGTATTGGCGCGGCGCGAGACCTGACGCGGAATGGAAGGAGGGCGGGGCGTGGAAGCTCGTCTTCCCCGACGGCCGGATCGCCGACGCCGGCGAGATCGTCGCCTTCGATCCCGGCAAGCGACTCGCCATTCGCTGGCGCAACGAATGGAAGCCGGAATTCAAGGCCGAGGGGTGGTCGCTGTGCACCGTGGAGATCGAACCCATGGGAGAAGCGGCCAAGCTCACCGTGACTCACCGGATGGAGCGCGAGGACTCGAAGTTCATCGGCGCCGTCTCCGGCGGCTGGCCGCAGATCCTCGCCAATCTCAAGTCGCTCATCGAAACGGGATCCGTCGTCTTGCCGCCGATGGAGTTCAAGGCGTGAGCGAGGCGTCCATGACGGGCGCGCAAGCCGTCGCGGACAGCGAGACCGCGCTTGCCGTGGCGGAGGTGGCGCCGCCGGCTCGGACGTGCAGGGCGGCGCCGACGCTGGTCTGACGGTTCTCGGCGATACGGTGAACGTCGCGGCGCGCCTGAGCGCCGCGGCTTGAGCGTCGTCGCCGGCGAGGCCTGGGGCGTCGCCAAGAGCGAGAGCTCGTTCGCCTCCCTCGACGTGAAGGCGATCCGGGCCGAGATGGGCCCGGAATGGCGCCCCAAGCGGGAAAAGCCGCAGACGCGCGTGTTCACCAATTTCGCCCCCTTGAAGGAGCGGTGATGGCCGCCTATTGGTCGACGCTCGCCTACCAGAGCCTGTTCGACAAGTCTCGCTTCTTCGGTCGGCAAGAGGACGCGCGCGCCTTCGATTGCGGCACCTGCGCCGAGTTTTTGGGCGCGCTGCGGACCGAGGACTTCGCCTCCGCGCTCGCCGAGGGGGCGAGCGCGAGACTGCTCAAGGTCTTGGCCTTCGTCGCCGACGAAATGCGACCGCTGCCCGTCGACGAGGCCGCGGCCTAATGCCGCGCAAGGCCAAGCCGACGCCGGGCGAGGCCTGCGCCCGTCACCTGCGCGACTTGCGGCGCGAGCACGGGCGCCCGCCGGCGGACGTTCGCCCGGCCGAATCCGAGCGGTTCGCCGGCATGATGCTGATGGCGGCGATGCGGGGGGCCTGTGAGCGCGCGAGCTACTGCTCTACCGCGGTCGCTTGGCTCGAGCCGGCCCGGGACCAGTTTCGCTAGCGGTAACCGTCCTTCCCGCTAGTAATCCCAGCCGTCAGCAAGAGGCCTGAAGCCCATGGGCGTATTGGTCCGTCCGCGCTTCGGCCAGCCCTGTTTCGACTGCGGCGAGCCCGTGTCGACGCAGCGAATCCAGTCCCTCCAGCGCATCGCCGAAAGCCAGCGGCGCCGCTGGCTGAAATCGGACCAAGTATGCGTCGCCTGCGCGAACAAGCGCGAGATCAGCGAGAAGGCGGGGCAGAGAGATTGATCCTTTTCGAGCACCTCCCGGCGAACTGCGCCGAACGGCAGGCAAGGATACCGCCCTCCGGTCGTCGCCAATTGAACGCCCGCAATCGACGTATTGCGGGCCGTAGCAGACCGCGGCCCTTGGACGCCGGAGCTGAGTGGGAAGCGGACCCTTTGATACGACGCCAGCAGTTACGGCGCTTAAAACCTCACATCGGTGCAGAGTACTGACTCGGCTAGTGCTCGACTTTATTCAATTGCGGAACTCTAGATCTCGCTTCGTTCAACGGCAACACCGTATCGAGATCTAGATCCTTACGCACAACTGAGTCGAAAGTTGTAATCAGAGGATCATTGAACGCACGCACATACAGATAGTCAAACATAATCTGACATTGTTGCTCAAATCTATAATCTATAAGACGCTTGGCACCATCTATACTATACTTATAAACATCTAAGCCGAGATCGTGGTGTTCACGTTTTAGCGCGGCGTCACTAAATCCTGGAACATGCGCTTGACTTTGCCACACATGACACAATTCACGGACAATTGTCGCAACATCATCCATCCAAAAATCCTCTCCCACAACGTATTTTGTGTAATCCCATCGATACCTCAGCGGACTGACGTAGATTGTGCTTCCACTAGTATACCCACCCGCAAAATGGAATGGCTCCGGGATCTCTCTACGGCTTACTCTAACTTCTGAATAATCGATGTGATTACCGAAAATCGTTGCGAAATATACGATTTCGTTTAAATTAAGCATTCTTCTGTGTTGAATTGGGTGATGGCTGCTTGGGAGATCCGCAGCCCCCGTTACAACCAGCGGGTATCGGCGGAGCGCGCAGCTCATATGGATTTTTGGCTTTGGAGGGCTCCATGATCGGAAGACTGAACCACGTCGCCATCGCCGTCCCCGACCTCGACAAGGCGGCGAGGACCTACCGCGAAACGCTTGGCGCGCGGGTGTCGCCGCCGACCGATGAGCCGGATCACGGCGTCACCGTCGTCTTCGTCGAGCTGCCCAACACGAAGATCGAGCTTTTGCACCCGCTGGGCGACAACTCGCCGATTGCAAAATTCCTCGAGCGCAATCCGGACGGCGGCATGCATCACCTCTGCTACGAGGTCGACGACATTTTTTCCGCGCGCGACAAGCTGAAGGCCCAAGGCGCGCGCGTGCTCGGCGACGGCGAGCCGAAGATCGGCGCGCATGGCAAGCCGGTGCTGTTCCTGCACCCGAAGGATTTTTGCGGCGTCCTGGTCGAGATCGAGCAGGCGCGAGCCTGACCTCGCCGGCCGTGGCCGATTTCCGACATCGCAGCGGATATTGGCCTCGACTTTGGCGAGCGGTGTTGACCGCTGGGGCGTTCGAAGTCGTCGCGGCAACTCTCGCTCGAGCCATGCTCGCGATCGACGCTTTCCGGCGCTTCGGCCGCCGGCGATATCCGGCCTCGCTCAATATCGGCGATTGTTTCGCCTACGCGCTGGCGGCGGCGATGGAAGAGGAGCTGTTGTTCAAAGGCGACGACTTTGCGCAGACAGATATTCGCTCTGCGCTGCCGGTTCGCTGAGGATCGGCGGCGGTCGCCTTGAAGCCAGAGGCACGACTGAGCCGGCTCGCCCTCGACGACCTCCTCTTGGTCATCGCGTGTCTGTGGGTGTGACCATTCGTCGCGCAGAAGGACGCGGTCGGCATGCTGCCGCCGCTCGCTTTCGTCGCGGCGTGGTCGCGCTCGGCGAGCGGCTCTCTGCCATCGGCCCGCTCGGCTACGCGCTGATCTGATCCTGACTGGCTGCGGTCGCGGTCGAGACGGCCCCGAGCTCGGGCGACGAAAGCGGCGGGATCGGGATAACGCCAATCCGCAATTGATCCGGATCAAGGAACGGTCCGGCAAGATCTGATTGTTTGCGGCCTTGAAGACGGCAAACAACTAAGCGGCAGGGCGACCAAGGGAGAGTTGTCCGGCAACAGCGCGCCCGCGCTTAATTGACAAATAAGGAGGATTGCCCATGACCGCCATGAGCGACACAGTCGCCTTTCCCAAAACCGAGGCGGATCGGCAAAGAGAGCGAATCAGAGTTGCAGCCGCAAGTATGGTAGGTATTTCCATCGAGTGGTATGACTTCTTTCTTTATGGAACTGCCGCTGCTATCGTATTCAACAAGCTTTACTTTCCGAAATTCGATCCGCTGGTGGGGACCATCCTTGCCTTTGCGACCTTCGCCATCGGGTTTGCCGCCCGACCACTCGGCGGAGTGTTCTTCGGGCACTATGGCGACCGTATCGGCCGCAAGGGGGTCTATGTCGCGACGCTGCTGGTCATGGGCATCGGCACAGCAATCATCGGCCTGCTGCCAACTTATTCCCAGGTGGGTATCTGGGCGCCCATTCTGCTGGTGACGTGCCGCATCGTCCAGGGCTTCGGGCTCGGCGGCGCTTGGGGCGGGGCGATTCTGATGGTGGTGGAGCATGCCCCTGAAGATAGGCGCGGTTTCTATGCCAGCTTGGCCCAGTTGGGAGCGACTTTGGGGCTCGTTTTGGGCACGGTGTTTTTCGGCCTCTTCGCCCGGCTCCCGCAAGACCAATTCCTTGCCTGGGGATGGCGCATCCCCTTCCTGCTCAGCTTTCTCCTTGTCCTTGTCGCCCTGTACATCCGAACGTCCGTCACCAAGTCGCCGATTTTTGAAGAGATCAAAGAAACGAAACATGAGGCTAGGTTGCCGGTGATCGAGGCCATTATCAAGCATCCGAAGAATCTGTTGCTTGCCATGGGCGTTCGGTTCGCGGAAAACGGGCTGTTCTATATTTATGCCGCCTTTGTATTTGCCTATGCGACGCAGATATTGAAGGATAGCCGGGAAATGATCCTCGATGCGGTGATCATTGCCGCCATCATCGAGACATTCACCATTCCCACCTTCGGCTACATATCGGACAGGGTGGGCAGGCGACCGGTTTATATGTTCGGGGCAGTGTTTTCGGCGCTCTGGTCGTTCCCCTTCTTCTGGCTGATGGGATACCACGATCGCTGGCTCACGACGTTGGCGGTCACGATGGGGCTCGCGGTCGGCCATGCGGCAATGTATGGCCCGCAGGGGGCTTTGTTCTCCGAGTTGTTCAGTGCGCGCGTCAGATATAGCGGGGCGTCTCTGGGCTACCAGCTGGCGTCCATATTCGCAGGCGCGCTCACGCCCGTGGTCGCGACGTCGCTGCTCGATATCTACAAAGGCGTGACCTGGCCGGTGGCCGCCTACATGGTCATCCTGGCGCTGATAACCGTCGTCTCCCTCCTGCTCCTCACGGAAACCTATCGGAAGTCGGAAGCGGCTCTTGACGTCGCTTGACCCCGGGGCCAGCGCGCCCCCGGCCTTCCATCCTGACCGGTCCGGACTCAGGCATGCCGCACGGAACGAAACATCTGGCCCTGCGCTCGCCCGAGAAGGGCAAGGTGGTCACCGCGGCCGAGGCGGTGAAACTCATCCGCGACGGCGATACGATCGCGACCGGCGGCTTCGTCGCCATCGGCTTCGCCGAGGAGATCGCCATCGCCCTGGAGGAGCGTTTTCTCTCCGCACCCCGACGCGGGCGCCGCGGGACCTGACGCTGGTCTACGCGGCAGGGCCAGGGCGACGGCGAGCGAGAAGGGCCTCAACCACCTCGGCCACGAGGGCCTGCTCAGGCGGGTGATCGGCGGGCACTGGGGCCTCGTGCCGAAACTCCAGAAGCTCGCGGTCGACAACGTGATCGAGGCCTACAACCTGCCGCAGGGCGTCATCGCCCATCTGTTCCGCGACATCGCCGCGCACGGCCCGGCCCACTTACCCGCGTCGGGCATGGAGACCTTCGTCGATCCGCAGCTACGGCGGCGGCAAGCTCAACCCGCGCACCACAGGAGGATATCGTCGAGCGCGTGACGATCGGCGGCGAGGAGTACCTCTTCTACAAGACCTTCCCCATCCACGTCGGCATCATCCGCGCCACCACCGCCGACGCCGACGGCAACCTCACGATGGAGAAGGAGGCGCTGACGCTCGAGGCGCTGGCCATCGCCATGGCCGCGCACAATTCCGGCGGGATCGTCATCGCCCAGGTCGAGCGCGTCGCCGAGCAGCGGCAGCCTCAACCCGCGGCAGGTGAAGATTCCCGGCGTCCTCGTCGACTGCGTCGTCGTGGCGCGGCCGGAGCACCACTGGCAGACGTTCGCCACGCAGTACAACCCCGCCTTCAGCGGCGAAATCCGCGTGCGCGTGCGACGCGCTCCCGCCGATGGCGATGAGCGAGCGCAAGATCATCGCCCGCCGCGCCGCCTTCGAGCTCAAGGCCAACAGCGTCGTCAACCTCGGCATCGGGATGCCCGAGGGCGTGGCGGCGTCGCCAACGAGGAGAAGATCATCGACCTCATCACGCTGACCGCCGAGCCCGGCGTCATCGGCGGCATGCCGGCGGGCGGCTCGACTTCGGCGCGGCGACCAACGCCCAGGCGATCATCGACCAGCCCTCCCAGTTCGACTTCTACGACGGCGGCGGGCTCGACGTGGCCTTCCTCGGCCTCGCGCAGGTCGACCGGCGCGGCAACCTCAACGTCAGCAAGTTCGGGCCGAAGCTCGCCGGCGCCGGCGGTTTCATCAACATCAGCCAGAACGCCAAGGAGGTGATCTTCGTCGGAACCTTCGGCGCAGGGCGTCAGAGAGTTTTCCCGCGCGAAGGCAAACTCGTGATCGAGAAGAAGGCCGAGCACAAGAAATTCGTGCGCGACGTCGAGCACTTGACCTTCAGCGGCGCTCATGCGGGCAAGCGCGGGCAGAACGTGCTCTATGTCACCGAGCGCTGCGTGTTCGCGCTGAGGCCAGACGGGCCTGAGCTCGTCGAGGTCGCGCCTGGCGTGGACATCGAGCGCGACATTCTGGCGCAGATGGATTTCGGGCCGCTCATCCTCGCGACCCGGTCGAGATGGACGCGCGCATCTTCCGGCCCGAGCCGATGGGATTGCGCGCCGACCTCGTCGGCGATCCCGCTCAAGAGCCGCTTCACCTACGACGCGCTGCAGAACGTCTTCTTCATCAACCTCGAGCGCTACGCGCTGCACCGTCGGGACGACATCGAGGCGATCGGCGAAGATTGTCGAGACGAAGCTCGCATCGGTGGGCGAGCGCGTCTACGCCATCGTCAACTACGACAATTTCACCATCCTGCCGGAGCTCCTTGACGAGTACAACGCCACGGTGCGCAGGCTCGCCGACCGGTACTATTCCGGCGTTTCCCGCTACACGACGAGCGGTTTTCTTCGGATGAAGCTCGGCGATTCGCTGAAAAAGCGCGGCGTCGCACCGCATATTTTCGAGAGCGAGGCGCAGGCGAGGAGGGACTGGCGGAGGGAGGTGGGGTGATTCTGTGAGGGATGGTCATTCCCAAGCAAGGTGGCGGCCCACCCCCTCCACCGCCTTTCGGGCGGTCCCCCTCCCCGCTCCGCTAACGCTGCGCAGGGGAGGATAGCGCGCCGCGCCGGCCATTACCCTCCCCCGTGAAGCGTTAGCGGAACGGGGGAGGGGGACCACGCGAAGCGTGGTGGAGGGGGCAAAGTTTGTTTCAAAAGTCATGGACCTCATCCTGAGGCGCCCTTTGCGAAAGCAAAGGGCCTCGAAGAGCCCGTCCCGAGCCTGGCGAGGGGATGCTCCAGGGGACGCGTGCGGCGCCGCCTGCGCCCCTGCATCGTCCTTCGAGGCTCCTTCGGGGCGCCTCAGGACGAGCGCGGTGGCTTTTGAAACAGGCTCTTACGGAAAGACAGCCTCGAAAGTCTGCTTGATCCCGCGCAGGGCCCGGAGACCGCGCTCCAGGAGGCGCGGCCGTCACAGGTCGAGATTGGGCTAGCGATCGAGGGATGTCCTCGACGCTGGCGCCGCGTTAACCCTAATCGATTGATTGAAAAACGAACAAACCTTCTGTTGAGTTTGTCATATCCACGGTCTTGCTTAGAAGTAAATAAAGATAGCTGGATCATTAATGTATACCGTTAGGTTAAGTCGGTTGCATCGCTGTTTATTTTAGTACCAAGTAGGTTATGATGGTTAGATTTATTCTTTTCTAAGCTCGATGCCCAAGACTTGTGCGAGTCAGACAAGATTTGGGACTTTCTGGTGCGTCCAGGAGCACAAACCGCAAAGGACGACCGCGTCGACGAGACGCGTCTCGAAGCGCTCGTGCGCTACTCGACCGAAGCGGGTGAAGCCGTCGTTCGCGGCCAAAGGGCCGAAATCGCCCAATTGAGCGCGCAGTCTGAGCGTTTTCGGGTCGCAATCGAGACCGTGCGGGAGGGCGTTTCGGTCTTCGACAGCGACGGCAGGCTGATTTTCTGCAACCGGCGCTATGCCGAGATCTACGGCCTCGCCCCCGAGGAGGTCGGACCGGGCGCGCTGGAGCAGGACCTCATGGCGCGTCTGTCCTGCGCCGGCTGCAGGGAGGCGACCGTCGGCCAATGCGCCGGTCGATGCAAAGCAATCGGCGCGGACAAAGGATCGACAGCATGGACGGCCGCGCTGCCGAACGGCCGCTTTGTCGAGATCCGCCGCGAGCCGACGCCCGAAGGAGAATGGGTCTCGACTTACAGAGACGTCACGGCGGCCGCCGAACGGCTTTCGCTGCAATCGCTGATCGACCTCGTTCCCGACAATCTCTGGGTCAAGGATGCCGAAAGCCGCTTCGTCATCGCCAACCAGGCGACCGCGCGCCGGATGGGCTTCGCGGGCGCGGGCGACCTGATCGGCAAGACCGATTTGGAGCTTTGCCCCCCCGAAGTTGCGCAAAAATACTACGCCGACGAGCGGCGGGTGGTCGAGGCGGGCGAGGCGTTGATCGACTTCGAGGAATACGCCCCCGACGGAAAGACCTGGATTTCCACAACGAAGGTGCCGTTGCGGGGCGACAGCGGCAAAGTCGTGGGCGTCGTCGGCATTTCGCGCGACACCACCGCGCGGAAACTGGCGGAGGCGCTGCGCGACGGCCAGGCGCGGATCCTCGAGATGATCGCCATGAGCGCGCCGCTCGAGGAGGTCCTCGATTGCCTCGTGCGCCTCATCGAAGTCGCAGCTCGACGGGCTCAAGGGCTGCGTCCTGTTTCTCGACGAAAGCGGGCAGCGCTTGAACGTGGCCGCCGCGCCGAGCCTGCCGGCCGAGTACCTCCAAGAAATTGACGAGGTGCAGGTCGGCGCGGAGGACACGTGCTCCGCCATGGCGGCGCATCGCCGCAAGCCGGTCATCGTCGCGGACATCAGGAGCGACCCCTGCTGGACCCTCGCGCGAGACCGAGCCGCCCGGCACGGCATCCGCTCCTGCTGGTCGCTGCCGATCGCCTCCCATCAGGGGCAGGCCCTGGGCGTCTTCGCGTTCTATTCCGGATCGCCGCGCGAGCCGAACGCGGAGGAGGCGCGTCTCATGGACGTCGCCGTCAGGATCGCCGGCATCGCCATCGAGCGCAAGCTCGCCGAAGAGCGCATCCAGTTCATGGCGACCCACGACCCCTTGACCGGACTCCCGAACCGCGCCGTGCTCAACGACCGCCTCACCCAGGCCGTGCTGTTCGCGCGGCGCTACGATCGCTGGGCGACTGTCGTCTTCATCGACCTCGACAATTTCAAGTACGTCAACGACAGTCTGGGGCATAACGCCGGCGACGAGCTGCTCAAGACCGTCGCGCGCCGAATGGTCGCCTGCCTGCGCGCGACCGACACCGTCTTGCGCCTCGGCGGCGACGAATTCGTGGTCGTGCTCGCCGATCAGAGCACGAGTATCGAAGGCGTCACGGCGACGCTGCGGAGGCTCCAATCGGCGATTGCGGAGCCGATTAAATCGGCCGCCATCGGGTGCAGGTGACGGGAAGCTTCGGCGTCGCGAGCTACCCCCAGGATGGCGAGGACGCCGAATCGCTGCTCGCCAACGCCGACGCCGCCATGTATCGGGTCAAGGACAACGGGCGCAACAATTTCCAGCTCTACCAGCCGGACATCAATGAGAAGGTCCAGGAAAAGTTCCGGATGCAGGAGGAGCTGCGCGCGGCGGTCGCGCGCAAGGAATTCGTCCTGCACTATCAGCCGCAGGTCAACCTGCGCACGCGCGTCGTCTTCGCCTGCGAAGCGCTGATCCGTTGGAACCATCCGACCCTCGGCCTCCTCATGCCCGCGCGATTCATCGCGCTTGCCGAGGAATCCGGACTGATCGAGCCGATCGGCGAATGGGTGCTCAGGGAGGCCTGCCGTCAGGCCAAGGCCTGGCAGGACGCGGGGCTCCCGCCGATCCGGATGAGCGTGAACGTCTCGGCCCGGCAGTTCAAGGAGAGGCGCCTGACGGCCACTGTCGCCGACGCCTTGCGCGCGAGCGGCCTCGAGGCGAAATGCCTCGAGCTGGAGCTGACGGAAAGCCTCATCATGCAGGACGTCGAACAGGCGGTGGCGACGATGGAGGAGCTGGAGCGGCTGGGCGTGCAGCTGTCGATCGACGACTTCGGCACCGGCTACTCGAGCTTGAGCGCGCTCAAGACCTTTCCGGTGGCGCGGCTGAAGATCGACAGGGCGTTCATCAAGGGACTGCCCGGCGACGAGAACGACAAGGCTTTCGCCGCGGCCGTGATCTCGCTCGGCAAGAAGCTCAACATGAAGGTCATCGCCGAGGGTGTCGAGACGGCCGAGCAAGCCGAGTTCCTGCGCAAGAACAAGTGCGAGGAGGTTCAGGGCTACCACTTCAGCAAGCCGATTTCGTCGGCCGAGTTCGAGACCTTTCTGCGAGAATGGGCGCAGCGCGGCGAGGACGCTGCGCCGCATTCGCAGTCCGCCCCGAGGAAGCGTCGCAAGGTTGCACGGCGCGCCGCCTCACGGAGAGGCCGAAGAGCCGTGCACAACCGTTAGGAGCGTTCCATGTCGCTGGGTTTAGGCTCGGATCGTCGAGCAAGCGGCCGGGTAGCGGTTCAAATTGAGGCGCTGGTCATCGCGCCAACGCCCGCGACCATTGTCGACCTATCGGCGAGCGGCTGTCAAATTCGCCTGCCGCGGCCGTTCGACCTGCCTCACCGATTTGTCATCGAGTTCCACGACACGGCCTATCTGTGCGACCTGCGCTGGACGAACGGCGCGAACTCCGGCCTGCAGTTCGTTGATCTGCTTTCCCGCGCGCAACGCAAGGAGCTGGCCGGCTGCTGGGGCACTCCGCGAAAGTGACGCGTTTTGCGAAGAGACGCGCCGCGCTGCGGCAGCGGTCCTCGACGAGTACGCCGCCACGGTGCGCAGGATCGTCCCGTTCAGGTTCCGGCGTCTCGCGCTACACGACCAGCGGCTTCATGCGCGCCAGCCGCAGGCGCCGTGGCCTTTGGCTCGCAGCTCCGCGGCCTTGGCGGCAATCGCCGTGTCAAGCTCGTCGTCGGAGACCTCCCCGCCAGCCGCGATCGAGGCGTCGAGTTTTTCGCGGAGCCCCGCGAGCCGAGCTTCGCGCTCCTCGACCAGCCGCAGCCCCTCGCGCACCACTTCGCTTGCCGAGCCATAACGTCCGCTCTTGACGATACGCTCCACAAATCCTTCCCAGCGTGCTCCGATTGACACGTTCATGCTCCGCGCACTCCTTCGACTGGCAGCGGCAGAATAGCACAAATTACGCAATTTATGGCGCCGACGCCGACGGCGCCTACGCAACCGCCGGCAATCTTCAAGGACTGTCGCGAGAGGGGCTTCGAACGATGGATCCTCTGAGGAGCCGGACCTATCGGTCCCAGCCGCTGCGGCCTTGCCAGCCGCTGCCGGTTGCGCATGCTCTTGTGTCAGGAGGGGAAACGGAGCCTTCGCATGCGCCTCAAGATTCTCGGCTCGGGCGACGCTTTCGGCTCGGGAGGCCGGTTCAACACGTGCTTTCTCGTCGAGCGCGCGGAAGCGGGCTTTCTCATCGATTGCGGGGCCTCCGCGATGATCGCCATCCGGCGGTTCGGCGTCGACCCCAACCGCGTCGGCGCGATTTTTCTCGCTCACTTGCATGCGGACCATTTCGGCGGCGTGCCGTTCTTCGCCCTCGACGCCCAATACGTGAGCCGCCGTCGCGAGCCGCTCGTTCTCGTCGGTCCGAAAGGGCTTGTCCCGCGGCTCATGGCCTTCATGGAGGCGGGCTTTCCCGGGTCGTCGACGGTCGAGCGAAATTTCTGCCTGGAGACGATCGAGATCGAGCCCGGCGAGCGGACGCCGGTCGAGGCCGTCGGCGCGGCCGTCACCGGCTTTCTGGTGAAGCACCCGAGCGGCGCGCCGTCGATGGGCTTGCGCTTCGAGTGCGAGGGCAAGGCGCTCGCCTACACCGGGGACACCGAATGGGTCGATGCGATCGTCGACATCGGCCGCGGCGCCGACCTTTTGCTCGCAGAAGCCTACTATTACGAGCGGAAGGTCCTTATCACCTCGACTTTTTGACGCTGCGCGACCGGCTGGGCCTCATCGGCGCGAAGCGCGTCGTGCTGACGCACATGTCCGCCGACATGCTCTCGCGGGACCCCGAGGCGTTCGCGGAATGCGAGCCGGCCCATGACGGCCTCACGATCGACCTCGGGTGACGATCCGCGCGGGCGCGGCGCTATGGGCGCATGCATCTGCCTCGCTGAGCAGCTACAATGGGCGCCATGCAGACCGAACTTTTTGCCGACGTCGACGCTCCCGGGCCGGCCCGAGAGTCGATGGCCGAGGGCGCTGTCCTCCTGCGCGGCAGGGCCCTGCCAATGGAGGACGAGCTCATCGCAGCTCTTGCCGCAATCGAGGCGCGCGCGCCGTTCCGGCGCATGGCGACGCCGGGCGGCTTCGTCATGTCGGTGGCGATGACCAATTGCGGGGCGGCCGGCTGGGTCACCGACCGGACCGGCTATCGCTACGACCGCAACGATCCGGAGACCGGCAAGCCCTGGCCCGAGATGCCGGACTCTTTCTCCGCCTCGCCGCAGAGGCCGCCGCGGAGGCGGGCTATACCGATTTCGTTCCGGACGCTTGCCTGGTCAACCGCTACGAGCCCGGCGCGAGGCTGTCGCTGCACCAGGACAGGAACGAGCGCGATTTCGCAGAACCGATCGTCTCGGTCTCACTGGGGCTGCCGGCCGTCTTCCAGTTTGGCGGGCTGAAGCGGACGGAACCGGTCGCCAGATATGCGCTACGCCACGGCGATGTCGCCGTCTGGGGCGGTCCCTCGCGGTTGCGCTTCCACGGCGTCCAGACGATCAAGGAAGGCAGCCACCCCAGGCTCGGGCGCGTGCGGATCAATTTGACCCTTCGCCGGGCGCTTTAGGCGCGGCGGCCGAACCGCCATGCGATTTGACGGCAAGAAACGGGATGCCGGCCGCGTCACGGCGGCCTACGCGTTGATTCTTCCCTGTCGCGCTTTGGAGCAAGGCCGTGCCGTTCGCGTCGAAGCCTGCGATCGCAATGCTCGTCATCGGCGCCGCGCTCGCGCCCGCCGCTGTCGGCGCTCAGACCAGTCCTGAGGGCGCCGGCCAGCCTGCGGTTAGGAGTGCGCCCGCGGGAGAGGCCGTCCAACTCACCGGCAAGGAGCGGCTCGGCGAGAAATGGCGGGACGAGCAGCGGATCGACAATTGCAAGGTCCCGCTCGACAGGCGCGGGAGCCGGCTGCGGCCCGACAGCTGCGCGCACCCGCTCACACAGTGACGTTGGCCGCCGCGCCAGAGTTCGCGAGCGGCGGCCTCAAACCACCGGATGAACGTCCGTCATTTCGAAATCACGTCCCTTGAACAGCAAGGGCTCGCCGCGCGCTTTCGCCAAGGCGTAGGCGGCGCAATCGACGATGTTCAGCTGCGCCGGGTGTTTCTGGCCTTTTCCGTAGCCGCGAAACGCGTCGAAAGCCAACTCCGCCATTTGTGCATCGAAAGGCGCAATCACGATCCCTGCGTGATCCAGCATTTCCTCGAACGCCTGGACGGCTGCTCCCGTGTCGAGAATGCAAAACAATTCTGCTTTCTAGCGCCGTGACTGCGGACATCACGAGGGACGGCGAGCCGAGCATTGCGTTCTGGAAGCGGAGGCTGTCTGCCTCTTTGGCGATCGTCGCAATGATGGCCGACGTGTCCAACACCATCAGGAAGG
The DNA here is from genome assembly GCA_963819255.1 of uncultured Alphaproteobacteria bacterium. Lineage (GTDB taxonomy): Bacteria > Pseudomonadota > Alphaproteobacteria > Rhizobiales > Beijerinckiaceae > Roseiarcus. The sequence goes on from CAWFVS010000021.1 coordinate 61,010, forward strand.
CAGCCCGTCGGGACCGTAGCCGACGATTTCATCCGCAGATCGGGAGTCTAGGATCGGCATCTGGGAAACGCGGTCGAAGAATCTTTGCATCGCCGTGGCCCGGGCGGCTTGCCCCGCCTCTCCCGCGAAGCGGAACAATCGCTCCTCGATGGCGCGCTCCAGCGCCGTCTCCAGGTCCTCACCGGTCAGGCGGGGCGAGACGCTGAGCAAGCTCGTCGATCTTGGGGGAGGCGATGTTCATTCCGCGGCATCCGTACCATGTCATCCGCTCGGCAGCCAGAATAGGACCTGTCCGTTTTGAGCGCCGCCGCATGCTGATCGCTGGATCGGTTGACCGCATAGATGAGCACGTTGGCGTCCGGAAGGATCATCGGCGGCGATATCGCCCGATGAGTTCGTCGTCCTCGAGCTCCGCGGCGAGCGCGGCCGCCTTGGTGAGATCCACGCGCGGCTCGCCCATGTCGAACGTCAGCGGCTCGAAGGCCTCGCACCGCCGGCTCGGATTGCGCAGCCCGGCGCGGATCGCGTTGTTCAGCACCTGCTTGAAGGGCTCGCCGCGCCGGCGCACTTCCTTGCGCAACATGGATTCGACGTCGGGGTCGAGTGTGACTGTCGTTCGCATGGCGGGTCAAAATGCTATCCCGGCGTTGCCGCGGGCCCGGTGTCGCGATGCGGCGCGCCGTCGGCGCGGTGGCGCGCGGGCAACGTTGACCGTGAACACAATCTATGCGCTATCACGAGTGGCTTTGAAGAGCGCGGCCCGAACCGGCCGCCGAGCAGGGAGGAAGAAAATGAAGCACAAGTCGCACGTATGCATGGCGATGGCCTCATTCGCAGTGATCGCGGGCGCCGCCGCCGCGCAAGCCGACGCCATCAAGATCGGTTACATCAACAAGATGGGCGAGCACCCTTGGTTCGTCTCCGAAGTTGGCGGAGCGAAGGCCGAAGCGCAGAAGCTCGGCGTCAACCTCTCGACCCAGGACGTCCATTTCGACGCCAATCTGACGCTCACGACCTTCGACACGATGGTCGGGGACGGCGTCAAGGCGATCGCCATCGTCGTCCCGGACAAGGCGCTCGGCCCGGTCGTGGCGGAAAAGGCGGAAAAAGCCGGGATTCGCCTGATCGCCGTCGACGACGACATCTACACGAGCGACAAGAAGATGGTGCCCTATGTCGGAATGAATGCCGAAGCCATCGGCCATCAGGTCGGCGCCGAGCTGGCGCGAATTTACAAGGCCGAGGGATGGGACAAATTCAGCGACGTGCGCATCGGCAGCATCGAGGACCAGAAGGCCGACACCTGCATGCGCCGCAACCGGGGCGCGGAAGCGGCCTTCCTCGAAGCCGTCCCGTCCTTCGACAAGGCCAACATCGTCCGCATCCCCTATGACAACCACATGGAAAGCGCGGTGACCGCCGTCACGACGACGCTCACCGCCCATCCCGAAGCCAAGCACTGGATCTTCTACTCGTGCAACGACGACGGGGTGCTCGGCGGCGTGCGGGCGACCGAGAACCAGGGCTTCGCGCCGACCGACGTGATCGGCGTCGGCATCGACGGCAGCCGCGCCTGCGACGCTTTCGGCTCAGGCCGTCCGACCGGCTTCCGCGGGACGATGTACATCGATTCGGCCAAGGAGGGCGCGCAGGCGATCGACCTCCTCGTCGCCTCGATCAAGAACAACCAGCCGCTGCCGGTGACGACCTATGTCACGGCCGACTTCGTCTCCCCGGCAAACTTCGGGTCCTATAAGGACAAGCTGTGCCACAAATAGGCGGAGCTCCGTCGCGCGAGATTGCGCCCGCGCGCAGTCTCGCCGAGGGGCGCGAGACCGGCGCCGACGCGCGGGAGCTCGCTCCCGCGCTGGCCGCCGTCGGAATCTCGAAGCGCTTCGGCGTGGTGCAGGCGCTCGACGAGGTGACGCTCGCGGTCCATCCGGGTGAGATTCTCGCGCTGGTCGGAGAGAACGGCGCGGGAAAGTCAACGCTCGTCCGGATCTTCGAAGGCGTCTTTCCGCCCGACCAGGGAGAAGTGCTGGCGCAGGGCGTGCGGCGGACGCTGCGCTCGCCCGCCGACGCGCATGCGCTGGGCATTCGCGTCATCCATCAGGAGCCGGACATCATTCCGGATCTGTCGATCGCCGAGAATCTCTTTCTCGGCGATTTTCGGCCTCGCCACGGCATATTCCTCGACCGGACGGACCTCGCACGGCGAACGCTCGCGCTTCTGGCCGAATTCGGGCTCGAGCGGGATCTCGACCCGTGGGTGAGGGCCGGCGATCTCAGTTCGGCTCAGCGGCAGCTCATGGAGATCATGCGCGCGCTCAGGGGCGGCCTGCGCGTGCTCGCGCTCGATGAGCCGACCTCCTCGCTGACCGAGGAGGAGGCCCAGCGGCTGTTTCGCGTCGTGCGGCGCCTCAAGAACGACGGGGTCGCCGTCATCTATATTTCTCATCGAATGAGGGAGGTTCGCGACCTGGCGGATCGCATCGCCGTGCTCCGCGACGGACGCCTGGTCGAGGAGCGGCGAACCGCGGCGTTCCCGGAAGGCGACATCGTCCACGCCATGGTCGGCCGGCCGGTTGCGGACTCTTCGATCGCGGAACGCGACGCCGCGGCGAAGCGGCCCTTTGCGTGCGCGGCGTCACCACCAAGCGCGTCAAGGACGTGAGTTTCGACGTCTGCTCCGGCGAAGTGGTGGGTCTGGCCGGGCTTATGGGCGCGGGCCGATCCGAACTGGCCCAGGCGATTTTCGGCCAGGACAGGCTGGTCGCGGGATCGGTCGCGGTCGGCGGCAGGCCGGTCGCCTTGCGCAGTCCTGCCGATGCGATCCACGCCGGAATCGGCTTTGCTCCCGAGGACCGCAAGTCGCAGTCGCTATTGCTGTTGCGGAGCGTCAAGGACAACATCTCGCTCGCGATTCCCGACTTGGTGAGTCGCCTGCTGTTTGTCGATTTCGCCGCCGAGCGGCGGATAGCAGCGACCCTTGCCGAGCGGTTGCGCATCAAGACCCCGAGCCTCGAGGCGCCCGTGTCGAGCCTCTCGGGCGGCAATCAACAGAAGGTTGTCCTTGGCCGGTGGCTGGCCCGTCGGCCGAAAGTGCTGATCCTCGATGAGCCCACGCGCGGCATCGACGTCGGGGCCAAGGCGGAGATCTACCGCCTCATCACCGAGCTCGCGGCGGAGGGGATGGCTCTCCTGGTGATCTCGTCGGAAATGCCCGAGCTCCTCGGACTGGCCGATCGCATTCTCGTGATGGCGGGTGGCCGCGTCGTCGCCGAGCTCGGCCGCCGCGAAGCGAGCGAGGAACGCATCCTGAACCTCGCAATGACCGAGAGCCTAAGCCACGGAGCCTCGACGAGAACGCAATGACCGAGACGAAGGTTGATGCGACGGTCGCCGCGACCGGCCGATCCCAGCGGGGGACGACCGCCCTCGGGGGCGTGATCAAGCGCGTAGGCACGCATAATTTCAGCCTTATGATCGCGCTCGCGGCGCTCATCGCGATCTTCGGCAGCCTGCGTCCCGACGTCTTCTTCCTCATTCGCAACATCCTCAATATCGGGCAGGCGATCGCAATTCTCGGCATCCTGGCCACCGCGCAGACCATCGTGATCGTTTCGGGCGGACTCGACATTTCCGTCGGCGCCGTCGTCGGCATGTCGACCGTCTGCATCGCCCTTGCGGTCGGATGGACCGGCTCGCCTTTCCTCAGCATCCTGTTCGGCGTCGCCGTCGGAGCCTTGGCGGGGCTCGTCAACGGCTTGATCATCACTATCGGGCGCATCAACGCCGTCATCGCGACCCTCGGCACGATGGCGGTGTTTCGCGGCGTCGCGTTCATCATCTCGAACGGTCAATCGATCAGCATTTTCGACCCGGCGTTCCGCTTCATCGGCGACGGAAAGGTCCTCGGCGCGCCGGTGACCATTCTCGTGCTGATAGCCGTCGTCGCAATCTTCTTCGTCATGATGAGCTACACGATCATCGGCCGCAATATCTACGCGATCGGCGGGAATCCCGTCGTTGCGAGCCTCGCGGGCCTCAATGTCCGCCGCTACCAGATCGGCATCTACATGCTGAGCGGCGCGACGGCGGGTCTTGCGGGGATGCTCTTGGCCGCGCGCACGGGATCCGGCCAGCCCATTTCCGGGTCCGACGGTCTCGAATTGGAGGCGATCACCGCGGCGGTCCTCGGCGGGTGCGCTTTGACCGGAGGCAAGGGGACGATCGTCGGCGGCCTGCTCGGCGTTCTCATCATCGGCGTCCTGGACAATGGATTGATCCTGACCAGCGTGCCGACGTTTCTTCCAGATGGTGGCGAAGGGCGTCCTTTTGATCGCGGCGGTAATCATCGCCGAGCAACAGGCGCGCCGGTACGGGTAGACGCGCGGCAAACAATCCGCGGTTCTCGCGGGTTGGGGCTTTTGCGGAGAAAGAGGTGAAGATCACGAGCATCCGGTCCTTGGTCGTCCATGCGGAGATGCGAAACTGGGTCTTCGTGCGGGTCGACACCGATCAGAGCGGACTTTTCGGCTGGGGCGAAGCGACCCTCGAATGGAAGACCCGCTCGGTCGTGGGCGCGATCGACGATCTCGCCCCGCTCGTCCTTGGCCGCGACCCGCGCGACATCGAGAAGCTCGTGCGGATCATGAAGAAGCACAGCTTCTGGCGGCTCGGCGTGATCGGCATGAGCGCCGTCTCCGGCGTCGAACTCGCGCTGTTGGGACATCCTCGGCAAATCTCTTGGCCAGCCGGCGTGGAGGCTGCTCGGCGGGCAGGCGCGCGACCGCGTGCGGGTCTATACCCATCTCGGCCTCGGCGACATGCGGGCGGTCTACGAGACCGAGACCGCCGAGCAACTGATCGGGCGCGCGCAGGACGTCATCGCGCGCGGCTACCGGGCGATGAAGGTCGTCATCATTCCCTACACCCACTATTCGGCGCGCCCGGGCCGCAAGTCGATCGCGTCGCGCGAATGATGGCGGCGCTGCGCGAGGCGGCGGGGCGCGAGGTCGAGATCATGATCGACTTTCACGGCCGTCCGGCCTCGGTCGGCGCCGCGCTCGCCTACATCGAAGCGGTCGAGCCTGGGCGGCCCATGTTCGTGGAAGAGGTCCTGCCTCCCGGCGACTTTCTCGGGCTGCGCGAGGTCGCCTCGAAGACGAGCGTTCCGATCGCGACCGGCGAGCGCCTGATCGATCTCGCCGAATTCGACGAGTCTGTTCCGGAGCCGCGCCGTCAGCATCGCGCAGCCCGATATCTGCCACTGCGGCGGCTTATGGGAGGCGAAGAAGATCGCCGCCATGGCCGAAGCGGTCGGCGTAGGCGTCGCTCCGCATAATCCGCTCGGGCCGATCGCCGGGGCGGCGGCGCTGCATTTCGCCGTGTCCACCTCGAACCATGTGATCCAGGAGGAGATGATCGGCGCGGTCCCCTGGTATTTCGACGTCGTACATGGACCGATCGAGATGGTCGACGGCTTCTGGCAGGTTCCGACCGCGCCGGGACTGGGCGTCGAAGTGGACGAGGCGGAATGCGGTCGCCATCCTTTCGCGCCCGAAGTCGCTCACGCCGTCAACGCCGTGCTCGACGACGGCGCGATCGTCGACTGGTAGGGCCGCATGAGTGGCGCTTCACGAGGCGTGACCATCCGAGGCGCCAAAGCATCTGAGAGACAACCTGAAGGAGACGTCGTTTTCCGCCGCGTCTCAGAGGATGGTTCTCGGTTTGAACCGGCATGTCGCCGTCAGCGACGCTTCCGGCGCAAGGATCACGAGTCCGTTGGCTTCCGGGTCGCCGGGCGCATTGTGCGCGTCCACCGGATGCGTGACCGGCTCGAAACAGAAGATGTCCGCGTCGGCCGAGGGCGAATAGACGATGTAGACTCCGAGCGGGAGGTCGGCTGCGACCTCGAGCGCAAGGCTGCGGTCGAGCCAAAGGATTTCGGCTCCCCCGTCCCAGCCGAGAAAAGCGTTGTTGATCCAACCGTCAGGAAGCTCGCGTAGCGCGGAAAAATCCCAATCGGGATACGACGAGACTGCAGCGTCGCCGGTGGGAAGGTGGTCGCTTGTTTCCAGTACGACACGTTCGGCTTTGGCTTCGAGAAGGGTTTGATCCGTGCGGACGATCCAGGGATGGAAGCCAAGGCCGAATGGCAGCGGCTCGTCCGCGCGGTTGACGACGCTGCAGTCCCATGGTCAGCGCGCCCGCGTTCAGCTGATAGGATGCGCGCGCACCATAGCGGAAAGGTCCGGGGCCATCCGACGCCAGCGACAGCTCGACGCCGACCGCACCCGCGGTCTCGACGGTCCACGCGCTCGAAAAGCCGTTTCCATGGATCGGATAAGGCTCGCCCGGCAAATTCGGCGCCAGCGGATGAAATTTCCCGGCGAAACGAAAGCCGCCGCCGGAGATGCGGTTCGACCAAGGCAGGAGCAGGGTGCTCGCGAGGTCGAACGGTCCGGCGCCGGCCAGCTTTCTGCATGGACGGAACAAGGGCGTGCGCCGGCCGGCCTCGATGAGATCGTATGACGCGAGGCCGCCGCCGAGCTCGGGAACCACGGCGGCCTCGGCCACGCGGTCGGAGATCGTGAGAACGACCGCCACTGGCTCACCACCTGCCGTCGACGGCGATGTTCTGGCCGGTGACCATGTCGGAGGCGGGCGAGACGAGGAAGAGGACCAGGTCCGCGATCGCCGAGGGCTGGATGCGCTCCTTCAAGCACTGGTTCTCGAGAATCCCGTCGTGATATTGCTCGAGGCGATCCTCCGCGTCCGAAAATCACCGCGCCCGGAGAAACGGCGTTGACGCGCACGCCGTGCGAGCCGAACTCGCTGGCAAGCGTCTTGGTGAGGTCCAGCATCGCGGCCTTCGAGGTCAGGTAAGCAACATCAAGCGACCCCAGCGCTCCGGGACGACCTGCATGAAGCGAGGCAATTCACAAAGGGCAATGTAGCGCGCGTCCTGCAAGCGTCGAGCGCGCAGAGCGTTCGCGACCAACGGAATCGCACTTTAATTGTGTCATGCCGCCCTGAGGGTGCCGTCGAGACCCATTTGTTCTCCGGCTAGGCCATTGAGGTAGAGGGACGGCGTGGCGCCAAAGCCGAGCTTCGCGTGCTTCGACGCGTCGTCCGCCAGCACCTCCTCGCTGCCTGCGAGCAATCCTTCGATCACGCGAGCGGCGATGTCCTCAGGCCGGGCCTTCGGCGCCGCGATCTTCGCCGTCATGTCGGTGTCGATGTAGCCGGCATGGACCGCCATCACGAGCGTGCCCTGATCGCGCAGCTCATTGCGCAGACTATTGGTCAGGGCCCAGGCGGCAGCCTTCGTCACAGAATAGGGGCCGCTGTTGGGATTGCTGAACCAGCTCAGCGCCGACAGCATGTTGACGAGCGCGCCCCCGCCGTTCGCCTTGAGCACCGGTGCGAAGCCGCGGCTCACGGTGAGGATGCCATAGAGATTGGTTTCCATGACCCGCCGCAGCACGGCCTCTCCGCGCTCGCCAAGCAGTGGCTCTCGTTGGGTGATCCCTGCATTGTTGATGACGATTTGGGCGTCGCCTGCGATCGAGGCGGCGGCGGCGACGCTCGCTGGATCAGTCACATCCAGCTGGATCGCGGTGACGCCCGCCTGACTGACCGTGCTGGGATCGCGCGCAGCCGCGTAGACCTTGGCTGCGCCGGCATCCAGCAGCGCCTGGGCGTAAGCGCGGCCGAGGCCTCTATTGGCGCCGGTTATGAAGGCGACGGAGTTGCGAATCCTCATGACTTATCTCCTTTCGGCTGAGAGCGGGGCTAGTGCGAGTTCGTCGCGGGCCCCGCGGGGACCGCGACCTTGCGCATGAGGGGAACCAGCAAGGCCGCGGCGATGAAAGCGATCATGATGGCGCGAAAGGCGTCGGCGTAGGCCAGCGTCGAGGCCTCGCGGTAGGCGAGACTCCAGATCTGCTTGAGAGCGGCGGCGTGCGCGTTGGGCAGCGCCGAGCACGGCGCCGTAGCGCTGCTCGACGCCGTCGATGAACCTCTCCATGGCGCCATTGGCCGGCGTCAGGTTCGACGCGATGGCGAGAAAATGAAAATTCGTCCGGTCGTTGAGGATCGCCCCGCAAATGGCGATACCGACCGCGCCGCCGAGGTTGCGCATCATGTTGAACAAGCCGCTCGCATATTTGAGACGGTCGGGCGGCAGGCTGCCGAGGCCGAGGTTGACGGCCGGAGCGACCGCGAACACCTGGGGAAAGCCGCGCAGGATCTGCGGCCAAAGGAGCTCTCCCGCGCCCCAGTCATGGGTGATGAAGCTGAAGCTCCACATCGAGAGGCCGAAGGAGACGAGGCCCGCCATCATGAGCCAGCGGGTGTCGAACTTGCGCGCGAGCAGGATGTAGACCGGGACGCCGATCAGGGAGGCCGCCCCGGTCGAAAAGATCGCCGTCCCGGTCTGCCAGGCGCTGAAGCCGCGCACGTAGCCGAGAAAGAGCGGCGTCAGGTAGATGGTCGAGAAAATGCCGACGCCGGTGACGAACGACAGCACGCAGCCGAGCGCGAAGTTGCGATTGAGGAGCGCGCGCAAGTCGACCACAGGGCGCGGGGAGGTCAGGCTGCGAAACACGAACAGGACGCCGGCGACGCAGGAGATCGCCGCGCAATCGCGGATGGTCGCGTCGTCGAACCAGTTCCACCGCGCGCCTTCCTCGAGCACGTATTCCAGCGTGCCGAGCGCGATCGCCATCAGCGCGATGCCGGGGTAGTCGGCCTCCTTGAGCAGCGAGAGATCGGGCTCGTCGATCTTGACGAGGAACGGGACGAGGACCGTGATGGCCAGGCCCGGCGCCAGATTGACGTAGAAGAGCCAGCGCCAGTCGAGCGTGTCGGTGATGAAGCCGCCGATCACCGGGCCGAGCGTCGGCGCGACCGAAGCGATCGTGCCGATCACGGCGGCGGAATAAACCCTGCGGGGCCCCTGGAAATAGTGGAACGACGAGGTGAAGACCGTCGGGATCATCGATGCGCCGAGGAGTCCCTGAAGCGCGCGGAAGACGATCATGCTCTCGATGTTCCAGGCGAGCCCGCAGAGCAGGCTCGTTGCAGTGAAGCCGGCGGCCGAGGCGGCGAACAGCCATCGGGTGGAGAAGACGCGCGTCAGCCAGCCCGACAGCGGGATCATGATGATTTCGGCGATCAGATAGGCCGTCTGCACCCAGCTGATCTCGTCCTGCGCCGCCGAGAGACCGCCGCCGATGTCCTGCAGGGAGGAGGCGACGATCTGGATGTCCAGGAGCGCGGCGAACATACCGACGCACATCACCGCGAAGGGAACGAGGCTGCGCAGCCAGCTCGAGGTCGCCTCGGTCATTGCGGCCCTCTCCGAGTCCGACCGCGTGTCGACGCTCACAGTCGTCGACAGGCCCGGCCGCAGCGATTGGAGCATGGGATCGTCGGGGTCGAGCGCAATCCGAACCGGCACCCGCCGGACGATCTTGGTGAAATTGCCCGTCGCGTTTTCCGGCGGGATCACGCTGAAGATCGCGCCCGCGCCGTGAGCGAGGCTGCCGACGCGGCCGTGAAAAACGTGATCGGGCAGAGCGTCGGCGACGACGTCACGGCCTCGCCTGGCGTCATTCGCTCGAGCTGGTCCTCCTTGAAATTCGCGTCCACCCAGAGATCGTGCGCCGGGATGACGGTAAGGAGATAGGTTCCGCTGGACACGAAGGCGCCGACTTGCGCCGCGCGGTTGGCGACATAGCCGTCGATAGGGGAGCGGATGTCCGTATAGCCGAGATTGAGCCGGGCGCTGCGAAGGTCCGCCTCGGCCTGGGCGACCGCAGCGCGCGCCTCGATGATGTCGGCGTTCGTCACCGCGAGCTGCTGCCGGGCGGCGTCGACCCCCGCCCGGGACGCGACCAGCGCGGATTGCGCCGCGTTGCTCAGCGCCAAAGCCCGTTCGGCGTTCTGGCGGGAGCCGTATCCGGTCTCGGCAAGGCGCCGATAACGCGAATCGTCCTCTTCAGCGAAAGTCGCCTGGGCCGCTTTGGCGTCGACGTCCGCCTGCGCCTGCTCGATCACGGATTGCTGCGACCGCGCGCGCGCCTCGAGACTCGCAAGCGTCGCCTGCCGCTGGCCGACGATCGCGTTCGCACGATCCAGCGCGGCCCGAAAGTCGCGGTCGTCGAGGCGAATGAGCGGTTGGCCGGCCCGGACATATTCATTGTCCTTGACCAGGATCTCCCCGACGAACCCGGCGACATGCGGCGATATCGGCGTGACGTCGCCGCCGACATAGGCGTCGTCGGTCGTTTCGATGAAGCGTCCGACGATCCACCAGTCATAGCCGAGACGCGCCCCCGCCACGGCGAAGAGGCCGGCAAACCCGGCGAGCAGCGCGCGTCTCAGCGCCTGCTTGGCGAACGCCCCGGCCCTGATCGGTCGGGGAAAGGGCTCAACGGCGATATCGGCCATCATTGCCTCCTGTCAAGAAGAAAGGCGTATATACTCCTATATGTCCGAGTCCCTCGTTACGCGGGCCCATGTCAGGATTCCCTATTAATTGGCTATCGATGTTTCAGGGAGTTCGGCTCCCGTCGCCTCGCGAAGGAGCGACCGCAAAAGGACCGTGCGGTCCTCGCCAAACGCGCGCGCAAAACTCGCCTGCGCCGAGCGCCAGCGCTCCCGCGCCTCATCCAGCCGCTTGCGGCCCTCCGAGGTCAACTTCACTATCTTGCTGCGGCGGTCGGTCCGGCCGGGCTCGATGCTGACCAGGCCTTCGCGTTCGAGCGGCAAGACGTTGCGGCCGAGGGTGGTGCGATCCATCACCATCTCGCCGGCCAGTTCGTTGATCGTCGTCTCTCCCAGCCGCCGAAGCTTGGCGAGGATCGAGAACTGCGTCGTCCTGAGCCCCGACGGCGCCAGAAATGATCATAGAACTGCGTCACGCGCCGAGCCGCCTGCCGGACGGCGAGGCAAGTGCATTCCTCAGGAGCGGCGACTCAATCCGGCGACATCGCTGATCGTCCTCGCTTTCATGCCTGCGGCGGCGATATAGGCGTATATGCGCTTAAAGTCAAGCCGCCTTTGGTCGACAAGAGTGTTGGGAGTTCGGCGCGAACTCGCCTTCTCCGTAGCGACAAAAGCCGTCTAAAGCCGACTGCGCCGTTTGCGCATCGAAAGGCGCAATAGCGATCCCTGTTTGTTCCAGCATTTCCTCGAACTCCTGGAGGCGAACATCACGAGGGACCCGGGATGGCCAAGCCAGCGCTCGACGAGGCGCACCGCGCGTCCGGCGTCGCGACTCGGCGGCTAGAGTACTAACTTTGGAAGTTACCTTCAGCGATCTGGCGGCCATAAGCCTGAGGAGGGCATCGCGCGGGCGATCGCGGTTGCGATGAGCGCGCCGCTCGCATCGAAAGTCGTCCCTTGAGCGGTATAAGGGATCCCCAATTTCAACGGGCCGGTGACTCTTCTCATTCTGGAACGCCGGGGACGCATCGACCGTCGCGGTCTGGCCGGTGCGGGCCCGAAGCGTCAGGGTTTCTCCATTCACCGCGAGGAGCGTTCCCGAAATCACGTGACCGCTCGTCGGCCGCGCAACGGCGGTGGCGACCTTAGCGCTCGAGATCGGCGCGCCTTTGCCGCCCTTTCCAAAAATATTGAGCTGTCCGCGCGTGTTTCCCGATGCGTCGAGATAAGCGGAAGCGACGAAGACTTTTCCGTTGGCGACGACCGGCACGATATTGGCGTCGCCTCCGGTGTTCGGCCACGATCCTGCCAGAGCGGAGAAGAGTTGCGTGAGCGTCGTCGAGCCGCTGGAAGGCGTAGCCGCGAAGGCGAAAAGAGTTACAGCGGTCGGATCGGCTCCATCGCCGGTCGGGCGACCCACCGCCCATATGATGGCGCTCCCGGCGTCCGTGCCATTGGACGAAACCGACGTGAAAAATCCAGCATGTTGCCCGGAATTGATCGTCGCCGTCGCCTCTGGGGTCAGTGTGGGCGAAGGCGACATTTGCACTTGCCACGTACCCAGCGTCGAGCCATGGCTCGTTACGACCCGTTTTACCCCGTCCGACCCCTCGAAAAAGGATGGCCCGCACCAGCAATCGTCAATCTGTTGCGTGTCGAGCGGCGGCGGCGCGCTTGTCGGCGGCGACGTATTTGTTGGCTGCCCCAAGTTGGCCGGATCGAGCAAGAAAACCCTTCCGTCTTTGCCCGCAGCGACCGCGAGGTAGGGATAGGTCGCGTCTCCGGTCGAGAAAAGCATGACGCCGCCGGACCCAAGATCCGTCGTCCCATTGATCCAGCTCATACGTATTTGGCGACGCGGACGGCGTGAAAACGCTGCCCAGAGCAAGGCTGCTCGAGAGCTGAGCCACGCTCTCCTGGACATGGGTCGCGCCGGTCCATGTCGTGCTGGAGGGGCACGGATTGCCTGGCACAGTCCAGTTGCAGTCGGAATTTCCGGTCGAGAAGTAGAGGGAAGTTCCATCGCTGGCGATGCCGAACCCCGACATCCAGATCGAGGACAGGAACATCGGCGGGTTCGGCGGGTCGGGATAGCCGTGCGCCACAACGTCCTGGGTGGTCTGCGCGTCGTTGAGTTGATTGGCGGGGAGCGGCTGAGGTGAGGCGCGTGCCATCCCAACACCCAGCCGCGGGAATACTGCGAGTCGAAATCGCAAAAGCTCCCGAACCCGGCAAAAACGACCTTACCCGTCGGAAGATTTAACTCGATCAGCCCGGGGCGCTGCCTTTGGTAGGCCGCGTTGAACGTAAAGGTCGAACCGTCCGTCAGCTTGTGGGACGCGGTGATTGTGACCGGAGGCACCGCGTCCTGCAAGGTCAAAAGATTCAGGCGGTGAAGCTGATAGGCGGGCGTCGGCGTAGAACCGGACGGGGTGAGATTGACGTAGCCGATAACGAACAAGAAAGGTCCCCGTCAATGACGGGCGTCCCCGTTATGCCGACATTGGGCCCGTTGTTCCAGCAGCCTAACGGCTGCGGCACCGGCGGACCGAGATTGGTCTGCACAAGAATTTGGCCGCTCTGGCGTCGATTGCGTAAATTGAATTGGACTCGGTGGCGACATAAACGACTTCGTGCGTGGTTCCCCCTATCTTCAAACCCGGCACGACAAGAGGTTGGGCGTCGACCTGATCGTCGAGCTGCACGGTTGAATCACGCCAAAGTGGGGTGGAAAAGACGACGCGGTGAGAATGGTTTCCGAACTGTTCCAGCCTGTCCGCTGGTTATCGTAATGGTATGTCCTGACGGCGACGTTGGCCTTGCCGG
>CAWFVS010000022.1:0-32914 GCA_963819255.1 uncultured Alphaproteobacteria bacterium
ATGTGACGCCGGTCACAGCGATCTTCTGTTCACTCCCGGGAGGCTGCACGCTTACCCGGACCGGACGCCAAGACAGGCGGGTGTTAGGGACGATCCGCTTCCGCGTGGCCGTGCTCTGGGGCGAGCGAGGAGCGGCCCGGCGCGGAGCCTCCCACCGCGCGGGGATTAGCGGCGCGGCGTCGGGCTATCCCGCGGTGTCGGCCGCGCCCACCGCACTCAACACGGGCTGAGCGCGGCCGCGAGCGCACCGGAATCAAGCGGCGCTCGGCCGCGCCGGGACGGCGGCATGCGTCAAATCCGGCGCGCTCCTCGCGGGAGCAAGCATGCGGTGTTGGCCTGAACCGGCGACGGAGCGCTTCCGACGGGCTGATGGGGAATTGTCGCAAGGTCTGTCGCTTTCGGCCCGTGGCTGGCGAGGCAGGCGTTGTAGGCGAGCGGGTCCTCGTATTTGGCGCAGGCGGGATCGCTCGGCCGCGCGCCGGGCCGATCGACGCGGCCGCCAGAACCAGCAAGCATGAGCACGGCGCGCCTCGCCATGGATTCACCCGCGCAAAGTCGCTCCGGTCTTCTTCGACACTTCGGCGACGATCTTGGCCATCGCGGCCTCGATCTCCGCGTCGGTCAGCGTGCGCTCGCGCGGCTGCAGGCGTCACGCTGATCGCGACGGATTTCGCGCCCTCCGGCAGGCCCTTGCCCTGATAGACATCGAACACGCCGACGTCCGACACGAGCGACCGCTCGGCGCTTTGCGCGGCCTTCAGGATGTCGCCGGCGCGCACGCTTCGCGTCGACGACGAAGGCGAGGTCGCGCTCGACCGGCATGAAATCGGAACGCTCGAGCTTCGGCTTCGCCTTGGTCGGCCTGGCCTTCGGCGCGGGCACGGCGTCGAGAATGATCTCGAAGGCGACGATCGGCCCCTCGGCGTCGAGCGCCTCGCAGACGCTCGGATGCAGTTGGCCGAACCAGCCGACGATGGTCTTCGGCCCGAACTGCAGCGTCGCCGAACGGCCGGGATGCAGAAAGGCGGGACCGCCGGGGGCGATCTGCACCGCGTTGGCGACGCCGAGCGCGGCGAGCAGCGCCATCGCGTCGCTCTTGGCGTCGAACGCGTCGACCTCGCCGCCGCCGCTCCAGTGCGGCCTTCGCCGCCCGCCTTCGCCGCGACCGCGCCGCACCGCCGCCGCGGCGACGCGCTGGTCGTTCTCGCCCGAGCCGAGGAAGATCTGCCCGACCTCGAACAGCGCGACGTCGTTCAGCGCCCGGCGGGCGTTGCGCTCGGCGGCGGCGACGAGGCCGGGGACGAGGCTCGGGCGCATGTCGGACAGGTCGGCGGCGATCGGGTTGGCCAGCGCCAGCGGCGGCCGGCCGCCGCCGAACAGTTCGGCCGCCGTCTTCGAGATGAACGACCAGGTCACCGCCTCGCGCAGCGACAGGGCGGCGAGCGTGCGCTTGGCGAGGCGGGTGCGCTTCTGCAGCGGCGTCAGCACCGGCGCGGGCACGCCCTCGTCGAGGCGGGGCAGCGGCGCCATCGGCGCCCGGTCGACGCCGGCGATGCGCAGGATCTGCTCGACGACGTCGGCCTTGACGGTGACGTCCGGCCGCCAGGACGGAACGCTGACCCTGCCGTCCTCGACGCCGAAGCCGAGCCGGGCCAGGATCGCCTCGCCCTCCGCGCGCGGGATGTCGACGCCGATCAGGCGCCTGACTTCGCTGTAGGGGAAGTCGATCGAGCGCCTCGGCGCGGCGGGGTCGCCCGGCGACGATCATCCGCGACGGCTCGCCGCCGCAGATGTCGAGCACGAGCTCGGTCGCGAGATCGCAGCCGGGCACGCAGAAGTCGGGATCGACGCCGCGCTCGAAGCGGTAGCGCGCGTCGGTGACGATGCCGAGCCTGCGGCCGGTCTGGGCGATGTTGGTCGGGTCCCACAGCGCGCTTTCGATCAGCACGTCGCGGGTCTGTCTCGTCGCAGCCCGAGCGCTCGCCGCCCATGACGCCGGCGATCGAATTCGGCGCCCTTGGCGTCGGCGATGACGACCATGCTCTCGTCGAGCGCGTAGGTCTTGCCGTCGAGCGCCAGCACGCTCTCGCCCGGCGCGCGCGCGCCGCACCGTCAGGTCGCCCTCGACCTTGGCGAAGTCGAACACATGCAGCGGACGGCCGCGGTCGAAGGTCACATAATTGGTGATGTCGACCAGCGCGCTGATCGGCCTGAGCCCGATCGCCCGCAGGCGCTTCTGCATCCAGTCCGGCGACGGCCCGTTCGGACGCCGCGGACGAGCCGCAGCGCGAAGGCGGGGCAGAGATGGGCGTCGGCGGGCGCGAAATCGAGACGCACGCCGGTCGGGCAGTCGAAGGCGCCGTCGACCGGTTTCGGCGGCCGGCGTCTTGAGCGTTCCGAGGCCGGCCGCGGCGAGATCGCGCGCGATGCCGGAGACGCCGGTCGCGTCCGGACGGTTCGGCGTCAGCGCGACGTCGATCACCGGATCGTCGAGCCCGGCCCAGCGCGCGTAGGGGACGCCGACCGGCGCGTCGTCTGGCAGCTCCATGATGCCGTCGTGATCGTTGCTGAGCTCGAGCTCCGCCGCCGAGCACAGCATGCCGTTCGAACTCGACGCCGCGGATGACGCCCTTGGCGAGCGTGATCTTCTTTCCGGGGATGTAGGTCCCGACCGGCGAGAACACGCTCTTCATGCCCGTGCGGGCGTTCGGCGCGCCGCAGACGACCTGGACCGGCCCGGCGCCGGCGTCGACCATGCAGACCCTCAGCCGGTCGGCGTTCGGATGCTGCCTGGCCTCGATCACGCGCGCGACGACGAAGCCGTCGTATTTGGCGCCCGGGTCCTCGACGCCCTCCACCTCGAGGCCGACGCGGGTCAGCGTGTCGACGATCTCGGCGAGCGAGGCCGACGTGTCGAGATGGTCCTTGAGCCAGGAGAGGGTGAATTTCATCGTCGTGCGTTCTTTGCGTGGATCGCGTGACGCAAGCGCGTTGCAAGCTTCAGCCTCGTCGGTTCGTCAAGGCCGTCCAAGATCGCGTTACGGCCACGCCGGGCGAGCTGCGATCAAGCGCCGAGGCGTCTCCTCGCGGGAGAACGAAGCGCCTTCCGTCGTTCGACGATGGATCGGGTGCGGCTCCGGATTGTAGTCCGCCCATTCTCGCGCCGCCTGCAATTCCTTGAAAGCGACGCCAATTTTTTCGACGGCGCTGCCGAGCGGGTGAGTCCTATCGCTTCCGCGCTCGCTGCAGGAGCGTCAGCGTCCGCCCATGATCGAGCGAACGATAGACCGGCGTGAAAACCTCCCAGGGCTGGTTCCAGCCGACGAGCCTGTCCGCGCACATTTTGCAGAGCGCTTGAAACAGGGCGTAGTAAGCTGTCGACACGGCGCGGCGCAACGAGGCTTGTCTCGGCTTTCGAGGGTCGGCCTTTGTCGTCCAAGCAGTCTCGGCGATATCCAGCTGGTCTCGGATCGAGTTTCCACATTGGCGGGATCATTACGCGGCGCTACGCGTGTCCTCCGCCTGCTCGTCGCCCGGAGCGCTGAAGCTCACGTAGGGGAAACGATCGTCGCCGATATCCTGAAGGGCGTCTCGCATCGCTTTCACGAGCCGGATCGATTCAACTCCGAACGGACGAGCGTCGCATTGTTGGTCAAGTCGATCAACACGTGACGGAGAGAGCTGCTTCGCCGGTATGGTCATCTGCGGAATACACGCGAACACTTTCGATCAATGGCTTTGCCCGATCAAATCGTTGATCGACCGAGGAGATGGCCCGCTCAGCTGCCTATGTCTCGTGCAACAGTGGACATCGATTTCGCTTTCGCAGAAACTATCACCAAGACTGCTCTACCACGCTCCAGACCACGGGTGCACCCACTCTAGCTTCCGCTCAGGCCCCCCGCCAGCGTCGGCATGTCGAGCGGCTTGAAGCCGTAGTGGTTGATCCAGCGAAGATCCGCGTCGAAGAAGTCGCGCAGGTCCGGCATTCCGTATTTGAGCATGGCGACGCGGTCGATGCCCATCCCCCAGGCGAAGCCCTGGTAGACCTCGGGGTCGATGCCGCAGTTCGTCAGGACGTTGGGGTGAACCATGCCGCAGCCCAGGATCTCGAGCCAGTCCTCGCCTTCGCCGAAGCGGATTTCTCCGCCCGAGCGCCGGCACTGGATGTCGACCTCCATCGAGGGCGAGGTGAAAGGGAAGAAGCTCGGCCGGAAGCGCATGCCGACCTGCGGCACCTCGAAGAAAGCCTTGCAGAACTCCTCGAGCACCCATTTCAGGTTGGCGAGCGTCGCGCTCTCGTCGACGACCAGGCCCTCGACCTGGTGGAACATCGGCGTGTGGGTCTGGTCGGCGTCGCGGCGATAGGTGCGGCCGGGGCAGATGATGCGGATCGGCGGCTTCTGGCTCAGCATCGTGCGCACCTGCACGGGGCTCGTGTGGGTGCGCAGAAGCTTGCGCTCGCCGTTCGCGTCCGGCTCGAGAAAGAACGTGTCGTGCATCTCGCGCGCCGGATGGCCGGGCGGGAAGTTGAGCTTGGTGAAATTGTAGTCGTCGGTCTCGATGTCCGGCCCTTCGGCGACGGAAAAGCCCATCTCGGCGAAGATGGCGACGATCTCGTCCATCACCTGGCTGATCGGATGGATCCGCCCGGTCTCGACGCCCGGCGCACGGACGGGCAGCGTCACGTCGAGCGTCTCGCGCTCGAGCTGGGCGTCGAGCGCCGCCTTTTTCAGCACCGTCCGGCGCGCCGCGAGCGCTTCGGTCACCGCGTCCTTAGCGCGTTGATCGCCGCGCCCTGCGTCTTGCGCTCGTCGGGCGAGAGCTTGCCGAGCGTGGCGAGCAGCGCGGAGATCGCCCCCTTCTTGCCGAGGGCGGCGACGCGCACCGCCTCCAGCGCGGCCTCGTCGCGAGCGGCTTCGATCGCGGCGAGCGTTTCGTCTTGCAGGGCGGCGAGGTCGGACATGGCGGGCCTTGATTTCGACCGGCGCCGCCGAATCCGTTCTCCCGCGAGCGGAGAGAAGGTGGCGCGCAGCGCCGGATGAGGCGTTCCTGAAACGCGGGGACCTCGCCGTCACCCTGGCCCTTTTCCGCAGGCAGCGCACAAGGGGAGGAAGGCGGCGGTCGCTAGGCCGCCTTGGGCAGATGGCCCTTGGCCTGCTCGACGATCGCCGCGAAGGCCGCCGGCTCGGCGATGGCGAGCTCGGACAGCACCTTGCGGTCGACCTCGATCCCGGCCGTCGCAAGGGCGGAGATGAACCGGCTGTAGGTCAGCCCATGCTCGCGCACCGCCGCGTTGATCCGCTGGATCCACAGGGCGCGGAACTCGCGCTTGCGGTTCTTGCGGTCGCGGTAGGCGTACTGCATCGACTTGTCGACCGCGGCCTTGGCGGCGCGGATCGTGTTCTTGCGGCGGCCGAAATAGCCTTTGGCGGCCTTGAGGATCTTCTTGTGCTTGGCGTGGGAGGTTACGCCTCGCTTGACGCGTGACATCGTTCAAAACTCCGGGAAAAGGGTCAGCCGTTCGGCAGGAAGATACTTCTTGACGTTGTCGCCGTCGGTCTTGAACAGAATGGCCGTGCCGCGCAGGTTGCGGATCTGCTTGGTCGTGCGTTTGATCATGCCGTGGCGCTTGCCGCGCTGGGCGTAGACGACCTTGCCGGTCCCGGTGATCTTGAAGCGCTTTTTTGCGCCGGATTTCGTCTTCAACTTGGGCATTTGGCTCTCCTGGGCTTGCCGCCCTCTTGGAATGTCAGCGGAACGAGGTTCCGTTCGCGTCGGAATGAGCAAAAAGAACCGCCACGGCAGCCCTTTCGGCCGGGCGGTTCTCAAGGCGCGGGGTGATACGCGAAAGGGAGACGACGCGCAAGGGCGGAAGTCGCGGAGCAGTCGCGGAGCTTGGCGCGTCGCGCCGGTCCTGCTATTGCGGCCCTCGTTCGCGAAGGATGGATTTTCAAAGTCGGGAATTGCCTTTCTAACGCTGCCGCGGCCGGTTCGCCCCCTAAATCCCGGCTGCTCGCCGTCCGATCCGTTTCGCGGAATTTGGCGTTGGTCGGGGCTTGCGTGAACAAGCGTACATCTATAGCGCGAAAGGGAGCGGAGCGTCGGTCGCGTTTCGGCGACCGTCGAAGGGGCAGGGTCGTCCACAACTCGGAGTTCAACGATGAAATACGCGATGCCGCTTTGCGCGGCGACGATGCTTTGCGCCGGCGCGGCGCAGGCGCAGGTCGAATTGAAAACCTATGCCGACGCCAACGGGAATCTCGACGTTCAGAAGCTGACCTGCGCACAGCTCGCCAACACTTACCAGGAAGACGCCGACTTCATGACCGTCTGGTACAGCGGCTGGTACAACGGCCTGGCGAACTACAGCAAATTGAAAGTCGACCGCGCCAAGGAGCTCGAGCATCGCGTCATCGTCTATTGCAAGGCCCATCCGGACAAGAAGGTCATCACCGCAATGGACATCAACATCAAGCAGATGCGCAAGGAGCTCGGCATCAAGGTCAACGACGAGCAATAGCCGGCTCTGCGGCGGCCGCCGCGAAGCAAAATGGCGTTTCACCACTGGGGTGGCCATCGTCGGCGGATCGGATCTGTCGCGTTCGTCAGCCCCATCTCTGAATTCTTAAGGCAGGAAAGAGGAAAGCAATGGTCTCCTCAAATAGCTATCGCGGCGCAGGCTCCGCCTCGCTCGCGCGCGTTGCGCTCGTTGCGGCGGCGACGCTGGTCGCGTCGGCTTCGGCGTCCCAGGCCCAGGTCGAGCTGAAGACCTACACGGACGCGAAAGGCTATCTCAACGTGCGGGCGCTGACCTGCGCCCAGCTCGCCAACACGTTCCAGGAGGACGCCGACTTCCTCGGCGCCTGGTACAGCGGGTGGTGGAACGGCCACCTGAAGCGGCACTCGATCAACATCGAGCGCGCCAAGCAGGGCATTCACGAAGTCATCGTCTATTGCAAAGCCAATCCGGACGCCAAGGTCGTCGATGCGGTCGACGCCTATGTGAAGAAGGTGCAGCAAGGCGGTCAGTGAACCGCCGCGTCGGCGCCGGACTCGCTATGGGCGAGCGACGGCGATCGAGATCGATCGCCGTCGCGCTGGCTGCTCGCCGCTAACCCGACAGGGCGCGACCGTCGCGCGGCGGAACCGCCGGCGCAGAATTGGTCGATCCTGCCCCAGCATTCAGCGACGTCACGAGGAGCGGGATCGTCACCAGCGCCATGCCGAAGAAGAACCCGGGTCCGGAAATGAATTGCAATTCCGCGATCCACCGCGACAACGGGAAGGCGATTAGGGCGGAGATCGCCGGCATCAACAGGAAAAACATCGTCACATAGCCGTTGTCGTTCTGCGTCGCCGTCAGGGCCTTCTGATAAAGGACGCGGCCCGCGGCCGCGTTGGCCAGGGTTCCCGCGAGCAACAGCAGGATCGCGACGGTTGACTGCTCGGAAAGGTGGGACTGCCGGCCGAAATCCGACATCACGAACGCGACGGGGATCAGAATGACCGACGATACGACGAAATTGGCGGCGATGGCGGCCTGTTCGTCGAACTCAGAGAACCATTTGAAGACCAACGTTCCACTCAAGGCGAAGAAGATCGGCGTCGGAACGGCGTAGATCCATCTGCTGTGCAACGCGCTTTCGAGCACGTCGTGCAGAAGAACATTGCGCTCGACGTCGATCTGGCTCCAGGCGATCGCCATTGCGCCGCAAAACGCCGAAAGGAAGCCGCCGAAGAAGAGGGCCGGCGGGACCGAGATCGATCGTTTCGTGACGACGAAGGCAACCAGGGCGCCCCAGAACGGAGTCAGGTTCAATATGGCCGCGGTGATGATCGGATGAGCGCTGCTCAGGCCGATGTCGTACAAGGTCAAGCCGACGACTTCGACGCAGAACACGACGGCGAGCTTCGGCCAATAGCAAACGTCGAGGAGGATGGCGGCGAAGTCGCGCCGCTTGTCCGACGGCATGATCAGCAGGGGCACGGACATCAGCAGCGCGAATTGGGTGAAGCCCAGGAAGTCGAGGGCGCTCAGGTTCCTCGCCGCGAGCGCGGAAAATGGCGCCTGGAGGGAAAAAAGCGCCGTGCTCGCCAGGGCAAGCATGGTTCCGCGACCGTAGTCGACGCGGCCGACAGAACATGGCGTTTGCGAAGCCGCCGCCAATCTCCCCTCCATCACGTCACCTCCGGGAAGGCCCCCTCGATCGATGGCCTCGAACCGGCGGACGGTTCGTCGCGCGGCAGATGGTCCGGAGCGAATGCCGCCCGACCCGGAGCGGCGCCACCCACTGCACGCGTGGCAGTTCTGCACATGGCTGTAGGCCCTCTCGAGAGCGGCCGAGCCTCACGCCTCCGCTCCAAGGTATACATCCGGAAACAGAAAGACAAGAATTGCTCAACTAAATTGTAATTTATAAGATCGGTTGTAATTTTCAGGCGACTTAAATAATGCGAATGTTCCCCCATTCGTTGGTCGCTTATCCTGATTTTATAGCTGTGAATCAACAGGTTGCCGGCGATTTGACCGGTACTGGCGTAGCCACTAAAATTGATGAGTTTTTCTTGCAATGTTTCGCTGTTTGGCGTAAATAAGTGGCCACAATGTTCGTCGACAGCTCGACCACCCGCCTCAACGGCAAAACCTACACCCGCCACCTTCTGCGTGAGACTTATCGCGAGGACGGAAAGGTCCAGCATCGAACGCTGGCCAATCTCAGCCGCTGCAAGCCCGAGGAGGTGGAGGCGATCCGGCTGGCCCTCAAGCACAAGGGCGACTTGGGCCGCATCCTGGCGTCCGCCGTCGAGGGCGGCCCGGAGCTGAAGCAGGGTCTATCGGTGGGGGCGGTGTGGGTTCTTGCCCAATTAGCGCGCGAGCTCGGCCTCGTCGCCGCCCTGGGCTCGGATCGGCAGGGCAAGCTGGCGCTCTGGCAGGTCATCGCCCGCGTGCTCGATCAGGGCTCGCGGCTGTCGGCGGTGCGGCTCGCGGGCGGCCATGCCGTCGGCGCGGCGCTCGGCATGGTCGGCTTCGACGAAGACGACCT
This sequence comes from uncultured Alphaproteobacteria bacterium, assembly GCA_963819255.1. Lineage (GTDB taxonomy): Bacteria > Pseudomonadota > Alphaproteobacteria > Rhizobiales > Beijerinckiaceae > Roseiarcus. The sequence continues at coordinate 9,048 of CAWFVS010000022.1, forward strand.
TTACGCCAATCTGGATTGGCTGGCGGATAATCAAGCCAACATCGAGAGCCGGTTGTTCGCCCGGAGAGACGCGGCCTCGGCGCCCGACGTCTTCCTCTACGACGTGACCAGCACGTATCTGGAGGGCGAGCACAACGCCTTCGCCGAGTTCGGCTACAACCGCGATCGCAAGTCGGGCAAACGCCAGATCGTGATCGGCCTGCTCGCCGACGCCGACGGACGTCCGCTGTCGATCGAAGTCTTCAAAGGCAATACGTCCGACGTCAAAACGTTCTCCTCTCAATTGAGCAAGGCGGCCAGCCGTTTCGGCGCCGAGCGGGTGACCTTCGTCGGCGACCGCGGCATGATCAAAGCCCCGCAGCGCGCGGACATCGGCGTTGCCGGCTTCCATTACATCACCGCCATCACGAAAGCGCAGATCGACGCACTCATCGCAGCCGGCGTGGTGCAGATGGACCTGTTCGAGGAGACGCTGGCCGAGGTCGAAGGCTTGGATGGCGAGCGGTATGTGTTGCGCCGCAATCCGGCGCGCGCCGGGGAATTGGCGGCCTCGCGAGCCGACAAGCTCAAAGCCCTGCGGACCGCCGCCGAAGCGGCCAACGCCTATTTGAACGAACATCCGAGAGCGGCGGCGAAGACGCAACTGGCCAGGCTGAAGGCCAAGTCCAAGGCGCTCCATCTCGACAAGTTCGTCGCAGTCGCCGAACAGGAGCGGCGGGTCGTCGTCACGGTGGACGAGGCCGGATCGGCCGAGGCGGTGCGCCTCGACGGTTGCTACGCGCTACGCACTGATCTGCCAAAGACCGTCGTCGACAAGCAGATCGTGCACGACCGCTACAAGGACCTCGCCCGAGTCGAATCGGCGTTCCGCGACTCGAAAACCGTACAGCTCGAGATGCGGCCGGTCTATCTGCGCGACGAGAACCGCACCCGCGGCCACGCCCTCGTGGTCATGCTGGCTTATCTCATGACGCAGGCGCTGCGCCAGCGCTGGCGCGACATCGATCTGACCGTGCAGGAAGGTCTCGACCGGCTCGCCAGCCTCTGCGTCGTCGAAGTGATCATCGGCGGCCGACCCTCCTACAATCAAGTCCCGACGCCGCGCGACGACGTGCGCCGATTGTTCGAAGCCGCCGACGTCGCCGTCCCCGCCGCGCTGCCTCTCGCCCCGGCACGCGTAGCCACCAAACAAAACCTCCCACAACGCAGAAAAGTTAAATGAGCTCAGCCCGTTATCGGGAGCGCGCCTCGCCGACACGGGGGGAACATCCGTTGGAACGCCTTGCCAAGTGGCGGGTGGCTCGCGCTCGTCTCGGCGCGGTTCGAAGGCTACGGGAGATCCGCCGCGAGACTTGCCGGTACCGCGCCCGCTATTTTCCGGCGTCAGCCGTGACGAGACTCCAGAAGGCCTGCCTGCGGCCGTGCCGCGCGCGCAGCTCGACGCGGTAGGTCCGCGCCGGATCGATCGGCCAACTCGGATCCTCTCTCGGCGCGAGACTCTCCAATTCGGCGTAGTAGCGGGCGGCGTGCCGATAGGCGAAAGAGTGGCCTTGATTCCAGGATCGCGTTGATCAACGCGCGATAGAGAATGATCGGCGGCCAGCGGATGGCCGGACTCGAGCGTCTCGGCGGCTGGGGCGAGGATTTCGTAGCGGCGGCCGTCCCATTGCGCGCGCCGCTCGACCACCAGGCGTTCGGCGAGATCGAGCCGCGGCCATTGGATGAGAAAAGGCAGTGCGGCGTAGATGTGGGGCGAGGCGAGCGCGTGGGCGAAGGCCGCATCGAGCGCGTCGATGTCCTCGAAATCGGGCAGATGCGCGAGGTGCTCGCGCAACATTTGAGCGTCGAGCCTCTCCTCGAACAGCCTCCAGCGCAGCGCCCGGGCCTCCGCGCGCTTGCCAAGCGCTTCGAGCGCCCGGATCTCCAGGCGGCCGCGCCGCTCCGCCGCCGGATCGTGAGGCGGGAGCCCGACGTGAAGGTCGGCCATCGCGAGCACATTGATCGACAGCCTTCGCGGGCCGCCGCAGCCAGTCGAGCGCCTCGCCGGCGCGGCCGGCGTCGATGAGCCGCTCTGCGATCTCCGCGGCGTCGGGAAAATGTCCCGGCAAGCCGGTTTCCAGCGCGATGAAGGCGTCGACGTCGCCGCGCGCGTCGGCGATGCGCTGCCGCAGCTCGATCAGGCGGCGAGCGCGGGCGCGCTTGCTCCAGTCGCGCGGATTCTCTTCGAGCGGCCCGAGAGCGCGCACCGCCTCGGCGAGGCGCGCATCGAGGGCGTCGACGACCGCGGGAGGCGACGCTGCGAGGATTTTCGCCAATCGCCGGCAGGACCACGCCATAGCGGCTGTCGGCCGCCAGCGCGTAAAGGTGGTCCGTGAGCGACGCCCTCTCCTCTCCGGAAGCCCGGCCGATGAGCGCCGGGAGCGCCTCGGCGGCGGCGCGATAGACCTCCGCCGCCCCGCCTTCCCGGTCTATGGTGCGGTCGGCGGTCGCCAGAAACCGCATCAGATCGGCGGCGGCCGCGTCGGGGTCGACGCTCGCGAGATCGCCGGTGATGATCTTCAGGGTCGCCCACAGCTCTTCGGCGAAGCTTTTCGCGCGGCTCCGGCTGATGGCCGAGCGCGCCTTCTGGAGGCCGGCGAGGCGCTTGTCGACGATCGAGGCGACCGCGCCGGGCCCCCGCGCCGCCGCGAGCGCGGCAAGGACGAGCTTCTTGAACGAGACGTTGCGCGCGGCCTCGTCGAGCGCGAGCTCCGCGAGACGCTCGGCGCCCAGCTCAACGAGCGCTTCCTTGGTCAACCTCGACGCTGGCGCCATGGACAGCCTTTCCGATCACGGCGGCTCGCCGAGCAGCCGACTCGCTCGACGCCCCGATTATCGAGAGCTAGCGCAGCAGACGCCAACCGCCCGCGTCATTGCCCCACATTGTCATCCGCGTGACAGCGTCGTATCGCAGCGCAGCAATTTCCATGATCTGCGCGCGAGGCTTATCCATGGACCCGCTGATCGAAGGCTATCGGAGATTTCGCGCGGAAAGCTGGCCGGCCGAGCGGGCGCGCTACGAGGCTTTGGCGCATTGGGGGCAGAGCCCGGAGTCGATGGTGATCGCCTGCTCGGATTCGCGCGTCGATCCGCAGACGGTGTTCGGCGCGGTTCCGGGCGAGCTGTTCGTCGTGCGCAACGTCGCGGCCCTCGTGCCGCCTTACGAGCCCGACGCCAAATATCACGGGACGAGCGCAGCGCTCGAGTTCGGCGTGAAGGTGCTGAAGGTCGCCCGGCTTGTCGTGCTTGGTCACGGCCAATGCGGCGGCGTGCGGGCGATGGCTTACGGACCGCCGCCGCAGGCGCGCGACTTCATCGCCTCGTGGGTCGAGATCGGCAAGCCCGCGCTCGCCGCGGCGGGCGAGGCGCCGGAGGGACGGCTCGGCCGGATCGAGGCGGAAGTCGTCCGGCTCTCGCTGGCGAACCTCTTGACCTTCCCGTGGATCGCCGAGGCGGCCTCGGCCGGCCGGCTCGCGCTGCAGGGCTACCTGTTCGACGTCCACACCGGCGTGCTCGCCGCCGTCGGCCCGGACGGGCTCATGCCGGTCGAGTGATGAGGAGCGTCGGCCGGTCCGCACGCCGCCCAGACAAGGGGCTCGCCTCCGCCCGGCACATCGAGGGCGGCATGGCCGCGTGGCGAAAGGCCAGCGGCCAGATGCGCTAGCCACTCGAATGATTTTGTGATCTTGGTGCAAGCGTCGTGTCCTTTGTGTTGAAAAAATAAACACGAAGGACTCGAAGGTTTTCACCAAGGGCACAAACGTCGCTCCACTTTCGGCGCCTACGGCGCGTTCTGCGCCTCGATCGTGGCGCACGCCGCCTTCCATTTTGCGTTGCCCCTCTTGCGATTTCGAAGAGCTCGTGGGCGCCTTTTGGAGCGATTTTCTTTGCCGACGACGCGGCCGGCGCGTTATGCGGAATGAACGCGAATTGGCCGGAGGATTGGATGGGAGATCATGCTGCCGAGGCCGTCAGGGAGCGCCGGTTCGACGCGGCCTTCCGGGACGAGTTCGCCGAGCTCCTCGCCTGGCGACGTGACGTGCGCCGCTTCCGGTCCGGCGCCGTTCCGGAGTCGACGCTCGATCTCCTTCTCGGCCTGACCGCCTATGCGCCGTCGGTCGGCAACTGCCAGCCGACGCGCTTCGTCCGGGTCGACGACGAGGCCCGCCGCGAGGCGGTGCGCGCCAATTTCGAGGCGGCCAACCGCGAGGCGCTCGCCGCCTATTGCGGCGAGCGGGCGAAACTCTACGCGACCCTGAAGCTCGCCGGCCTGCGCGAGGCGCCGGTGCAGCTCGCGGTGTTCTGCGACGAGACGACCGAGCAGGGGCACGGCCTCGGCGCGCGCACCATGCCCGAGACGCGGCGCTATTCGGCGGTCTGCGCGCTGCACACCTTCTGGCTCGCCGCGCGCGCCTACGGGCTCGGCGTCGGCTGGGTGTCGATCCTCGATCCGGCCCGGCTCGCCGAGGCGCTCGATGTTCCGCGGACGTGGTGGTTCGTCGGCTATCTCTGCGTCGGCTGGCCGCGCGAGGAGCACCTGACGCCGGAGCTCGAGCGGGCAGGGTGGCAGGCCCGCACCATCCATCCGGTGATCCGTCGGTGAGAGGCCCCCTCTGTCGTTCGGGAGAGTCGGGGTGATCCGACGGATGCAAGGGGCCTGTGACGGCGCCTTAAGCCGGCGGAAAGAGCTCCGCGACGTCGAACTCCAGCCCCGGCGGATCGAGATGCAGCTTGCCGGTCGTGACAATCCGCGTCTCAATCACCTCCCCCCCGCCGCGCCGGTGGTAAATGGCCATGTGGCGCTCGGGGTCGAGAAGCAGATAGTGCGCCACGCTCGCCAGCGAGAAATAGCCAGCGAGCTTCGGCCCGTGATCGCGCGCCGCGGTGCCTTCCGACAGAACCTCGACGACGATGATAGGCTCCGGAATTTCGACCGCCTCGGCGGGAAGATCCGGGCCGCAGTAGACCAGCGCGTCCGGCTCGAACGCGGTCTGTGCGTCGACCCGCACGGTCGCGCCGTCCGGCAGGACGTGGCAGGGCGCGCCTGCGCGGTCGAGCGCGCGCGTCAGCGCCAAGAACGCTTTGGCCTTCGTCACGAGGTGTGCCACGCGCTCCGGCGCCATTGCGACCGGCCGGCCGTCGATCAGCTCCCAGCGACCATTGCGGGTCTCGGCCCAGCCGAAAAACTCCTCCACGGTCATCAAACTCTGTGCGGCGTTCGACATGCGGCGAACAATAGCACCCGACGACACAGCTGGAAAACCGATCCATTTGAGCCGTCAATTCCTCCGCAGCGTGCGCAGGTGCGGATCGGCATGGAGTTGCGCGTCCCCTTCAACTGAGGCCTGGTCCCCTCACCCCCGACCCGTCTCCCAAACGGGAGAGGGGAGCACGCACCGCTTTGCGGGCGGGCGGGCGGCGGCGTAACCTAGCGCGCCATGACCGACCTGACGACCGTCGCCGCGACCCCGACGCGCCTCACCGCGCGGGCGCTGATCGTCGGCGACCGCATCGACACGGCCGGGCTCGAGCGGCCGGACATGATTTCGCTGCTGCCGCTCGCCTTCCGCGTCGGGGAGACGGGAATGGTCGCGCTGTTCCGCTTCGGCGTCGCGGTGATGGTCGGCCTCTCGCCGCTCGAGGAGGAGGACACGCTCGCCAAGCTCAAGTCCCGGGTCTACGGCGAGCGGGCGAAGGGCGACGACGAATACGCGGTGCTCGAGATCTCGCCCGACAGCGACGAGCAGAAGTCGTCCGGCGGCCCGATCCAGATCAAGAACCTGTCGCCGCAGCGCTTTCTCGTCGTCGCCGACGCGCTGGCGAAGACGGTCGCGCTCGCGCGCGACGAGCGCGAGGTCAACAAGGTGTTCGACGTGATCGAGCCCTTCGCGGCCCATCTCGCGGCCAGCGGCAAGACGCCGTTCCGGCGGAGCGCGATGCTGAGACTGATCGGCCAGGCGCTGCTCGTCCAGCACCGGGTGTCGGGGCGGGTCGCGGTCGAGGAGAAGCCGGACGTCCTGTGGGATCGGCCCGACCTCGAGCGCCTCTACGCCCGCCTCGAGGACGAGTACGAGCTCAAGGAGCGCGCCGGCGTCCTCAAGCGCAAGCTCGACGTCATCGTCGAGACCGCGCACGCACTGACCGACATCATCGACGCCGACCGGGCGACGCGGCTCGAGGCGGCGATCGTCCTTCTGATCGTGCTCGAGCTCGTCGCGGCGATCGTCCAGATCGCGCTGGCGCTGCACGGGCGGTAGGCCGCGACGCCGTAACCGGGGCATATCGGTGGGCGGCCCGCCTGTAGGGCGCGCTCGCTGAGCGCGCCGGCGGGGTCGCCGACCCCGCCCTACAATGGCGCAGAGTTTGCCCCGGTTAAGCGAATCGCGGCTTCCGCGAAGTCGTGTGGATGAGCTGAGTTCGCGGGTTGACCGGCGCGCGTCGCGATGGCTGGCTTCCCTTGAAGAGGAGAGTTCGGCATGGCGATCGAGGACGAGCTTCGCGAACGGTTGAGGAAGGTCGAGGCGCTGTTCCTCGGCGCGGCGACCGCCGGCGAACGGAACGCCGCGGGCGCCGCGGCCGAACGGCTGAGGGCGAAGCTCAACGAGGCCGCGCCCCGCGATCCGCCGGTCAAGCTTCGGTTCACCATGCCGGACCAATGGTCCGTGCGGCTGTTTGTCGCGCTCTGCCGGCGCAATGGGTTTCGTCCCTTCCGCTATCCGCGCCAGCGCTCGACGACGGTCATGGTGACGGCGCCGCAACGACTGTTCGACGAGCTCGTTTGGCTTGAGTTCAGCGAGCTGCATGCGGACCTGTCGAAGTTTTTGGATGCTGCGTTAGATACCCCCTGGTTCATGCGGTGTGGGCGAAAAGGCTGAGTTGCGGGGCTAACACCTTGATGCGGAGTCCTTTTTGCTTCCCGCGCATGACGTGGACGGCTTCGAGTTCGCCGCGCTTGACTCGCTGCAACACGGTTTGGCGCGAGACACCGAGCGCCTGCATGGCCTCGTGCATCGGCAGGAAGTCATCGGACGTTTCGCTGTTGAAGCGCGCCTTGAGCTCATCGGTCAGGCGGATGCGCCAGGGAGCGGCGGGCGTGAGCTGCTCGCCCGCGATCATGCCGTCGTTGAGCAACCGATGGATCGTCGAGGGAGCGACGCTGAGCGCGTCGGCGGCTTGCCTGATGGTCATAAGCTCGCCGTCGGCTTGCGTTTTTTCCTGGAAGCCCGGGATTTTCCAGTGCCGGCGTAGATTGCCGACGCGGTTGCGGTCGAAGCGGTGGCCATAGGCGGTCGTGCGGCCCTGCCGGTTGAGGATGCCGGCGATCACGGGATCAGGATAATGCACCGCCAGTCGTCGCAGGAGCGCGACGGTGTCCTCGTCCGTGCGGATCGTCGCCGGCCGCGATCGGGGCAGAGCAAGATCGATCTCGGTCAGCGCGCCGCCCTTCCAGCGCATCGTCAGATGGGCGGCAAAGGCGTCGCGGTCGACTTTGACGATGACCTCGTCGATGAGCGTGCGCAGCAACTCCTTCCGGTCGCGCGGCGTGGTCGTGTTTGCGTTCCACAGAGAGAGGAGATCAGGACCGAGTGAGAGCAGGCGGTTGCGCTCCTGTTGGGCGATCACGTGCGGGCGCTCGCTCTCGCGACGAGCGAGATCGGCCTTTGCGGCCTCCAGCGCCTTCAGCGATTCTTCCCACTCTCGCTCGAGCCCGCGCGCCACGAGACGGTTGTCGGGGTCGACGGCGCGATAGCGGCGCTCGGCGCGTTGGGCTTGGTAGCCGGCGCGTTCCACGGCGAGTCGCCATTGCTTGAGCGCCGTCTCACGATCCGCCTCGAGTTGCTCGGCGGCGGCGACCGCTGCGGTGAGCCTTGCCGGTTCCAGGGCGGCGATGAAGGCTTTCGTGACGGCGTCGTCGATTTGAACGCCGCCGACACTGAGGCAATAGACGCCACGGCCCTCGACCAGCGCCTTGCCGGCGCAATGATATCCAGGAGCAGAGTTGCGTCCGCGATAGTGGGTGTGCAGGCGGCGTCCGCAATGGCCGCAGCTGGCGAAACCTTGCAGGAGGGCGCCGCCTTCTCTCACGGCGCCGCAGCTCTTGTGCGGCTCAGGCCGCGTGTTCTCGGCGAGGCGTTGCTGATTTGCTTCATAAGTCCGCCAGTCGATGAAGCCCGGGTGATGCTCTCTGATGAAGACCTGCCATTCCGAGCGGGGCAAACGTCGAATGCGCTTCTTGCGCGCGCCAGAGGGGTCGAGAATCGTCTCCTGGCGCGTTCTGCCATAGACATAAGCGCCGGCATAGACGGGATTCCTCAAGACGTGGTGGATGGCCGTGTAGCTCGCCTCGACCCAACGGATCTCGGCGCGGGCGTGCATTTGCAGGGGGAATTTGAGCCCTTCGGAGCGGAACCACAGCCAGACGCGCCGCGCCGACCCCATCTCGGCGAAGCGAGCGAAGACGCAGCGAATGGCGGCGACGACCGCCTCGTCGGGATGGAGGCGGACCTCGCCATCGGCCTCGCCCCAGACGAAGCCGACCGGCAGACCGCGGCGCAGTTCGCCCCGCGCCGCCTTGTTGCGGATTCCGCCATTGAGGCGAGCCCGCAGCACGTAGAGTTCGGCTTCGCTCATCGTGCCTTTGAGCCCAAGCAACAGGCGATCGTTGAAGACGGCCGGATGATAGACGCCGTCGGCGTCGCCGATCAGCGTGTCGGTGAATCCGGCCAGATCGATCAGGCGATACCACTCGGCGTTGTTGCGCGCGAGCCGCGAGACTTCGAGACCGAGCACCAGGCCCACGTGCGCAAGCGCTACTTCCGAGGTGAGGCGGGCGAAGCCCGAACGCGCCGCCGAGCCTGACCCCGAGAGGCCGAGGTCCTCGTCGATGACCATAATGCGTTCATCGGGCCAGCCGAGATCGCGCGCTTTGCCGGCAAGCGCATATTGACGGTCTGTCAATTCACGGTTGTGTTCGACCTGCGCGGCGCTGGACTGGCGCAAATAGACGATGGCCCGCCGGGACAGATGGCTTGGCGTGATCTTGGCGCGCTCATTCATCGCTCGCCTCCGTCGCCGGCTCGTCCTGAAGCATGCGGGCGATCAGGCGCGCCAGCATGTCGATTGCGGCGATGCGTGCGGCTTCCTCGATTTCCTCCCACGCCGCCGGCGCTCTTTGTGGAACATCGCTCTGGTCGAAAAGCTGCAAGTTCAATTGCATCGTGGCTCTCCTTGCGCGGCGCCGATTCGGCGCCTCGGCTGCTGAGAGCGTCGACGAGCTCGCGCAGCCGGAGCAAATCACCGAGCCTGCCGAGATCGTGGCCAGCGTCATCGGCATCGATTGGCGGCGTTCCTCCAGGCGACGCAATTTTCCAATCGGTCCAGCTCGCCGGGATCAACGACCGGCTGCCGTCCGGCAGAATTGTGAGGAGATAGGAGACGCCGCGCCGCCGGATGGCGCTGATCACGGCCAGCGCTCGACCTTCGAAGGCGTGACGGTTGCGCGTGATCCTCACGGCTGCCGGAAGATCGTGGCGATGGGCAGTCTGTGGCCCTTTCCTTCGAGCAGACGACAGAGCGGTTGATCCGCGAAACGATCTGCGACGACATCCGCGACGCCGAGACGACGCCCGAGCCTTTGGCGTTGGGGTAGGGGGCGCGAAGGGCCGTTTCGGCGAGAATCACGCGAATTTTTGTCGGCCCGGCGGGCGTCCGGTTGCGATCGATCTCGAGGTCGACGCCGCCGAACCGCCGCCCGAGGCTGGCCAAGGCGGACCCGATTCCGAATTTCGCCTCACGAAGCCAATGCTCTTTCGATTGCCTTTGGGGCTCGGCCCGGGTTAGGCGTTGCCCATGCTCAAACAGGTCTTCGTGCTGACCGGCGCCGGGGTCTCGGCCGAGAGCGGGCTCGGCACCTTCCGCGACAAGAAAGGCGAGGGGATCTGGGCGCGGTTCGATCCGATGCGGCTCGCGACGCCCGAAGCCTTCGCGCGCGATCCGGAGGAAGTGCTCGCCTTCTACGACGCCAGGCGGCGCAACCTGAGGAGCGCTCGGCCGAACGCGGCGCATTTCGCCCTGGCGCGGCTCGAGTGCTCCCTCGCCGCCAGGGGCGGCGCGCTCACGCTCGTCACGCAGAACATCGACGACCTGCACGAGCGGGCGGGCTCGAAGGAGGTCATCCACATGCACGGCGAGCTGCTCAAGGCCCGCTGCGAAGCCTGCGGCGCCGTGCGCCCGCAGCTCGACGATCTCAAGCCTTCGGAGGCTTGTCCCGACTGCCGCTACGCCGGGTTCCTGCGCCCGCATGTCGTGTGGTTCGGCGAGATGCCGCTGCGCTTGGATTGCATCGACCGCGCCTTGCGCCGCGCCGACCTTTTCGTCGCGATCGGCACTTCGGGCGCGGTCTATCCGGCGGCGGGCTTGGTTGCGGAAGCGCGCGCCTACGGCGTGCTGACCTGCGAGATCAACCTCGAGGCGGGCGACAACGCCGATTGCTTCGACGACGCCCGCTATGGCCTGGCGAGCGAGACGGTTCCGGCCTGGGTTGAGGAATTGCTCGGAACGTGATCGAAGAAGAGCGGAGCGCGAGTCCCGCCGCCGCCCGCGTCACCTTGCGCGCGGCGGGGTTGCCGAAGCTAGGCCGGATCGAACGCGTTGGCGACAAACCCCTTAATTCGCTTCAGCTTCATTTCGGCCAACGGCGTCACGCTGCACTGCGCAGAGTCGGGTCCGGTCGAGGGGCCGCTGGTCGTGCTGCTGCACGGCTTTCCAGGATTCTGGTTCTCTTGGCGCGAGTATTTCGAGCCCCTGGCGAGGCAGGGCTTTCGCGTCGTCGCGCCGGACCAGCGAGGTTACAACCTGAGCAGCAAGCCGGAAGGCGCCGAGGCCTATCGGCTCGAAGCCGCCGCGGCCGACATCTTTGGTCTGGCCGACGTGCTGGGACGCGATCGGCTGCACGTCGTCGGGCACGACTGGGGCGCGGCGGTCGCCTGGACCATGGCAGGCCTCGAGCCGAGGCGGCTCCTCAGCGCGGCCATGTTGCAGGCGCCGCATCCGGCGATCTGGCTTCACGCCATGCGCACCGATCCGGACCGGCGGCAGAAGAGCCGTTATGCGCAGATCCTGCGACTGCCCTGGCTTTCGGAAATGACTTTGAAGCTCGGAAACTATTCGGCGCTGGCGCGGGCGTTCAGGAGCTCGGCCCGCCGCGACGCCTTCTCGCCGGAGATTCTCGAAGTCTATCGCGAGGCCTGGCGCCAGCCGGGCGCGATCACGGGCATGCTGAATTGGTATCGCGCGCTCTTCGTCGCAGAGCCGCCGATGCCCGCCCCGGGCAGCCTCACGCCGCCGACGCTCGTCCTGTGGGGCGACAAAGACGACTTCGCCGTTCCGCGGCTCGCCGACGACAGCGCGGCCCTGTGCAAGAACGCCAGAGTCCGCCATCTGCCGCAGGCGACCCACTGGATCATCCACGACGCGCCGGACCTCGTCCGCGACGCGCTGCTGGACCATCTGTAGCGGCCTGCGGCGGCGGCAAGCCCGCCTCAGCGGACCGGCTCAGCCGCAGGAAGCGACCAGGCGCCGCTGAGGACCTCGGGGCGGGGACGGTAGAGGCGGACCATGTAGCTGAAGTCCGGCGGGGTCGGCAGGCAGTTGGCGACCTTGCCGTCGCAGCCGCCGAACTGGACGATGGCCGAGCCGTCCGGCTCGGTCTTCGCGGTGACGCTGTTGACCGTGTAGGCCTTCTGCGGATTGGGCGCGAAGCGGCCGTCGGCGTCGTAGACGCTGACCGACCAGAAGCCGTCGACCGGGACGTCCCTCAGCGTGAGCCTCAGGACCGTCCTGCCGTCGCTCTGGTCGGGCGAGACGTTCAGATAGAGCGCGTCCTTCTCGGGAATGCCGCCCCAGGCGGCGCCCGACCCGATCAGGCGCTTGACCGGGTCGACTTCGCCCCGCGGTCCGAACATGCCCTTCGCGTCGGGCAGCGTGTCGGCGAGCAGGATCAGCGCCGTGCGCACGTCGACCTGGGACGAGGCGTCCCAGTTGGTCACGCGAAAGACGCCGGGGCCGCCCGGCTGCTCGACCTTGATCGCGTCCTGCAGGGCGTTGACGGCCGCGACGTCCTTCGGATCGCCGGCGTCGACGAAGATGCGCACGACGGCGAGAACGTAGCGGGTGCCGATCTTTTCCTTGCTCAGCGTATAGCGGCCGGGCCCATAGACCACCTCGGGCGTATACGCGTCCTCGTCCACCGTCTGCATCGACATGAAGCGCTTTCCGGCGTCGGGAAGCGTGATCGTCACCGGGCCAGCGTCGAGATCGAAGACTGCGCCGGAATAGAGGGTGTCGCGGTTCATCCGCGTCACCCTCTGCCGGTCGAGCGAGGTCGGCTCGCGGCGGTGGAGGAATTTTCCGAGGCCTCCGTCCTTGACGGCGCTGGCGAAGTAGAGGTCGGATTCGGCGCGGGGAAAATTGTCGGGCGTCACCGGCACGGCGGTCGCGAGCGGGCGCGCCGGCGCCGCCCCGGCCAGGAGCGCCGCCGCGGCGAGCGGCAGAACGAGCTTCATCGTCGTCTCCCTCCTGCGAATGCGAGAGCGGGGTCCAATCCCAAAGCTTTCGGGCGGATATCGAGGCCGCTAGCGGCGAATTCTGTCCGTTTGACGGTGATCCGGCGCCTAGGCGGCGGCCCGCGCGGGGCTCGAGCTGCGCAGCGAATGGTTCGCCGCGACAGCCTCCGCGATCCGCGTAGCTTCGATTCCGATCTCGCGAACTTGCCCTGTTGGCGAGGCGATCGCGCCGCAGAAGAAGAGGCCGGGCTCGGCAGTCGGGGCGCCGCTCACGAGCGGCTTGCCGGCGTCGCTCAGCACGCCTTTGGCGTCGGGCAGCAGCGCGCGCAGGTCGGGCCGGAACCCGGTCGCGAGGATGACGGCGTCGAAGGGCTCGGGCGGCGATTGCGCGAACACGACCGCCTTCGGCGCGAAGCGCGAAATGTCGCCGCGAACCTTGATTCGTCCGGCGCGGATCATCGCCACCGTGCCGACGTCGAGGAGAGGAACGCGCCCGTCTTCCTCGATCATCCGGCGCGGTCCTTTTGCCGCGCGCGTCAGCCCGAGCCTTTCGATCGATCCGACGGCGAGGCGAATGGCCGGCGCATTGAGCGTGTCGGCGACCCGCGCGGGGAGACGGCTCTCCACGATCGCAAAGGTCAGGATCGGCACGCCGAGCAGGTCGCGCGGCAGGATGTTGACCGGGCCGCGCACCGAGAGCGTTACGTCGACGCCGGCTTCGGCGAGGTCGAGCGCGATCTCGCCGCCGGAATTGCCGAATCCGACGACGAGCACGCGCTGCCCCGCGTAGGGCTGCGGATTGCGGTAGCGGCTCGAATGCGCGATCGGGCCGCCGAAGGTCTCCATGCCGGGCCAGGCCGGCGAATAGGGGTATTCGGCCCAGCCGGTCGCCATGACGACGACGGGGGCCGCGGCCGTCGCGTCTCCGGCCTCGGCGACCCAGAGCGCGCCGCTGCGGCGGACTTCCCGACCGGGGCGTTGAAGCGAGGCTTCAGATCGAATCTCGCCGCGTAGCTTTCCAGATATTCGACCACCTGCGTGCGCGACGGATAGCGGCCGTAGGACGAAGGCATCGGCAGACCCGGCAGACCGGAATGGCCGCGATCGGTGTGGAGATGGAGCCGGTCGTAGTGGCGCCGCCAGACTGCGCCGACGGCGTCCGATTTCTCCAGGATGGCGGCCTCGAAGCCCCTTCTCTTGAGGCAGGCCGCAGCCGCGAGCCCCGCTGGACCGGCGCCAATAACGATCGCGTCGAGACCTTCCGACATGGAGCCAAGACTAGCATCCCAACAAGGACGCGAACCAGTCTTCACTACGGTCCACTCGCCCCGCGAACGCGGCGGCTGAACCGCCAGACACCTCGCCCTTCGATGGCCGGCCTCGTGTTTCCATTGGCGCACGCGGATGGGCTAGCCGGCGTCGAAACGATAGAATTCGCCTTTGGAGGAAACGGCGATGCCGGCTCTCGACAATTGCCTGACCATCGAGGACCTGAAGGGCTTGGCGCGCCGGCGCGTGCCGAAAATGTTCTTCGACTATGCCGACTTCTGGCAGCTGGACCGAGACCACATATCGCGAGAACGAGAGCGACTTCCAGAAGATCAAGCTGCGTCAGCGCATCGCGGTGAACATGCGGGATCGGACGCTCGAGACCGACATGCTCGGAATTCCGGTCGCCATGCCCGTCGCGCTCGCGCCGACAGGACTGACCGGCATGCAGTTCGCCGACGGCGAGATTCTGGCGGCGAAAGCGGCGGAGAAATTCGGCGTTCCCTTCACCCTGTCGACCATGAGCATCTGCTCGATCGAGGACGTCGCCGAGAACACGCACGCGCCGTTCTGGTTTCAACTCTACGTGATGCGCGACCGCGCTTTCATCGAGCGGCTGATCGACCGCGCCAAGGCCGCCAAATGCTCGGCGCTGGTTCTGACCATGGATCTGCAGATCCTCGGCCAGCGCCACAAGGACATCCGCAACGGACTGTCCGCGCCGCCGAAATTCACCCTGGCGCACGTCTGGCAGGTCGCGACCCGGCCGCGCTGGGCGCTCGGCATGCTGGGCACAGAGCGGCGCACCTTCCGCAATCTCGTCGGACATGTCCGCAGCGCCGACGATCTCAGCCAGCTCGCCGCCTGGACGAATTCTCAGTTCGATCCGACCCTCTCCTGGGAGGACGTCGGCTGGGTCAAGGAGCGTTTCGGCGGCAGGATCATCGTCAAGGGCGTGCTCGACCCCGAGGACGCGAAGCAGGCGGTCGCGCATGGCGCCGACGCCGTCATCGTCTCCAACCACGGCGGACGGCAGCTGGACGGCGCGCCGTCGTCGATCAAGGTCCTGCCGGAGATCGTGGACGCCGTCGGTGGCCGAACGGAGGTCTATCTCGACGGGGGAATCCGCTCGGGGCAGGACATCCTGAAAGCGCTCGCGCTCGGCGCGAAGTCGACTTTCATCGGCCGCGCGTTCCTCTACGGGCTCGGCGCGGGCGGGGAGGCCGGCGTGAGCCGCGCGCTCAATATTCTGCGCCGGGAGCTGGATATCACGATGGCGCTGTGCGGCGAACGGGACATCAAGAAGGTCAGCTTGCGCAACATCTATCACAACGGACTGGCCTGACTTCGGGCCTCGCGCCGGCCTGGCGCGCCCGCCCTTGAATGGCCGGGGCCGGCGCCTCAACATGCCGCTCAGCAACAAGTGCGACGAGCGAAAAAGGTGCAACCAGACAAAATCGTCCTGAACGTTCGCCACGTGACGACCTACCGCTACGCTCGGCCGGTCGAGTTCGGCGAGCATCGCATGATGATGCGGCCGCGGGACGGCCACGACCAGCGGCTCATCGCCTCGGAACTCCTGATCGAGCCCCAGCCGAAGCGTCTGCGCTGGCTCTACGACGCTTTCGACAATTGCGTGGCGCTCGCCTCCTTTTCGGGCGCCTCGTCCTCGCTAAGGGTCGAGACTCGTTTCACGGTCGAGCGAACGGCGGACAATTCTCCCGGCGGCGAGATCGATCCTCGGGCCCGCTCCTATCCGTTCTCCTATCTGCCCGACGAGCTTCCAGACATCTCCCGCTCGATCCAGCCCCTGTACGACGACCCCGCGGGCGATCTCGACCGCTGGGCCCGTCAGTTCGCGACGCCCGGCGGCACGACGCCGACGAGCCATCTCCTGATGACGCTGACCTACGCGATCAAGGAAGGATTCGCTTACGAGCGGCGCGAAGAATCGGGCGTGCAGCCGCCGCACGTGACGCTGGACCGCCGCCGCGGCAGCTGCCGCGACTTCGCGGTGCTGATGATGGAGGCGTTGCGCGCGCTCGGCGTCGCGGCTCGGTTCGTCTCCGGCTATGTCTACGCGCCTCGCGGGGAGGACGAACCCGTGCGGCTCGGCGGCGGAGCGACGCACGCCTGGTGCCAGGTCTTCCTGCCGGGCGCCGGATGGATCGAATTCGACCCGACCAACGGCCTGATCGGCGGCAAGGATCTCATTCGCGTCGCAGTGGCGCGCGATCCTGCCCATGCCGCGCCGCTGACCGGGACGTACTTCGGCAGCCTGGACGATGAATTGGGCATGGAAGTCTCGGTCGACGTGACGCAACCAAAGTGAGCCGAAAGCGTTCCGGTTGGCGATGCTTCGCCATTTGTCGAGGAACACAACATGATCATCCGCGCGGGATACCGGATAACCTTTCAGTGCCAGGCGCCGACGCCCATGCTTTTGCAGCTCAACGTTCATCGGTCGCGCGAGGCCGACCTTCTGTCGCCGGACGTGGTGCGGGCGATGCCGGCCTTGCGGACCGAAACGTATGTCGACCTGTTCGACAATTGGGTCACGCGCGTCGAGGCTCCCGCGGGTCTGGTGACTTTCAGCAATGACTTCACGATCCGCGACAGCGGCGTCCCCGATGAAACGCCACGCCCCGCTGACGCCGATCAGGGCGCTGCCGAGCGAGGTTCTCGTCTTCCTGCTCGCCAGCCGGTACTGCGACAGCGACAATCTCGCCGACTTCGCCTGGTCGCAATTCCGTGGGCTCGGCGGCGGGGCGCGACTCGTGCAAGTGATCTGCGATTTCGTCCACGATCGTATCCGCTTTGACTACGCAATGGCGAATCCTCGGCGCGCCGCTTCCGACGCGCTGCGCGAGGGCGTCGGCGTCTGCCGCGATTTCGCGCATCTGGCGGTGTCGCTCTGCCGGGCGATGAACGTGCCTGCACGCTACTGCACGGGCTACCTTGGCGACATCGGCGTGCCTCCGGACCCGGCGCCGATGGACTTTTCCGCCTGGTTCGAGGTCTTCCTGAACGGGCGCTGGTATGCGTTCGACGCCCGCCACAATATGCCCCGGATCGGACGCATTCTGATGGGCCGAGGACGGGACGCGGCGGACGTGGCGCTTTCCACGGCGTTCGGGCAGGCGCCCCTGCACCATTTCGAGGTGACGACGCAGGAAGAGCCGGTGGCCGCGTGAGCTTCGTATTCCGCGAAGTGACATTGCTTCCGGTCGACCGGCTAGGAACCGGAGAGAGCGCCGCGCACGCGTTGCGATCGGGTCCCGAAGGCGACAACAGGAGAGGACGATGCAGATCAACCCCTATTTGAACTTCAATGGAAATTGCGCTGAGGCCATGCGCTTCTACGCGGAAATTCTCGGCGGAAAGGATCTGCGGATCATGACATTCCGGGACTCGCCGATGGCCGAACGCATGGCGGAGAGTGAGAAGGACATGGTGATGCATGCCCGCTTCACGGCCGGCGATTTCACCATCATGGCGTCGGATTCGCCGGGCGGCCGCTACAACAAGCCGCAAGGCTACGCCGTCTGCATCGGCGTCGACACGGCCGAGGAGGCCGAGCGTATCTTCGAGGCGCTGTCGAAAGGCGGAAACGTCGGCATGCCGATCGCCGAGACCTTCTGGGCCAAACGCTTCGGCATGGTCACCGACAGGTTCGGCACGCCCTGGATGGTGAACTGCGAAAGGCCGCGGTGACGCCGCTTGGCTCTTGTCATTGCGAGGAGCCCCCCGGGTCCAAGCCCGGGGGGACGAAGCAATCCCTGCCGCCGCCGCGCCCTTCGTGGATTGCTTCGCTTCGCTCGCAATGACGGGGCCATGCGTCACCCCGCTCATCCCATCCGCCGCCGCGCCAGCCACGCCGCCGCAATCATGCCGACGGCGCCGAGCGCGGCGAGAGGCCAACACTGGCCAAGGAGGTCGGCCACGCCGTCCCCTTCCAGGAAGACGCCGCGCAGGATCACCATGAAATAGCGCAGGGGGTTGGCGTAGGTGACGTACTGCACCGCGGGCGGCATGTTGGCGATCGGGGTGGCGAAGCCGGAGAGGATGATCGCCGGCACCAGGAACAGGAACGCGCCGAGCAATCCCTGCTGCTGCGTCGCCGCGAGCGAGGAGATCATCAGCCCGATTCCGAGCGCCGCCACAAGAAACAGAAGCAGCCCGAGCGCGAGGGCGATGAGGCTGCCGGTCAGCGGCACGCCGAACCAGAACACCGCGGCCGCCACGATCACGGCCGCCTCGGCGGCGCCGATCAGCAGGCCCGGCGTCGCCTTGCCGACCAGGATCTCCCAAGGCCGGTACGGCGTCACCAGCAACTGGTCGAAGGTCCCGGCCTCGCGCTCGCGCACCACGGAAAGCCCGCTGACCAGGATGGTCACGACGAAAGTGAGCAGGCCCACGATGCCCGGCACGACAAACCAGCGCGAGAGCAGATTGGGGTTGTACCAGGCGCGCACGTCGAGCGTCGCGGGTGGCTCGGGCCCGCCATGCGCCGCCGCCCACTCCGAGTCGAAGTTGAGCACGATCTCGCTCGCGTAGCTCAAGGCGATCGCGGCGGTGTTGGAGTTGCGCCCGTCGATCACGATCTGCAAGGCGCCTGGCCGTCCGCTCAAGAGGTCGCGGCTGAAGTCGCGGTCCACATGGATCGCCATGAGCACGTCGCGCCGGTCGATCAGCCGGGCGAGGCCTTCGGTGGAGGGCAGCGCGGCGACCTCTCGGAAGGCGGGGGCGCCGGCGAAGCGCGCCACGAGTTGCCGCCCGGCTAAGCCCGGATCCTCGTTGATCACCGCGAAGGGGATATTGTTGAGATCGAACGTCCGGCGTAGCTGAATACGAGAAGCTGGATCAGCGGCGGGCCGATCAGCACGATGCGGCTCGCTTTGTCGCGCAGGAGGGCGAGGAATTCCTTGCGGATCAGGGCGAGGAGCCGCGCCATGTCAGTCGAGTCGCTTGTGCGAGCGCCACAGCGTGACGCCGAGGAAGAACGCCGCCATCAGCGCAAGCGCCGCCGCGTCGGGCAGGATCACCGCCCACACGTCGCCGGCGAGGAACACTGTCTGGAGGATCGAGACGAAATAGCGCGCCGGCAGGACGCGCGTGATCGCCTGGATCGGCAGCGGCATCGAGCGGATGTCGAAGACGAACCCGGACAGGATGAAGGCCGGCAGGAACGTGACCACGATCGCGATCTGCCCGGCGACGAACTGGTTGCGCGCCAGCGAGGAGATCAACAGCCCCATGCCGAGCGCCACCATCAGGAACAGCGCCGAGGCGCCGGTCAGCACGAGCGCGCTCCCCTGCAGCGGCACGGCGAACAGCGTCACCGCGAGCCCGACCGACAGCGCCATCCCGCCCATGCCGAGCACGAAATACGGCAAGAGCTTGCCGAGCAGGATTTCCGCCATCGTCGCCGGCGAGGCCATCAGCGCTTCCATCGTGCCGCGCTCCCACTCGCGCGCCACAACGAGTGCGGTCAGGAGCGCCCCGATCAGCGTCATGATGACCGCAATCAGGCCGGGCACCAGGTAGTCGCGGCTGCGCAGCGCGGGGTTGAACCAGATGCGGGTCTGCAGTGCGACCGGGACGGCCGGCGTCTCGGCCTGCTCCTGCTGCAGCTGGGTAAGCCAGATCTGCCAGGCCTGCGTCAGATAGCCGTCCACCAGCCGCGCCGTGTTGGCGTCGACTCCGTTGAGCGCGACGCCAATGGAGGCCGGGCCGGACGCCAGGGTCTGGCTGGCAAAATCGCTGCGCAGCCACACGAAGCCGCTGATCTCGCGCCGCGCCAACGCACTGCGAGCCGCCGCTAAGCTCGGCAGCGTATCGACGTCGAAATAGCGCGAGCGGCGGAGCGTCGCCACAAACTGTTCGGTCTGCGGGTTCGGGTGCTCGGCCACCACGCCGACCGGCACGTGTTCGGCGTTCAGCGACACGCCGTAGCCGAACAACAGCAGAAGGAACAGCGGCAGCACGAAGGCGATCGCCAGCGCGGAAGGGTCGCGCAGGATCTGCACGCTCTCCTTCCAGATCAGCCCACGCAGCCTGCCCGCGTTCATGCCGCCCGCCGCAGGCTGGCCTCATGCGCGGCGATCAGCGCGACGAAGGCGTCTTCCATCGTGGGATCGGGGAAGTCCGGGCGGGCGGCGCGCGCGCGGATCTCGACGGGGGCGCCGGCCGCCAGCACGCTGCCCTGCGACATCAGCGCGAGCCGGTCGCAGTACTCCGCCTCGTCCATGAAGTGCGTGGTGATCAGCACTGTCGTGCCGGCGGCGGCATATTGGTTGATGCGCTGCCAGAACTCCGACCGCGCCAGCGGGTCGACGCCGGAGGTCGGCTCGTCGAGGAAAAGGATCGGCGGCTCGTGCAGGAGCGCGCAGGCCAGCGCCAGACGCTGCTTAAAGCCGAGCGGGATGTCGCCCGCGTTCATGGAAAGGAACGGGCCGAGCTCGAACTCGCTCTCCGCCCAGTCGAGCCTCTCCCGCAGCCGCGCGCCGCGCAAGCCGTAGGCGGCGGCGAAGAACGACAGGTTCTGCGCCACGCTGAGATTGCCGTAGAGCGCGAATTTCTGCGCCACATAGCCGATCTGCCCGCGCGCCTCGGCGGGCGCGCGACGCAGGTCCTGGCCCGCAATCTCGAGCGTGCCGGATGAGGCCGGCAAAAGGCCGCAGAGCATGCGGAAGGTGGTGGTCTTGCCGGCGCCGTTGGCGCCGAGCAGGCCGAACACCTCGCCGCGCGCCACTTCGAAGCTCACGTCCTTGACCGCGTGGAACGCGCCGAAGGTGCGGTTGAGCCCGGAGACGCGTAGCACAGCGCCGTCGCGCCGCTGCGCGTCCCGTGCGACCTTGGCCGGGACGCGGCGCGAGCGGTGCGATTGCAGGCGGTCCGCGAACACGTCGGCGAACGGGCGCCTGGCGCCACTCGACGCCTTCCTCCTCCGCCGGCGTCTCGGCGCCGGCGGCGAGCAACGCCCGGACGCCCGTCCCCTCGAGCCGCGCGTCGGCGACGCCCGGGAGCGCGAGCAGCCGCTGCTGCAAGGCGCGGCGGTCGAGCTTCGCGTGCCGGACCGCAAAGCAGCGTCCGCCGAGCTCTGCCGCCAGGGCGCCCGGCGGCCCTTGGGCGAGCAGGCCGCCCCGGTCGATGAGCGCCGCCTCGTCGCAGTGCGCCGCCTCGTCGAGATAGGCGGTCGAGACCAGCACGCTGATCCCGCGATCGCGCAGGCCGGCGATGATCGCCCACAGCTCCCGGCGCGAGATCGGATCCACGCCCACCGTCGGCTCGTCCAAGAGCAGGAGTTCGGGGATGCGCAGCAGGACGCACGCCAGCCCGAGCTTCTGCTTCATGCCGCCGGAGAGCTGGCCGGCCCACCGCGCCCCGAAAGGGCCAAGCGCGGTCAGCCGCAACAGCTCGGCGTAGCGGGCGGGGCGTGCCGCAGGCTTTAGGCCCTGGAGCTGGGCGTAGAGGTCGAGGTTCTCCTGGACGGTGAGGTCTTCGTAGAGGCCGAAGCGCTGCGGCATGTAGCCCATGCGGGCCTGGATCTCCGCCGTCTCCCGCGTCGCGTCGAGACCGAGCGCCTCCACCCGCCCCGCATCCGGCCGCAGCAGGCCGGCGGCGAGGCGCAGGAGCGTGGTCTTGCCGGCAGCGTCGGGGCCGAACAGCCCGGTGACGCGCCCAGCCGGCACGGTAGCCCGCGGCGGTTCGTCGCTGGCCGCTGTGCTGCAGGCGTAGACATGCATCCGATAGACGAGCTCGGTGCGGATCTCGGTGGTCTCGACGGTTTTCGGGGTGAATTCCGCGGTCGTGGCGATGAAGCCGATCCAGGCCGGGAAGCGCTTCCCGGGAAAGGCGTCAGTCTCGATGAAGGCGCGCATTCCCGGCCGCACGCGGCCCAATTCGCGCTCCGGCAGATAGGCGCGGGCATAGACGGGATTGGTCAGATCGAGCGTCAGCGCCGGCCGGTCGGGGCTGGCCATGTCGCCCGGCTCCAGGATGCGGTCCTCGATAACGCCGTCGGCAGGGGCGTAAAGCTGCGCGTCGGCCAGTTGCTCGCGGGCGAAGGCGAGCGTAGCCTGCTGGTCGGCCAGCGTCGCCTTGGCCTTGGCGAGGTCCGCCGCGAGCACGTCGACGTGCTTGCGGGCGACGCTGACGGCGACGTTGTCGCGCGCCAGAGTTGCCTGTTTCTGGCGGATGTCCGACCGCCACTGCTGCGCCTCCTGCACCGTGCCCGCGCCGGTGCGCTCGAGCTGGGAATACCGGGCGTTCTGCTGCTCGGAGAAGGTCAGCGCCGCCTGGTCCGCGTCGACCGCCGCCTGGGCTTCCGCCACCACGAGGTGTTGCTCCTCGATCGCTTGCTTCAGGTCGTCGATGCTCGCCGTGGCGGCGTCCACATCGGCCGCGGCCTTGTCGGCGTTCGCCTGCAGGCGCGCGGTGTCCAGCTCGGCGAGCAACTCGCCTTTCTTTACCCGGTCGCCTTCCTGCACCAGAATGCGGCGGATGCGGTCGCTGTCGTTGAAGGCGAGCTGCGACTGGCGGATGTCGATCGCGCCATAGACCGTGACGGCGGTCGCGGCCGCCGGGGGCCGGCTGAACCGCTGCCATGCCGCGATCCCGCCTGCTACCAGCAGCGCGAGGAGGGCGATTAGCCCGCCCCGCAGCAGAGGCCGGCCTCGCCGCGGCGCGGCTCGCGTACCGTCATGAGGCGGCGCCGGCGGCGCCTCGCGAGGCGGCGCGGGCGCCGTCTCGTCGACGACCGGAACGGCGGTTCGAAGCGCCGTCATCGGCTCATTCGACATCAGGCCCATCGTGACGATCCGCCGTTCTCGGAGACGTGACGCTTTTTTCTTAGCGCGACGGCGAGCGACGGGTATTGATGCAGATCAAGGGGTTCGGCCGCCGTGCTTCCGCGTTTGACCGCCAGCGGACCGTCGAGTCCCATCAACGGGTTGCGCTCAACACACTAGCAGCCTGTCGGACTGGGTTTTTCGTTGGAAAGGCGGGAGCCGATTTTTGACGCGCCGGGACGGCGGAATGGCCCTTCGCGGGGTTAGAATGTTCAATCTTCCTTCGAATTGTCATTGGATCATGGTCGCTGTCCTTGCCGGCGGAATGGTCGAAGCCGCCTATCACCGCGCCGACACCGCCATCCAACGCGTCGTCGATTTCTTGGCTGCAGCTCGATCGCCTCGGCGCCTCAATGACAATCTTCGACTCGTTTTGCCCATGATCCCTCAGGTAAGAATCTAGAATGCTCCGCCTAGACCTTTAGGCGGCGAATACTAAAACCCTGTGCTTTAATGCGTCGCCATAGAAAGGCGGGTTGGCCGCCGAGACGAAAAACGAGGATGGTCATGCCAAAGGGACTGAAGGAACTCGCCGCTGAAGCGGCGGAAAAAAACCAGGTCCTCGCGCAGGCGCGAGATTTGGCTGTGAAAATCAGGGAATTGGCCAATCAGATCTGGCTCGCGGGTCTCGGAGCGTTCTCCAAGGCCCAGAAGGGGGGCGCCGATATGTTCGAGGCGCTCGTCGCCGAAGGCGAGAAGGTTCAGGAGCGGACCAAGGGCGCCGCCGATGAGCGGCTGGCCGAGATGAGAGAGAAGGCGAGCGAGACCTGGGGCAAGGTCGAGAAGGTGTTCGACGACCGGGTGGGGCGCGCGCTGCACGCCATGAACGTTCCGACCCGTAGGGACATCGACGTCCTGTCGAGGCGGGTCCACGACCTGGCGACGCTCACCAAGAAGGTGGCGGAAGAGGAAGAGACCCACGGCCGCGGCCGGGCGCACAGGGCGAAAGCCGAGTAAATTCGCCGCGACTTGCGGGGTAGACTAGGCGGCGTGGCAAGGGGAGGCGGGATGACCCTCGCTGAGGGCGGTCGCCTTCCGCGCTGGTTTAGCGAGATAAATCTGCGCGGCTGCGCTATAGAATGCAGCGCCATGACGAAGGAGACTTTTCGCGAAATGCTGCTGGCCGCGCTCGACCGGTCGGCCG
>CAWFVS010000023.1:0-30045 GCA_963819255.1 uncultured Alphaproteobacteria bacterium
GTTCTGGTCGCCTCGCCGTCGGTCTTCGAGGCTGAGTGCCGGACGCCGCGCCAGATGCAACTCGCCAACGCATTCTGCCGTTATCTGGAGATGGCGACGCCCCTGTAGGAGAGAACCAAGCGCCGCACGCCAGGCGCTGATCGAGGGTCAGGCCGGACCTTTCGCGCATGCGCTGCCCTATGCTCGCCGATTTGCGGCCGCGCACGGTCGCCGTCATGCACGACTCGTGTCATGCGGGCGACGGCCCGACGGCCTAGCGAGAATTCTCGCAAGGCCATGCGCGAAATGCTGGCGCTGAAGCGATCCGATCGTTGACGATCGCTGGGAAGCTCCAGCGCCCGCAGGGTCTCGCGGCCTTACTGCGGTTGAGCGGGTTGAGCCGGTTGGCCGGCCTGGGTGACGCAGCTCCGTATAAACGCTTTCATGGCGGCGCCTCGGGCGATGCCCTGCGCCCTCGCTTGCTGATTGCATCGCATCCGGGCGGCGAGTTGGGGATTTTGACCGCCCACGCAGTCATACACGGCCGATTGCAACGCCGGGCCTCGCAACCCTTTGGCGCGCGCGTCGTTCCTGCAGCCGGCGATGATCGCTCTGTTCGACCCAGCCGGCGCCATCGCGCCTCCGGGCGGCGGGGCCGCCGGCGCGGCGGCGGGGGGAGGGGCCGCTTCTTGGCCAGCTGCCGGCGGGGCCCCCTGACCGGCGGCCGGCGGGGCGCCCGGCTGCGGATTTTCGGTTTGAGCCATGGCCTGCCCGCACATCAGAGCGACAGTCAGAAGTCCGGGATAAACGACCGTCTTCAGCATCGAAGCCTCCTTGTTCGTGGGCCATAACGGCCGCCGCGGCGACCAGACCAAAACGCGGATGAACGGGCAATGAATCGAATGTTTGCGCACGCATCGCCCGGCGGCTCCTGTCGCCTCGCGGCATCGAGTCCAGATCATCCCGACAGAGTCGAATCTGCTGCTCCGAGTTCCGAGGAATGGGGCGGACGGCGCCGCGAAACAGGTCCACTCGCAATTTTCAATTTCGATGGACAAAGTCCGCGCGAACCATCAATTTCGCATTTTTACTTGTAGGCTGACAAGCGAGCCACCAGGTGCTTCTACGGCCATCGTCGCGAACGGCAGCGAAGCCATCGTCAAGGCGCTCGTCCAGGGGCAACCGTCGGCTGGGAAACCGTGGGTCTGGCGCCCTTTGAAGCGAGCCTCGCATTCTTTCGCACAAGCTATTGGCAAGCGTCTGACCCCGCGACGACGCGCAGCAACTGAAGGGAGGAAAGATGTCCGACAAGTCAAAATTCGTACCGGATCCGCCAATTCGATGTCGTGACTATCGCATCGGGGCGATTGGCGCGGGCTTCATCATGGCCGATGTCCAGCTCGCGAGCTACAAGGAGGCTGGGTTTCCGGTCGCAGCGATCGCATCGCGCACAAGGTCGAACGCGGAACAAGTCGCCAGGCGATGGGGTATCGCCAAGACGCACGACACTCCCCAGGCGCTGATCGAGGACCCGGGCGTCGAGATCCTCGACATCGCCTATCCTCCCGACCAGCAGCCGGCGTTGATCCGCCTAGCTCTAGGCCAGAAACATATCAGGGCGATCCTTGCGCAAAAGCCATTGGCCCTCGATTTGGCTACGGCGAAAGCCGTGGTGGCCGAGGCTAAGGCGGCCGGAAAGATGCTGTCGGTGAACCAGAACATGCGCTTCGATCAATCGATGCGCGTGCTGAAGCAGATCCTCGACCGGGGAGATCTCGGCGAGCCGGTCATCGCCACCATCGAAATGCGGGCGATCCCTCACTGGCAAACCTTCCTGGCCGCGTATGACCGACTGACGCTTCTCAACATGAGCGTCCATCACCTCGACGTGCTGCGCTTTCTGCTGGGCGATCCGATCGACGTCTTCACTGCAGCGCGGCCCGACCCGCGCACGAAGTTCGTCCACCGCGATGGCGTCTGCGCCTCGACCTTACGATTTCCCTCAGGCGCGCTCGCCGTCAGCCTCGAAGACGTCTGGACCGGGCCGCACGAAGAGGGGTTCGAAGTCCGACATCTACATCAAATGGCGAATGGAGGGCACGAACGGGCTCGCGGATGGGACCATCGGCTGGCCAGACTACCCGAAGGGCAGTCCGAGCACGCTGCGCTATTCCTCCCGGACGACCGACGGCAAATGGATTCGGCCGAGTTGGGCCACACGCTGGTTTCCCGATGCTTTCCGAGGCGTGATGGAGCAGCTCCAATACGCCGTGAAGACGGGAACCGAGCCGGAGCTGAACGCGGAGGACAATCTCAAGACCATGGCGCTGGTCGAAGCCGCGTACCGCTCCCTCGACGAGCGGCGCGCCGTGGCGCTGTCGGAATTCGGCGTCTAACATAAGGAGGAAGCAACATGATCCAGTCAGGAATCTTCACCGGATATTTCCCCTACGGTCTGAAGGAGACGGCGGAAAAAATCCGCCGCCTCGACTTCAACACGGTCCAGCTTGATCTCACCTTCAAGGATATCGACCTGTCGACCAAGGCGATCACCAAAGAGAAGTGTCGGACGATCGCCGAGACGTTCCGCGATCACAATTTGCCGATCTGCTGCATTTCTGGCTACACGAACATCGTCCATCCCGACAGGGACGAGCGCAAGCGTCGGCTTGATCATCTCAAGGCTATTATCCGCCATGCGCGCGATCTCGGGTCGCCCTATGTCATCTCGGAAACCGGCACCTTCGCAACCGACAGCGACTGGGTTTCGCATCCCAAGAACAAGACGGAGGAAGGGTTTGAAGACTGCGCCAACCTGATCCGAGACCTCGTCCAGGTCGCTTACGACCACGGAGCGGTGTTCCTCCTCGAAACCTACGTCAATAACGTCGTCGGCTCGGTCAACGAGACCCTGCGCATGTTTGCGGAGATCAACCATTCTTCGCTGGGCTTGCTGATGGATCCGACGAATTATTTCGAGGCGCACAACTTCGGCGACATGGACGGGGAGCTGAACCGGGTGTTCAACGCGCTCTCGGACAAGATCAAGATTGCGCACGCGAAGGACGTGAAGCTCGCGGGTCCGGACAAGTCGGAGAAGCATGCCAAGCTTTTTGAAGGCGCTGAGGAAAGCCACACGTTTCGCGGGGTCGGACAGATCGAGTTGCCCGCGCCCGGACTGGGCGGCCTGAACTACGACCTCTACCTGAAGCGCCTCGCTGAGCACCACCCCAACATCCCCCTCATCATCGAGCACCTCGACGAGAGCGACGTGCCGCGCGCCAAGACGTTCATCGACGGAAAGCTGAGGGTGTTAGGCCTTTGACGCAGGGAACGCCGTGCGCGAACCCCGAAGTCGCATGTGCGCTGAACGGCGGTGCTCATAAAGACAGCAATGCGACGAGGCGGGCTGACCCACCTCGTCGCATGCCATCGTACGGGAGGCCTCTCGCGCGCGCTTACGAGGCCGATGCAGCGCAGGTCGCGGCGACGGACGAGCCTGCATCAAGGCGGCGAAGATCGCGGCGACTCGGTTCCTGCCGCCGGCCGTTCGGTGTCGGCCGCCTGCCGTCCACGGGTCGGCACGCAAGCGGGGGTGCGGCTCGTGTTCGCCGGCTGCCCGCGAACTCGGCGCGCAAGTGGGCGGGGGGTTCGCCTTATGCACCGGCTGGTTCACCGTGCTGGGTTTCGTGTCGTGCTGGGCGAACGCCGCCGACCCGACCAGCGCGGCGCTGATCAGACCCGCGAACGCCAGAGTCTTGGTCATGTCCACCTCCTCCGATGTGCATTTGGGCAAGGGGTCGGAGCGGTCGACGCAAAATCAGCTTTCAGCCAACGCGGCCGAGTCAGCGCTCATGGCGCCGATCGCGCCGATGACTATCGAGCGAGAGCAGAAGACCAGACAACTCCTGTGCTCCACTCGGCCGGCCGCTACGCCAAGACGCTTCACGCGAGCG
Organism: uncultured Alphaproteobacteria bacterium; assembly: GCA_963819255.1. Classification (GTDB taxonomy): domain Bacteria; phylum Pseudomonadota; class Alphaproteobacteria; order Rhizobiales; family Beijerinckiaceae; genus Roseiarcus. The sequence goes on from CAWFVS010000023.1 coordinate 3,936, forward strand.
TGCGCTGATTTTTCGCTCGCTATCGCGGAAATTGCGAGAGGTCGTCGCAGCCGGCCGCCATTCGCCGATTTGCGAACCTCCAGAAAGACACAACTCTCCAAGCGTGAGTTTGTTCACTCGCTGGGGCTCTCTTCGGGGCGGATCCGCTGGTAACAGGGGCAAAAACAGCGGATTCCGCAAAAACGGGACCGCTCCAGCCGGGTTTTTCGGCCAATATGCCTGCAACTTCAAACGGTTGAGCGCAAATCACCGCAGCGGACGGAACAGCGGATTTTTTCGCGTAAACAGCGGAATTGTCGAGCTCGCACTTGGATCTGGACCATTTCCAGTCCGTCCGTCTCCTCGCGCCGCCGGCGGCTCGGGCCACAGCCGCATCTCGGCCGAGCGTATCTCCTCGTAGGCGCGGGCGACCGACAGCACGCCGACGTCGTCGAACCGGGGGCCGACGATCTGCAGCCCGACCGGCAGGCCCTCGACGTCGAAGCCGCAATTGACCGAGACCGCCGGCTGCTCCGACATGCTGAAGGCGACGGTGAATCCGATGTGGGGGAACGGATTCAGGGGGTCGCGGCTCGGCGAGGCCCATTCGGCCGGAAAGGCGGTCATCGGCGCGGTCGGCGTCAGCACGAAGTCGAACGGGTGGGTGGCGGCGATCGCCGCCCGGCGCATGGCGAAAATCTGATTGAAGCCGCGAAGCACGTGCTGGCCGGAAAAGCCGTCGGCCAATTCGGCCCAGGCGCGGATGAAGGGCAGCACGGCGGCGCGCTTCTGGGGGAGGAGCGCCTCGAGGTCGATCAGCGCGCGGGTGCGCCAGAAGTGATCGAGGCCGTCCAGCATCTCCTGGGTCAGGAACGGGGCGAGCGGCTCGACCCGCGCCCCCGCCGCTTCGAAATCGCGCGCGGCGTGCTCGACCGCTTCGCGCACTTCGCGCGACGAGGGTGCGCCGCAGCCCGCCTCCAGCATGAGGCCGAGCCTGAGGCCGCGAAGCTCCGCAGGCCTGACGGCCCAGTCGAGCGCCTCGAACGCGAGGCTGGCGTAGTCGCGGACGTCCGGCAGCGTGAGCGTCGCCATCATCAGGCCGGCGTCGGCGGCGTTCCGCGTCATCGGGCCGGCGACCCGGCCGACGTAGGGCGGATCGATGGGCACGCGCCCGGCGCTCGGCTTGAAACCGACGATGCCGCACCAGCCGGCCGGCAGGCGGATCGAGCCGCCGATGTCGGTGCCGACATGCAGCGGCCCGTAGAGCGCCGCCGCGCCGGCGCCCGCTCCCGCAGATGATCCGCCGGGGTTGCGGTCGAGCTTCCAAGGATTGCGGGCGAGAGGATGATGGCTCGAGAGCCCGGACGACAGCATGCCGTAATCGGGCATCGTCGTCTTGGCGAACAGGATCGCGCCGGCCTCCTTGAGCCGCGCGGCGGGCGGCGCATCCGCCTCGGCCGGCGTCATGTCGCTCGCTGCGGTGCCGACCGGCGTCGGGTCGCCGCGAGTCGCGATGTTGTCCTTGACGGTGGCCGGCACGCCGTCGAGCGGACCGAGCGGCTCGTCCTTCATCCAGCGCGCTTCCGAGGCGCGCGCCTGCTCGAGCGCCCGCTCCGGCGCATAGAGCCAAGTCGCCGCGATATGCGGCTCGAACGCCTCCACCCGCTCGATGACCGAGGCCATCGCCTCGACCGGCGACAGTTGTCGCGACCGATAGGCGCGGAGAAGCTCGAGCGCCGTGAGGCGGAAGGGCTGCACTGGGGTTTCAGGCCCTCCCCATTGCCGTGCTCACTTCCACGACATCGCTGACACGTCGTTGGCGAAGATCGGCATGTTCTTCCATAAGCCCTGGAGCTTCGCGTCCGCCACCGTCACGTCGGGCAATGCGAACAGGAAGACGTTGACGCTGTCCTCCGCAAGCTTGCGCTGGGCTTCGCCGACCGCCTCCTTGTAGGCCTCCATATTCGGCGCCGACGCAACCTTGGCGTAGATCGCCTGGAACGCTGGGCTGTCGTACTGGAAGTAATAGTTCGGGTTGGCATAGATCCCGATATCGAACGGCTCGGCGTGGCAGATGACCGTGAGGTCGTAATTGTGGTCCTTGAGGACGCCCGACAGCCATTGCGCCCATTCGACCTCCTGGATGTTGGCGTTGACGCCGACCTCGGCGAGCTCGGCGGCGATGATCTGGCCACCCTGGCGGGAATAGTTCGGCACCGGCGGCAAAATCAGGCTGAGCTGCAAGGGCGTCGGGGCGCCCGCCTCCTTGAGCAGCGTCTTGGCCTTGTCGGGGTCGTGCGGATACATGCCAGTGAGGTCGACATAGCCGGGCTCGAGCGGGGTCATGTGGCTGCCGATCGGCGTGCCGTATCCGTTCATCGCGCCGTCGATGATCGCCTTGCGGTCGATGGCGTAGGCGAGCGCCTGCCGCACCTTCAGATTGTCCAGCCATTTCCGCTTGTTGTTCATCGCCATGATCGTCTTGCAGTCGGTGCTGCCGGAGAGGACCTGGAAGCGCGGGTCGTTTTTGAACTTGTCGACCGACTGGAGGTCGGCGAAGAGCGGGAAGGCGTCGATGTCGCCGGCGAGCACCCCGGCGACCGCCGCATTTGCGTCGTTGATGAACCGGAACGTCACATGGGCGATGGCGATCTTGCCCGGATCGCGATAGCCGTCCCACTTGTCGAGCGTCACCGAGGCGCCCTTGGTCCAGGAGACGAACTTGTAGGGGCCCGTTCCGACGGGATTGGTCGCCTCGTTGGCTGCGCTCTTCTCGTCGAGGATCACAGCGTCCTCGAGTCCGAGCTTGTATGGGGCAAGGACGCTCGGCTCCTTGAATTTCAAAACCACCGTCATCGGATCGGGCGTCTCGATCAATTCGATCGTGACGAAGAAACGCTTGTCCTTGTTGGTCGAGTTGTCGGCCGCGAAGCGCTCGAAGGAGAACTTGACGTCCTTCGAGGTGAACGGCTCTCCGTCCTGGAACTTGACGTTCGGCCTGAGCGTGAAGGTGTAGGTCTTGGCGTCGGGAGACGCCGTCCATTTCTCGGCGAGCAGAGGCGTCACCGAGAAGTCCTCGTTGATTTTCGTGAGTCCCTCGAAGATGTTGTAGTGCGTCACCTGTCCGATCGCGGCGGCCGGCGCCGTCGTCGGGTCGAGGCCCGGCGGCTCGAGAACCATTCCGATCGTGACGGTGTCCTTGGCGGAGGCGAGGCCGGCGGAGGCGACGAGGGCGACTCCGACAGAAAGAATCAGATGGAATGCGCGCCGCATGGAGTGCTCCGAGGCTTCACGGAAAGGCGCCGGAGCATACCATTGCGCGAGATCAGATCGTCAAGCATGCAAAATCCCTTCTCCCCGGGCGGGGAGAAGGGATTGAACCCGTCAAACCGGCAGGCTTAGCACCGGCCGTCATTGCGAGGAGCGCAGCGACGAAGGCAACCTATTCGCCTGGGTGTGCGGCTGGATTGCTTCGCTTCGCTCGCAATGACGCTTTTAGCGGCTTCGGCGGCGAGCGGCTCAGCGAGCCTCGCCTCCGCCGTTGGCCGGCCGCGCCCGGCGCTCGGCCATGAAGCGCTCGAACTCCTCGCGGTCCTTGGCGCGCCGGATCGCCTCGACATATTCGGCGAACTCGCGTTGCGCCTCGTCGAGCTTGCGGCGCTCCTCGTCCAGGCGCGCGAGCTCGGCCGTGCGCCACTCGTCGAAGGCGACATTGCCGGTCGGCGCCGAATAGAAGCCGCCGTGGCGCGTCGCGCGGCCGCAGCCCCACGCGGCGCCCCAGGGACCCGAAGCCATCATCGTTCGCGCGTCCTGCCACCTGTCGTTGGCGAGAGTCTGAAGGTCCGGGCCGCCGTAGCGGCTCTGCCAGAACTTGTAGCCGAGGATCGCCAGGCCGATCGGCCAGAAGACGATGAAACCGAGAACCATGGCGAGGATTTCGAACGGGGTCCAACGCGAACCGCCGCGCCGTCGCCAGCGGGCGCTCGCCCACTCGCCCGGGCTGAACTCCCGCGCGCCGTACGAGCCGCCCATCGCATTATCCGCCGTGCCCATAAAGGACCTCCTTGACCTCGAGGCCGCAACGCCTTCGACGGCGGCCCGCTCGAGAGCCTATGACATCGTCGCGCTTTTTGTCCTGCGCAAGGGCGACGGAGGGAAAAATCGGCATCGCGTCAGCGATGCTGACCTTTAAGCTTCGCGCCTCGCTCCTGGCCCGTTGACGCTGTGACGGCGATCCGGCCGCCGTAACGCCCAGATTGGCGTCTAAGCAGACTTGTTGCTTGGGCAGATCCGCTCATGTTGCTTCTAACCAGTGAACGGCGCCAAGCGTATTTTCACCACTAAGGACACGAAGTTTGCACGAAGGACACGGTCGGCTGGTGTGCTTTGTGTATCCTTGGTGCTCTTTGTGGTGAACAGTTCCAATCCGTTGGCCGGTCAAGGCATGTCTGCTTAGACGACGAGGCCGGATCGGCGGCGGGTGAAGGGTCGTTGGGCATGGCGATCGGGGTTGATCTTTCAGGACGGAACGCTCTGGTCACGGGCGGCTCGCGTGGCATCGGCAGAGCGATCGCGCTGGCGCTGGCCGAGTGCGGCGCCGCCGTCGCGGTGAATTTCCGGACGAGAGCGGAAGAGGCCGACGCCGTCGTCCGGCAAATCCGCTCGACCGGCGGGCGGGCGATCGCCATCCGCGCCGACGTGTCCGTCGGCGGGGAGGTCTCGGAGCTCATGGAGCGCGCCGCCCGCGAGCTCGGCCCGATCGACGTCTTGGTCAACAATGCGGGAATCGCGATCGAGGACGCGGGCGAGCAGGCGTTCGATCGCACGCTCGCCTCGAATTTGAAGTCGGCCTTCCTCTGCACCGAGGCGGTCCTCCCTGGCATGCGGGCGCGCCGTTGGGGACGCATCGTCAACATCTCCTCCGCGGCGGCGCGGGGCGCGGGGCTCATCGGCGTCGCTTATAACGCGTCGAAGGCCGGGCTCGAGGGCCTGACGCGCGGCTATGCGGCGCGTGCGGCGAAAGACGGCGTCACCGTCAATGCGGTGGCGCCCGGCCCGATCGACACCGAGATGGCGGCCCCGCTCAAGGCCGGCGGCGTCGCCTCGCGCCTCCCCGTGGGGCGCATGGGCCAGGCGGAAGAGGTCGCGCAGGCGACAATCCTGGTCGTCGGCAACGCTTTCATCACCGGACAGACGATCGCGGTGAACGGCGGCGCGGCGTTCCTTTAGCCTCTCGAACCGACCGACTGTCGCCTCTTCGAGCTCCGGTCAGACGAGCGGAAAATGACAGGCCGCGCTTCGGTTCCCACCGGCGAGCCTCCTCAGTCTCGGCGTCTCCTCGAGGCACTGCGGCCGCGCGTAGGCGCAGCGCGCGGCGTAAGGGCAACCGTCCGACGCTTTGGCGCCGCCGGCCGACGGGGGAGGCGGGACATGGCTCGCCCGGTCCAGCCGCGGCGTCGCATCGACGAGCTCGCGCGTATAAGGATGCGCCGGCGCCGCGAATAGTGCGTCGGTCGGGCCCGCCTCGACGATGCGTCCGCGAAACATGACGGCGGTCGTCTCGCAGATATGCGCGACGACGCCGAGGTCGTGGCTGATCAAAAGGAATGTCACGCCCGCGTCGCGCTGCAGATCGCTCATCAGGTTCAGCGCCTGCGCCTGCACCGAGACGTCGAGGGCGGAGACCGGCTCGTCGGCGACGACGAGCTTCGGGCGTGTGATCAGCGCGCGGGCGATCGCGATGCGCTGGCGCTGTCCGCCGGAGAACTCGTGCGGATATTTTCTCGCGTCGGATCTGCGCAGTCCCACCGCCTCGAGCGAGGCCGCGACCCGGGTGCGGCGTTCGCTTGGCGTGGCGGATCCCAGCGCGAGGAGTGGTTCAGCGACAATTCTTTCGACCCGATGGCGCGGGTCGAGCGAGCCGTACGGATCCTGAAAGATCATCTGCATGTGCTCGCGAAGAGCGCGCAGTTCGCGATGCGGCATGTCGAACAGCGAGCGCCCCTCGAGCCGCACCTGCCCGGAATCGGGCTTGTCGAGCGCGAGCGCGATCCTGCCCAAGGTCGATTTGCCGGATCCCGACTCGCCGACGACGCCGAACGAGCGTCCCGGGAGGATCGAGAAGCTGACGCCCCTAAGCGCCGGACGAAGCGGATGAGGCGCCAAGGGGCTCGGCCGCGGCAGCCGGTAGCTCTTGACGAGGTCGACGACCTCGAGAAGCGGCGGCTCGCTCATGCGGTTCGGCCGACTTCGAGCGCGCGATGGCAGCGGGAGCGGCGTTCAGGACCGAACGCGATCTCGGGCGGCGGCGTCGTGCGGCACACGTCGATCGTCATCTCGCAGCGCCCGGCGAACGGGCACCCGGGGCCGATTTCGTGGTGAATGGGCGGCGAGCCGGGAATGGCTTTCAGCCTTGCGCCGCGCCGCGCTCCGGGCTGGGGACGGGCCTCGAGCAGCGCCCGCGTGTAGGGGTTCTTCGAGTCGCGCAGGATCGCGTCGCAGGGTCCGCTTTCCATGATCACGCCGGCGTACATGACGATGACCCGCTCGCAATGGCCGGCGATCACCGCGAGATCATGGCTGACGAGCAGCAGCGCCATCCCCGATTCGGCGCGAAGGCCGTCGATCAGCTCGAGGATTCTCGCCTGCACGGTGACGTCGAGCGCCGTCGTCGGCTCGTCGGCGATGACGAGCCGCGGCGAGCAGCCGATCGCCATGGCGATCATCGCCCGCTGCCGCTCGCCTCCGGAAAGCGCGAACGGATAGGCGTGAGCGGCGCGCTCCGGATCGGCGAGGCGGACGTGCTCGAGCAGCTTCACCGCGCGCTCGAACGCCGCCGATCTCGTCATCCCGCGATGCAGGATCAACGGCTCTGCGACCTGCCGCCCGACGCGATGCAAGGGATTGAGGGCCGTCATCGGCTCCTGAAAGATCATGGCGATGCGGTCCCCGCGAAGGCGGCGCAGGGAGTCCTCGTCGAGCCCGACAAGCTCCTGTCCCTGGAAGCGTATCGAGCCCGTGACGCGCGCCGATTCCGGCGCGAGGCCCATCAGGGCCAGGGCGCTCATCGTCTTCCCCGAGCCCGAATTCGCCGACGACGCCGAGGCTCTCGCCGTCGTCGAGCAAGAACGTCAAGCCATTGACGACTCGCTCGGCGCCGCGCTGCGTCGCAATGTCGATCACGAGGTTCATGACCTCGAGCAGCATCTCATCCTCTCGACTTCAATTTCGGGTCGAGGGCGTCGCGAAGTCCGTCGCCGAGAAGGTTGAGACCGAGGACGCTGAGCGCGATCGCGACGCCGGGATAGACCGCCAGCATGGGAGCGTTGAACAGGACGTTCTGAGCCTCGGAGAGCATCCTGCCCCAGGACGCCTGCGGCGGCTGCGCGCCGAGGCCGAGATAGGACAGCGCCGCCTCGGCGAGGATCGCGATGGCGAACTGGATCGTCGCCTGCACGATCAGCGCGGGCGCGATGTTCGGCAAGACGTGGTCGAAGGCGATCGCCAAGGGTCCCCGCCCGGCCGCGCGCGCGGCCAGGGCGTATTCGCGCCCGAGCACGCCGTTGCCGGTCGCGCGGGTCAACTTGGCGATGACCGGCACGTTGTAGACGCCGATCGCGATGATCGCGTTCACGACCCCGGGGCCGTAGGTCGACGTCAGCATGATCGCCGAGAGGAGCGCGGGGAAGGCGAAGACGAAGTCGCAGGCCTTCATGATCGCGTCCTCGACGAATCCCTTCGCGAGCGCCGCCGCCAAGCCGAAGGCGGCGCCGAACACGAGGCCGATGCCGACCGCCACGACCCCGACCAGGATCGAGATCCGCGAGCCCGCGAGCAATTCTGACGCGACGTCGCGCCCGAGGCTGTCCGTCCCGAACCAATGCGCCGGAGACGGGGGAGCGAGCTTGTGCGGAATGTCGATCGCCGCGGGCGGATAGGGCGTCCAGAGGAAAGAGATCGCGGCGGCGGCGAGCAGCATGGCGACCAGGGCGGCGCCCAGCCAGAGGCTGAACCCCATGCGCGCGGGTCTCATGCGACGGGATTCCTGAGCCGCGGGTCAATGGCGGCGCAGGCGACGTCGACCACGAAGTTCAATCCGATGACGATGATCGCAATGAGCATCACGCAGTCCTCCACCACGAGGGTGTCTCGATTGGAGATCGACTGCAGCATCAGGCGGCCGATTCCGGGGAGAACGAAGACGTTCTCCACCACGATCGCGCCCGCGATGAGATTGGCGAACTGCAAGCCCATGATGGTCAGAATCGGAACGAGCGCATTGGGCAGGGCGTGCCGCCAGAGCGCCGCGCGTCGCGACACGCCCTTGGACCGGGCGGTGCGCATGAAATCCTCGTTCAGCGCCTCGAGCAAAGCCGAGCGGGTGACCCGGGTCAGGATCGCCGCTTGAACGACGCCGAGGGCGACCGCGGGAAGGATGAGCGCCCGCAAGGCCCGCATCGGCTCTTCCCAGCCCGGGAAGCCGCCTGCCGGGACCAGGCGAAGCGTGACCGCGAAGACGATCACCAGCAGAATCGCCAGCCAGAAGTTCGGCACGGCGAGGCCGACCTGGCTCGCCGCCATGACGATCGCGTCGCCGGGACGGCGGCGCCGGTCCGCCGCGTAGACGCCTGCCGTGAGAGCGATGAAGGTCGCGAGCGCCATCGCCATGACCGCAAGGGGCGCGCTAATCGACAAACTCGAGGCGATCAGCGGCGCGATGGGAGAGCCGTAGGCGTATGAGACGCCGAAATCGCCGTGGAGCGCCCCGCCGATCCAGTGCGCGTAGCGCAGATCAACGGGCTGATCGAGGCCGAGCTTGTGCGCCAGGGCCGCCACCGCCTCGGGCGTCGCCGTCGGCCCCAAAATGGTCTCGGCCGCGTTGCCGGGCAGGATATCCATCACCGCGAAAACGATCATGGACGCGGCGACGAGCGTCGCCGCGAGAACCGCCAGCCGCTGCAGGAGGTAAAGGAGCATCGCCCAACTTCGGCTTCCGACGAAGCCGCGACAAGTCCTCTCAGAGTCTGTTTCCGAAGCCCACCGCCCTCGTCCTGAGGCGCCCCGAAGGGGCCTCGAAGGACGATCCAGGGGCGTGGGCGGCGTCGCAAGCGTCCTCTGGAGCATCCCCTCGCTTTGCTCGGGGCAAGCTCTTCGAGGCCCTTTGCTTCCGCAAAGGGCGCCTCAGGATGAGGTCCATGACTCTTGAAACAGACATTCAGGAGCTTTTCGCGGCGAGCGCGGTGGCGACGCGAAGCGAGATTGTCTGTGAAAGCACGCGGGCGAGCCGTATTTCAGCGTCCCGCGCCGCGCGAAGGTCGGCGTACCGCTGGGCCGTGCGATCGTAGGCCGCGGCCTCGCTTGCCGCGCCCTTCAGGACCTCCTTGCCCCCGTCGACTTTGATCAGCGTGTAGCTGGCGTCGCCGGTCATCGTCGCGGAGGAGGCGACGTTGATCTCGGAATTGACCGTCGGCGTCTGCGTGGCGAGCGCAACCGTCACGACGAGCCGATATTTCGGCGGCGAAACCGTCTGGCCCGTGCCGTTGAGGTCGGCGATCAAGTCCTCCGCGAGATAGTGTCCGATGCGAGCGGGAATGGGCGCGACTTCGATCGCGCGCAGGTCATCGACCAGACCGGGATGCGCCGCCTCGCCGTAAAGGGGCTGGAAGCAGCCTGACAGCCCGGCCGCGAGCAGAAGAGCGCCGGCGCCGGCGAAAACATTGGAGTCTGTTTTAAAAGTCGCAGACCTCATCCTGAGGCGCCCTTTGCGAAAGCAAAGGGCCTCGAAGAGCTTGCCCCGAGCAAAACGAGGGGATGGTCCAGAGGACGCTCGCGGCGCGGCCGCCACTGGATCGTCCTTCGAGGCCCCTTCGGGGCGCCTCAGGACGAGCGTGGCGGGTTTTTGAAACGGACGCTTAGACCACGACATTCACGATCCTGTTGGGAACGATGATCACCTTTCGAGCGGGCTTATTATCCATCGCCCGGATAACGCCGTCGAGGCGGAGAGCCGCCGTTTCGATGTCCCTGGCGTCGGCGTCCCGTTCGATCGAGAGCTCGCCCCGCTTCTTGCCGTTCACTTGGGCCACGTAGGTCACGTGGGTCGAGACGAGGAGAGTGCGGTCGACCGCAGGCCAGGGCGTCCGCGCCACGAGCGTCTTGTGGCCGAGCGCCTGCCAGCATTCCTCGGCGAGGTGCGGCATCATCGGGGCGAAGCATTGGACGAGGATGTCGCCTGCCTCCGCGAACGCCCAGCGCAGATCGTCCGCGACCGGCGCCGATTCGATCGCGCCGACCGCAGCGCTCAGCGCGTTCGCGAGCTCATAGACGGTCGCGACGCAGACGTTGAAGCGGAACCGCTCGATTTCGTCCTCGACCCTGGCGAGCGCGGCGTGGGCGATCTGACGCACGCGACGGGCCTCCTCGCGGAAGACCGCCGGCGCCGCCGGATGCTCGGGCCCGACGACGCGCTCGATGTCGCAGGTCAGGCGCCAAAGGCGCTGCATCGCCTTGTAAGCGCCCTGGACCCCGGCCTCGGTCCAGATCACGTCCCGCTCGGGCGGCGAATCCGAAAGCATGAACCATCGGGCGGTGTCGGCGCCATAGGTCGCGATGATTTCGTCGGGATCGACCGTATTGCGCTTCGACTTCGACATCTTTTCGGTCGGCCCGATTTCGACCGGCTCGCCGGTGGCGACAAGGACGGCTCGGCGCGCCCCGGCGGCGTCGGCATCGAGGCGAACCTCGGACGGGGCGACCCATTGCCCGAGCGCGTCGCGATACGTCTCGTGCACCACCATGCCTTGCGTGAAAAGGCCGGCGAAGGGCTCGTCGAGATCGAGCAGGCCGCACTTGCGCATCGCGCGGGTGAAGAAGCGGGAGTAGAGCAGATGCAGGATCGCGTGCTCGATGCCGCCGATGTACTGATCGACCGCCAGCCAGTGATTGGCCATCGCCGGATCGACGGGCGCCGCATCGTTGCCCGGATCGGTGAAGCGGACGAAGTACCACGACAAGTCGACGAAAGTGTCCATCGTGTCGGTCTCGCGCCGCGCCTGCCCGCCGCATTGCGAACAGGCGACGTGCTTCCAGGTCGGGTGGCGATCGAGCGGGTTCCCCGGCTGATCGAAGGTCACGTCGTCTGGCAGCTCGACCGGCAGATCCTTTTCGGGGACCGGAACGACGCCGCAGCTCTCGCAATGGATGACCGGGATCGGGCAACCCCAGTACCGCTGGCGGGAGACGCCCCAATCGCGCAGCTTGTAGTTGACCTGCCGCTTGGCCTGCGGACGATTGCCGATCGTCACGGCCTCCAGGCGCCGAGCCACCTCCTCCTTCGCCTGGTCGATTGTCATCCCGTCGAGAAAGCGGGAGTTGATCAGAACGCCGTCGCCGTCGTAGGCGACCTCGTCGACGGCGAAGGTCGCGGGATCGACGCCGGGCGGGCAAACGACGGGGGTCGCGCCGAGTCCATAGACGTTGACGAAATCGAGGTCGCGCTGGTCGTGCGCCGGGCAGCCGAAAATCGCGCCCGTGCCATATTCCATCAGGATGAAATTGGCGACATAGACCGGCAGGCGCCAACCCGCGTCGAACGGATGAACGACCCTGAGGCCGGTGTCGAAGCCTTTCTTTTCCGCGGTCTCGATGGCGGCGACCGAGGTGCCGACTTTTCGGCATTCCTCGATGAACGCCGCGAGCGCCCGATCGTGGCGCGCCGCCGCTGCGGCGAGCGGATGGTCGGGCGCGACCGCCATGAATTTTGCGCCGAACAGAGTGTCCGGGCGCGTCGTGTAGACTTCGAGCTCGTCAACTCCCGTTTCGCCGGCGAGCGCTCCGAGGCTCGCGGGATCGACGAGGAAGCGAACCATCAGACCTTCCGAGCGGCCGATCCAATTGCGCTGCATCAGGCGCACCTTCTCCGGCCACCGGTCGAGCCGGTCGAGGCTCGTCAGCAGATCATCGGAATAGTCCGTGATCTTGAAGAACCATTGGGTGAGCTCGCGCTGCTCGACGACTGCGCCGGACCGCCAGCCGCGCCCGTCGATCACCTGTTCGTTGGCGAGCACGGTCTGGTCGACCGGGTCCCAGTTGACCTTCGCCTTCTTGCGCGCGACGAGGCCGGCGCGGAGGAAGTCGAGAAAAAGTCTCTGCTGATGCTTGTAGTAGCTCGGGTCGCAGGTCGCGATTTCGCGCGACCAGTCGAGCGATAGCCCCATCGATTGCAGTTGAGCGCGCATCGCATCGATGTTGGCGTAGGTCCATTTCGCCGGATGCGTGTTGTTCTGCATCGCGGCGTTCTCCGCCGGCATGCCGAAGGCGTCCCATCCCATCGGATGAAGCACGTTGTAGCCGCGCGCGCGCCGGTAACGGGCGACGACGTCGCCCATCGCATAGTTGCGCACATGGCCCATATGGATGCGCCCCGACGGATACGGAAACATCTCGAGCACGTAGTATTTCGGCCGCGGATCGTCGTTGCGGGTCGTGAAAACGCCTGCGTCCGCCCAGGCCTTCTGCCACTTGGGCTCGGACTTCGCGCACGTTGTAGCGCTCGGGAAGCATGGCGGGATCGTCTCTTCGGGCTTCTCGGGATTTTCGCAGTGCGGCGCGACAAATCACGATTTGACCGGAGGGTCAAATACATAAGACGCCCAAGACGCCCAAGCCGACGGTCGAGATAGGAGAGGGTGATGAGGCCGGCGCTCTAAATCGGGACGTCGACCGTCTCGCCGGGCGGGCTCGTTGGCCGCCACGACGACCGACACCGCGTCTCGCGCGCCAGTCGGCGAGGTCCTCCTCTCTCAAGAGAGCAGCTTTTCCGCCGTGAACCTGTCGGTGACGAGCACGTTGACGAAGCCGCCGATGAGGCAGCTGCGGATGGCTTCGAGCTTGCGGTCGCCCCCGGCGACGCCGACGACGCGCGGCGTCTTTTTCAATTCCTCAAGCGTGACGCCGATGACGCGTTCGTCGAGCGGCCCATGCACCGGCGCTCCGGCGCGGTCGAAGAACCTGAGCGAGATGTCGCCGACCGCGCCGCGTCTGGCCAGATCCTGCAGCTCCCCGTTGGTGAAGGCGTTGCCGGAATTGGCCAGCATGACGGAGGGCTGCAGCGCGCCGACGCCGACGAAGGCGATCGTCATCCGGCGGAACTGATCCATCGCCGCGCGCACGTAAACGTCGCCGAGCATCACCAGGCGCGCCGCCGACGAGCTGACGACGCCCTGGGCCGGCAGCAACTGCGCCTCGGCGCCGGTGAGGAGCGCCAGCCGGGTGGTCAGCTGGGTCGCATGGCTCTGCACCGAGGGGTTGCCGATGCCGCCGAGAATCTGCACCACGCGCTCGGCGCGCGGGCGCTTGATCGGGTGAATGGCGTCGACCATGCGCAGGAGCGAGGCGCTCCACGACGAGATTCCGATGACGTCGCCCTCGCTCAGCGTCGCCTCGAGATAATGGGCGGCGGCGGGGCCGATGGCCGAGAGGATCAATTCCTCGCGATCCTCGAAACACTCCGCCACGATCGCTTCGTTGAGCCGGTAGCGCTCGCGCAGCGCCCGCTCGACCTGCGGGTAGGTCCCGCGCGGCGCGACGACGGCGATGCGCACGACCCCCTCGTCCTCGGCTTTCTTCAACATGCGCGACACCGTCGCCTGCGAAACGTGCAGCCGCTCGGAGATCTCAGCCTGCTTGAGCTTGTCCTCGTAATAGAGCTGAGCCACGCGCGAGATCATGCGAAGCTCGTCCGTTCGGCTCATGGTCGAGGTCCTTATTATCGCGAATGGCGCTTGATTATCGCGAATGGCGCTTGTTTACGCGAATAAATATTCCAAACTCTGGAGAAGATTCTATTCGTCGCTCGCTTCCGGCTGCGGCCATTTGCCGTGGGTGGGCCGCAAAAAGCGGAAAATTCCAGTGCCTCCTTGACGGTCAGAAAGCGTGGGGTTAGCGTGGTGATAAATTCGACATTGAATATTTATGCAAGGAGAAGAGATGCTCCGATTTTCCGGCAAGACCGTGGTGGTCACCGGCGCGAGCCGGGGCATCGGCGCCGCATTGGCGCGCCGGTTCGCGCGCGAGGGAGCGTCGGTTGTCGTGGCGGCCAACGAGCCGGCCGCCGAGACGGTCGCCGCCGAAATCGCCGCGTCGGGCGGAAAAGCGATCGCTGCGTTCGCCGACGTGACGAAGAAAGGGGACGTCGTCGCGCTCTATGACGCCGCCGAGCGGGCGTACGGCGGAGTCGACGTCTCGGTCCAGAACGCCGGCGTTATCACCGTCGCCCGAATCGAGGAGATGACCGAGGCCGAATGGGACAAGGTCATGGAGGTCAACACGAAAGGCGTGTTTCTGTGCTGCCAGGAGGCGATCACCCGGATGCGCAAGCATAAGCGCGGCGGCCGTCTCATCAACACCGCCTCCGGCCAGGCGCGTCAGGGCTTCATCTACACGCCCCATTACGCGGCGTCGAAATTCGGCGTCGTCGGCATCACCCAGAGCCTCGCCAAGGAGGTCGCGAAAGAAGGGATCACCGTCAACGCCTTCTGCCCCGGCATCATCGACACCGACATGTGGGCCTACAACGACGCGGCCTGGGGCAGGCTTTTGGGAGACTACAAGCCTGGCGAGCTGATGGCCGAATGGGTGCGCAACATCCCGATGGCCCGGGCTGGCACCGGCGAAGACGTCGCCGGCCTCGTCACGTTCCTGGCGAGCGACGACGCCGCCTATATCACCGGCCAGACGATCAACGTCGACGGCGGCCTGATCATGTCGTGAGGGAGGAAGAAATTTGTCTGCGACATCCGCGAGGACAATGCTTGCCGCGCTGCCGACGACAATGGACGCCGACGAGCGTCGGAAGCGCCTGGAGGCGATCGCCACTCAAATCCGGCGGAGCGTTGTTCAGATGATCAGCGGCGCGAAGGCTGGACACATCGGCGGCGACCTCTCCGCGACGGATTCGCTCGCGACCCTCTTCTTCGCCGTGCTGCGCGTCGATCCGAACACGCCGAACGATCCGAAGCGCGACCGGTTCATCCTCAGCAAAGGCCATTGCTCCGCGGCGCTCTATTCGACGCTCGCCTTGCGCGGCTTTTTCCCGGCCAAACAGCTTGAGACTTTCATGCAGCCGCTGTCGGCGCTGAACGGTCACCCGAACCGCAGGAAGGTTCCGGGCGTCGAAGCCAACACGGGTCCCCTTGGCCATGGACTCCCGATCGGCGTCGGCAGCGCGATCGCCTCGCGTCTTTCCGGCGCCAACTGGCGGACCTTTGTAGTGATCGGCGACGGCGAGCTGCAGGAAGGCTCCAACTGGGAAGCCGCCATGTGCGCCGGCCATCGCGAGCTCGACACGCTGACGGCGATCATCGACCGTAACGGCCTCCAGCAGGGCGCGCGTACGGAGGAGACCAACCGCCTCGAGCCGCTGGCTGACAAATGGCGCGCCTTCGGCTGGGACGCGGTCGAATGCGATGGACATGACCATGGCGCGATGTTCGACATCTTCACGGCGCCACGGAAGGGCAAGCCCCTCTGCGTGATCGCCAGGACGGTCAAGGGCAAGGGCGTCTCTTTCATCGAGGACAGGGTCGAGTGGCATCACAAGGTTCCGAGTCCTGAACAGGTGGAACTCGCGATGAAGGAGCTCGCGCAATGAACGCCTCTGTCACCGCGAAGGCCGAAACCTTCGATTGCCGTCCCGCCTTCGCCGAAACGCTCATCGAGCTCGCCGGAGCCGATCCACGCATCGTCGCCGTCTGCAATGACAGCGTCGGTTCGAGCAATCTGACGCAATTCCCCAAATTGTTCCCCGACCGCCTCATCAATGTCGGGATCGCCGAACAGGACATGATCGGCGTCGCCGCCGGCCTCGCCAATGGCGGATTCCTGCCGTTCGTCTGCGGCGCGGCGCCGTTTCTGACCGGCCGGGGGCTCGAACAGATCAAGGTGGACGTCGCATACAACGGCTTTCCAGTCGTCCTCTGCGGGATGAGTCCCGGAATGGCGTATGGCGAGCTCGGACCGACTCACCACTCGATCGAGGATTTGAGCTGGCTGAGGGCGATTGACGGGCTGGCGATCGTCGTGCCGGCCGACCCGGCGCAGACTCGGGCTGCGGTTCGTTGGGCGGCGAGGGCAGGAACGCCGGCCTATCTCAGGATCGGACGGACGAAGGTTCCATCCGTCACGCGTGACGAATCGAATGCTTTCACTTTCGGACGGGCGGACGTGCTGCGCCCGGGGTCGGCGCTGACCATCGTCGCCACGGGAGCGTTGGTCAGCCGAGCGCTCGAGGCGGCCGAGGCTCTCGCGGCCAAGGGTCTCGAGGCGCGAGTCATTAACGTCTCGACCATCAAGCCGCTCGACGAGGCAGCGATCATTGCGGCCGCGCGGGAGACAGGCGCAATCGTCACCGCGGAAGAAGCCACGATCGAGGGTGGACTCGGCGCCGCGATCGCCGAAACGGTTGTTCGCCATGCGCCCGTGCCAATGCGCATCCTGGGGGTGAAGGGTTTCGCGCCGACCGGCTCCGCGACGTTCCTCCTCGAGCATTTCGGCCTGAGCCGCGACGGCATCGTCGCTGCCGCATTGGAACTGAAGGGGCGGTAAGATGTCGGACGCGCTCGTCCTCGCGATCGACAACGGCACGAGTTCGACCAAGTGCCTGGTCGTCGACGATCGCGGCGAGGTCGTCGGTCGCGGCCAGGCGCCGGTCTCCCTCTCGACGCCCGAGCCTGGCTGGGTCGAGCAGGACGCGAACGAGATCTGGGCGAGTGTGCGCCGCGCCGCGGCCGAGGCGCTCGATCCGGCGACCGCGAAACGCGTGGTGTCGGTCGGTCTGAGCACGCAGCGCGAATCCTGCGTCATCTGGGATCGTCTGAGCGGCGGAGCCGCTGACGCCCTGTCCTGTCGTGGCAAGACCAGCGGACGGAGAACATTTGTGCTTCCCTCCGTGCATCCGGCCATGGCGCCGTCATTCGGCGCAAAAGCGGGCTGCCGCTCGATCCGATGTTCTCCGCCGCCAAGGCGCGCTGGCTGCTCGACCGCCTCCCATCGGGGCAGGCCCGCGCCAAGGCGGCGGAGACCTGTATCGGAACAATCAACTCCTTCATCCTGTCGCGCTTCGGCGGCGAGGCGATGATCGAGGCCGGCAACGCCTCGCGCACGCAGCTCTTCGACGTCGTCGGCGGGCGCTGGGACGAGGAGCTGCTCTCGATCTTCGACGTGCCCCTCGCCGCGATGCCGCGCGTTGTCGCGTCGACCGGGCCGTTTCCGGCGGCGAAGGGGCTCGGCGCCCTTGCCCGACGGCGTTTCGGTCGGCGCGGTGATGGCCGATTCCCATTCCGCCCTGTTCGCGCACGGCGCTTTCGCGCCGGGGCCGGTCAAGGCGACGCACGGCACCGGCTCTTCGGTGATGGGCCTGGTCGACCGCAAAGCGGTCAGCGACGGCGACGCGGGCGCGCCCGGCGTTTGCCTGACGCTCGCGTGGCAGATCGACGCGCCGATGCTGGCGTTCGAGGGCAATATCCGGTCCGCTGGATCGACCTTGATCTGGGCGGCCGAGCTGCTCGGCGTCGACACACCGGAGCTTGCGCGCCTCGCGGCGACCGGCGGCCGAATTCGCGTGGCGTCTATCTCGTGCCGGCCTTCGGCGGACTTGGCGCGCCGTGGTGGGACGCCTCCGCCGTCGGGATCGTCAGCGGAGTGACGTTCGGCGTGACCCGCGCGCCGCTCGCGCGGGCGGCGCTCGATTCGATCGCCCACCAGATTGCCGACGTTCTCGACGCGGTGCGGGCAAGCGGCGCTCCCGTCGAACGCCTGCTCGTCGACGGGGGCCCGACCCGCAACGACCAGCTGATGCAGTTCGAGGCCGACATGGTTGGCGTCCCGGTCCAGCGCACCGACGTCGCCGAGCTCTCCGCGATGGGCGTCGCGCATCTCGCCGGCGTCAGCGCCGGCCTCTTCACGCTCGAAGGCTTGCGTCGCCTCGACCGCGGCGGGCAGGCGTTCAAGCCTTCGCTGCGCGCCGCAGGATCGGCTGCGCGAGCGCGAGCGCCTGGGCGCGCGCAGTCGCACGCTCTCGCGGTCTGGCGATTCACTGAACTGCAAAGGTTGGACCGATGGCCGAACACTTGGCCGGAAGCAGAAACAAGGCGATGGCGACGAGCGGAGCCGCGACGGCAGGCGATCGGCGGCGTCCTCGCTCTCGTGAGCGGCGCGACCGGACCCCTGATCGGGCTGGTCCTTCTCTGCGTCTTTCTGTCGTTCTCGACCGACACGTTCCGTCAGCCTGCGCAATTTCCTGAACGTGATGGATCAGATCACGGTGCTCGGCGTGATGGCCGTCGGCATGACGCTCGTGATCCTGATCGGCGGCATCGACCTTTCGGTCGGCTCGGTTCTTGCGCTTTCCGGCATGGTGATGGGTTATCTCGGAGACAACCAGCACTGGCCGTTCGTCATCGCGATCCTTGTCGCGCCTGATCGTCTCCGCAGCCTGCGGCCTTGTGTCGGGCCTGATGGTGACCCGCCTGCGCATGCCGGCTTTCATCGCGACTCTGGCGATGATGTCCATTGCGCGCGGCATCGCGAGCATCATCACCAACGGCGAACAGATCGTCGGCTTTCCGGACTGGTTCTCCAATCTCGCGATCATCCGCCACTTCGGCTTCCTGACAGTGACGGTCGGCGTGATGATCGCGATCACCGTCATCTCCTGGATCATGCTCCAGTTTCGGCCGGCCGGCCGAGCGCTGTATGCGATCGGCGGCAACCCCGAAGTGGCGAGGCTCGCCGGCATAGGCGTGCGCCAATACACGATCTGGGTCTACATAATCTGCGCCGTCCTCGCCGGGCTGGCCGGCGTCATTCAGTTCCGCCCGACTCAACTCGGCGCAGCCCAGTCAAGGCCTCGGCTATGAACTCGATACGATCGCGGCGGTGGTCATCGGGGGCGCGAGCCTTTCGGGCGGCCTCGGCGGCATCGGCGGCACCGCCGTTGGCGTGCTGATCATCGGTTTTTTGCGCAACGGCCTCAACCTTCTGCAGGTCTCGCCGTTCGTTCAGCAGGTCATCATCGGCGTTGTGATCGCCGTTGCGGTCGCGGCCGACACGTTGCGAACCAAGCGGGGCTAGCGAGGGAAAGAACACAGTTTTGCGGGCCGCAGGTTACGGCGCGTGAGGCAGTCGGTGTCGCTCTCGAGCAGAGCGGATCGAGGTCCGGCAGGACCAAGTAATGGAGGCTGGCCGGCGAACGTCTCGCCGACAGAAACGGATGAGCAGGAGGAAAGAATGGGTATTCAAGAAACTATCGTTGCTGGCGGCGGTCGCGGCGATCGCGCTGCTTCCGGCGTTGGGGGCGGACGCCAAGGAGGCTCAAGAAACTCGGACTCGCGGTCGCCAACCTTCAGGCGAACTTCTTCAATCAGATCAAGCAGTCGGTCGAGGCCGCGGGCGCCGAGAAGGGCATTCAGGTGATCACCGTCGACGCCAAGGGCGACGCGGCGACTCAGGTCAGCCAGGTCCAGGACCTCATTGCGCAGAACATCGACGCTCTGATCTACATTCCGGCGGGCGCAACCGCCGCCGCGGTTCCAGTCAAAGCTGCACATGCCGCCGGCATCCCGGTCGTCGACATCGACCGCAACGCTGAAGGGGCGCCCGGCGACACCTTCATCGCCACCGACAGCGTCGAGTCGGCGCGGCAGGTGTGCGACTGGATTGCCAAGAAGGCCGGCGGCAAGGGCGAGATGCTGATCATCCACGGACAGAAGGGCACGACCCCCGAAGTCGACCGAACGAAAGGCTGCGCCATCGCACTCAAGAACTATCCCGACATCAAGGTCGTCGGCGAATTGTGGAGCGAGCAGTGGCATCAGGACGAGGGCTTCGCGCTCGCCTCTGATTTGCTCCAGACTCATCCGAAGGCGAATATCATCTTCGGGCAGGCGGACGCGCTGGCGCTCGGCGCGGCCCAGGCGGTCAAGGTCGCCAATCCCTGATCATAAGATCTGGATCGCCGGCTTCGACGGCGACACAGCCGCGCTGAAGGAGCTCAAGGATGGCGTCTTCGACGTCACCGTGACTCAGCAGACCCAGAGGATGGGCCGCATGGGGGTCGAGTCGGCGATCGAGCTTGTGGAAGGCAAGAAAGTGCCGCCCGAGCAGCTTCTGCCTGCGACGCTCACCACGAAAGAGAACGTCGAGGGCTTCATCGAAAAGCATCCGTAACGCCAAAGGAGCCGGGCGGCGTCTCAAACGTCGCCCGCTCGAATGAGGCCGCCACGATGACAGGTTTGGAGCAGTTCGAGGGCGACGGCGGACAAGGCCTAACCTTGCGCGGCATCGGAAAGAAATATGGTCCGATCACCGTCCTCAGCGACGTCGACATCGAGGTCAGGCCCGGCGAGGTCCTCGCTCTGATCGGGGAGAACGGCGCGGGCAAGTCGACGATCGCTTCCATCATCTCTGGACTGGTTCCGGCGACGACGGGAACGATGACCTGGCGCGGAGAACCCTACGCTCCGGGCGCCCCCGCCGACGCGCTCTCCGCCGGGATCGGCCTGATCCATCAGGAGATGCGGCTTGTTCTCGACCTGTCGATTGCCGAGAATGTTTTCGTCGGGCGCCTGCCCATGCGCGGCGGTCGGGTCGATCGCAATCTGATGAACAGGCGGGCCGCCGAGCAATTGCATCGCCTCGGACTCGACGCCGAGCCGACGACCCGGGTGCGCGATCTCAGGGTCGCCGCCCAGCAGCAGGTCGAAATCGCCAAGGCGCTGACCCTCAACGCGCGGCTCTTGATCTTCGACGAGCCGACCGCGGCTCTCGGAGGAGAGGAAACCGAGCGCCTGTTCGAGCAAATCGGCCGCCTGAAATCCGAAGGCGTCAGTTTCATCTACATCAGCCATAGACTCGACGAGATCGCGCGCATCGCCGACCAGATCGCGGTGCTGCGGGACGGACGATTGGTCGCGACTCACGACACTGCGCAGATTCCGGTCAAGACGCTGGTCGAGGAGATGGTTGGCCGTCCGCTCGACCGGATGTTCCCCGACATTCCACCCCCTCCTCCCGCCACGCCGCTGATCGAAGTCGAGGGGTTGACGAGCGCCGAAGGCGCCTTTGCGGACGTCACCTTCTCGGTCCGACCTGGCGAGGTGTTCGGCGTCGCCGGCATCGTGGGCGCGGGCCGCACCGAGCTCGTGCGCGCCATTTCGGGCGCCGACCCGATCGCCGCGGGTCGCGTCAAGGTCGGCGGGCATGTCCTTCGACTCGACGGGCCGCGCGACGCCCTGGACCACGGGGTCGTGCTCGTGCCGGAGGACCGCAAGGCGCAGGGTTTCATTCTGCCGCAAACGATCGCGAACAATCTGGCCCTCGGCAACTATCCGCGGGTGGCCCCATCGGGTTGGATCACCTCCGCGCGCACTCAGTCCTTTGCCGCCAAAGGCATCTCCCGGTTCCTCATCAAGGGGACCGGGTCAATGCTGGTCAGCGAGCTTTCCGGGGGCAACCAGCAGAAAGTCGTCATCGCGAAAAGCATTCTGCGCGAGCCGAAGGTCGTCATCCTCGACGAGCCGACCCGGGGCATCGACGTCGGCGCGCGTGCTGCGATCTACGACATCATCGGCGATCTCGCCCGGCATGGCATGGCGGTGATCGTCGTGAGCTCGGATCTCGACGAGGTGCTTGGCCTCTCGCACCGCGTGATGGTGCTGAACCGCGGCCGCAACCGCGGCGATCCTCGATCGCGAGCAAGGCGGGACGCGTCGCTGTGATGGAGCTGGCGACGACCTGATCGAGCAAATGGGAGAACTGAAATGCGTCTGTTCAGCCTGAAGGACGAAATCGCCTTCGTAACCGGCGCCGGCAGCGGAATCGGGCAGGGGATCGCGATCGGCCTGGCCGAGGCCGGCGCCGATGTCACGCTGTTCGACCTGCCGGCGAGCACGGGCCTCGAGGAGACGGCCGCCGCCGTGAAGGAGAAGGGACGCCGCGCGCTGATCGTGACCGGCGACGTCGTCGACGGCGCGTCCCTGACCGCGGCGGTCGAGAAGACGGAGCAAGCGCTTGGTCCGCTGACGCTTGCGGTGAACAGCGCCGGCATCGCCAACGCGGCGCCGGCGGAGGAGATGCCGCTCGAACAGTGGAAACGGATGATCGACGTCAACCTGACCGGCGTGTTCCTCTCCTGCCAGGCGGAAGGCAGGGCGATGCTCGCGCGCGGGAAGGGCGCGATCGTCAACATCGCCTCGATGTCCGGGTCGATCGTCAATCGCGGCCTGACCCAGGCGCACTACAACGCGTCGAAGGCGGGCGTCGTCCATCTCAGCAAGAGCCTGGCGATGGAGTGGGTTTCGCGCGGCGTCCGGGTCAACGCCATCAGCCCCGGCTACACGCTGACGCCGATGAACAAGCGGCCCGAGGTCGCCGAGCAACTGAAGGTTTTCGCCGCCGAGACGCCGATGGCGCGCATCGCGACGGTCGAGGAGATGGTCGGCCCCGCGATCTTCCTGCTCAGCCCCGCCGCCTCCTTCGTGACCGGCGTCGACCTGCTTGTCGACGGCGGGTTCGAGTGCTGGTGACCTCGTCCGTCTGTCTGGCCGCATCGATGAGAACCGGGGTGGCTGGCCATCAGGCCTGTTCACGGTCTATAAGACGATGCCTTATATGCCGGCCCCATGAGGGTCGTGCCGACACGCGGCTACGACCGTAGGGCGCGAAAACTTCTCACGCCAGCCGAGCGGGCAGCGGCCGAACTGGAAATATCCCTGGCGCCCAACCGGGTGGCCAATCATTCCCGGAACGGCCGGCGCCCGGAAGGCGCGAGCTGCGCGCGGCGGGCGAGGCAAGAGCGGCGGCGCGAGGATCATCTATTACGTGGTCAGCCGAGGAGGCGCGCTCTACCTGCTGGATATCTACGCCAAGAGCGCGAAGGAGAATTTGACCGATGCCGAAAAGCGCGAAAATCCGCAATCTCATCGCCGCGATCGAAGCCCAAGTCTAGCGCTCTCGGCCGCCGCCTGGTGGCGGGGCTCAATGACGCGCTCGCCCATGCGCGCGGCGAGCTGGAATTGCCGAGCTACACCGTGGCGGTCCCCGAAAAAATCGACGTGGTCGAGTTGCGCCGCCGCCTTGGCCTGTCGCAGGCCGCCTTCTCGCGCGCGCCTTCGGATTGGACGTGACCGCGCTGCACGCCTGGGAGCAAGGCCGGCGCAAACCGGATCGGGCGGCGCGCGTCTTGCTCGCCGTTATCGCCAAGGAGCCGCAGGCGGTCATGCGCGCCCTCGCCGAATAGATCCTCAATTCCAGCTGACCGTATCGTTCAGCGGGAAAGGCCCGGAGGACGGCGCGGTGAGCGAGCGGTTGCCGTTGCAATTGCTGCTGCTCGGATAGCATTCCCAGGTGACGCTGCCGTCCGGGTTCTTGCGGTAGTATTTGTACTGGACGGCGCCGCCGGCGGCAAGGCTGATCGCATTCCTCCACACCGGATAGCTGGCCGCGTCGAGAGGAAGGCCGAGGTTGATGTTCCAGGCGCCGAGCGCACCCGCATCGCCCGTCACATACAGGGTCTGGCCTGGCTGGGTCGTTGCGCTGACATTGATGTCGACCTCCACCTGCCCCGGCCCCGGCGTCAAGACGCAGGCGTAATATCTCGCGCAGACGGCCTGCGGGATATCGAGCACCTTGCCCGCGGCGATATCGGCCAAGAGGTTGATGTATTCGCCCTGCGCCCAATTGAGCGGCGCCATGGAGCCGGTGATGGCGCCGGGGCGTCGTCCTCCGGCGTGGTCACGGTCCACCCGGAAGGATCGTCGGTGTCGCCCGGCAGGGTGAGGCTCGAATTCCAGACCTGCTCGGAGACGAATCCTCGGCGTCGAGAATGTCTTAGCGCGGCCAAATAGGGCGAGCCGGCGCTGCCGGTTCCGGTCGCGGCGATCTGGTAGTTTCCACGCTCGGCGTCGAAGATCGGCCACAACCTGCCGCGACCGGAGGAACCGTTGTAGGGCTCGCCCGCGTTGGTTTCGCCATAGCCGTCGAAATTGTAGCGGAACCAGGCAGGCGAATCGATCGACTGCTTGATGACGTTGTCATAGGCGAGGAGGCTCAAGGCGATGGTCGGGTCGTTTGGCCGTTTCACCCCCATTCGTACGAGCTCGAGAAAGCCGCCGTCGACGATGTCGATCGCCCGGTGGGTCCCGCCATTGTTGCCGATTGCGATGGAGATGTTCGGATTCGGAGAGGCGCTCGGATTCCAGCCGCCCGGAAGCGGGCCGCCGTGGGCGGCGGAGGTGTTGATGCGCATGTACATCGACGTGCTGTCGCAATTCCAGTTGACGTTCGGGCAGCCCTCACTCGTGTAGGTCCAGCCGGTCACGTTCTGCCGCCAATAGTCCGCGGCGCTCAGCCAGCTCGCCGCATCGGCGGCGTCGTTGTTCTCGAGGGCGATCTCGGCGGCGTCGACCAGCCCGGCGATCTCGGCGGCGATGGTCGAGGGCGAATAGCCGGTGGTTTCCTCCCAGCGCTCCTCCTGCGTCCATGGGCCGTTGCTCAAGATGTAGTTGGCGGTCAGCCGGATTTTTGGCCACAGCGCGTTGGTGACCGACGGACCCAGGCGGTAGGCCAGAATGATCGGCATCGCCTGTTCGTCCATTTGCGTGGCGTTCCAGTTGGGCGTCCCGTTCACGTATGAGTTTTGCGGGAAGCGGCCAGTCGTCGGGTTCATGTCGACGTTGAAGAGCCAGTTCACCGCGCTCGTGGCGGACGCGCTGTCTCCGGCGTTGATCAGGGCGTTGGCGAATTTGTACATGTCGCGCGGCCAGACGAGATGGTAGCCCAAGTCTCCGTCGCCTCCGGCGAAGCCCCACGCGGTCCCGATCCCGGCGATCATCGCGCCGTTCGTCTTGTCCTGCATGCTCTTCAGCGTCATCGCCGACAGAGTGTACTGGTCGTCGGCCGTCCCGTTCTGGGTGCTGAGGCCGGCGGCGTAGGCATGCCACGCGTTGTCGTAGAGGCTCTGCTGCGCGGAGACGTCTTCGCCGAGCGTGGTGCTGGCGGCGGCGATGGCGGCGGCCTCGGTCGCTCCGAAGCCGACGGCGACCGTGAAGGTGATGCTGCTCGACGATTTGCCGGCGGTGTCGAGCCAGCCCATCTGGGCGACATTGCCGTTCGGCGCGGAGCCATAGGCCCACCGCATCGTATAGGGGCTCGGGTTGTTCACATAGAGATCCTGCCAGCCGTCGTTCACTCCGGCATAGCCGTTCGACGCCATGGCGACGCCGTTCTGCACGGTCCAGGCCAGCGAAGCGCCCAAGGCGGAGAATTCGGAGCCGTCGCCGCTGCCGGCGGTGAGGTAGGTCTGGCCGTCCGAGACCGCCGTCATCGCGCTGTTGTTCGCCGCGACGTTCTTCAAATAGGGCTTGTAGAGAAGGTAGAGGTTGAAATCCCCGACCGTCTTGCCGTTGAGAGCCTCGAAGGTCGTTTGCTGGATCAACGTGCTGTTCGAACGATCGGCAAAAATGGTCTTGGTGATCTGCCAGTCGTGGCCGGAATTGCCGGTCACCGCCTGCCAGCGCATGGACCTCGAGTTGGGCCGGGTGACCGTCCAGCCTTGATACTTCTCCTCGTCGAGAAAGGTTTTGGCCGTGTCGCCGACCAGAAATTCCATGTTCGACGTCGCCAGAGTGTCGACGGTCGGATAGTAGATTTCCGACACGTCCCCCCTGAAGCCGGTGAAATAGATGGAGGAGTTTTCGGAATTCACCGCCGTTCCGACCATCGATTTCTGCGAGGGGTCGTGCACCGGGGATGAGCCGCAACAATTCGGCGCGGCGCCCGTCGTTTGCGCGAAGAGAGCGCCGGTCCCCTGGCTTGCCGCGAGCCACACGCCAAGGCCGAGAGTGGTCGCGGGCTTCATGCGAATTCCCCTTCTTGTCCCTTCTCCCCGCGTGCGGGGAGAAGGTCAGGATGAGGGGCCGGGCGAGAAGGCGCAAGACGGATCTGCAACAAGGTTTATCCGCCGAACAAGGAATGCGCGTGCGGGCCAAAGGAGTCGCCGAGCAGCGCAGGATCTTCGACTGTAGCTCTCATCGCGGCGAGCGGACGAACAGGATCGCGCCGGCTTCCCGTGCGAACG
>CAWFVS010000024.1:0-24224 GCA_963819255.1 uncultured Alphaproteobacteria bacterium
CGTCCTGGGGTGGCCTTCGCCACCAAAACCAGTATATAGCGCGCCTCAAACGGAAAGCCGCCGCTTGAAAAGACGCGATCCGCACGCAAGAGCCGCGCAGGCCAGAATTCGAGGACAGAGTCGTGAGAGTTATCGCAAGCGCGATCCGCAGGGCAACATCATCGAGCGAGAGGACGGTCAGCTTTGCGTCGTTCTGTCCGCCGAAAGCTTCCATCCGGGCAAGGGCACGCCCACGACCCAGATCGACATGCGCCGTCTGTCCGACGGCGTCAAGGTGACGGACCGCTTCAAGACGACCCAGCGGGTCGAGCGCGCTTTCATCGAGGCAAGAGCTTCGACTTCCTCTACAGCGACGGCGACGGCTATCACTTCATGAACGCCGACACCTACGACCAGCTGACCGTCCCGGCCGACGTCATCGGCGACCAGGCGCAGTGGCTCCAGGAGGGCATGAAGGTCATGCTTTCGATCTGAACGAGGACGCCGGTCGCGATCCAGCTGCCGCCGCGGGTGACCCTGGAAGTGGTCGAGACGGAGCCGGCGATGAAGGGGCAGACCGCCTCCTCGTCCTACAAGCCGGCCAAGCTCTCGAACGGCGCTCGCGTCATGGTGCCGCCTCCACATCAGCCCGGGGACGCGCATCGTCCTGCAGCTCGAGGACGGCAGCTACGTCGAGCGCGCGAAGGAGTGAAGGACGGCCTGGTCCGCGGGCCGCGGCGGCCTGACGCCTATCCCGTGAACCTCGACATGATCGGCGCGGCTTACGGCACGACCGGAGAGAATTCGCGCGCATCCGCGAGGGCGGCCGCGAAGGCCGGGCGCGCCCTCAGCGACTTCGAGGTAGCGCCGGAAGGGCTCGTCCCAGGCAAATTATCTCGCGGTACCGATCGACCATGCGGGGATCGCGCTCCGATTGCGGCAAAAGATGCTCGTGAATGCGCACCTGTGCGAGCATCATGTCCATCGAGATCGAGCCGAACGCGATCATCTGAAGATAATCCGCGCGCTCCCGCGAGGCGCCGGTGGCGGCGCGAGGCCTTTCTCCGGATAGGCGTCCGCGAGGAACGCGACCATCGCGGCGCTCTCGATCATCACCTGGCTGCCGGCCGTCGTCCCACCGGATCTCGAGCACGGGAACGCAATGGTTGGGGTTGAGCGCGGTGAATTCGGGGCTGTACTGCGCGCCCTCATAGAGCACGATCTTTTCGACCTCGAATGCGTCGCCGACCACTTCATGCAACGCCCATTTGACCCGGACGCTCCTGGAAGCGGGAGCATGGTAGAGCTTGAAGCCTGCGATCTTCATCGGCCGGCCCCCGTTACACCGCGAAGGCTGGCAACGTAACCGCCAATTCGAGCGCACTCAAGCTCCGAGCAGCGCGGCGCAGGCCTCCGCCAGCTCGTCGAAGTGCGAGATCACCCGGTCCGGGCCGAGCTCCGTCACCGGCACGTCGGTGTAGCCGAAATCGACCGCGATCACCGGCAGGCCGGCGGCGCGGGCCGTCTTGATGTCGGTCGACCGAATCGCCGACCACGATCGCGCTGCCGCTGACCCCGCCCGCGGCGGCGATCGTGCCGATGCAGCGGCTTCGGGTCGGGCTTGCCGACGCCGAACGTGTCCTGGCCGCAGATGAACGCGAAGCGGTCCGCGACGCCGAGCGTCTCCATCAGCATCCTGGCCGAGGCTTCCATCTTGTTGGTGCAGATCGCCTGCCGCCAGCCGGCCGCGGCGAAGGCGTCGAGCGCGTCTTCCACGCCCGGGATAGAGGCGGGTCTGCTCCGCGATATGGGCGTTGTAATGGGCCAGGAAATCGCCGAACAGCGCCTCGAGCTTCTGCGGCGCGAGCTCGCGCTCCGAGCGGCGAAGCCGCGCTCGATCAGCGCGCGGCCGCCGGCGCCGAGCATCGAGCGGGCGTTCTCGACCGGCAGCGGCGCGAGGCCTTCGGGGTCAGGACAGCGTTGAGCGCGCCCATGAGGTCGCCCGCGGTGTCGGCGAGCGTGCCGTCGAGATCGTAGACGATGGTGGGAGCGGCCATCGGCGCCTCAGCCCCAGAAGTCCGGCGCGGCCGGCGTTCAGAAGGCCGCCGATCCGCACCGGCGCGATGGCTTTGGTCAAGCCCCTGGGGGTCGATCTCCACCGCGACCGCGCAGAGCGTCGCCGGCCCGGAGCGCCGGCTCGAACCGGCCCGAGGGAATGCGGCGGGTGAAGCGCCGCAGCGGCTCGTCCTTCTCCATGCCGATCACCGAATCGTAGTCGCCCGTCATGCCGACGTCGGTGACGAAGCCCGTGCCGCCGGAGAGAATGCGATGGTCGGCGCTCGGCACATGGGTGTGGGTGCCGACGACGAGGCTCGCGCGCCCGTCGGCGAAGTGGCCGAGCGCCCACTTCTCGCTGGTCGCTTCGGCGTGCACGTCGACCACGACCGCGTGGCGCCATTCCCCAGCGGATGGCCGCGAGCTCCCGGTCGAGCCCGGCGAACGGATCGTCCAGCGCCTCCATGAAGATCCGGCCGAGCAGGTTGACGATGAGGAGGCGCGCGCCTTGCGCATTCTCGATGATCGTCGAGCCGCGTCCGGGCGTGCCGGGGGGATAGTTGGCGGGGCGGACCAGCCGCGGCTGCCGCTCGATGAAGACGAGCGCTTCGCGCTGGTCGAAGGCGTGGTTGCCAAGCGTCACCGCGTCGACGCCCGCCGCCAGGAACTCTTCGAAGATCGCCTCGGTGAGGCCGAACCCGCCGGCGGCGTTCTCGCCGTTGACGATGACGAAGTCGAGCTCCAGCGCGCCCGCAGAAGGGGCGCCTGCTGAATGACCGCCGCCCGCCCGGAACGCCCGACGACGTCGCCAATGAAAAGGAGGCGCATTCAGCGCTCTCTGACGAAAATGGTCTCGTGCTCCGTCACGACGACATCCAGACTTTGATCATGCGCCTCATAAGGCACCGCGGCGACTTCGCAAACCCCATAAGCGACTCCGACCGCATGAATTCGTCTTGGTCGCCCTCAGGCGGACAGGCTGCGGTCGTAGTAACCCGCGCCGTAGCCGATGCGATGGCCGCGCCGGTCGAAGCAGGCGAGCGGCACGAACAGGAGATCCGGATCGACGCCGAGGGCCCAGTCCAGCGGCTCGGGAATTCCCATCCCGCCGAGCAAGCGTCGGCTCGCCCGGTCGCCAGAGGCGAAAGGTCAGGTGCGTTTCGCGGCCCACGACCACCGGCAGGGCGCGTCGCATAGCCCTCCGCCGCCAGCGCGCTCGAGGAGCGGCGAGCGCGTCGGGCTCCTCGCGGATCGGATGGAAGGCGGAAACAACGGCTGGCCGCCAGAGCCGCGCCAGCCGCAAGCCTTCCCGCGTCAGCCGCTCGGTCAAGCCGCGCCCGGACGTCCGGCGGCAAGCTCCCGCCGCCGCGCGAGCGCCTGCGGCGGAGAACGGCCTTCGGATCGGCGTCGGTCGAACTCAATGCGGTGCGCCAATCGGCAGTCAGGAGTTCGCGGAGCCGAGACGGCCGTTGGACGGTGATCCCGGGCGCCTACGTAAGTAGGTGGGCGCCGTGTGCCAAAGCCCACGGGCGAGGGCAGGGACAGCTCCCATAGGGATCGTACGGCCCCGAGGAATGTTGTCCTGACGCGCCACCCAGCTCCGCGAGAACCCAATGTAGGCGCTCGGCGGGCCGCATTGGCTAGGCCCGCTGACCGGACCGGCGACCGCGAGCGTCGCGTAGCCGCCGCGCCAGTCCTCGCGCCGTCGAGACGAGGCCGCGCGCCGACGACAGGGCGGCCAGGGTCTCGCCGAGATCCTCGCGCGGCGTCACGTCGAAGGCGGCGAGCCAGCGGCGCAAGCGCCGCCTTGAACAGGTTCGGCCAGCCGGCGCAGTCGCCGAAATCGATGACGTGCGAGCGAACCGCCCTCCGCGACGACGTCGAGCGCCTGGGCGAGCGCCGCGCGCCACGGCGGGATCATCGAAAGGCGTAGGAAATCATCACCCGCTCGAAACCGCTCCCGGCCGAACAGCGCGCCGGGGTCGAAGGCCGTGGCGTCGCGCCTCGGCGATCGCGATGCGCGACGTGAGCCCGGCGCGCGCGATCGAAGCCGCGGCCGTGTCGAGCATCTCGCGCGACACGTCGAGGCCGTAAAACCGCGCCTCCGGATAGGCGCGGGCCGCCTTGATGAGGTTGCGCCCGGTGCCGCAGCCGATCTCGAGCACGCCGTCGCCGGACCGCGGGCCGCAGCCGGGCGATCGCCTCGTCGCGGCCGATGCAGATAGTAC
The DNA here is from genome assembly GCA_963819255.1 of uncultured Alphaproteobacteria bacterium. GTDB lineage: Bacteria > Pseudomonadota > Alphaproteobacteria > Rhizobiales > Beijerinckiaceae > Roseiarcus. The sequence continues at coordinate 4,263 of CAWFVS010000024.1, forward strand.
TTGCGGCTCAGATCGTAGATATGGCGCTGCCGCCGGTACATCTTGTCCATCAGCAGGGCGGCGTCGCTCATCGTCAGGCGTCCTTCAAGACGTAGAGGTGGAAAGCGCCGTAGATGGAGGAGCGGTCCTGCCGCCCGAGCTCGCGGCTGCGCTCCTCCTCATAGCGCCAGCGGCTCAAGAGGTCCTCCGGCAACCGCCCGGGCAGCAGACGCTCGTCGGCGGCGGTGCGGAAGATGACCCGCGCGCCCGGCCGGGCCGTGCGGGTGATCTGGGTCCACAGCGCCGTCAGGTCGGCGTCGGTCATCCAGTCCTGGGCGTCGAGCAGCGCGTAGCGGTCGAAGCTCGCCGCCGGCGAATCGCGCAACGTCTCGGTCAGCGGACGCTGCACGTAGCGCACGCGCTCCGACCGGCTGCGGACAGCGTCGAAATTCTCTTCCTGCAGATAGGGCGGCAGCGACGGGTTCGGACCCGGCGCGTAGCGGCGGCCGAACGCCTGCCAGGCGAAATAGTTGTCGGCGACGGCGAAATCGCAGGCGAGCCGCTCGACCCGCTGGCTCAGCACCTCGCCGATGCCCCGGGGCGAGTCGGCGGCGAGCGCCTTGTATTGCGCCGGCGGAATGCCGAGCCCGTAGAGCGAGGCCGGCTGCTTCATCATCCAGCGGACGAGCGGCTTATCGAAGATCGGCGCGAGCCGCTCCTCGTACAGCGCCCTCTGCTCCGCGAGCGTCCTGGCCTTCAAGAATGACCGACGGGTCGAGCCCGTGCAGGCGGGCGAGCGCGTGGCCCGCGCCGAGAAAATGGCCAAGCAGGCCGTGGCGGTAGAAGTTGCGGGCGAAGACGCCGATGCGCCGGCGGCCGAACGCGCGGCGCTTGTCCCAGTAGGCGCGGGTGGCCGGGTCGAGCTTGGCGCGCAGGTGCTGGTCGTACACGCCGACGTTGGCCCGGGCGTCGGCGCGGCCGAAGAAGCGGAAGAACGTCGGATAGTCCGGCAGGTTCTGCAGCGCGCAAATCTTGAGCTTGCCGAGCGCGATATGCGCGCCGTTGAGGTCGACCGCGGTGACGCCCGCAGGATCGGCGGTGAGATACGAAAGCACGTTGCAGCCGCCGGAAGCGATGGCGACGACCTCGTGCCCGGGCCGATCTCGAGCGCCTTCATGTCGACGACCGGATCTTCCCAGATCTGGGGATAGACGAGCTTCGAGAACGCGAAGGTGAACATTCGTTCGAGCACGCCCGCCCGCGACAGGGGCTTGGCGCGATGCACGGCCGCCTTGAGGGAGGCGCCGGTCGCCTTCCGCGACCGCCTTCGTGGAGTGCGCCAACGTCTGTCCTCCATCTTTCGACTTCGGATTGCGAGCGCGCTAGATGAGTCGCGTGACGGGGGCGTGACGAGTCGACGGCCGGCCGAAATGCGCTCTCGACGACTGGACCGCGCCGAATTTGGCGGAAACGCGGAAAAAAAGAGCGGATCGGCTGGGAGGGGGCCCGCCGATCCGCTAGCCTCGCAAGATGTCTTCGATCCGTCCTGGCGCTCGGGGGCTGGGGGGCAAGAAAACCGAGCAAACCGCGAACCGATCTCGCGCGGCACCCTCATAAGCATGCCCGTCTGCTTACGGCGCGCGCTTGTCCGGAACCCGGCCAAACTAAGGCATTATGCAAAACAATTATGAACGTCATGGATGAAGCGAACGTTGAGAAACCGGATATATGAAAAGAGCGTTTAGTCTCGCCTTCCGCAAATCCTCTTAAGACCGCGTCAGTCGCTCGAGTCGGCCTTCGGCTTCTGCTCGCGGTCTTGGCTTTTACGGCTTTCGCGGCCTTGCCGGTCTTGTCGCCGGCCGCAGGCCTTCGCGGCCGGTTTGTCCGGCTCCTTGCCGCGACAACGTGCTTCAGCCGGCTTCGGGTGACGCCATGCCGGGCGCGGCGTTCGAACCGCTCCCTTGAGCACCGTCGGCGCGCTCGGCTCGCCGCTCGGCGAAGCTTGCGTCGTCGATCGCGTTCGGCTTCTCGGCGGAATAGGCCTTGGCGTCGGCAGGCAGCGCCGCGGTCGCCGCCTGCGTGGGCTTCGCGCCCGAGAACCGGACCCTTCCAGCCGGCGACGGGGCCGATGAACACGGGAATCGGGTCAAAATGCGGACGCTGCGTCGGAGAGCTCCGTATGGATAGGGCGCGGCGCTCGCGGCCGCCGCGGCCAGCGCCGACGCCGCGGCCCTGAGCGCGTCGTCTGGGCGGCTTCGGCCACGCTTTCTTCCTCCGCTGCGGCGATCGCCGCTGCGTTCCGGTGCAGGCAGACGTCGGCGCGCATGTTCCTGGGAGCCGCCGCCGGCGGACGGGCAGCGACTCGAGCGTGCCCGAGCCGCCGCTCATGGCGAAGCCTCGGTCGAACAGGTCGGCCGCCTCCTGGTTGCGCAGCTTCGCCGAGGGGCGCCGAGCACCACCACGATGAGACGCCTGCCGGAATGGTTGGCGGTCGCCACGACGTTGAACCCGGCCGGACAGGTGAAGCCCGTCTTCATGCCGTCGGCGCCGGGATAGCGCCCGATAAGGCCGTTGTGGTTGGTGATGATCTGGTGGCCGAGTTGCAACTCTCCGATGCCGTAGAGATCCGCATGGTCGGGAAAGTCGCGCAGCAGCGCGCGGGCGATCATCGCCATGTCGCGCGCCGAGGACACGTGGTCCGGGTTATGCAGTCCGTTCGGATTGACGAAATGCGATTCGTGCAGGCCGAGGCGTTGCGCCTCCGCGTTCATGTCGTCGGCGAAGGCCTCGACCGAGCCGGAGACGCCTTCGGCGACCATGACCGCGACGTCGTTCGGCGATTTCACCATCAGCATTTTGAGCGCGTTGTCGAGGGTCACCTCGGTGCCCGGGCGAAAGCCCATTTTCGACGGCGGCATCCGCGCCGCCCGCGCCGACATGACGAGCGGCGTGTCCATCGTCAGCTTGCCCGCGCGCACGGCGTCGAGCGCGACATAGACGGTCATCAGCTTGGTGAGCGAAGCGGGATACCAGGCCTCGGTCGCCTCGTTCTCGATCAGACCTGTCCGCTGTCGGCGTCGGCGACCAGGAAGGGCGTCGGCTCCGCGGCGCGGGCGACGCCGCCGAAGCGCGAGGGCGACGCCGAATCCGAATGCCGCGCGCCGCCCGACCGACCAAACGCCAAAAGGCATGTTGCTTCCTCCTTCCGACGCCCGTAAACGAGGAACTCCTAGAGGAGAATGACCGCAAGCTCAAGTTTCGGCGGTCTTGCGGAACACCGCCATGAATTTCACCGTGCTCTGATTCAGCGCAACTGCCGCCTCCTCCACCGGCGCTGCTGCTAAGCCGGGAACTTTCCGCCCGCGCATCCGTTCGTTTGGGCCATGCAGCTTGCTTCCGCCCGTCGCCTGAAAGTCGATCGCGAACAAGTCACGACGCATTGCGGCCGTCACGTTGTCGCGCTCGACCGGCATGGACGCATCGAGCCTGCCTTGGACGGCTATTACTTCAACGAGACGCGCTTCCTCTCCCGCTTCGACCTGCGATCCGGGGACCGGCAGGTCAAGCCGGTCTGTTGCGTCAACGTCGAGCCGCACGCGACCGTCAGCTATTTCCTGCTCTCCTCCCCTGCGGGCCCAAAGGCTGGCCCGTCCGGCGACGACCAGGACCCCGAGGGCGGGGAGATCGTCGCTCAGGGGATCGAGATTCAGATCAACGCCTTCGTCGGCGGCGGCTGGCGCCAGAACGTGTTCGTGACCAACCGGGCGCTCGCCGAGGCAACCGTCCCGCTCAGCTTCGTCTTCGAGGCCGATTTCGCCGACATGAAGGAAGTTTCTTCCGGCGAGCGAACGCAGAGCGCCGACGTTCGGCGGAGCTTCGTCGCTTCCGCGAACGGCCGGGGCGCGCTGACGTTCGCCTATCAGCATCCCAAGCTCCATCACGCGACCAGGATCGAGATCAGTGCGCCGGGAAGACTCGCCGACGATGGGACGTCGGTTTGCGCAACGCTCAGGCTGGCGCCGCAGGAAACCGCTCGCATCGCCATCGACGTCGCGCCCGTCTTTCTCAGCGAAGCGAGCGAACCCTGGTTCGGCCTCGACGGCGCGCCGACGGGAGGCGCCGGGCCGATCGCCCGGCGCGAGACCTGGCTCACGCACTGCATCGATTTCGAGCCCGACAATCCGGTGGCCGCGGCGGCCTGGGCGCGCGCCGCGACGGATCTCTGGTCGCTGCAGTCCCTGGAAGGAGAAGGCGACGCGATCTTCGCGCCGATCGGCGGCATTCCAAAATATCAAGGACTCTTCGGCCGGGACAGCCTCGTCGCCGGCATCCAGTCGGCGTTTCTCAATCCATCGACTCTGAACGGCAGTCTGCTTGCCATCGGCGAATGGACGGCGAAGACGGTCGACGACCGCTATGACGCCAAGCCGGGCAAGGTCTTGCATCAGCGGCAGCTGAGCCCCTTGGCTCTGCTCGGTGAGAACCCGTTTCTCCACTACTACGGCGACTATTCCGCCCCCGCCTACTACCTCATCGGCGCCGCGCTTCATTACGCCGGAACCGGCGATGTGGAGGCCTTCGAGGCCATTCGCGACAAGGTCGAAGCCACGCTCGGATGGATGGATCGAGACGCCGACATCAACTGCGACGGCTTTTACGAATACCGCACGCTCGCGGGCAAGAAGGGGCTGAAAAACCAGGGCTGGAAAAACTCGAGCCAGGCGATCCTCTATCCCGACGGCTCGTTCGTGCGCGATCCGATCGCGGTCGCGGAGGTCCAAGGGCTGTTCTTTGCCGCCAAGCAGGGGCTCGCCTTCATCTACGCCGCGATCGGCGAGAGCGAGCGGGCGGAAAGGCTCCTCGCTGAGGCGGCAGCGCTCAAGAAGCGGTTTAACGAGCGGTTCTGGATGCCGGACCTGGGGTATTTCGCGCTGGCGCTCGATCCGGACGGCAATCAGGTCAAGTCGATCGCCTCGAACGCCGGCCTTTGCCTTGCCAGCGGGATCGTCGACGACGACAAGGCGCGCACGGTCGTCGACCGCCTCATGGCCCCCGACATGTTCAGCGGCTGGGGGGTGCGCACCCTCTCGAGCGACCATCCCGCCTTCAATCCGCTCGCCTACCACCTGGGATCGGTCTGGCCGGCGGACAACGCGCACGCCTGCGTGGGCTTCAAGCGCTACGGTTTCGACGATGCGCTGCATCGCCTCGCCAAGGCCGTGATCGACGCGACCAGCCTTTTCGACTTCGATCGTCTTCCGGAAGTGTTTGGAGGCCATCCGCGCGACCCACGCCACCCGCACCCGGGCATCTACCCCGACGCCTGCTCGCCGCAGACGTGGTCGGCCTCCGCGGTCATCCAGATCTTTCACATGCTGACCGGGGTTTTTGTGGTCGCGCCGCTCCGCACGATCGTCATCGATCCCGCGCTGCCCGAGTGGATGCCGCAGGCGACGATCCGCCATCTCCGGGTCGGCGAGGAATGCCTATCGCTCCGCTTGCGGCGGGAAGCGGACGGAAGGACCCGGCATGAAGTCATCGGCGGGGGAGCGGGTTTGCGGGTCCTCGAGCTCGAACCCGGGGACGGCGTCGATCGGTTCGCGCTGGCGCTCGCCGCGGCCCTCGGGCGTTGAGGCTTTGGAACGCCGCCCGCTCGGCCCCAGCTTTGCCTGCCACGCCGCGTTCGCCTAGTCTCGCATCGCCGCCGCGACTGAGCGCGGCGCAAGCAGAGGGACTGCCCATGACGATCCATGTCGGCGAACGCCTGCCCAACGCCACGCTCCGGCTCTTGACCCCTGACGGTCCGAAACCGGTCGAGACGAAAGACTATTTCGGCGGCAAGACCGTCGTGCTGTTCGGCCTGCCGGGCGCCTTCACGCCGACCTGCCACAAGAACCACCTGCCCGGCTTCATCGCCAACGAGGCGAGGTTCAAGGCCAAGGGGGTCGACAAGATCGCCATGACCGCGGTCAACGACCATTACGTCCTCTCCGCATGGGCGGAGGCGACTGGCGCCGCGGGCCACGTCGATTTTCTCGCCGATGGCGCCGGCGACTTCGCCAAGGCCCTCGGCCTCGACATCGACCTCTCTGCCGGCGGCCTGGGCAGGCGCTCGAAGCGTTACTCCATGCTGGTCGCGGACGGCGTGGTGAAGGAGCTCAACATCGAGCCGGAGCCCGGCAAGGCAGACGTCTCGGGCGCAGAGCATCTGCTGGGGCAGATGAAATAGGACGTGTGCAATCCTTCCCCAGCTGTGCTGGGGAAGGTGGCGCGCAGCGCCGGATGGGGTGTGGAAAGCACGATGCGTCGCCAAAAGTCCGCGCCGACGGTAGTGCCATCCGACTCCCGCCGGGGCGCAGCGGGCCACACCCCATCCAGCCTTCGGCCACCTTCCTCAGCTCGGCTGGGGAAGGTGAAGGACTACCGCATATTGCCCGTGTGCCCGAGCGAATAGCGCCCGGGCTGCGGCCATACCGTGAGGCCGTGCGGCATGCCGCCGACCGGGATCGTCTTCACCGAGCCGTTCTCGGTGTTGAAGGCGTAGATGACGCCGTCGTAGCGGCCAGACAGCCACAGCCATTTGCCGTCGGCGCTCACGTTGCCCATGTCCGGGCTGCCGCCGCCCGGAATCGTCCAGTTGGCGATGACCTTGCGCGTGGCGAAGTCGATCACCGACACGCTGCCCGTGCCGTGTCTCTGGCCGGCGATGCTGTTGGAGCCGCGGTTGGAGACATAAAGTTTCGTTCCGTCGCGGCTGGGGTAGAGACCATGCGCGCCGACGCCGGTCTTGATGAAGCCCATCTGGCCGAAGGAGTCGCCGTCGATCAGGAGGACGCCGTCGCCGATGAGGTCGGCGACGTAAAAGACATGGCCGTCGGGGGCGACCCTGATGTCCTGCGGCATGTGGCCGGGGGTCAGCGGCAGCGTTTCGACGAGCTTGTGATGGACGAGATCGATCTTGACGAGCGAGTCGTTGAATTCGCAGGTGAAGATCGCATAGGAGCCGTCGGGCGAGAAATCGGCGTGGTTGATCCCAGCGCATTCTGGCGTGTTGATGTAGCCCTGCAGCTCCATCGTGTGCGGATCGCGGAACTCGAGCCGGCGCATGGCCTCGGCGACCACGATCGCCGACTTGCCGTCGGGAGTGAAATAGAGGTTGTAGGAATCGGGCACGTCGATCGGCTTGCCGAGCTTGCCGGTCTTCGGGTCGAGCGGCATCAGGTCGCCATGGCCGCCGCGATAGGTGATGTCGCCCGACACCCACAAAGTCTGCAGGTCCCATGACGGCACGACATGCTCTGGACTCGGAATCGCGTCCAGACGCTCGATGAGCTTGAAGGTCTCGGGGTCGATGACGTCGACCTTGCCGGTGATGAGGTTCGGCGAATAGATGCGCGACAAATCGCCCTTGACGGCGGGGCTCAACATGTTCGCGCCGGCGCCGGCGTAGACGTCGTGCGGATCGACCGGCGCCGGCATCGACAGGTTGGCCGGCGGCAGATTGATCGGCTTCTCCGGTCCGAGCTGATAAGCGGCAAGCCGGATGAAGTCGCTCGCCGTCCGGCCCGCCTCGCCGACGCCGTGGCAGAGGGCGACGCATTGTGCGGCGGTGGTGCAGACCGACGGGACCGTGAAGGACTGCGCGGGTCCGAATGCGCTGTCCGATCCGACCATCGCCGATAGAGCCAAAGCCGACGCGCCGATCAACCCGCGCAAGCGCATGGTTCGATCCCCTGCCCCATTGCCTGGGGCCCCTTCAACCCCCGCCCGTGACCGTTTTTTTATGCGCCGAAGGCGATGACTGGACGATGAACAAGGATTGCCCTCCCAATGCCTCGGCGCAGGATTCGGTTCCTTTCGGCCGCGCCGATAGCGCTCTCTAGCCACATCGCCTATTCTTCCAGCATGACCCAGCCCCACCGTCCGGTCGGCCCCGGCGACCACGTCTTTCTCATCGACGGCTCGTCTTTCGTGTTCCGCGCCTATTACCAGTCGATCCGACAGGACCAGAAGTACAATTACCGATCGGACCGGCTGCCGATCGGCGCGGTCCGTCTGTTCTCCACCAAGCTTCTGCAGTTCATCCGCGACGGCGCGGCCGGCGTCAAGCCCACGCATCTGGCGATCATCTTCGACAAGTCGGAGGATTCGTTCCGGCGCGAGGTCTATCCCCAATACAAGACCCATCGCCCCGATCCACCGGCCGATCTCATGCCCCAGTTTCCGCTGATGCGCGCAACCGTCCGCGCGTTCGGCATGATCCCGGTGGAGCAGGACCGCTTCGAGGCGGACGACCTCATCGCGACCTACGCCCGCGAGGCGCGCCAAGCCGGGGCGGACGTTCTGATCGTCTCGGCCGACAAGGATCTGATGCAGCTCGTCGACACGGGGGTGGCGATGTACGACCCGGCCTCCGGCGACCGCGAGGAGCGGCGTTTCGGGCCGGCCGAGGTGATGGATTATTTCGAGGGCACTCCGCCTGACAAGGTCGTCGACGTCCAGGCGCTCGCCGGCGATTCGACCGATAATGTCCCTGGCGCGCCCGGCATCGGCGTGAAGACCGCCGCCCAACTCATCAGAGAATACGGCGATCTCGAGACGCTGCTCGCCCGCGCTCACGAGATCAAGCAGCCGAAGCGGCGTGAGGCGCTGACTCTGCCGGAAAATGTCGAACGCATCCGCGTCTCGAAGGCGCTCGTGACGCTCGACCGCAATGTCCCGATCGAGACCCCGCTCGAGGCGCTCGCGACGCCGAAGCTCGACGGGCGCGAGCTGATCGCCTTCTTCAAGGCGATGGAGTTGCCCACGATCATGCGCCGGGTCGCTGATATCTGCGGGATCGACGCAGGCTCGGTCGAGCCCGATCCGCGTTTCGTCGGCGCCGCTGGCTGGCAGGGCCGCGAGGGCGAGGCGGCGCTGGCGAAAGAACAGGAGGCGCGCACGGCCACGCCGGAGGCCGCCGCTCCGCTCGCGGCGCCTCTAGGCGCGACGCCGGCCGATCTCGTCCGGGCGCGCGCGGCCGAGGCGAAGGCGCCGATCGACCATACCGCTTACAAGGCCTTGCGGAGCGCGGACGAGCTTTCCGCCTGGATCGCCCGGGCGCATGAGGAGGGCCGCATCGCCTTCAGCGTCCAGACGTCGTCGCCGGACCCGCTCGAGTCCGATCTCATCGGCGTGTCGCTGGCGGTCGCGCCGAACGAGGCCTGCTACGCGCCGATCGGCCACCGCATCGGCGCGGACGATCTCTTCGACGGCAGCGGTCTGGTCGCCGGCCAGTTTCGCGAGGAGGAGGCGATCGCCCTGTTGAAGCCGCTCATGGAGGCGGCCGGCGTCCTCAAGATCGGACTCAATGTGAAGTTCGACATGCAGGTCCTCGCGCGCCACGGCGTGACGATCGCGCCGTTCGACGACGCGATGCTCATCTCCTACGCCCTCGACGCCGGCGCGACCGGCGAGACTCACGACATGGACAGGCTGTCCGAGCGCATCCTGGGCCAGAAGCCGGCGACGCTGGCCGACATCGCAGGCTCGGGACGCAATTTCGTCGGCTTCGCGCGCGTCCCGATCGACAAGGCGGCGGAATATGCGGCGGAAAAGGCGGACGTCGCCTTGCGCCTGTGGCGCGCGCTCAAACCCCGGCTCGCCGCCGAGAAGGCGACGGCCGTCTACGAGACGCTGGAGCGGCCGCTCGTGCCGGTGCTCGCGCGCATGGAGCGGCGCGGCGTCGCGATCGACCGCGACATGCTGTCGCGCCTCGCCGGCGATTTCGCCCAGAGCATGGGGCGGCTGGACGACGACATCGCCAGGATCGTCGGCGGCCCGTTCAATCCCGGCTCGCCCAAGCAGCTCGGCGACATCCTCTTCGGCCAGATGGGGTTGCCCGGCGGCAAGCGCACGGCGACGGGCGCCTGGTCGACCACGGCGAGCGTGCTCGAAGACCTCGCGGCGGAAGGCCACGAGCTGCCGGCGCGCATCCTCGAATGGCGTCAGATCTCGAAGCTCAAATCGACCTACGCCGACGCGCTGCCTTCCTTCGTCAATCCGGAGACCGGCCGCGTTCACACGGTCTATGCGCTCGCCGCGACCACGACGGGCCGGCTTTCGTCGTCGGAGCCCAATCTGCAGAACATTCCGGTGCGAAGCGAGGAGGGCCGCAAGATCCGCCGCGCCTTCGTCGCGCCTAAAGGCTGTAAGCTCGTCTCGGCCGATTACAGCCAGATCGAGTTGCGCCTGCTCGCCCACATCGCCGACATTCCGGCCCTGCGGAAGGCGTTCGCCGACGGGCTCGACATTCACGCCATGACCGCCTCCGAGATGTTCGGCGTTCCGATCGCCGGCATGCCTGGCGAGATCCGCAGGCGCGCCAAGGCCATCAACTTCGGCATCATCTACGGCATCTCGGCCTTCGGCCTTGCCAACCAGCTCGGCATCGCCCGGGAGGAGGCGGGCGCCTACATCAAGAAGTATTTCGAGCGCTTTCCCGGCATCCGCGACTACATGGAGGAGGCGAAGAAAGCCGCGCGCGCCAACGGCTACGTGACGACGATCTTCGGTCGCAAGTGCCACTATCCGCGCATCAACGCCTCCAACGTCTCCGAACGCGCCTTCAACGAGCGCGCCGCCATCAATGCGCCGATCCAGGGCTCCGCCGCCGACATCATCCGCCGCGCGATGATCCGCATGGACGATGGCGCTCGCGAAGGCGGGCTTGAGCGCGCGCATGCTGCTCACGGTGCATGACGAGCTGGTGTTCGAGGCGCCGGACGAGGAGGTCGAGGCGACGCTGCCTGTCGTCAAGAAGGTGATGATCGAGGCCCCCGGGCCGGCGCTCAGCCTCAGCGTGCCCCTCCAGGTCGACGCGCGCGCGGCGCAGAACTGGGAGGAGGCGCATTAGCGTGAGCGAACCGAAGGCGCAGGAGACGCTGCGCCAAACGTCCTCCCTTCTCCCCGCTCGCGGGGAGAAGGTTAGGATGAGGGGCGAGGCGAGAGCTCTTGCAGTCGCTCGCCGAGCCCCTCACCCCAGCCCTCTCCCCGCGAGCGGGGAGAGGGAGTCGTGACGACTATTGCCGAGCGTTACCGCGCCCTCGTCCTCCATCATCGCTTCCAATACGACCCGGCGCAGGCGGCCCTCGCCGACCGGCTCGATGCGCTCGCGGCGAAGCTCAGGGGCTACAGGCCCGACGCCGGGTCGAACGTTCTCGCGCGCCTGATCAGGATGAAACCGGCGGAGCCGCCGCGCGGCCTTTACATTCATGGCCCGGTCGGGCGCGGCAAGACCATGCTGATGGACCTGTTCTTCGGCGCCGTAGAGGTGCCGCTCAAGCGCCGCGCGCACTTCCACGGCTTCATGGCCGACGTGCACGCCCGCCTGCACGAGTGGCGCAAGGCGCGCAAGACAGGCAAGGTGACTGGCGAGGATCCGATCGCCCCGGTCGCGGCCGAGCTCGCGCGCGAGGCCTTCCTGCTCTGCTTCGACGAATTCGCCGTGCGCGACATCGCCGACGCGATGATCCTCGGGCGATTGTTCACCGCGCTCTTTGCCGAAGGGGTCGTCGTCGTCGCGACGTCCAACGTCGCGCCCGGCGAGCTCTACAAGGAGGGCCTGAACCGCGCGCTGTTCCTCCCCTTCATCGGCCTCCTCGGCGAGCGCCTCGACATCGTCGAGCTCGATGCACGCGCGGACTACCGACTCGAAAAGCTCGTCCGGGCGCCGGTTTACTACACCCCCTTGAGCCCGAAGGCCGACGCCGCGCTCGACGCGGCCTTCCTGGCGCTGACGGGCGTCCGACGAGGCGAGGGCGCCCAGATCGAGCTCATGGGGCGCTTTCTGGACGTGCCGCAGGCGGCCGGCGGCGTCGCGCGCTTCGATTTTAACGCCCTCTGCCGTCGGCCCCTGGGCTCGTCCGACTATCTGGAAATCGCCGAGCGCTTCCATACGGTGATCGTCGACAGAATTCCGGTGCTGACCGCCGCCGAGCGCAACGAGGCCAGGCGCTTCATTATCCTCATCGACGCCCTCTACGACATGCGGGTCAAGCTCATCGCCTCGGCGGCCGGCGAGCCGGAGGCTCTGTTCGTCGGAGCGGAAGGCGCCGAAGCGTTCGAATGCGCCCGCACCGCCTCTCGCCTGTTCGAAATGCGCTCGGCGGACTATCTCGCCCTGCCGCACGGCCGCGACGGGTCGCGCTCGGGCGATTTGGGCGGCATCGCGGAGACGTGAGCGGAGACGACCATCCGTCATTGCGAGCGCAGCGAAGCAATCCATTGCGTTGATGGTGGCGTGGATTGCTCTTCGTCACTCCGCTCCTCGCAATGACGGATGTGAACGGGCGGGCTGCGAGCGGCTACGCGAGCGTGGGGTAGCCGGCCGCCTCCGCCGCCCGCTCGATTTCGAGGACCCGCTCGTAGTCGGCCGGCGCCGTGAAATCGAGGCCCGCGAGGCCGAGCGCCCCGAGGGCCTCTGCGAGCTCGACGTCGTCCACGGCAGAAGCGAGCGCATCTCGCACGGCGGCGATCGTCGAGTCGGGCAGCCGGGCGCTGGCGATAAACGGCAGGCCGGGGAAAGCGGACTTTCGTCGACGATCCGGACCGGCTCGACGAGGCGGGGCTTGAGGCGCTTCGCCAGCCCGAACGTCACGCAATCGACGGCGGCGAGGTCGGCGCGGCCCTCGGCGACCGCCTCGAGGCTCGCCACGTGCGAGCCGGTCGTCACAACGGCGCCGAAGAATGTTGCGCCGCGCGCGACTCGGGCGATGGTCGCGCGAAAGAGGTTCATGCCGCTGTTGCTGTCGAAGCCGTTGACGGCGCCGACGCTCCCGCGGAACGCCTCGAGGCTTCGCCGCGGATCGTCCGCCCGGGAGACGACGAAGCTCGAGTGCGACGGGCCCTCGCAGCCGGAAAAGGCGTATTGCGGCGTTGCGATCAGGACGACCGTGTCGCTGAGACCCTTCGCATAGGGATAGCCGCAAGTCTGTGAGAATAAGAGCCGGGGATCGCGCCACAGCGCCGCAAGGCTCCGTCCACGCTCGAGCCGCTCGGGCGCCTCGAGCCCCTGCGCGCGCAAACGTCGGGCGATCGACCGCCAAAACGCGTCGTTCGCGGCGGCGATCTCCGGAAAGTTGTACATCGGCAGCGCCGCGACCGGCGCGCCGACGCTCATGAGACGCGGCTGCCCCAGTCGGGATGAACCGGGCGGTCGTGCGGCGTGAGCAGGTAGCGCCGCGCCACCTCGACATAGGAGCGATAAACGAGGCCTCCGTTGCGCTCGATCAGCGCCGTCCGGTTGAGACGGTAGAACGCCGGGAGCCGATACCACGGCAGGCCGCCCCGCAGGTGATGGGCGACATGGAGGTTGTTGTAGAGGAACAGCGGCCCGAGGATGCGCGCGCGTTCGACGATGGCGGTACGCTCGTTCGGCTCCGGCGCCGCGCGGTGCTCGGCGAAGGAGCGCACCATCGCCAGACCCGCCCCGGGATAGACGAAGCAGGCGAGATACACCCATATCGGCATGCCGCAGACGCCGACGACCCAGACGAGGACGGGCACGCACTCGGCGCAATGCCAAAGGAGCGCCGCGCGCGCTCCGGGCTTGTCCGCCCAGGCGTCGCGGAGCGTCGCTGCGGCGGTCCGCGCGATCATCGAGGCGGGTCCGAGGACGACCCGGCCGAGCAGCGTCGACTGCGCCCGGACGAGGACGCGCCCGAGCGTTCCGAGGTCCCGCCATCCGGCCGAAGTCCAATAATAGCTTTCCGGATCCTCGAACGGGTCGGTCAGGTTGGCGTCCTGATGGTGGCGGAGATGGGTCGTGCGATAGAGCGAAAAGGGCAGCCACAGCGAGAGCGGCCATATGCCGATGGCGTGGTTGACGAGCCGGCTCGGCGTCGGATGGCCATGGATGATCTCGTGCTGCAGGTTCATCTGCCAGGCCATGACCCATGCGCCGAGCGCCGCCAGCGCCCACCACGGGAGCTGACGCCAGAAGAAGGTCGCGAGCAGCCACAAGCCGTAGATCGCCGTCGCGAGCGCGATCGTCGGCCATTCGACCCGACGGCCGAGCGGCGGAAGCTCCACAATGTCCAAGACGGTCTCCCTGTCCCCGGGGAGGTCCTTTTTTGGCCCCGAACCGCCCTCAGAAAACCATTGTTTCGGGAAATCGCGCAATCCGGCGAAGGATCCCGTCCCTGAAACATTTTCTTCGCGCGCGGTTTATTTTTCCTTACTTTGTGCGCCTTGCGCTTGCTCGATCACGCCCCTCTCGAGCTCGCAATAGGGCAGTGCGTCAGTTTGAAATGTGGAGGCCCAATGCTGCACTGGAGGGAATGAGACCCTAGTGGCCCGGGCAAGTATGGGACGGGAACCAGAATGAGGGACCTGGGTTTGCACCCATTTGGGCAGCAATTCTAAAAGTGCCCTGCAGCTGGATTGCTATTCGAGTTTTTGGGTTGTGAGGAGGTGGGGCGGGATTGTGAAGGTAGTGAGGGCTTGGAGGAGATCGGACCAGGCGGGGAAGACCGCAAGGCTCGTCAGGGCTGCGAGATAAGCAAAGAAGCTCATTCGCTTTTCCGCTGCCTCTCTGGCTTTTTGCCAGGGCGGCTCCAGAAGGTCGAGAACCGTGTGCCAGGCGAAAGCGAGCAGGTTGAGCGCGGCGAGCGTCATGGCCAGATAGCTCTCGCCATGGCCGAAGTTGTGTTCAAGCTCGTAGCCGTTGTTTTTCAGGACGTTGAAGCCTTCGTTCTCGATCTTCCACCTTGCGCGGCCGCAGACGGCGATCTCGGCGGCGTTGCTCTTGGCGACCGGCAGCGAGGTGACGAAGGCCGTCCTGTATGTGACCTCGCCCTTGGCGTTGAGACTTCGAAGCCGATCCAGTTGACCAGCACGGCGTCCTTGCCGTCGCGCAGAGGAACCTTCTCGACGAACCGGTAGCGATGCGTTTGGCGCGTCTTGCCTTTGCGGACTTGGACCTCATGACGCGCGAGTTCGGCCCCATCGATGAAGTCGTAAAGCGCCTTGTGCGAGGTCTCCTTGCAGGTGAAGATAAAATCGTCGCCGTTGGCCTGAAGCCGCTCGACCACGCTCTGACAGGCGAAGAGATCGTCGGCCAGATACACCGGACGCAGGGGCTTCAGGCGCGCCCCGTGCTTGTCGAGCCAGCGCTTGACGGCGTTGCGCTCGCAGTCCTGCTTCTCGGCGCCGTCCTGTTTGACGATGAACTCCGGTGCGAGCGGGACGACCTTGGAATGTCCCGGTGCGACAACCGTCGCGCACAGCAGGGAATGATAGCTCTCGACCTTGCCGTTGCTACGCTTGCGCGTCTGGCAATGCGGGCAGGCGATCTTCTGGCTGCAGAAATACTCGGTCCCGTCGAGGGCGATGAGCGTTCTGTCGCCGAGCCGGCCGAACGCCTCGCGCATCGCGGGCTCAAGGAGCAGTTGCTCCGTGCGTTGAAAGCAGGGCGCGAGCAGCGCGGGGTCCGCGCCGTCGAGCATGTCCCTGATATAAATTGTCGGAAGGGATCTTCTCGATCCCGAACAGGGTTTGGCAGTTCGACCGTCCCTGGCCCTTCTCCAGCTTCCGCTGAAAGGACAGAAAAGACGCGCTCTGCATGAAAAACATGGCGAAGGCCGACAGACCGAAATCCGCCATGGCGATGTTACCGATCCGGCCCTTGCGAGGGTCCGGAAACGCCGCGCAAACCGCCCTAAGGCCCGACAAAAGCGACGCCAAAATCTCCATCCCCAGCGTGAATTATGTTTCCGTTGATTTGTGAATCCCCCACGAAAAAAAATCCCTCGCGACTTTTTAGAATTGCTGCCATTTGGGTGCAAACCTTGCATAATGGAGCTTGTCATGCGATATCTTCTTAGAAAATTTTCCGCTTAGGGCGAAGACGCCCGCATAGCGACGCGGAGTTCTAATCGATGCCAAGAGGTCCGCAGGGGCAAAAGCGCCCCGCCGACACCATTGCGCTAGCCGTCACAGTAGGACGGATTGCTACTGGAGAACAGGAAGAAACTCTTTCTCCAATGTCCGGACGCGTGCGGAGCGGGAAGGCTGGCGCGTTCGGCAAGGAGCCAGCG
Source organism: uncultured Alphaproteobacteria bacterium (assembly GCA_963819255.1). Lineage (GTDB taxonomy): Bacteria > Pseudomonadota > Alphaproteobacteria > Rhizobiales > Beijerinckiaceae > Roseiarcus. The sequence goes on from CAWFVS010000024.1 coordinate 20,318, forward strand.
TCTAACTCAAGAGGAGCGTTCGAGTATCGCCAAAAAGGCGGCTTCGACGAGATGGAAATGACCAATAAACTCAGACGGTTCATGGCTAGAATAATTGGTCATTCTGGTCTTAGTGGAAACTCGGCTACTCTCTTTGGAGAGAGGCGTGATGGAGGATATTACTATCTAACCAGCGACGATCTACCTGGATTTACATTCCTGCTAACACCAGAGGAAGCCGAGGACATTGAAAAGTTGTCGGAAGCGATTAAGCCGGCATTGTCTGCGTATCTGAACGCTTACATTCGACATAAAAAGACACTTACTGAGAAAGAAATTTCACCGCGCATATCTTATGCTGATTTACGTGGTTCCCATAGCGGGAAGCCCATGAATCTCATTGCGGAGCTATGCGCCACATAATATTAGCGTGGCAATATGAGCGGCATTACATCGAATCCTATCCTTCCGCGAGTTCCTATTCCCGAAGGGCGCGCAGCGCTGAAAAGGGCTGGATTCGATCCCGGTCCGAATGCTGGCGCGCGCTCGGAATTATGGATTCGGAAGTCTGATCTATGTCCAGCATTGATCGCATATTACGGACCGCCGTGGGGCGAATATTTCCTCAAAAATCGTTGGATATGAAGTGAACTAAATGCGTGCTATAAGCATTTAAATATGCCATAACAATGGCATGAACAAGCTCGATATCGCCAAGCGCGTCCAAATCCTCAGCATGCTCGTTGAAGGTTCATCCATGCGGTCAACATCCCGTGTGTGTGATGTCTCCTTTAACACGGTCGTGAAGCTGCTTGAGGATGCTGGTGAGTTTTGCGCTCGCTTTCACGATACCAACGTTCGAAACGTAACGCTCTTATGGCGTTAGCTGTTGGTATATGGTAGGCTTCCTCGCAGGTTCCGAGGAGGCATGCATGGACGTTGCGGATTTCGCGGAATGGGTGGTTGGAACAGCGAGGCTGACGCCATCGCAGCGGCGGGAGGCGTTCCGGTCGCTGGCCTTGGCCGAGGCGATGGCCAGCCTTGATGACGAGGCGTGCGAATATTGGGGCTGCGCTATTGAGGCGGCGGTCACGGATCGGAACTCCACGATCATGCCGGAATTGGAGGGCTAGTGGAGCCCCCTGCACCGCCGAACCCGAGCCGTTCCGGGTTGGGTTCCGTGGCTGAAGTCGGCCACCGTCGGGTCGTCGGCATGGGGTGTCCACACTGCGCAAATCGGGACGTGATTTTGTGGGGCAAGGCGAATGGATTGCCCCGGTATCGCTGCCGCGGCTGCGGCCGCACATTCAATGGCTTGACCAAGACGCCGTTGGCGAGATTGCGCAAGAGAGAAAAGTGGCGGGAGCAGGCCCAATCTATGATCGATGGAGTAACCACCTCGAAAGCTGCGGAACGCTGCGAAGTCGATTATAAAACAGCGTTTCGATGGAGGCATCGATTTCTTGAGTTTCTTTCGTCCGACAAACCCAAGACCCTGTCTGGAATTGTGAAGGGGATGAGACGTTTATTCTGGAGTTATTCAAGGGGAAACGATCTGATCTTCCTCGCAAGGCACGCAAGAGGGGCGGCAAGGCGGCAAAGCGCGGCTTGTCCGCCGAACAGATCCCGGGTGATCGTTGCGCGAGACCGCGCTGGCGCCACCATTGACGCCGTCCTGCCCAAGCTCGACCGGGCGTCCATCACAGGAGCATTGGGCGGCGTTGTCACTCCCGCCAACCAGTTCTGCTGCGACGGCGGCAGGGCCATCGTCGCCTTCGCCAAGAAGGCGGGCATTCCGCATCACGTCTTGCCCGCTCCAGGAAAGCCGAGCCCGGACGCACCCGACCTCCACATCAATAATGTCAATGCCTACCATGGCCGGCTCAAAGAATGGATGCGCCGCTTCCATGGCGTCGCGACCAAGAATTTGCCGAACTATCTCGGCTGGCGCAGAGCGCTCGAAGCGCTCGGACCGCAGGTCAAACCGGAGGAATGGATCCTCGGTGCCGCCGGCTTGGGGCCCTACCAACAGCTAACGCCATAAGAGCGAAAAGAAAGGCCAAACGCGTCCAGTGCGACGAGATTTGGAGTTTCACAGCGAAGGAGAAAATGTCGCGAGGGCGAAGGCTGCCCCGGACGGCGCTGGCGACACTTGGACATGGACTGGCATAACCGACGACAGCAAGTTGATCGTTTCCTACTTCGTCGGGAAGCGTGACGGCGAATGCGCCAAGTGGTTCATGGACGATGCTGCGGCTCGCCTCGCCACCCGCATCCAGTTAACCACCGATGGCCTCAAGTCCTATCTGGACGCCGTTGAGGGCGCGTTCGGGGCTGATGTTGATTACGCCCAACTCGTGAAGCTCTATGGAGCTTCGCCAGACAGCGCGAAGGGCCGCTACAGCCCTGCCGAGTGCACGGGTACGATTAAGACGCCAGTCGAGGGGAAGCCAGACCCGGCGCATATCTCGACCTCATACGTCGAACGCTCAAACCTCACGATGCGTATGTCAATGCGCCGCTTCACGCGCCTCACAAATGCATTCTCGAAGAAAATCGACAACCACGTGCATATGCTGTCGATCTATTTCGTTTGGTACAACTGGATACGCATTCACAAAACACTTCGGATCACGCCTGCGGTGGCTGCCAGTCTCACTGATCGGCTGATGGACTGGAAAGAAATTCTCGCTCAAATGGACGTGCTGGAAGTCCCGGCGAAACGCGGCCCTTACAAGAAGCGCAACGCACAAAATTCAACGCTCTTATGGCGTTAGCTGTTGGTATATGGTAGGCTTCCTCGCAGGTTCCGAGGAGGCATGCATGGACGTTGCGGATTTCGCGAATGGGTGGTTGGAACAGCGAGGCTGACGCCATCGCAGCGGCGGGAGGCGTTCCGGTCGCTGGCCTTGGCCGAGGCGATGGCCAGCCTTGATGCCGAGGCGTGCGAATATTGGGGCTGCGCTATTGAGGCGGCGGTCACGGATCGGAACTCCACGATCATGCCGGAGTTGGAGGGCTCAGTGGAGCCCCCTGCACCGCCGAACCCGAGCCGTTCCGGGTTGGGTTCCGTGGCTGAAGTCGGCCACCGTCGGGTCGTCGGCATGGGGTGTCCACACTGCGCAAATCGGGACGTGATTTTGTGGGGCAAGGCGAATGGATTGCCCCGGAATCGCTGCCGCGGCTGCGGCCGCACATTCAATGGCTTGACCAAGACGCCGTTGGCGAGATTGCGCAAGAGAGAAAAGTGGCGGAGCAGGCCCAATCCATGATCGATGGAGTAACCACCTCGAAAGCTGCGGAACGCTGCGAAGTCGACTATAAAACAGCGTTTCGATGGAGGCATCGATTTCCTAAGTTCTTTCGTCCGACAAACCCAAGACCCTGTTTGGAATTGTGGAAGGGGATGAGACGTTTATTCTGGAGTCATTCAAGGGGAAACGATCTGATCTTCCTCGCAAGGCACGCAAGAGGGGCGGCAAGGCGGCAAAGCGCGGCTTGTCCGCCGAACAGATCCCGGTGATCGTTGCGCGAGACCGCGCTGGCGCACCATTGACGCCGTCCTGCCCAAGCTCGACCGGGCGCAGGACAGGAGCATGGGCGGCGTTGTCACTCCCGGCGAACAAGTTCTGCTGCGACGGCGGCAGGGCCATCGTCGCCTTCGCCAAGAAGGCGGGCATTCCGCATCACGTCTTGCCCGCTCCAGGAAAGCCGAGCCCGGACGCACCCGACCTCCACATCAATAATGTCAATGCCTACCATGGCCGGCTCAAAGAATGGATGCGCCGCTTCCATGGCGTCGCGACCAAGAATTTGCCGAACTATCTCGGCTGGCGCAGAGCGCTCGAAGCGCTCGGACCGCAGGTCAAACCGGAGGAATGGATCCTCGGTGCCGCCGGCTTGGGGCCCTACCAACAGCTAACGCCAT
>CAWFVS010000025.1:0-71593 GCA_963819255.1 uncultured Alphaproteobacteria bacterium
TGATCTTGCGAGGGCCGAGCTTGTCGCGCCAGCTCGGAGGACAGATTCGCGGACCGCGCGAAAATCCACGTCCGCCTCAGGCGCAGGTCGTCCCGCATCGCAAACGAGGCGAGGAAAGCGCGCTGCGGCCAGATCGCAGAGAAAACGGGAACTCGACCGCGGCGCTAAGGAGACCGGAGCCCGAGCGCAGGCTCCGCGCCGTGTCATGAGGCGCCTTGTCGATGAGCTGACTACGTCGCCGTCGTCGAAGTCGGCGACCGCGGCGATCGCGGGTTCGGATGAAAACGCGGCGTAGAGCTTTGCCGTTGGCGGAGATGAGCGCGCTTTCGACGGCGATCGCGTTGATCGCGGCGTGACCACCATGCTGCCAGTACGGATTGATTTGGACCGGACGGGCGTGAGTACGAGCGAGCCCTTCTTCGTCATCCCACTCCGATTGGCGACCCGATATTCGGCCAAGGCCTGACCGGCGTGAGCGAGCGCGGTCACGCGAAGCTCAATGCCCTCCGCCGACCAGACGACGCTTGGAACGGGCAGTGAGCCTTCGGCGAGTGACTGGCTGACCGCTGCGCTTTCGGGCGCTCCGTACAGGCGTCCGTTCAGCCGAAGGAAGGGCATCGTCTGGCCGGACCCACGCTGAGGCTCGAGATTGCCGTACTCGTCGAAAAGGGCTTCCTCCTCCTGATCGAAGCTTCCGAGCACGGTCCAGTAGACCTGGCGTCCAAGGAGAGTCTGCGGATAGAGGGCGCCTCGTCCGGCGAGCGCGGCGCGCTCCAGTTGGCCAATCGGCATGCGATCCTTGTTGAGGATGCGCAGCTTGAGCTCATTGACGACGGCGCCCTCGGGCGCGCTCGCCTCGTGCACGGTCAGCCGGAGGAAGCGCGCCGTCGTCGAGCGCCACCAGAAGCTGTCGGCGCCGCCGTTGCCGGTCAAAATGCGGCCGACCTCGCGAAAGCTTTGGCCGTCATCCGACAGATGTACCGAGAAGACGGTTCCGTAGTCCTTTCCCCATTCGATAAAGGCGCCGAGCGGGGAGCGCATCCGGCCGAAGTCGACGGTGATGCTCTCTCCCAAAGGCAGCCTCACCGGCGCATGGCCGAGCGCCGAAACCCGGTCGGGCTCCAGCACCGCGGCGGCGTCGCCGGGACCGTAGAGGTTGATCTCGACGATCTGCGGACTTTTCTCCGGCTCAGGGTCGCCGCAGGTCCATCGGACGAAGCGGGCAGAGGCGGGGGGGAAGGCAAAAACGTCCTGCCCGCCTTCGCCGTGCTCCGTCCGGCACAGCCGGCTCCAGGACTCGCCGTCCAGCGACGATTCAAAAGAATAGACGACGGGCGCGCGCTTTCCCCAGTACACCTCGAGCCCGGCGAGGGTCGCGGGTTCGCCGAGGTCGATCCTAAGCCACGCTGGGGTCGACGGCTCCGAAATCCATGTCGTTGCGTACAGATCGTCGATGGCGAGAGACGGGTCGCCGCTGCTTCCGGCGGCCTTCCAGAGCTTCTTGTCGGGCACTTTCACGGCGCGAACTCGCTCTTGCTGGTTCGATCGTCATATCCTGCCATGCGGATGGCTTTCTCCTGGTCATTGCTCTTAAATCAGACACAGGCTTCAGGGTAGAGTGCGCAAGAGACCGGCAAGGCGTCAACGGATCGGGTTTGATGAGCCAGAAGCCCAAAGAGCGCAACGGCGACGGAATCGCCAAAGTCGCGAACCAGGACGGGCTCATTTCCCAGCTCATGGGTGGGGCCTCGGCCCTGTGGGCGTCGAGCCAGCGCACCAAGATCCTCATGTTGTTTGGCGCCCTGGTGGCGGTGGTGGGCGCCACGGCCTACGCGCAGATCAAGCTCAACGCCTGGAACCGGCCATTCTACAATTCTCTGTCACACAAGAACTTTTCCGAGTTCGTCACGCAGCTGGGCGTGTTTGCGGAGCTGGCCGGCGTGCTGCTCGTCCTCAACGTCGCGCAAATGTGGCTCAATCAGAAGTCGAAGGTCATCTTGCGCGAGGGCCTCGTCGAAGAGCTCGAGGCGGAATGGCTTGCGCCGCTGCGGGCCTTTCGCGTTTCGCACGCCGGAGAGATCGGCCAGAACCCCGATCAGCGAATCCACGAGGACGTCCGGCACCTGACAGAGCTGACGACCGACCTGGGGATAGGCCTGCTTCAATCCACGCTGTTGCTCTTGAGCTTCGTCGGCGTGTTGTGGGTCCTGTCCAGCACGATGTTCCTCACGATCGGCGGGCCCAGCTTTGTCATCCCGGGGTACATGGTCTGGTGCGCGCTCATCTACGCCGGCGCCGGATCGCTCTTGAGCTGGCGCGTCGGCCGGCCGCTCGTCCATCTCAACGCCGAGCGCTATGCGCGGGAGGCGGAGTTCCGGTTCGCCCTCGTGCGCCTGAACGAGGAAATCGAAGGCGTCACGCTCTATGGCGGCGAATCCGACGAGCGGAAGCGTCTCGATTCGATTTTCAGCACGGTCGTCGCGGCCATGGAACGAATCGTGCTCGCGACGACGGGATTGACTTGGGTGACGGCTGGCGTCGGCTGGCTCGCGATCGTGGCGCCAATCCTTGTCGCCGCGCCCGCGTATTTCCACAGCGCCATGAGTTTCGGCGAGCTCATGATGATCGTCGGCGCCTTCAACCAGGTTCAGCAGGCGCTCGGCTGGTTCACGGCCAATTTCTCCAGCATCGCGGACTGGCAAGCGACCCTTCTGCGTGTCGCGTCTTTTGGGAAGATGCTCCACACAATGGACAAGCTCGGCGAGAGCGAAAACCAGATCGAGTTGGACGAGCGGGAAGGTGATTCGATCGTCATCGACGACCTGAAGATCGCAGCTGCGTCCGGCTGCATCGTGCTGAGCGAGGCCCATGTGGAGCTCAAGTCCGGCGAGCATGTCCTCGTCGTCGGGGAGGAGGACTACGAACGCTTGCTGTTTCGGGCGATCGCCGGACTTTGGCCTTGGGGCCACGGTCGCATCACGCGTCCGCCTCATCACTCCGTCATATTCGTGCCCACCCCCGGTTATGCGCCGCCTGGCACTCTGCGCGAATCGCTTGCGTATCCGCACCCACAGGAAACCTTCGATAGCGCACGCATCTCCGAGGCCTTCTCCGTCGTCGGCCTCGACCATCTCGTGCCCAGGCTCGATGAGGCGGAGCGATGGGACCGCCTGTTGAGCGACAAGGAAAAGCAAAGCCTCGCGCTCGCCCGCGTCATTCTGCATCGGCCGCGCTGGGTTGTGTTCAATGGGGCGCTTGACTCTCTTGAGCCCGCCTACCGTCGACGCTTGCAAGCGGTGTTTGCGCGGGACCTGGCCGATGTCGGCGTCCTCTATATCGGACGGGCCGCAGAACGAGGGCGGGTTCTATAGCCGGACCCTCGAACTCGCACTGGATCCGCACGGAGCGACATTCAAGCCGGCGGTCGAGGCTTCGGCGGCCCTCCGCGGTCAGTCGGCGCGCGAAGCGGTGTCGGAGGGATTGAGTTCGCGCAGGGTCTGAGCCGTCAGAAGTCCGACGGTTCAGCGAGAGTCCGTCGCGTCCGCCCACGACAGCTGCAAGCCAATATGGGACCTCGGCAAACAGGGTTTCCCAGTCCGCTTGCCGAAACGTCGCCCGAGACCGAACACATGCTGGATGAGGATAGAGAGGTAGAGGCCTGGTCCGCTGGAGTAGATGCGCCATCCGCCGTCTACGGGAATCTGGCCGGCCTCGACTCGCTTCCACTCGTCGCTCGCCTGGTGACGAGTCCGGAAGGCCGCGTCGCTGCTGCTGAAATAGGCGTTCCTCTGCCTGAGCGAAGCATGGGCCAGACGACCCGTGACGGCGATCGGATTAGCGACGAGCAATGCCTCCCAAAGCGCCTCGCACTTGCCAAGCACGCTCATAGCCTCGGCGTAGCGCAGATGCGAATGCACGTACATGAGCCCGATTTCGCGGCCGAAGAAGGCGGCCGACTCAGCCCGCCGAAACATCGTCTCCAGTCCGCCATGATAGGCGAGCGGTTTCTCCATCAAGCGCGCGCCGTCGGGAAACAGAAGGTTCTCCATGATCACCGCCGCATGGCGTTCGGCCTCCTCGCTGGTGAACAATCCGCCGATGATCGCCTGCGTCATCGAAATGAGGGAATAGGAGAGGCCGGTCCGTGCGTCGGTCGGATGGAGCAGCAATTCCGACAGGGCGCCTCCTGGCCCGAAGACGCCATAGCCGGCGACGATTCCGTCGCGGACGAGAAAACGATGGAAGTCTTTCGCCATCCCGGAAGCGAGAGAATCATGTTCGTCGGCAGCCTGAGAGCGGCCGGCGAGGCGGAGGATTTCGGCGTAGCGACGAAGCTGCTGATAGAGGAGCGCAACCGTCCAGCTGCTCGCCATCCAATCGTGCATCGCGGGATCGACCGGCTGAAGAGAGTCGTTCCAGTCCCCGTTCCCATAGCGAATGAGATGGGTTCCGGGGATGAGGCGCTCCTGGACCGTGGCGATCAGTTTCTCAACGTGGACCTTGACGGGATCGGTTTGGTCCGTCCTCTCGAAGTTGTCCTCGCGACGCCAAGCGACCGGCTCGTCGAGAAACGCCAGATCGCCGGTCGCCTCGACATAGTCGCAAAGCGCCTTGAGCGGCCAGACGATGACGTCGCCGTGCGCCTCTCTGTCCTGGATGGCGGAATAGGGCTCGAGCATGAACCATTGCGGCCAGTCGCCGTGGTTCTCGTATTGCTGGGCGAAAAGGATGCGCAGGATCGCCCTCGCCGACTCGTCGTGCTGGAGCGCCAGAAGCAGCTCCAACGGACCCTGGCAGACGTCACGTGTGCCCCAGGCTGCGCCGGTATATTGTTCGAGGCCATGCGGCACGGTGAGATGCATCATCGCATCATGGACGAGCCACGGAAGAATGGTGTCGACCGCTTTCGCCTCACCCTTGGCGTTCTTGATCCGCACGCCGCGCGTGATCGTCCGCCAGCCGCGGTCGCCTTCGGCCAGCATGGCAGCGTCCTTGACCGGTTTGGCGTATTTGGCTGCGAGCGCGGCGGCCGCGTTCTCGTCCGTCAGCGATCCGACGACGGCGAAGGCGAACGAGGTCGTCGCACGAGTGCGCATCGCCGCATAGGCGCCGCTGCGGCGCTTGCCGTCGGAGTAGAGCAATTCGTCGCCGCCGATCGCCTCGACATGCTCGGGCGTGCTCGTCACACAGCGATAGACGGCTTGCGGGTAGCGCGACGCCCATAAACCGTCCTTGGGATCCGGCCGGAAAAGGAATTCCTTGCGGCGCGCGTCGATCTCCATGCGGCCGGCGCGCGAGAATTCATGCTCTCCAAGGACGACGTGGCCGAAAATGAGAAATCGGCAGGGCTCGCCCTCCACGGTCAGCCGCCACTGCATCGCAGGTTCGTTCGCGGCGACGATCGCCGAGACGGCGATGGTTCTGTCCTCGAGGCGGTAGATCCAACGACAGTCGCTAAGACCCGTCTCGAAAGCGGAGGGTACGGTCAGGAGCCGCCAGCCTTCGCCCAAATGCGCGAGGATGCGAAGTCCGCTGCCCCGGGTGATGTTGTAAGGATCGCGCGAGACAGAAAAGAGCCTGTGGAAGGACGTGTTGCCGATGGTGAGCTGGGCGCCGAACACGCCGTGCATCCAGCAGGTGGCGCATAGCATCGTCTCGGCGGGCAGCATCTCGCCGCCGCTGCGGAGAAGCGCGCCGTGTCGGCGCCAGACGATCCTCTCCTTGTCGCGCAGCACCAGGTGCCGATTATGGGACTTCGCCGGCGTGAAGAACGACAGCGTGCGACCGCGCTCGCGCTCGACATGAAATCGTCGGGGATACCGTTCTCGCAAGGCCTGGGCGTCCAGAGGAAGCGCGACGGCGGCCGGCGCGCCGACGAGAATGCTCCGGGTCTGCTGAGCGAGCGGGACATCGCGTGGACGAAAGGCGTTGCAAGCGCGTTCGACGTCATCGACTACGTTGAGGTCGTGCTCGCCCGAGGCGTCCGGATGATCGGGCCGATAGACGCCGAAGAACGTCCAGGTCGCAGCTTGGCCGGGCGCGAGCGTCGCGACCTTGGATTGCAGCGCAGCGCAGGCCGTCTCGTATTGCAGCGGCTCGGAAGCGAGATTTTCGCCGAACGGCAGTCCGAAGTCGTCCGAGTCGCGGTGGCTGGGTCCCATCAACTCGCGGTAATCCGTCGCAAATCCGGCCGTTCCTTCGAGGCATCCGTGCGCGGCCCACGGATGCGCCCCGCCTTGCGACAGGTTTTGCCGGCTCATGAGGACATGGTTCAGGCGGGGATGCCTGGCGACGAACTGGTCGAGATACTGGCTCGCATAGGCCTCGTTGCCCATCAGGAAGCCCTGCTCGCCGAGGCCGAGATCCTGGATGAGCAGGGCGTCGCACGCCGTCTCGGCGGCGCGCCGGTTGACGACCTCGACCCGCCAAAGCCAGACGTTCGACTCCGTGTGCAGCCAGAGCGCGGTTCGATAGCCGAGGCCTCCTCCCTCTCCGTCCCAGACATATCGATCCTCGGCGGCGCCGGAGCGCCCATCGGCCTGGGCGCCGGCGACGGCGAGCCTCAAAGGTTGCGCCCCGCCCGCGCGAATGACGAGCCGGCCCATGCCGCCGGCAATCGGCGAGCCCAAGACCTGGTTGATCATGATTCGACGGCCGTCTTCGGCGTGCTCCATCGCGAACACGGCGCCGTTCGGCAGGACGCGGATCGAAAAGCCCGTTCGGTTCGCGACGGGGACGAGATCGAGGTCGTCCCGGCGCGGCGTCGTCAGAACCTTTTCTTTCCGAAGCGCCATCTCCTCCCCCATCGGACGATCTCACCCTTCCAACTTGGCATGGAAGGCCTCGAGTAGGAAATGTGCGAATTCACGGCGGGCCGCGCACGCCTTTACCCACCGTTACGTCAACGGCGGAGCCTCGAGGACGTCAGCTTTCAGCTTTCGGCCAACTCGCGGAGCTGCGCTATCGCGCGAGCATCCGTCCAAATTCGAGGAGTCCTTTTCCGCCATATTCCCGGCGACGCGGCAGCGCTGGGTCGACGCCATGGCGAGCAAGGAGGCCGACATTCGCGCGATTCTGCACGAGACGCTGATCGTTCACGGCCGCAACGATCGGGTCATTCCGCTCGACAACTCGCTGATGCTGCTGCGCTGGATCGAAGTTCTCGCAGCTGCACGTTTTCGCCCGCTGCGGCCATTGGGTGCAAATCGCGCAGGCAGCGCGGTTCGTGCGGCTTCTGGACGGCTTCTTCACGGAAGTAGCGTAGGAGCAGCAGTCGGCATTTGGTCACGCGTACCGGGCCGGTGGGCAGTTGGTAAGCGACTCCTAGCAACACCGTGCGCCGCGGCGCACTATTGCCTCCAATCGGGAGCGAAGCTCGCCCGCAATATTTCTATCTTCTGCGGCAGGCCGCTCCCTGCGCAGGTCAGACCGAGATAAGTGGCAGCGCGAGTGGCACCCACGTACAGATACTTGTCAAAGAGTCCCGGATGTAAGCTGGCCAGCGCATCCACACCTATGAAAAATACTGCCTCAAACTCGAGGCCCTTGATATGCTGCACATCAAGGACACGAATGTCATTCTCCTGCCCAGCAAACTGTCCCTTGTAGCAGGCCACGACATTCAGATTTTGATCGGCGAGGGCATCCTTAAGCCCGTCCGCGAGCGGCCCCACTTCTGCTTCATCATTCACCAGCACCGCGACAGATGGCAGCGGTTTGGTAAGCCTCTCAATGTCGATTATACGGAGCGCCAGCCAGTCGATGACGTCCTCGCGTCGCGCGAGATCGGTACCGAGTACCGGTGGCACGCCCTCATTGTCAACGTCTTCAGGTAGTGCGACATCGACAGTCTCGCCTGAGCAAAGGCGAACGATATCCTTCGCCAGTTGGTTGAGCTGGCGGCTATGGCGGTAGCTTATCTAGAATCTGCCGGACTTCGATAAGAGGGAAAACCCAACGCATATCGTCTATCGAACGGCTACCCAGGTGGTGATTCGCTGGTTGAAGTCGCCGCAGCGAAAAAAGACTCTATTCCCGGACTTGAGAGCGCGCCCATGCACGCGAGCTGTATCGGCGAAAAGTCGGTCGCCTCGTCGACCGTAATCTGGTTCCGGACAAGGCCCATGTAGGCTTTCAGCAAGACGTACGCGGGATCGTCGATATTGCGTCTGATTGTGCGGTCCCGTAGCAGTGAAGATGCCGCGCGCATCACGCACAGGAGCATCAGGTCAACCTCTAGCGGAGCGACATCGCTGATCCCGATTGTATCCCCGACATACCAACGCTTCTCGGATTGGCGCACTCGGCGGTAGCGGCGGTAACGAGCGCCGATGCCGTTTATGTAGCGTCTTACTGGGCTGGTAAATCTACGCAATGCTGCTTGGGTTTGGAGGCCTTCGCCGATCTCGTTGAGTTCCCTGTCCGCTAAGGTGCGGTTGCCGATCCATTCTGCAATGCGCCCGGCTCGAGTAGTCCGGCCGAGTGCGCGACGGGTAAAACGTGCGCGCGCTTGGCTACGAAGATTGCGCATGTAGGCTGTCATTGCCGCGGCTGCCGGCGTACGTGGCGCGGGCGTTTCTTCCTCGTCTTCTCCGTCGAGGTCCTCCGGTTCGTCGTCAGCAGTGCCGAGCCCGTCCAGAAATGCCCCTAGTTCTCCAAGAAAGTGGCGGTTTCTGTTGACCTGCAGGGTCAGGCAGGCTCGAATGCCGCCATCGGTTGCCTCCTTTAGTTCCTGGAGAAGGCCGTTGACACTTACTGCGGCATCTACCAAAGCGGCGATGACGCGCGAGAATGAGTCAATTTTGGCATTGTCAACGATGCCTGTCAGCAATCGTGTCAGCCGCCGGGCTTCTTCGTTTTTGGCTTTTGCGAGAACTCGGCCGCTGCGCGAATGTCCGCCCAGAAATCATCGTCCTGCCACTTGGAAAAGTCCTCGTACCATGCTGTCTGGCAGTTCAATACGCCTTGTTGAACGAATGAGTCGCTGTCTTTGAGGATGAACGGCCCGCCACCGTTCGGCGTGCGCAGGATGCGAAAGCGGTTGCGCGCTAGTTCGAGGCGGTAGCGCGACCATGTTGAAATATTCTGGTCCGGCGCCGCGATATTCTCTCGTGCGAAGGCCTCCTTCAGATAGAGCTTCAAGAGATCTGTCGGCGTGAACATCATCCAGCTACTGGCGTGGGGCAGCGCGCTGTCGACTTTCCCTCCCTCAACGAGGCGGCGCTCATCCTCGTCTAGGTATTCACGGTCGAGTTTCTGACCGAGGCGGCGGATGAGGGTTGTCGTCTTTCCCGTGCCGGGCGGGCCAATAATGAATAATTGGCTGTTGAGCCGAAGTCTGAATATCTCGTCTTGATAAAAGTCGAGAATAGGCTGATCGCGCAGTCCCATCTTCGTGATGACATTACGCCGTACGCCGCGGATGACATTGGCGGCTTTCTCTTCCTCTGCTAGAATAGCGGAAAGGATCGCATCGCCTATTTCAGCAACTGTCGGGGGTGCCAGCGCTTCCCGCATTGACACGATGGTGATGGGACCATAACTCGCGCCCTTGAGGATGGAATCACGAGAGTCCCATGCACGATCCCGACAATGTGGCCGCAAAATGGCTTTCTCGACGACCTCTAGGCCGAATGTTTCTAGCTCGTCGCCGACATCGAGGGAGGCCAAGCGGCCGACCGGGGCATTCCGTGCCGCCAGACGCGTACCCTGCAAGAATTTCCCGGAGGGGGTCTGATCACGGCAGATGTAATAAGTGACCAATTCGCCGTCATCGGCACGCGCCACGACGCGCGCAATGGCCGGTTCCCGGGTGAGAGCTTCGAGGCTGCGCCTACGCGCGCCGTCAATTGCGCTAAGAGTCTTTACGGTTTCGCCGGATGTAAATGTATTAATGCTGGCAAGCGACGCGGGACCAATCGAGTGTGGTTCGCGGAGCTGCAAGTTTGCGGCGGACGCAACCTTCGCAAGCACGTCGAGCGTCTCCTCTGAGACGCGTTCAATGTCCTTTTGATAGTTGGCTGCCATCTCGCTGCTAAACTCCCCGCGCTCAAAGGCGGCACCCGGATTTACGTCGGCCAAAGTGCCCCAGATTTGCAAATATTTGATGTCCAACGCGACTAAATTGGTGGCTCCGGACCCGCCATACGAGGTCCGTCTCGCCGACGGACGCTATGAATAGATTGGCCCCTTCTTGATACCCGGCGCAGAGCGGATGGCAACGCTCTCCATTCGCCCGCCCGCCCGTTGCCGACTTCCTGCCGCCGCCTTCTCCCGCGCCTCGATCAGCGTTTTCAGCGCGGTGACCGATTGCTCGATATGGTCGGCGAGCCGCCTGCATGCGAGGTCGGCGTCGCGCGCCAGCGTCGCGTCGAGAATGCCCTGGTGCTCGGATTCATCTTCGCGCGCGAGGTGAGGCCCATCTTTACGCCGACCAGCTTTTCGCCCCGTTTCAGGCCGGCTCGACCGCGGCAATCCTCGGCAACCCATCATGCTCGCTCGTCGCCGCGGCGCGTCTCGCCGGCAAGGCGCTCGGGCGCCTGGAGGCCGGCTGGATTATTCTCGCGGGCGGCGCGATTGCGGCGCATTCGCTCAAGCTCGACGAGCGGGCGCGGCTCACCATGCAGAATCTGGGATCGGTCTCGATCCGCGTGACGGAGTGAAGCCATGCCCATCGTCGAGATTACAATGATCGAGGGACGCACGCCCGAGGCCAAACGCAAACTGATCGCCAGGGTGACTGACGCCATCGAGGAATTGATCGCCGCCCCCCGCGAGTCGATTCGCATCATCTTGCGAGAAATTCCCGCGCTGCACTTCGGGGCGGGGGGAAAAACCAAAGAAACGCCGCAAATGACAACCGCTTGAAGCAATTTCGCGACACGGTCGAAAACGGCCGCAAGGTCGCCATCCAAATTCTCGAATTGTTCGACCGTCACGCCCCGATAGTGCGCCGTGGCGATCTGCGCCGCATCGACCGACCTCTTCGTCGAGCCCGGGAGCTTGGCGACGACGGCGAGGGAGCATTCTGGAGGAGACGCCTCGCAGGTGGGCGTCCGGACTTCAAGTCCGGGAGGGGCTGCGCGATAGCCCTTGGAGGATTTGACTCCCGACGCTCTTCGACAGAATTGCAGCGCTAATCCGACCTGCGTTCGGTCGGCGCGCGGCGAAATTTATCGAGCACAACTCGACCTCCATCCGCGAACAATTTCATCCCGCCTGGCGCGCTCGCCGGCGTGGCGGCGCCCAGCGCCAAGAGCCCCATCGCGGCGCTAAATCCGGCCGCAACGAGGGTGCCTGTGCGAGGCCAAGCGGCGTCTTCGAGATAACGTCGTTCCGGGATTTCTTGCGGAACCGCGTCCGACGTTTCAAGCGCGAGCGCGATCACTTCGGCCGGATGCATCGCCCAGCGGCCGGCGCCGTCCTTGATCTGCTGCCGGCAGCTGAAGCCGTCGGCGATCACCAGCGTGTCGCGCGACGCCGCCCTGACGCTCGGCAGCAGAGCCTGCTCCGCGATCTGCATCGAAACCGGATAATGTTCGGTCTCGTAGCCGAACGAACCGGCATGACCACAACAACCCTTTGCCGGCTGTTGCAGCTCGAGGCCCATGCTCTCGAGAATCTTGCGCTCGGCTTCCGCGTCGAGAACCGCTTTGTGATGGCAATGCGTGTGCAGCACGGCCTTTCGCTCGAGGCGTGGCGCACGCCAGCGCGGAGTCTCCAGAAGCAGCTCGGTCAGCGTCTTCGCCTGTCGCGAGAGCTTGCGGGCGTCTTTATTCTCTGGAAGCAAATTCATCATCTCGTCGCGAAACACCGACAGGCAGCTCGGTTCGAGCCCGACGACGGGGATGCCTCGCTCGATTGCGGGATGCAGCACATACAGGATGTCGAGAAGCTTCGATCGCGCCAAATCCAGCATGCCGTAGTCGTAGAGCGGCCGGCCGCAGCAGAGTTGCGCCGTGGGGACCACCACGCGGTAGCCTGCGTCCTCCAAAACGGTCGCAGCGGCCTTCAGCGTTCCGGGAAGAAAGTAGTTGCAGAACGTGTCGGGCCACAGCACGACCGCAGGCAGATTCGAAATCTTGCGCCCTGCTGGCCCGGCGCCTGCTCCACCAGATCTGAAAGCTTTCGGCCGCGTAGGCGGGCGCCGCTCGCTGCTGCGTGAAGCCGGCCAGCCATTTCGCGGCGGGTCCGACTGCCGGCGCCCGCAAGGCCGCATTGACGAGGCCCGGCGCGAGCATCGCGAGCCGCGACCAGAAGAAGATCAGCCCCATGCTATAGGCCGCGCGGGGCCTCAGCCGGCCCTGATAGTAATGCGACAGGAACTCGGCCTTGTAGGTCGCCATGTCAACCGACACCGGACAATCGTGCTTGCAGCCCTTGCACTGCAGGCAGAGGTCGAGGGCTTCGCGCACCGCATCGCTGCGCCAGCCTTCCTTGATGGTGTCACCGCGCATCATCTCGAACAGGAGATGCGCCCGACCGCGGGTCGAATGCATTTCCTCGCGCGTCGGCTGGAAGCTCGGGCACATGGTTTGCCCACCGAGCACGCGGCATGACGCCGAAGCAGCGCTCGGCGGCGTGCGCGAAAGTGTGCGCGTCCTCGGCGAAGCTGAAATGCGTCTCGACCGCCTTCGGCCGGTATTCGGGACCGACACGAAGGTCCTCGTCGAGCGGACGGGCGTCGATGATCTTCCCGGGGTTCATCCGCCAACGCGGATCCCAGATGGTCTTGAACTCTCGGAACGCCTGGACCAGCTCCTGGCCGAACATCTTCGGCAGAAGCTCGCCCTTGGCCTGGCCGTCGCCATGCTCGCCGGACAGCGAGCCTCCATAGGAGAGGCAGAGGTCGGAGGCCTCCTCCATGTAGGCGCGAAATTTCCGGACTCCCTCGGGGGTCTTCAGGCCGAAGGTCATCCTTGTGTGCACGCAGCCGTCGCCGAAATGGCCGAAGAGCGTGTAGCGATAACCGTAGCGCCGGTTCAGCTTATCGAAATCGCGCAAATAGTCGCCGAGGCGTCGCGGCGGAACGGCGGCGTCCTCCCAGCTCGGCCAAGCCTCCTCCTCCTCGGGGATCCGACTCGACCCGACGCCCAATTCGCGGATGTCCCAGACCGCGTCTTGATCCTCCTTCTTCTCGAACAAGCGCATCTCGATCGCGCCAGTGCCGATCCGCTTCAGGGCCGCATAGGCGTTCTCCGCCTTGGCGTTGGCCTCGCGTTGGTTGGCGCCTCCGAATTCGACCATCAGGTAAGCCTCGGCCTCGGGGAGCAGCCTGGCGCCGGGCAACGGCTTGCCCTTGAGCGCCATGTTGTCCATGACCCGCCGCTGGAATCCTTCGAGCGCGAGCGGCCCGAGGGCGCGAATTTCAGTGACCTCGTCCGCGGCGCGCGCGACGCTCTCGTAGGTGAGCACGATGAGCGCGCGAGCGGGCGGGAAATCGAGGAGACGCACGGTTGCGCTCAACGTCAGCGCGCAGGTGCTTTCCGATCCGACCAGCGCGCGGGCGACGTGAAAGCCTCTTTCGGGAAGCAGGTCGTCGAGATTGTAACCCGATACGCGGCGGGGAATGTCGGGATAGCGCTTGCGGATCTCGTCGCCGTATTTCGCCGCGAGCGCCCTCAGCCTTGCATAGATGTCGGCTCGCCGCCCGCCGCCGCGCTGAATCAGTTCATAGAGAGCGTCGGGGGTCGCGCCGACACGGACTCGAAGCCCGTCGTAGGTGAGAATCTCGAGCTCCTCGATATTGTCGACGGTCTTGCCTCCCATGACCGTATGGGCGCCGCAGGAATTGTTGCCGATGTTTCCGCCGAGCGTGCAATATTGGTGCGTCGCCGGATCGGGCGCGAAGGTCAGCCCGTGCTCGCTGGCTGCGCTGCGAAGCTGGTCGTTGATCAATCCAGGCTCGACGCGGGCGAGCTTCGATCCGGGATCGAGCGCCAGAAGGCGGTTCATGTATTTCGAGAAGTCTATCACCACAGCCACGTTGCAGGCCTGGCCCGCCAGGCTGGTGCCGCAGCCGCGACCAAGGATCGGCGCGTCGTGCTCGCGGCACGCGGCGACGGTCGCGATCACGTCGTCGACGTCGCGGGGAATGACGACGCCGAGCGGCACGTGACGATAGACCGAGAGGTCGGTGGCGTAGAGGGCCCGCGCGCCGATGTTGAACCGCACCTCTCCGCCGATGCGACGGCGCAAATCCGCCTCCAGGCCGCGCGCCAAGTCGCTGCGCCGACGACGGTCGACAGCCCGCGCCCGGACCAGTCTCGTGGCGACCAGCGGCGTGGATACGAGGTCTGCGACGGACATGGCTAGCTCTCGTCGCCCCTGCCCGTGATCTTCTCGACGATGCGGGCCGCGGCCCCGAATGGGCTCGCAGAAAAATTGAACTCCTGCACAGCATGGCGGCCGATCGATAGACCGATCGGGGTTCGGTTGACTTCGCCGCGGGCGACCGCCGTCGTCAGCTTCCTCTGTTCATCGGAGGTGACCATCGGCGGCCAGGGCGGCTCGAGCGGATCGACAACGCACTCGATCAAACCGGGGCCCGGACGCGAGAGCGCCTCCCTGAGCTGATCCCGGCACCGCCTCGGGTCATCGATGCAAATCCCCGGCGCGCCGCAGGCCTCGGCGACCTTGGCGAAGTCCACCGGGTGCAGGTCCACCCCGTATTCCGGATTGCCCAGATAGAGCATCTGCTCCCATTTGATCAGGCCGAGGGTGTTGTTCTTCATCACCACGACCTTCACCGGCAATCGGTGTTGAACCGGCGTGGCGAATTCGCCCATCATCATGGTGAACGATCCATCGCCGGTGAACGCCACGACCTGGCGGTTTGGAAACGCGGCCGAAGCGCCGATCGAGTAAGGCAGCGCGGCCATCATCGAACACATTGTGCCGCTGAAGGAGAAGCGTTGGCCGGCGCGAAGCTCCATGCGGGCCTGCCATGTGGTCACCGTCCCTGAATCCCCGCAAATGATCGCGTTCTCGTCGAGAAGCTCAGAAAGGTGCTTGGTCACGACCTGGGGTCGCATCGGCATATGGTCGGAGCCGGCGCGCTCTTCCATCAGCGCCCGCCAGGCGACCATGTCGTACTGCGCCTGTTGCAGAAAGCTCCGATCGTCGTTGCGGGCGAGGGTGAGCAAGAGCGCGCGGAGCGTCGCCTGCGCGTCGCCGACGAGCCCGATATCCGCCGGATAGCGCAGCCCGATATGCTCCGGCTTGTGGTCGATCTGCACGCATTTCGCCTGACCGGGCCTGGGCAAAAATTCGATATAGGGAAAGCAGCTGCCGACGATCAGGAGACCGTCGCATTGCTTCATCGCGTGAACCGCCGCGCGGGTGCCGACCACGCCGATCCCGCCGACGCAGCAGGGGCTGTCGTCCGCGACGCAATCCTTGCCGAGCAGGGCCTTGATGATCGGCGCGCCGCGCCGCTCGGCGACTTGCTCGAGCTCGCTGCCCGCATTGCGAGCTCCCGCGCCCGCGAGGATCGCGAGCTTCTTGCAGCCTTTCAAAAGCTGCGCGGCCTCCTCGACCAGCTCCGGGTCGGGCGTCGGCTTCGACGGCCGATAGCGTGCGGACGTATGTCCCCTGACGTTGCGCTTGAACCGCTTCTCCTGGTTCGCGGGCATCGCCTCGAATGTCGATGGGGATGGCCACATGAGCCACGCCCGAATTCGCCAACGCCGCGCGGCAGGCGAAGTTGAGGACGTTCTCGACATGGGCCGGACCCATGAGCCGCTGATTGTAGATAGCGACGTCCTGATAGAGATAGTCCTGGTTGATGTCCTGGAGATAATGCGTGCCGATCAGATCATGGTAGGTCATGCCGGTGATGGCCAGCACGGGCGCCCCGTCGATCTTGGCGTCATACAGTCCGTTGAGCAGGTGGACAGCGCCTGGAGCCGCGGTCGCGAAGCATACCCCGAGGCGGCCTGTGAACTTTGCATAAGCGCATGCTGCGAGCGCAGCCGACTCCTCGTGGCGGCAGTGAACGTAACGGATGCTGTTTTTGGTCTTGCGAAACGCCTCCACCAGTCCGTTGATTCCGTCGCCGGGAAGACCGAAGACAGTATCGACGCCCCAGTCCCGCAATATCTGGAGGACGTGATCGGAAACTGTTTCTGACATGGAGGACACCTTGGCCTCGAACGTCAGCTCGAAGCACGGCAACGCTGATCGAGTCGCCCTCGACGATGAAGGACGCAGCTGGCGCACAAGCCGTTCCAGATGCGCCGGAACGCGCTTGGCCGGAACGCGAGATCGTCCGCCAACCGCATGGGGTACGAGCGCGCCGGCGCAGGCCGATAAAGCCCTGTCTCGTCTCCTTGTTTCCACGGTCCCGAAAGACAAGTAATGGGTCTGACCAGTCGGAGGCAGCGATGACCAAGACCAAGGGAAGGAATCCCGTCGACATCAACCGGCCGGTCCCGCTCGGCGGCGACGTGGCGGTTTATTTCGACGGGGTCAGCCTGTGGCTCACGTTCGCCAACGTCCTCAGCGACGAAATGAGCCACATCTGCCTCGACCTGCCCACGTTCGAGCAGCTCATTCACTTCGCCAAGGATCGCGTGGGCGGCGATTTCGAGGCCGCCGTAGGCAAGGTCGCGAACGACTCGTGACGGGCGCTTCGCCGCGCGGGCGGTGCGGAAGAATCTGCCGCGCGAGCGGCGACTGCGACACGTCCGCCCCGCGCGCGGGACGGGCGCCGGCTTCCATTCGTCGTCTCACCGGGCCGGCGCAGCGGAGGCTCATAGGGACACGGGCAAGGGAGGATCAAAGTGCCGCACATCATCGAACCGCATGGCTCGAGCGCGCTGAATGCGTTGTTCGTCGCCGATTCGCGTGAGAACGAATGGCTGCAGGAGGAGGCCGAGCGTCTTCCGTCGATCGTCGTCAGCTCGCTGCGGCCGCCAACGCGCGCAGGGTCGAACGGTCGTCTCCGGCCCGATCAGGGTGCTGAACTTCAGCTACTTCCAGAGGGAGTTTCCCGAAGAAGCTCAACAGGGTGGTGATGATGCGCGAGGCGCCCGGCCACACCAAGGAGGACTTCATCGCGCTGTCGGGCACCAAGGTTCGCGAGATGCTCGGCCAGGGCGTCGCGCCGCCGCCCGAGTTCTCGCGGGCGGAAGTCGCCAAGATCCTGATCGACTATTATCGGGGTCTCGAAAATCAGGCGAACTGACCTCCCACGGGCGCCCGAGCGCCGCGTCGGATGGGCAGACAGATCAGCCGGCCAAATCGGCCTCGGCCATTGTGCCGCTTCGCCCGTGGGCGGCATCGGCCCGCGCCCAGACCCGGATGTCATGGAACGCCGCCCCGCCGAACGGGGCGACGCTGTCGGCCGAGGTGAGGGTGTTGATCCCGCGCCCGTCGAGGAAGGCGCGATTGTCCCACAGGCCCTCGCTGACGATGACGCCCCGCGTCGCGCCGGGCGAGGTCTTCACGTGCAGGCGGATCTCCCCGCGCGCATTGCCGAGCCGCGCGACGTCGCCCTCGCGCAGGCCGAGCGCGGCCATGTCGTCGGGATGCATCAGCGCCGTAGGCCGCACCTCGCGGGCGAGCGAGGTAACAGTCTGGTTGAAGCTCGAATTGAGGAAGTTGCGCGCCGGCGAGGTCGCGAGCTTGAACGGATGGGCCTCGTCCGCGCTCTCGTTGACGGCCCAGTGGTCGGGCAGGGAGGGCATCGCGCGCCACTCCCCGCGCAGGCCGTCGTTGGCGTAGGGCGTGTTCGGCCAGTCGGCGCGGAAGTGGAATTTTCCGTCGGCGTGGCCGAATCCGTCGAGGAAATGCGCGGTCTCGAACGGCGGCTGGCAGTCGAGCCGGCGCGCGGCCTCTAGCTCCGCGAGCGTCCCCCGCCCCGAGACGCGCAGCGTCTCGTCGATGATCTCCCGGACGCTCATCTCGAAGCCGCGGTGTTTGGCGCCGAGCCTGCGGGCGAGGGCGCAGATCACTTGGTGGTTCGAGCGGCATCCTTCGGGCGGATCGATCGCCTTCGGTGCGAACTGGAGAAACTGGTGCGCGCTCGCGGTGTAGATGTCGTCGTGCTCGAGGAACATCGTCGCGGGCAGCACGACGTCGGCGTAGCGCGCGGTGTCGGTCATGAACTGCTCGTGCACGCAAACGAACAGATCTTCGCGCGCAAAACCCCGCCGCACCGTCTCCTGGTCCGGCGCGACCACCAGCGGATTGGTGTTCTGGATCAGCATCGCCTTGACCGGACCGCCGCCCTTGAGCGCGTCGCGGTCGCCGGTCAGGACAGCGCCGACGCGCGACTGGTCGAGCCTTCTGACCCTCTCGTCGCGCTTATCGAGGCCCTCGATCAGCGATTTGTCGAGCCCGTAGACGGCGCTGGAGGCGTGCAGCGCGCCGCCGCCCTCGTGCGCCCAGGCGCCGGTGACTGCCGGGAATGCACAGCGCAGCATGCATGTTGGCGGCGCCGTTGCGCTGGCGCGAGAAGCCGTAGCCGAGGCGGAAGAACGTGCGCTTGTGGCGCCCGACGAGCGCCGCGAAGGCCTCGATCTCCTCGACGTCGAGCCCGGTGATCGCGCTCGCCCATTGGGGCGTCTTGTCGCGAAGGTGTTCTTCGAGCGCCCCGGGCGCGTCGGCATAGCGCGCCATCCAGTCGCGGTCGGCGAAACCGTCGCGGAAGAGGATGTGCATGACGGCGCAGGCGAGCGCGCCGTCGGTCCCGGGCCTCAGCTTGAGCGCGAGATCCGCCTGCCGCAGGGTCTCGGTCGGGTAGATGTCGATCGCGACGATCTTCGCGCCGTGCTCCTTCCGGGCGCGCGTCGCATGCGTCATCAGATTGACCTGGGTCGCCGCGGCGTTGGTTCCCCAGATGACGACGACGTCGGATTTCGCCATCTCCGCCGGGGAGACGCCGGACATGCGTCCCGTCCCCGCAATATAACCCGGCCAGGCGATGCCGACGCAGATGGTGCCGAAGAAGCGCGAATAACGCTTGGCGTGGGTCAGGCGCTCGATGCCGTCGCGCATCACGAGGCCCATCGTGCCGGCGTAGAAATAGGGCCAGACGCTTTCGCTTCCATGCTCGCGCTCGGCTTCGAGGAACGCCGCTGCGACCCGATCGAGCGCCTCGTCACACGAGATTTCTGCGAACTGCCCGGAGCCCTTGGGCCCGACCCGCATTAGCGGCCGGGTCAGCCGGTCCGGATGATGGATGCGCTCGGCGTAGCGCGCCACTTTCGCGCACACCACCCCTTGCGTGTAAGGATGGTCCGCCGCGCCGTGCACCCGACCGATGCGGCTCCCGCCAATCACCTCGACGTCGAGCCCGCAGACCGAGGGGCAGTCATGCGGACAGACGGAGGGGCGGCGCACGATGTCGAGCGGGGCGTTCATGCAAGACTCCAGAGCCTGAACTTGGCGAACCCTTGGCGCTTGCGCAAGCCGCGGATGGTCGGGCCGATTGCGCTATATTATTTGGACCGCCGGCCGGCGGTGCTTGGGGCGCCGTCTTGACATATGTCGCGCATATGCTATCTGTACTCCATGCGCAAAGTGTCGATCTTCTACAACCGCAAGAATCAGGCGGTCCGTCTGCCCAAGGACTTCGAATTTCCGGGCGCAACGGAGCTCGCGATCGAAAAGCACGGCGACGTTGTGACGCTGCGCCCCGTGCGGCCGGACTGGGGGCCGTTTTTTGAGTTGCCCCCGCCGGAGGGTGCTGACGAGTTCATGCGCGAGCGCCCCGAGCTCGTCGACCAGGATCGCTTTGGCTGGATGCGAGGCGAGCGGTGAACGCGTACATGCTCGACTCGAACATCTGCTCGTTCATTCTGCGCGAGCGCCCGGCCGGCGTGCGCAAGCGGCTCGAAGCCGCCGTCGCGGGTGGGCGTCCTATCGTGATCTCGGTCGTCACCTACTATGAGATGCTGCGCGGCTCTCTTGGGACCCGCTACGAGACAACGGTTCGAGAGTTCGTCGCACGGCTGTCGGTTTTGGCCTGGAGCGACGCTGCGGCGGAGGAGGCGGCGCGCATTTGGAGGGGCTTGAAGGAGCGCGGGGCGTTGATTGGCGGAAATGACACGATGATCGCCGGCCACGCGCTCGCCGAGGCTTGCGTGCTGGTTACGAACAACACGCGCGAGTTTGCCCGCGTGCCGGGGCTGAAGCTGCAGGATTGGGCTTCGTGAAGTCGGGGCCTGGGCGCCGAGCGCCTCTATCCGGCCTGCGCGGAATACATAGGATATCCGGCCGACAGCCGGATCCCGTTTCTACTCATTGAAACGGTGGTCGCCGCTTTTGGTTGAGCCTTGGGATCGGCGGATCGGGAAAGCAAAGAGGCGAGGACGACACAATCAAACGCTTGGTCCCACTCGGTCAATTTCCGAGCCGTCACGGACCTCGCGCCGCTTTCGCGCGCACGACCTCTTTTCGATGTTTCGGCGTGGAGCGGCAGCGCGGCGATCTACTTTCCGAAGCGCTTGGGTTCTGTTACAAACACCATAATGCCGACCATTCTCCGCTTCGATGGGTTGCGCGTGGTCCTTTACCCGAACGATCATCGACCGGCGCACGTTGACGTCAAAGGAGCGGCAGGAGAAGCCGTGTTCATCCTGCATTGCCCCGATGGGCCGCCGACGCTCTCGTGAAAGCTTCGGCTTCAACCGGACCGAGTTGGGTCGCATCGAGGATGAACTAGCCGGCGCTTTGCCGCGCTTGTGCGCGGAATGGAGAAAAATTCATGGCCGTTACTGAGCAAGATGTTCAACAGGCCGAAAAGCGGATGGCGGCGCTTCGAGAGAATGGCTTTGCCGTATCCGCGCGCTATGATCGCCGCACGGCCCGCATTGTCGTCAACCTGAATACCGGCGTGCGAATCGCTTTCCCGGCGCGTCTGGCGGAAGGTCTTGCCGAGGCGTCTCCGGACGACCTGGCCGAAATCGAAATCAGGCCGGCCGGCCTCGGCCTTCACTGGCCGAAGCTCGATGCCGATGTGTATGTGCCGACGCTTCTGCAAGGCGTGTTCGGCTCTAAGCGCTGGATGGCCGCTGAGCTCGGAGCCGCCGGCCGAAGAGTCCGTTCACGAGCCAAGGCGTCAGCGGCGCGCGACAACGGCCGCAAGGGTGGACGACCGCGCAAGGCCGGTTGATGGGCTTTGATGCGCCTTCTCCGATCGGGACCTGTCGAGACGCGGATGGCGCAGTTCAAGCCCCTCTAAAGGCGCAACGAAGCTTTGCCGCAGACCTATGGCTTAACCTCGGCGATGCACTCTATTGTTTTTTTATGAAGCCATCGGAAGCCCTTGCGGCTCACCGCGTCGAGTTACGAGAGCTTGTCCTCCGCCATGGGTTGGAATGAGAAATCAAAATCGCTGAGCAGTTTGGAGCGGGCGGGAGCGCTGCCATCGAACATGATTAGGTGTTCGGGTTCGTTGACGCACCAAGCGAAGGTTCCCCAAGCCAAGTTCGGTAACGCCCTCTTGAATGCGGGCGCATCGCGGTCCTGAAACGCGGAAACAAACGCGACCTGATTACGTGCGAATTGGGCCGCAGCCATCATTTCGCTGAAGGCCCCTTTGCGTGCTTCGGTGATCCACCCCGCGGTCGCAGCGACTTCGATGAAGATCACCAGCGGCTGCTCTGGCGCGATATCGACAAGAATGACGTCAGGAAGCAGCCGGTCCGTCTCGATCTTCAATCCAATCGACTGTGCAAGCTGGTCATCGCGTTGGATGACCTTATTGCCGCTCTCTGAGAGCCCGTCCGGGAAGTTAACGAATCGTTGGAATCGCTTATGATTTAAGAGGCGACCCGAATCAAATTGAGGGGTCGTCGATGTGGACCAACGAAAATCGCGCTCGCTACGACCGCAGTCGACTGCGTTATCCAAGCGATTTGACCGAAGCGGAATGGGCGCATGTCGAGCCGCTCATTCCGCCGGCCAAACGCGGCGGCAACCGCCGTCTTGTCAATGAGCGCGAGGTCGTCAACGGCCTGATGTACGTCCTCAGCACCGGCTGCCAATGGCGCGCCGTCCCGAAGGACCTGCCGCCGCGTTCGACGCTTTACGATTACCTCGACCGCTGGAGTCGCGACGGCACGCTCGATCGCATCCACGACACGCTCTACGCCAAGTGTCGCGAAGCCGCCGCTCGCGAGGCGAGCCCCACTGCCGCAATCATCGACAGCCAGAGCGTCAAGAGCGCAGAAAAAGATCCTATGCGGGTGGACGGCGGCCGGACTTGCTAGGCTGAGCTTCCACACCAGCATGGAGGCAACAATGCATACCGTCACCTCAACAACCGTTGTCGCGACCACTGCCCGCGCGAATGATATCACCCTGTTCGCCTCGCTCGAACTGAGCAAATCGAAATGGGTCGTGACGATTAACAGTCCGGGCAGCGCGAAGTTTTCTAAGCATGTGGTCGAGGGCGGAGACGGCGCCGGCCTGGTCGACCTTCTTTCGCGGTCGAGCGCGAAGGCCGAGCAGCGTTTTGGCGTGCGGGTCAAAGCGGTCGTCATTCAGGAGGCGGGATTGGAGGGCTTTTGGATTTACCGCCTGCTGATCGCCAACGGGATCGAGAGCCACGTGGTCGATGCGGCTTCGATCGCGGTTCCCCGGCGGCATCGGCGGGCCAAGACCGATTCGATCGACGGCGAGACGCTGCTGCGGACGCTGATGGCCTGGGCGCGCGGCGAACGGCGGGTCTGCTCCATGGTTCGCGCGCCGAGCGCGGAAGACGAGGATCGCCGTCGCCTGACGCGCGAGCGCGGCACGTTGCTCAAGGAACGCATTCAGCACACCAATCGGATCAAAGGCCTGCTTAGCGGCCAAGGGATCCGGGATTACAATCCGCTTCGCCGCGATCGCTTTGAGCGGCTCGAGGGGCTGCGAACCGGCGACGGTCGCGATCTGCCGTCGATGCTGAAGGCGGAAATCCGCCGGGAGCTCGAGCGGATCGCGGTGGTGACGACGCAACTGGCTGCGGTCGAACGGGCGCGCGACGCGCTCATCTGCACGGACGCCGAGGAGCCGAACAACCCCGCCGGCATGCTCCTCAAGCTCAAGGGCCTGGGCCCCGAGTTCGCCTCGCTCCTTTGGCTGGAATTGTTGTTCCGCAGCTTCGCAAATCGACGCCAGGTGGCGGCCTACGGCGGCCTGGCGCCCAGCCCCTGGCAGAGCGGCGGCGTCGAACGGGATCAGGGCATCTCGAAGTCAGGCAACCGCCGCCTGCGCAAGACCATGATCGAGCTGGCCTGGTTCTGGCTGCGCCACCAGCCGGACTCGGCGTTGAGCCGCTGGTTTCGGGCGCGGGTCGGCGCCGCGAAAGGACGGGTCCGCCGGATCGCCATCGTGGCGCTGGCCCGCAAACTGCTCGTCGCCTTGTGGCGCTTTGTCACCCAGGGCGTCGTTCCCGAGGGCGCGGTGCTCAAGGCGGCCTGACCCCATGGCTCGATCCCACGCCAACGCTCCAACGATGGCCTGATGGCTCGATGGCTTGATGGCTTAACCCCATTCCAGCGAAGCTGAACGCGACGGCTTCGCCGGATCCGGGCGGGCGGCGACCGCGGATCGACCCCCCTGGCTGAAACACGCCGTGAAAAAGGATGGTCCCGCCAACCCGAGCCCGACGCCCTCGAGCATGAGGGATTATGGTGCGAGCGACAAAGCTCGACCGGATGTGAGGTGATGCGGCCGGCAGGGCTGCATGCGCAAGACCGGGCTCACGCTTCGGATCCGATCGGCAAAAGGAGATGCGCAAATGTCAAAATGAATGAGCGCGGCAAGGACCGCAAAGGCCGCCGGGAGCGCGCAAGGGCGCGCTCCCTCGCGACAGTGTATCCGGCCGCTGGCGTGTCAAGGTCGCTTCGCTCCCTGCTCCGCTGCGCTTCGCCCCGCTTCGCGGGTGACACGCCAGCGGCCGGCGCAAAGAATGAGCTTGACTGGAAACACCCCATGTGAGGGGGGCCTACATCGATCCTCCGGGTTACGACGCCGGCAAGAAGATCATGGGCAAAAAGCGCCACATTCTCGTCGATACGCAGGGCCTGCTGATGCATGCGATCGTTCACGCCGCCGACATCCAGGACCGTGACGGGGGCGCGATGCTGATGGCGACCTTGTTCGGCGCCTTTCCGTTCCTGACCAGGCTCTTTGCCGACGGCGGCTATCAGGGATCACGGTTCCGGAGCGCCATCGCACGCATTCTGCCGCGGGTGACGGTCGAGATCGTCAAGCGGTCGGATCAGGCCAAGGGCTTCGCCGTCCTGCCCAAGCGCTGGATCGTCGAACGCAGTCTCGCCTGGTTCGGCCGCTGTCGCAGACTGGCCAAGGATTGGGAATGCCTTAACCGCAGGGCGCTCACCTTCCTGCGCCTCGCCTCCATCCGCCTCATGCTGCGAAAACTCTGCAATCCAACATGATGTTTCCGGACAGACTCTGAGATCCAGAGGAGCGCGGGGTCGCTCAGAAAACGATGCGCGAAAACCTCTACAACCGCCTTCGTAATAATCGAAGAGAGTCCAGCCTCCATCTGACGAGACTCGCCATTCGGCAGCGTGACGAGAACTTTCGATTGCGCCGCCGTCGCGGAGCGCTGTTGCAATCGCACCCGCGCTAACGCTCCGGCGGTCAAGTTTCGTTCCTGCCACGCGAGAATTTGTTCTCGCAAAGCCTCATCCTTCAGGTTCGGGTCGAAAAGCGGCGCGAAAGTAGCACGTAGGGTATGCCGTCCCTTCGAAGACGTGGTTGGCAGGCCAGTCCGCGTTACGACTGCTCCAATCATCACGAGACCGTCCCGTAATGTTTCATCGCGAATAGGCTCTCGCGTATTGTCGTGGAACCAGCGGTCGGCGGGCGCGACGAACCCCGGTTTCTGGACCGCATCAAAGTATGTTTGACGATCGACGTTGTCGCGTTGGGCGTCTCCCATCCGGTAAACATGTTTGCTGACATCCAAACGCCACTCCCCTCGATGGCGCCGATGTACAGCATGACGAAAACTGTGCGCGCCGCCATCTCGCGCGTGCAGTACCCGCGCTGAGGGGCGCCCTCCGGAAAGATATCGAGAAGCCGTCGCTGAATTTCGCTCACGTCAAGCAGAGAGGGCAGCATCGCTCTCCGCGTAGGCCGACGCGATCAGGAGCTCAATCGCTCTTGCTGACGCCCCCGCTCTGACAAGCGCCGCAAGCTGCGCCATGACCTCGGGCGGTGGCAGCGGGAGCTGCTCAAGCTCGAACGCCGACACGGCAACCGATCCATTGATGCAGCGGAAGGCCGAGTTGACCACGGCGCAATTAAGCAAGGCGGCGATCGCTGAAGGCGGCACGCCTGGCGACGGCCCTGACGCGCGCACCATGTTCAAGTGATTTTCGACGACGACGCCTCGATGCCTCTCGACGAATGATCGTGGCATTTCGGCCGCGATGAGGCGGCGGGCCTGTTCTTTAGCGGTCGTGCGTTGCAAGAGCACGCAGCCCTCGCTAATGATTAACCAGCGATCTTTAGGCAGTTCGGCCTCGAGCCAGGGCGCATGGTTCCGCTTTTCGCTGCGCCAAACGAACCTGCCGTTGCTCGTTATCGACTCGGCCCATACGATTGGATAAGCGCCCGCGCTATGCTTTTGTCTGAGTTGCCTCTTGTGCCGGTTCCAGACCAGAGGACCGGTCGAGATCATGTATCCGTAATCCGACAGGTGTTGCGGCATCGAGCGAAGCCGCCGAGCGAAGCGGAACCTCATCGATTCTACGAGGCAACAACCACGGCGCTTCTCGATGTGCTGGCGCCTTAAATGCGCCGCCGTCTTTGAGCGTCGCCTTACCCGACCTATCGACGCTGATGAAGCCGACCTTCGCAGGCGTAGCGCATGAGCCGCCCCGTCGATAGACCGCCAGCATCGTCTCCTGGAGCGCATCAGCGAATACGCTGCTGCGCTGGCTGACGAAATTGAAGCTGCTGGGTGGCGCTTCCTCCGCAAGCAATCTTCTGAGAGCCTTGTAGTAGAGCCCAGACAACATGGATGTCGGCGCCACGAACGCGACCAGCCCGCCGGCCCGCGTCCAGCGCAAGGCGGCGTCAGTAAAAAGCCCGTACAGATTTGCGTGTCCGTAAATCCCTCGCCTGAAGAGAGCGCGTCGATCGAGGGGTAAAGCCGCCCGACCATAGGGCGGATTTCCGATCACGAGATCGAAGCAGTCGACGTCAGCAGGCCGCAAATCAAGGCTGTCTCTGAGATCGACAATTTTCGGCACAGGGCGCCCGGCAGCGACAGCCAGGTCATGCAAAGCATGATCGAGCGCCGTTTGAGCAAGCCAAGCGCCGAAGGGGTCCAATTCGAATCCGCGAAGACGCGCCGCAATCTGCTGAAGAACAAAGGCAGGATCGGCATCAGTTAGCGCCGCCGCCATCCTGAGCGCGATCGGGACAAGAAACGCGCCGCCTCCGCATGCAGGATCCAACACGCGAGCTTTCGCCCAATCGACGCCTGAGTCTTCCGCCATGACGATCAGGCGTTCCGCGAGCTCGGGCGGCGTGTAAAAAATGCCGTGCCTCGCTCGGTACGTCTCGGGCAAAGCGGACATATAGACAACGCCAGCCATGTAGGCCGCGTAGAGAGGGTCCGCATTCGCAAGGGTCCGAGCGAATTCGGTCGCCACATTCCGCGCCTTCGCAGTGAGCTGCAGTTCACCGCATCGCGCAAATTCCGGACCTGGAATACTACGCGGTCGACTGTTCAAGATTACGGTTGTCGTGAAAGCTCGGGCGAATGTAAGCCTTTGGGGATCGGCGATTTGGTTCGCCAGCGATCTCGTGAATTCGCGATCGATAGCCGCTGAGAAGGTCACGGAACGATTGGTTCGCGCTGCTTGCGAAGCGAACAATTCCCCCATTCCCGCACCCTATATAAGTCGCCCGCACGTCGAGGCCTCATTATCTTAGAACATACCACGAACACAACAAAACGCAAGCACTGCGGGCGCCAGTGGACTCGACCGTCCCGGAAGGGGCCGGCGTCCGAAACCACCTAACCAAGTCCGAAATTCAAAGCGCCACCCAGGGGACACTTTCGCCGTCCCGCGGAACGGCCGAGCTCTCCCCCGATCACGTTTCAGCGAGCGAAAAGCCTCTGCGGAACGATTGGCCCGGCGCCCGTTGGCGCGTGAGTAGCTTTCGGGAATCTCCCATGCCCCCTGATTACAGCCGGCGAGCGTTCCTCGGCGCCAGCGCGTCGGGCGCGGCGCTCGCCTTTGCGCCGGGCCCCTGCTCCGCCGACGCGCAGACCGCGGCCCGCAACGCGGACCGCCCGTCCGATGTCGTCACGCTGATCGTCAATGGCCAGCCCTATCCGCTCGCGGTCAACTCGCGGGTGACGCTGCTCGACGCGTTGCGCGAACGGATCGGCCTCACGGGGACGAAGAAGGGGTGCGACCACGGCCAGTGCGGGGCGTGCACCGTCCTGATCGACGGCAAGCGCGTCCTCTCCTGCCTGACGCTCGCCGTGATGGCGGGCGGGCGCGCCGTGACGACGGTGGAAGGCCTCGCCGGGCGCGACGGGACGCTCCACCCCATGCAGCAGGCGTTCATCGACTGCGACGCGTTCCAGTGCGGCCATTGCACGCCGGGCCAGATTCTTTCCGCGATCGGCTGCGTCGAGGAGGGCCACGCGGAGAGCGACGCCGATATTCGCAAATCGATGAGCGGCAATCTCTGCCGCTGCGCCGCCTATCCCCAACATCGTCGCCGCCATCCGGCAGGCGCGATCCGAAATGAGGAGGGCGTGAGGCGCCGCCTCAAGCATGAAATTTAATCGGATCGACTTACCCTCACCCAGCCCTCTCCCGCAAGCGGGAGAGGGGGCCGCGGCCGCCGACAAGCCCTTCTCCCGCTTGCGGGAGAAGGTGGCCGGCGACAGCCGGCCGGATGAGGGCCTGCGCCGCGATACGGTGAGCAAACGCGAGCGACCTTGGGAGTTAGCGTGATGCGGCCTTTCAACTACAGGCGTGCGGAGGACGCGACGACGCTCGTCCAGATCCTTTCCACAGAAAACGAGGCCGCAGGCGCGCCCACCGCCGCCGAGGCCCAGTTCATCGCCGGCGGCACCACCATTCTCGACCTGATGAAGCTCGACGTGATGCGGCCGAGCGCGCTCATCGACATCAACGGCGTGCGCGGTTGGGACCGGGTCGATGAGACGCCGGACGGCCTCCGCCTCGGCGCACTCGCCCGCATGGCGGACGTCGCCCGCCATGCGCTCGTCAAGGGCAAATATCCGGTGATCGCCGAAAGCCTCGCGCTCGCGGCCAGCGCGCAATTGCGCAACATGGCGACGCTCGGCGGCAACGTGCTTCAGCGCACCCGCTGCACCTATTTCCGCGACATCTCATGGGCCGCCTGCAACAAGCGCAATCCGGGCTCGGGCTGTGCGGCGATCGGCGGCTTCAATCGCGCTCATGCGGTGCTCGGGGTCAGCCCCTCCTGCATCGCGACCTATCCCGGCGATTTCGCCCAGGCGCTGATCGCGCTCGACGCGACGGTCGAAACCTGGCGGGGCGGCGAGCGGCGCACGTTTCCCTTCGCCGAGCTGCACCGGCCGCCGGGAGACCGGCCGGACCTCGAAACGACGCTCGCTCCGGACGAACTGATCCTGGCGTTCCGCGCGCCCGCCGGCGATTGGACCCGCCGCTCGCGCTTTCTCAAGATTCGCGACCGCAAAGTCTACGAGTTCCTCCCTCGCCCTTCGGCCGCCCGCACGATCGACGCCGAATACGCCACCCCGACCCAGCACCACAATCCGATGGAGCTGTTCGCCACGACCTGCGTCTGGGACGACGACAAGCTGACGGTGCTCGAGCCGAGCCAGTTCGTCTACGGCCTGAAATACGGCGTCGCCGAGCAGCTCGGGATCGACCCGAAGACGTGCATGTGGTCAGCCCATTCGTCGGCGGCGCCTTCGGGTCGAAGGGCTCGCTCACCCAGCGCACCGCGCTGACCGCGATCGCGGCGCGCCGCGTCGGCCGGCCGGTCAAGCTGGTTGCGACCCGCAAGCAAGGGTTCACCATCGCCACCTACCGCGCGGAGACGCGCCATCACGTGCGGCTCGGCGCGAGCCCAGACGGCAAGGTCCTCGCCTATCTCCATGAGGCTTTTGAGCTCACCTCCCGCCCTGATGACTACAATGTCTCGGGAACCACCAGCACGGCGATGATGTACGACTACGGCGCCGTCGCCACCAAGGTGAACGTCGTGAACGCCGACCGGAACACCCCCGGCTTCATGCGCTCGCCCCGGAAGTGCCCTACATGTACGCGCTCGAAAGCGGGATGGACGAGCTTGCGCTGGCGCTGAACATGGATCCGGTCGAGCTGCGCCGGGTGAACGACACGATGAAGGACCCGATCACCGGCCGGCCCTATTCGAGCCGGTCGCTGATGCAATGTTTCGACGCGGCGTCCGAGGCTTTTGGCTGGCGCAACCGCTCGGCGGCTCCAGGCTCGATGCGCGACGGCGACTGGCTCATCGGCTGGGGCTGCGCGACCGCGTGCTATCCGACGCATATCGGCCCGTCCGCCGTCCGCGTCCGCCTGACGCCGGACGGTTTCGCCCGCGTGTCGATCGCCGCGCACGAGATCGGCAACGGCGCCACTACGGTCATCGGCCAGGCGGCGGCCGAGCGGCTGGGCTTGAGCCCCGACAAGGTGACCGTCGCGCTCGGCGACAGCGCGCTGCCTGCGGCCCCGGTGGCCGGCGGCTCGAACACCACGGCGAGCACGACGACGGCGGTCGTCAAGGCCTGCGACTCCATTCGCGCCAGATTGTTCGGCGCGGCTGCGGCGGGCGACGGTCCGCTGCAGGGCAGGCCGGTCTCGGATTTTGCTTTGGCCGACGGGCGCATCGCGGCAGGGAACGTCTCAGAGCCGCTGGACGCCGTCTTCCGCCAGCAGGGTCTTGGCGCGATCGAGGAATATGCGGAATCAATCCCCCGCGGCTTGCCGCCGGACGCGATGGAGAGGCTCTATCATGGGCACGTGACTATGACCGGCGGAGAAAAAGGCGAAAAGGTCGCCTTCGCCTTCGGCGCGCAGTTCGTCGAGGTGCGGGTGCACGCGCTGACGCGCGAGATCCGCGTTCCGCGCGCGGTCGGCGCCTTCGCCGCCGGACGGATCATGAACCCGCGCACCGCGCGCAGCCAGCTGATGGGCGGGATGATCTGGGGGATCAGCGCCGCGCTTTATGAGGCGACCGAGATCGACAAGCGCGCGGCGCGCTACGTCAACGACAATCTCGCCGACTATCTGATCCCGGTGAACGCCGACATCCAGACGATCAGCGTGATCCTCGTGCCGGAAACCGACGACTGGATCAATCCGCTCGGCGTCAAGGGCCTGGGCGAGCTCGGCAACGTCGGCCTCAACGCCGCTGTCGCCAACGCCGTCCATCACGCAACCGGAATCCGCATCCGCGAGCTGCCGGTGAGGCTGGAGAAACTGCTCGTGTGAGCCGATCGCAACAAGGCCACAATTAACCACAATGAGATGTAGTAAGCCAGTTCGAGGAGCTCCATTTCGCGGCGACGCTAAACCGGGTCATAACCCTCTGGAATCCCTGAGGCCCGACGCTAAACTGGCGCTAAACGGCGATAAAGCCGCCCTGCCGACTCGCCTTCCCAGAAGCGCGGCGGAGGCGGACCCTCAAAGGCCGGCGTTCCTGGCGCTGGTCCGGCCAATCGCCGACCAGTCGATGTCCGCCCCCTCCTTGGCGATGGTCTCGAGGAGGCGGTCCCGAGAAGGCTGAGCAGCGGCATCGGCGTGACGCTCTTTTCCGCCGCTTCTCCGGCGAGCCGCATGTCCTTGAAGCCGAGCGGCGCGGCGAACCCCGCGGGGCGGAAGCGCTCGTTGACCAGGATCGGGCCGTAGGTGCGATAGACGGGCGCGTCGAACAGCGTGCCGGTCAGCACTTCGATCAGCTTGGCCTTGTCGACGCCGCCCTTCTCGGCCAGGGCCATCGCCTCGCCCATGGTTTCGATCGCGGCGAGAATGGCGAAGTTGCCGCAGAGCTTGACCAGGTTGGCGGCCGACGGCCGCTCGCCGACCTCGAACACCCGCTGGCCGACCGCCTCGAGCACGGGCCGCGCCCGCGCGATATCCGCGGCGTCGCCTGCCGTGACGACGAACAGTTTTCCCGCCGCCGCAGCCTCGGGCCGGCCGAACACCGGCGCCGAAAAGTAGCGCTGGCCGCGGGTGGCGTGCTTCGCCGCGACGGCGTCCGCCGTCGCGACCGCGATCGTGCTCATCGAGACATGAAGGGCGTTCGCTGCCGAGGCCGGCGATCAGGCCGTCGTCGCCGGAGAGGACTGCATCGAGCGCGGCGTCGTCCGCCAGCATGGTGAGCACGATCTCCCGCCCGTCGGCGGCCTCGCGCGGCGTGCGCGCCAGCGCGGCGCCATTGCGCACAAGCGGCGCCGCCTTTTCCGGCGAGCGGTTCCACACCTGAAGATCATGGCCCGCCTTGAGGATATTGGCGGCGATGGCCGCGCCCATCTGTCCGAGTCCGAGAAAGCCGACTTTCATCCGCGCGTCCTTTCCGGTTGCGCCCGCCCGGGCCGACCCTATCATGCGTGGCATGAAAGAGGGGCGTGGCGTGCTGGAGTTTGCCGAGATCGATCCCCGTTCCGGCCGCTATCGCGAGCTGGTGGATTTCCGCCGCCGCATCCTGCGAACGCCGCTCGGACTGGATTTCACTCCTGAGCAGCTGGCGAAAGAGCAAGCGGACATTCATATCGCGGCCTATCTGGAAGGGGAACTCGTCGGTTGCGTCGTCCTGACCCCCGTCGACGGGGCGCACGGCTCGGTGGTCCAGCTTCGCCAGATGGCCGTCGATCCAGGCCGGCAAGGGCGCGGAGTTGGTGCGCAGATCCTCGGCTTCGCCGAAAAGCTGGCGGCGGAGCGAGGGCGCCGGGAAATCATTCTGCATGCGCGCGAGACCGCGACGTCCTTCTACGAAAAGGCCGGCTATGCCCCGACGGGCGAAATCTTCACCGAGGTGACGATCCCGCACCGGATAATGGTCAAGCGGCTCGCGCCTCCGGGCTGAGCCGCAGCCAAACCGAGCGCCGCCTCGTGCTTCAAGCCGCCGACGCCGCCGTCGCGTCCCGCAAAAAGAGGTGCCGTTCCCGGCCCTCCTCGGGACCTGAGGAGGGCGGCGTATCGAGCCTCATCACGCTCCTTGAGCGGAACGACGGCCACTCCGGAAGGCCCGCTCCGTTGGGATCGCCGGTCTTGACGAAATTGATCCAGTAGCTCGATGCGAGTTTGGCCAGCGCGCGATCCGGACTCCTCGATCAGCCACGGAAACGCGTCGAGATTGTCGAATACGTAGAGGATCTCGCCCGCGTGGAACGCGCCGGCGTCGCGGCTGTCGGCCCCGCCGAACCAGCCCTGCGGCGTCAGCGGCGCGCGGTCGAAGCGGAAGCGGAAAATCTCCGCCCGGCCGTTCGCCTTCTGCGCTTCGATCCAGGCCCAGGTCGAATGGATGATCGTGAGATCGCCGCCCAGCGCGCGCGCGGAGGCTTTGTCGAGCTCAGGCGATCCGCCGGGATAGAGTCGAAGCGCCTCCTCCGCGCGCTTGCCGAAAATCTCGCGCACGAGGTCGGCGTAGGGGCGCTTCGCGTCGTCGCCCTGCAGGAGGGTGAAGTTGAAGCCCTCGTCCCTGTTCCAGCCGGCCATCAGCGGCACGTCGGACTGCTCGCCGGCGCGAAAATCTCGGCGGGCGGCTTCGGCAGGAAGAAGCCGTCGACAATGGGCCGGAAGCCGAGGCCCGGCGCCGCGGCGAGAATGGCTTCGGCAGGGGCCGCGCGAAGCTCGGCCAGCGTTTTGGCGCCGACCTTGCGCATGAAGGCGAGGCCGGCGGCCTCGGCTCTTTTCGAGCGGCGCCGGCGCGCGGCTCGGCGTCGCGAACATCGCGCCGCTCTCCCCGATCGCGCGGGCGAACAGGCCCTTGGCGAGGGGCGAGGCCATCAGCGCGCTCACGGCTTCGCAGCCGGCGGATTCGCCGGCGATCGTGACCTGGTTCGGATCGCCGCCGAACGCCGCGATGTTGCGCCTGACCCATTCGAGGGCCGCGACGAGATCGAGCATGCCGTAGTTTCCGGACGCACGATGTTCGGATTCGGCCGTCAGTTCGGGATGCGCGAGGAAGCCCAGAGCATTGAGGCGGTGGTTCAGCGTCACGACCACGATGCCGCGCGCGGCGAGGCGCGTTCCGTCGTAGCGCGGCTCCGATCCCGAGCCGACGGCGAAACCGCCGCCGTGAATCCAGACCATGACCGGCAGCCGCTCGGAACTCTCCGGTTCCGCCGGCGTCCAGACGTTGAGATAGAGGCAGTCCTCCGATACGCCGCAGACGAACGGGTCGATGTCGTCGAAAACGACTCCCTGCAGCGAATTCGGCCCGAACGCGCTCGTCGGAGCGAACGCCGTCCCACGGCGGAACGGGCTGCGGCGGCCGCCAGCGCAGTCGACCGAGCGGTTGTGTCAAGAAGACGCGCAAGCGTCATGCTGTACGAGAGATGAAGGAGGACCCTTCGAAGTCGCTTTGTAGGAGGAGGCTTCAAACCGCCATGAGCTGCTTCGGTCAAAAGCCGCGGTGGTGAACGTCATGGTCAAAAGGCGTGGCAGTGATCACGTCAGGTAGGGATGAGAGAGACGAGCGCAAGCGAACCTCTGACGACGCATCGAAACAAACTTGGACGACATCGAAACCGGGGTTGCCGCTCGCCCCGGGATTAGCATGGGGGATGCCTGCTCACTGCCCATGTGGTGTCCGGTGTTCAGGAGGCGTGACTCTCATCTGGGCTTTCGTACGGAACTTGAGACCCTGCGTGGCCATGCCAAGGGAAAAGGCACAAGCGGTGGACCCGCGAGGCTGAAAGTACCGATGGGCCAGGCAGGCGCGGACCGCCCCATAGTAGTGACGAAGCGGGGTAATGCCCGTGGAGCGAAGGGGGTGGGTCACTCACGGCGTTTGTTGGGTCAACGGGAAACCGGAGGAACCCAGCTGTCTCGCCGGAAGGCGCCAGCCTTCGTTGAGTGGCACGAGCCGGATGAGGCGAGAGTTCTCACGTCCGGTTCTGGTGCAGCGAGGCTAGCTGCCATTCCAGCGGGTGAGAGTCCCGCCAACACAAGGAGTCCAGTCCATGTTGTAGTCATATCCAGCGGCAGGGCGGGCGACCAAACTGCCGGAAGCCTGGAAGTAAAAGCCCTCTGGGGCCGGGAAACCGGTTCGATCCGACAAAGGGGGGCGAGCAACCTGGCAGGCCGCAACGTAAGCAAACCGGGAAGCCTCGAAAGACGTGCCCCGCGTGAAGCGGATTGCGGGAACTTTGGGAGTGCCGAGCCGCTCAGATCTCGGCGAAGGCCATGTTCGGCATTGGAGACCTGGACCATAACGATGACGAAACTCCCCGGGGTCATAGAGGACGGCATGCCAGGCAGGAATGGTCAGCGAAAGCCCGGAACCGCTCGTGGGTCGCCTAGGCGCTCCCGCACAGCGAAGGCATCTCGTATAAGCCGCCATGCGGCGAAGTCGGGATGTGCCCGCGAGTGGGGCGGATGGGGTCGATTAAGTGATGACGGACCGGGACAGCATAACCCGGACCCGAGCGAGGACCCCTGGGGCGGAGGACTACCCCACCTCCATGGCGGTGCATTGACGCGCAACCGTCCCGACACAGCGCGGGATTATCGTTTGCCAAGCGATGCACGAAGGATGGACGCAAACCGAGCGGGAAGCGGCGTATGCCGGGAGCAGGCTTGAGCCGACCAGCGCCTCGGGAAGGCCCCATCTGACAGGCCAGCCTTCCAGCCGTACCGGGGAAAACCCGCCGTACGGAATGATAGGGGGGATCAAGGAGACGTCGGCATCATTCGAAGCCCGGTCCGCGCCTCGGTCCTACCCGACTGAGAGGCTCGGGGTGAAATTCCCCGGGCCTACTCGG
The DNA here is from genome assembly GCA_963819255.1 of uncultured Alphaproteobacteria bacterium. GTDB lineage: Bacteria > Pseudomonadota > Alphaproteobacteria > Rhizobiales > Beijerinckiaceae > Roseiarcus. The sequence continues at coordinate 34,961 of CAWFVS010000025.1, forward strand.
CGGGCGCGGCGTAAGGAATGCCTTTGTAGGCCCGAACGCCGCTCGCGCCTGCCGCCGGAACGGCGAGCCTGCCGCCTTCGATGGAGAGAGTTTCTGTCGTCATCGGCTCACCCGGGAAACAAAGTCTCGCCGCCATCGACCCGCAGGACCTGGCCATTGACGAACCTGCTTCTCGGGCTGGCGAGGAAGGCGACTGCGTCGGCGATCTCCGCCGGCTCGGCATAGCGCACGAACGACTTTTTCGAGGAGTCCATCATCTGCGGATCGACCACCCGGGTCGCTTCGAAGCGCGCCGTCTTGGTCGCGCCCGGGCTCACGGCGTTGACGCGCACGCCCTCGGTCCTGAGCGTGGCGGCGAGGCAGCGCGTGTAATGGGCGACCGCGGCCTTGAGCGCCGCGTAGATGACGCCGTTGGTCACGCCGAACTGTGCAGCCGCCGAGGCGATGTTGATCACCGAGCCAGACCCCGCCTTGACCATCGGCGGCACGAAGGCCTGACAGACGAGGATCGTCCCGTAGAAATTGTTCTCGGTCAGCGCCCGGACGTCTTCGAGCGGGATGCCGAGCGCATCGTTGCGGGACGGGCTTGCCGCCCCGAGGCGCCGATGTCGCCGCCGGCGCAATTGACCAGGATGTCGACCGTCCCGAGCTGCGCCTCGATGTCCTCTCTCATTTTCGCCACCGCCGCCTTGTCGCCGATGTTGCCGGTGACCGCGGCGACCCGCCCGCCGTGACGGGCGATCTCCTTGGCGACGAAGTCGAGATCCGGGGCCTCGCCGTACTTTGCAGGCTCTTTCCGGAACAGGTCGTGGATCGCGACGTCCGCGCCGAGCTCGGCCAGCCGTTCGGCCATCGCGCGCCCGAGGCCCCGGCCCGATCCGGTGACGAAGGCGATCTTGCCGGCGAGTTCCTTGGTCATGGCGTACGTTCCCTTGAGTTTGAGCCGAGGCCGAAAGCCCGCATGTTCTCGGCGCTGTGACGGATCATGGCGAGTTCATAAGCCTCGATCGCGTCGTCCTCGCCGCGCTCCCAAGGCGTGCGGAAGTCGGCGTCGTCGGGCAGCCGGTTCAGGCGCAGCGACGCGAGACAGGCGGCGAGCTCCGGCGCGCCTTCCGGCGCGTAGCCTGTCCACCATTCCAGACCCAATCGCCGGTCGGCTTCATCACCGGCAGCTATTTTGAAATAATTATGCTGTCAATGCGCAGGACGGCTCAAGGGGCGGCGCAAGGGCGACGAAACGCGCGGCGAGTCGCATGAACGAGGGACATTTAAGAACGCTGCTCGCGGAACGCGATCCGGCGACGCCGGAGTCCAGGCTCGTTCGGTTCTTCAGCGAGCGCGGGGCTTCATCGGCCGCCGAGATGGCGCGGGTCACTGGTCTTGCGCGCTCGACGATCTCGATGGCGCTGGCGGAACTGCGCCGTTCCGGCCTGGTGGTGGAATTGCCGCCCGCGGAAATGGTGCGGAGCGTCGGCCGGCCCGCCGCGACCTACGCGCTCAACCCGGAGGCCGGCACATGCGTGGGCCTGCACATGGGCCGTGACGAGCTGCGGCTCCTCGTCGCCGATGTTTCCCATTCCATGATTTGTGAAAATAGTGTCAAGCTCGGCCTCGACTATTCGCCGACGCAGGCGGCGGAAGCCGCGCGCGCCTCGGTGCGCCAAGCCTACGCGTCGAAAGGCCTGCCGCTTCGGGCCTTGCTCGGCGTCGGCATCTCGGTCTCGGGGCCGGTGAGGCCGGACGGACGGGTTCAAAGGGCGAGCGTCGTGCCGACCTGGGCGGGCGTCGACATCAGGGAGACCTTCGAGCCGGCGCTCGAGCGGCCGATCTTCGCCGACAACGAAAGCAATTGCGCCGCGATCGCCGAGATGACCTGGGGCGCGGCTCAGGGCTCGGATGACTTTGTGCCGTTCAAGGTCGATGTCGGCGTCGGCGGCGCGATCGTCGTGGGCGGCCGGGTGCTCAGGGGCGCGGCCGGAGGGGCGGGCGAATTCGGCCACATGACCATCGATCCCGAAGGCGAGCTTTGCCGCTGCGGCAATCGCGGCTGCCTCGAGCTGTCCGGAAGTTCCCTCAAAGCGCTCGAGCTCGCCTCGCGACTGCACGGCCGGTCGATCGACATCGATCAGCTCGTCGCCCTGGCCAAGGCCGGCGACGTGGGCGCGGCGCGCCTGATCGCCGACACCGCCACTGCGGCGGGCCTGGGTCTCGCCATGATCGGCGCGGCGCTCAATCCGCCGCTGTTCGTCATCGCGGGGCGGGGGGCGCTCGCGGGCGGTCTCCTGCTTCAGCCGCTCATCGCGGCCTACGAAAAGCATACGCTGATCCGCCGGGAGGACGTGCCCGAAGCCATGCGCCCGAAATTCGTCGTCGGCCGCTTCACGGAAAACGATTCCCTCATGGGGGCGGTCGGTCTCGTGCTGCGCCACCACGGACGATTGCGCTGAGGTTTTCGCTTGGGCGCTCAGGCGCGCCGGCGGACGACGGCCGACGCCGCATCAATCGGTGAGGCGAACGGGAAAGTGTATTATCGCGGCTGGAATCAACCGAATTGCCGCGCTCGGCGAAAGCGATCCCGGGTTTGGCGAAAATAGAGAAAGGTCTGTCCATGCCGGGCCCTGGACCTCTCGACGCGTTCTGGCGAACCGCGTACCGCCTCGGCTTCCCGCTCGCCCGCGTCTGGTGGCGGCTGCGCGGCGAGCGGCATGAAGGCGCCCTCGTGGCGGTCTACGTCGATCGCGCTCTTCTGCTCGTCCGCTCCTCCTATCGGGCCGAATGGAATTTCCCGGGAGGGACCGTCAAGCACGGCGAGACGCCGGACGCTGCGGCGCGGCGCGAGTTGGCCGAGGAGATCGGCCTGGTCGCGCCGCAAGTCGAGCCCGCGGGCGAAGCCAGCGGCATCTGGGACGGCCGGAGAGACCGGGTGCACTTCTTCGAGCTGCGGCTGGACCGCCTGCCCGAGCTCAAACTCGACAACCGCGAGATCATCGGGTCGCGGCTGGCGTCGCCCGAGGAGGTTCCGGCCATCGCAGTGACCGGCCCGGTCGCCGTTTATCTCGCCAGGACAAATCGCCGCCTGATCTAGGCTCCACGCCGAAAGAGTTTCAGGCGCGGCTGATCGCGCGCGCCGCGCTCACGACATCGGCAACACCGGAAAAGCCTCTCGCGCGGACCAAGAGCTCGCGGGCGAGCGTGAGCGCCTTGGCTTCGCAGCGGGCGCGCCGTTCCGGATCCGCGATCGCCTCCAGATCCTCGACATGAGCGAGGCCAAGGATGCGCCGGATCATCTTTGCGCCCGCGTAGGCCAACGTGTCCTCGAACAGGCTGCGCATGAATCGCAAGCGCTCCGTGTCCATCTTCAACCGGTCTTCCTCGGACGCGAAGAGATCGACGGGATAGGCGTCGCCCGAGCGGGCGGCGCGCCAAAGCGCGAGAAAGCGATCGTTGAACCCCGACCAGACCGCCTCCGCCTGCAGCAGAATCCAGCCGCGATAGGCGTCGCGCGCGCCTGGCGCGGTCTCGTGGCCCTCCTGGGCGAAATAGGCGAGCAACAGATTGCCGATGACGGCGCCGACGTCGAAGCCGATCGGCCCGATGAAGGCGAATTCGGGGTCGATGACGCGCGTGTCGTCGCGCGTCAGCATGATCGAGCCGGTGTGCAAGTCGCCGTGGATCAGCGCCTGCGCGCTCGTCATGAACTGGTACTTGCGCGCCTGCACGGCGATCTTCAGCGCGCTATCCCTTTCGAACGCCCGTTTTTGTGCGTCGAGATAGGGGCTCGTCCAGCGGTTGAGCGGCGCTTCGCGATAGGGGTCGGTGAAGATGAGATCTTCGGTGATCTTGCAGAGCGCGACATTGGGAGCGAACAGCTCGACCCGCGCCTTATGCGCGGCCGCCGTTCCCGCGAGAACCGAAGTGTTGAACAGGGTCGCGGCGAGAAATTCGGCGATGTCGGCGGCGAAGCGCGGATACTCAACGCCTCGAATGAGGCCCTTGCGCATGATGACATGCGGCGAGAGATATTCCATGACGATCATCGCCTGAGCGCGGTCGAAGTGGAACACTTTCGGCGTGAGGCCGGGCGCGTGGCGGGCCTGTTCGACGAGCGCGCTGTATTCGAACCATGAGCGCTCGAGCGGCAGCGGCCACGACTCGCCGACCAGCCGCACATAGGGCAGCGCTTGCTTGACGACGACGCCGCCGGTCGGACCTTCGACGATGAAGACCAGATTCAGATTGCCGTCGCCGACCTCGCGGATGCGCCAGGCGGAGGCGTCGCCGCCGAGCCGGTCGCGCACGGCAGCCGTCTCGGCGAGCGCGCCGGCGAGTCTCGGCCCGTCGACGGGAGCGTAGGCAGGCACCCGGCTCATCCGCCTCGGCCGCCGACTCGCGCGGTGCGCAACCGCTCGGCGTAGACATTGATGACGAGCGCCGCGAGCAGGATGATTCCGCGGATGAGGATCTTCAAGAAGCTGTCGATCTTGACGTAGTCGAGACCGTTGTTCAGCACGCCCAGCACGAACAGGCCGACGATCGTGTTGCCGATGCCGCCGCGCCCGCCGAAGAGGCTGGTGCCGCCGACCACCACCGCCGCGATCGCGTCGAGCAGAAACGTGTCGAATTCGTTCTGCTGGGCGCTGCCGAAATAGGCGACGCCGATCATGCCGGCGACTCCCGAGCACATGGCCGAGATCACCATCACCGCGCCGACGATCAAGCGGACGTTGACGCCGGAATATTCGGCGGCCTCGCGATTGCCGCCGACCATATAGACGTAGCGGCCGAAGCGCGTGTAGGTCAAAACCAGATGGGCGACGAGAAGGAAGATCGCCGCGACGATGATGATCCAGGGAACGCCGCCGAGCGACTTGGACCCGAGGGTCAGAACGAGGCTCGGCACGCTATAGGCGATCTGGCCGCGCACCAGGACCGCGGAGACGCCCGCGCCGATCTGCATCATCGCAAGCGTCATGATGAAGGAGGGGATGCCGATGCGGGTGACGCCGAAAGCGGTCAGGAGGCCGAGCGCGCAACAGGCGGCGAGCGCCAGGACGATCGCGATCGGACCGGGCATCGGCAGGTTCGCGATGTTCACGTAGTCCGGCTGCCTGGTGAAGAACGTGAGCACGATCGCCGTCGCGTTGGCGATGGCGCCGACGCTGAGATCGATCTCGGCGGTCAGGATGACGAAGGTGAGGCCGACCGCGATGATGGCGGTGACGGAGACCTGCTGGAGAATGTTTTCCAGATTGCCGAGCGACGCGAAGGACGGGCTCGCCACGCTGAAGAACACGACGAGACAGAGAAGCGTGATGAAAGGGGCGATGTTGCGCAATTGATTGCGCAGGAAATCCCCGATCTGGAAGCCGCGGGCGGAACTCAGGTCGGCGCCTGGCGTGTTCATGGAAGTCGAGGTCCCATCGTCAGGCCGCCGCCAGCAGGCGATCCTTGCTGATCGCTTCGCTCGCGAACTCGTGGGCGATCTCGCCCTTGCGCATCACCAGAACCCGGTCGGCGAGCGAGAGAACGGTCTCCGGCTCCGTCGAGAAGACGATGATCGCAATGCCCTGATCGCGCAGCGCGCGGACAATTCTGACCACATCCTCCTTCGCGCCGACGTCCATGCCCCGCGTCGGCTCGGCGAGCAAGAGGATTCGCGGCGAATGGGTGAGCCATTTGGCCAGCGCGACCTTCTGCTGGTTGCCGCCCGAGAGGCTGCCGAGGCGCCATTCGGCCTCGGGCGGGCGGATGTCGAGCGCCTTGATCTGGGCCTTGGCGATGTCCTTTTCGCGATCGGGCTTGAGCAGCCAGCGCGACAGGCGCTCCAGGACCGCGATCGAAATGTTCTTGTAGACCGGCTCCTCGGCGAACAGCATCGAACGCCGGCTTTCTGCGACAAAGGCGACGCCCGCCTTCTTGGCGGCCGCGGTGTTCCGCAGCGCCTCGACTTTTCCGCCGATGGCGAGCGCGCCCTCCTCGGGGCGGAGGCGGCCAAAAAGGGTGCGCGCCAACTCGAGTTGTCCGCATCCCATGAAGCCGTAGAAGCCCAGCACCTCGCCGGCGCGGGCCTCGAACGTCAGGTCGCGATAGGCGGGCGAGAGCGTCAGCCCTTTGGCGCGCAAGACGACCGGCGCCTCCGGTCGGCTGTGGAGCGGGATCTCGCCGAGGTAGCTTTCCTCCAGCTCCTCGCGACCGGCGCCGATCATCCGCTCGATGACCCAGCCCTTGTCGATGGCGGGGGTGACCTCGGTCGTCGCGACCTTGCGGCCATTGCGGAAGATCGTGATCGTGTCGGAGATCTTCAGGATGTCGTCGAGAAAATGAGAGATGAAGACGACGCTGCGGCCGCCCTCGCGCAGCTTGGCGAGCACGCCGAACAGACGCTCGATCTCGGGCGGCGACAGCGCCGACGTCGGCTCGTCGAGAATGATGATCCGCGCGCCCGAGAACAATACGCGCGAGAGCTCGACCAGTTGTTGCACGCCGATCGGAAAATCACCGAGACGCGCCCGCGGATCGATGTCGAGCCCGAGATTTTTCAATTGCGCGGAGGCGGCTTCGGCCATCCGTCGCCAGGCGACGACGCCGAGGCGACCGACCGGTTGGCTTCCGAGAAAGACGTTCTCGGCGACGCTCAGGTCAGGGGCGACGCTGAGTTCCTGATGCACCATTCCGACGCCGGCCGCCCGCGCGTCGCGGGCGGACCGGAAATGCACGTCCCTGCCGTCGACGCGCATGCGACCGGAGTTCGCCGCATGGACGCCGGCGATGATTTTCATCATCGTGCTCTTGCCCGCGCCGTTCTCGCCGGCCAGTCCATGGATCTGGCCGGCGAGCAGGGTGAAGTCGACGCTGCGCAGCGCCTGGACGCCGCCAAACGACTTCGAGACATCCGTCAGTTCGAGCAGCGCCACGGGCTTTTTCGGCGGCTCAGATGAGGAACTGCTCCTCCATCCACAGCATGCCGTCGGCGTTCGCCTTGGTGACGACCGGACCGTCGGTGACGATGTTCTTCGGGATGTCCGTGCCCGTCTTGGCGCCGTTGATGACCGCCGACACCCCCGCGATGATCGCTCCGCCGTGGATGCGGCAGGACGGGTTACGGACGGTCGCATACATCTGCCCGTCCTGCACGGCCTTGATCGCGGGGGGCATGGCGTCGACGCCGCCGATCTTGGTCTCGGTGCGACCCTTGGCCTGCATCACCTTGTAGGCGGCGAGCGCCATGTCGTCGTTGTGGAAGAAGGCCGCGTCGATCTTCGGATACTTGGTGAGCAGCGTCTCCCAGATGCGCGCGACCTTGGTGACGTCCCAGTCGGCCGGCTGCTCGTCGAGCACCTGAATCTTCGGGAACTTGGAGACGACCTCGTGGAAGCCCTTCGCCCGGCCCTGCGCGCCGGTGTGGCCGAGGGCGCCCTGGGTCATCACCATCGTCCCCTCGCCGTTGATCGCATTGACCAGCGCCTGGGTGACCGACGACCCCATGAACACGTTGTCGGGAGCGAGGAAGGTCAGGACGTTGATCGTGTCGAGCGGGGCGATCAGCGTATCCATGTCGATGACGGGCGTGCCGGCCTCGATCATTTTGTTGACCGGGGCGGTCAAGGTGCCGATGCCGAAGGCCTGGATCGCGACAAAATCCCATTTCTGCGACGCCATATTGTCGATCGCGGCGCGCTGTTTGACCGCGTCGAGCTGGCCGTCGAACCAGGTGACGTCGACGTTGAACAGTTTGCCCCAGTATTCGGCGGCCTGCTTGCCTTGCGCGCACCAGGTCGCCTGCAACCCGGCGTTGGAGAAGGCGGCTTTCATGGGCCTGGTGGCCTTGCCGGCCTCCTTGGCCATCGCGGCGGCGATGAGCGGGTTGACGCCCAATCCGCCGAACAGGGCCGCCGCCCCTGCGCCGATGGCGCCAGCCCGAAGGAGCTCGCGCCGATCCTGTAAAACGCTCGTTGTGGGGTCTGCCATTGTTTCCTCCCTTGTGATCCGGCTTTCGCCGCCATTGGCAATCGCAGGAGCTAACATGCCACGGAATACGATTTGCGTTCAATACGGCGCGCGGAAGGCACTCAGTTTGAGTTCGGATACGCGCGGGAAACTGGAGGACGCATTGGCGCATACGCGACGTCCTCAAAGGAACAGTCGCTGCCCCAGTGAGTTGTTGATCGTCAGCCGGAAGTTTTACGGCAGTCATACCAATACAGGCGCCATGACTATCCTTGAGCCAATCCATTCGGAGGGGCAGATTGCCGCTCGCGCGCATGAACCCCGTGAGATCAGCGGCCCGGGCATTTGGCTGCGATTGCTCGAGCTCCGGGCCCTCTGGGAGCACTATGCGGCGCTTGCGCTCTGGCCGATCCTGGGCGCAACGTCGAAGGGCGACGGACATCCGGTGATGGTGCTGCCCGGCCTCGCCGTGGGCGACGCCAGCACCGCGCTTCTGCGCTGCTTCCTCTGCTCCCGCGGCTTTGCCGCAGTCGGTTGGGGCCAGGGCCTGAACCTCGGGCTCAGGCCCGGCGTGCTCGATCGCGCGCATGAGACGCTGGGCAGGCTCAGAATTGAGCACGGGCGCGCCGTGAGCCTTGTCGGCTGGAGCCTCGGTGGACTCTATGCGCGCGAGCTCGCCAAGCGGTCGCCGGAAATGGTGCGCCTCGTCATCACCCTGGGCTCCCCGTTCACCGGCCATCCGCGCCAGACGAACGCCTGGCGTCTCTATGAATTTGCAAGCGGCCATCGCATCAGCGAGGACGACTTCCCCGGGTCGCTGAGGGCCGCCCCGCCTGTTCCGACCACCTCGATCTGGAGCCTGACCGACGGCGTCGTTTCCTGGCGCTGCAGCGTCGAGACCCAGCGCGACCTGGCGGAGAACATCGTCGTCGAACTCGAGCCACCTCGGCCTCGCCGCGCATCCGGCGGCGCTCTACGCGATCGCCGACCGCTTGGCCCAGCCGGAAGGTCATTGGGCGCCATTCCATCGCCGGGGCTGGCGCGGGCGAGTCTACTCGGATCCTGCGAAAATACGAACCGGGCGTGTGGCGGAAGCTCGGTCGAACCGCAGCTTGGCGTCGGGCTGCGATCGGACGCGGCTGTCGTGAACTACCGCTCAGGGTCGGGAGCCGTGGCGTCGCCTCGAGGCGCGTGATCACGCCGCTCCTTTCGTCACGCGCAGAGCCTATGCAAATCTACGGATGCCCTGGCGATTGACTCCGGGAGCGTCAGCACTGTCAAAGTGCAGGTTCGCTGGTGAAGGGGACCCGCCGCGGCAATGAAAGACCGTCGATTCCTGAGCTCTGGGGAAGTCCTGCTGCGGCTGGAAAGTCGGCTGGGCCGCCTGCATGTGCGCCTGCGTCTGGGATTGGAGCGCGAACATGAGGCGCAGGCATTCGGGCAGGGCCTCACTTTCCTGCACCTCGAGAACATGCCGATCATGCAGGCGGTGATCGAAATCGTCTTGCGGGGGAGCGGAGCCTACTGGCGCGGCCGGTCGAACGCCGCCAAGGTCGTCGTGAAACGCAACACGATCCGTCTGCCGGCCCTGCCGGCGAGCTTCGACGGTTTCACCATCCTTCATCTGAGCGATCTGCATGCGGATCTGAGCCAAGGCGCGCTTGAGAGGGCCGCCGAGCTGGCGAACGATCTCGAGTATGACCTTTGCGTTCTCACCGGGGATTTTCGCGGGCGCACCCACGGCGATTTCGTCGCAGCCTTGCAACTCGTCGCAAGACTGCGGGAGGCGCTGCGAGGCGACATCTACGCCGTGCTCGGCAATCATGATTTCATCGCGATGGTTCCCGACCTCGAGGCCCTGGGCGTCAACTTCCTCCTCAACGAAAGCATCGCAATCAGGCGAGGCGAAGATTCTGTCTACCTCGCCGGGGTGGACGACGCCCATTTCTACCGCGCGGACAACATCGAGAAGGCGGTTAAGGGCATTCCGGAGGAATGTGTTTCGATCCTGCTCTCCCACACGCCGGAGATCTACCGTCAGGCGGCGCACGCCGGATTTGACCTGATGCTGAGCGGACATACTCACGGCGGACAGATATGCTTGCCGGGGGGCGTTCCGATCATGCTCGAAGCCAAACTCCCGCGCGCTCTTGGAGCGGGGCCTTGGCGGCACGAGGGAATGGCCGGCTACACCTCCGTCGGCGTCGGATCGTCGGTGGTTCCGGTCCGGTTCAACAATCGGCCGGAGATTACGCTGCATCGTCTCGTCGTCGAGGCCGGCTAATAAGGCCGTTCGCGTAGGCCCAATCGGAAGAAAACCCGTGACAGCGCGAGCGCCCCGACAGAGAAGACGAGAACAATCATGCAGATGTCGATAACGCTGAGCCGGATATAGGCTCGCATGGAAATGGCCGGCAGAAGGGCCTCGGGAATCTGATCGAGCCCAAGCGCCATTCCGCTCGATTCCAAGCCCAGTCGCCGCTTGACGAACGATGACAGGCAGTCGCCGGCCATCGCAGCCGCGCCGGCGGACGCTCCCGCCAGCCAGGAGAGCCCGATGAGAGGCGACAGGCAAGCCGGGAAGAGAACGCCGATGGCCAAGCCCCGCCAGGTCTTGGAGGGCCCAAGAAATCGACGGCCGTCACGCCAAGCCAAACCCCCGTCTACTGGAGCCGAAAGACGGTGGGAGAGAAGCAGCTTCAGTCCCACGGGCGCCATGTTCGCCGCGCTTATCAGAATGAGACTCTTGGCGATCGGCGAGAGGGCAGGCAGCATAGTCGCACAGTTCCTATACGAAGCGGTTACCGAGATGTGGAGCGAAACTGTCGATCAGCGGTGTTCGTTTCAAAAGTCATGCAACTCATCCCGAGTTGGCCACCGGCGGCGCCGACTCACTGTGCACGAAAGTTCCGGTCGCAGCCTGGCGCCTGGAACTTTCGTAAGCGGCGCCCTGAAGGATGCTCCAGAGGGCGCTTGCGGCGGCCGCCTGCGTCCCCTGGATCGTCCTTCGAGGCCCCTCCGGGTTGCCTTCAGGACGAGGTTGGTGGGCTTTTTGAAAACAGAACTCTTAATGTGCAGCCGGCTGCCGGCTCAGCTCCTCGAGCAGCGGCCGCAGCGCATCGAGTTCGGCGCCGAAACCGGCCCAGTCCCCCGCCTTCAGCCGATCGAGCGCCCGATCATAGTCCGCGAGCGCCTGCCGGGCTTGCCCGTTCGCCGGGCCCGAAGGCGAAGGAGCGGCGACAGCCGGCAAGCCGGCGACCGGGGCGGATGGCTTGAACAATGCGGCTAGCGCCGCAGGCAGCGTCTCCTCCATCACCACGCGCTCGCCGTATGCCGCGATCACCCGCTTGAGCTCCGGCAATTGGCCCGCCTGGGCGCGCAGATAGAGCGGCGACACGTACAGGATCGAGTTGCCGATCGGCACGACCAGCAGAGTCCCGCGAATGACCCGCGAGCCCATCTGGTTCCACAGCGAGATCTGCTGCGAGATCTCGGTGTTCTGGTTGATCAGCGCCTCGATCTGGAACGGCCCGTAGATGAGCTTTTCCTTCGGGAACTCATAGACGATGAGCTTGCCGTACTCAGGCGGGTCGCAGCGCGCGGCCAACCAGGCGATCATGTTCTCGCGCCGGCTCGGCGTCATGGGCAGCATGAGGAAGAACTCGGTCTGGCGCTCATCGGGCAAGCGCATCATGATGTAGTACGGCGCCATCCTGACTTCGCCGACGCTACTCATCTCGTCGGGGGCGACCGGCTCGCGCGGGAATTGCCAGAGGTCCTCGCGATTGTAGAACACTTCCGGGTCAGTCATGTGATACGCGCGGTACTCGAGCGCCTGAACGGTGAAAAGGTCCTCGGGGTAGCGAATGTGCGGTCGCAGTCCCGGCGGCATCGCATCGAACGGCTTGAACAGCGAAGGGAAGATTCTCCGGTAGGTCGCGATGATCGGATCGGCCGGATCGGCCACATAGAAGGCGGGCGTCCCGTTGTAGGCGTCGATGACGACCTTCACGGAGTTGCGGATGTAGTTGGGGCCGCCTTCGCGGTCGGGCGGGGAATAGGGGAACCAGGAGCTCGTCGTGTAGGCGTCCTGGATCCAGTAGAGCCGCCCGTCGCTGATCACGATATAGGGGTCGCGATCGAGCTGCGAGGAAAGGCGCTATGGTCCGCACGCGATTCTGGATGTTGCGGCGGATGAGGATCTTGCTCTCGCCGGTGATGTAGCCGCTGAGCAGGATGTTCACGTCGCCGAAATACCAGGCGAACAGCGACCTCCAGGCGGTGGGGCCGACGGGAACGCCGTCCGCGCCGTCGTAATGCGTGTAGGCGTTCTCCTTCCCTTTGGGATAGTCGAACTCCGGCGCGGCGCCTTTGACGATCACGTAGCCGTCGCCGCTCTGTCCGAAGTAGATCCGCGGCTCAGTGATCTCGGGACCGCCGGCGGCGACCGGCGGGAATGTCGCTCAGGTAGAAAATCGGCAGACCTTCTGGGGACTTCCGGGTCACGGGGGACATCACCACCCCGTTGCCGTGGGTGAAGATGAGATGCTGGTTGACCCAGGTTTGGGCGTTGGGCGGCAGCATCGAAGGCAGAAGCTCGCGCGGCGAGAGCATCACCTGCTGATAAGTATCGCCGAGATGGTAGCGGTCGACGTCGACGTCGAGGAACCGGTAATAGGTGCGGATCTCCTGCAGTTGCTCGTAGGTGTCCAAGAGCGGCCGCCAGTCCCAGAGCCGGATGTTCTCGACAGTGCCGCTGTCGCGCTGCAGCGACTGCAAGGTGAGATTGTGCTCCACCGGGAACGGCTTCACCGCGATCTCGTCGAGATTATAGGCTTCCCGCGTGAGAGCGATGTTCCGCTCGAGGTAGGGTCTCTCCAGCTGCAACTCGCTCGGCTTGACATAGAAGCGCTCGACCAGCGCGGGGACCGCCTCGGCAAACAAGAGCGAGCTTACGAACACCAGCAAGGCCGCGCCGACGAGGAGGCGGAGCGTGCGCAGGCGTATGTTGGCCCACGAGCCGATGGCCGCAACGGAGGCCAGGACGATCAAGAGCCAGAGCGCCGGCAGTTCGATATGAACATCGGTATAGTCGGCTCCGACGACGACGCCGTTGTCGTTGTAGAGGAGCAGGTAGCGGTCCAACGCGTAATCCCAGGCGCTGATCGCGAAAAAGACGCCGAGCAGCGCGGAGGCATGGGCGATCGCCGCGGACGAGACGCTCCAGCGGCTGAGTGTCCAGACTGATGTCGTCGTGCAAGTAATAGATCGCGCCGGCCGTCACCGCGGCCAGCAGCAGGATCCACAGCATGAGGTTCTTGATCGCGACATAGGCCGGCAGCGAGAAGAGGTAGAAGCCGATGTCCTTGTCGAACATCGGATCGTTGCGGCCGTAGGGCGCCTGGTCGATGAACCGGAGGACGAGCTCCCAACTCCCGGCCGCGCCCAAGGCGATCAGCAGTCCGAGGATGACCGCAACCGCGAGGACGAGCGAACGCCACACCCGCGGCGAAACCTCAAATCCTTGCGACCTTGCCCATGGCCCCGGCGACGCCTGGAAGGTCACGAAGCTCGGACTGAAGGCCGCCAGAAGCCGCGGCCGCGTCTTCGCGAAGCGGAGCGCCAAGGCGGCATTCGCCCAGAGCAGCAGGGTCGAGACGGCGAACACGACCACGAAGAGCGCGGCTCTGGCAGCCAGCCCCGTCCAGAATACGCCGACATAGCCGATCGACGAGAACCACGCCCAATCGACCACGAGGCCACTGAGGCGCCCGATCGCGAAGAGGGCGACGATGGCGGCGATCGCTGCGGCGATGCGTCTCAAGGGCATGCTCCCTCCGCCGGTTACACGGCTTCGAGACTGACAGCCGCCGCCGGTTTGGCGAGCGCCAGCGATTGTCGCCCGCGCGAGCCGTTGTCAGACGGACCCGTCAATTGGACTGACGTTTCGGACGCCGGCCGACCAATGACGACTTTCTCCCGTTCTTCGTTTTCGAGCAAGCGCGTCGAGTTGCCGCGAAAGACGCCTGGCTCGACGGCTGCAGGCTAAGCCAGCGCAGCCAGGACGCGTTCCGCCGCCTTTGCGTCTCTCGAGTGCGCTGCGTTTGGCGCAGGTCTATTGGAGCAAAGGCTGAATTTCGGCTGGCGCTCTTCTGGACCGCCGGGCTTTCGTCGATACGGTCCACGCACGGGAGCAGTTGACCTCTCGCGTTGAGGCCGCCAGTCTTAGGCGGCTCCAGACCCAAGGGGTCGCGTCTACGATGCCTCATGCCGCGTTGAGGGGTTCATATCTAAAAGGCCCCCAGTCGAATCGTAAGCAATTCGTACAAGCCTTGAACCGCAAGACGTCGTACGGGAGGTGCTAAGACGTCGTATGGGAGGTGCGACCATGATGAAAATTCCATCCAGGCTGATCGCGATCACAGCCGTAGCGCTTGCTCTCGTGGGAGGCAGGGCCATTTCCGCGCAGGACAAGTACACCCTGCAAGTGCCGAACGGGCTCGCATTCTCCGAGTTCAGGGGATACGAAGACTGGCCGGTCATCTCGATCAGCGAGAACGGCGGTAAGATCGCCGTGATCCTGGGAAATTCGGCAATGATCGAAGCCTATAGGGAAGGCGCGCCCGGCAACCGCAAGCCGTTCCCGGACGGCGCCAAGATGGCGAAAATCCACTGGATCCCGAAAGTACAAGAGTCGTACCCCGGTGAGCCGAAAGTGCCAGGCGGCCAGCATGACGTCGATTTCATGGTGAAGGACAGCAAGAGGTTCGCGGACAGCGGAGGATGGGGATGGGGCGCGTTCGAATATGACGCGGCCTCCGATACGTTCAGGCCCGCCACTGTGGCGGACACTCCACCGCAGGAAAACGACGCGAAGTGCGGGTTCGCCTGCCACACCCTGGTTCAGAGCCGCGACTACGTTTTCACAGAGTACGGAAAGAGGTGAGCGGCGAAGCGTAGACTTATGCTGCCTTCGGCTCGACGGGCGCCCTTGCCAGCACAGAGGAGATCGTGGCTTCCATCTCCGCTGTTCAAGCCGGTGGACTTCCCCTCCCGGCCTGGCCCGGGACGCCGACATGATGCTGTCGACGAAGAGTAGCTTATCCTCGGATGGAGATCTCGGCGATGATTTATGAGCTCCGCGTGTATCAGCCGGTTTCAGGCCAAATGCCCAAGCTGCTCGCCCGATTCAGAGACCATACTGTTCCCATCTGGGAGAAGCACGGCATCCGCGCTCTCGGGTTCTGGACGACCGTCATCGGGGAATCCAGCAATGAGCTGACCTACATAATCCCATGGGAATCGTTGGCGGACCGGGAGACGAAGTGGACGAGGTTTCAGAACGATCCTGCCTGGCGCAAGGCTCGGGACGATAGCGAGCGCGACGGACCTATCGTGGCGACCATCCGCAATCAGATCCTCACGCCGACAGACTTCTCGGCGCTGAAATAGGCCGGAGTTGCCGCAATGACGCAAACCCATCAGCCAGGCCAAGCGGTTTTCAGGGCCATCCTTCCCGAGGAGATCGACTGGAAGCCGTTTCCCGCGTTTCCGCCGTCAGTCCGGCTCGCCGTCCTCGTCGGCGAGCCCTCGAAACCCGGCCCCTACCTGATCCGAGTGAAAGTGCCGTCCGGCGTGAAGCTCATGCCGCACCGGCATCCGGAAGACCGAATCTACACCGTCATGTCCGGGGTTTTCTACATCGGCCTGGGGGATGAGTTCGACGGGGACAAAGTGAAGGCTTATCCGCCGGGGAGCGTCATTGTCCTGCCGGGAGATACTGCCCACTTCCATTGGGCGAAATCCGGCGAATACGTCACCCAAGTCACGGCCATCGGTCCATTAGGCCTCGAATACTTGGACCCCGACGAGGATCCGCGTCAGAAAAATCACCGATAACTGTTTCGTCGCGCGCCCCGCGCAGAGGTCAGGCCCTCGTCGCTTTCGAGCTGATGCGCAGCTTCGGAAGTGGAATGCGACCGAAGGGATGCCCCCCTTCTCCAAAGTCGGGAGGAGCATGCGGGAGAAGGGGGGCCCGCGGGCGAAATCGGGCGCTTTTTGCAACTCATGCCTGCGAGGCCACAATCATCCCCCCAAGCCCGGCGTTGGCGGCGTCGATTTCTCCCGCGGAATTGGCTGTTCACACGCGACGTCGATAGGAGAACGGAGCGGACCGTCTTGGCGGCGTCAATGTGATCAGCGGGCCGACCGGCGCACGGGTCCCCGCCGCGCGTTGCCCGATCGGCCCGTCACGCAAGCTCGCACAGGACCACATACGGATCGCATACCGATTGGCCCGCCCGGCCGGGCGAACGCAAAAAATCTTCGGCTCAGTCGTCCAGCGACCGAAAGAGCGAGAGGCTCACTCTAGAGGGGGCGCGGCCTGCCGCCTCGAGACTCATCCGCAATTGTCGGGTTGTTTCACGCGCCACGTCCGTCAGACCCATCGCCCTCTGGCGGCGGATCAGGCCGACACAAGCGCTCTCTGCCTCGGGGCAGGCCGCGACCGCGGCGCGCCAGAGGTTCAGCGCCCCGTCGAATTCGCCTCGCTCGGCCCGCGCGGCGGCGATCGCCCCAGTCGCTTCGAGAAACCGCGCCCTCAACCGCCGGCGCATCGGCTCGGCGCACGGCAGATGATCCTCGCCCGCGAGAAAGTCGCCGCGATAGAGCTTTAGCGCTCGTATGCGCTCCTTTTCCGACGCATTCGACGCGACGCTCTCTTCGAACGCCCAGACGTCGACGAAGGAGCGGCGCGGGTCGAGACCAACGCGCCCCTCCTTGAGCTCAATCGTCGCGTGATCGCCGATGAGCTTCCTGAGCCGATGGACCGCCGCCTCGAAGGCCTTGCGGCCCCTGTCGCCCTCCTCGTCCGCCCAGATCGCGTCGATTATGTTCTCGCGCCGAACGCTGACCCCGCCGTAGGCCAAGATGGCCTTGAGCATTTGGAACAGCCGGTGAGGCGCTTTGCGCGTTGGCGCCAGGGGCTCGCCGTTCACCTCGATTCGAAAGCCGCCCAGCGTCGTCAGCTTCAGCGGCCACGGCCACGCTTCGATGGCCTGCTCGGGAGGCGGCAGCGGGCCAAAGCGGATGAGTTCGCGCACGTAGTCGGGCTCGATGTCGTTCATGAGGGCGAAGGCGCAGAGGCGGCTGAATACGGTCGGAAGCAGGAACGGCGTGCCGCGCCCGCCGGACGTCCGCTCCTCAGCGAGCGCGCCTCTGAGCCAGGCTCGCGCGGCGGCGTGATCGCCCGACCGAATCGCCAATTCGGCGCGCAGCAAATCGAGCGGAAATCTCAGCGACTCCGACGCGCTGCGATTCAACAGATCCTCGGCCGCGGTCGTTTGTTCCGCCGCGCCCGCCGGGTTGTGGCCAATGAGAAGCGCCTGGGCGAGCACGAGTCGCCCATGGGCCTCGGCGTAATCTATCCCCGCTTGCGCAAAGGCTTCGACGCCGGCGCGCATCTTCGCGGTCGCCTCGTCGATCTTGCCCTCCGCCAGCGCGACGAGCCCGGCCGTGTGTCCCAGATACGCCAAATTGAAATTGGCGCGGTTCGCATTTCGCTCGGGCCGATAGCGTTCGGCCAGGTTGGCGGCGCGGGCGAGCCATGCTCTCGCTTGCTTGAGGTCGCCGATCCGGACGCATTCGCGCGCCGCGTGATTCGCGTGGATCGCGCCGAACGCGCGCACGCCGAACTTGTTCTCGAGGCCGAGCACGTAATGGGCGGTGTCGATTGCAGAGCCCGGCGCTTGCCGGTGCATTTGTGCGAAGAGTGTCGCCGAGGCGATGAGCGTGCGCGCCAAATGCTCGTCCCCGACGGCCCCCGGCGCCGGCAGCTCCGCCAGCTGCTCACGCGCGAGAGAGAAATCTCCGTCATGCAACGCCCAGACGACAATATAGGCCATCAAGATGTAGCGAATGTGTTCCGTCCCGGCATCGTCGGCCGCGGCGATCGCGCGCCGGCGCCAAAGCGCGATTTCCTCTCGGGTGTTTGTCCGGCGGCTTAATGCGAGATACATTGCCTGCGCGACGCGGCAGCCGATTTCCGCCGAAGGGATGTCGGGAAAGCGCCGGTTGAGCTCCCGCATCCGCATGATGAACTCATCGAGCGTGGCTTGGCGGGCGGAGAAATCATGGAGGATCGCCTCCGTCGCCCCAGCCCATGCGAGATAAGCGCCGACATCGTCTTCGGACTCTTCGAACAGATCGAGCGCCCGCGTGAGGAAGGGGCGGGCCTCGGCCGGGTTCATGGGAAGCCTCGACTCGCCCGCCCAGTCGCTCAGCCAGCCGTCGGATCTGACGCGATGCCGCGGCAACCGATCGATCCAGGCCGCGATCGTCGCATGGCGCCCCTCGCGCTCGAGCGCCGGCGCCCAATAGAGGATGAGTTGCGTAAGATCGTCCCACGCGTTGGCCTCCGCGAGCAGTGTAGCCGCCGGCTCCGGCTGGCCTGCTTCGGCGAGTGCATGCGCCGCTGCGCGCCGGACGCTCGCGAGTTCGGCCCCGCCGAACAATGTCCCGGCGCTCGCCAGCAGGAAGTCGCGAAACAACGGATGGAAGCGATAATGGGGATCTGCCCCGGCATCGCGCGCGGTGAAGTAATTCCGCGCCGAAAGGGACTCGAGAAGCTCGCGCGCGCCGGCGTCTCCCGCGAGCCTTTCGGCGGCCGCCGCGGTCATTGTCGGCATGAAAGCAAGCCGCATGAGGTTGCGTTGCGCTCGCGCCTCCATGCGCTCGAACACCTCGCCCGAGAGGTAATCGAACAACAATTCGCGCGAGGCCGGCCGGACGCCCGGGAGCATAGGCGTCCCCGCCCGCGCCGCCTCCATCAGGAGGATTAGCCCCGCGGTCCATCCCTCGGCCAGGTCGATCACGGCCTCGTCGCAGGGCGCGCCGCGCGCGAAGGCTATGCTTTCTGCTTCGTCATGCGTCAGCCTCAGTTCCGCCGGAGGGACGACCTCCATCGCTCCGTTGACCCTCAGCCTCGCAAAAGCCCTGGGCGGAGGAGCGCGGCTCAGCACAACGACGTTCCCGGCCTCGGGAATCTCGCGGAATCCAGCAGCGAGGACATTGTGGACGGGGGAATCTTCGGCGATCTCGTGGTAGTCGTCGAGCACCAGCGGCGGCGGATCGGAGCCCTCGAACAGACGCCGGAAGAAGTTATGGCTGAAGGCGAAGACGCCTCGCTGATATTCTTGCGTCAGCGCCGGAAGCTTGCGTTTGTCGGCCGCTCCGCGCGCAGCCGCTTCGGCGAGACCGAGATAGAAGAAGAGGGTCGAGGCTTCGCTGTCGCCCTGGTCGAGTCGGAGCCAGAGTGGATGAAGGCCGCGCGCTTCGGCATAGCTTGCAACGAGCGTTGTTTTGCCTGAGCCAGGCGGTCCGTGCACCCAGACGACTGGACGCCTGCGGGCGCCGTCGAGCCTGAAGAACAGGCGCTCATTGTGGGCGGTGTCGGCCAGCCTTGGCGCGGCGATCTTGCTCGGGCCGAAGGAAGCCAGCGCGTGCGCTTGTCCCCGGCCGATGTGCTCGGCGCGAAGGGCCTTCGGCGCGTCATCGAGCTTCCTCGCCAAGCCAATCCCCGTCGATCAGCAAGCCGCCCCCGGACTTGTTAGCGCAGTTTGCGTTCGGTTCAAGCGAACGCGTTGCGCGGCCGGCTTCCGGTAGCTGACCGGCTCCTACGCGCGCCCCTCGCGTTGCCCAATTGCGCGTCCTTCTGGAGGGCGGCGATATCATCCAGCGTAAGGTTCCGCCGGGCCCGGACGAGCGCGTCCTATCCACAGTCACGATTGACAGGGCTTGAGCCGAGGATTGCGCTCCGCCCAAGTCGGCATGAAACTTGCGGAGCCACCCGCGGGGCGTCCGGACGGCGCTTTCGGAGTTTTCGTCGCAGCCGGCGTCCCAGCCTTTGGTCTGGGAATTCGGGAGGATTGCAGCGAGGGGGCGAGCGGCATGCGGCCTGATCGCGTCGACGAGAGCCAATCGATCGGTCAGCCGCCAACAGGAGCGGTTGACTATGATGAATGTTTTCTTGCGGGCAATTCTCGGGCGCCCTCGTCTATGCGTTCTTCTCCTATGCGTCCTTCTCCGCCGCCAGCGCCCACGACATTTACACCGGCGTGCATGGAAAGAACGGCCAGCTGTGCTGCGGCGGCAGCGACTGCGCCGCGACCGAGTATCGGGAAAAGGGCGGCGACTTCGAATTCCTCACCCGAGAGGAGAAATGGGTGGCGATCCCGCAGGATCGCATCACCTTTCTGCCGATCCCCGGCGACCGGCTCGACGGCGACACGCACCATGCGCATCTCTGCTATCGGCCGGCGACCGACGGCGACCGTGTCGGCCCCCAAGCGTCGAACGTCTTCGGCGACATCTATCTCTATTGCGCGTTCATTCCGCCAGGCTCGATCTGAAGGGGCAACTCCCGGACATCGGGGTCGCCTTCCCGCCGTCGGACTTGAAAAATTTGGGAGCGTCAGGGCAGGGCGCCGCGAGAGCGCAATTCGCTTTCCAGGTCGACGCCGGGGCGATAGTGGATCGCCGCCATGCCCGCCGCCTCGGAGGCGCGCACATTGGCGATCGAATCGTCGATGAAAAGCAGCTCGTTCGCCGGGCGCGCCACGCGCGTGAAAAGGATATCGAAGATGCGCAGATCGGGCTTGACGACGCCGACATGGCCTGAGACGACACAGGTATCGAATTCGTTCAGGAAGTCGTATCGCTCCTGCGCGAGCGCGAATTTCTCGGCGGCGAAATTGCTGAGCGCGTGCACCGGACGGCCGGCCGCCTTGAGGCGCCGAAGGAGCGCGACATTCTCCTCGATTGGGCCACCGAGCGTCTCCTCCCACCGCTCGTGGAAGAGCCTCAGTTCGTCGGCGAATTCCGGAAAGACTTTTGCGCGCTCGGCGATAACCTGGGCAAAGTCCGCCGCGATGTCGGTATGCGCGACGAACTCCATGGCGAGAGCGGTCGCCAAAAACCGCTCCATCCGCCTTTCGTCGCCGAACGCCTTGCGGAAGAGATTGCGGGGATTCCAGCGCAAAAGCACGTTGCCGATGTCGAAGACGACGATCATGGGATTGCCCGTCGCAAACCTTGGAAAGATAACGCTCTGCGCGCAGCAGGCGCCTCACCTCGAAAACTTCTTGTACTTCAGCCGGTGCGGAATCACGCTGTCGATCCCGAGCCGGCGCTTCTTGTCCTCTTCGTAGTCGGCGAAATTGCCTTCGAACCACTCGACGTGGCTGTCGCCCTCGAAGGCGAGCATGTGGGTGGCGATGCGGTCCAGAAAGAAGCGGTCGTGGCTGATGACAACGGCGCAGCCGGCGAAGTCGGTGAGCGCTTCTTCCAGCGCGCGCAGCGTGTCGACATCGAGGTCGTTGGTCGGCTCGTCAAGCAGAAGCAGGTTCGCGCCGCTCTTCAGCATCTTGGCGAGATGCACGCGGTTGCGCTCGCCGCCCGATAGCATGCCGACTTTCTTCTGCTGGTCGGGGCCCTTGAAGTTGAAGGCGCCGCAATAGGCCCTGCTGTTCATCTCGCGCCTGGCGAGGTGAATGACGTCGTTTCCGCCAGAAATCTCTTCCCATACGGTCTTCCTGTCGTCGAGCGCGTCGCGCGACTGGTCGACATAACCGAGCTGCACCGACTCGCCGATGCGGATCGCGCCGGAATCCGGCTTCTCCTGGCCGGTGATCATGCGGAAGAGCGTGGTCTTGCCGGCGCCGTTCGGGCCGATGACGCCGACGATGCCGCCGGGCGGCAGCTTGAAGGTGAGCTTGTCGATCAACAGGCGGTCGCCAAAACCCTTGGACAGGTTGTCGAAGTCGATCGCGTTCTGCCCGAGCCGCTCGGCGACCGGAATGATGATTTGCGCGGTGGTCGGCGCCTTCTCGGATTGCTTCCTGACCAGCTCCTCGTAGGCCTGGTAGCGGGCCTTGGACTTGGCTTGGCGGGCTTTCGGCGAAGAGGCGATCCACTCGCTTTCCGCCGCGAGCGCGCGCTGGCGCGCGGCTTCCTCTCGGCCCTCCTGCTCGAGGCGCTTCTGCTTCTGCACGAGCCATGACGAGTAGTTGCCCTCGTAAGGGATGCCCCGGCCGCGGTCGAGCTCGAGGATCCAGCCCGTTACGTTGTCGAGGAAGTAGCGGTCGTGGGTGACGATCAGAATCGCGCCCGGATAGGCGCGCAAATGTCCCTCGAGCCAGTTGACCGTCTCGGCGTCGAGATGGTTCGTCGGCTCGTCGAGCAGCAGGAGGTCCGGCTTTTCCAGCAACAGCCGGCAAAGCGCGACGCGGCGCTTTTCGCCGCCCGAGAGCGTCGTCACGTCGGCGCCGTCGGGCGGGCAGCCGAGCGCGTCCATCGCCTGCTCGACCTGGCTGTCGAGATCCCACAGGCCCTTGGCCTCGATCTCGTCCTGCAGTTTCGTCATCTCGTCCGCCGTCTCGTCGGAATAGTTCATCGCGAGCTCGTTGTAGCGGTCGAGGACGGCCTGCTTGTCCTTGACGCCGAGCATGGCGTTGCCGCGCACGTCGAGATCGGGGTCGAGATGCGGCTCCTGCGGCAGAAAGCCGACCTTTGCCCCCTCGGCGATGAAACCCTCGCCGACGAATTCCGTGTCGAGGCCCGCCATGATGCGCAGCAGCGTCGACTTGCCGGAACCGTTCACGCCAAGGACGCCGATCTTGGCGTCCGGATAAAAGGAGAGATTGATGTTTTCCAAGACCTTCTTGCCGCCCGGATAGGTCTTGGTCAGGCCCTGCATGTGATAGATGAACTGGCGCGCGGCCATTGCTTATCCTTGGCGATCGAGGGAGATTTTGGTGGCGGGCATATCAGGGGCGGGTTTGAGTGGCAAGGATTTCGCCCGGCGTGGCGCGTTGATTCCATGGAGGCGGTTGGCCCATGCCAACGATGAAACCCAAAGCGGTTGTCCAAGAATGGATCGGCGCTTTCAACCGGGCTGACGCGGACGCGTTGGCGGCGCTCTACGCCGCCGACGCCGTCAATCATCAGGTCGCCGAAAGCCCGGTCGAGGGCCGGGGAGCCATTCGCGCCATGTTCGCCGCCGGCTTCGCCGCGACGGAAATGGACTGCATTCCCGAGAACCTGTTCGAGGACGGCCAATGGGCCATTCTCGAGTGGCGCGATCCGAAAGGTCTGCGCGGTTGCGGATTTTTGTCACGTCGTCGACGGAAAAATCATCTTCCAGCGCGGCTACTGGGACAAGCTGTCGTTCATCAGGCTGCACGGCCTGTCGCTGAGTGAGGTTTCGGTCAAAACCGCGTCGTGAGGTCCGTCAGCCATTGCGGCGACGCGTTGACCAGCGCCGTCTCGACCTTCCTGTCGAGGCCGCTCACCATCATGATTCCGAGCGCGACAAGCAGGACGCCGAGTGTGATTTTGGCGGTTTTGCCGCCCACGATCAGTGTGTTCCGCCAGCGCGCCGTGGCCTGCCGGGAGGCGAGCCCGATCCCGACGAGCGGCGCCGCCGCGCCGATGCCGAAGGCGAGCATGGTGAGGGCGACACGGCCGAGCGACGACCCTTGCGCCGCCAACACTGACGCTGCCCCCAGCGTCGGGCCGACGCAGGGGCTCCATGCCGCGCCGAGCAGGAGACCGATGCCGAACTGTCCGGCGAGGCCGCGCGGCCGGACGGCGCCGATGCGGTGATCCGCCCAATTGCTGATCGGGCCCCCGGCCGCCGTCAGCCGCGCCTGCAGACTCGGAGTCGCGAGCACGACGCCGACGCCGATCATCAGGATGGCCGCCGCGCTCCGGAATGTGTCGCTGTCGAGCCCGATCGCAAAGCCGATCGTGGCGACGAACAGGCCGATCGCGACAAAAGCCAGCGCCACTCCCACCGCCAGCGCGAAGGGACCTCCGCGCTGTTCGCTCGCCGCCGCGCCGAGCACGATCGGGAGAAGCGGCAAAACGCAGGGCGACAGAACCGAGAGAAGGCCCGCCAGCAGGGCGAGGCCCAATGTTCCGGCTGTCACCGGCGCGCCGTCAGCCGGCCCTGGCGACCAGCGCCGCGATCGAAGCCGGAGCGGTGTCGCCGACCGAGCGACCGGTTTCCTTGCCGTCCTTGAAGGTGATCAGGGTGCTCTGCATGCGTGCGCCGAAGCGCTTCACGACGTCCTTCTGGGAGTCGAAGTCGACACGGAACACCATGAGCGTCTTGTACTGGGGCTCGGATTCGATCCTGGCGAGAATCGGCGCCTGGGCCTTGCAAGTCGGGCACCAGCTGGCGCGGATCCAGACCAGGATCGGCTTCCCGGCGCTGAGCGCGGCGTCGAACGCGCTAGGCGTGTAGTCGACCCGCTCGGCGGCGAGGGCGGGAGCCGCGGCGAGCGCGCCGGCCGCCGCGGCGGCGAGGAGAAGGAGCGAACGTCGAGAGACCATCGTGGGGAGTTCCTCTGTCGGAATGAGGCCGGACGACGAAGGCGACCTTTCGTCTTTCGCCGCGCAGTCCGCAATTGTTACGCCGCCGTCGCGGCGGGAGATGGGCGGAAGCGCCAATCCGGCCGTGAGCGCCGTCGCCACGGTCCGGGCCCAAAGGACGCGCAAGGGTTTCTCGCGACGGGAGGATATCGGCAATGCGTATCGGACTTGGGCTTGCGATCGTCTTGGCCACCTGCGGCGCCGCGGCCGCCGAGCCGCCGCCGACGATCGGGCAGCTTCTCGGCGACGGCTGGGAGATCGCCGGTTTCGCGAGCGGCTACGACAACCGCACGTCGCTCATCCTGTTTCGTCACCCGGGCCGGAACGAGCTGGTTCAGTGCGGGGCTCTCTACGACGTCACGCGCAACCCGCACACGATCGTCAATTGTTACGAGCTGCGCTGAAGTCCGCCGCTAAGGCCTCGACTTGCGTGAATGCTCACAGGCTCGCCTCGGTTCCCGGCCATTCCGCCTGCAGCTTGGCGAACGCTCCGCTCTCGCGCAGCGCCTCAATCGCCCCATCCATCGTCTCGCTCAAATCCACGCGGTCCGGAGCGAAGGCGATTCCGAGACACTCGCCTGTCGGCGCCTCGAGCGCGACACCGAGGTCGGGCCGGTCCTTGACCAGCCAGGCGATGACCGGGCGCAGCTTGATGACGAGACCGATGCGACCGGCCTCCAGATCGTCGATCGCCGACAGGTGCCATGGTAGGGATAGTATTTTATCGCGGCGATATCGCCCTCAGCCAGGAGTCGCCGCGCCACCAGATCGGACGTGTTTCCGGACTGGATTCCCGCCGTCAGGCCGCGGAGGTCGGCGAAGTGACGCGACATCCGGCGTGACGCGCCGGTTCACTGCGATCCCCTGATTGAAGGTGAGATAGGGCTTCGAGAAGCGCACTTTCGCCGAGCGCTCCGGCGTGATCGTCGTCCCCGAAATGACGCGTCGCAGAGCCCTCGAAGCAGGCCCGTGAAGATATCGTTGAAGTCGTCGCCGTCAAAGGCAACCGTTTTCAATTCGAGCCCGAGCCGGCTGCAGACGGCGCGCATGAGCTCGATGTCGAAGCCGGTCGCCTCGCCGTCGCGCATGAGCTCGAACGGCGGGTCGGGATAGGCCGATTGCACCAGCAATGCGCCGGGATTGACGGTGGGCAACATCGCATGAACCTCGCCCGCGCCCTCCGGCAAGCTACCCGCGTTCGTCGGGCGCGGGCAATAGAGTCGCCGCTCAGGCCACGGTCTCCATCCTTCGCGCGATCGATGTCTGTCTGGCCAGCGTCGTCGCCATTCGCCCGGCGATTTCATCGAGATGGCGCTCGATCATGACGTCGATTGCCGCGTCGCCGCAGCGATCGGCCATAGCCGCCAGCTCCCGGCCGCATTGCTCCAGCATGGAAATGACGTGCACGGTCCCGGCGACGTCGTCGCGCAGCTCCTCGAGCTCCTGCGCCAGATCCCACATGAGGCGTCCTTTCTCGGCGGCGTCTCAGCCGGTGGCCGCGCCAGCCGGACAAGCGGCTGCCGCGCACGATGGCGGCGTCTGCGGACGCCGTTGTGCGCCATTCCTGCGGTCGCTGGCCGGCGCTGGCAATCGACAAATGTGTGGAGGGCGCTCTGTCTGGGCATCCCGTTCGCCGCTTCGTGCAGCGCGTTCGGGCGCTGCCGAGTGGAACGCCGGTTGAGTCCGGTTGCCAAACATCGCCCGCCGGCTAATATGGCCATGAGTAGCCAGAAAAGGTCGCCATGACAGTTTATTCTCTTGCGCAAGCCAAAGACCAATTGTCGCGCCTCATCGACGAAGCGCTACGCGGAGAGATCGTAACGATCACGCGTCACGGCAAGCCTGTCGTCACTCTCGCTCCCAGCGGGCCGGCGCCGCAGGCGCTCACCGTCGAGTACGTAAGTGAGATGCGCCATCGGGCCGAGGCTCGACCGGCTCTCGGCGCGGACTCCGTCACCCTGGTGAGACAAATGCGCGACGAGGAGCCGTGAGCTATTGCCTCGACACAAATTTCCTCGTGTCGATTCTGTTCCCCGACGCCCACACGCCTCGCGCGTTTGCCTGGCTCGCGCGCCTTCCCCAGCCCATCTATGTCAGCGATTGGGCCGCGACCGAACTCTTCGCGTTGGTTCGTCGCCGAATGCGAGCCGGTCACCTTGAGGCGGAAGTCGCTGACGCCTCACTGCTCGAATTCGAAGCGTTCGCCGGGAGACGCGCGCAGCGGCTCTCACAATCCGCGTCGGCGGGAGCGCTTGCCGCGCAGCTTGCACGCGACCCGGCGCTGAAGCTCTCCGCCGCCGACGCGCTCCACCTCGCTTTGAGCGCGGGAGGCGCGCACTGTCTCGTGACTTTCGACCTTCGGCTGGCTGAAGCGGCGCGGGTCGCAGGCTTCAGCGTCGAGATTCCTTAAGCATTCTTAGCTGAGGCGCTCGGCGAGCGCGGCGACGATCGTCGCCGCCCGCTGCGCCGCAAACCCGAAACCGCTGAGCAGCTGCTGCAGCAGAGTCTTGCGCGCCTCCGTCGTCACTTCGTAGAGGCGCGCGCTCTCGCGGGCGCGGAACAAAAATTCGTCGCCGGTCGCGATTTCGTCGACGAGGCCTAGGTCCAAAGCCTCGCTCGCGAGCCAGGTGTCGCCGTTGGCGACGCTTGCGATGTCGACGTTCGGCCGGCAGCGCGCGACATGGGCCTTGAAGGCGCCGTGCGTGTCCTCGAGCTTGCCGCGGAAATGCTCGCGCCCCGCCGGCGTGATCTCGCCCAGGATCGACACCGAGCGCTTGAACTCGCCCGCCGTCATCTCCTCGAAGTCGATCTCGTTCTTCTTGAGGAGTCGGTGGAGGTTCGGAATCGGCGCGACGACGCCGATCGAGCCGACGACGGCGAAGGGCGCGGCGACGATGTGGTCGGCGGCCGAGGCCATCATGTAGCCGCCGCTCGCCGCCACCTGATCGACCGAGGCGGTGACCTTGAGCTTGTGCTCGCGCAGGCGAAGAATCTCCGCCGCGGCAAGGCCGTAGCCGGTCACCGTGCCGCCCGGGCTTTCGAGCCTGAGCACGACCTCGTCGGTTCCGGGCCGGGCGACGGTCAGCACCGCGTCGATCTCCTGGCCGAGCTGCTTCACCGCGGTCGCGCGCATGTCGCCCTTGAACGCCATCACGTAAATGCGCTTGCCCGGCTCGGCGGCGCGCGCCTTGGCCGCGATCTTCGCCGCCTTCTTGCGCGCCTTGAAAAGCGCCTTGCGCTCCTTTTTTTCGAGGAGCGCGGCGTTCATCGCGTCGCGCATGTCGTCGTAGCGCTCGTTCAGCGAGCGGACTTTGATCTCCCGGTCCTTCGGCTCGGCCGAGCGGGCAAGCCGGAAGACGAGGATGGCGAGAGCGCCGATCGCCGCGACGATGATGAGCGCCTTGAGGGCGAAGTCGGCGATGTCGAGCCAAAAGTGCATGTGCGAGGTCCGGAGAAATGAAACGATGATATAGGGCGAGGCAGCGCTTTTTCACCTGTACGGGCGGGCAGGCAAAAGCGCTTCCGCGAGGCCTCAGCACGGTTCGTCGTCGTCCTTGGTGAGCTTCACGCCGAGCTTCTCGGCCAAAGCCGCGATGATCGGCCTTTGTCCTTTGGTCGACTTCTTCAACGCTTCGTCGAGTGAAAACCAGCCGGCCCGGTCGACCTCCGGGAATTCCGCCGTCTTCCCGGAGCGGGGAGGCCACTCGATCGTGAACCTATTGCTGTTGAGCAGCGCAGGATCGAAGTCGCTTTCGCAGCCCCAGGCGACGATCGTCTTGCCGCCCGCCTGCTTGTGCCCGCCGAGGTCGATGAATTCGCCCGAAACCGTCGCGCCGGTTTCCTCGAAAAGTTCCCGCTTGGCGGCGGCGATGAGGTCCTCGCCCTCGTCGGCCAACCCTTTCGGAATGGACCAGGCGCCCTCGTCCTTCTTCGCCCAGAACGGCCCGCCCGGATGGACGAGCAGGACCTGCACGCCCGCCGGACGCTTCCGAAAGAGCAGGATGCCTGCGCTCAATTTCGGCATGGGAGTTCTCATAACCGGTTGCATCCAGAGAGAGCCACTCAGAATGATTGACGCATTCGCGCCCCCTTCCTGCTGTGCCATCTGCTAGGCCGATAAGAGCAGCCGAGATTGTTGGAATGGAAACACCAAGAACTCCAAGGATTTACCAAGGGCACAAGCTCCTGGACGGAAAACGGGCGGCGCGCCCTGGATCGGCGCGGCCATCGACGTATGAGCCTTGTGATCTTTGTGCGATCTTCGGGCCCTTTTCCAGGAGGGCGCTTGCGGCCGCCCGCGCCCCAGGATCGCCCTTTCGAGGCCCCTTCCGGGCGCCTCAGGACGAGTGCGGCGAGCGCGGCTCTCAAGAAGGCCTGGGCGCATCGATGCACGCGCGAATGGCATTGGCGAGATCGTGCTGCGTGTACGGCTTGCCCAGAAGCCGATCTCCGGGATCGAGACCGCCGGCGCGAGCGATGGCGTCGTTGGCGTAACCGGTGGTGAAGAGAACCGGAAGGTTGCGCCGGAGGGAACGGGCCTTCTCCGCCAATTGGACGCCATTCATGCCGCCGGGAAGAATGATGTCGGTGAACAGCACATCCACACGGCAGTCGCCTCTGAGGATGCACAGCGCCTCGGCGCCGTTGGCCGCACCGATGAATTCGATAGCCGAAGCTCTTCGAGGACGGCGCGGGACAAGTCCCGCAAGGCTTCGTCGTCCTCGCGAACATTGCAAAATCGCCCCTTCTGCCGTTTCATTATTTCCACGACAGCTGGTTCTTCGGCAGCCGGCCGCTCGGATCGAACGCCGTGACCTTGTGGGGCGGGCGGCCGCTCCACCGCCAGAGCACGAGATCAGCGTCGGCCGGCCCTGCCGTGGCGGCGTAGCTCGGCGCGACGAGGCCGGCGGCGCCGGCGATGAGCCGCCTAGCGAGCCGCCACGACGGCGGCTCGCGCCCTCCCGCGGCTTCGGTGAACCAGGCGCACGCCATGTCCTCCCCTTCGACGCCGACCAATCGTCGGTCGGCCTCGGCGCGAAGATCGACGACGTCCTCGCAGTTGATCTCGAAGGTGCAGAGAACGAGCGGCTCGAACTTGTGGGCGAACCCCTGCGCCGCCTCCTTGATCGCGGTCATTGGGTCGAGCGCGAGATAGAGCGGAGCATGCCCTTCGGGTTGAACCTTCCTGCGTGGATCGCCGCGCCCTCGCCGGAAACCGGGCTGAACGACCAGCGGGGATGATGGGCGCGCCAGGCGAGTCCCGAAACCTCACGCAAAGCCGCCGAGGGCGATCGAATTCGAGATAGTCGCGCAGCGCCGTCGCCTGGCCGGACTTTACCAGCTGCTCCGCCGTGCGGCCGAAGGCGGGGATCGGCTCGGCGCGATACCAAGCCATCGCCTGCGCCGGGCCGCCCGCCCAGGGAGAGACGCGGGTCAAGATCTCGTTCATCTCGCGCAACCGCGACTGGGTCTTCGCCGCGTTCACCCGGCTCGCCTTGTACAGCGCCTCGGGGGCGAGCCCATCGTCTCGGCAAGCTGCTTCTTGCTCAGGCCGTATTCACTGAAACGCGCGCCCGTGAGTGCGGCCCGCTTCGGCTTGGTGGTGGGCAAGGGAAATGTCCTATAAACCGGTCATAATGTGGGGTGCAACTTCCGCTCGCGCAAGCGATCCAAAGCGAGGGATGCTCCAGGAGGACGCTTGCGGCGGCCGCCCGCGCCCCAGGATCGCCCTTCGAGGCCCCTTCCGGGCGCCTCAGGACGAGTGCGGCTAGCGCGGCTCTCAAGAAGGCCTGGGCGCGTCGATGCACGCGCGAATGGCATTGGCGAGATCGTGCTGCGTGTACGGCTTGCCCAGAAGCCGATCTCCGGGATCGAGACCCCCGGCGCGAGCGATGGCGTCGTTGGCGTAACCGGTGGTGAAGAGAACCGGAAGGTTGCGCCGGAGGAAACGGGCCTTGTCCGCCAATTGGACGCCATTCATGCCGCCGGGAAGAATGATGTCGGTGAACAGCACATCCACACGGCAGTCGCCTCTGAGGATGCGCAGCGCCTCGGCGCCGTTGGCCGCACCGATGATCCGGTAGCCGAGCTCTTCCAGGACGGCGCGGGACAAGTCCCGCACGGCTTCGTCGTCCTCGACCATCAGCACGACTTCGGGTTCAGCGCGAAGAGCCTTGCGCGCCGCCTCGGGCTCCGCCGCTCGAGGAGTTAGCCCTGTTTCGGTTCCGGTCCAAATCGGGAGATAGATCGTGACGGCGGCGCCGCGCCCCAATTCGCTGTCGATGCGGACATGACCGTGAGATTGCTTGACGAAACCGTGGATAATCGCAAGACCAAGGCCGGAACCGCCTGGTCCCTTTGTGGTGAAGAACGGCTCGAACGCCTTGTTTCTCACTTCCTCGGTCATGCCGGCTCCCGTGTCGCGGATCGAAAGGGCGACGTACTTGCCGGGCGTCACATCCTCGACTTGATCGAGCGCCGCGTTCTTCGTCTCGATCCTGATCCGTCCGCCGTTGGGCATGGCGTCGCGCGCATTGAGGACCAGATTGAGGATCGCATTCTCGAGTTGGCCCTGGTCGGCGAAACAGGTCCAGAGATCGTCCGCCAGGATCGCCTCGATCTGAATGGGCTCGCCGACGGTCCGCGACAGCATGTCGGACAAATCGCAGATCACCGCGTTGACGTTGATCGGACCTGGCTTCAAGACCTGCCGGCGGGAGAATGCGAGGAGTCGGCGGGTCAAGTCGGCGCCGCGAAGAGCGGACCGCATGGCCGAGTTGATCGGCTGCTCGAGCGAGGCGCGCCGGTCGACATTCGCAATCCTGCGCTTCAGGGTTTCGAGGCTGATAATGATCACCGTAAGCAGATTGTTGAAGTCGTGGGCGACGCCTCCGGCGAGTTGGCCCAGGGACTCGATCTTTTGCGAGCGAGCGGCTATCGTCTCCGCCTTGGCCCGCAATTCGGATTCGTGATCCAGTCTGCGGATATAGGCCCCGCTCATGACCAGCACCGCGAACACCGTCGCCGCCGAACAGATCAGACAGGCCACCGCTGACGCGAGGGTTAGAGCTCGCGCGCGCTCGGCCGCCTTTTCCTGCGCGCCGAGCAACCGGTCCTGGAACTGGTTGAACTCGGAAATGAGCGCACGGAAGGAAGCGGCGGATGAAGCGAAGCCGTCGCCCGCCAAACCAGAGTCCAGGTCCGCGAGCATGGTTCGAACGCTCGCGGCTAACTGATTGACCCGCTGGGCCTCGCGGGGTCTGTCGGCCACGAGAGAACGAAGCCTCCCAAATCTCGCAGAACCTCATGACGCGCCTCTCCCAGGTTTTCCAGAACCTCGAGGCGCGCCTTTTGATCAAGCGGCTGAGGGGGCTTGTACGCCAAGTAGAGCTTTTCAAGCTCCTCGCTGTCATTAAGCAAATCAAGAGATCTACTTTGTATTTCGAAGGTAGTATCGACTCCAGTGGAGGCCCCTTTGGTGTATACAACCATAGCAGCTGTTGTAATTCCTGCGAAGAACAGCAATAGAAAACAAAATATAACGGCAAGGCGCACGCGCCCTGGGCGGAAGCTATAAAAAAAATTCCGCTTTGTTACCCAAAAATGGCGAGGAACGGACATGCCCAACATCGACGCCAAAGCCTCCGTCCTGCGATAACGATACGAGTTTCGATATAAACAGCTCGGTTAGGACGACCTCCAAAACGGGTTGTAGGCACGTAGTGTCGAGCAGAGACAGGATACATGTCGCAGCATCGCTAAATCTACGTCTCGCCTCGTGCGACAACGATCAATAATCGAAAGCTCGCAGATCGCGCCCGAAGCCCGCATTATCGCTACTCAAAAAGTTGCCGAAAATGCGATCCTTTGTTGCGATGCCTGTCAACAAAGTCGGCGCTTACCGGCCGCGTTTAGCGTTGCAGAAAAGAGCAGCTAAGGTCTTGATGATAATTTAATTGTGTTCAATTTTGGGCAGCCTCGACGCGAGGATCGGGCCGCGCTCCGGCCGGTCCTCGAGGAGGGCGCCCAAATGGAGTTCAACCAGACGGCGAGGCTTCTGCTATCAGGGCGATGAACAAGATCAGCGCGCCGTCTAGCCCGCCTCGGCAGGATTGCATCGACGCCTTCGTAGACGGGACCCGACTTTTGTGACAACTTGCTTTGGAAAATCCGTAGTAATTCCAGAAGGCCCCTTGAAGAGCCGCCGCTCGCGATCGGGAGTTCGGAGCGAGCGCGAGCGGTGCTTATCGCGATGACTTCTTATCGCGATTACTGCGTGGTTTGCGCCGCTGATGGCTTCTCGAACGATGGCACGCCACCCTTGCTGTTCATGGCCTGCTGCGGCGGCGGGGCCGAGCTGGCGGCGGTCTGAGGCTTCGCATGCTCCGCCGAGGCCATTGGCACGTTGGCCGACAACGCTTTCGCCAAGTTGAGGTGAGCTTCCAGGATCGGGGTAATGCCCTGAGCGAAATTCTTGAGCTTGTCGTTCTGCAACTCTTCTCTTCCGAGGTGAAAAGCGCGACGGACTTCTCGATCGCCTGCTTTTCCGCCTTCATGCACTTCTGATCGAACTGCGCGCCCTTGACGTTCTGCAGGTCTTTTTCAGCCGCTTGTGACTTCACCGTCAGTTCCGGCTGCTGGTGGTCGCCGATTTCGCCAGCCAGCTTTTGGAGACGCTTGTTGGCGAATTGATCGTCGGCCGAGATCCACTGACCGAAGGCCTTGACTGTAGGCGATTGCGCCTGGTGCTGCGCAAGGTCGCCGAGCTTCTGCTGGGCGAGGTTGGCGTCCAGCGTCGCCTTGATGAAACTCTTGTCTTGCTCGTTGAGATTGCCCAGCTGCGCAAAGGCGGGAACGGCGACGAGCAGCAACGCGGCGCAGCATGACATTGCAATCGCGGCCTTCATGACAGTCTCCTTTAAGTTCGGCAGAAGTGCGGGGGTAACTGGAGCCTGATCTCGACGTTCCAGCCCTGTTGGCGGGAGAGTACGCGGGCGGACAGTGTCTGAGCTAGGGCGTGCAGCAGAGGAAGGTGGCGACGAAGGATTGCCGACTGTCTGACGCCAGGGCAGGCTTTGGGGCCTGTGTGCGCGCTTCCTTGCGGGTCGGCAGCACTTGCTCAAGGATGAATCGCCGCGCGAAAGGTTGGAAGCTGCGCGCGCTTTGCCTTCAGCTCCGGGGCGGCGATGACCGCCGCTGCTTTTCGAGCTCTTCGATGGAGGCGCGGGCGGTCGCGACGTCGCGGGGATAGGTTCGTCGAAGCGGGATCGCGAGCAGGCTGGCGATAAGGAGCGGGATCAGCATCAGGAGCAGCGCCCACATGAGGCCTTGGGAGCCGCCGCCGAGCCAAACGGACACCACCCCGACGACCAGCGGCGCGCCGCCTTCGAGCAAGCCGCGCGGCGCCATCCGGCCAGCTTCCCCACGGCCCCACATTCCCGGCAGCACGATGTCGAGCCTCGCCGCGTCGATCGGCGGATTGGCGGCGGTAAGGGCGAACGCGCCGGGGATGAAGAGCGTGAGACCGAACCAGACATTCGTCACCCAATGGCGCCCCCCAGCAACAGGACGGTCGCGAACAGCGCAATGCCCGGCAGCGTGATGCGGATGGTCGCCCATCCACGTCGCAGCAACCATTCCGAAATGCGGCCGCTCGCTATTCCGCCGACAATCCCGGCGAGCCCGACCGGTATGATGAGCCAACCCAAAGTCGAGCGTGATATGCCGTAGTGCTGGGTGAAGTAGATCATGCCGAACCCGCGTATGCCGCCGAAGACGTAGTAGGCGAGCGAAGAGGCGATGATCAGAAGCGTGTAGGTCGGGATCCGCACGAGGTACCCCATCGTGCGGAAGAGGCCCAGGTTGGCCGGCTCTTCCCGCAAGACCAACCTCCCGCGCGGCTGGGCGCCGGTTTCCGAGGTGACGATTTCGGCCGCCTTGTCCTCCACCTCCTCGCCCCGCCGCTCCCGCCTCGGTTGACGCGGGTCGTCCTGGTTCGGGACCCGCCTTTGACCCAGTTCAATCCAGCTTTGGCCGCCGCGGGCGGGCTCCGGCAGCCATCGCCAAAGGACCAGCAGGAACAGCGCCCCTGGAACGGCGGCCAGGAAGAACGGCCATCGCCAATCGAGCACCGAAGAAAACTCGCTTCCCCAGACAAAGCCGACGCCCGAGCCGAACAGTTCGCCAGCCAAAATCAGGCCGTACGCCGCCGCCCGCGTTTCCGGCGGAAAGAAATCGCCGGCGAGCGAAGCGATGGCCGGCGAAACGACGGCGGTGAACAACCCGACCGCCAGCTGAGCCCCGAGCGCAAAGGAATAGGACGTCGCCGGCTCGCCGCCGATGACGGTCTTCCCGTTCCCGCGGGGGGGCGGCGCTCCGGTGCTCGCTTTCAGCAGGTTCTTGTCGGAGCCGATCGGGTGGCCGATCAAGTTCTCCCAAAGGCCCATGGCGGCGATCGAGCTGAAGTTCAGGTTTCCGGTCGGCTCGAGTTCGTGCGCTTCCTGGAAGTGCACCATCGCGTCGGCCGTCAGGCGGTCCCAGAGGCCGTCCACGGGGCCGGCGAAATAGCCGAGCCGGTTGAGGGCCTGTTGCACTTCGCGAACCCCTGAGGGGCTTATTGTGATGAGCGCTCCGCCTGGGCTCGCCGCGTGGCCGGCTGCGCCTGCGCCATTGACGCCGGCTCCGGCTCCTGCGCCCGCGCCATTGACGCCGACGTCGGCTCCTGCGTCCGCGCCATTGACGCCGGCTCCGGCTCCTGCGCCCGCGCCATTGACGCCGGCTCCGGCTCCTGCGCCGTTATTGTCAGCCGCTCCGGCGCCTGCGGGTTATCGGGGCCGTTTGCTCCGTAGACCTGCGCGACCGCGGCAGGCGTCGCGAGCGCCGCCGCTGCGACTGCGGCAATTGCGACAAGGCTAGCTCGTGCCATTTACTCTCTCCTTCTCTCTCGCATTTTCTCTTTGTCGCGACGACAGAAAAATCGCGACGACGGAAAGCCGTGACGCCGCAAGCTCGCTCATCGGGAGGGAAGGACCCTCGCCCGCAACCGACTTGGCGCCCGTTGACGCTTCACAACGCAACGTCCTTCGACCGCGATCCGAGCGACTTGGTGGAGCGTACGGTGGCGTACGTTTTCTCAAGGCCAGTTGTCGCGCGGTGTAGAACGGAACGGGCGTTGGCGAGTTGGAAGACTGAGTCGTCTGGGGCTCAGGGGTGCTCGGCCCTCAGGCGCGGTGTAGGTCTCAAGTTCGAAGAAAGGATACAACAATGGCTCAAGTCACTCATCTCAATCGGGAGCAGCGGGAGCAGCGGGAGCAGAACTGGACAAGGTCCGGCCCCGTGGCGTCGCGGATTCTCCAGGGAGACGAAATCGAGACCCTCGAGGACCGAGCCGCCGCCACGGTCGCGGATCCGGCGCCGATGGGCATGTGGGCCTTCGCCACCGGGACCTGGATTCTCGGCACGGTCTTCGGAGGCGCGTTTACGGCGCCGAGCGCGGCCGCTGCGTTGATCCCGATCCTCGTCGCCTTCTCGGGCGTCGCACAGTTCATCGCCGGGCTGTACGCCTATCGGCGCGCGAACGTGCTCGACGCGACGGCCTTCTGTTCGTTCGGCTCGCTTTATGTTGCGATCGCCATACTGTTCGCCTTGCAGTTGCGGGGCGTCGTCCCGGCGACCGGCGATCCGGCGATCTTCCTTGGCTTCCTGCTGCTGTCGTTCGCTTTCATCTCGTTGGCGCTGACGCTCGCGGCCGCTGCCATCAACATCGGACTGGTCACGACGATGGGCCTCAGGACCGTCGGCTTCTGCCTGGCCGGGATCGCCGGGCTCTATGGCGCAGGCATCGGCAACTACATTATCGGTGAAATCGGCGGGTGGTTCCTTTGCGGTTCCGCGCTCGTCTCGGCCTATCTCGGCATGGCCTTGATCGTGAACAGCACTTGGGGTCGCACGGTGTTGCCGATCGGCGGCAACCCCTGAGTGGCGGGAGCTGACAGCCCAACCCCGCTAACGATTTAAAAACAGGAGGCACTCATGCCGAATTCAACTCCGGGCGTCTTGTCCGAATCGCAATGGTTTCTGGACGTCTCGCCGATGATCGAGGCGCTTCGGCTCCAGCCGGCCGATTTCGAATATGCTCATGGCTGGCTCCACCACGTCCCCAGCCGTCATCGCTTTTGCTTTGACGGCGCCGGACGGGTGACCATATGGGCGGCGTGCGGATGCTCAGGACGGCATATCCGGCATGAGCAGAGCCGG
>CAWFVS010000026.1:0-43674 GCA_963819255.1 uncultured Alphaproteobacteria bacterium
TCGCGCCGAATACGGCAAGACGTGCTGTGCGGCTACGCGCGCATCGGCGGCTGGGCCGTGGGCATCGTCGCCAATCAGAAGATGCACGTGCCCACGATCGACCCCGCCACCGGCCAGCGCCGCGTGGAGTTTGGCGGCGTGATCTACACCGAATCCGCCGAAAAGGCCGCGCGCTTCATCCTCGACTGCAACCAGCATCTGGTCCCGCTGGTTTTTCTGCACGATGTGAACGGCTTCATGGTCGGCAAGGAGGCCGAAGCCAGCGGCATCATTCGCGCCGGAGCCAAGATGGTCAACGCCGTGGCCAACAGCGTGGTGCCGAAGATCACGCGTGATCTCGGCGGCAGCTTTGGCGCCGGGCAACTACGCCATGTGCGGCAAGGCCTACGATCCGCGATTCATGTTTGCCTGGCCTACGGCGCGCTACGCGGTGATGAGCGGCGATTCCGCGGCCGGCACGCTGGCGCGAAATCAAGGCGAGGCAACTCGAGCGCGAGGGCAAAAGCTTTCCGCGAAGGAGCTCGAGCGAGCTGCGCGAATCGGTGCGCGCCACATACGAGCACCAGACCGATCCGCGCTATGCCGCGGCGCGGCTCTGGGTGGACGCCATTCTCGATCCGGCGCAGACGCGCGAGGCGCTGATCTGGGCGCTGGAGCCGCGGCGCTCAATCCCGAGGTGCGCGAATTCAAGACAGGAGTGCTGCAAACGTAGCCGCGAGCCACTTGCGGATACCTCACCATGGAAACCGTGAAAATCATCGAATGTCCGCGCGACGCCTGGCAGGGATTGCCGCAGCAGATTCCCGACGGCAGAAAGGCCGCGCATCTGCGTCTGCTGGTCGAGGCGGGCTTCCGCCACATTGACGCCGTGAGTTTCGTTTCGCCGCAGCACGTCCGCCAGATGGCCGATAGCGAAGCGGTGCTGGAGCGCTTGCTCGCTTCCCTGCCGCGCCGGCGCCGCACCGCCGGAGATTATCGGCATCGTGGTCAACGAGAAAGGCATCGAGCGAGCGCTGGCCGCGCCGCGGCGTCACCACGCTGGGCTATCCCGTATTCGATTTCGGCGTATTTCCGGCGCGCCAACGCCAATATGTCGCGCTCGGAATCGCGCACGCTGGTCGAGCAGATGCGCAAGGCGACCAAAGCCGCCGGGCGCGACCTGGTGGTATACATCTCGATGGCCTTCGGCAATCCCTACGAAGAGCCCTGGGGACCGGAGATCGTCGAAGACACGCTGATCTGGCTGAAGGACATCGGCGTGCGCACCGTTTCGCTGGCCGACACGGTCGGGCACGGCCACGCCCGAGGAAGTCGGCGACGCTGTACACCGCGGTGAAGGATTGCGTCGCGGGGGTCGAGCTGGGCGTGCACCTGCACAGCCGGCCCGAAGGCGCCGCGGAAAAGGTGATGGCCGCGTACAATGCCGGCTGCCGGCGATTTGATTCCGCGCTCACCGGCCTGGGCGGCTGCCCGTTTGCCGGCGACGAACTGGTCGGCAATATCGCCACGGAGACCGTGGTGCGCACGCTTCGCCGAGCACGGCATCGAGACCGGGCTGGACGCTCGCGGCGCTGACGCCGGCGATGGTGCAAGCCAGGAGATTCGCGACACGCTATTCGCAGCGCGGAACTGAGCGCCATGGCCTACACCACGCTGAAGCTCGCCATCGAAGGCGAAGTGGCCATCATCACGCTGAACCGGCCGGAAAAGCGCAACGCCATCTCGCCGGAGATGATCGAGGAGCTGCTCGCGGCGCTGGCTGCGCTCGAGGACGGTCCGGCGCGCGTGGTCATCATCACCGGCGAGGGCACAGCGTTTTGCGCCGGCATGGACCTGGCGTCGCTGCGCAATCGTCGCCGGCGCAATCGCCGGAGCAAAATCTGGCCGACGCCCGCCGCACGGCGGCGACTGTTTCGCCGCATATGGAGCTTTCCCAAGCCGCTGATCGCCGCGGTGAACGGCGCCGGCGTTGGCCGGCGGCTGCGGCATCGCCACGCTGTGCGACTTCACGCTGGCCGCCGCGGACGCGACATTCGGCTACACCGAGGTGCGCATCGGGTTCATGCCCGCGCTGGTCTCGATGTTTCTGCAGCGGCAGGTGGGCGAAAAGGTGGCGCGCGACCTGCTGCTGACGGGCAGGATCTTCGACGCCGAGGAGGCCCGGGCGCTGGGGCTGGTGACGCGTGTTGTCGCCGGCAGGCAATTGATGCCAGCGGCGCGGGAGCTGGCCGCGTCGACTGGCTGGCGAATCAGTCCGGCAGCCTGGCGGCGACCAAGCGGCTGCTGGTGCGCAGGAGCGAGGCCGAGATTGACCGGCGCATCGAGCTGGCGCATCGCCGAAAGCGTGGCCATTCGCGCCACCGCCGACTTTCGCGAAGGGCTGGCGGCGTTTCTGGAAAAGCGCAAGCCGCGCTGGACGGAGCGCGATGCGAAAGGCGCGGATGAAGGCGAATTTTCCGAGACCACCGTGCGCGTGCGTTACGCCGAGACCGACCAGATGGGCGTGGTCTACCACGCGAATTACTACATCTATTTCGAGATCGGGCGCGTGGAGTACATGCGCGAGCGCGGCGTGGCTTACAAGGAGATGGAGACAGGAGGACGACAGCTTCATCGTGGTGGCCGAATCCAAGCTGCCGCTACCGGCGGCCGGCGCGTTACGACGACCTGCTGCGCATCCGCACCCGCGTGGCCGCGGCTGCGCCGCCGCACCATCCGCTTCGCCTACGAAATTTTCAACGACGCGACCGGCGAACTGCTGGCCACCGGCGAAACACTGCACGTGATCTGCGACCGCCAGGGCCGGCCCAAAGCGCTGCCGGAAAAATATCGCCAATATGTTCGCCGAAGCAAAGGCCGAGGCAGGAATCGAAAGCGCCCGGTCCGAAACCTAGCCGCGCCGCTCAGGCGAGATTGCGAAACAGAAACAGCCCATCTGCAGCGCGGCCGGATAGCTGAACGGCGAAAGCTCCAGCGAATAGTGGCCGCACGGCAGGCGCAGGACTTCGCTCTCAGATTCCCTCGCGCGCACCTCGCGGATAATCTCTTCCGAAAATTCCGGCCAGAAACGTCAGATCGTAGCTCCCCGATGACCATCAGCATTTTCTGCGTGCTGCCGCGCATCCGCGGCAAATAAGGAGATGGGCTGATGGGCGACCAGTAATTGCCGCAGCTCATCGCGCGCTCGACGTGCGTCGCGCAAGCCTTCCCAGACGTGCGCCGTGTTCATCCCCGTGCGCACCACGTCGGCGAAATAGGTGGAGACGTGCAGGAACGCGCCGGCGCGCGCCAGCGGCTCATGCGCCATAGTGATGAAGCCGACCGCCGAGCCGATGCTGGTGCCGACCATGCCCAACTTGCCGTAGCCTTGCTCGGTCGAGCCATAGCAGGCAGCGGCGCGCGTCCAGCACGGCCTGGCGATTAGCCTGCAAAGTGAGCCCGATGTTGGGTCCGACCAAATAGTCGGCGCGCTCATGCCCGGGAATGGCGCGGCGGTCGTGATACGGCATGGAAAGGCGCAGCACGGTAATTCCCATGCGGTTGAGCCAGCGGCAGATGATTGACCTGCACGTCCCACTTGCGCGTTCCATTGCGGCAGCAGGACCACCGCCGGCCCGGTCTTGCCGACGGCAAAAAGGCGCGCGTGGACGCGATTGTTCTCGCGGCCAGGGCGATCTCACGGCGCTGGTGAAGGTGAGGACCTGACCTCGGCCGGACTCTTCGTCGGATGAGACGCGATAATCGTCGGCGGGCGCGACGTCGAACCATTCGTCGACTGTGCGCCAGGGTGTGATCCACCCAGTCGATTCAGGAAGCGCGCGAGGGTCGGCGGATCGTGCGATCGGCCCGCCGATATGTTCGAGTCCCCAGGCAAACGGAAGCACGCGCCGATTGTCGTCCTTGGTCCAGCGGCGATGCTCGTAGCGGCGGATTCTTTGTTCGAACCAAGACATGAGTCAGCAGGCACGAAAACAGATGACGATGGCGGCGCCGTAAAAATTAACGGTCGCGCTCTGCTTGCGCCGGAAAAGTCGTCGGTGGAATATAGGAAGGAGTGGCGGAAGGTGTCGAATCGGCGGTTGCGGCGCACGCCGTCGCCGAAGATGCGCTTGGAGCCTCTCGGTTAGCCATCGGGCACGCCCGGGGCGAGCGGCGTTGAGGCGGCGCTGAGGCTTGTGGCAGAGTCACATGGTGATTGCCGCGGTCGTATTTCTTCTCGGCCTGCTGATCGGCAGCTTCCTCAACGTCTGCATTCTGCGAATTCCGCGCGAGGAGTCCATCGTGCTGCCGGCGTCGCACTGCCCGTCTGCAACACGGCGATCAAACCCTACGACAATATTCCGGTGGTGAGCTGGCTGCTGCTGCGGCGGGCGCTGCCGGAAATGCAAAGCGCGGATCTCGCCGCTGTACCCCACGGTCGAACTGCTGACCGGGCTGCTGTTCCTGGCCTGCTATCTGGCTTTCGGCCTCAGCGCAGAGACGCTGAAGTGGGCGATTTTTGCGGCGCTGCTGGTGGTGCTGACGGTTACCGATTTTCGCGAGCGCATCCTGCCGGACAAAGTGAATTTCCTGGGCTTGGGACTCGGACTTGCTGTTGAGCCTGTTCACGCGCGCCGGTTGACGGCATCGGCGGTGTGGATTTCCGAGCGCGCTGTTTGCGTTTCCGCCGCCGGCGCCGGTGCTTTCTCTGGCGGACGCGCTGCTGGGAGCGGCCGTGGCCAGCGGCTTGCTGTGGCTGGTCGCCGAGGGATATTTTCGAGCGCGCGGCCGCGAAGGCATGGGGCTGGGCGACGTGAAGATGATGGCCATGGCCGGCGCGTTTCTGGGAGTGCAGCGCGCGCTGCTGACGATCCTGCTGGGATCGCTGCTCGGCAGCGTGATCGGCGTGGCGGTGATTGCGCTGTGGCGCAAGGGCCGCGACTTCGAGCTGCCGTTCGGCACGTTTCTGGGCGCGGGAGCAATGCTGGTGGTTTTCTTTGGCTCGCCGACGCTGGCGTGGTACCGTTCGTTTTTTGCGGTGCGATAGAGCATGGACTGCGATGCGCTCTGCAGTCGCTATGCTGGCGGCAGACCGCACACGCCGTTGGGCCGCACGTGGGTGCTGGGCGGCATGTTGCTGACTCGTGCTGGTGCTCGGGCGGCGCGTACTGTTGCTCCTGCTCGCGCTGCGCCGGATGCTGCGCGGCGGCAAGTCCGGTGCCCGGCGAGCGGATCCAGCTCCAAGCCCTCCACCGATAACCCCACGGCGTTCATGACCGCCTCGATGCAGGCGGTGATTCAAAAGCTGCGCGAGCAGGAAAAGGAGCTGGCCGCGCTGCACCAGCGCGACCGCGAGCGCGCCGCAGCAGACCGAGCGGCTGAGCGAAGCGGTGACGCGCAACATGCCGGCCGGGTTGCTGCTGATCAGCTCTGCGGGCCTGATCACCAGCGCCAATCCGGCGGCGGAGGCGGCGCTGGGCGTGCGAGCGCTTGGCGTACCGGCGCTACAGCGAGGTGTTCGGCGACGGAATCGCCGCTGGCGAAGCTGGTGACCGGATGCCTGACGGAGGGCAGACGTTCCGGCGCGAAGAGATCGAATACACCACGCCGGACGGCGAACTGCGGCAGCTGGGCGTGACGATTTCGCCGATTCTGAACAGCGCGGGCGGCGTGACCGGCGCGCTGTGCCTGCTGAGCGATTTGACGGAACTGGCCGCGCTGCAGCGGCAGGTGCAGGTGAAGGAAAGCCTGGCGGCGCTGGGCGAGCTTTCCGCCGGCATCGCGCACGAATTCAAGAACGCGCTGGCGACCATTTCCGGCTATGCGCAGATGATTCGCAGCGAATCCGAAAGGCGACGTGAGGGAAAACGCGCAGCGCATCCTGGAGCAGACGCGCGCGCTGGCGCACGTGGTGACGCGAATTTCTGAAGTTTGCGCGGCCGCTGGACCTGGCGAACGAAGAGGTGCCGTGGCGCCGCTGGTCGAACGCGTGATCGCGCGAAGTGCGCGACGCCATGCCGGACGTGAGATCTCCACCGACGGGCGAATTCGAGAGCGTCTCCGGGCGACGAGGCACTGCTGCGGCAGGCGCTGCTCAATCTGGTGCGCAACGCGGCGGAGGCGGCCGCGGGCCAGCCGTTTGGCGGGCGCGTGACGGTGCGCGGCAGCGATCGAGCACACCGGCGGGCAGCGCGGTGCAGCGCATTTCGATCTCGGACAATGGGCCGGGCATCCCGCCGGCGGACCTGACCAAGATCTTCGTGCCCTTTTACACCACCAAAGCCAACGGCACCGGCCTGGGCCTGGCCATCGTGCAGAAAATCGTCGTCCAGCACGGCGGCTCGGTGGAGGCGCGCAACCAACCCGAGGGCGGGGCGGAGTTAATCGTTTGGCTACCGCTGGGCCGCCAGCGCTCCGCGGCGGTTGATTCGCTGGCCGCACGCATCTAAACTATTAGGAGTGAGTGCTTCCGCGGACTCACGAAAGGCGGTGCCACCATGGCGCATGACAAATCGCTAATCTTCTGATTCGGTGCACTCGCATTGCGGTGAGCTTCGCCGGTGCCGCTGCTGCCGTGCGGCCGCGGCGCTCAAGCGCGCAGGACCAGCCAGACCGCTCCGTGGCCGACGCAGCCCGCAAGGCTCGCGCGAGAGAAGAAGAGCCAGCCGCCAAGACCGCCAAGGTCTATCACCAACGACGACGTAGCAGCCTCAAGGGCACGATCTCCGTGGTGGGAGTCGCGCCGCGCCACGCCGACGCCAAGCGACGGCGCAGACGCAGGCCACCGCCGGCGAACGGACGCCAGCCGGCGCAGCGAAGGACGAGGCTTACTGGCGCAAGACGATTTGCGGACGCCCGCAAGAAGCTCGCCGACGATGCGAAGGAACTGGACATCCTGCAGCGCGAATACAACCTGAAGCAGACAGCAGTATTACAGCGATCCCAATGTCGCTCTGCGCGAGCAGAACAGCCGCGAGGACCTGAACGACACGCAGACGCAAATCGACACGAAGAAGCCGGACGTCGAAAAGGACAATCAGGCGATCACCGACCTGGAAGACGAGCTGCGCAAGCCGGCGGCGATCCCGGCTGGGCGCGAGAACGATCGCAGCCAGGCAGCAACCAACGCAGACCCAGGTCCAGCGCATCACCAGCGCACCCGCACCGGCGCAGCACAACAACCGGACAGCTCCGCAAGCGCAGCCTTCGCGGACAACCGTAGAGTCATCTGCTTGCGCATTTTGGTTGCAGGACGCGCGAACGGGCTCCGGAGCGGTTCACTCCGGCGCAAGTCGTTCCGCGCTTCTGCGCTCGCGCGGAAATTCGTGGTAGAACTGAAGGCATGGAACCGTTGCTACTCGTCGAAGACAAACCCGAACTGCGCGCGATGCTGCGCAAGGCGCTGGAGCGCGCAGGCTACGCCGTGGAAGAGGCGGCCGACGGATCGTCCGCCGTCGCCAAAGGTGCGCGCGCGGCGCTATCTGCTGGTCCTCACCGATCTGAAGCTTCCCGGGCTGCTCCGGCCTCGATGTGCTGCGCGAATCGAAGCAGGCCGACCCCACCATTCCCGTGATTCTGATCACCGCGTTCGGCTCGATCGAAGAAGCGGTGACGGCGATGAAGGAAGGCGCCTTCGATTTCATCCAGAAGCCGGTGGACCTGGAGCATCTGAATCTGCTGGTGGCTCGCGCGGCGCGCCAGCAGGAACTGCTGCGCGAAAATCTGCTGCTGCGCGAGGAGTACACCGCGCGCTACGGCTTTCCGCGCATCGTCGGCGAGCATCCCGTCCATGAAGGAGGCGACGCAGCAGGTGCAGCGCGTGGCGGCGACGGATTCCACGGTGCTGCTGCTGGGCGAGAGCGGCACGGGCAAGGAGCTGTTCGCGCGCGCGGTGCACCATCTTTCGAACCGGCGCGAGCAGCCGTTCGTGGCGCTGAACTGCGCGGCGATTCCCGAAGGGCTGGTGGAAAACGAGCTGTTCGGCCACGAGCGCGGCGCTTACACCGGCGCGGGCGCGCGCAAGATCGGCAAGATGGAGCTGGCGCACCGCGGCACGATTTTCCTGGACGAAATCGGCGAGCTGCCGCTGGCGATCCAGTCGAAACTGTTGCGCGTGCTGGAAGAAAAGCGCTTCGAGCGCGTGGGCGGCACGCAAGCGGTGGAAGTGGATGTGCGCATCGT
This sequence comes from uncultured Alphaproteobacteria bacterium, assembly GCA_963819255.1. Classification (GTDB taxonomy): domain Bacteria; phylum Pseudomonadota; class Alphaproteobacteria; order Rhizobiales; family Beijerinckiaceae; genus Roseiarcus. Next base: position 8,161 of record CAWFVS010000026.1, read on the forward strand.
GGCGGCGACGAACAAGGATTTGCGCGCGGCCGTGGCCGACAAGACGTTTCGCGAGGACCTTTACTTCCGCATCTCCGCGGTGCCCATCACCATTCCGCCGCTGCGCGAGCGCGGCGACGACGTGCAACTGCTGGCGGATGCTTTTCTGGAGCGATTCCGGCGGGAATTTCGCAAGCCCGATCTGACGCTCTCCGCCGAAGGCGCGCGCGCGCGCTGCGCGCCTATACGCTGGCCGGGCAACGTGCGCGAACTGCAAAACACGATCGAGCGCGCCGCGATCCTTTGCGACGGCGAGCCATTGACGCCGCCGCGCTGCAACTTCCCGCGGCGCGACCGGACGCCGAGGGCAGATGCCCGACGGACATGCTCAGCCGAGAATTTCAGTTGGGAAGGCACGCTGCAGGAAGTGACGCGCGCGGGCCATCGAGCACATCGAGCGATTCAAGATCGAGGCCGCGCTGCGCGATTCGCGAAGTGGAACAAGACGCGCGCGGCCGAGCAGCTGGGCGTTTCCTACAAGACGCTGCTGAACAAGATTCGCGCGCTCGGCCTCGAAGAATAGCACCCGCCAACCCCAAAAGTAACAGCATCGGCCAGATGCTCGCCGACCTGCCGACCGCCTGCGACGTCGGCTCAAGAAAAACAGCAAGGGCTACAAAGAGACCTGGACCGGGTAAAAACTCCACATCGACGTGGCCTGCGGCCAAATCCCGGTCTCCTGCGCACTGACCTCGGCCTCCGTCCACGACAGCCAGGTCGCCATTCCCTTGATGACCATGACGGACGCCCGCGTCTCCTATCTCTACGATCTCATGGACTCAGCCTACGACGCCGCCGCGATCCACGACCAGAGCCGGGCGCTCGGCCACGCCCCCATCGTCGCCCGCAACTTTCGCGCCGACCACCAAGGCAAGGCCGAATGGGGCCGCGAGGTCGAGCGCCTCAAGCTCATCCACATGCCCGACTTCGACGACCGGATCTACGATTTCCGCACCATGGCCGAACGCATCAACGCCCGGTTGAAAGACGAGTTCGGGTCAGATTCTGCGCGTCCGCGGCGCGCTCAAGGTCAAATGCCATCTCATGTTCGGCATCGTCGCGCTCGCCGTCGATCAGATCATCCGCGTCGTCGACTTGAGGCCCGCCCCTGCCTGACAAGCCGCGCCTACCCGGCGCGGCACGAAAAAATCGCTTCGGTCAGCCTTTCTGCAAGAGGCTCGAAAGATAGTGACAATGCCTAGCAGCCTGTCGGACTCGAGTGTCCGCCTGACCTTCAGAAACACGAACTTTGATGAAATCAATGACTTAATGTTTTAAGTTCGACAGGCTGCCTTCTCGCTAATCATATTCCGGATCGACGCATGCGGCGAGAGGGACCATGAGCAATCAAATCTTTGGAGTAGCCGCAATCATAGTAGTTGGGATGATTGTCACGGGGTTCTTCATTGGGGGGCGCGTCACGGCTACCAGCGTCGTAAATGGCGGGGGCTCCGGCTATATCGTGATCGTAGATCGGTTCACCGGCAGCGCGAAGCTATGCAACCCTAGTTACCCCGCCGGCTTTTCAAGCCGGGAGACTACCCCCTAATTTTTCAAACTGGGACACGCCCTCGCCGCGCGGATGCCCTCTTCCGGTGGGCAATGCATTGCGTCTTGCGGATGTCTGCAATCAGGTGTGCCGGTTCTGCGCCTCCCGAATGTTCATGGCCAATTAGCGATCAACCGTTCCTCAGGCCCATGCGCTGGATGTGCACGCTCGCGTCGGAGGCAATCTGGCCCGACGACTTGCGGAAGCTGTCCGCGTTGGGCGTGCTGATATTGTTATTAATCGTGTAGTGGTTCTGGGTCGAGCGGGCGTCGCTGGTCGGGGAATTGATGTTCGCTACGATCTGAGAGACGCCGCCGTTCAGCGAGGCCCCGACCTTGGGAGCCTTGCCCGAATTGATCGCGTCGAGCAGCGCCCGGTGCTTGGTGGTCGAGGCCGCGTTCACAACGTACTCGCCGTCAGAGACAAAGGCGAGGTTGCTGTCGCTTATTCCAGTGCCGTCGCCGCTGATCAGGCCGCCCTCTGCGAAGCCGGAAAAGAGGCTGCCGATGCCGCTGCCGACGCCCCCCAAGTCGCCGGCGAGACCGCGTGCGCCGCCGAGGCCGCCGAGCAACCGCTTGGCCGCCGACGCGGAGAACTGGCCAACGCCGGTGTGGCGCTCTCGACGTGAACTGGATTAGCTGCGGCGCGACTTGCTGCGCTAGTTCATCGATTTTGAAATTCGAATCATATCAGGCAGCTTGGTCGAGCTTATAGGACCAAGTGTGGACGACGGGGTCTCGATTGAAGTGATCCATGGCGGCCATGATGCGGTCCTTGAGTTCCTGTTTGGATGCGACGCGGATGTGGCGCAGCACCGAGCGGGCGAGCTTGGAGAAGAAGCCTTCGACGAGATTGAGCCAGGAGCCGTGCTTGGGCGTGAAGATGAATTCGAAGCGACCGGCAGGCTGATCCGCGAGCCAAGCCTTGGTCTCCTTCGAGATGTGCGCGGAATGATTGTCGAGGATCAGCTTGATCGCCGTATGGGTCGGATAGGCGGCGTCGAGGAGCTTGAGGAATTCGATGAATTCGCGGCTGCGGTGGCGGTCCTTGACGAGGGCGTGGACCTGGCCGGTGAGCAGATCGATGCCGGCCAGCAAGCTGACCGTGCCGTGGCGCTTGTACTCGTGGTCGCGCGCCAAGGTCGCATGTCTGCCGGGCGCGGGCGGCAGGTCCGGGGCCGTCGTGGCGATCGCCTGAATGCCGGGCTTCTCATCGTAGGAGACGATCGCCACCGCATCGCTCGGCTTTTGTTTCGCGGCGGCCGCGGTCTCCCGAATAAGCTTCACCTCGCGATAGACGCACAGAACCTCCGCCATCTTCTGCTTGAACTCCGGGTCGCGGCGTTCCAGGTAATAGCGGACCTTGTGCGGCTTTATCTCCTGCTCATTGAGGATGTTGCACACCGTGCCCTGAGCCAGCTTGGCAAGGCAGGCGTGCCCCTCTGCCGGCCCATGCTCACGCGCATGGCGGGCGAGCAGTCGCGTCGTCCACAATTCGTGGGGATAGCCGAGTTCCTTGGCCTTGCGGCAGGCGAGGTCGACAACCCATGCCTTGGCCTCGGCGGTGATCGTCGCCTCCCTGCCGGGCCGCGGTCGATCGTCGAGCGCCGCCATCGGACCATAGGCCAACGCCCGCTCGACACAGCGCTGGACGGTCTGATGGTGCGCGCCCACGGCCCGCCCCACCGCAAAAAACGACGGGTCTTCCCGGTAGGCCAGCAGCATCCGCGCCCGCTCGACCCGGCTCGCCGGTTCCGTTCGCGAGCGGGCAATCGCGCGCAACGCCGCCAAATCCTCCTCGCCAATTGCCAATTCGATCGCCCGCCGCAACCCCGCCATGACCTCAAACCTCGCTTCCGAATCAAAGCAGCAAGGCTACAAGCCAGGTCAGGAAAAATGAATCCCTCGCATATGATTGGTTTCACAGAATCGATGAACTAGTTGGTTGGGGACCGCCGCGGCACCGCCGATACCAAACGATCCCGGAGCGAAAGCTTGCATGCCGGGTCTCTGCCCGTAGATGTGAAAATTCTGGCCGACGCCATAGCCTTGCTTATTGAGCATCCTCGAAATAAGGGTGGTAATAGCTCATTGAGTCGCCGATTGATGACGGCGCGCCGCATGCGCGCGCGGCAAGATATTTGTCGGCGAACCAGTGGACCGAAGCTGAACGTCAAGGGTGGGTCTTCGATACTTGCAGGTGACTGCAAAGTCATGGCCACGAAGCCCTCTCCTGCCTCGTGCATGCCGCCTGCTCGATCAGACGCACGGCCATGTCCACAGGATCAATGAAGGTACGGAGTTTCGGTTCGGCCGCGCCGCTCGCCGATCAGGCGACGCGCGACCGTGGTCAAATCGCCGCAAACGCGGGTTGATGAGCCCGCTTTGGCATACGCTCAAATTGTAAAGCACTCGTTGTGGTTATTGTGGAGCATCAGGACATGAGCCGGGGCTTGGGGATCGCGCTGCGCACGCTCGTGTCGGACGCCCGCTTGTCCCTGCTTCTCGGTCGCGAGGATGCTTTTCGCGTGTCCGACAACATGCAACCAAGCGTCGTCAAGGCGGTCCCAAGCCGGGGCTGCTGGGGGTTGCGCTCGGTCCGCGCCTGAACGAGGCGTGGAAGGGCGCGAGTTCGGTCTTCGTGACGGTCCGCTGATCGACCGCGCCTTGGCTACGAAGGCCGCCTCCGATGGGTGTTGCAGATCAACGCTTTTTCGTAGCCATCCCCGCAGACACAAGGGCCAGAAACTGAAATGATGGAGAGCGGAGGCGCGCGTTTGCCGCAAACCGGCGCTCAGATGCCCGTTTAGGTCCAGACATAAATAGGGGCGCGCCATCAATAGAGCCCGTACCGTCGAGCGTGACGAAACGCTATCCACCGCGAGGACCGCTGCAGCAATTTCGCTTTGCGGAGAGCACAGCATTCAACTGCTTTAGGTGTGGCGAGTCGAAGAAATCTAAGCTAATTACAGTGTATAACGGCGATTGGTCCAAGCGACTTTGTAATGGCTGCTGCGGTCGTTTACTCTCACTTTTTGAGATCAAGGCTGGCACCGCCCCTGACGACGAGAAAGCAACGGAGTTAGCCGCCGCACTTCTTTCTTTCGTATCCAAGGATGACCAACGTCAATCTGGCTCCTCGCTGAAAGGAGTGGGTAAGTCGGAATTTGGGGGCGGGTCAGGATCGCTCGGGGGAGGATCGCCGTTAACCTGAGGGGATGCAGGACACCGATCTTTTCCAGTTGGCCCTTGGTCTTTCGTCGCCGTGGACGGTGACGCGCAGTGAGTTCAACGCGGTGGACGGTCGGCTCGATTTGTACGTGGATTTTCCGCGGGGGAGCCGGTTCGCCTGCGCGCAGTGCGGGCGCGAGGGCTGCGCGGTCCATGACACGAAGGAGGAGACCTGGCGGCATCTGGATTTCTTCCAGCACCGCACGCTGTTGCACGCGCGTGTGCCGAGGGTGACGTGTCCGGACTGCGGCGTGCGCAAGGTCGCCACTCCGTGGGCGCGCGCGGGATCGGGCTTCACCCTGTTGTTTGAGGCCTTCGTGCTGACTCTGGCCAAGGCGATGCCGATCGCCAATGCGGCGCAGTTGCTCGGCGAGCACGACACGCGCTTGTGGCGCATCGTCGAGCATTATGTCTGGCGGGCGGTGGAGAAGCTGGATCTGTCGGAGGTGCGTCGCATCGCCGCCGACGAGACTTCGGCGCGGCGCGGCCACGACTACATCAGTCTGTTCGTCGACATGGCGCGCCGCAAGGTCGTCTACGTCGCCGACGGCAAGGACGCGGCGACCGTGAAGGACTTCGCGGGTTTCCTCGAGGCGCATGGCGGTCGGCGCGAGGCGGTGACCGACGCCAGCATCGACATGGGGGCGGCCTTCGAGGCGGGGATCAAAGAGAACTTCCCGAACGCCGAGATCACCTTCGACAAATTCCACGTCGTCAAACTCGCCAACGAGGCGGTCGACCAGGTGCGACGCGAGGAGGCGAGGAACAACTTCCAGATCAAGGGCCGGCGCTACATCTTTCTCAAAAATGTCGATCGTCTGACGCAGGAGGAAAAGGAGGCGCTGTCCCAGCTGGAAGCGCAGAACCTGGACACGATCCAGGCGATGCAGATCCGCATGAACCTGCAGCAGCTGTTCACGATGAGCGCCAAATCGGCCCGGCGTTTCCTCGACCGCTGGAACGCCTGGGTTGAGGTCTGCGACCTCGCGCCGATTCCTCGCCGTCATTTTCTCCCTGATCGGGCTGCTGCTCACCGCCAAAGCCGAGCATCTCGCGCAGTTTCTCGTGGCGGCCCAGCCCGCGGCGGATTTGCGACCCATCTTCGATGCATACTTGATTTGGGGTGACTTCCGCGCCGCGGCCGACGCTGTGGCGTTCGTGGCCGTGGTTTGGGCGCTCGCGGGCCTGGGCGCCTCGGCCGGCGCGGAGTCTCGGAGCCGCCGAACCCCCGAGCATCGACAGGAAGGCAGCAGCGGGCGCAGCTTCTCAGGCGGCGTCTCAACCGCATTAATCGCCCGCGGGCGCACGTGTCGGAAACGCCGGACGTTTCTCTTCAGCAAGACGAGCCTTCCGCGGTTGCGGCGTCGGGATGCGGCATTCGCCGCCGCGGCCGGCCGCCGCTTTCAACGGCAGCGCGGTCGCCGAGCGGATGGCGCCGTCTCAGGCCCCCTTGCGCCGAGCCATTTCGGCGCGGAAAAGCGGAATTTCGACCGCCAGCGCCGCCGCGACGCTGGGCCGCGCGCGCATGCGGTCGAGATAGGCCTTGACGTTAGGATAAGACGCGAGGTCGATCTCAGGCGTCGCCTGCGTCCAGTTGAGCACGGTCGCGAGATAGGCGTCGGCGACGCTGAACTCTCCGAGCAGGAAGTCCCGCCCTTCGAGCTTGTCGTTGAGGTAAGCGAGGCGGGAGGCGTATTTGCCGGCAACCCAGGCCTTTACCTCCGGCGGCGTCTCGCGGCCGAGCAGCGGCGTCATCAGCCCCTTGTGCAACTCCGAGCTGATGAAGCTCAGCCATTGGCGGAGTCTTGCGCGGCCCAGTCGGTCGGACTCGGGCGGGGCGAGCTTCGCCTCGGGGAACGCATCCGCCACATATTGCAGGATGGCGGCGTTCTCGGTCAGCACGGTCCCGTCGTCGAGGCGAAGCGCCGGCACATAGCCGAGCGGGTTGATCGCCCGATAATCCTCGCCCGTGGCGAGCACGCGTTTGGCGTCCGGGTCGACCTCGATGAGAGTGACGGGCGCATTCGCCTCGGCGAAGGCGATGCGCCCGGACATCGAGCAGGCGAGCGGGGAAAAGAACAGGTCCATGCCAGTCTCCCTCACGATTTTCGTCTGGCTATTTTTGTACCATTTCGCATATAATAGGCGCTGTCAAGGGTTTTGTTCGAGATGGTACAAAAATCAGCGCCCTCGTTGTCCGAGACGCCGTCCCGTCGCCGCGGCCGCCCGCGCGCGTTCGAGCCGGACGCCGCCCTCGCCCGCGCCATGGACGCCTTCTGGAAAGACGGTTTCGCCGCCACCTCGCTCGACGATCTGAGCGCGGCGACCGGGCTCAACCGCCCGAGTCTGTACGGCGCCTTCGGCGACAAGCGCGCGCTCTACGTCCGGGCCTATCGGCGCTACCGCGAGCATGTGCGCGAGGCGTTCGCGCCGCTGTTCGCCGAAGCCGCGCCGCTGCGCGACAAGCTCAAGCGCATCCTTCTTGCGGCGCTCGATCTCTATCTCAGCGGCGAAGACGGTCCGCGCGGCTGCTTCACCGTGCTCAGCGCCTCCTCCGACGCCGTCTCCGACCCGGAGATCCGCAAGATCGTCGGCGAGGCGATCGACAACACGGACCGCGCCTTCGAGCGCCTGTTCGAGGGCGCGCGGGCCGCGGGCGAGCTTCCCGCGGAGGCGGATCCGCGGCGCCTGGCGCTTATCGCTTCGGCGACCATCCACACGCTGTCGATCCGAGCCCGCGCCCGCATCCCGCGCGCCGAGATCGAGCCGATCGTCGACGGCGCCGTCCAGACGATCTGCGGCGCGGCGTGTTGACGCGAGGGGTAATTATCGCTTTGGCAACGCCCTCGCCTTATAGGTCCGGCGAAAGCGCCTGGTCCTCACGGCCGACGCGGAATCTTCGGAGTCGCCAATGATCGTCGCCACGACAGAAAACGTCGCCGGGCATCGGACGGTGCAAACGCTCGGACAATGTTTCGGCGTCGTCGTCCGCAGCCGGGGCCTGGGCGGCAATCTGATGGCCGGCTTGCGCTCCATCGTCGGCGGCGAGATCCACGAGTACACTCAGCTTCTGGAGGAGGCGCGCCGCCACGCCCTCGACCGGCTCGTCCAGAACGCGACCGCGATGGGCGCGAACGCCGTCCTGATGATGCGCTACGACAGCGCCGAGATCGGCGATACGATGAGCGAGATCGTGGCTTACGGCACCGCGGCCGTGATCGAACGCGTGACGTGAACGGCTGCCTGGTCTTGTTCCTCTGGATCGCCGTCCCCGCCGCGCTCGTCCTGGTCTGGCTCCTGTTCCGATCCGGCGGTTACAAGCGGCGGCCCCTGGACGCGCCGCCGGGCCGGGACTGGACGTTCACCGGCGAACGCTTCGTCGATCCGAATTCGGGCGAATTGCTCGAGGTCTGGCAGCAGCCGCGCTCCGGCGAGCGGGCCTACGTCAGAGCGCGATCCGGCGAGGCAAGTCCGCCGTCTTAATCTTTTCGCTCGGGAGCGCTAACGTCGCCTCGCGAAACGCCAGCGAGGAGGAACGTCGCATGTCCACGCCGATCGGGAAATTCGTCTGGTACGAGTATATGGGCGACGACCTCAGGGCCGCGGTCGATTTCTATCGCCATCTCCTCGGCTGGACGGCGGAGGACGCGGGCGTGCCCGACTTCGAATACCAGGTCGTCTCGGCCGGGGGGACGCCGGTCGGGGGAATGATGACCATTCCCCCTGACGCCAGGGCGATGGGCGCAAAGCCCTCATGGATGGGCTATATCTGGGTCGAAAACGTCGACGCCGCGCTGCCGAAGCTGATGGCGGCCGGCGGAAAGGTGTTCAAGGCGCCTTCCGACATTCCCGGCGTCGGCCGCTTCGCCGTCGTCGCCGACCCCTACGGCGGAACCTTCATGCTCTTCCGCGACGCGGACGGCAATCCGCCGCCGCCCGCCGCGCCGGGCGCGCCGGGCACGATCGGCTGGCGCGAGTTGCACGCCGACGATGGCGCCAAGGCCTTCGCCTTCTATTCCGATTTCTTCGGCTGGACCAAGGAGGGCGAGTTCGACATGGGGCCGATCGGCGTCTACCACCTGTTCAACACCCGCCATGGCGAGCAGGGTGGCGTCATGACCCGCACCGCCCAGACCCCGGCGGCCTTCTGGCTCTACTATTTCAACGTCGAAGGCGCGGACGCGGCCGCCGAACGGATCAAAACGCGCGGCGGCCGGATCATCAACGGACCGCAAGAAGTGCCCGGCGGGCAATGGATCGTGCAGGCCCACGACCCGCAGGGCGCGATGTTCGCCGTGGTGGCGCCGAAGCGTTGACCGAATGGGAGATCCGCTGGTAACAGGGGCAAAAACAGCGGATTTTCACAAAACAGGCCCGCTCCAACCAGACTTTTGGCGTCAATATGCCTGCAAGTTCAGGAGTTTGAGCGAAAATCGGCGCAGCACGCGAAACAGCCGAATTTATTCGCGGCAACAGCGTATTGTCGCCTGCCCTCGGAGGCCGCGGTCAGCGGGCGCGGCGAGACTCGCCGTGCCCGGCGCTCCTTGAAAGCGCCCACAGGTTCTGCGCTTGACAACCTACCGACTGGTTGGTATGCACCCCTTGCGATGACCAAGCGGCAAACCCTAGCGATCGGAAAATCAGCCGAAGCGGCGGCGGCGAGGGGAGAGGCGTCGGCGGAGAAGCTGCTCGACGCGGCCGTCCACGTGATCCGCTCCAAGGGCTATTCGGCGGCGCGGGTCGAGGACATCTGCGCCGAGGCGGGCCTAACCAAGGGGGCCTTCTTCCACCATTTCGCCAGCAAGGAGGCGTGCGCCGTCGCGGCCGCGGCGCATTTCGCCGCCCGCGCCGACGCGATCTTCGACGCGGCCCCTTACGCGCGCCTGGGGGACGCGCGCGCGCGCGTGCTCGGCTACGTCGATTTCCGCAAGGCCATTCTTCGAGGCGAGCTGCCCGAGTTCACCTGTCTGCTCGGCACGATGGTGCAGGAGGCCTATGAGACGCATCCGGCGATCCGCGAGGCCTGCGAGCGCTACATCGGCGAGCATGCCGGGCGGCTCGAGGCCGATCTTGCCAAAGCGAAGGCGCTCCTTGCGCCAGACGCAAACTGGAACCCGGCAAGCGCCGCGCTGTTTTCTCAGGCCGTGCTGCAGGGCGCCTTCGTCCTCGCCAAGGCCAGGCAGGGCCCAAAAGTCGCCGCCGACTGCCTCGATCATCTCAAGCGCTATTTCGAGGGGCTGTTGCCAGCCGGAGAAAGGAGCCGCGCGTCATGAGCGAGCAGAAGATCACACCTTGCCTGTGGTTCGATTTCAAGGCCGAGGAGGCGGTCGCCTACTATCTCTCAATTTTCAAGAACGGCTGTATCGTGTCGACCACGCACTACGGCGAGGCCGGTCCTGGCCGCAAAGGCGCGGTGATGACCATCCTGTTCGAGATCGAGGGGCAGAAATTTCTCGCGCTCAATGGCGGCCCCCAATTCGCCTTCACCCCGGCGATCTCGCTGATCGTCGACTGCGCCAATCAGGCGGAGGTCGACCGGCTTTGGGAGCGGCTCGGGGAGGGCGGCAAGCCCGGCCAATGCGGCTGGCTGACCGACAAATACGGCGTCTCCTGGCAGATCGTGCCGAGCGTCATCCCGCGCGTTATGCAGAGCGGCGACGCCGCCGGCATCGAGCGCGTCATGCGCGAGGTCATGTCGATGACGAAGCTCGACGTCGCGAAAATTCAACGGGCCTTTGGGCCGAACTGAAGGAGGAAGAGTCATGACCAACCCGTCCGACACGCTCGGCAAGTTCATCTGGTACGACCAGATGTCCAACGATCTTCCGGGCGCCGAGGCCTTCTACACCAAGGTCGTCGGCTGGAAGCTCGCGCCCAACACCATGAACGATCAACGCTACACGGTGTTGCAGGCCGGAGAAAGGATGGTCGGCGGCCTGATGCCGATTCCGGCCGACGCCAAGGGTGCGCGGCCCGCCTGGATGGGCTACATCGCCGTCGACGACGTCGCCGCCTACGCCGACAAGGTGAAGGCTGCGGGTGGCGTCATCCATCGGCCGCCGAACCCGATTCCCAATGTCGGGACCTTCGCTGTCGCCGGCGATCCGTCCGGCGCGGGATTCCTGCTGTTCAAGCCGAACGGCGGCGAGGCGCCCCCGCCTCCCCCGCCGGCGACGCCCGGCCACGTCGGCTGGCACGAGTTGCACGGCGGCGATCCTGAAGCCTCGTTCGCCTTCTACTCCCGCGTGTTCGGCTGGACGAAGGGCGAGGCGATGGATATGGGCCCGATGGGCGAGTACCAGATCTTCACCACCAAGGGCCAGCAGAGCGGCGGCATGATGAAGAAGATGGCGCAGGAGCCGATGGCGCACTGGCTCTACTACATCAACGTCGAGGCGATCGACGCGGCGGTGGACAGGGTCAAGTCGGCGGGCGGCCAGGTTCTCAACGGGCCGATGGAGGTGCCCGGCGGAGCCTGGATCATCCAGGGCCTCGATCCGCAGGGCGCGATGTTCGCGCTCGTCGCGCCGAAGCGCTGAACGAAAGCGGGCCTCGCACCGGCGGGGCCCGCAATTTCCACCCCGATCCTCTGTTCAGGGAGTTCAGTCTCATGGACGCCAAACCCCAGGTCCTTGCCCGGGCCATTGACCTTGCTCGCGCCAACCCGGTGCGCATGCCCAACGAAAGCTCGGAGTATCGCGCCGCCCGCACGGCGCTGCTAGCCGAGGAGATCGAGTTGCGCCGTCACATCGAGCGCGTCGCGGCGCAGCGCAGGGCGCTGCCGCCCGGCGGCCTGGTGGTCGGCGACTATCGCTTTCAGGGCGAGGACGGCCCGACCGGCTTCGCCGGACTGTTCGGCGGCAAGCAGACGCTGGTGATCTACAGCTACATGTTCGGCCCCGAGCGGGCCCGCCCCTGCCCGATGTGCACCAACCTGCTCGGCGCCTGGGAGGGCAATGCGGCCGATATCGGCCAGCGCGTCTCGCTCGCCGTCGTCGCCCGCTCGCCGATCGAGCGCCTCATCGCCTGGAAGCGCGAGCGCGGCTGGAGAAACCTGCGCCTCTTCAGCGATCTCGACGGCGCCTATTCGCGCGACTACTTCGGCATCGCCCCTGACGGCTCCGACATTCCCGCCCTCAACGTGTTCACCCGCCGCGACGGGGCGATCCGCCATTTCTGGTCGGGGGAGATGACCGGCTCGACCGCAGACCCCGGCCAGGACCCGCGCGGCGCGCCCGATCCGGCCCCCTTATGGACGGTGCTCGACATGACGCCGGAAGGCCGCGGCGCGGACTGGTATCCGAAGCTCGAGTACACCGCCTAAGCAGGTCGATCCTTCCCCAGCTCCGCTGGGGGAAGGTGGCGCGCAGCGCCGGATGGGATATGGCCCACAACCTCTAGAGCAGACCCCGTTCGGTTGGATCGTCATCGCTATGCGCTCGCAATGCGAACGCGGGGGTCCGGCTCCAAGCTTCTAGGCCTGCGGGGTGGCGTCCCGCATTGCGACAATTTCTGGCGCACGACATTCTGTCGCGGTAGTGTCTCAGTTTGAAAATTCTGGGCTCTTGACTTAGAAGCATTGAGGGTCACGTTTGGCGCAAAAGGAGCTATTCCAATGCCACGCGGACCGAAAGGCGAGAAGCGCCCCGCCGATGTAAACGCATGCGCCGTCACGGTTGCTAAGATAGCCACTGGCGAGATCGAAGAGAAGCTGAAAACGCCGTCCGGTACAATTCGGTCAGGAAAAGCTGGCGGGGCGGCACGCGCCGCCAAGTTGACGAAGGAGGAGCGGTCGGCCATCGCCAGGAAGGCTGCGGCCGACCGCTGGGGCAAATAACGGCGGATCGCTTCTTTTGCGAAGGCTCTTTGGATTTCGTGAACGAATTGTTTTCATTCTGCGCCATCATATAGCCAGATTTAGGCAGCGAAGGCATTGCTTCCTCCCTTATTTTTTTTGGAAGCGTCGCCGTTTCCGAGTGAGTTTGAATATTTTGCTTGCTGATTGCATTAGCATGCATTATATTCAGAACTCATGAACAGGCTAGACACAGAAACACGCGCTCATATTCTCTCCATGCTGGTTGAGGGTTCTTCACTTCGCTCAATCTCGCGGGTATGCGACGTTTCGATAAACACGGTCACGAAGCTGCTTGTGGACGCAGGCACGGTCGCGGCGGCGTATCACGATCAGCATGTACGCGGCCTCAAATCGCGCTTGGTTCAGTGCGACGAAATCTGGTCTTTCTGCTACGCCAAGAAAGCGAACGTTCGACGCGCGAAAGCTGCTCCTGAGGGCGCTGGCGACGTTTGGACGTGGACCACGCTGGACGCTCAAAGCAAGCTGATGATCTCGTGGCACGTCGGAGATCGGACCCATGATGACGCGGTCGGCTGCTTGAGGATTTACAGGCTCGCCTCAGGACACGCATTCAATTGACGACGGATGGCCTAGGCAGCTACCCGCCCGCTGTCGCCCAGGTGTTCGGCATCGACGTGGATTACGCCCAGCTCGTCAAAATATACCAAGCAGAGGTGGAAACATCGTAGTCTGAGCGCCGTTACAGCCCCCCTGTGTGCACCGGCATCCGTCGTCATATTATCGAAGGCCGCCCTGCGGTAGATGATATCAGCACGAGCTATGCGGAACGCCAAAACCTGAATATTCGTATGGGAACGCGCCGCTTCACGCGACTAACGAATGCGTTTTCAAAGAAGATAGAAAACCACGGCCATTCGCTTGCATTATATTTTCTCTACTACAATTTTGTTCGTATTCATAAAACATTGCGGATGTCGCCAGCGATGGCGGCTGGTGATGTCAAATCGGCTTTGGGAGATCAGCGATGTCGTCGAACTTATTTGCGCTTATGAAACTAGAAAGCGGGCTATAAAAAAGACTGCATCTAGTTAATCTTTCGGCAAATTCTCCAATATCTTGGTTAGATAATCAGCCACATTGTTAGACCATATCCCTGCATTATTGGTATCTATTACGCCATTTGGATTAGAAATATCATCTGGCTTGCACGATGAGGCCGTAAACTCTTCTCTCTTGCATATTTCAGACCTATATCTAAGAACTTAGTGTCCGAAAATGTACATTGTATTCAGCAGCATGTTGTGCTGAGCGCTGCAAGTCCTCTGTTCGATTCTTGTTCCACTCATTTCTGATAGCTTGGATCGTTGCGCGTTTGAACTTCTCTCAACCATTCCTCGTTTTCTTTTTTGTGCTCTAATTGATCGAAGCGAGCCTGGAATTTTCTCATTCCTCAATAAATGGCGTTACAACGGCCCTCAGTTGGTCGTTTGAGAGCGCGACCAAATCGGGGTTAGGGGAAGAAGCTGTCAGTGGCTGCTGTTGTCTTGCTGCCAGCAATGCGGCGTTATGTTGTTGAGCATTCATCAGTTGCTGGCGCAAGCTATCAGCCTCTCGAACCGTCATGTCTAACTTATCCTGAATAGCCTTTATTGCTTTGGTGATGTCTTCAGTAGATGGCTCCGACATAAACCATTGCGAGAAAGGCAACCTCCTTTCCTCTATAAATGGTTCTAGTGCTAAAACTATAAGCAAAGAGACGAACGAAAGGTATATCAAAGTCTGGTTTATAGATAGTATCTTTTGCTTTACCTCTTCGCCATGTATGAGCATAGCTGTTAACCCCATCAAGCCCGCAAAAGACAACAGGGCGCGTCCATATTCACCTGCGATAAGTCTGGTAACAAACTCCAACCGAAATCCAAGAACGAGGACGCCCCATACCAGCTGGGGCCTTGCTTCTTTCCAGCTTCCGGGGGAGCTCATGAACCTTCAGCCATAGATGCTCGTCCCAACAATCTCTGCGGGAGAACATAGGCATATTGGCGATTTTAGCAAGCAAAATGTTCACTCTCTCAAAGTGAGACACTACCTGTCGCAAAAAGACTTGACTCGAACATAAGCAGAACATACAATATTCGGAGAAGCGGGTCACACACCCCTAGCATGCTGTTTGAAAGCTAAGGCGACGCCGCGAAATAACTGCGTCAGAGTGACGTCCCGTTTTCGCGCGGTCGTATGGTATAATTCCATTCGGGATGGAATGCGTCTTTCTGGATGTTTAGAGCCGCGAGCTCTTCGTCGGTGACTTTGACGCCCTTGGGATAGCTGTTCTCGTCGAGGACACAGCGCACCGTCAGTCCTGCTTTGGTCGTCGTCGCCGCGATCAGTTCGACGACCGCCAAACGGCTCGTCAAAGGCGTTCCCCGCCAGTTTTGCGTGATGTGGCAGAACAGACGATGTTCGATCCTGTTCCACTTCGAGGTCCCGGGCGGATAGTGGCAGACCGTGATCGTCAGTCCCTTTTCGTCGGCCAACTTTTGCAATTCGACTTTCCAGAGGCGGACTCTTGAGCCGTTGGAGCCGCCGCCATCGGCGGTGATCATCAACTGACGGGCGGCGGGATAACGCTCGCGTCCCATGAGATCGAGCCAGCGACGGATGGCGTTGACCGCGAACGTGGCCGTGTCGTGATCCACGCCGACGCTCACGCAGCCGGCGTTCGCGCCGATGTCGTAGACGCCATAAGGAATGGCTTTGCCGAGGTCCTCGTCGACGAAATCGTGCACGTTGACGAGGTCGGGTCGCCCTCGCGGCCGATAGTCGGAGCCCGCATTCTTGTATTCGCCAATCAACTCTTTCTTCTTGGTGTCGACCGAGATCACCGGTTGGCCCGCATTCTGAAACGCCAGGACTTGTGCATTGATATGTTCGAACTGCGCATCGCGGTCGGGATGCTTCGCGCCTTCCTTGGTTTTCCGGTTGACCTGCCGACGATACCCGAGCCTTTCGAGCAGCTGCGGAATGCGGCTCGCCGAAACCTGATGGCCCATCTCACCCAACGTCGCCGCGAGCTTGGCGTGGCTCTTGGATACCCACAACAATGGTCGCATAGGGTCGCCGACTGTCGCCGGCTCCAAAAGCTTTCTCAGGTCCTCAAGCAGCGTCGGGTCCTTCTCGACCAGTGCTCGTCGGCCGCCTCCCGCGCGCCGCACCCTGTTCGTCGCTCGCGCAAAATCGAGTTCCTTCAGCCCTCGCCCAATCGTGCTTCGAGCGATCCCCGTCGCCCTCGCAACCGCGCTGACCCCGCCGACGCCCGCCGCCCGCGCCTCCGCCGCTGCAAAAAGGCGTCGTCCCCGCTCATCGAGCCCGACGCCGAGAGCCTCGTAACGGATGCGAATCGCGCTTTCGTCTATCATCCGCCGCGCATACGAATTATCCTCCGCCCTGGGAATCCCTCGCCGAATTCAATAATTTCGCGGCGTCGCCTAATCGTCGCGCGGCCATGGATCCCGCTCGTCCGAGCGTCGCGTCCGGGGCAAGGCTGCGAGCGGGCTGGAAATGCCGTGGCAAAGGCTGAGCAGATCGAACGAGCGGACTGCCATCAAGGAGGTTTTTGGTCCTGCGGAGGCAGACGCGATGACGCGATGGAAATGGCGTCGTAAGCTCTTGAAAAAATTGATTGTGCGCCACAGGCAAGCTGGCGCGATCCAGCCGGTGGAAGTCCGGCGCAGGTAAGGGGTAGCGCCCGCCTGCTAGCGAGTGTTGCGCGTCTGTCGGCGACGGCAGGGGCGAAGCGTACACAGCAATCGTGTGGGGTGTGGGATTGAGCCACGAAACCTTTTACGTCGCAGGGGCCGAGCCGGTAATCAACGTCGAAGGCAACATGTGCGGCGCCGTCATGCGAGGCGCTGACGCCCTGCCGGGGTCGAAGGCCACATCACGTACGAAAGGATCACGTCGGAACCTGGGAGGTCTCATGCCCGACCACAGGCCATCGGCCGTCCTGGTCCGCATGCGGAAGGCGAAGAGCCGAAGCGCATGACGAACAGGCGTGAGAAGTCGGACCCCGCCATAGTAGCGGCGAAGCAGGCGAACAAGGCCGGGGAACCGGCGGCGGAGCCCGTGGAGCGAAGGGCGGGGGCCGAGGGGAACGCGGGACAGGAACGCACGCTCCGAACGCAGGGTCGGGAGGGCGCGCCACAGGGTCTGGACCGCGTACGGCAAGCCGCAAGGCAGAGGTTTGCCGTCAAACACCCGAGGCAGGAGCCGTATGCGGGAAAGCCGCTCGTACGGATCTGTGCGGGGGGCGCGCAGTAATGCGCGTCCCTACCGCGACTCGGCGATGGAAATGGCGCGATCATAGTCGGCGGACGTCGAATAAAAGGACTACCTGATCGAAGCGACGAAGGGACAGGTTTTGGCGCCCAATGCATTGAAAAGCCGAGATCGCGGACGGGACTGCACGGCGCCCCGAATTTGATCCGGCGCTGGCTTGTTCGGTTCCAACTGATCGGGACCTGCTAGCCGTCTGAACGAAGCGCTTCTGGTGGCCTTAGCGCCATGTCGGGGCAAAAACCTCAAGGGGTCAGCCAAGTGGTGAAAATCGTGCGCGAGCTCGACCGCTACCATGGCTTTTTCCCCGCCGAGCGGCGGTCTCGGCGGCTCGCGACCCCCGGCCCTGACCGACGAAGAGGCGGCGGAGCCGGTCGCCTTCATGGCGTGGCTCGGAAATGGCGCCGCAAGCGCTTGAGAAAACTCAATCCGCGCCCGAGAACAACACGACCCCGAACTCCCCGGACGGCGCCTTCGCGTCCCTCGCCGACCCGGCGCAGGGCCCTGGGCGCGCCCGATGCGCCGCGCACGTTGAGTGCCCGGAAATGGCGCCGCAAGCGCCTGAAAAGGCTCAATCCGGGCCCGGAAACGGCAGGATGCCCGGCGCGTCGGACGAGCCTTTGCTGTCGGCCCTGGCGTCGGCGCCCCGCGAGACGCTGTCGACCCGGCCGATCGAAATCTCGCCGCCAATCGGCGCGAGCGCAGTTTCCCCGAACCCGTGCGCGTCGTTCATGAGCCCGGGGCCTCGAAAACCCGAACGGCTTCAAACGGCCGAACGTCAGGGCCATCCTCAATGGGGTGGCGGCCTGTTGAACCTGGGGAAGCCCCCTACTCAGCCGGCACGGCGGCGTCCCTCGGCCGCGCCTTCGGCATGGCCGCCAGCTTTGGACGTTCGGGCGCGGGCTCCTCGTCCGGCTGGCCGAACAGCCGGCTGGACAGACGCCAGAAGAGGCGCCCCAAGTCGTCGAGCACGGTGAAGGCGGCCGGCACGAAGACGAGCGAGAGCAGGGTCGACATGACGAGGCCGCCGATCACCGCGATCGCCATCGGCGAGCGGAAGCCGCCGCCGTCGCCGAGGCCGAGCGCCGAGGGGAACATGCCTGCGGCCATGGCGATCGTGGTCATGACGATCGGCCTTGCGCGCTTGCGGCCGGCCTCGACCAGCGCGTCGAGGCGTTTCGTTCCGCGGCCGATCTCCTCGACGGCGAAGTCGACCAGCATGATCGCGTTCTTGGTGACGATGCCCATCAGCATCAGGACGCCGATCACCACCGGCATCGACATCGCCTTGTGGGTGACGAGGAGCGCGATGATCGTTCCGCCGATCGACAGCGGCAGCGAAACGAGGATGGTGATCGGCTGCAGGAAGCTGCCGAACAGGAGGACGAGCAGCGCGTAGACGATCATCACGCCAGCGCCCATCGCGGCGGCGAAGGAGGCGAACACCTGGCTCATGACCTCGACATCGCCGGTCTCGCGGATTTCGACCCCTGGCGGCAGGCGCCTGGCGGCCGGCAGGGCGCGGATGGCGTCGACCGCGTCGCCGAGCGCCGCGTCGCCGCGCAGGTCGGCCTCGATCGTCACCCGCCGCGAGCGGTCGTAGCGGTTGATGGCGCTTGGCCCGTGGCTGATCGAGAAGTCGGCCACCACCGAAAGCGGCGTCGTTCCGCCCGCGCTCGTCGGGACGCGCAGATCCTGCAAGAGCCCGACATGCGCGCGCGCCGCCTCGTCGAGCTCGACCCGGATCGGGATGAGGCGGTCGCCGGCGTCGAACTTGGCGAGGTTGGCGTCGATGTCGCCGAGCGTCGCGACCCGGATCGTCTCCGAAAGCGCCTCGGTCGACACCCCGAGATCGGCCGCGACCTGCCGCTTCGGCACGATGCGCAGCTCCGGCCGCTCGAGCTCGGCGGTCGACATGGGAGTTCTCGATGATCGGGATCGCGCGCATCTCGCTGGCGATCCGGTTCGCCGTGTCGTTGATCACGTCGTTGTCGGGACCGGCGACGATGAGCGAGAGATCGCGCTCCCCGTCATCCTTGATGAACCAGTAGCGGATGTCCGGCTGATCGGCGAGCATCGCTGCAATTCTGGTCTGCAGGTCCTTCTGGGTCGCCTCGCGCTCCGACTTGTGGACGAAATTGATGACGATGGTCGCCTTGCGCGGCTCGTCATCGCCGCCGAGGATCTCCCCGCCGAAGACGAGCGCCGAACGCACTTCCGGCATTTTGCGCAGCTTCTCCGACACCTCGCGCGTGACGCGGTCGGTGTCGTCGAGGCGCGAGCCCGGCGGCAGCTCGACCGCGAGCAGGACGCGTCCGACGTCGTCGGCCGGAAGAAAGCCCGACGGCAGGAGCTGGATCGACCACAGGGAGCCGGCGAAGATGACGACGCCGGCGAGGAGGGTGATCCAGCGGTGGCGCATCGAGGCGCGCATGAGGCGCGTGTAGCCTCGCATGACCGGCCCGTCGACCAGGCTCTTGTCGCGCGGGGCGCGCAGGAAATAGGCGGCGATCACCGGCGTCAGGAAGCGCGCGACCATGAGCGAGAACAGGACCGCGATCGCCACGGTCAGGCCGAACTGGCGAAAATACTGGCCGGCGATGCCGTCCATGAAGCTCACCGGCGAGAAGATCGCAGCGATCGAGAGCGAAATGGCGATGACCGCGAGACCGATCTCGTCGGCGGCCTCGAGCGAGGCGCGCCACGCCGACTTGCCCATCCGCATGTGGCGCGCGATGTTCTCGATCTCGACGATCGCGTCGTCGACCAAAATGCCGGTGACGAGGGTGATGGCGAGCAGGCTCACCAGGTTGAGCGAGAAGCCGATCGCATCCATCGCCCAGAAGGTCGGGATGATCGACAGCGGCAGCGCGACGGCGGTGACCAGGGTGGCGCGCAGGTCGCGCAGGAAGACGAACACGACGACGACCGCAAGGAGTGCGCCCTCGATCAGCGTCTCCATGGTCGAGCGATAGTTGCCGAGCTCGTTGTCGACCTGAGTGTCGACCTTGGTGAAGGTCACCTCGGAGTGCTTAGCCGCGATTGCGGCGAGTCGTTTGGCGACGCGTTCGTCAACCGTGACGTCGCTCGCGCCTTTGGCGCGGGTGACGCCGAAGGCGACGATCGGCTGGTTGAACAGGCGGGTGAACGTCCGCGGCTCCTCCGCCCCGTCGACCACGGTTCCGAGCTCGTCGAGCCTCACCTTGCGTCCGCCTGGCAGGGCGATCGGCAGCGCGGCGAGATCGGCGAGGCTGCGGGCGCCGGCGAGGGTGCGAATGGCCTGCTCCTGGCCGGCGACCTCGCCCCGACCGCCGCCGAGGTCGACGTTGTCGGCGCGCACCTGTTCATTGACCGCCGCCGCGGTGACGCCGAGCGCGAGCAGCCTCTCGGGATCGAGCGAGACGCGGATCTCCCGGTCCACGCCGCCGAAGCGCTTCACTTCGGCGACGCCGGGGATGCTCTGCAGCTCGCGGGCGACCGAATCGTCGACGTACCACGACAACTGCTCGACCGACATGCCCGGCGCAGAGGCGGCGTAGGTGACGACCGGCAGCCCCTCGACGTCGACCCGGCTGACGACCGGCTCGTCGATGGTGCGCGGCAGATCGGCGCGGATCTTGGCGATCTCGTCCTTCACGTCATTGAGCGCCCGGTCGATGTCGACCGAGCCGACGTTGAACTGGATGATCGTGGAGGACGAGCCGTCGGTCACCGTCGAGGCGATGTGCCAAACTCCGTTGACGCTCGCCACCGCGTCCTCGACCTTCTTCGTCACCTGCAATTCGAGCTCGGCCGGCGCGGCGCCCGACTGGGTGATCAGCACCTTGACGACGGGAATGTCGATGTTGGGAAAGCGGGTGATCGACATCGTCCGGAAGCTGACCAAGCCGAGAATGGTCAGGACCGCGAAAGCCACGACCGCGGGGATGGGTCGGCGGATCGACCAGGCCGAGACGTTGATGCGCATGGACTTGTCTTAGTTTCCGGCGGTCGCTTCCGGCCTGGTCCGGACGCGGTCGCCCGGACGCAGGAAGGCGGCGGCGCGGGCGACGACGGGCTCGCCTTCGGTGAGCCCGTCCTTGATCTCGACCTCGTCGCCCTCGACGATGCCGGGGGTCACGACCCGCTCCTCGACGCGGCCCGCGTGCACGACATAAAGGCTGGCGCTCTCGCCGTCGCGCCGCAGCGCAGCCTCCGGCGCGCCGACGCCGTCGCGCCGCGCGAGCTCGACCTCGCCGGAGGCGAAGGCGCCGATGCGGGCGTGCGAAGCGTCGGCGAGCGCGATGCGCACCTTGCCGGTGCGGCTCGCCTTGTCGATTTCTTCGAAGATGAGCCGCACGCGGCCCTGCACGGGACCGGCGACGCCCGGCAGACGCAGTGTCGCGGGCATGCCGACGGCGAAGCGGGCGAGCGACTGCTCGGGCGCGTCGGCCTCGAGGTCGATCGCGCCGTCGACAATGATGCGGAAGAGCGGCTCGCCGGCGCTCGAGGCGGTCGCGCCGAGCTTGGCCGAGCGCCGGCTGACGACGCCCGACACCGGCGCCCTCACCTCCGTCCGCGCGATGCGCACGAGAAGCTCCTGCCGCTCCGCGTCGCTGCTCTTGCGGTCGGCCTCGGCGACGGCGAGCGCGTTCTCGGCGGCGCCGAGCTGGGCCTGAGCGGTCTTCAGCGCGATCTCGCGCTGCTCGATGGAGGAGACGGACATCACGCCGCTGGCGAGTTTTTGCGCGCGCGAGAAATCGTCGCTCGCCCATTGCGCCTGCGCTTCCGACTGGGCGATCGAGCTCTTCGACTGATCGATCGACGCGTCGGCGCGCTTGATCGCCGCGTCGTTCTCGGCCAGCAGAGCATCGAGCTGGCTGCGGTCCAGGCGGGCGAGAACCTGGCCCGCCTTGACGCGGTCGCCGTCCTCCGCGTCGAGTTCGACGATCGTAAGTCCGTCGATGCGGGCGGCGACGTCAGCCTCCTCGCGCGGAACGAGCGTGCCGGAGACGAACAGCCGCTCGACGAATTCGCGCCGCGCGGCCGGCGCGACGGTGACGGCGGGCGGCGGCGGGGCCGACGGCTCGGCCGCCGCGGCTGGCGCCGGGCAATCCGGCGCGCCGACCGGCAGGCCAAGCGCGCGCGCCTGCTCGACGACCGGAGCGCAGGGCTGAACGGCGCCGACGGCGAGAACGGCCGCCGCCGTCACGGCGACGAAGGCGCCGAGCGAAACAAAGGCGCGCCTCATTGATGGGGCTCCTTGGCGGACGCGACGGCGGTCGTGAGCGCGCCGGCGAACAGCGCCTTGAGGACGGCGACCGCCATTGCCGTCTCCGCCTCGCGGTCGAAATTTGGATCTGTCGCCATCCGCCTGAACAGGCCGGCGACGAAGGTGAGGAAGAAGCGTGCTGCAATGCGCGGCTCGAGCGTGCGAGACGCGGCGCCGGTTGCCTTCGCCGCCTCGAAAAGGCGCTCGAGCCCGGCGAGCACCTGCGCGTCGGTGGACCGGGTCATCTCGGCCACCCGCGGGTTGCGCCCGGCCTCGGCCCAGATCTCGACAATCATGCGGGCCTTCTCGCGGGGCCTACCGAATACGTGTTCCCGCAAGCCGGCGCACATGGCCTCCACAATGTCGCGGTCGGCGGCCAGGAGATCGGCGAAGGCCCGCGCGCCCTCGGCCTGATCGACGGCGCACAGACCCTCGACGATCGCCTCCTTCGAGGGAAAGGTGCGGTAGAGATTGCCGGCGCTCATGCCGGCGGCCTCGGCGACGTGCTGCATGGTGGCGGCATGAAAGCCGTGCGCCGCGAAGGCGCGCTCGGCGGCTTCGAGGATGCGCTCCCGCCGCTCGTCGGCCGTGCGGCGGGCGGTTGACAAAGCATTAAGCGACATGTCTCCCCCCAAGAATGAATGTTCATTCATTGCCTGCCGAATATGGCGCCATTGCGGCTTGCGTCGGCGGCTCAGGAAAATTTGAGCGGGCCATCGATCGGCACTGCGGAGAGCTCGCTGCGCGCGAAATAATCCGTCGCGCCTTGCGCGTCGAGCAACGAGATATATCTATGTCGACGACATATCGTGATATGTCTTGGAAAACGAGGAGTATGCACATGTTTAACCGTTGTTTTGACGAATATGCCCGCCACGGCCGGCACGGCGGGTTCGGTCATGGGCCATTCGGCTGGCGTGGACGCGGCGGCGGCTTCGGCGCGCGTGAAGGGCGCATGTTCGACGGCGGCGAGCTCCGGCTCGTCATCCTCGCGCTAGTGGCGGAGAAGCCGCGCCATGGCTACGACATCATCAAGGAGCTCGGCGAGCGCGTCGGCGGCGACTATTCGCCGAGTCCGGGCGTCGTCTATCCGACCCTGACCATGCTCGAGGAGATGGGCTACGCCCGCCTGACCCAGGACGAGCAGGGACGCAAGCTCTATGCGGCGACGCCCGAGGGCGAGAAGGTTCTCGCCGACAACAAGGCTCAGGTCGACGCCATTTTCGAGCGTTTCGCAGACCGCAAGGACGCGCGCTCCGGCGTCGGCCCGGTCATTCGCGCCATGTTGAACCTGCGCGCCGCCACCCGCCTGCGCCTGCGCAGTCGCTCCGCGACCCCCGAGCAGATCCAGGCGATCGTCGATGCGCTCGATCAGGCGGCGAAGACGATCGAGCGGACTTGAGGCTCGGTCGCTCGGGAAAGCCGGCCGCGCCTTACGCGCGCGCCGGCCCGGCGGGGCGCAGGGTGGGAAGGGCCGCTCCGAGAAGGCAGGAAGGCGCAAACCTGGTAGACGAAGCCGATGCTCGTCCGGTCGGCCAGAATGCCGAGCAGCGCCGCCCCGATGCCGCCGAGGCCGAAGCAGGCCGAAGAAAAGCCCCGCGACCGCTCCGACATTGCCCGGCGTCAGCTCCTGCGCATAGACGACCATCGCGGAAAAGGCCGAAGCGATGACGAGGCCGATCGCGATCGAAATCGATGATCGTCCCGGCGAGTCCGAGATGGGGCAAAAGAAGCGTGAACGGCAGGACGCCGAGAATCGAGCCCCAAATGACAAATTTCGCGCCGACCCGGTCGGCGAGCGGGCCGCCGAGGAAGGTGCCCGCCGCAACCGAGGCGAGAAAGACGAACAGCATCACCTGGGCCTGCTGGATCGACACATGGAACGCGTCGATCAGGTAGAACGTGTAATAGCTGCCGATGCTCGCCAGATAGAGCACTTTCGAGAACAGCATGATGATCAGCACGGCAAGCGTGCGAACGACGACCGCGCGCGGGTGGGTAGGACCGTCCTTCGCCGCGGCCGCTTGGCGGCGTTCCGCGCGCCGCGCGCCATACCAGCGACTTACCCCCGTCAGGAGAGCGACGGCGATCAGCGCCAGAGCCGTGAAGGCCAGGATCGAGTGCTGGCCGAACGGCACGACGATGAAGGCGGCGAGCAGCGGCCCGGTCGACTGGCCGAAATTGCCGCCAACCTGGAAAAGGCTCTGGGCGAACCCGTGCCGTCCACCCGACGCGGCGCGCGCGACGCGCGAGGCCTCCGGATGGAACACGGCGCTGCCGATCCCGATGACCGCGACCGACAGAAGAATGAACGGATAGGTGCCCGCGAAGGCGAGCAGCAGGAGCCCGACCAGTGGTGAAGGCCATGCCCACCGGCAGGATCGCGTTCAAAGGCCTTCGGTCGAGGGCGAAGCCGATCAGCGGCTGGAGAAGCGAGGCGGTGAGCTGGAAGACGAAGGTGATGAGGCCGACCTGAAAGAAGCTGAGCGCCAGGTCCTGTCGGAACACCGGATAGAGCGCCGGCGCCAGCGACTGCATCACGTCGTTGAGCATATGCGAAGCGCTGAGCGCCAGCGATGACTCCGACCGAGGTCGTTTCGGCGGCCCGCCGCCCCGCGGCGGCGTCGGCGTAGGTCGGCGCTGTGGTCACATACTTCCCCGCGCGCCGCGGCGCGAGCCGCCGCGCGAAGACCCGCGGCGCGCGCATGCGGTCCCTGACGACGCGTTTGTCCGCCTTCCTTACGCCTACTTCGGCGCGAGCACCATGGTCATCTGCCGGCCTTCCATCAAAGGCTCGGCCTCGACTTTGGCGATCGGCGCGGTTTCCGCCTTCACCCGCTGCAAGAGCTTGAAGCCGATGTCCTGGTGCGCCATCTCACGGCCGCGGAAGCGCAGCGTCACCTTCACCTTGTCGCCTTCGTCGAAGAAGCGGCGCACCGAGCGCATCTTCACTTCGTAGTCGTGGTCGTCGATGCCGGGTCGCAGCTTGATCTCCTTGATCTCGACGACCTTCTGGCGCTTGCGCGCCTCGGCCGACTTCTTCTGCTCGAGGAAGCGGTATTTCCCGAAATCGAGGATCTTGCAGACGGGCGGGGTCGCGTTGGGAACGATTTCGACCAGATCGAGTGAGGCTTCCTCGGCAAGCCTTTGCGCGTCCGCAAGGTTGATGACGCCCCGATTATGACCCTCTGCGTCGATGAGTTGAACCTGTACTGCGCGTATGTCGCGATTGATCCGCGGCCCGCCTTTCTCCGGCGCCGCGACGGCTTTCATAGGACGGCGAATGGCACACTCCTTATGTCGTTGCTCCGCGCCATTATGGCGCACACGAAAACCCCGGCCGTAGCGTTTTGCTCCGCGGGCGGTTAGAGATGGGTCATAATCTGGCCTTAGTCAATCGGCGCCCGCGGTTTTTATGGCGCAGTACGCGTGCGGCTGCGGCCGCGCGGGGCGCGCAGTCGGCAACCGCGCCCTGCAGACCTGATCGAACCAGCATCGCATAACTTCGTTTGACATGGCGGTGATCGTCGCTGGGATTTTTGGCGGCGCTCGAGATCCCTACTCCCCCCGGTAGACCGGCTTACGCTTCTCCTTGAACGCCTTCAAGCCCCTCGACGTAATCGGCGCTGTCGTAGACGATGCGCCTCAAGCCCTGCACGCGCTCCCAGCCCTGCGGGCTCATCGGGTGGGCGCCGGCGAGGATGCGCAGCTCCTCCTTCATCACCGCGATCGACAGGGGCGCGTTGTCGACGATGTCGGCCGCCAGGGCATAGGTGAAGGCCTCGAGCTTTTCGAGCGGCACGAGATGGTTGATAAGGCCTGCGGCGAGGGCGCGCTCGGCGGAAATGGGCTTGGCGGTGAACACCATCTCCTTGACGATCCTGAGCGAGGCGCTGTTGAGCAGCGTCAGCATGCCGGCGACGTTGTAGGGCACGCCGAGCTTGGCCGGGGTCAGGGCGAAGGTCGCGTTGGGGGCGGCGACGACGATGTCGCAGGCCATCGCCATCTCGCAGCCTCCGCCCCATACCCCGCCCTCGATCATGGCGATGACCGGGGCCGGATGGTTCTCGACCGAGCGGACGAGGCGCTTCAGCGGATCGTACCAGCCGAGCGGGTCGCGATGCCCTTCCGGAAGCTCAGCCACGTCGTGGCCGGCCGACCAGATTTTCGCGCCCGGGCCGCGCCCTTAAGATCACCGCCCGCACGCGCTGCTCGACGAAAGCCTCCAGGGCCTTGATGATCTCGTCGACGAGCGCGGCGCAGAGCGCGTTGCGCTTCTCGAGGTGGTCGAGACAGATCGTGCCGATCGAGCCGTCGATTTTCGCTTCCACCAATGCCATGGCGGACTCCTCCTGGAGAGGAGTTCGAGGCCAATACCTCCACATCCGCAAGGCCCACCGGTCGGCCATGTTGTCGCATCCGGCGGCCCGCAAGGCGTCCGAAAGACTGCCGCTAGGTGAAGTTTTGGCGGTTCCTTACGCTGCTTTCAATTTTAATCGGCCCCGGCCAGCCAGCGGCGGCGGACTTGAGCTTGTGGATTCTCCGGGCTTCCTGGGCCGTATCGATTTTCAGCCGCAGATTCAATCTTATCAAGCTCTTGCGGCGCCATTTCCGGCCGGCGCCGCGGTGACGCCGCATCGGACCGGGCCGCGACCCCGGCGACCCAGTTCACGAGGGCCAGCCTCGGCTCTTCCGGGGCGGTCCGCGGATCGGCTTCGACCGATCGGAACACTTGCGCTGGCCTCCTTCAGGCGTTGCAAAACAAATATAGAACATAACCGGCGCTTTGGCAAGAATTTTTGTTCAGCGGCTCGCAACGTGGCGGATGGCTGAGGGGTTCCCGCTCCTCTGGCGGCGGGAGAGCGGGCTTGGCGGCCGGACGGGAGGGAGGCCCATCGGCGCGCGGCGTCACCGATGAGCCGCCGGAACACAACGGCTACGCCGCAGTCCGGCTGCGGGTCAGGCAGATCAGCGAGCTGTTCGAGCCGACCGGGCCAGCCTCCTCGAGATAGGCCTCTGAGGAGCCTAACCGCAGCGTCGCGCCGGAGGCGATCGTGGCGATGGGGCCGCTCGCGAACTCGACCGCGCTGTCGCCCAGAGGTCGGCGGCCGCTACGCCGCCCGCGCCTCGAGCGCCTCCCTGATCTCGTCGAGGACCTTCGGGTCCTCGATCGTCGCCGGCGTCGCCCAGGGGTCATGGTCGGCGATCTTCTTCATCGTGCCGCGCAAAATCTTGCCCGAACGGGTCTTCGGCAGCCGCGGGACGACGAGCGCCATCTTGAACGCCGCGACCGGGCCGATCCTGTCGCGCACCATCTGCACGACCTCCTTCTCGATCTCCTCGTGCGGCCGGTTGACGCCGGCCTTCAGCACCACGAACCCGCAGGGCTGCTCGCCCTTGATTTCGTCCTTCACGCCGAGGACCGCGCACTCGGCGACGTCCGGATGCGAGGCGACGACCTCCTCCATGCCGCCGGTCGACAGCCGATGGCCGGCGACGTTGATGATGTCGTCGGTGCGGCCCATGACATAGAGATAGCCGTCCTCGTCGAGGAAGCCGGCGTCGGCGGTCTTGTAATAGCCGGGGAACTCCTTGAGATAGCTTTCGCGCATGGCGTCGTCGCGTCGGTAGAGCGTCGGCAGACAGCCGGGCGGCAGCGGCAGCTTGACCACGATCGAGCCCATCGTCCCCGCCGGAAGGGGATGGCAGCCCTCGTCGACCACCGCCATTTCATAGCCCGGCATGGGCACGGTCGGCGAGCCGAGCTTGATCGGCAACATGCCGAGGCCGACCGGATTGGCGGCGATCGCCCAGCCGGTCTCGGTCTGCCACCAATGGTCGACCACCGGAACGCCGAGCACCTTCTCCGCCCAGGCGACCGTGTCGGGATCGGCGCGTTCGCCGGCGAGGAACAGCGTGTGCATCGAAGAAATGTCGTAGTTCTTGAGCAGCGCCGCCTGCGGGTCCTCCTTGCGCACGGCGCGGAAGGCGGTCGGCGCGGTGAAGAAGGCCTTCACTTTGTAGTCCTGGATCACCCGCCAGAAGGCGCCTGCGTCCGGCGTGCCGATCGGCTTGCCCTCGTAGAGGACGCTGGCGCAGCCGTGCACGAGCGGCGCGTAGACGATGTAGGAATGGCCGACCACCCAGCCGATGTCGGAGGCGGCCCAGTACACGTCGCCCGGCCTGACGTTGTAAATCGCGCCCATCGACCAATCGAGCGCGACGAGATAGCCGCCGATGTCGCGCACCACGCCCTTCGGCACGCCGGTCGTGCCGGAGGTGTAGAGAAGGTAGAGCGGATCGGTGGCGGCGAGGTCGGCGCACGGCGCGCGCTTGCCGTGAGCCCTGGCGGCCTCGACCAGCGAGGTCCAGTCCTGGTCGCGGGCTCGTTCATCCGCGCCTCGATCTGCGGCCGCTGCAAGACGACGACGGATTTCGGCTTCGCCTTGGAGAGGCCGATCGAAAGGTCCAGTAGCGGCTTGTATTCGACGATGCGGCCGGGCTCGATGCCGCAGCTCGCGGTCAGGACGACCTTGGGCTCGGCGTCGTCGATGCGGGTGGCGAGCTCCTTGGCCGCGAACCCGCCGAACACCACCGAATGCACGGCGCCGATCCGGGCGCAGGCGAGCATCGCCACGACCGCTTCGGGGATCATCGGCATGTAGATCAGGACGCGGTCGCCGGCGACGACCCCGAGATCCTGCAGGACCGCGCCGAGCGTCGCGATCTCGTCCTGGAGCTCGCGGTAGGCGATCGTCCGCTTGGTCCCGGTGACGGGGCTGTCATAGTAGAGCGCCGCCTGCTCGCCGCGGCCTGCCTCCACGTGGCGGTCGATACAGTTATAGCAGGCGTTGACGCGCGCGTCGGGGAACCAGCGGCCGTAGACGCCCGCCTCCGGATCGAAGATGCGCCCGGGCGGGCGGATCCACGTGATCTCTTCCGCCGCCTTCGCCCAAAAGGCCTGCGGATCGGCGCGCCACTGATCATAGGTCTCCCGGTAACCGCTCATTTCATTCTCCTCCCTTCGCCGCGCCGTCCCGGCGGGAGTTCTCGCGCTCCGCGCGCGCGAACGCAACGGCTCAGACGCTAGACGATCGGCCGATCGCCTGATGGGACCGGAGCCTGGTGTCTCAGTTGGAATTTCGGTTTTGGGCGGGAAGCGCGCCTACAAGGGCTGCCGGGGAAGGCTTCGGTGTCCGCCCGAGAGCCGGCATTGATCGAAGCCATGTTTGATTATTTGCTGAACAAGGCGGTTGATCATGGCCGCTCCACAGCGGATGGTTGGGTTGGCGTCTTCGGATGGGGAAGCGACAGAATTGGCGCGGCTTGCGCGGCCCCCTGTTCCAGCATTTACCTTTTCCGTGATAGGTACCGGCTAGCTGATCCGTGGGAGTTCCAATGGGCCTCGATTGGGGCGTTCAGGTAGCGCGTCTGTCGCTTTTCCTTAGCGAACCGCACGCGATCTCGGACAAGGACTGGGCCATTATCACCGGCCAGGAGGAGGCTGAGACACGCCAGGCGGTGCCTGGAGGAAAACGGCTGAGCGGTTCTGTTCCCAACGGCGTCATGCACATGAGCGCAACGGCCTCGCGTTTCGACGTCATCCTTACAGCAGCCGACATCAATGAAGGAGAAGAGCTGCAGCTTCCCTCCGTAGGTCCTTATGATGAGACGTTCGCGAGCTTCTTCGAGAGCACGTGCAAGTGGATCGCGGGGGTGAACCCGTCCGCGATCCGTATCGCTTTTGGAGCGGTGCTCACATGCAAAACCGCAAATAGGGAAGACGCATATGGTCACCTCCGCGACCTTCTGAAGTCGTTGAAGGTCGATCCCAAGAATATGCGCGACCTCCAATATCAGGTGAACTGGCCCGGCAAGAGCAAGGTCGAACAGGGTCTCGTGGTGAACAGGATCACGACCTGGAGCGCACTTCGATCACCCACAAGTTCCTCCAGATCAGCGAGACCTGGTGGAAGGCGGCGATACGAGACAGGTCAATGCCGTCCGTCTCGAAATGGACCACAACACCGACGAAGCCAAGAAAGCCCCCTTTGACCAAGGGAAGATAATCCCCATATATTCGGAACTAATCGATTTAGCCCGCCAGAACGCGGCAGAAGGCGAAGTGCCATGCCCGTGAATATTCTGAGAAAAGAAGGGACGGACAAGACCGGGACCTTCGTTCCCGGCCTCCATCTCCCTACGGAGCGGGGGGCTGACACGTTCGACGTCGATATCCTTCCAGTGTCGCAGCCGCCGCCGTGGATGGATTACGTTCCGCAGCCTCAGGAGCCCTCGGCCGCGCTTGTGCACACGGCTTCGGTCCGGTTCTGATCGTCTCGTGATCCAGGAGCCCAACGCTTCCGGCTATTCGATCCGCGCCTATCCGCGTCACGTGGCTGACTATGTGCTGGTCGGCAATAGCACGGCTTTGCTCGTCGAGGCGAAGAACATATGATACACGGAACTTGTCACTCACGCCGACCTTACTGACTTAGTATCTATTTACTATAATTCGGTGTCATCGAGCACGGAGCAAGAACTTCTGTTCCGCACGCTGGATATCTCTTCGCAAGGAAAGCCATTTGAGCCGCTTGCAGACTATGATGCGTACGCGGTTGACAATTGGGATGGCTACGACGCGCTCCCGATTACCGGCGAAACTCTTCATGCCGCTCGCTCTATCCTGAAATCACTCCCCAAGACATTCGGAGACCCAGTGTGCTCGCCGGGAGCTGATGGCTCGATCGTCTTTGAGTGGCTGAAGGACGACGGGCCGCTCCGCAAGCTGTTTATTGATATTGGACCGGGGAGAACATGGAAGGCATACTGGCGTCTGGCCAACGGGAAGATCGGCACCATTCCGCGCAAGCGCATCACGATCAGTACCATCTCAGAGCTTCAGAGGCTGTTCGAGAGACTGCTTCACGGGTAGCCGATGCCGCCCAAGGACGGTGAGCCCGCTGATGCGGAAGACATCTGGCTGCGGAACGTCACCGACAAGAAGCATGTCCGTGCGGACGGGAAGTTGACCAGCAACGCCTTCACCGGGCGTGCTATTTCGCCGCGCGCTCCTGGGCGTCCGTGGGATCACGAACTCTCCGGCAGGCTCCTGTCACTCACGAACGACTTCGAGGCTGAAGGTCGGAGGTATTGCGAGCAACGGAACAAGCCTTTCATCGGCGTCATGTATGCGAAAGTGGAGCGCATCAGGCGTGAAACCAACGGCGTGAAAACAGACGTGCACTACACGCCAATTAAGGATGTCGATAAGGCGCATGCAGACCTGACGATGGCTGGTACGAACGACGATAACTTGGGCCCCATCCGAGACTGGCTCCAGGAAGTTCTGCGCGTGTCAAAGCCTGAGCCGAAGTGCGTGCTCGACACCAAGTAGCATCCCGGGTCCTATATCGTCGGACGAAGAAGCCCTAACTGATCTTCAACAGTTGAGGCATAGGCTTGAGGCGCAAGCTATTGATATGACTTCCACCGATGGACAACCGGCTCGAAAATGTAGTGCCACGTTTTGTGTCATTTAATTTGATTTTATTCGATTATTGCCTGATACGGTGCGCACCAAGGCTGAGTGGGCGCCGATTTGCGGGGTCTATTTCAGCAAGAAGACCTCGGACTGGCGCACCGGGGGCCCTCGGGCCGGCTCTGGACGACCGGTAGATAGGCGACGTCCGCTTTCGTCAGGTCGAAAACACCTAATCCACTAATAAACTACGTGGTGTAGTGCCACGCCATCGGCACAGAGCGACTTTTGCCCACGATATCAGCGGCTTAGTTTTTCCAACTGTTGAAGATCAGCCTAAGCCGGCGGAGCCGGAGCCAAAAACGCGTCAGGCGTTTGAGCAACAACCACCCTCGGCTGTCCGGGCAATTTTGGATGATCCGCCTTTCACATCCGCCCAAATTCTTCCCGCCAAACGCGGGTGCAAGGGTAAGAACCCATTGGGCTCAAGCCATTATGGCCGGACCATTATGCCAAAAAATATTTCTGCCGCAACGCCAATTTGCGCAAAAAATGTCACGAGTTCAGTCCGTAAGCGCCTAATCCGCACACCTCAATGTCCGCTCGGCGTCGAGGGCGGTCGGAGGTTAGGTAAAGTTGAAGGTCGGCTTCGGTGAAGGGTTTCGGACGCCGGCCGGTCGTGCGGGTTGTGGGGCCGGCGTCCGAAAGCCTCCCAAGGAGGAAACCGCGGGGAGGTTGGGGGCTGGTTGGGCGGGCGCGACGCGGCAATGGCTCGAAGACCGCGAGGCCGAGCTCCTGCCGGTTCCGTATTATCACGTCGTCTTCACCCTGCCGGCTTCGATCGGCGCCGTCGCGTTCCAGAACAAGGCCGGCCGCGGCGGCCTGGCACTTCGGGCAGTGGCGGTTGCGGCAGGAATTGTAGGCGATGCGCTCGTGCGCGCAGTCCTCGCAGCGCTCGACATGGCCGCCGAGCGCGGAGGTGCACAGGTCTCGATCGCCGACATGACTTTCAACTGGGTGAGGCTCACGTGGGCGTGGCCTTGCGCCACGCCGCCCGATGGGCGCGAAAGATGTCGGCGACCTCCAGGCGGGGCCGCACCATGCGGCCTGGGTCAGGCGGGCCGCGTTCGCTGGTCAAGGTTGACGCTGAGCCGCTCCAGCGGGCTCTCAATATGTCGCGAACCGTGCTCACCGCGACGCGGGTGTAGAGCGGCGGCGTCTCCGAGCAGCACCTGGATCACGCGGATGTCGGCGCCCTGTTCGAGCAGATGGGTGGCGAAGCTATGCCGCAGCGTATGCGGCGAGACGCGCTTGGAGATCCCCGCCAGGCTCTTGGCGGCGGTGACGGCGCGGTTGACCTGACGCGCGGTCACAGGATTGATTGGGTTCTGACCGGGAAACAGCCAGACCTGCGGCTGCGCCGCCTTCCACCATTGGCGCAAGAGTTCGAGCAGTCGCGGCGAGAGCATCACGGTGCGATCCCGCTGCCCCTTGCCCTGCTCGACCCTGAGCGTCATGCGCTCACTGTCGATGTCGGACACCTTGAGGTTGGCGACCTCCGACACCCGCAGGCCCGCGCCGTAGGCGACGCTGAGCGCGGCCTTGTACTTGAGGCCGGGCGCGGCTTCGAGGAGACGCGCCACCTCCTCCCGGCTCAGCACGACCGGCGCCTTGCGCGGCTCGGTGACGATCCTCAGAGGACGAACCAGGTCGGGCCGTTCGAGGGTTACGATGAAAAAGAACCGTAGCGCGGCGATGGCGGAGTTGATGGTCGGCGCGCCGATCTGTTGCTTCGCCATGTGGAGCTGAAAGCGGCGAAGGTCGTCGCTCGTGGCCGTATCCGGCGACCGGCCGAGGAAGGCCGCGAAGGTCCTCACGTGCCGGACATAGTCCTTTTGCACTTTCTCCTTGAACCGGCGCGCCGTCATGTCGTCGATCATGCGCTGGCGCAATGGGCTGATGGGCTTCTCAGACATCGCGAAATCTCCTGTCTCGCATGGGGTTGTGGAACCCCACGATCCTGAGACAGGCTCTTGCCTTCACGTTGACCCCTAGCCCCTGCGCGCCCCCTCTCGCTCGCCACCCCTACCGCGCGAGCGGTTTAGATTCTATGGGGCGCGCGGCGGGCACTGGAGCCTTCGTCGCGGCAACCAAACGATGGAGCGCCCCTATGTCAAAGCAGAACGACTTGAGCAAATCCCTCGTCGCGCTCGATCAAGACGCGACATTGATCGCCGTCGTCGAGATGGGCCAGGCGAGTTGGCTGGTCGCGGGCATCGTGCCAGGACTGGATCGTTATCCCTTGAAGAAGATCGGCCCGGACCGCGACGCCCTCCTGCAGCTTCTGCACCGCTGGCGCGCAGAAGCCGCGAAAGCCGGCCATGCGATCAACAGGATCGCCGTCGCCTACGAGGCCGGCCGCGACGGATTTTGGTTGGCGCGCTGGCTGCGCGCTCAGGCTGTCGAAGCGTATGTGATCCATCCATCGAGCGTCCCGGTGCCGCGCGAGCACCGGCGTGCGAAGACAGATCGGCTCGACACCGAGCTCCTCAAGCGCGCCTTTGTCGGCTGGCTGCGCGGCGAACCGAAACATTGCAGCATGGCGGCAATCCCCACGCTCGAGGACGAGGATGCGAGGCGGCCAAGCCGCGAGCGGCAGACTCTGGTCGGGGAGCGCACGCGCATTCTCAACCGCCTGAAGGCCAATCTCGCCCGTCTGGGCATTCGCGGCTTCCGGCCCAATCTGGCTCGAGCGGAAGGTCAGTTGGAGACTTTACGCACGCCGGAGGGCGCCGCCATACCAAAGAACACGCTGGCCGAGATGCGACGCGACATGGACCGCCTGCAGGTCGTCAAGCGCCAGATCAAGGAGATCGAGAAAACCCGCGCCAAGCGGCTTTCGAAAGAGCCAAGCGAGCAACGCGACGCCATGGTCCAGCAGCTGGCAAGAGTGGTCGGCGTCGGGATCGAGACGGCGGACATGCTCGTGCAGGAGGTCTTCTCGCGCGAAATCCGGGACCGGAGGGCCCTCGCGCGCTATGCCGGTCTGACCGGAGCTCCAGACGAGAGTGGGCAAAGACGACGCGAGCGAGGACTCGCCAAGGCGGGCAACAGCCGCGTGCGCCGCGGGATGATCGAACTCGCCTGGGGTCACCTGCTGCATCAAAAGGGCAGTCCCCTGACTGAGTGGTTTTGGAAGCGAGCGTCAGATGCCCGCGGCGGCACACGCAAGACGATGATCGTTGCGCTCGCTCGCAAACTGCTCATCGTGTTGTGGCGGCTCGCGACCACGGGCGAGACGCCGGCGGGTCTGCAGCTTCGCCCGGCGGCGTAGGCGCCATTGAGTTTGCTGCAGCCTGGCGTCGCATTGACGCTCGGCTGCAGATGACGGACCGAGGCAGCGGCAACCCGATATTGGACTATGGCCTTTGCGCCGCGGTTTAGAATGGGCCCGCCGCCTCGGAGCTTCGCCGCCGATGCGCATGACTGCATCGTGGTATCGACCCTTGGGTCGGCCGAATACAAGTTCGTGGCGCGCGACGCGCGCCCGATGGCGAGCTCCCCTCGGTATCGTCGCCGTTATCGATCTGAACGAGCGGGGACACGGCGCCCGTGTCGTCCCGAATGAGCGAGTCTGGCGCTGTGCTCGCAGCCGTCAAGGGCAAGTCGCTGCGCGATGGCCTTCGGCCACCCTTGACAGCCGCTCCGCGCAGCGCCCCAGTAAAATCAGGTCGGGACGAGGAGATGTCGCAGGCCCGATCGAACAAGGAGATGCAGCTCAAAACACCCTTGACAGCAATCGCCCCATACAAG
>CAWFVS010000027.1:0-18635 GCA_963819255.1 uncultured Alphaproteobacteria bacterium
GCGAAAAGCCGTCCCTTGCGTCGCTTCGATCGGGTCGTCCCTTCCATTCGACGTCCGCCGACTACGATCGCGCCAGTTCCATCGCCGAAAGCAATCTTCCAGGACTTCCCGCGGGATGCCGTCGCGTCATCGCGTTCCCGCCTGCGCAGGACCAAACCTCCTTGATGAGCATTTCCATTTCATCAAAGGCTCCAGCCATGGAACAGAAAGAATTCGCGCCCGCAGAGCTCGCGCTCGCGGCCCGATCTTCCCCTGCCAGCCCGCCCGTCGATCTACTCAGCCTGTCCCGCGGCATTTTCAGACCGCTCGCAGGTCTTGCCCCGGACGCGACGCTCGGGCGAGCGAGATGTTCCAGAAGCGGCGCGCAACGTAGCCTTCAAACAGCATGCTCGGGGCGTGTGGTTTCCCCTCTTCGAACGTTGTATGTTCTCTTTATGTTAGAGTCGAGAGTTGGGGATTTTTGCACCAGGGCGATGGACTGAAATTTCGCGTGACAAAGGGCCAAAAGTGTCGATCTGTCGCAGTCTTCTGATTCGCTTGGAGGATGGGTCGATGACGGAAGGGGACGCGACGGCCGGGGCTTTGAAGGAGACGACAGTTTTCCTGTCCCCATTTAAGAAGACTTGCCGGACTATCGACAGAAGGGAAGGTCGCCTATCCGCTCGAGGAGGTGCTGCTTTTGCTGTCAGCTTCCTTTATGGCGTTCACTATTGGTATATGATAGGCTTCCTCGCAGGTTCCCGAGGAGGACATACATGGACGTCACGGAGTTCGCGGAATGGGTGACTAGAACAACGAGGCTGGTTCAGGATTTCATGGCAGCAGCAGAGAGGCGTTCCGGTCGGTCGCCTTGGCCGAGGCGATGGCCGAGCCTTGATGACGAGGCGTTCAAATATAAAAACATCGCCATTGAGGCGACGATGACGGATCGGACTTCCACGATCATGCCGGATTCTGTCGGAGGGCTCAGTGGAGCCCCCTGCAGACCCGAAGCCCGAGCCGTTGCCCGGTTGGGTTCCAATCGCTGAAGTCGGCCCGCGTCGGGTCGATCGACGTCAGAGATCCACGCTGCGCCATGGGGACGTGATTTTGTCGGGCAAGGCGATCGGATTGCCCGGGGGTGGTTGCCGCGGCCTCAGCCGCACTGTCAATGGCTTCGACCAGAACAGGCCGTTCGCAGTTGCGCGGGGAGAAAAGTGGCGAAGACAGCCAAATCCATGATCGATGGGGTGACCGGCCTGGAAGCTACGGAGACGCTGCGGAAGATGACTGTCGAACGGCATTTCGATGGAGGCATCGATTTCTTAGTCTCTATCGTCCAACGAAGACTATCTCGGCTCGCGCGGGAGCAGCACTCGAAGCACTCGGGCCGCGAGTCGGAACCGGAGGACTGGATCCTCCACCGAGCCGCTGGCTTGGGGCCTTCCAACGGCTGAACGCCGTGGGAGCGGGTGCTGTTGTAACGGCGCTGGCGGGAGCAGGAGACGGTGGCCGACATTGCGCGCTTCCGCCGGGCCAACTACATCGGTCTTCCTTGAACGTTTTCGACGCTTCGACGACGGCACGCCCTGGCACAACCAGTCCGGGGATCATCCTGGCCAAGCTCGACCCGGCGGCGTTCCAGCGCTGTTTTGTGGCGTGGACGGCGGCGCTCACCAAGACGGCGGCCGAAGTGATCGCCATCGACGGCAAGACGGTGAGGCGCTCCTACCAGAAGAAGGGGGCCGAAGAGCCGATCCATGTCGTCTCGGCCTTCGCCACGCATGGTGCTCGGACAGATGAGGGTCGGCGACAAGTCGAACGAGATCGTCGCCATTCCGGCGCTGCTCGAGCTGTTGGCCATCGAAGGCGCGGTGGTGACCATCGACGCTGCGGGTTGCCAGCGCAAAATCGCGCAGACAATCCTCGACAAGAAGGCCGATTACATCCTCGCGTTGAAGGGCAACCAGGGCACGCTGCGCGACGATGTCGAGTTGTTCGCAAAGGAGCAGAGGGCGGTCGGGTTCAGGAATACGTCCGTCAGCCAGGACACGACCGTCGACGGCGACCACGGCCGCATCGAGACCCGGACGGTCACCGTTTTCCACGACATCGGCTGGCTGCAGGACAGCCACCAATGGCCGGGCCTGAAGTCGGTCGTCATGGTCGAGAGCGAACGCGAAACCAACGGCAAGGCGGAGACCGAGACGCGCTACTACATCACCTCGCTGACCTTGCTCGCCAACGCTGTGGGACCGATGATCCGCAGTCATTGGATGGTCGAAAACGGCCTCCACTGGGTGCTCGACATGATCTTCCGCGACGACGAATGCCGCGTGCGGACCGACAACGCGCCCTTCAACCTCGCCATCGTCAAGCACATCGCCCTCAACGTGCTCAGAACCGGCAAAGCCAAAAAATTCCCTGCGCATGCGACGCAAAGTCACCGCCTGGGACGAAAACGCCCTAGCCGCCTACATCGCCGCATGACACCTCGTCGATTCCCTGATGTTGCACTTGACGGACCCACGCGACGCGGTATCATTTGCCGAACGTCGTTATTACAATTGCGAAGCGGCACTTAACATAGTTTACACCTGCGCTCGCGCATCTTCCTTAGGCGACGCCGCGAAATTATTAAATCGGCAAGGGGATTCCCAGGGCGGAGGATAATTCGTATGCGCGGCGGATGATAGACGAAAGCGCGATTCGCATCCGTTATGAGGCTGTCGGCGCCGGGCTCGATGAGCGGGGACGACGCCTTTTTGCAGCGGCGGAGGCGCGTGCAGCGGGCGTCGGCGGGGTCAGCGCGGTTGCGAGGGCGACGGGGATCGCTCGAAGCACGATTGGGCGAGGACTGAAGGAACTCGATTTTGCGCGAGCGATGAACAGGGTGCGGCGCGCGGGAGGCGGTCGACGAGCACTGGTCGAGAAGGACCCGACGCTGCTTGAGGACCTGAGAAAGCTTTTGGAGCCGGCGACGGTCGGCGACCCTATGCGACCATTGTTGTGGGTATCCAAGAGCCACGCCAAGCTCGCGGCGGCGTTGAGTGAGATGGGCCATCAGGTTTCGGCGAGCCGCATTCCGCAGCTGCTCGAAAGGCTCGGGTATCGTCGGCAGGTCAACCGGAAAACCAAGGAAGGCGCGAAGCATCCCGACCGCGATGCGCAGTTCGAACATATCAATGCACAAGTCCTGGCGTTTCAGAATGCGGGCCAACCGGTGATCTCGGTCGACACCAAGAAGAAAGAGTTGATTGGCGAATACAAGAATGCGGGCTCCGACTATCGGCCGCGAGGGCGACCCGACCTCGTCAACGTGCACGATTTCGTCGACGAGGACCTCGGCAAAGCCATTCCTTATGGCGTCTACGACATCGGCGCGAACGCCGGCTGCGTGAGCGTCGGCGTGGATCACGACACGGCCACGTTCGCGGTCAACGCCATCCGTCGCTGGCTCGATCTCATGGGACGCGAGCGTTATCCCGCCGCCCGTCAGTTGATGATCACCGCCGATGGCGGCGGCTCCAACGGCTCAAGAGTCCGCCTCTGGAAAGTCGAATTGCAAAAGTTGGCCGACGAAAAGGGACTGACGATCACGGTCTGCCACTATCCGCCCGGGACCTCGAAGTGGAACAGGATCGAACATCGTCTGTTCTGCCACATCACGCAAAACTGGCGGGGAACGCCTTTGACGAGCCGTTTGGCGGTCGTCGAACTGATCGCGGCGACGACGACCAAAGCAGGACTGACGGTGCGCTGTGTCCTCGACGAGAACAGCTATCCCAGGGGCGTCAAAGTCACCGACGAAGAGCTCGCGGCTCTAAACATCCAGAAAGACGCATTCCATCCCGAATGGAATTATACCATACGACCGCGCGAAAACGGGACGTCACACTGACGCAGTTATTTCGCGGCGTCGCCTTAGCGTCATGGGAAGGGCTGCGGGATGGTTGAGCTTCGCGAGGCATGGGCAGACGCATCGCCACAAGCCGATGATGACGAGTCGCTGTTTGACAACGTCGCAGGCGATGTGGTCGTGCTCGTAGAGACTTATTTTGATGAAAGCTATGATCCCAAACTGCTCTGTGTCGCCGGATATAGCTTTACCAGTCGCAATGCTCGGCTGTTGGACGGCGAGTGGCGAAAGATGCTCCTCAGATACAAACGCCTGCCGTATTTCCGCATGTCAATATGCAATGCAAGTGCCAACATTCGACCAGCACCGTTTGATCGGCTCAATGACCAGGAATGCGTAGCTATCGCCACTGAGGCCATTGGCCTCATAAACAAATATGCCTCAGTTGGATACGCGGTTACCATCGATCAGAAGGCTTTTTACAAACGTGTCACCAAAAAAGGATTGGTATCGACCCCCTATGAATTTTGCTCGTGGCTTTGCCTTTCTGCAGCACGGAGCGAGATGCATAAAATAGTCCCGTTTCTAACTGGAATGTCGTTTTTCTTTGAGGCTGGATTCGAAAATCAGTCAGAAGCAAACAGAATGATGAACCGTATCTTCAAGGACCCAGGACTGCGACAATTCTATAAATATAAGGAACATAGATTCGTTGTTAAATCCGCGTCTCGCCCAACCCAGGCCGCAGACTTGATTGCTTGGCAATGGTACAAGGACATGATTAGGCGCGCAAACGGTGCGACGAAGCCGCGCGGTGATTTAGCTGCATTGACCACGGGCACCCAACACTATATGGTGCACGCAACCGACGAGAGGCTGCAAGAGTTTGTTGAACAAATTAACGCACGCGCAGGCACTCCGATCGGTAATGAGATTGCTGGAATTGCGTTAAAAAACCCGGATTCCACCTTGTTTCCGAAGCGACTAGGGGAACTGGGTAGCCGAGAAGAATATGAGGAACTGAAACGGCAATACCCAGAAAGATTTAAGACTTAGGACTCCTCCTAAAAGGGTCTAACTTAGCAAATGCTCGTTCTAACGCGCCCGGCGATTCGTCGCACTCAATCTCCCGGGCGGTTTCCTTCAACCGCTCAGCCTGCGTCTTGTCAGGCTTTTCCCTTTTTGGCTTTTGGACCGCTGCCTTTCCGGCTTTTCCCATGGGATCTCTCAGCGCAAAGGTGTTTGATAAGTTAGCTTTTTCCAGCTCGGTCCGTTGAACATAGATCACGTTCAACGGACCGAGCTGGCGGAATCAAACTCGGCGAGATAGCGGTGGAGATGCTTTTCCTTGCAATGCTGGTAAATGCCAATCATGCCGCGCTTGAAGATGGAGTAATAGCCTTCGACGGTGTTGGTTGAGATGACTTTCTCGCCCTCGTAGCGCACGTATTCCTCTTCGCTGTGCTTCACCGAAATCGTGACTGGTGAAGTCTTTGCCGACGTCTTTGTAGGCCGCCAGTTCGTCAGTCATGATGCCCGCTTTCGCGCGCCACGTTCGCTTCCACGATCGGCTAGATGGTCGTAATTGCTAGCGTTCTCGACATGGAACGACCGAGCAGAACCGCCCCGCTCGACGAGAGTCAGGACGGTGTTGCGGAAGCCGCTGCGACCTTTGAGGCATGACCGCGCTTCGGCGCGCCTTCGGTGCGACCGAACACACTCTCGTTGATTTCGACCACATTGTCCGGGCCGCCCATGGGCTCAGCGCCGATGACCTTCATTGCTTCGCGAATGCGATGGCCAACGAACCATCCGGTCTTTAAAGTAACGCCAAGAGCGCGATGAAGCTGGTTGGCGCTCACACCTTTCTTCGAAGAGCACATGAGGTAGACCGCCTGAAGCCACAGATGCATCTTGACGTGTGAGTCCTCAAATACGGTCCCGACTTTAACGGTGAACTTCTTGCGGCAATGATAGCACTTGTATAATCCGATTCGAGTGCTCTTGCCTTGCATCTTGGAAATACGATCGGTCGCGCCACAATGTGGACAGATGGGGCCATTCGGCCACAGACGCGCCTCAACCCAAGCATAGGCCGCGGCCTCGTCGTGAAGCGCCTTAGCGTCTACGACTGATTTTGACATGACGGCTATTTCCGCTTGCAAAACAATGGTATCACATGAAAGTGGGTCCGTCAAGTGCAATCGTCCAGCTTTCGTGCGACAGAAATTCGCGCAATGCGCAACGCCAGCCCCACAGGCGCAGTAAGCTCGGAGCCGGACCCCCGCGTTCGCATTGCGAGCGCCAAGCTCCCCGCGATAACGATTCCAACCAACCGGGATCTGCTCGAATTCGGCCGTGGCTCAGGCGCGCTCGATGGCGTCGAACGCCTTGAAGGCGGCAAGGTGCTCGGCGGCGTCATGGACACGGAAAACCGCGGCGCCGCGCGCGAGCGCCGCAAGGTTGGCGGCGAGCGTGCCGATTAGCCGGTCGTCGACGCCGGAGCCGGGGAGGTCGCCGAACAGGCGCTTGCGCGACACTCCGATCAGAATCGGGAGGCCGAAGGCGCCCCGCAGGGTCCCGGTCAACGCGAGCGCCTTGAGGTTCTGCGCCTTGGTCTTGCCGAAGCCGATGCCCGGGTCGAGCAGGATGCGCGCCCGCGGGATGCCCGCCCGCTCGGCGAGCTCGAGCGAGCAATCAAAGAAACGCCGAAAGTGGGCCTCGAGGTCGAGATCGGGGTCGACGCTGTCCCGGTTGTGCATGATTACGACGGCGGCGCCGCTCTCGGCTACGACATCCGCCATCGCCGGATCCTTTTGCAGCCCCCAAACGTCGTTGACGACGCTGACGCCCAGAGCCACGGCGCGGCGCGCGATTTCAGCCTTGGTTGTGTCGATCGAAAACGGCGCCTCGATCTCCGCCAGGAGAGGCGCGAGCAGCGGCTCGAGGCGGCGCCATTCCTCGTCGAGCGGAACTGGGGTGTGACCCGGACGCGTCGAATTCCGCCCCGACGTCGACGATGTCGGCGCCGTCGGCGACGAGTTTGCGGGCGTGCACGAGCGCAAGATCGAGCGACTGAAAGCGGCCGCCGTCGGAGAACGAATCCGGCGTCACGTTGAGAATGCCCATGATGACCGGTTTCTCGCCGACGAGACGCAGAAACGCGTCGCGACGCTGTTCCTTCTCGGCCCTGGGCAAGGAGGCGCTCCCGAGCAGGCTCAATCCCGCCGGCGCCTCATTGCGAGAACTCCGGTCGGCGGCGAACCAAGGCGCGAGCGTCATTTGTCATCGTACTTTATGTAGGCGAACCGCTGATCGCCGGTCGGCGTTCCCTCGAGCGCGCCGCCCTCCCGACCGGGACGCCAGCAGACGACTTCCTCGATCTTCAGCGCAAGCTCGAAGTCCTTGTCGGTCACTCCCTTCGCGGTATGCGTTTGCAGTTTCACTTCGACCCAGGCGTAGGAGGCGCCGCAGATCCGGGTGGTGCCAGGCCGCCTCCGCGAGGTGGCCCACCGCATTGATCGCCATCAGCGTTCCCTTCCAGCTGGCGGTGCGATAGGTCCGTCTGATCCAGCCGTTTTCGTAGCGCCAGTGCGGGAGCTC
Source organism: uncultured Alphaproteobacteria bacterium (assembly GCA_963819255.1). Classification (GTDB taxonomy): domain Bacteria; phylum Pseudomonadota; class Alphaproteobacteria; order Rhizobiales; family Beijerinckiaceae; genus Roseiarcus. Next base: position 7,442 of record CAWFVS010000027.1, read on the forward strand.
GCGGCGGAGCCGCTCCTCGGTCTCGTCGGGCTGATAGACGCGCTCTTTCAACTCTTGGCTCATCGACGTTCCTCCGATAACGCGAGGCGGCGATGTGCGGCGCCCATTGCAAACGCTCGAGGCGCGGCGCCAATCGCACGCGCTCCATAGCACAAAAGCGCTTCGACCGCCCGTTGAGCCAAAAGTCGTGATCGCTTTTCGTGCAAGCGACCGCCTCGTTCGAACCGCGGTCCGAGACGGCGCTGCCGCGTTCAGGCGCCGCGGCGGCCCGGCCGATGAACCGCTCCTTGTCGGGATCGGCGCTTGTCGCGGGAGGGCACGCCGAAGGACGCGATCACGGCCTCGCTCGTCCGCGCGAGATTGGCGCTGGGCCCCCCGGTTCCGACGCTGCGCCGGCTGACCCGCGCCCCTTCGATCAGAAGAACGATCGTGTCCGCGAGCAAGCCCGGCTGCGTCGCCCCTGCGGCCTCGCACAGTCTTGCAAGACGGTCGCGCTGACGTTTCTTGAACTCCTCGATGACCTTGAGCCCCGGATGCCCCGCCTCAGTGAGCTCGACGGCGGCGTTCGCAAGGTCGCAGCCGCGCTCGTCCTCGGCGATGAATTTCGCGACCCGGCTGACATAGCCGTAAAGCTGGCCGACAGGATCGCCGGGGCTCGCGGCTTCGACCTCGGCCCACATCTCGTCCGACTTCCGCCCCTTGCGGCTCAGATACTCGCAAACGAGATCGTCCTTCGACCCGAAGTGGCGGTAGAGGGTCATCTTGTTCGTGCCAGCGGCTTCGGCGATCGTCTCTACCCCCACTCCCCTGATGCCGTGGCGATGAAAAAGATCCTGCGCGCACGCAACGATGCGCTCGCGGGGAGGCTCAGGCGCGACGTCGCCCCCGTCCGGTCTTGCATTTTCTTTCGCCATGGCTCTTGACTGCGATGTTACCGATCGGTAAAGGTATCGGCACTGACCGGTAACACCTCCTCGCGCCGTAAGTCAACACAATAGCGGCGCGCCGCCCGCTGCGCGAGACATTTTGTCACATCGTGGAAAGGAAGCGCCATGTCGCTGCGCTACAGTCCGACTATCGACGAACTCCTCGGGGACTCGCTGGTCCAGGCGATCATGCGAGCCGACAATGTCGAGCCGCAGGCTCTGAAGACCTTGCTCGCGGACGCCGCTTTCCGCGTCGCCGCCGCCCCCGGCGAGCGGAGGCCGGCAAGCGGGCTAATGACGAGACCGCCGCTCGACAGGCGGGCGACGTCCCGCGACGCGAGCGTCCCCGCGCGCGTCCGACGTCAGTCGCTCGCAGGCCCATGCGGGTCGGCGCTCTGCTGCTAGCTTCCGTCATCCGTAACGAGGCTCACCCATGATTCATCTTCACTTCTGGCCGACCCCGAATGGCAAGAAGGTCACGATCCTCCTCGAAGAGCTCGGCATGCCCTACGCCATCGTGCCCTGCCACATCGGCAAAGGGGACCAGTTCAAGGACGAGTTCCTCAAGATCAGCCCGAACAACCGCATGCCGGCGATCGTCGACGACGCGCCGGCGGACGGCGGGGCGCCGATCAGCCTCTTCGAGTCGGGCGCGATCATGATGTATCTCGCGGAAAAGGCCGGGCGTTTCTATCCCCAGGGCCTCCGCGCCCGCTACGAAGTCAACCAATGGGTGCTCTGGCAGATGGCCAATCAGGGCCCGAAGCTCGGCGAGTGCGGGCACTTCCGGCGTCTCGGGGACAAGCAGGGCGACCAGTCCTACGCGGTCCGTCGCTTCACCGACGAGGCGAACAGGCTTTATGGCGTGCTCAACAACCGGCTTTATGACAGGCGCTATATCGCCGGCGACGAATACACGATCGCCGACATGATCAGCTATCCCTGGACAGTCGGCTGGCAGGCGCAGGGTCAGGACATCGGGGAGTTCAAATATTTCAAGCGCTGGTTCGACGAGCTCAGCGCGCGTCCCGCCGTTCAGCGCGGCCTCGCCGTCACGGCCGGTCCGCCGGAAGACGTCGACAGTCTGCCCGCGGAGGAGAAGGAGCGGCGGACGAAGCTGCTTTACAACCAGCGCGCCCGGCCGGCGCCGGAGGGCGGCCTCATCGCCGCATGAACGCCGGACGCTCGTCGGGGCCCGGGATTGCTCGCTCCATTCTCGAAGTCGTTCGCAGAGAGCGGCAAGGACGCCAGCCGGCCGCGACGATCTGACTGTCAGGGACGCGAGGCGGCGTAGATGACATCCGGCTCGCCTCTGGGCACGGGAACGCGGAATGTTTCGACCGTCTTGAACACCCGCTGCAATCTCTCTGCGAAGCCCCGGACTTGCGCGGCGCTCCAAATGGTCAAGACGCCTCCGGGCTCGAGGCGCTCGTACAGCAGGGTAAGGCCCTGGTCCGTATAAAGCATGCTGTTGGCGCGCGTGACGGTCCACGACGGTCCGTTGTCGACGTCTAGGCAGATCCCGTCGAAGGTTCTCGTTCACGATCGAGCCAAGCGACGACGTCCTCAACGACGAGCCGGACTCTCGGGTCGGAAAGCGCGTCTCCTGAGTAGGGCGCGAGGCAGGTCCGGTTCCACTCGACGATCTTCGGCTCGATCTCGACGACCGTCACGCGCTCGAGTCGATCCGAGCGCAGCGCCTCGGCGAGCGAAAATCCGACCCCGAGTCCGCCGATCAGCAAGCGCCATCGATCCGCTCCGCCGCGCAGCGCCAGGCGCACGAGCAGGCGTTCCGACTCACCATTGCGCGTATCCATCAGGAACACGCCGTTGCTGATGATCTCGTAATGGTCGCCAACGGCCCGAAGCGCCAGTTCGCCCTGACGCCCTGGCGCCCGCTCCACGATCCTTGATGTCTCCGCGCCGCTCATCGGCTTACGCGCCCAGGCATTGTTACCGTCGTCCTTACGGCGAGAGCGTCGGCGGAGAATGTTCCGACCCCCTCGAAAGACGGCATGTGGTAGCACGCGCCGCGTACGCGGATCGAGGCCGGGGGGTCGTCCGCCTTATTCTGGCGCCCCTGCCATAGGCGCTCGTTCCGGCTCCCGCATAAACGCGATCGAGGCGGCGCGACAAAAGGTTGCGAAAGCGTTTAGAGGGCGAAACGTTCGGCTTGACTTGCGCCGTACGAAAACGACACAACGTCAGCCTCTGCCACATAACCAGAAGTTTACCTAACGCGCGCCATAAAGGGCGGGCCGGTTCGAAGGATCCGGCCATAGCGTTGCGTATTTCGCGTTCATTAACTTGCGTGCCGGAGCATTGCGTCTTACCGCCCAGATCCAGGTTTTGCGTACTGGCGCCGGCGAGACGCAACGCCCGGCCGCAATCGCTCCTGCGCCGCGCGACGCGATTCTGGTCGGCGACTGCGTGTCCGAAATGGACAAGTTGCCGGCGGCTTCTGTCGATCTGGTCTTCGGGGACCCGCCCTACAATCTTCAGCTCGAGGGAGCGTTGTCGCGGCCCGACCAAAGCCTGGTCGACGCGGTCGACGACGACTGGGACAAGTTCGCCAATTTCGCCGATTACGACGCCTTCACCAGGGCCTGGCTCGGCGCGGCGCGGCGAGTCATGAAGCCGAACGCCACCATCGTCGTGATCGGATCCTACCACAACATCTTCCGCGTCGGCGCGATCCTGCAGGATCTCGGCTTCTGGATTCTCAACGACATCGTCTGGCGCAAAGCCAACCCGATGCCGAATTTCCGCGGCCGTCGCTTCACCAACGCCCACGAAACGATGATTTGGGCGGCGCGCGGGCCGGAGGCCAAGGCCTATACCTTCAACTACGAGACGCTGAAGGCCGGCAACGAAGATTGTCAGGCGCGCTCCGACTGGTTCCTGCCGATCTGCACCGGGGCTGAGCGGCTGAAGGACGACCTGGGCCGCAAGACCCACCCGACGCAGAAGCCGGAGGCGCTGCTCGCGCGCGTGCTGATGGCGGCCTCCAATGCCGGCGATCTCGTGCTCGATCCGTTCTTGGGCTCCGGCACCACGGCCGCCGTCGCGCGAAAGCTCCGCCGCTCCTTCATCGGCATCGAGCGGGACCCTGCTTACGCGGCGGCCGCCCGCAGGCGAATCGAGGCCGTCGAACCGCTCGCCGTCGACGCGGTTGCGGCCGCGCCGACCAGACGCGGCGAGCCGCGCGTCGCTTTCGCCAGCCTCGTCGAGGCGGGACTCGTCAACCCAGGCGAACGGGTCGTCGACGTGAGGCGGCGTCATTCCGCCGTGGTGCGCGCCGACGGGACGCTGGCTGCCGGTCCCGCGGTCGGATCGATCCACAAGATCGGCGCGCTGGTGCAGGGCCTGCCGGCCTGCAACGGCTGGACCTTTTGGCATGTCGAGCGAGCAGGTCGGCTCACGCCGATCGACGATTTGCGCGCCGAAATTCGCGCGGCGATGCGCGAGGCGGCGGACTAGCCCCTACCGCTTCCGCGGCCCGCGCCTGAACCCCGCAAAGTCGCTGGCCCGCAAAAGAAACACCTCGCCCTCGCTCTCCTCGGTGTCGAGCCACACGAAGGGCAGACCGGGATAGTCCCGCACCAGCCGATCCCGGCCGCGGCCGACCTCGCAGATGAGCCTTCCATGCGGCGTCAGGTGGTCCGGCGCCTCGCTCAGAATCCGTCGGACGATGTCGAGCCCGTCCGTTCCGCCTGCGTGCGCCAATCTCGGCTCGGCCGCGTATTCCGGCGGGAACGCCGCGAGCGCCTCGGCGTCGACATAGGGCGGATTGGCCAAAATCAGATCGTAGCGCGCCCCTTTCAGCGGCGCGAAAAGGTCGCCCTCGATCAGCGCGATGCGATGGGAAAGCCCGTGCTCGTCGACGTTCCGCCGCGCCACCGCCAGCGCGTCGGCCGACAATTCCGCCGCGTCGATCGTCGCATTGGGAAATACGAAAGCGGCTAGAATGGCGAGCGAACCGCCGCCGGCGCAAATGTCGAGGACGCGCGACACCGAGGCCGGGTCGCCGGTCAGCCCGTTGTCCTCGGCGAAGGTCGTCATCAAGAGTTCGCCGATGAGGCTGCGCGGCACGATGACGCGCTCGTCCACGTAGAACGGCACTCCCTGAATGTAGGCGCGGTTGAGAAGGTATGCGGCGGGCTTGCGCGTGGTCACGCGCGCCTCGACCAGCGCATCGAGGCGTTCGCGCTCGCGCCGGAGAAGCCTGGCGTCGAGGAAGGGATCGAGCGTGTCGATCGGAAGGCTCAGGCCTTCGAGGACGATGAAGGCGGCTTCATCCTGTGCGGTCGTCACGCCGTGGCCAAAGGCGAGACCGGCCGCCCGGAATCGCCCGATGGCGTAGCGCAGCCAGTCGCGCGGCGTCGAAAAGAGCTCGAGGCGCTCGTTGGTCTCGGTCAAAGCGACCCTAGCGAAGGCGAAGCGGCGGGACCGTCATTGGCCTCGCCTGTTCAAACGCGAACGACGCATTCATGCCCCGTGCTTGCACTCGCGCATGAATTGCTTGCGCGGCTTGCCGTGCAGGTTCTGCGCGTCGGCCCTCTGGGAGCATTCGAGCGACTTGGCCGAGCGGGCGGCGGCGTCCTCCGAATTCGGCGCGATATGCGGCCTGACCGAGGGAGCGCTGGTCGAAGCGTCAGGAGCGGCGGCGTCGAAAGCCAGCGCGCCGTGCGCGGCGAAAAGGGAAAGCGCGGCGGCCCAGACCAGAGCGTTGATTCGCATGTTTGAAGGACATCCTGTTGCGGTCTATTGTTACCGGAACCCGGCGCCGCTTATAGGAGACGCGAACCCGCCATTTCAAGGCGAGAGACAGTCTCCTCGCAGCCGCAAATTCTTGCGCGGAAAGGGTCTCCGGCGCTCCAGGGCTGAGGCTGCGCAGAGATTTGGCGACAATCCGACAATTGTGGCGCGCCTGAACGAATCGTCAGGATTGGCGCAGCCCGCGCTGTCTTCCCCGCGGACGCGACCGCAACTGCCCCGAATTGAAACGAATGCGCAAGGAATCAACGGCGCCCTCTTTGCAGGCGTCGGTCTGGAACTCGCGCGCGAGAAGACATGAGACGCCTATGAAAGACGTGATTGTGCTCTCGACCGCCGAGATCGTAGACGGAGTGCTTCTCCACGCGCAAAGGATGTGGGACGAACAAACTTATGATTGGACCACATCACGTGTGGCCCTGGAGAGAATCCTCGCCGAGCTTGAGGCGCAATCCGTCGACGACCCCGACGTCGAGCGGCTGCGCGGGTTCATAGCGCGTGGTGATGACGTTTGGAAAGTCCGGCGTAACCGTGGACACTGGCGCCGACGGATTCCCAATCGACTTGACGTAATAACCCGGTTCCAACGCATGGCGCGCTTTGGCCCGATCAACCGCGGCCATTGGCGGCGGCGCTCAAACGTATAGTGGAACCTGAGCAAGTCGGCCCGCGTGCGTAAACAGCTGGTCGACGCAATCCAGTGCGAGGCAACGAACCCAGCGACTTCACCGGAGCAAGAACATGCGTGCCGCAATAGTTCTTGTCGCGATGCTGTCAGCGGGCGTGGCCTCGGCGTAGTCTCTTGCCGAAGTTATCGCCACCGCCTGCGGCTCGGGCCGGCTTGTGGCCGGCGGGGCGACTCCTTCCGGCGGAAGCGTCGGAAGCTACGCCAGTCCGTGCCGCACGCGGCTCTCCTGCTCCTGCGCCTTGAACTGGCTGAAGCGGGGAAGGAACTTGTCCCAGTCGATGATATGGGCGTCGAGCTCGGGGCCGTCGATGCAGGCGTGCTTACGCACCATCTTGCCGTCGATGGTCACCGGCACCATGCAGGCGCCGCACATGCCGGTGGCGTCGACCATGATCGAGTTCAGGCTTGCGACCGTGTGCACGCCGTAGGGTTGGGTCAGCTCGCTGATCGCGCGCATCATCAAGGGCGGCCCGATCGCCACGACCTCGGCAATCTTGCGGCCCTTGCCCGCCTTGTTCTCCTTGAGCAACTCCTCGAGCGGGACGGTGACGAAGCCCTTCGACGCCAAATGTGCCGTCGTTGCTGGCGTAGATCACTCTGAGCTGCTCCGAGAACTCCTGTTGTAGCCGGTCGACGCGTTCGCCCGTTTCCGTCCAGAAGAGCGCGCTCGCGGTGCGGAAGCCGGCGATCAGCGTCACATGATTGCCGAGCTTCAAGTGGGCCCGCATGATCGGGTAGACCGGCGGCAGGCCGAGACCGCCGGCGCAGAAGACGACTGTCTGATCGCCCTCGTAGCGGCGGAGCTTGCTCGGCTGGCCGAGCGGCCCGGCGATGCCGGTGAAGGCCTCGCCGACTTCCATCGCATTGATGCCGATGGTGCTCGAGCCCATCGCCTGGACGACGAGGTCGATCGTGCCCGCCTTCTCGTTCCAGTCCGCGAGCGTCAGCGGAATGAGCTCGCCTTTCGGCGTCGGCAGCACGCGGACGAACTGGCCCGCCTGCGCCGCCTTGGCGATGAACGGCGACTTCACCGTCATCTCGACGATGCCTTCGGCGAGCTTCACCTTCCTGAGGATCGTCTGCGGCGCCTGGCCGACGTCGGTGTAGCGCGAGGCGCGCTCGACGAGATCCCCGATCTCCGCCCTGGAGAAGGGAATGTCGCCGACGATCTCGCGCGCCGCCGCCTGCCCGTCGCCGGCGGCGAGAACGGCGGTCGCGCCGCCGCGGGTCGCGTCGCCGCCCGAATAGACGCCTTCGAGCGTGGTTCTTTGCGACCCGCCGCCGACGGTGATCGTCCCCCATTTGGTGGTCTTCAGATCGGGTTCGCTGTCCTTGATGATCGGGTTTGGCGCGTTGCCGAGCGCCATGATCACGAGATCGACCGGCATCGTCTCGGTCTTGCCGGTGACGACCGGCGCGCGCCGGCCGGAGGCTTCGGGCGGACCGAGCTCCATGACGTCGAGGACGGCGTGGCAGACGTGGGCCGATTTCTCGCTGGTGAATTCGCGCGGGGAGCGCAGCACCATGAGCTCGATTCCTTCCTCGAGCGCGTGGTGCAACTCCTCGACCCTGGCCGGAATCTCCGCCTGAGTGCGGCGATAGACGATGGTCACGGTCCCGCCGAGGCGCTTGGCGGTGCGCGCCGCGTCCATGGCGGTGTTGCCGCCGCCGATCACGATCACGCGCTTGTCCTTCACCTCCGGCAGCGGCGTCTCGTAATCCTCGAGCCGCGCCTGCATCAGGTTGACGCGGGTCAGAAACTCGTTGGCCGACATCACGCCGAGCAGATGCTCCCCTGGCACGTTCATGAAGCGCGGCAGGCCAGCGCCGGTGCCGACGAAAATCTTCCAGAAGCCGGCGGCCTTGAGGTCCTCGAGGGTCGCCGTCTTGCCGACGACGAAATTGGTGACGAACCGCCCGCCCAGAAGCCTGATCTTGCCGACCACGTCGTCGATCAGCGCGTTCGGCAGCCGGAACTCCGGGATGCCGTAGCGCAGCACGCCGCCGAGCTCATGGAAGGCCTCGAAAATCGTGACCGGATAGCCCTGCGCGGCGAGCAGATAGGCGTTGATGAGCCCGGCGGGGCCCGAGCCGATCACCGCGATCGGCGGCTTCTCCGCCTGCATCCAGGGGCTCACGAAGTTCTTGTAGCGCCGGGCCGACGCCTCGGGATCACTGAGTTTCTCGCGCTCGGGCAGGAACCATTCGAGCTGGCCGATCTCGAGCGGCCGCCCGGTGAGCGTGCAGACGCCGCGGCATTGCAGTTCCTGCGGGCAGACGCGGCCGGTCACGTCGGGCAGGGGATTGCAGCTTTCGATGAGCTCGAGCGCGTCCTTGAACTTGCCCGTGCCCAGGAGCTGCAGCATCTCGGGGATATGGATCTTGACCGGGCAGCCGCCCTTGGGCTCGCGACCCGGCCTCGGCACGCCGAGCTCGCAGGCGCGGTCCTCGCACTGCTTGTCGCGCAGCGTCTCGAGCCAGACGAGGAGGTCGACCTCGCGCGCGCTGTAGCCGAGGTTCATGTAGCCGAGGTAGCCCTGGTTGACCAGCTCGAAGTCCCTCGCGCGTTCCTCGGGCAGGCGGATGTAGGGCGGAATCCCGTTCTGCCCGGGCCAGCCCTGCGACAGGCCCTTGAACATCGGGTAGCGGTCGGAGAGATGCGCGTCGATCGCGACGATGAACTTGCGCTTGAACTTGAGCGGCACGTTCCAGATGAAACGCAAGAGGATGGCGCTTGCGTCGTCGTCGCGCAGAAGGAGGCTCCACAACGTCTTGGTGAAGTCGCGGCCGAGCTTGTCCTGCCGGAACTCCCGGACGATGGCCTGCATGCCGTCGTCGATGAACATCTGCCGCAGGGACTCCGGACTGGTCAGGAGTCGACGCTTGAGGAGGCCGAGCTGCTTTGGAAGACGTCGAAGGCCTCCGTGTGCTCCAGCTCAGCGATTTCGTCCTGCGTGGCCTCGAGCGCATGCGCGGCCTCGGCATAGCGCTCGAGATCCTCGCGTCCGGCGCCTGCGGCTGCGCCTGATGCATCAGTTCGCATGGATGATCTCCGCGTCACAGTTCGCCGCGACACGCGCAATCTTGGCCTTGAGCTCCGGAGTGGCCTTGATGCGCTCGAGCGCGCCGGGGATGAGATGTCCGACTTCCTTGGCTGCGCCGTCGGCGACGATCCTCGTCTTCTCGAACAGCTCCGGGATCTCCTGATAGCAGGTCTTGCAGTTGTTGCACTTGGGGACGTCCTCCTCCGCGAGCGTCACCAGCGCCGCGCCGTTGCCCTTGGCGGCCGCGGCGTCTGCGCGCCCGGCGGGGCCGAGAAGAGGTGGGTCGTCACTCCCACCGGCGCGTGGCCGACCTCGGCGGAAGCGGGCGCGCTGGAGGACGCGGCCAGCTCCGACATGGCGCGCGCGATCGAGTTGATCGACGATTCGCGCGCTTCCGTCGCTTCCTTGACCTCACGCTTGAGGGTTTCCATCTCGGCGTGATGGCCGGCGTCCAGCCTCTCGACGTCGAGGCCGGCGAGATATTGCAGGGTCCGCCAATTCTTGCGGCGTTCCTGGACCAGATTGACGATCGCCTGCGACGCCTCCACCTTGATCAGCTTCCCGGCGTCGTCGGTCGACCAGACGAACGGCGTCTTGCCCGTCCGCTCCGCAGCTCCGAGCCCGACGTACTCGTGGATGGGCATGCCGGCCGCGTCGGACTTCAGGCGGTGGAACTGCTTGCGGAAGCGGCCCTCGGTCAACGCGAAGTCGGCCGGCGTCATGGGAACTTCCATGAGCTTCGGCGCGCCGTCCTCGACATACTCGATCACGTTTGTGGTCCAGTCCTTGTCCACGTCCGGATTGCCGTCGAGCGAGAACCGGCTGTGCAGGTCGGCGCCCCGGCGCGGATCATGCACGAACAGCGGGCTCATCCGGCTCTCGACCGCCAGTCGTCCATGACGGCTCGCTTGCGGGTCGGCGATGCCCTGCTCCCCCTGGCAGGGGGTATAGACATCCAACACCGCGGGGGCGTCGTTATGGCTCAGGAACTCGACGGCGTGCTTGAGGAAGTGTCCCTGCATCGCCGCGCAGCTTTGCACCACGAACACGTTCGGATGGAACGCGGCGATGAGCGCGAGCTCCTTGCGCCCCTCCTGCTTGCCTGAGTGGGCGGCGCCGACCCGGCTCAAGTCAGCATCCTGGGCCGTCACGCTGGCGGTCGACGCCTGTCCGCCGGTGTTCGAATAGACGCCGCTGTTGAGCACCACCACCTTGATCGGCGTCGTCGTGCTCAGGATCCGCGACAGCGAGCCGAACCCGATGTCGTAGGTGGCGCCGTCGCCGCCCATGCTGATGACGCTCGGCAGCAGGCTCATTTCCTCGGGCGTGAAATCGGCCCAGGCGAACGTCCTGAAGAAGCGGTCGTGCACCTCCGGGTCGTACTCGTCGGCAAGGTCGAGCTTGGCGACCCTCAGCGCCCGGATGTCGCCGCTCGCCTCCGCGCTCAACCCCTCGAACACGCCCTTGGCGACCGCGGGCGTGTCCTGGAACAGGCTATTGACCCACGGGTCGTTGTACGGGTTGAACGGGAAGGTCGAGGCGTAGACGCTGCTGCAGCCGGTCGCGTTGGCGATGACGGCGCTGGCGGGGCCTTGGCCTCTCGGGCCGCTTTCGAGCAGATAGAGACGCCTCTCGAGGGTCGCAATCGTCTCCTTGATGCGCTCGCGCCGCCTCGGGTCGCGCTCGGTGTTCTTGACCGACGGCAGCTTGGCGTTCAGCCGCTCGATCAGGCCTTCCACCTCGCGGATATGCTCCTTGCG